>NZ_FQVO01000002.1 GCF_900129385.1 Chryseobacterium takakiae | reverse complement strand
TGTTTTTTTGCAATTTTATTGACTGTCTTTTTACCGATTCCGTACAAGGAAGTACCGTCGGCAACATATATATATTCTTCGCCACTGACTGTAACATCCGGAGAGATCTCTTTGCCTCTTACAGCGACCTCTTCTTTGGATTCCATGTTATTCGTGATTAAAATATTGCCCTGAAAATGAATATATCCGGAATTTTCTGTAGATAAAGACTGTCCGAAATTGAATATTGAAGCAATGATGAGCATAAAGCAGAGTAATCTTCCGGAAAAACGAAAGACCTGCTTTATAACAGATTTCATCACTTGTGTTCTAATCATTTGTATTTTCTTAGTAGAAAATTGTATAATAGTAGACTTTATATTGCAATAAATCTAAAAAACTACCTTTATAATTTAGTTTGCAAAACTAAGTTCAAAACATTGATTTATAATCCTATCCATTGTAATAAAATAATTATTGATTTGTAATATTTTAATTACAAACCCAAAGCGTATTATATATTTATAAAACTTACACTACAAATAAGGATTGTCCGGCTAAAAAAATACTCTACAAGCTCAATAATCAAGCAATTTATTGTTATTTTTATATTACACACAATAATATGACATGATAATAGTGAAAATAAAATATATTTTTTTTAATTTTATAGTTATTTTATTCAGGCCGAAAGGCACAGGATGATATAGGCATTCGATAACATTATGCCTAACCTGATGTACTAAGTTATCTGCCTGAATAAATCTGTTTGCCCTTATGTTGAAATATTACTGGGAGTACACTATAAAAACCAAATGATATGAATAAAAAAATACTTATTGCCGATGATTATTTCGTCGTGATGACAGGCATTAAAATGATTCTTAAAAAATATTTAAAAAATATTGACCTGGAATATGCCCTAAATTATGATGAAATTTTCGAAAAATTAGCTGATAAAACTGATTATGCGCTTCTCATCCTCGATCCTGGTCTACAAGGAAACCAAAAAAAGATGACTGCCGAAATCAAATGTAAATTTCCCAATTTAAAAATTCTTATTTTTTCAACGCACAATACTGCTGAAGTGATCTCCTTTATTCTGGAAGGAGCAGATGGCTATCTGAACAAGCTTTCTCACGAAGACGAAATTGCACGGGCAGTTTTAGAAGTTTTAAATACAGGTAAATATTATTCAAAAGAAACTATGGATGCACTGATTCACCATTCGGTATCCGGCAAAAGCAATCCACTTGAAACTCTTTCTGAGAGAGAGAAAACTGTATATAAATTATTAATTAAAGGATACGGTAATCTGGAAATTGCCAATGAGCTGAAGATTCATGTTGCCACAATAAGCACTTATAAAAGAAGGATCTTTCAAAAACTGGGAACCAATAATCTTATTGATATTTTAGAAATAAACAGAAAATATTCAATGGAATAAAAAATATCAGTTAAAAACAAAAAGCCGTTCATAAGAACAGCTTTGTATATTTAATGAAGAACAATCAATCAGGTTATTTCCATTTAATATTGCAGCCCATACTTGGTCTCTGAATTTCTTCCTGAGGCTCTCCCGCTAAAAGATTTTCAAAAGCAATAATCAAATCTTCACCCGTCACATCCTTATTATTCCCCGGCCTTGAATCATCCATCTGCCCTCTGTAGATAAGATCAAGCTTATCATCGAAGAAAAAGAAATCCGGGGTGCAGGCTGCATCATAGGCTTTTGCAATCGCCTGGCTTTCATCATATAAATACGGGAAATCAAACTTTCTTTCAATCTGGAATTCAATCATCTTTTCAGGAGAATCTGCAGGATATTTTTCAACATCATTTGAGTTGATGGCTATAAATTCAATTCCTCTTTCATTATAATCTTCATACAGTTCATTTAACTTGTCGATGACATGAAGTACAAAAGGACAATGGTTACACATAAAGATTACTAAGGTACCTTTTTCTCCTTTCAGATCGTCCAGCGATTGCATTTCATTGCTTTTTGAAGGATTGGGCAGTTCAAAAAAAGGTGCTTTTGTGCCTAGATCAATCATATTTGAGGGCGTATTCATAACTTTTTATTTACTTACAAAGATAAAAGATTTTCTTGATTATTTGGATATGGAAGATGGATGCGGTAAGTTGGAAGTTATTAATTCAGCGTGACTATAAGCCTCATTAATTTTTACAATAATTAAAAGATAACAACTTAAAATCACCTTCAGCTCTCATTTTTCTAGCATCCGGCCAAATTAAAAATACGTTCAAAAGCCCTCTTTAAAAATTAAACTCCAAAATATGTTTGGAAGTTATATTAAAAAGTTTGTAGTTTTGCTAACACTGTTAGTAATATAAAATCATGGGCTTACATGAACGCCGACAAAGGGAAAAAGAAAATATACGTGCCAGTATCCTGGATGCGGCTTTTTCTTTGGCTAAAACCGAGGGCTGGGCTTCACTTTCCATGAGAAAAATTGCCGATGCTATTGAGTACAGTGCACCGGTAGTTTACGATCACTTTGAAAACAAAGAAGCTATTTTATATGAAATTTCATTGAATGGTTTCCATTGTTTACACATTGAATTGTTGAAAGCTCAGAGAGAACACGACAATCCTGAAGATCAGTTGAAAGCTATTGTAGATGCTTACTGGAAATTTGCATTTAAAAATAAAGAATACTATCAGCTGATGTTTGGTTTGGGAATGCAGTGTAGCGGAAAAGGAATGATGAAAGAAGAATTTTCATCTTTTCAGGATATGCTCTACGACTGCACGTATGAAATTATTAAGAAAAACGGATCCAATACTGATAATGCCTGTCACATGTCTCATGCATTATTTTCAGCGGTTCATGGATTAATTTCCATCATGATGATGCGTAATGATGATATTCCTTCAACGATGAATAAAACGACTTTGGATGAAACGGTTTCTGCTTTCATCAAGTCTTTATAATTTTTTTTTGAATTAAAAATTAACACTGTTAGGAATATTAACACTGAATTAATATAAATATTTCACTTTAAAAACATTAAAAAACTATCATGTAAAATTAGAATTATCTGTATTATTTGCAACTAAAATTAACACCGTTAGAAAAATTAACACATTAAAATCTAATCAACCTTTTCAAAATCATTATGAAAACAACTCTTTAAAGCAATATTAAAATTTCTGTATATATTTTTTAATAAATTATTAACACTGTTAGGAAATATAACAGATATTAAATTAAAAACTTTATTATTTTATTTAACACTTCATTAAAAATTTAAACTTAAAATGAAAATATTTGGAAAAACGAGGATTATCGTACTGATCGCAAGCATTATCCTTTTACAAAGTTGTACCCAAGCAGCAGAAGGATCAAACCCTGCTCCGCCACCTCCACAACTTCCGGTTTATACTGTTATCACTTCTCCTGCGACTGTTTATCAGGAATTCCCGACTGCTTTGGAAGGAAAAAACAATGTAGAAATAAGATCGCAGGTTGACGGTTATTTAGATAAAATCTATGTGGAGGAAGGTGCTTACGTAAGAGCCGGGCAGCCTTTATTTAAAATAGATTCAAGAAGTTACGGCGAGCAAATGAATATGGCAAGCGCTAATCTTCAGGTTGCCAACGCCAATATTCAGAAAGCAAAAGTTGAGGTTGACAGATTAGAACCACTTGTTGCTGCAAAAGTAGTTTCCGAGGTACAGCTGAGAACCGCAAAAGCCAACTACGCCGCCGCAGTTGCTGCAGCTTCACAGGCAAGAGCATCCGTTGGAAACGCAAAAATCAATGTAGGATTTACAACCATTACCGCACCGGTAAGCGGTTATATCGGGAGAATTCCGTACAAAAAAGGAAGCCTGATTTCAAGAACAGATCCTAATCCATTGACATTATTGTCTGATATCAGCGAGATTTACGCGTACTTTTCTTTAAGCGAATTGGATTTCATTGCTTTTCAGAATAAATATCCGGGAGCAACATTAAACGAAAAACTTAAAAATATGCCAATGGTAGATTTGGTCATTGCAGACAACAGCACGTATCCCGAAAAAGGAAGAATGAGCATTGTTGACGGACAATTCGATAAAACGACCGGAGCCATCAGTGTCCGTGCCGTATTCCCAAATCCAAATGGTGCATTAAGAACAGGAAACACCGGTAGGGTTCGTATGCCGCAATTATTTGATAAAACATTGGTTATTCCGCAGGAATCTACTTACGAAATTCAGGATAAAACGTATGTCTATGTAGTAGGAAAGGATAAAAAAGTAACGGGAAAACCGGTTACCATATCTGGAAAAACAGACAACTACTATTTTATTTCTGATGGATTATCTAAAGGAGACAAAATCGTATTCACCGGAATCGGAGTCTTAAAAGATGGTGTTGCCATACAGCCAAAAGCTATTTCTTCTGATAGTTTGTTGAAAGCAAGACCTTTGTAAAACCGCTTTTTGCTTTGGCTTTTCGCTTTTTGCTTCGATGCAATATTTAAAAATTACTAACTCAGAATCATTTTTTAGCCAGTGGCCAAAAGCTGATTGCTATAAGCAACTTAAAATTAAACTTCTTATGTTAAAACAATTTATAGAAAGACCGGTACTTTCAACGGTTATTTCCATCATACTCTTATTATTGGGTGCCTTGTCGCTCTTTAATTTACCGATTGCCCTGTTTCCGGATATTGCACCGCCGAGTGTTCAGGTGACTGCTTTTTATCCGGGAGCGAATGCGGAAGTGGTAGCCCGTTCTGTTGCAACTCCAATCGAAGAAGCAGTGAACGGAGTGGAAAACATGACCTACATGACTTCCAACTCCAGTAATGACGGTACCATGACCCTGAGCGTATTTTTCAAGCAAGGTTCCGATCCTGATAATGCTGCCGTAAACGTGCAGAACCGTGTATCAAAAGCCATGAGCCAGCTTCCACAAGAGGTTGTACAGGCGGGAATTTCGACACAGAAAGTACAGAACAGTATGATCATGTTTATGGGATTAACCAGTAATGATCCAAAACAATATGATGAACTTTTCTTACAGAATTATTTAAAAATCAACATCATTCCACAGATCCAGCGTATTCCGGGTGTTGCCCAGGCGCAGGTTTTCGGAACGAGAGATTATTCAATGAGACTTTGGCTGAAGCCGGACCGATTAGCTGCCAACGGACTTTCGCCTCAAGAAGTTTTAAATGCTGTAAAAGATCACAACTTAGAGGCTGCTCCGGGACGTTTGGGACAGGGAAGCAAGGAAACATATGAGTATATCTTAAAGTATAAAGGTAAATTAAACAAAAACGAAGACTACGAAAATATTGCCATTAAAGCCAACAGCGACGGTTCTTTCCTGAGACTGAAAGACGTGGCAAGAGTAGAATTCGGTTCTTATACGTATACTGCAGCCAACAGAGTGGATGGCAAGCCGGTTTCAGGGTTTGCGATTATGCAGACCGCAGGATCCAACGCCAACGAAATCCTGACTGAAATTGAAAAGCAGGTTGATCAGTTTAAAACTACCCTACCAAAAGGCGTTGAGCCCATCATCATGTACAATTCCAAAGACTTTTTGGATGCTTCAATCCATCAGGTAGTTGAGACGTTAGTGATTGCATTTATCCTGGTATTTATCGTCGTGTATATTTTCCTTCAGGATTTCAGATCGACATTAATTCCTGCAATTGCCGTTCCGGTTGCGATTATCGGTACGTTTTTCTTTCTACAGCTGTTTGGATTCAGTATCAACATGTTGACCTTGTTTGCGTTGGTACTCGCGATCGGTATTGTGGTGGATGACGCAATCGTTGTAGTAGAAGCCGTTCACTCGAAGATGGAACATACGGGAATGCCTGTGGAGCACGCAACCATGAGTTCGATGAGTGAAATTTCCGGAGCAATTATTTCCATCACGCTGGTGATGTGTGCCGTATTTATCCCGGTTGGCTTCATGCAGGGACCTGCTGGAGTTTTCTACAGACAGTTTGCTTTTACGCTGGCCATTGCAATTATGATTTCTGCGGTTAATGCATTAACACTGAGTCCCGCTTTATGTGCGATGTTCTTAAATGATCCTCAGGGTGAACACGGAGAACATGGCAAAAAAACTGGTTTCGGTGCAAGATTCTTCAACGCCTTTAATGTAAGCTTTAATAATTTAACCAAAAAATACATTTACAGCCTTAAATTTTTAATTAAAAATAAATGGGTAGCCGTTGGCGGATTGGTATTGATTACCGCAGCGAGTATTTTCTTAATTAAAAAAGCGCCATCCGGATTTATTCCTACCGAAGACCAGGGATTCATCCTGTATGCGGTGAATACCCCTCCCGGAAGTTCATTAGACAGAACCCACAGAGCCACAGAGCAGATTGACCAAATCATCAACGGTGAAAAGGCTAAAAATCACCTTTGGGTGGCAGACGGTCTGAACTTCATCAGTAACGCCAATGCATCACCCTATTCTGCCGGTTTTATTAAATTAAAAGATCATGACCAGCGTGGAGAAATAACCGATCCAGATCAGATTGCAGCGGGATTGACAGGGAAAGTTTCCCAAGTGAAAGACGCAAGTGCATTCTTCTTCAACTTCCCTACCGTACAGGGATTTGGTAACGTTTCCGGTTTTGAATTCATGCTTCAGGACAAAACGAACGGTTCTCTGGAAAATTTAGGAACAACCACTCAGGCATTCATCGGAGAATTGATGAAACGTCCAGAAATTGCTTTTGCTTTCACAACCTATGCAGCCGGAAATCCACAATTTACGATTGAGGTTGATAATGATAAGGCCAATCAGCTGGGAGTTTCCATTACAGAATTGATGCAGACGATGCAGATTTATTATGGAAGTAGCTTCGTTTCAGATTTCAACAGATTCGGAAAATACTACAGGGTGATGGCTCAGGCTGATATTCCTTACAGAACAGATGCCAATTCTTTAGAAGGAATTTATGTTAAAAATAAATCAGGAGAAATGGTTCCTGTAAAAACATTAGTGACCTTAAAAAGAGCTTTCGGACCTGAAACGGTAACAAGAAATAACCTCTTCAACGCAGTGACGATCAACGGAACGCCAAAACCTGGTTACAGTACCGGAGATGCGATTAAAGCTGTTGAAGAAGTGGCAGAAAAATCACTTCCGAGAGGATTCGGATACGAATGGACCGGGATTACCCGTGAAGAGATCAAAACAAGCGGACAGACCGCATTTATCTTTATGCTAAGTATTTTGTTTGTTTACTTCTTGTTGGCGGCTCAGTATGAAAGTTATATTCTTCCGTTTGCAGTTATTTTAACGATTCCGACAGGGATTTTCGGGGTATTTGCTTTCACGGGACTGGCTGGAATTGATAATAACATTTATGTTCAGGTTGGTTTGATTATGCTCGTTGGATTATTAGCGAAAAATGCGATCCTGATTGTAGAATTTGCCGTACAGAGAAGAAATGCAGGAAGGTCATTATTGGAATCTGCACTTCAGGCTTCAAGACTACGCTTAAGGCCGATCTTAATGACCTCATTTGCATTCATTGTCGGGATGTTGCCGCTTGTCTTTACGCAGGGTGCTTCTGCAAAAGGGAATCACTCCATTGGCTTCAGTACCGTTGGCGGAATGTTGACAGGCGTAGTATTCGGGATTTTCATTATTCCGGTAATGTTTGTGATCTTCCAGTATTTGCATGAAAAAATGCCGAGCAGAAAAAAGAAAAGACTTCAAAGACAAAAACTGGAAGCTGAACTTTTAGCTACTGCACATTAATAAAGAACAATTATAAAGATTTGAGAGTGTTTAAAATGCATTTGAACCATTAAGATTTTGATTAAGGAGTTAAGATTATTAAGATATGCTTCGCTTTAGCATAACGCTTATTAAATAAAATCTGTTTGATTTTTCTTAATTAAACTTAACTCCTTAAATGATTCTTAATGGTTCAGATCAACCAAAAGATTTAAAAATCATCCGGGGAAATTTGTGAAAAAACAAAAAGCAAAGCATTTCTCTTACTAAAGACAATTTTGCATCCACAAAAAAACTCTCAAAGTTTGTAATTCATTAAAATTAAATTATGAAAAAAGTAAAAAATATCATCATCACTTTCGGACTGGCTTTAGCATCGGTCTCCTGTGTGTCCAAACTGGCATACACGGAGCCTGAGCTGGACCTTCCCGAAACGTTTAAATATACTGCGACAGCAGATACCGCAAGTGTTGCGAACCTGGAGTGGAGACAGTTTTTCAGCGATCCGATGTTACAGTCATTGATTGAAAAAGGAATTAAAAACAACTATGATCTGCAGATTGCTTTAAAACAGGTTGCTTCATCTCAGGAAAAACTGAAACAGGCAAAATATCTTCAATATCCGGAGGTAGGTTTCGGGGTTGCTGCACAGATTTCAAGACCTTCCAAAAACAGCATGAACGGGCAAAGCCTGAATTTATTTTTAGGACAAAGCCATGTTGAAGATTACAATGCAGCGTTCAATCTATCCTGGGAAGCCGATATCTGGGGGAAAATAAAAAACCAGCAGGAAGTTTCAAGAATGCAGTACCTTCAGACGTATGAAGCAACAAAAGCCATTCAGACCCAAGTGGTTGCTGCCATTGCCCAGGGATATTACAATTTATTGATGCTTGATAAACAAATGCAGATTGCCCAATCTAATTTAGAATTAAGCAAAAATACATTGGCCCTTACAGAAAAATTATGGCAGAGTGGCGATACCACTTCTTTAGGTGTTCAGCAGGCAACAGCCCAGAAACAGTCCACAGAATTGTTGATTACGCAATTGGAACAGAATATTGCCATTCAGGAAAATGCATTGAGTATTCTGGTAGGGGAAAATCCGGGGAAAATCAGCAGAACAATTGAAATGTCTGAAACCTCTTTGCCACAGGATATTTCCGCAGGTCTACCGGCAGCCATGGTGAGCCGTCGTCCGGATGTCCGTCAGCAGGAACTGATGTTGCTTGAATCCAATGCAATCGTGGGAATTGCGCAGGCGAATATGTATCCTTCACTGAAAATTACAGCAAACGGTGGTGTTAACTCATTTAAAGTTGATAACTGGTTTCAGATTCCGGCTTCATTGTTCGGTTCTGTGTTAGGAGGTTTGACACAGCCTATTTTTCAGAAAAGACAACTGAAAACCGATTTAAATGTTGCTAAAATCCAGAGAGAGAAAAATGTACTGGCGTTCCGTCAGTCTGTTTTGAATGCGGTTGGTGAAGTTTCCGACGCACTGGTTTCCAACGAAAGCTTAAAAGTTCAGGAACAAAAAGCAGCAGAACAGGCTGCGACTTTAAAAAACGGAATTAAAAGTGCCGAAATGCTCTACAAAGGCGGAATGGCCAACTATTTAGAAGTCATAACAGCCCAGGGAAATTCTCTGCAGGCAGAGCTGAATCTGGCGTCCGTAAAAAGACAAAGGTTAAGCAGCATTGTAGATTTGTACCGGGCATTAGGAGGCGGTTGGAAGTAGTAAATTTAAATTATATTGTTAATGGAATGCGGTCTTTCGGGATCGCATTTTTTTGTTTGAATTAAATCTTTAAACGAATGCTTTTTCCGTTTTGTCATTCTGAACGAAACAAAGTGGAGTGAAGAATCTAACCTATTTGCAAAGATTCTTCCTTCGTCAGAATGACAATCTGCGAAAATTTTGAACCATTAAAAATATTTAAGGAGTTAAGTTTAATTAAGAAAAATCAAATTAGATTTTAATAAGCATTATTATACTAAAAGCAAAGCTCTTCTTAAATATTCTAAACTTCTTAATAAAAATCTTAATGGTTAAAAATAAACGCAAAGTTCTCCATAATAACCTGTGCAAATCTGTGAAATCCGTGGGTAATAAAAACTTATTTTAAAGCTTCTCCATTAATATACCCAATCAATCCATTAAAATCCTCCTGCGAATACCCCAACGGCAAATAATGAATATCATCTGCTTTTCTGTACCAGGTCAATTGCCGTTTGGCGTATCTTCTGCTGTTTTTCTTAATTTCGGAAACGGCAAAATCCAGATCCCATTCACCATCAAAATATTTAAATAATTCTGAATAGCCAACTGTATTCAAAGCCGTTAAATGCTTGAATTTTTCCAGGCTTTTCGCTTCTTTAAGCAGCCCTTTCTCCATCATGACATCCACCCTCCTGTTGATCCGGTCGTACAATTCTTCACGCGGCGCTTCAATTCCGATCCGGATCGTATTAAAATCCCTGGACTCTTGTGAAACAGCAATTTGTTCAGAATATTTTTTATTGGTCTGCCAGATTACATCAATTGCCCGTAAAAGTCTTCTGTGATTATGAATATCTACGACTGAAAAATATTCAGGATCGAGCTCTTTCAGGATTTCCTGAAGCTTTTCGATTCCTTCATCTTCAAAAATTTCCTGTAATTTCTTTTGATTTTCTTCATCCGCTTCCGGCAGGTCATTCAGACCTTCAATGACGGCTTTTTCGTACATCATGCTTCCACCCACCAAAATGACAGTATCGTATTTTTCAAAAAGTTCATGGAGCTTTTTTAAAGCATCTTCTTCATATTGCCCGATCGAATAATACTCTTCAACCGAAAGATTTCCTATAAAATGATGAGGTGCTTCCGCCAGTTCTTCTTCTGAAGGTGAGGCAGTCCCGATTTTCATTTCTTTAAAAAACTGACGGGAATCACAGGAAACGATCTCGGTATCGAAATGCTTGGCCAGATCAACAGCCAGTCTTGTTTTCCCGATTCCGGTAGGCCCAACAACAGAAATCAAATTTTTCTTTTTCACAGTGCTAATTTACGGAAAATTGATTTTTATGGTAACCGCAAAAGAGACAAAAGAAAATAGAGAAAATATTTAGTTTGTCAAAAGTTTACAAAAGCAGAATAAAAATTTTGCAAACTTTGAATATCTAAACACCTAAAAAATCTTTTGTCGCTTTTGCGGTAAAAATGGAATATAGTTAATACATACACTTAAATGTTTATCTTTGTAGAACAATAAAAAACTATGATTTTATCAATGACCGGCTTCGGTAGAGCCGAAGGTGTTTTTGAAGGCAAAAAGATTACCATCGATATTAAGTCACTGAACAGCAAAAGCTTTGATTTGAATATTAAAATTCCTTTACGATATAAAGAAAAAGAATTTGAAATCAGGAAAATCCTCAACGACAGGATTATCCGCGGAAAAGTAGACTGCTATATCAACCTTGAGAATCTTGAAGAATCTACGGATGTGAAAATTAATAAAAATTTAATTGATTCTTACATCAGTGAACTTCGCAACATCGCTTCAGACGGACCGGATTTTGAATACCTTAAAATGGCGGTAAGATTACCGGATGCCATTACTTCAAGACCCGATGAGCTTTCAGAAGGTGAATGGGAAGCATTGGCTAAAATTGTACATGCTGCCGTTGACCGGTTTGAAGAATTCAGAAAAACGGAAGGTAAAATCCTCCATGAAGAACTGGAAAGAAACCTACAAAATATCGAAAAGAGCCTTTCTGAAGTGATTCCTTTTGAAGAAGAACGAATTACTGCCGTAAAAGAACGTTACCAAAAATCTTTAAAGGAATTTGAAAATGTGGATGAAACTCGTTTCTACCAGGAAATGGCTTATTTCACGGAAAAGCTGGATATTTCTGAAGAGAAAGTAAGGCTCTCCCAACACCTGAAATACTACAAAGAAGTGATGGACAATGAAGATTTTAACGGTAAAAAATTAGGATTTATCTCCCAGGAGATCGGCCGTGAAATCAATACATTAGGTTCAAAAGCCAACCATGCACAGATCCAGAAACTGGTGGTAATGATGAAGGATGATTTAGAAAAAATCAAAGAACAAACTTTAAATGTGCTTTAATTCAAAGTTAGTGTTTAAAATTCAAGGTTTTTGACCAACTCTGAATGAAAAACATATTTTGAATCATGTAATAAACTTTAAACCCAAAACTAAAAACTTTGAACAATAAAGTTATCATATTTTCAGCACCGTCGGGAAGCGGAAAAACAACATTGGTAAAACATTCACTGGAAGTGTTTAAGGAGCTTCAGTTTTCCATCTCCTGCACCACAAGACAGCCGAGAGGAAGTGAAGTTCACGCGGTGGATTACCATTTTTTAACACCTGATGAATTCAGGCAAAAAATAGCGGAAGAGGCTTTTGTGGAGTTTGAAGAAGTGTATACGGATAAATATTACGGAACTTTAAAATCCGAAGTGGAGAAAATCTGGAATCAGGGGAAAGTAGTTATTTTCGATGTTGATGTGAAAGGCGGGATTTCCCTTAAAAAATATTTTGGAGAGCTGGCATTGTCGATTTTCATTGAACCGCCTTCCATTGAAGAACTGGAACGAAGATTGATCTCCAGAAACACGGACGATGCGGACACTATCAGAACCCGCGTGGCGAAAGCGGAAGAAGAAATGTCTTACGCAAAAGAATTTGACAAAATCGTGATCAATAATGATCTTGATGAAGCAAAAAAAGAAATAGAACGTTTAATAAAAAATTTTATTGGGAATTAAAGGATGGAAGCCTGAAGCTGGATGATGGAGGTTTGATGTATCATACAATTCAAACATTTCAAATTCTGATTTCTAATTTCTTACTTCTGATTTCTAATTTAAACACTGAGGTAAATATGAGTACCGAAACATTAGAAAAAGCCAAATCTGCAATTCCGGTAAGAGGATTTTTGGATATTAAAGATATTGCCATTCCTCAGGGAGAAGAGCTTGTAAAAGCAATTCTTGCATTAAAAAAAGAGAAAAATGCAGTGATTTTAGCGCATTATTACCAGCCCGGAGAAATTCAGGATATTGCTGATTTTCTTGGCGATTCGCTTCAATTGGCAAGACAGGCAAAAGATACCGATGCAGACATGATCGTCTTCTGCGGTGTCCATTTTATGGCAGAAGCTGCAAAAATCCTTAATCCTACAAAAAAAGTGGTTCTTCCGGACACCATGGCAGGATGTTCTTTAGCAGACGGATGCTCCGGAGAAGGATTGCGAAAAATGCGTGAACAGCACCCGAATGCTTTAGTCGCAACCTATATTAATTGCAACGCGGAGACAAAGGCTGAAAGTGACATTATCGTAACCAGCTCTAATGCTGAAACGGTAATTGAAGCGCTTCCGAAAGACCGCCCGATTATCTTCGCACCCGATAAAAACCTGGGACGATACTTATCCCAGAAAACAGGCCGCGATATGATTCTTTGGGACGGAAGCTGTATCGTACACGAAGCGTTTTCCATGGAAAGAATTGCGAAGCAGCTGGCCGACAATCCTGACGCCAAGCTTATTGCCCATCCGGAAAGTGAAGAGGCTGTTCTTAAACTGGCTCATTTTATAGGCTCCACTTCTGCCCTGCTGAATTATGTGGAAAAAGACGACTGCCAGAAATTCATTATTGCTACGGAAGAAGGCATTCTGCATGAAATGAAAAAACGGGCGCCTCACAAAGAGCTGATTCCGGCATTGGTATTTGATGAAACCTGCAACTGCTCGGAATGTTTCTATATGAAACGAAACACTATGGAAAAACTCTATTTGTGCATGAAATACGAGCTTCCGGAAATCATTATCGACGAAGAATTACGAGTAAAAGCATTAAAGCCTATCGAAGCGATGCTTGATCTTTCTAAAAGTATAAAATAACAACAAAAAGCCCCAACAAGTCAGACTTATTGGGGCTTTTTATTCTCATCGAATTCACAATTTAAAGATCATTAGGACCAGGAACATAACATTCAGAATTGATAAGAACACAGTTCCTGCAAAACTCCGAAAGCGCCCAATATTCATCACAGGTTAAGTTAGATCCCTGAGGACATTCGTTACAGCTTTTAGGACCTGCACCTCCATTCATCTGCTCTAGATTTCTTCTGCTTAATTTTTTTAAATTTTTCATAATAAATTGATTTTGTTTAGCTTATAAATATAATATTATTTTTGATAAATTATGATATCCTGAAAATAATAATGATGTTATAATTTTCTTGTTTCAAAATAATTTGTACATTTGTTCAAGTAACAATGATTTTTTTAAGAAACATAGCTGATATTTCTGCTCCGGATTTCTCGATTTCGGAAGGAATTCTTGTTTCTATTATTGCTACAACAACTACCACTACCCCATAACGGGGTAAATTTTCACATATCATTCACAGGCATGTACTCTTTTTCTGAAGAGTAAAATTCATTTTTCCTAACTCAAAATAAACATTATGAAAGTTTTAAAATTTGGCGGAACTTCTGTTGCCAATGCCCAAAATATACTGCAGGCTGAAGATATTATAAAGAAAGAATCCCTGAAAAGCAGAATTGTTGTTGTAGTTTCAGCGCTTCACGGCGTAACCGATCAATTGATAAAAGCAGCAGAATCAGCCTCTCAACATGATGAAAATTATCTTCAGCTTATTAAAAATCTTGAAAAAAAGCATTTGGATCTGGTTAAAGAATTAATTCCTGTTCTGGATCAAAGTTCATGGTTAAGCTTTGTTAAAAAACATTTTAACGACCTGGAAGATATTTGCAGCGGAATATTCGTATTAGGAGAATTTACCGATAGAATTAAAGACAAAGTTAGTTCTTACGGTGAATTTCTTTCATCAAATATTATTGCGGCAGGATTACAACACAAAGGACTGGATGTAATGTGGATGAATTCTGCTGAGTATATTCTTACAGACAGCAATTACACCAATGCAAAAGTACATTTTGAAGCCACAGAAAATAATCTGGTAAAATTTTTAGATAAAAATAAAAACCGGATTATTATCGCTCCCGGATTTATTGCCAAAGATGAAAAAGGCAACGCCACAACATTAGGACGAGGCGGTTCAGATTATACGGCTTCAATCATTGCTTCAAGCATCAATGCAGATGAACTTCAGATCTGGACAGATGTAAGCGGAATGATGACTGCCGATCCCCGGCTTGTTTCCAACGCAAAGCCAATACCTGAAATTTCGTATGCAGAAGCAATGGAACTTTCTCATTTTGGAGCAAAAGTTCTGTATCCTCCTACCATTCAGCCGGTCATGATGAAAAATATTGATTTAAGAATTAAAAACACTTTTAAACCAAATGAATCCGGAACATTAATTTCCCATCAGTTACAAAGATCCGATATTGAAAATCAGCAGATTGCAGTGGGAATTTCAAATATGAGCGACATTGCTCTATTAACTTTGGAAGGAAGCGGAATGATCGGAATTCCCGGATTTTCCGCAAAATTATTTCAATGCTTAAGCCATGAAAAAGTAAATGTTATTCTCATTACACAAAGTTCATCCGAACATTCCATTACAGTTGCTATTCATGAAAAAGATGTTTATAATGCAAAAAATGCTATTAATTCCGCTTTTGAAGATGATGTAAAACTCAACAGAATTGAGCCTGTGAAAATTGAAACCCATCTTTCAATTATTGCTTTGGTGGGTGAAAATATGAAGAGCAGAAGCGGTGTAAGCGCAAAAATGTTCGGATGTTTAGGGAATAACGGCATTAATATCCGTGCTATTGCACAGGGTTCTTCGGAGAAAAACATCAGTATCGTCATTTCAGAAAAAGATAGTAAAAAAGCCGTGAATGTTTTGCATGAAGAATTTTTCGAATCGGAAATAAAACAGGTTCATCTTTACATCTGCGGAACAGGAAACGTCGGAAAGAAATTAATTGAGCAAATCTTTGATCAGAACGAATATCTTAAAGAAAACCTTTTCATTAATTTAAAAATTGCAGGACTTTCCAATAGTCGTAAAATGATTTTCTCTGACAAAGGACTCTCAAAAAATGAATATAAAGATTTTAACCAAAATGGTGAAGAGGCTTCTCAAGAAAAGTTTGCCCTGGAAATTATTTCAAGAAACTTAAGAAATTCTGTTTTTGTAGATGTTACTGCAAGCTCGGAAGTTGCGGATATTTATGAAAAACTGCTAAAAAAGAGCGTGAATATTGTAGCTTGTAATAAAATTGCCGCTTCTTCCGATTTTCAACATTATAAAAATTTAAAAAATATTGCCCGAAACCACAACTGCAAATTTTTCTTTGAAACCAATGTAGGAGCCGGACTTCCCATCATCGGAACGATTAATGACCTGATAAGCAGTGGTGATAAAATAACTTCTATTAAAGCGGTATTAAGCGGGACTTTAAATTTTGTTTTTAACAATTATGATACAAAAAGGCCTTTTTCCGAAATTGTAGCACAAGCTCAAAAAGAAGGTTACACAGAACCCGATCCCAGACTGGATCTGGCTGGAACCGATGTTGCCCGAAAAATTTTAATTCTGGCAAGAGAAGCCGGCTATTCTTTAGAATTTAATGAAATTAAAAATGAAAGTTTCCTTCCTGAAGAATGCATGAAAGGTACCGTTGAAGATTTTTACCACGTCCTCGCCAAATATGAAAATCATTTTAAAAATTTATTTGAAAAGGCTAAAAATGATGGAAAAATTTTAAAATATGTAGCCGAATTTAAAGATGGAAAAGCAAAAGTCGGGTTACAGCATATTGACCCCGGAAGTGATCTTTTCCATTTGTATGGGAAAGATAATATTGTGATTTTTAAAACATTGAGATATTCCGAGCAGCCTTTGGTGGTAAAAGGTGCCGGAGCAGGCGCCGAAGTTACCGCAAGTGGAGTTTTCGCCGATATTGTTCGTTCTGTTTAAAAATTTAATTATGAAAAAAGTGAAATTACAAGCTCCTGCAACGGTTGCCAATTTGGTATGCGGATTCGATATTTTGGGAATGGCCATTCATGAACCGTATGATGAAATGGAAATCAGATTATTGGAAACCCCTGAAATTATCATCAGACATCTTGACGATTTCGGATTGCCGGAAGAACCTTCAAAGAACGTTGCGGGAGTCGTTTTATTAAAAATTCAGGAACATTTACATTTGAAAAATGGCTTTGAAGCCATCATTAATAAAAAGATAAAACCGGGAAGCGGGCTGGGATCAAGTGCGGCAAGTGCAGCAGGAGCAGCTGTGGGAGCCAATGCTTTGCTGGGAAATATTTTTAGCAGGGAAGAGCTGGTTTATTTTGCCATGTTTGGTGAAGAACTGGCTTCCGGCGTGAAACATGCGGATAATATTGCGCCCTGCATTTTTGGTGGAATAACTTTAGTGAAATCATCCCATCCTGTGGATATCATCCCGTTGAATGCTCCCGATTTATTCGTGACGGCAGTTCACCCGCAGGTTGAAGTAAAAACTTCCGATGCCAGACAGATTCTGAAAAAGAATATCCTTTTGAAAGATGCCATAGAACAATGGGGCAATATTGCGGGATTGGTAGCCGGAATTCAAAAAAATGATGTGGGGCTGATTGGTAGAAGTCTGAATGACGTGATTGTAGAACCGATCAGAAGTATTCTGATCCCGAAATTTAATGAAATTAAAGAAAAAAGCCTGAAGCTCGGAGCTTTAGGAGGAGGAATTTCAGGTTCCGGGCCATCGATTTTTATGCTTTCTGAAAAAGAAGAAACTTCACAAAAAATAGAAGAAATGATGAAATCTGTGTATGATGAAATCGTTATTGAAAGCTTCGTATATGTATCAAAAATAAATCCGACAGGAATCAAAATCATTGAAAATTAATTGAACAATGAAGTATTACAATTTAAAAGATAAAACAGAAGTTGTTGATTTTAAAACAGCTGCCATAAAGGGACAGGGAAAAGAGAAAGGTTTGTTTTTCCCTGAATTCATCCCGCAGTTTGATAAAGATTTTATTGAAAATTTATATCAATATTCCGATGAGGAAATTGCTTTTCAATGCATGAAGGATTTTGTGGGAGATACAATTTCATCTGATGTTTTGAAACAAATTGTTTCAGAAACCATCCATTTTGAAATTCCTTTAAAAAGAATTAACGAACAAATGTATTCACTGGAACTTTTCCATGGACCGACGCTGGCTTTTAAAGACGTCGGAGCTAAATTTATGAGCCGTTGTCTTTCCTATTTTATGAGCAATGAAAATAAAAAAGTAACGGTTTTAGCTGCCACTTCAGGAGACACCGGAGGCGCGGTTGCCCATGGATTTTACAAAACCAAAAATATTAATGTGGTCATTCTTTATCCTAAAAACCGGGTAAGTGAAGTTCAGGAAAAGCAATTGACGGCTCTTGGTGAAAATATTTCCGCTTTGGAAGTTGACAGTAGTTTTGATGATTGTCAGCGTTTGGTAAAACAGGCTTTTTCAGATGATGAAATAAGTTCAACCTTGTTTTTAACTTCGGCCAACTCGATCAATGTAGCAAGGTGGCTTCCTCAGCAGATTTATTACTTCTTGGCTTTGAAACAATGGAAGAAACTAGAAAAAGAAAATCCTGTTATCTGTGTTCCCAGCGGAAATTTCGGAAATATCTGCGCCGGAATCCTGGCTCATTTCAGAGGCCTTCCTGCTGAACATTTCATTGCGGCCTGTAATGAAAATGATGTGGTTCCACAGTATCTAAGAACACAAAAACTAGAAGCTAAAGAAACGATTGCTACCCTTTCGAATGCGATGGATGTAGGAAACCCCAGTAATTTCATCCGTATTCTTGAACTTTTCAATTATGAATTTAAGCAATTAAGGAACAAGATTTCAGGGTATTCTATTGATGATAAAAAAACATTGGAAACAATTAAGAAAGTATATGAAAAAGATCACTATCTGCTTGAACCTCACAGTGCGGTAGCGTACACCGCGATGGAACAGTATTTGAGCGAAAACCCCGGTAAAAAAGGCTTTATTCTGGGCACGGCCCACCCTGTAAAATTTCCTGATGCAGTGGAAAAAGCAACGCATGAAACAATAGACCTTCCTGAATCTTTAGAAAGCTTAATGAAAAAAGAGAAAAAAAGTATTGAAATACAACCGGACTTTGCAGAATTAAAGCGATTTTTGCTGTATAAAAATCAACAAGAATTATGAGCAAGATTTATCTTGAAGACGTAAAAATATATGCCTATCACGGGGTTTTACCGGAAGAAAACATCATTGGCACCTACTACCTGCTCAATGTGGAAATTCATACAGATCTTTGGAAAGCAGCAGAATCAGACGATCTTGAGGATACGATCAGTTATGCCGACATTAATGAAATCATTCATAACGAAATGAAAATCAAGTCTAAATTACTGGAGCATGTAGCCGGAAGAATCATTTCAAAAATCCACGAAAAATTCAAGGAAATTTCCTATATCCGACTAAAAATTACCAAAACTTCCCCGCCGATGAAAGGTGAAATGAAGGGAGCAGGCATTGAGCTGGAAAAAAGTTTTAAGCCCGATCATTAAAAATTTATTATTTTCGTTAAAAAACATAAGTATTGAAATTCATCAAGCTCCTATTTCTTTTAGCTGTTATAAGCATTTGCGGACAGACGAATACCGCCAGTCAGACACCTGCTTATAATTTTCCGAAGTTAAAATCCAGCATCACGATGCCGGTTACCATTCCCCTTTCCGAAATCAGCAACATGATTAATGCTTCCGTAAAAGAGCTTATTTATCAGGACGATTCTTATACCGATAACAACAATGACCAGTTCAAGGTAAAAGTCTGGAAAACACGCCCGATACGACTTGTAGGCGGCACTAACCAGAACATCCTGATTGAAGTGCCGTTGAAAATCTGGGCAGAAAAAGGCATCGGAACCCTCGGATTGTATACTTATCAAAACACGACTTTTGAAACGGTGATGTCTTTCAATACTTCCATCAGTTTAAAAAACAACTGGACAATTCTTACGCAGACCCGTCCCAATGGATTCAGATGGGTAACTAAACCTGTGCTTGATTTTGGAAAGATTGAAATTCCCATAACGTCGCTGGTAGAAAAAAGCCTTGTAGAACAGCAGAAGAAATTCTGCACTACGATCGACCAGCAAATGGCCGGACAGCTGAATTTCCAGAATTACGCTGTGATGGCTTGGAATGTTTTTGCAAACCCGTTTCAGATTTCCGAAGAATATAATACGTGGCTGAAGATTACACCGATTAATGTCCAGGTAACGCCGTTGCAGTTTTATGCGAATCAGATCAACACCAGTCTTGGGATAGATATTTACTCAGAAACTTTTACAGGTAATAAACCAATGCCTTCAGAGGTTGTAAAATCTGCTTCGGACTTTGCCTTTGCTGCTTCACTGGCAAATCAGTTCTTGCTTCAGACTACGGCTAATATTCCTTTTACGGAAGCAACCGCTATTGCCCGGAATATGTTCCTGAATAAAGAATATGATATACGAGGTTCTTCGGTAAAGATTAAAGATATAAAAGTGTACGGTGAAGACAACAGGGTGATGATAGAGGCGGAAACGGAAGGTTATGTTAACGGAACAGCTTTTATTTCGGGAGTTCCGGTATATGACGACAGCAAAAAGAAAATTGTGCTGTCCGAAACCAAATTCAGATTGAAAACATCCAATATATTACAGAAAACAGCTACCCTGCTGTTCCGCGGAAGAATTGTAAAAATGATTGAGGAAGAATATGGCATTCCAACCCAGGATCTGGAAAACAGTTCCCGGAGAAGTATTGAAGAAGCCTTCAACAAAGAATATTATAAAGGGCTGAAAATGTCTGGAAAAGTGTTTATTTTGCAACCGGGAAAAATCCTGATGAATCCATCCGGAATTACCGTCGTAATTGATACAAAAGCTACATTAAAACTTATAGTAAACGGAATTTAAAACTAATAAACGAGCATGAGAAAATATTTACGCGTAGTAGACAATAACAGAGCTACAAAATGGCAAAGATTTGCAGAGTACATTCTGGATAGAATCTTTATATAGGTCATTTTTTATGGAACTATTTTTATCTTTGGAATATTAAATGCCACTCTTTTTAATGAGAATATAGATGAAAGTTTTGAAGAGGAAAATACCAGTATGGATTTTGTTTTCATACTCATTTACCTTACTTACATATTCTCCTATTATTGTCTGATGGAATATTATCTGGGAAGAACACTCGCAAAATATATTACAGGAACAAAAGTTATCAGCATAGATGGAGAAAAACCGACATTCATGCAAATATTAGGTCGCACATTTTCAAGAATAGTACCTTTTGATGCCTTATCTTTTCTGGGCGAAAACGGATGGCACGACAGCTGGAGCGATACCCGCGTGATTGATATAAAAAAATATACGACTGAAACCCAGATGAAAAGAGAAATTGAAAACATCGGGGTGAAAGAAATCGCCTGAAAAATTTTTGTTGAATCAGATATTTTGTTATATTTGCACACCTAAAAATGGTAAAGACATGGTACTTTGGCCGAGCGGCTAGGCAGTGGTCTGCAACACCATCTACAGCGGTTCGAATCCGCTAGGTACCTCAAACCTCTCTAATCCCAGAGAGGTTTTTTGCTTCTTATACTTTTCGTTATCTAAAAATCAAGGATCACTATCAAACTATTAAATTTTCATAAATTTTTATCTTTATGATATAAAATTTAGTGACAAATCCCTAGCCGTAAGACTAAGGAAAAAAATATAGATCAATTGGATTGAGTGTGAAAATGAATCAAGTTTTTGTATTTTTGGAAAAACTAAAGAACTATGAAACTAACACTTAAAAGTCCCTATTTATTTTTCCCTAATTTTGAGAAAGAGCTACCGAATTTCACAGTTATTACGGGAAAAAATGGATCTGGTAAAACCAATCTATTAAAAGGAATAAAATCCCAAACTATTTCTAATGATATTACATCTAATGATTCCTTGATTACTCTATTAAACAACAATTCCTTTAATATAGCACAGGAGTCTTTATCAATGAATGATCCGGCCAGACATTATGATATTTATCAAATGTATAAAGGCAAGAAGACGGACTTTTTTCTTGAGCAAAAAGGACAAAAGGATTTTTTAAGAAAGACCGTTAACATTATTGCTAAAATGTCTGGTAAAAAAATTGACGAATTAACTGAAGATGATTTTATGAAATATACCCCAGTCAATAGTGCTAATATCAGAGGTGGTCTATACAATCTGGATTTTCTTTGGGATTGTTTGGAGTATGCTAACAAACTACATACAAATTCGTATAATGAATTTTTAAATACAAAGGGAAGAAACGTTTCCTTTCTTACCGATGAAGAATTTGCAGAAACTTTTGGTATTGCTCCCTGGGATTCTGTTAATAAAATGTTTGATTCTATGCAAGTAGAATATGAAATAGAAACTAGTGATGTAAGCGATTTAGATAATTTCCATGTATTTTTTGTACATAAAAAATCTAGAGAAAAAATGGTATTTAGTTCATTGTCATCTGGCGAGCAGGTTATTATTTTAACAATTCTGAGTATTTTCAATTTTAACTCAAATTTTAAAATTCCAAAGATATTGCTCATGGATGAATGTGATGCCTGGCTTCACCCTTCAATGATTAAAGATTTTCTAAAAGTCATTGAAGAAGTATTTGTAAATCAAAAAAACATAAAGGTTATACTAACAACACATAATCCAACAACCGTTGCTTTAAGTCCTGAGGATAGTATATATGTAATGGACCGCAATCAGGATGTGATAAAGAAAACAACAAAAGATGCTGCTTTAAAGATTCTGACAGAAGGGGTTCCATCATTTAGTGTAAACTATGAAAATCGAAGACAGGTTTTTGTTGAAAGCCAAAATGATGTTGATTATTATGAAAGATTATATCAAATTTATAATAAGGAATTGATTGACGAAATTTCCATAGCATTTATTTCTTCTGGAGAAAGCAGAACAAATAAAAATGGAACAAAGATTTCTAATTGTGAGCAGGTAATTAATATTTGTGATACTTTAAGAGGTAATGGCAATAGATTTATATTTGGTATCATTGACTTTGACAGCCATAATATCACAAATGAATATATAAAAGTTCTAGGAGAAGGAAATAGATATGCAATAGAAAACTATTTACTTGACCCTATCTTATTAGCAATCTTTATGTTAATTGAAGGTATAATACAACCAGATGAGCTTGGATTAAATACAAACGAAAATTATATAAGTTTTCAAAATTTTGACAATGACAGATTGCAGATTATTATTGATGCAGTATTAAATAAAATAAAAAAACACTGTAAAGTAGAAACTGAAGAAATGTTTAGCTGTGATTTGGTAAATGGACAAGTTGTAAATCTACCAAAATGGTTTCTACTATATAACGGTCATCAGCTAGAAATAGCGATTAAAAAAGCATTTCCGGAGCTAAATTCATATAATAAAGATGGAGATAAAACCTTGAAACTTGCTATTCTTAATAAAGTAATTGATATTTTCCCTGCACTTGCATCTGTAGATTTAATAAAAATTCTTCAAAACGTACAGGAATGAAATTGTTTATGTATTTCAACTTAGTGATCGATAAGGGAATTATAATTGCTTAATCTATAGAAACATAAAGACTGGCTCATACTAGTCTGTTTAATTTAAAAAGAGCAAGTTCGCTTCTGCTTTTCTCTTGAATTTAAATCTTTAAAATCTTTCCGACATATTTGTATAGCTGTTAAGAATTATTTTCTTATTCAATTAAAAAACCCCGGAATGATCCGGGGACTAAAAACTAATAACCATGAAAAACTCAAATTGATGAGCTGTATTTTTACAACTTTATATACGATACATTAATAAAGTTGGTTTTTTGGTGTGATAAAAAATGATAATAAAACAACAATATCCATCTTCCGGAGCTATTTAATGATAACTTAATAGTTAGCGTATAAGTTCTTGCACTGGCTTTGGCACTTTAAATATTCTGATATTATTTTAATAATATAAAAATGGGTAAGTAATTTTATGCAAGATATGATGTACTAAAAATCAAAAAATCCCCGGCCACGGCGGAGGATTAAAATGAAAAAATTAATATTTAAGTGATGGTGTTTCTTTAAAAATATTCTCAGATTTCTCCGAGAATATTGTAAGTTCCTTTAAGAATTTTTTAATAGTTGCGGTTAAGTATTCAACTACTATGCCAGTAAATATGGGAAAGTGTTAAAATTTTAATGAATATAAAATTTTATGATAATGACATTTATCTTTAAAATAAAAAAGCCCCTGAATAAACAGGGGCTAAAAAACTAATAACCATGAAAACTCAATTAAACATGAGAATCAATTGCAAATGTATACATAATTTTTATTATAAAAGATGATTATAATCTATTGTTTTTATAATCCGTATATTTTGTTTTATTACATTTGTAACAAAACCTATATGATGACATTTACTAAAGCTTTAAAACACAAAAAACTGATTCTTAAAAATTCAAGTGCTTTTACCAAAACTCTTTTCGATTATCTTATTATTCCTGCTATTGCAGAAGAGAGTCGGAAATTCCTTGATGATTTCAGAAAATCTCCATCATCGTTTACTGATGAGAGTTGTAAGCATTATAGCAGCAATTCCAGGTTTAAGATATTTTTATATTGTAAAAACCGGAATTAATCCGCACAGGATGGCATAGAAATAGTCTGGATATTAAAAATCCCCGTATTGCTACGAGGATAAAAACTAATAACCATGAAAACTCAAATTAAACATGAGTGACTGCAAATTTAAGAAATGTATTATTTTTTAAAAGCCTTTTAAAAGATTTATTTGTATCAATTAACAAATTTTATCAGTCATTTAAAATAACTTTAAGATGCGGTGATTCTCATGCCTCCTGTATTTAAGGGGGTTAAGATGCGATTTTCAAAATAAAATAACATATCTGAAAATTAAACAATCATTTAAAAAATGTTAAAATATAATAAAAAAGCTCTCATTTCTGAGAGCTTTGCTATATCATTTAAGGATGTTTTTATTCCTTAATAAATTTCTTCTGGGCAGTACCCTTTACATCATCAATATCAATAACATAAACACCATTGATCAACGTATGTACATCAATCTTATTGTTTAGGATAATCCCTGTCGATATGATTTGTCCTGTAGCATTATAGATTTTATAATTGGCTTTACCGCTGATATTTTTTACATTCAATACCGTTTTTACCGGGTTTGGATAAATCAGGATGTCTTCCTGATTTACAGGATTCGGTACAATCGGTTTAGAGATTCTTACGGTATAATCTTCTACTTCACCATTAGGAACAGTTGTACAGTTTACCGGAATTCCGTCTTTCTGAAGAGCAACGCGCATTACGACATATTTAAAGTCTGTAAGGCTGATAAACGCATCAATAGGCACAGAGAATGTTCCCGTTATCGTTTGCTCGTTATTAGGTCCTGAAACGAAAACTCTTTCATCGATATCAAAGTATCCGTTTCTGTTGAAGTCAATCCACACAGCAACCCCTGCATTAGTATTTCCAGAGATTTTTTTCTCAATGGTAATTTTATTATTAGGAGATCCCTGAATCAATTCAATGAATTTTGCCGTTACTCCTGTATAATCACTATAGTTGGAAGCTACGGATTGGTTTACCATTTCCGGTTTTCCGTTTGGCGTTACCGTTACTTTTGAAATATATTCAGAAGATGAAGTAGTAGCTGCCATCTGGCAATATACTATTGTAGGTGTTGTGAAGAGATACAATAATGTATAATTTCCTGTAGTACCACTACAAACATTTGCTACCTGCATTTCATATTGTGTAAGTTCCAAAAGACCTGTTAATGTAATGGTATTGGTATTGGATGTTACGGTTGTCCAGCTCGGAATACCTACTTTTCTGTATCTCAGCACATATGTTGCACCAGGGAAAGGATCCCAGGTAACCTGAGCCGTAGTTGTAGTAAGATTGGTAATCGTCAATCCGGGAGGAGCAATTTCGCATGTTCTTTCCGTAGTGAATACTTTAGGATTAGACCATGGGTTCATTGTATTTTCATTATCACACATATTGGCAATCTGTACTTCATAAGAAGTATATACATTTAATCCTGTGAGAGGGAATGTATTGGCAGGTGCTGCAGGCAAAGGGATATTTGCACTCCAGCCACCATTTCCGCTTCCTACGATTCTGTATCGGATAAAATAATGTGAGCTTGCTGCCAGCGGCGACCACGTAACTAAAGCCGAGTTCGTTGTAATATTACTGATGGTAACATTCGGAGGGGTAGGATCACATCTCGTAGTGAATGTATTATTGGAAGGCGTACCCTGATTACCGTTACATACTGCAATTACCTGTACTTCATATAATGTTGCAGATAAAAGGTTGTTTAATGTTGCTGTATTGGTAGGCTGCGGATAAGGAGCTGCCGCAACATTTGTTGTTTGCCAAGGCGCACCCGTTCCCTGCGGTCTGTAGTTGATGATATAACTTGCTCCACCGGTATCCTGAGGCCATGTTAATACTATTGAATTATGAGTAGGTGTTCCAAGCGTCACAACAGGAGTTGCCGTGCTGCAAACACGTACATTAATATTGTCAATTGCAACAGGAGGCTGTGTACCGCCAGATGAGTCATTTCTCCATTCAAAAACAAGACGCATGGTAGTTCCTGCAAAGCTTGAAATATTTAATGCCGGATTAAGAACAGTTTGCCATGTTGTCTGCTGATTATAATTGCCACCTACTTGTATTCTTCCTGTTCCTGCAGTGATCTGCGTTCCTGACGTAGGCATAAACGTAGCAGGTACAAGCCATACTCTCAGATAATCCCAGCTTGATTCTCCAGCCGCTTTCCAGTCAAATGAGAATGTAGCAGTAGTAGTATTTGCCGGAATTGCAATATCTCTATATGCATGAACCACACTTGATGATCCTGTATTGTAGGCATTAGTTGTTCCGTTTGTATTGGAAATATAAAGCGAATTTCCAGTATTTCCCGTTGCAGAGCCATATACCCATTTGTTAACCTGAGTTCCGTTGGTATATCCTAAATCACTTCCTGTAGTAAACTGTTGTATATAAGGAAGCGTGGCAGGAATCTGAGTTGTGGTAAAGCTTGGCCCCGCAACCCAGAAACTTCTGTCTGATCCCGCACACACCGAACGTACCCAGAAATAATAGGTTGTATTTGGCGTTAAAGGAGATAATGTTGCAGACGTTGTGGCTGAAGTTGAAGTCGGCGCAGTTGAGGCTATCGGAGGTACATTCGTTGTTGTAAGGTAAATCTGATATCCTCCTACAGGTGCTGGTGACGGAGCTGTCCAGCTTATAGATGCCGTATTAGAGCCTACGCTTGTTACCTGAACATTTATCGGAACTTTACATGTAGGAATACTTAAATTAATATTATCAATAGCAATAGGAGGTTGTGTTCCGCCTGAAGAGTCATTTCTCCATTCAAAAACAAGACGCATAACGCCTCCTGCAAAAGAACTGAGGTTAAGCCCCGTATTGAAATAATTTTGCCATGTTGTTTGTTGGTTCATATTCCCTCCTACCTGGATTCTTCCACCACCGGTGGTGATTTGGGTTCCTACAGTAGGCACAAAGCTTACCGGCACCATCCAAACTCTCAGATAGTCCCAGCTAGATTCACCATCTCCTTTCCAGTCAAACATTAAGGTAGCATCCGTTGTTCCCGCAGGAACAATAATATCTCTGTATGCATGAACAACACTTGATGATCCTGTGTTGTAAGCATTGGTAGTTCCATTGGTATTGGAAATATATAATGAGTTGGCAGGATTTCCTGTTGCAGAACCATATACCCACTTATTAACCTGAGTTCCGTTAGAAAGCTGCAGGTCGTTTGCAGTAGAGAAATTCTGTGTATAAGGGATTGTAGCCGGTATCTGAGTAGTCGAGAATGAAGGACCTGCTACCCAAACACTTTTATCACTGGTGCTGCAAATTGAACGTACCCACCAGAAATATGTAGTGGAAGTAGTCAACCCTCCCGGACTCACGGAAGTTCCTGCATTCGCAACTCCTGGTGTTGCAGCAGTAGGCGGTGTGTTAGTAGTACTCAGGTAATATTCATATCCTGATGCGGGTACAGGCGTAGGAGCATTCCACGTTAAAGTAGCACTGGTAGTTCCTACAGTTGGCACAGCCATACCGGAAGGCATAATACAAGTCGGAATACTGATATTAACATTATCAACCGCAATGGGCGGTTGTGTTCCGAAAATACCATCATTTCTCCATTCAAACACAAGTCTCATAGTTGATCCCGCATAAGTTGCGATATTCAGACTGGGATTACTATACGTTTGCCATGTAGATTGCTGATTAAACTCTCCTACCTGAACTCTTCCTGTTCCGGTGGTAATCTGAGTACCTACAGTAGGTGTAAATGTAGCCGGAACAAGCCATACTCTGAGGTAATCCCAACCGGATTCTCCTTCTCCTTTCCAATCAAATGAAAAATTGGCGATTGAGGATCCCGCAGGTATTGTGATATCCCTGTAAGCATGTACAACACTCGAGGAGTTGGTATTGTAGTTATTAGCGGTTCCATTATTATCCGAGATATAAATAGAACTGCCTGTATTTCCGGTAACAGCACCATAAAACCACTTGTTAGTCGCACTCCCGTTGAGGAGCGTGAAATCATTAGCAGTGTTAAAATCCTGTGAATACGGTAATGTAGCAGGTGTCTGTCCATAGGCATCCGGTATGGCGCCTAAATTTAACAAACACAGAAGAAGTACTATAAAAGTAGAAATTTTCTTCATAAGTTATCATTTAATATTAATCCTTGCAAATCTAATTCGTTTTTTGATAATATAAAGCATATAACAGCATGTTTTTTATAAAAAATACCGAACATGATGATATAAAATTTATCAAAAATAATATTATATTACTTTACACTTAACGATCTACTTACACTTTTATTATTAATAAAGCAGAATTATATGATTATGAAACAGTATTAAACATACTAAAAAAAAAGGATCTCCGTAAAGAGACCCTAAAACACAAATGATGAAAAAAAATTTTTATAGAATCAATTAATTTAATTCTGTAGTAAAGTTAAATATGAAACCAATCAATATTTATGATTGGAATCACAAAAAACCAATTCTTCTTATTTTAAAACATTTGAAATTAAATTATAAAAACAAAACTCCTCAAGGGTCGTGAGGAGTTTTAAAAAAAGGGTATATGGGGTCTAAAAAAGTGTCATTATCTCGCGGAATCCGTTCTGGTACCTGAAGAACTCTGAGTTCCCCTGTTGGATCCTGTATTCTGATTAGGGTTTGTAGCTTGGTTTCCTGTCCCGCTTCCCTGGTTCATTGTACTGTCTCTAACACTTGCTGTGGTATCCATTGCCGTTCCGGTTGTTGTATTATCAGGAGTCATTGTTCCTGTACCGGCAGAATCACTCATCGAGTTGTTTTCATTCTGCGTTTGCTCCTTTTTGCAGCTTACCGCAAAAAGACTTATTCCTAGCATTAATAGCATTACTTTTTTCATATAAAAATTTTTTGGTGTCTGATATTGGGTCAAAATTATATACAAAACCTAAATAATAATATGAGTGAGATCATAATATTGCAAAATACCTGAAATTTTATAAAATTTTCTCTGCAATACGTTAAACTATTCTTCCCAGATAATAGGAATATATATCGTAATATAGCCATCACCATCCACCTGATCATAAGACACTATCCCCGTAACAGAGCCATATCCTACCCAGCCACCCTGCCCTTGCATTGCCGTAAAGGTATAAGTCCCCTCAGGAATTCCTTCATAATATTGTGGTAATGTCTGAAAACCTCCACCTGCATACGTTTCGAAAGACTCACCGGTAATGGTATTGGTAGCAACAAAACTTCCCACGTCATAGCTGCCGGAAAGAGTTTTGGTACCATTCTGTGAGATCAGTCCATAACGGATCGTGTAAGTTTGAGTTTTAGAAATTTCTTTTTTAGCTACAGGAATATTTTTATCCTGAGCTATAAAATCATCGTTGGATGAACATCCGTTAAGCATCGCCAGTAATAGAGGCAGCATTAATTTAAAAGTTATATTTTTCATATTAATAAGATTTGGAGCGATAAAATTACCCATTTTATATTAATTCAACACAAAGAGAAAATTAATTAAAAGTTATATTTATAAAGCCTTTATTAATGCGTATTTAGCAAACATATCAGGATGTTTTTAATATTTTTTTTAAAATTTTAACATTACTTAACTGACTATTGGCGTCATAATTGAAAATACTATTGCGTCAAAGCTGGTCTTTGAGACCTATTAAAATTTGAATTATGAAAACTATAGTGTTAACAGGATTATTATCAGTATTTGCACTGACGGCCTGTAAAAAAGATGATCAGATAGCCGAAAAATCTCTGGAGCAGCAAAAGATGGAATTCCAGATGAGACAATTGGAAATAGAAAAGCAAAAATTAGCTATTGAAAAAGAAAAAATAGCTTACGAAACGCAAAAAAAAGCAGACAGTATTGCTGAAGTTGAGAAAGCTAAAACAGCTGCTGCCAATGCGAAGCCTCAGGTAATCAGAGAAACGCATACGGTTTACAGAGACAGACCTAGCTCAAGCTCTAGCAATGGATCTTATGCCAATAATGGAACAAGTGCGTCTCAGGGTACAACGCAGAAAAAAGGAATGAGTGAAGCTGCTAAAGGAACTATTATTGGTGCTGTCGGCGGTGCTGCTTTGGGAGCGATTGTTAACAAGAAAAGTCCGGGTGCCGGTGCCGCTATTGGTGGTGTAATTGGTGGTGCCACAGGTTACACTTTAGGTAGAGCGCAGGACAGAAAAAGCGGAAGAGTACAGCCACGTTAATTATTTTTTACGATAACATAGAAAGATTGCTTATTTTTAAGCAATCTTTTTTATGCTGTTAATGCTCCTTTCCACAGTCATTCTGATCCCCTCCTTTATGGGATGGGGACAGATAATACATTATGTATTAACACCTTACATCAAAGGAGTCGCGGGTTATGCTTTATCAGGAATTTTAGTATTGAGCATTATCTTCACTATACTTTCATTTTTTACGCCTTTAAATTTTTACGTAGAAATCCCCTCCATATTTATAGGTCTTTTATTTTTTTTTAAAGACCATTTGTATAAAAAGTTCCGCGCATTTTCTCAAAAAGATTGTATCATAATTGTTACCGCTTCAATAATCATTATCTTTTGCTCATCTTTCTATCCTTTTGTTTTGGACCATTACGGTTATTATGCCCCCACCATCAAATGGCTTAATGAATACGGAATGGTAAAAGGCATTTCAAATCTGGATATTACTTTGGGACAAATGTCGGTCTGGCACATATTTCAAGCTGGATTCTCTAATTTTTCAGATCCTTTTTTAAGAATCAATTCCATATTGCTTATTGTATATATCTTGTATATCATTGAAGAAAAGAGCTGGATACAATTATGCATTATTCCGGTTCTGCTGTTGTTTTCCCAATCGCCGAGTCCTGATTTACCGGTAATTGTATTTTCTTTAATTATTTTAAATGAAATCATGAAAGGAAATAGTTCAGCAGTTTCATTATTTGTCTTTTCATCATTTGTTTTCATAATAAAACCAACCATGATATGGCTTCCTATTCTGGGGTTTTTATATTCAACTTTTATAATTAAATCAAAGTTCAACAGTGTATTGCCAGGACTTGCTATCATTCTGTTTTTTTTTATTAAAAATATATACACCTTCGGATATCCCATTTTTCCAGTCGCTCTCCCGAATTTAGGAGTACACTGGCAGCCCAATCCTGAGATTCTCAAAATATCTTCCCGGTTTGCCATTCAGAAGACCTATGACATGCAATATTCTTATGAAGAAATCAGGAATTTTTCTGCTATAGATTATATTAGAAACTGGTTTCTTTTAGAGGGAATCAAATCAAAAATCAATATACTTTTTATAGTAAGCCTCCTCCTATTTATTGTTTTTGCCATCATTAAAAAGAACAAGATCATTACTTTAATTTGTGTATCTCTTATCATTAAAAGCATTCTTGTACTTTTGTTTTCAGCGCAGTACAGATTCTTCATCGATGTTTTTTTTGTAATTTTCTTAGTTTTTTTGGCAGGTTGCTTTAACAGGAAAACATCTCTTGCACTATTTTTTGTTCTGAACATGATTATCATCAGCTTTTTAATGATGCCTGATATTCTCAAAACTTATCTTCCAAATTTCAGGCCCGGAAGTTTTATGGGCAAATATGAAATAAAACAACTGTACAAACCTTCTGCCTATCATTACAATAATTTCAACTCTTACAAAATCGGTAATTTAAAGTTTAATGTTTCAAAAAATTATCCCTATAATTTTGATACGCAACTTCCCGCTATTTCTGAAAGTTATATTTACAGTAATATTAAAGCAGGAATCTTCCCACAGCTGGCAGATGAAGAAAATATACATCATGGGTTTATCTGGAAAAAATTAACCCCGATACAAAAAACAGAAGCGGAAAAAGTAATGTATTCCATAAAAAAAACCTATCAACAGAACAGATAACCTTCATTTCAAATCTGGATAAAAAGCCGTAAATTTGTAGTATGTTAAATACTTTAGGTAATCTTCTCAGCCTTACAACATTCGGAGAAAGCCATGGTTCCGCATACGGCGGAATCATCAACAATTTCCCGGCAGGAATTCAGGTTGATGTTGATCAAATACAATATGAACTGGGCCGCAGAAAACCGGGACAGTCTGCGATCGTAACTCAAAGGAAAGAAAGTGACACGGTGCAGTTTCTTTCAGGTATTTTTGATGGAAAAACAACAGGAACTCCCATTGGTTTTATCATCGAAAATGAAAATCAGAAATCAAAGGATTACGATCATATTGCACAATCTTACCGTCCGAGCCATGCCGATTTTACATATGATCAAAAGTACGGACTGAGGGATTATCGCGGCGGCGGAAAATCTTCTGCAAGAGAGACCATGAACTGGGTGGTTGCCGGAGCTTTAGCAAAACAGTTGTTATCCGACATCGAAATCAATGCTTACGTTTCTTCCGTAGGTGAAATTTTCTGTGAAAAACCTTACCAGGCCCTCGACTTTTCAAAAACGGAAAGTAATGAAGTACGGTGTCCTGATCCGGAAACGGCAGAAAAAATGATCGAAAGAATTAAAGAGATTAAAAAAGAAGGAAATACCATTGGTGGCACCATTACCTGTGTCATCAAAAATGTTCCGGTAGGAATTGGCGAACCGGTTTTTTCAAAACTCCAGGCCGAACTGGCCAAAGCGATGATGAACATTAATGCGGCCAAGGGATTTGAATACGGAAGCGGTTTCTGTGGTGCTAAAATGACAGGAAAAGATCATAATGATCTTTTTAACGAAGACTTTACTACCAGATCAAATCTTTCAGGGGGAATTCAAGGGGGAATTTCAAACGGAATGGACATCTATTTCCGCGTAGCCTTCAAGCCGGTAGCAACGATTTTGAGACCGCAGGAAAGTGTAGATAAAAACGGAAATCCGGTAATTGTAGAAGGAAAAGGGCGTCATGATCCTTGTGTGCTTCCAAGGGCCGTCCCGGTGGTGGAAAGCCTGGCAGCATTCGTTCTGGCAGATCTCTTCCTGATTAATAAAACAAGAAATATCAACAATTTTTAATATAAATAGTAATGAAAAATTACTGGGACCAAAGCATCTCTTTTGAAGAGTATGTGAAAACGGGAAGACAAAGATTAGAAAACCCTGCCAATCAGCAGGAAGCAGATTATAAACAATATTACGAACTGGGACTTCAAAGAATCGACAGAACCTTAAAGAAATATGTTCCGGATGAAAATCAGCTGAAAGAGCTTGAAGCCAAAAATTTTGATGGTAAAATACTGATCATCTCCGAAGTATGGTGTGGTGATGCGAGCGCTACGGTGCCGGCTTTGGTTAAATTTTTTGAGGGCAGAAATGAAGTGCGTATTTTCCTGAGAGACAGCGACAAAAGTTTAATCAGCCAGTTTTTGACAAACGGAACAGAATCAATCCCTAAAGTGATTATCATGGATAAAGATTTTCAGATTAAAAATTCATGGGGACCGCGTCCGAAATTCGGGACAGAATTATTAATGAAATATAAAGCTGATCCTGTGGCTTATCCTAAAGATCTTTTTTATAATGACCTTCAGATTTATTACGCCAAAAACAGAGGAAAGGATGCTGTTCAGGAAATTTTGGAATTGTTGTAATTTAATCGTTAATTTACCCGTTCATTTTTTTTAAGATTTGAAATGAAAAAAAATATAATTTACTTTGTTTTAATCGCTATCATTGCGGTAATCGCTTTTGTTCCGGGCGTGAAGGAAAAACTGCAGGATACTTTTTTTCCTATTGCCACCATTGAAAATGCAGTACATGTCACAGAAGAAGATTACGACATTGATTTGCAGGGAATCAATGTTCCGAGCACCAATCTCAAAACTTTTAAAAACAAAGCGGTGTTTCTGAATTTCTGGGGAACATGGTGTCCGCCGTGCAGAAAAGAATGGCCTTCGATACAGAAACTTTATGACACCCGAAAAGAACATGTAGACTTCGTGCTTATCGCAATGAATGATCAGGAAGATGCCGTAAGAAAGTTTTTGAAAGAAAATAATTATACTGTTCCCGTTTACATTGCACAAAGCCCCATTTCAGAAAAAATACTTCCGAAAGTGTTCCCAACAACTTACCTTCTTGATAAAGACGGAAGAATCATTATTAAAGAAGATGCTTCAAGAGACTGGAATACAGAATCTGTACACCAGTTTATTGATAATATTATCAAATAATTTTTTAACGTTCCATAAGACTTCATTGGTACAGAATTTGTGAATTATGTACCGTTGTAGAATTATTAAAATTAAACACAAAATGAAATATTCAAAATTAAGTCTGGCAAAAGAAGCCATCAATCACAAAGGTTTTGTGAAAAAAATTCCCGACATTTTCAGAATGGTAAGGATGTGGAGAAAAGGAGAATATCCAATGAGATCCATTGATATTATTCTTCCGCTTCTAGGGGTATTGTACATCATCTCACCAATTGATCTGCTTCCGGAAGTTGCCGTCCCTGTAATCGGAGTGCTGGATGATCTGGCCGTTTTATCGCTTACTATCCCGAAACTGATTAAAGAAGTAGATAAATTCCTTCTTTGGGAAGCCGAAAGACAATACAGTAAAGACAATACAAAAGTAATCAATGCTGAAATCGTAAAATAAAAACATCCTTTCGGGTGTTTTTTTGTGAATAAAATCTCTCTACTTTATTATAATTAATGATAAAAACTCACAATTCATTTACGAAGTAAAATTCACAATTGACTTTCAACATCATTTCCTTAAATTTGCAACATCTAATAAAAAATAATGGAAAGTAAAAAAGAATTCTTTTTAGAGTGTTATAAGCTTGGCATCATCAAATTCGGAAGATTTACATTAAAAAGTGGTATTGAAAGTCCTTTTTATGTAGACTTAAGACCATTGGCTTCAGATCCGAAAATCCTAAAAAACCTGGCCAATTATTTACTGGACATGCTTCCTTTGGATAATTTTGATCTGATCTGCGGAGTTCCTTATGCTGCCCTTCCTATGGCTACAGCAATGTCTCTGGAAAGTTATATTCCATTAATTATAAAAAGAAAAGAAGCCAAAAACTACGGTACCAAAAAGCTGATCGAAGGGATTTACCAGAAAGGACAAAACTGCCTTTTGGTGGAAGATGTAATTACTTCAGGAAAATCTTTAATTGAAACCATCGCTGAAGTTGAGCAGGAAGATATCAAAGTTGCCGATATTGTAGTCGTTCTGGACAGGGAACAAGGTGGAAAAGAGCTTCTTGAAAGCAGAGGATACAGAGTTCACACCCTTTTTAATATTTCAGAAGTATGTTCTATTCTCTGGGAAAATGGAGAATTATCAGATGATGAAGTGAAAAGAATTCAGGATTTCCTGCAGGGAAATCACATTCAGTTTGAAGAAGTCACAAGAGCTTCTTATGAACAAAAGCTCAGCACGGCACAGCATTCCGTTTCTAAAAAACTGTTGGAAACAGCATTGACAAAACAATCCAATCTTATCGCTTCTGCCGATGTTACCACTACTCAGGAATTATTGGACCTTGCACAAAAAGTAGGTCCTCATGTGATTGCTTTAAAAACGCATATCGACATTATATCTGATTTTGAGTATGAAAAAACAATTACTCCTCTGAAAGCATTGGCTGCAGAACATAATTTCCTGCTTATGGAAGACAGAAAATTTGCAGACATTGGTAATACCCAGGAATTACAGTTCACAAGCGGCGTATTTAAAATTACAGACTGGGCAGATTTTGTAACCTCTCAGGTTATCGGAGGGTTTGAATCTTTAGACTGTTTTAAAAATGTAGGTGTTGTTGCCATCATCGGAATGTCTTCAAAAGGTACCTTAACCACAAGTGCTTATCGTGAAGAAGCACTAAAGATCGCGGCTTCCCATCCTAATGTAATCGGTGGTGTTTCCCAAAACCCGCTTCCGGAAGAAATGCTGCTATTCACGCCGGGTGTAAATCTGGCAGATTCCGGCGACGGTAAAGGGCAGCAGTACAATACACCTGAACATGTATTCAAAACACTCCACACCGATTTTATCATTGTAGGAAGAGGTATTTACAAGGCTGAAAATCCGGCAGAAGCTGCCGTAATGTATAAAAATGAAGGATGGAAAGCCTACTTGAATTCTCTTGAAAAAAAACTAACTCAAAGTTAATTTAAATATTAGAGGACTTTCTGTAAAATAAGTTATATTTGAACCATATCACAGTTAATTGAGAAATATTTGCATTGGCCTTTTTTTGTTTCTGGGTGTTGTAGAAGTATCTGCACAGAAAGACAGTATTTATATAGAAGCAAAACTGTCATCAGACAAAAAACTGCTGCAAGTAAATGAGGAGCTGGTTTATTATAACAATTCTAAAGCTGCTCTGAGTACAGTAAAACTTTTAAACTGGGTATCTTCATATAATAAAAGAGGAACATCATTGGTTTACCGAAAGCTGGAAGACCGCAATACCGATCTTCACTTTGCAGAAAAAAAAGAGCTCGGGAAATTACTCAATTTAAAAATTCAGGAATCCGAACAGGAAATTCCAATCACTGCTATTTCGGAGGAAAATATTTTTTTACCCTTGAAAAAAGTACTGCAGCCCGGAGAACAGGTAAAATTAAAACTGCAATATGAAATTCAGCTTCCCGACAAAAAGTTTACGGGATACGGAACTTCAGATAAAAATGTAGCATTAAAATATTTCTTTATTGTTCCGGATCGTTTTGATCCGGACAATGTTTCCAAAAGAGATTATCATGACATCGAAGAATCCGTAAGCTTCAATACGTACTGGAGTATTAATTTTGATCTGCCTGTTAATTATTTTATCGAAAGTAATCTTCAGCAGTTTCAGATGAATTCTTTCAGGGGATATCTTGACTCTGATCCCGAATTTCTCATTTCACAAAATGAATATCCATCAATCATCATAAACAATGATGATATTAAAACTGAAATAAAGTTCGGATATAATTTAACACCGGAAGAAAAACAAAACCTGGAATTTTATCTGCCGCTTCACCTGAAATTTATCAAAGACAGGATAGGAACTATTCCTCAGAGAATTTTTATATCAGATAAATTCAGAGCTAAAGAAGATTTTTTCGGAAATAATGATATTACATTCTGGAAGTTCAGATTTCAGCTTTTTAATGACGCACAAAAAACCGATCTTGATTATTTCGGGATTGTGGCTAAAAAAGTATTGGATGAAAGCATTATAACCGATAAACAGAATGATCACTGGTTTAAAAACGGACTGAAATCTTATCTTGAAATTCAATATTTGAAGAAATTTTATGGTGATACAAAACTCCTTGGCAGCTTACCGGAAACCAAAATTTTCGGGATCAAACCGCTAAAGCTGTTTTACGCTTCGGATGTAAAGCTGATTGAGCGCTACGGGCTTACTTACCAATACATCATGTCCCAGAACCTTGATCAGAAAATTGATGAAAAGTATACAGTTCTTAGCAACTTTAATGATATGGCCATCAGCAGTTTTGAAACCGGAACCTTATTCAATTATTCGGCGGATAAAATGGGTTATGAGAATTTTGACAGCCTGGTTCAGAAATTCATTGCAAAAAATACAGACAAGCAGGTTAATCCCGATGATTTTATAAAAGAATTAGCCGAGCAGGATAAGAGAACAACTTATCTGGCTGGCTTTTTACAACACAAAAACAGGGTAAATTTTAAACTTAAAAGGTTTCGGAAAGAGGGGGATTCTCTCCATATAAAAATTAATAAAAATACACCAGCCAATATTCCCGTAAAACTACAGACAGAATCTAAAGAAGGAGATACAAAACAATACTGGGTAGAAACGGAAGAAAACGAAAAAACAAAAACGTTTTCAATTCCTGCCGAAAATATCAACAAAATCACCCTGAATGATGATTACATTTTCCCGGAAGCCAATTACAGGGACAATTTTCTCTATGCTAAAGGATTTTTTTCCAATATGAGAAAAATCAAACTGAAGCTGATTAAAGATATTCCAAATCCGGAATTCAATGAAATCTATATCAGTCCGAGGGTTCGTTTCAGCAATACATATGATAAATTCCTGATTGGGTTCAACTTTAAGAATCAGTCTTTTTTTGACCAAAAATTCTTATATTCTTTTACACCGACATACAGTACAGGAACAGGTAAACTTACCGGATCCGGAGCTGTTAACTACTCTTTTCTCCCGGCAGAAAGCATCTTTAGAAGCATTACCTTCGGAGTTTCAGGATCATATTTTCATTATGATTATGATCTGGCTTACAGCAAAGGTTCTGTTTATTCCAATTTTAATTTCAGAAAAAATCCAAGAAGTACCGTAAGCAGAAGTGTGGGAATTTCTTACAATTATTTTGAGAGAGACCTCAGCCCATTGATGATTGCCAATAATGATTATGACAAATACAATCTTTGGAGTGTGGGTTACGGATACAACGACAGCCAGAGCATTCATGAGAAAAGCCTTGGGGTAAACACCCAGTGGATGGAAGATTTCCACAAAGTGACTGCAGAAGGTTTTTACCGTTGGGAATTTGCTCCTAGACAAAAACTAAGCGTCCGTCTTTTTGCAGGATATTTTATTAAAAACAATACGAGGAATAATACTTTTAATTACGGAATTTCCAGAGTTTCGGATTATTCTTTCTCCTATAATCTGTTAGGGCAAAGCGCAACCGGAGGTATCCTTTCACAACAATATATTCTGGCTGATGGGGGGTTCAAATCTTTCATTCCGGGAACCGTCAACAAGTGGATTACTTCTGTAAACGTAGACACCAGTGTCTGGAAAATTTTCCATATTTATGCTGATGCGGGTATATACGACAATAAAAATCAATCTACCAAATTTATTTGGGACAGCGGTGTAAAGGTGCGTGTCATTCCGGATTTTCTTGAAATCTATTTTCCGATACAGTCATCACTTGGTTTTGAACCTGGATTTAAAGATTACGGAAGGCGCATCCGATATACGTTGATTCTTAATCTGAGTTCAATTATCAATGCAGCAAGACGCGGTTGGTATTAATTAAACTTTACAATAAAAAATGCCTCAGAGTTAATCCGAGGCACTGATGTTTTTTAGATTCTATAAATTAATCTTTCAGGATTTTCTGTGAAACCGGTTCGTTATTAACAGTACCTGTTACAATATAACTTCCTTTTTGCAGCTCATCAACATTTAATGAACCATTTTCTCTAACGGAAGCTGTTTTTACAACCTGCCCCATCATATTGTATACTTTTACGTCTTTGACATCCGCTCCAAAAACAATTTCGCTGTTTTTCACGAAAGTATTCTTGATGAAATTAGGGCGCACCGCATTAGCAGATATATCACTCACCGCTAAGGTTCCTCCCTGCGGAGTAGGCAATCCAATGGTGAAATCCACATTATTGTTGTTGGTATCGCCTGAAACTCTGGTAATGGAATTCAGAATAGTTGGTGACGGTGCAGCTCCTGCTCCTTCATACTGATTAGCTGTTCCGTATCCTACAAAATCCAAAACATTGGAAGCCGTAGGACCCGTAACCTGCGTTGCATTGCTTGCCAGCGCAACTTTTCCGGAGGTAAGCCCTATCCCTAGTCCTGCACCTACAATCGGACCGGAACCATCGAAGTTCAATACAACATTAACCACAAGGTTGGGGTTAACAAGATTGATCAATCCTCCGCCGTCACCGCCTTCCTGGATGAGATAAGTTTGTCCCGGAGGTAAAGTGATGGTTGGTAATGTGTGATACTGTGTAAATGCTCCTGTAGCGGAACCGTACTGAATGGTTGCACCCGTTAAGGTTGCTGTTGAATTGCCAATGTTTTTCAACTCTATGAAATCATTTGTTAAAGTGGCACCTAAAATCCCACCGCCTGTATAAATTTCATTAATTACAATCTGTGCGTACGAAAACGCTGTCATCGAGACAAGCCCGATAAAAGTAAATGCTTTTTTCATAATCAAGTGATTTATGGTTCAGCAAAACACCAACAAAATAAATGCCAAATAATCACTCATATACCACATTTTTTGTGAAAAAAGTATAAATATGGTATTTATTTAACAAAAAAAAGACTACTTCAGAAAGTAGTCTTTGTATATTGTAAAAGATTTTATTAGTCTTTTAAAATCTTTTGAGAAACTGGCTTATTATTTACCGTACCTGTTACAATATAATTTCCTTTTTGTAGTTCAGCAACGCTTAAAGACTCGTTTGCCTTTACAGATGCTGTTTTAACAACCTGCCCATACATATTATAAACCTTTACATCATTTGCCTGAGCACCAAATGTAATTTCTTCATTTTTCACAAAAGTATTTTTAATGAAGTTTCCTTTGGTTCTAGATAAATCAGCAACAGCTAAACTACCTGAGTTTGAATTTTGAGGAGTAGGCGTACCCGCAGTAAAATCAGCACCATTATTATTGGTATCCCCTGAAGTTCTTGCAATAGAAGTTGTATTAGACGGTGCTGGCGCAGCAGCAGATCCTTCATAATAACTAGCAGTAGAACCGTAACCTAAAAAATCAATTACATTAGAACTTGTTGCGGATGTAGGTGCCGTGCTATCAGTCGTTAGAGCAAGCTTTCCTGCTGTTCCTGATAAATTAATAGTTCCTACCGCATCTGGTGACGGTAGATCAGTTCCCGCAGTACCGGCACTTCCTTCCTGAAGAAGATACGTTTGGCCCGGAGCTAATGTTATGGTAGGCAATGCATGATTACTGTTTCCACCGTTAAAAGTACCGGCTGCGGAAGCATACTGCAAATATGCACCCGTTAAAGTTATAGAAGTTGAACCAATGTTTTTTAATTCTACAAAATCATACTTGTATAAAATAGCAGAATTGCTTCCACCACCAGCTCCATAAATTTCATTAATTACAATTTGTGCATTTGCAAAAGCAGATACAGCAATTATACCCAAAACTGTAAAGATTTTTTTCATGACTTCAAGATTTAATTATTAATAATTTACAGGCCAAAATTACATCAATTTTTCGTCACAATACAATATTAGAGTTAATTTTTTGTTAATAATACTAAAACCCTTTATATAAACTATTTTTAAGTATTTTTACCGATTATTTCTAAAGGCTTGCGGAATTATATTCTGATATTCGTGTTGTTTTTAATGGGCATATTCTCGGGAAATGCACAGATATTCACATGGAAAAATCCTAACCTTCCGCAGGATAGCCTCAAACAGGACAGCATTATACAAGACAGCATTCTCGCTGCAAGATTTGAGCAGGACATTTTTGCCAAAGACACCATGGATTTTGTGAAAACCAGCAACAGAATTATTGTGGATGAAGCTGTTCTTGCGAGGAATGACAAGAAAAGATTTTTAGGAGAGCTAAATTCTAAAGGTTCCATTATAAGAGGAATTACTTTCGGGAACAACCAGGGACAGTCGGTACAAAGTTCAATGGACCTTCAGATTTCCGGGAGACTTTCTAAAGATGTAACTATTCTTGCGAGCATCTCTGATCATAATTTGCCTATTCAGGCAGACGGATATACCCAAACCCTTGAAGAATTCGACAAGATTTACATGCAGCTTAATATTAAGGATAAATCCATCCTCAGAGCCGGACATCTTGATCTTGTTGAAGCCAAAAACTATTTTGCAAAATATCAGCGGCGGAGCATGGGAATTGAGTTCCAGACGGAATTTGGTAAAGATAATAAAACATTTGCTGATGTTTCCATGGGTGTTGCGCGAAGTGAATTCCACAGAATCCGTTTTCAGGGTGTTGAAGGAAACCAGGGACCTTACCGTCTGACAGGAAAAAACGGCGAACAGTTTATCACCCTGATCTCCGGATCAGAACAGGTTTTTATTGATGGTATTCTTATGAAGCGCGGAGAAAACCAGGATTATATCATCAATTATAATACAGGTGAAGTAACCTTTACCAGCTTCCGTCCTATTTTCCAGCAGAATTTTATTACGATTTCCTATAATTATACCAATAGGAATTATTCAAGATATTTATTCACCGGAAAAGTTGAGCATAAAAGAGAAAAACTAAAACTGGGGCTTAATTGGTTCATGGAAAATGATAATAAAAATGCTCCGCTGGCACTGAATCTTTCTCAGGAAGACCAACAAATCCTTGCCAATGCAGGAAACGATCCGAACCTGATGTATGCTCCCTCCGGCGTGGCGACAGAATATGATGTCAACAAAATCCTTTACCGCCAGGTGCAGGATCCTTCCGGAAATTATTACCAGTTTTCAACAGACGCCACACAGACTCTTTATACCGTATCATTTACCTATTTCGGGGCAAATCTCGGTGATTATAAGATAACACAAACTACCAATAACGGAAGAGTTTTTGAATATGTAGGGCCTAACATGGGTGATTACCGTGCCGTAAGAAAACTTCCTTCTCCCGAAAAATCCCAGGTCTTTTCCTTCAATTCCGAATATGCATTAAAAGATGGGAAAATTGGAGCAGATATTTCATTAAGCAACTATGACGTCAATCTTTTTTCTTCTAAAGATTCTGATCAGAATATTGGATACGCATGGCGAATTTTCGGAAATAAAACCTTTACCAAAAACAACTGGAAAGGAACTCCTAATTTTGAATATCAGTATATCGATAAACAGTTCCATATTTTAGACAGGATTAATGATGTTGAATTCTCCAGAGATTTCAACCTTGCACAGGAATTCAGCGGAAGAACACAAAACAGGTTTATCTTTAGCTTTTTAAATAAATGGAATAATAAATCCACACTTAATTACAGAATTAATTACCTTGATGAGCAGGATTCTTATAAAGGGATAAAAAATGATCTCGATTTTGGCTGGATCAGCGGAAAGTTCTTCACCAAAGGAAATTTATCTTATCTTAACACCAATGCGGTACTTCAGGATACAAAATTCATAAGAGGAGGTGTATCAACAGAATATACCTGCAAGAAAGGAAGCTGGGCTTTGGGAGGAAGCATGGAACATAATGAAAAGAAATACAATGACACACAGCTTATGGATGTCACAAGTTTCAGCTGGAGAGAAATTTTCGTACAGAAAAAAATCGGCGACAGTGCCCGCACAAAATTGCTCACTAAAATGTACATGAGAGACAACGACTCGGTGCGCGACAACAGACTTCAGAACATGAACAATATTTTAGGATTCATGGCTGAAAGCCAAATCATTAAAACAGAGAAAACAACACTGAACGCACTTCTCCACTACCGTAAGTTTTTCTATCAGAATCAGGAGTCGGATGCTTCCAGAAACAATGATTTTGTGGTAGGAAACATTCTTTATAACCAACAGCTTTTCAGAAACGGAATGAGACTGCAGGCTTTCTATGAACTTGGAAACGGGCAGGAAGCACAAAGAGAATTCCAATATATAAAAGTAACTGACGGACAGGGTATTTATAAATGGACAGATTATAACGGGGATGGCATTCAGCAGCTTGATGAATTTGAAATTGCAGAATATTCTGATCTTGCGCAGTATATCAGGATTTACACGAATTCCGTAAGATATGTTCCTTCCAATAAAAATAAAATACAGCTGGCGTTATTTGTGAATCCTTCTGTTGTTTTTAATTCTGAAAATAAATTCCTGAAACGCTGGAACTTTAATATTTCACTGAATTCCCAGAACTCCTTTTACAAAAGGGAGAAAGTTCTGGTATTAAATCCTTTTGAAAAAAATGACGATCAGATCCTCAAAAACCAGAACATTTTGGCTTCCGCACAGTTCAGCCCTACTGAAAAATCCGGATGGAACGGAAATTATCGCTTTATATCCAACGACAATCTCATCAATGCCAATTTCAGTAATGAAGAACGCGAGCAAATCTCACACTTTTTAAACATCGGATATTGGTTTAATAAAGAATTCAGGATCGACTGGGAAAACTCCGTCCATGATATCCGAAACTCTTCACAATTGTTTGCCACCAGAGACTACCGTCTGAATAATTTTGAAACAAAACCGAAAGCAACTTATAAATTTACAGACGCTATTCAGGCTGAGCTTTCTTCTGCCTTCCGCCAGAAAGACAGAGTGGATGGAGAGGAACTTTTAAAAGCATTTGATATCACCGGAACCATACAGTGGGAACGGAGAAAAACATCGATCAGGGGCAATTTTTCATTTATCAACAACGATTTTACGGGAAATAATTTCAGTATTGTCGGAAATCAGATGCTGGACGGTCTGAAGCCAGGAAAAAACCAGGTTTGGAGTGTTTTCATTCAGCAGGCGCTTAATTCTTTCATTCAGCTCAACTTAAATTACGAAGGAAGAAATTCCGGGGACAGAACCATTCATATCGGAAGCATGCAGGTAAAAGCAAGTTTTTAATTCAGAAAATTTATTATTTTAAACAATTTATTTGGCAAGATTAATAAACTTCATCATTAGTCCTTTAAAAGTTAATTTATTTAATTGTCGTTGCATTTTAAATTAAATAATTCTCACCATAAGCACTATAAAATTATAAATAAAACAAACAAACCACCCCTATTTAAAATAATTTTATATTTTTGCTAAAATAATTTAAAAAAAATACATATGAAAAAATTTTTATTTATGACCTGTGCATTGATGACCCAGGCCTTAAGCGCACAATTACTATTAAATGATGACCTCAGTACTTTAACGACAAGCCAGCTAAGCGGACAGGGAAGCTGGACAAACAGCTCAAGCACAAACGGAGGCGGTGCCTGTGCCGGATTTGGATGCACCAATACCCAAGTAGCGGCTTTTTCTCAAAGTTACTCCAATTACGGTTCGGCTATCAATTCTGCAAGGACAATTCCGAATCAGGATGCTGTGGGAAGAAACTTTACACCTATGGCTATGCCTGCTGATGGCAATACGTTTTACTTTTCTTTTCTGGTAAATGCAAGTACAGTTCCTTCAACAACGCCTGGAGATTTTATAAGGGTATTGAGCGGAGGCTCATCCAATACAGCAATCAGGATTCTCTTTCAGAACGCTACCGGAGGATTTAGGGTAGGCGGATCAAAAAATACAGGTACCAATACCTATTCCACTACGGTTTTACCACTTAATACAACGCATTTAGTCGTGGTTAAATATACCTATAATCCAGGAAGTACAACAGATGATGTAATGTCGATATACCTCAATCCTTCATCTGCAGCAGAACCTGGAACAGCAGATCTTACCATCTCCAGCGGAAATGATTACGCAAGTACCCTGAATCTTGACCGCTTTTTTATAAGAACAAATACCACCAGTATTCCTACATCAAATATTACATTCTTTAAGGCAGCTAAGACTTATAATGAGCTATTCTCAACAGTTTTGGGAACATCTGAATCTCTAAAGAGCAAAAAAGAAGTACTAATTCTTGAAAATCCTGTAAACGGATCACTCAAAATAAAACTACCGGAATATTATAACAGTAAGAAAACAACAGTTACAGTTTTCGATACTGCCGGAAGAAAAGTCATTGCCGAGGACTATTCTGAAAACATTAATGTTTCTTATTTACAGAAAGGTTTTTATACAGTAGAAATATCAGACGGCAAAGAAAGATTTTCCTCTAAGCTCATCAAAAAGTAATTAATTTTTAGAACATCATAACTGATAATAAATCCTTTACTGAGAATAAAGGATTTATTTTTTTGAAAAAGTTGTAAATTTGCAGCATGATTAAAATTGGCAATATAGAACTGCCGGAATTTCCGCTTTTACTGGCACCGATGGAAGATGTAAGCGATCCGCCTTTCAGAAGATTATGCAAAATGCATGGTGCAGATTTGATGTACTCTGAGTTTATCTCTTCGGAAGGGTTAATTCGTGATGCGATTAAAAGCAGAAAAAAACTGGACATTTTCGACTATGAGCGTCCTGTAGGAATCCAGATTTTTGGCGGAGATGAAGAAGCAATGGCCATGTCGGCAAGAATCGTAGAAACGGTAAACCCAGATCTTGTTGATATTAATTTCGGATGTCCTGTAAAAAAGGTAGTCTGCAAAGGCGCAGGAGCAGGAGTTTTAAAAGACATTGATTTAATGGTTCGCCTTACAAAAGCGGTTGTACGCTCAACAAGTTTACCGGTAACCGTTAAAACACGTTTAGGCTGGGACAGCACTTCCATCAATATCGATGAAGTAGCCGAACGTCTTCAGGAAACAGGGATCAAAGCCTTAACAATTCATGCAAGAACGCGTGCACAGATGTATAAAGGGGAGGCTGACTGGGAGCATATTTCAAGAATCAAACAAAATCCTAATATTGAGATTCCTATCTTTGGTAATGGTGACATCGATTCCCCTGAAAAAGCGTTGGAATACAAACAAAAATATGCCTGCGACGGTATTATGATCGGAAGGGCGGCCATCGGTTATCCGTGGATTTTTAATGAAATTAAACATTTTTTTAAAACAGGAGAACATCTTCCGGCACCTACGATTGAAGACCGTTTACTGGCAGTTCGCCAACATGCAGAATGGAGTGCAGAATGGAAAGGCGAAAGATTGGGTCTGGTTGAAATGAGACAGCATTACAGCAATTATTTCCGGGGCGTTCCTCATTTTAAAGATTTCAGGAAGAAATTTTTAGAAGTATTTACTTTACAGGAAATGGATGCGTTAATCAAAGAAACGCAGGAATTCTATATGGAATATTTAGCTCAACAGGCATAAAATAAAAAAACCATCACTAAACTGATGGTTTTTATTTTAAGTGATATTTTTAAAAATTAATATCCTTCCGAAGCCGACTGGTTTTTAATCAAAGCCAACGCAGAGGAAGTTCCGATTCTTTTGACTCCCATGTTGATCATTTTTTCGGCGTCTTCCGGAGTTCTTACGCCACCAGCTGCTTTTACAGGCAGTTTTCCTGCATTATCCAGCATGATTTTTATCCCCTCAAATGTTGCACCATTTGGTTTTCCGTCTTGGGTTTCATAAAAACCTGTTGAAGATTTCACAAAAATTTTAGACCATTCATTTTCAGGAAAATGCTCTTCTGACCAAGTGGAGATACTTTTGGTAAGATCAGCGATTTGCTCATCCGTTAAAGCTGCAATTTCAATAATCCACTTTGCTATTTTATGGTGTTCCAGACATAGCTGAGTGCATTTTATAAACTCATCTTTTACCAGATCCAAATCTCCTTTTAAATAAGCATTGTAGTTGATCACAAAATCCAGCTCATCTGCTCCATCCGCAATCGCTTTTTCAGCTTCTGCAAGTTTTTCGTCTACAGAATACGTTCCTTCATGAAAACCGATAACTGTTCCTACTACAACATCTGAATTCCTTTCAAGAATATACTTTTTGATTTCCGAAACATAATTCGGACGGATCATTACGGCAAAAATACCGTTATCAATTGCCTCCTTTGCCAGATCTTTATCTTTCTGTAATGTTTCTTGTTCTGAAAGTCCCGACTGTGAAGGAGTTTTCAGGTAGGTTGAATCCAAATATTGTGCAATGTTCATGATGTTTATACTTTCAGTTGTCTGTAAATACCCTGTTCCAAAGATATGAAAGTTTCTGTTCTTGTAACCCCTTTCAGTTTCTGAAGTTTACTTAAAATCTGCATCAGGTGGTCATTATCTTTACAGAGTACCTTCAGGAAAATGGTGTAATTTCCTGTGGTATAGTGCGCTTCCACTACCTCATTAATTTCCTTTAAGGCTTTAACCATGTCAGGATAATGACTTGGTTTGTCGAGGAATACACCAATGTACGAAATAACTTTATATCCTATCTTTTTAGGATTAAGAAATGAAATTGAATTTTCAATCACCCCTGCCTGCTCCAGTTTTTTAATTCTCTGGTGAACCGCAGTTGTGGAAATCCCTACTCCTTTGGAAATATGAGCAAGTGATGTTTTGGAATTATCCATCAGCATGTAAATAATTTCCTTGTCGATTGAATCCAATTGATAGCTTGTGTTGTCTGAATTTTTCATTCTCTACTTAAATTTATGTTTTTTCACATTTGTTTATACTTTACCTAGCGAAACGTAGACCGGGAAATGATCACTGTAACCGCCAAGATACCTTGTTCCGGCATAAGTACGGAACGGCCTTCCCTCAAAATTCTTGTCACGGCAGCTGATTTTTCCGGGTTTAAATATTCCGGCATTTTGAAAAGAAAGCATATTATCTTCTTTAAAAAAAGATTCAGATAATAGGATCTGATCAAACAACAGCCCGGATTTGTAATGAAAAGTAGAATAATTTCCTGTAGAAAACAACTGCTGAAAAGGATTTTCCAAGACCTTTTCGTAGGAATTGTCATAGAGAATTTTTACTAAATTTTCATCATCTGGGTTTTCGTTGAAATCTCCGCACAGAATTACGTTTTCATCAGCATTTATGAGATCCAGAATCCGTCTTTGGATTTCATTGAGTATAAAAATCCTTTTGGGCCTGTTAATATCTTTTTCGCGTTTAGAGGGAAGATGGGCGATAAAGACATTGATAATCTCTTCTTTATACTTCAATACTGAATAGAGTACATCTCTTGTTGTATCGTAGTTTTCTATGTTTTTGTTTTCATTTTCAAAGAAGAAGGTAATAGCTTCAGAGTCTATTATTTCAACTTTATTTTTATCATACAGCATTGCAACATCAACTTTTCTTTCATCTCTGGAATTGTAATGTACAATACCATATCCTGAATTGAACGGCTGCATCCGTATGAGATCTTCCAGCACCTGCTTTCCGGAAACTTCTGAAAGACCTATAATAAAGGGAAGCGTACCATTTTCTTCCTTTATCAGCTGAAAAACGTGTGCAATTTTATAGAGCTTATTTTTATATTTTCTTTCGTTCCAATTCCGTAATCCTGAAATTGTAGGATCAAGTTTATGCCTTGGTTCCGGATCTGGCAGGAATAAATTTTCAACATTATAAAAACTGAACAGTTCCATCAACACGCTTTTCTAATTATTAAAATTTTCATTTTAACTTTCAGGATGTAAATTTATTATTTTATTTAATAAATCATTAATTATTTCGCAATTTTTTTTCATGAATTTTATATTTAAATAATTAAAATTCATGAAAAAATCTTAAGACATAAAACCATTAAAAGTTAAAAATTTAAATATTATTATTTATTTCAGAACATTATTTTATATAATTTAACAACCAAAATTAAATTAAATAAGAATAAAATAAACCGTATATCAGAAATACAATTAATTTTTTAACCAATCCATAAATATAAACAAAAAATATTCCTATGTTGCATTATAAGCTTAATATAAAATCTTTAAATAGTAATAAATTCTATAATTTGGCTTTTTTAAAGTAAATCGGGCCGTTTTTCTTGGGTAATTCTTACGGCTTCATCATGACGCCATTCTTCGATTTTCGCAAAATTACCGCTCAAAAGAATTTTTGGTACTTCCAGGCCTTTATAGACTTCAGGTCTTGTATAAATGGGAGGAGAAAGCAGATCATCCTGAAAACTGTCTGTTAAAGCACTTTGCTCATCATTCAGAACACCTGGAAGCAAACGGATTACCGAATCTGCAAGCACGCATGCGGCAAGCTCACCACCGGTAAGCACATAATCTCCGATGGAAATTTCTTTGGTAATATGAAGATCCCTAACGCGCTGGTCAATTCCCTTATAATGACCACATAAGAAGATAAGATTCTGTTTAATAGAAAGCGTATTGGCAATTTTCTGGTTTAAGGTAACACCATCCGGCGTAAGATAAATAACTTCATCATATTGTCTCTGAGACTTTAGTTCAGAAATACAGTTATCCAGCGGTTCCACCATCATCACCATTCCTGCTCCGCCGCCATAAGGCTCATCATCAATCTGCCGGTGTTTATTGATTGCCCAGTCTCTCAGGTGATGAAAATGCACTTCCACCAGTCCTTTATCCATGGCTCTTTTTAAAATAGATGTTTTAAAAGGGCTTTCCATCAGTTCCGGAAGCACACTTATGATATCAATTCTCATTGTAAAGTTTCGTTTTTCTTATTCGGCGAAATTATTAATCGCAAGGAAGAATCTTTGTTGAAATAGCTCCACATCCAGTTGAAGAATACGGCAAGCTTATTTCTGACGCTCAAAATTAACATTAAATGTAAGAACATCCAGAAAAACCACGCCAGAAATCCCTGAAATTTGATAAAGGGCAGATCTACAACCGCTCTATGCTTACCAATTGTAGCCAGGGAACCTTTATCTTCATATTCGTATTCTTTCCAGTCGGAGGTATTTTTTTTAAGAAGGTTTTTGCCTAAATTTCTCGCCTGGGTAATTGCAACGTTTGCCACCTGAGGATGCCCCTGAGGATATTTCGGAGTTTCCATATAGGCAATATCTCCTATGGCAAAGATGTTGTCGTAGCCTTTAATTTTGTTGTACCGGTCGGTAATATATCGGTTTCTGATCAGTTTTTCCTGAGGAAAGCCATCAATAACATTTCCTGTAACGCCGGCTGCCCAGATCACGTTATTGGAAGGGATTGTCTTTCCACTTTTCATATACACTTTATCGCCATCGTAATCAGTAACGTATTCCTGACTTAAAAATGTAACACCGAGATCTTTTAAATATTCTTCCGACTTATTCTGTGCTTCGGGGCTCATTACGGCAAGCGGCTTTTCCGTAGAACTTACCAGAATAATCTCAAGATGATTAAAGTTCATATACGGATAGTCTCTAGGAAGAATTTCTTTTTTCATTTCGGCAAAAGCACCCGCCAGTTCTACACCCGTGGGACCGCTTCCTACGATGACAATATTCCAGTTCCCGTCATCACTGCGGCTTTTTTCCAGGATCAGTTTTTCAAAAGTCATCAGAACATGATTTCTGATACTGATGGCCTCCTGGGTATTTTTCATTCCGAAAGCTTTACTTTCCAAATCTTTATTTCCGAAAAAATTGGTTTTACAGCCTGTGGCGATTATGAGTTTATCATAGCTGAAGTCTGCTTCATCGGTAATTACTTTATTATTGACGGTATCAATTTCTTTTACTTCCGTAAGCCGGAACTGTGTATTTCTGGAACGCTGAAAAATTTTCCTGAACGGAAAAGAAATATTGGATGGCTCAATCCTTCCGCACGCTACCTGATAGAAAAGAGGCTGAAACATATGATGGTTTACCCGGTCTAAAACAAGTACTTTTTTGTTTTTATTATTTAATGTTTTCGCAAGTTGCAGCCCCGCAAAACCTCCTCCTATAACGATGATCTTTTCGCGTGTTTCCATAGTACACAAATTTACTGATTTTATTTTAGCATTTCGCAGCGAAAAAAGTTAGTTTTGCAAAACTTTATGCCACATAAAAAGTACAGCAAAAAAACCGCCAAAAAGGTTCATGCAACTCGTAGGAAGAACTATTTTTTCCGACGCAAAGCGCTGTTGGCAATTCTCTTGATTGCACTTGCAGGAACAGGATTTTATCTAAAAAAGACCGTAAGCTATTATTATGCTATGTACTTTAATAAATTCGTACACCGAAAGCTTCATAATACAGAATCTGAAACAGTAAGAATACAAAAAATCATATCCGACAACCTTGATAAAACATACGGTTTTGACATATCCCACTACCAAAATAAAGAAGACATCAGCTGGGACAGCCTGAGCATCGGAAACAAAACCATTCCGCTGGAATTTGTTGTAATGCGCGCCACTATGGGAAACCGCAATGCCGATAAACATTTTGATGATTTCTGGGAAATAGCAAAAAAGCAGGAACTTATCCGCGGTGCGTATCATTTTTACAGAGCAGACGAAGATCCTGTGAGGCAGGCCAATAATTTTCTTGAAAACGTAAAACTGGAAAGCGGTGACCTCCCTCCTATCCTTGATATTGAAAAAATCCCGAAGCGCAAGACCAATGAAAAACTTGTTGAAGATCTTAAAGTATGGTGCAGAATTGTAGAGGAAGCCTACGGGAAAAAGCCTATCATTTACACCTATTATCATTATTACAAAGATTTTCTTAAAGGCGAATTTGATGACTATCCGCTTTGGCTGGCTAATTATAATGACGTTCCTGCCCCTTCCCCTGATTCTGAATGGGATTTCTGGCAGTTTACAGAAAACGGAATCGTTCATGGCATCAACACTAAAGTGGATCTGGATATTTACAATGGAAGTTTGTGGTCTTTGAAGAGTCTTACTCTGGATTAATTTTATTTTTTAAACAGCCTCCTTTTATTTTTAAACCTGTTCTAAAGCCAATTGCAAATATTACATCTTGTAAACGGGATAAAGCCGTTCCTATGATACAAAGACTGAGATGAAGGTAAAAAAAATCATTTAAAAGGTTTTCTTTGAATCCATTCTATTTTTGGAGAAATAGCAGGGAAAAGAATTTTCATGAAAGGATTAATCATGAAATTATTATGTTTAATAAGACCAAAAATTTCAGTCGGCTCAGCTCCGACGGTTGATTTTATTTCTAAAGCTGTCCTGCCCAAAATAATTCTTTCAAACTGATAAGTAATTCCGAATTCAACCATATCCAAAAGCATATTGAGATAGATCTGCTTTTCTTTCTGAAGTTCTCTTTGATAGCCTAGAAAGTAAGTGTCAACATCATTATTGTTGATCAGCAAAGTATAGAACCCAACAAGTTCGCTTCCTGAAAAATAGCCGAAAATTCTAAATTTATCATCAAGATTTTCCTTCATTTTTCCAAAGTGATTTTCAGCCAGGAAGAATGTATTGAATGCAGCGTTATCAGCTACGTTATGATAAAGAATATTCATTTCACGATGGTATTTTTGCACCGAATTTAAATCCAGTTCACGTTTTTCAATACCTTGCAGTTTCTTTCTTGCAGCTCTTACTCTTGATCTGTATTTTTTTGAAAAATCATTAATATAATCATCAAATGTTTTCCAGTGTTCTCTTATCTTCAATTTCATATTAGGCTGTACGGAAAACCGAAAATAGGTACTATATTCTTTCCTTGCAAACTGCTCCGCAAAAGGCTTCTGATAATCTTTAAAAATAATTAAAGACGTTTTCCTTATTTCAGTCTGCATGACATCAACGGCTTTATGTAAAAGCATCAGAACATCTTTTGCCGGAATTTTTGAAAAATCAAAATAAAATCCGTTCTGGCCGGTCAGCATATTATTTCCGAGGATCATTACATCCTTAATAAACAGGGAGGTAAATAGACTTTTAATATACCATCCGGAATCATTTTTCAATGACTTTCTAAATCCAATAAAATCAATGTACTGAAACAAGGCACCCCCAATAAGTTCATTTTGTTTAAAAAATCCCACCATAAAGCACTCCATATTAGAAGGCAAAGAATCCTGAAGCGCACGAAAATATTCTTGCGAAAGCATGACATTATGGTTCCCGATCGTTGAAGACCAACGCTCCGGAACATCATTATCTGAATGGTATATTTTTAAATGATATGACATAAAAAGGCTACGCAAAAGTAGCCTTATAATTTAATCCTTTGTAATTATTTTTGTGTTACCCAATGAAAGCCGTCTAAAGCGTACCATCCACAGATAATTCCACCCATAATAGTAAGTGTGAGCGTCCAGTATCCCGTATTGATCATCGTATATTTCCATGATTTTCTTTCAAACATTGCATTAATGGCAATAACTGGGAAAACGAACATAAAGCCTGTCATAAAAGAGTGCAGTGCGCCGTGACCAAAAGATCTGTATGACATCCCATAATCCTTCATAAATGCGTGATAGGATTCATTGGCATTCATCTCATCACCACCAATCATTCCTAGAGCACCAAACTGATGAATGATTACAAAATGAAGAAAATAGGCTATAAATAATGATAAAATGATCGTAAAGACAAATACACCCATCATTTGTCCTTTCATTTTTTCCTGAGATAATCCTGCTTCTTTCATCCAGACCGTTCCGAAAATTTTAGGATGATACCATATAAAACCCGTAAGAAGAGGAATAATTGAGGCTGCTAATACTGCCCAAAAGTTAATTTGCACCATTGTTTAATTTTTTATAGTTACAATGATGAATTTACAATAAAAATGAATTAAAAACGCATTTAAACTAAAAAAAACTTTAAAAATATGAAAATACTATAAATAAACACTTATTTAATTAAAAATAATACAAAAACCTATGTCAATTTTATTAATTTGAATTTTATAAAGCTTTATTGGTTAGTAAAAAATTATATCGGAAACCAGCAAAAGTTTTATGCCTTTAATTTTTGTACTTTTGCAGCTCATTTTTTTATTATTAAAATCCATCATGAATTACGTTTCTGCAGAAAACCTTACAAAATCTTACGGCATCAAAGTTTTGTTTGAAAATATTTCCTTTCACATTAATGAAGGCGACAAAATTGCCATTGTTGCCAAAAACGGAAGCGGAAAATCTACCCTGTTGAAAATTTTAATGGGAAAAGAGATTGCAGACAGCGGCGCGGTAATGATCAATAAAGATATTCAGGTGGTATTATTTGATCAGGAAATTGATTTCGATCCGGATCTTACGATAGACGAATTCATGATGACACTTGATTCTGAACCTATTTTAGCGCTAAAAAATTATCATCAATCACTCCATTCCACAGATCATGATTTTATTGAAAAAGCACTTGCCGGGATGGAAGCTCATAAAGCATGGGATCTGGAAAACGAAATGAAGCAGATTCTTTCCCAGCTTAAAATCACCGATCTTGATGCCAAAATGGGAATGCTTTCCGGAGGACAAATCAAACGGGTCGCTTTGGCAAAACTTTTAACTGAAACAAGAGCAGAACACCGCCATACCTTGTTAATCATGGATGAGCCTACCAACCACCTCGATGTGGAAATGGTAGAATGGCTGGAAAACTACCTGAATAAAGCTAAAATTACCCTACTTCTCGTAACCCACGACAGATATTTCCTGGATAGCGTCTGCGATATCATCTGGGAAATGGAAGATAAAAACCTGTATGTTCACAACGGCTCTTATGCTACCTACCTGGAAAACAAAATGATCCGGGAAGACAACCTGAATGCAACCATCGACAAAGCCAATAATCTTTACCGAAAAGAACTGGAGTGGATGCGCCGTCAGCCGAAAGCAAGGACGACCAAATCCAAATCCAGAATTGATTCTTTTTACGAAACAGAAAAGGTAGCCAAGACAGACACTAGAAAACAAGGTCTTGAACTTGATTTTGAAATGAAAAGGCTTGGTAATAAAATTCTCGAACTTAAACATATTGATAAAAGCTTTGGAAGTAAAGTTTTGCTGAAAGATTTCAGCTATCAGTTTCAGAGAGGCGAAAAAGTAGGCATTGTGGGAAAAAACGGGGCAGGAAAATCTACTCTTTTAAATATTATCCAGGGACTTGAAAAAGCAGATCACGGCGAAATTGAGACCGGAGAAACCATTCATTTCGGATATTTTTCACAGAAAGGATTGGCTTATAAAGAAGATGAAAGAGTCATTGATTTCATCAAAGAAGTTGCGGAATATTATCCTCTTGCTAATGGGAAAAGTCTTTCGGCATCACAGTTTTTGAGATTGTTTTTATTTGATGACCAAACGCAGTACTCTCCTATTTCAAAACTTTCGGGTGGTGAAAAAAGAAGACTTCACCTGATGTATATTTTATATCAGAATCCCAATTTCCTGATCTTTGATGAACCTACCAACGATCTTGACCTCCCCACCTTAACAGTTCTTGAAAATTTCCTGCAGCAGTTTCAGGGTTCATTAATCATTGTTTCTCACGACAGGTATTTTATGGACAGGATTGTAGATCACATCCTTGCGTTTGAAGGAGAAGGAAAAATTAAAGATTTTATTGGAAATTTTTCGGAATACAGAGAAGCAAAAAGCAAAGATTCTACGGAAAAGTCTGTTATACAGAAACAACAGGAACCTTCCAAAGAAAATATACCTTTAACACCAGATTCTTCCAATACAGCAAAAAAGAAAAAGCTTTCTTTTAAGGAGCAGCGCGAGCTTGAGACTATTGAAAAAGAAATGCCCGAACTGGAAGATCAACGCAAAAAAATTCTCGATCAGCTTAATAATGAATCTGATTATGAGAAAATTTCAAAGCTATCCGCTGACCTTGAGAATATCTCGGAACAACTGGAAAACCATGAAATGAGATGGCTTGAATTACAGGAAATTCTGGGAGAAGGTTAAGAGTTTGAGAGTGAGAGCGTTTTAGAGTAGAGGTGTTTCTAAAATTCCTGTTTGAGAGTGAGAGAGTAGTAGTGTAAAAGTGTTTTTTTTGAAAAAAATAAGATATTTCTATATTAAATACTCTCAAACCCTATAACTCTAAAACTCTACAACTCTAAAACTCTACAACTCTATAACCCTAAGACCCTACAACTCCTTATAAGTAAACTACTTTTTCAGCCTTTGAACTCTCCAGTGCTGCATCAATAATTTTCATATTCCTGATGATTTCTTCTGCCGGAGAAGGCAATGCATATCCGAAAACGATGAACTCATAAATCTGCTGGTAATAATTCATATAATTTCCCGGCTCACTGAAAGTGACCGTTCTTTCTGTATCCTTATTTTCATTTAAAAAATTAAGAATTCCGTCCGGTTCTCTTAGGGGCTGTGTCCATTCACTACCATATTCCGGAATAGCTCCGGCTGCCAGTTCATTTTCCTGATTGTCCGTTCTTTCCTGAAGAAAGCTTCCTTTTTCTCCGTGAATGGCGTATGCATAATGCGCCTCTTTTGTAAAAACCGAAGATTTCAGCCTTACTCTGAGATTGTTCTGATAACACAAAACGATTTCAAAATAATCATTGGCAAAATCTTGTCCTTTCATAGAAAATACATCAGCGAACAACTTTTCAGGAAGACCAAAATACTGAGTTGCCTGATCTATAAGGTGTGAACCGAGGTCATGCAGCGATCCGGAGCCTGTAGCCTCAGGATTTTCTTTATGCGCTTTTCCGCTGGGCTCTGTACGAAATCTATCGAAACGTATTTCCGCTTCTTTAATATTCCCTAACTTACCTTCATTCATAATTTTCTGAACCTGGAGATAATCCCGGTCAAATCTTCTGTTCTGATAAACGCTAAGGAACAGGCTTTTCTCTTCAGCGAGTTTTACCAGCTCCTCGGCTTCAGCAACATCCACCGTAAAAGGCTTTTCAACAATTACATTTTTACCGGCTTCCAGCGCCATTTTTACATATTGAAAATGAGTTTGAACCGGCGTGTTTACCACTACCAATTCGATATCCGCATGTTGCAGCATTTCTTCTACAGAGCGGTAAATAATTGCTTCAGGATATTTTTCTTTAGATTCTTCTCTGCTTCTTTCTACAATAGCCGACAAGAAAAACCCAGGATGCTCTTTTAAAAAAGGTGCATGAAATATTTTCCCACTCATTCCGAAGGCACAGAGTCCCGTTTTAACCAATTGCATAATTTATTTTTTACCAAAGTTATTCATAAACATCCAATTTATTTAAGAAATCGTTCAACACATTTCTCAAAAAAATGACAAAAATCACATCTTAATTTTTATTAATTCTAAATAATAATATACTTTTGCAATTATTTAAATTCAATCTAAATAGCATAAACTATAATGAAAAAGCAGCTAGTAACTTTAGGGATATTATTCACAGCCGTATCCTTAAGTGCACAAATGAAAAACACTGAAGCTGATACCGTCAGGATCCAGAGTATTGAAGACGTTAATCTTCATAAAACAGGAAATCCTAATAAGGCAAGACCATTATCTACAAAGTCTAATCTTACAATAATGGAAACTCCGCAACCTATCGCTATTGTGACGCATGAAATTATTGAGCAGCAGCAGGCAAAACAATTGAGTGATGTTATTAGAAATGTAAACGGGATCTATTTAACTTCAGCAAGAGGCGGATCTCAGGACAGCTTCGGAGGAAGAGGTTTTACTTTTGGAAATGATAATATTTTTAAAAACGGAGCAAGAGTAAATAGTGGTGTTTTTCCGGAAGTTACAGGACTTGAAAGAGTTGAGGTTTTAAAAGGAGCCAATGCCATGCTGTACGGAAATGTGGGACCAGGCGGTATTATTAACATGATTACGAAAAAACCAAGATTTGAATTTGGGGGTATGGCAGGATTCAGTGCAGGGAGCTGGAATTCATATAAACCAACGATAGATATCTACGGTCCATTATCAAAAAATATTGCCTTCAGAGTAAACGGAGCTTATGAATATGCCGAAAGTTTCAGAGATCTGGTAGAATCAAAGAAAAATTATTTTAACCCTTCCTTTGTTTTTAATCTTAGTGATAAAACGCAATTGATTGTTGAAGGTGATTATTTATACCATACTTTCACACCGGACTTCGGAATAGGAAGTGTCACAGACAACGCAACAGGGGTATCCAGGCTGGCAACAGAAGTCAGCAGAAACCAGTTTTTCGGAACAAATTGGCAGTATCAGACCAACCAGCAGGCAACAACTGATATCATATTAAATCATCAGTTCAATAAGGCGTGGTCATTAAATGCAGTAGCATCTTATCAGAATTATACCAAAGATTATTTTTCTACGGAGCGTGTACAGTGGTTGTATGATTCATCAAAAAATAATTTCAATCCGAGCTGGAGCAGACCATTGGGAAGAAGTTATAATGAACAAAATTATACTTCATTACAGATTAATGTAAATGGCGAATTCAATACAGGAAGTTTTAATCACAAAGTTTTATTAGGTACCGACGGCGATTATGGCCAGGCAGATACATACGCTTATAAAATCGATGCCAATACTCCTGTTGTGTTATATTTAAATAATCCTTCTTCCTGGACAAATGAAGGTCCCATGCCTACTACTACAAGATCTTCCAGAAACAGGATTGACACAAAACGATATGGCTTCTATGCCCAGGATCTAATCAGCATTACCAAACAATTAAAAGTATTGGCAGGTTTACGCTGGTCCAGTATCCAAAATGAAGATACAAAAGTTAAAAACTTTGCAACAAATCTGGAAACTCCAACACCAAACAGCGGCACCAAAGAAACAGCCTTTTCTCCAAAAGTAGGTTTGATTTACAATCCTGATGAAAATCTTTCTGTTTTTGCAACCTATACCAATTCATTTGCGCCAAATAGCGGATTCGATGAAGCTGGCTATGCATTAAAAGCATCTACAGTAGATCAATATGAAATAGGTATTAAAAAAAATCTATGGAATAATGCAATTGGTGTAAACCTTACGGGTTACCAAATTATCAACAGAGATACTTATACTGCACCATATCTGCCTTCCGGAACGGTAGCATTGTACAGAGTTTATGCCGGAAGTGTAAGAAGTACAGGGCTGGAATTAGACATCACAGGAAATCCTACAAAAAATCTATCTTTAATCGGAGGACTTTCTTATAATAAAACAATTTACACAGATACTCCGGACAACGGATTTGTTGAAAACCAAAGACTTGTAAGAACTCCTGCCCTCACCGCTAATGCATCTGTCTTCTATACATTTACAGAATTTGCCAAAGGACTGAAAATAGGAGCAACAGCATTTTATACCGGCGACCGAAAAGCCGGATGGAATGATGTAAAAGGCCAGAAACAAGCAACAAGAATGATTGATGTTGATGGCTTTACAACAGTTGATATAAGTGTTGGCTACGAATGGAAGAAGTTCATGATTCAGGGAAGAGTCGGAAACCTGTTTGATGTCGTAAACTATAATGTTCATGAAAATTATTCGGTAAACCCGATCACTCCAAGAAATTACTATTTCACATTAACTTACAGGCTTTAAAAAACTAACAATAAATTTTTTCATAGAAAGTGGAAATTGCATTTTGCAGTTTCCACTTTGAAATTTAAAACAAAAACTACAGTATGGATAAGATTAAGGACACCAGAAGTTTCATGAGAATTACCCACCGTTACCTGGGCTATTTCCTTGCCGGAATCATGGCAGTATATGCAGTAAGCGGTGTTTTGCTGATATACAGAGATACCGATTTTCTTAAAAAAGAAAAAAAGTATGACAAGGTAATTGAGAAAAATCTCGATGAAAAAGCACTCGGCAAAGAGCTGAGAATAAAAAACTTCGAAATTGAAAAAACGGAAGGAACTGTCTTGAAATTTAAACAGGGTACTTATGATGCAGCAACCGGACAGGCAAAATACTCAAAAAAGGAACTGCCATTTGTTCTTGATAAAATGACAAAGCTTCACAAGGCTCAGTCGAAAGACAGGCTTTCTCCATTAAACACTTTCTTTGGGATTTCACTGTTCTTTTTTGTGATTTCGAGTTTCTGGATGTTTAATCCAAAAACAAAAGCTTTCAAACGCGGAATGATTTTTACGGCAGTAGGGCTTGTGGTATCAATTCTATTATTACTATTATAATTTAGCAAAAAATACATACCACACTTTTATTCTTTTTAAAATTTTAATTAAAGCTGGCAAATTCACCAAACATTGATTAGTTGGCACATTTATTGTTTTTCAGAAAGCACAAATGATAAACAAATATTAAAATAATAAATTATGAAAAAGCTAATTTTATCAGGGATACTAGCGGTAGCAGGTTTAGCTACAACCATGAATGCACAAATTCAAAAAGGAAACTGGATGGTAGGAAGTAGTTTACTTTCTAGTAACTTCGGATTAAATACAGGTGGAGGATACAACATCGCTATTCAGCCAAAAGGAGCGTATTTCATTGAAGACAACGTAGCATTAGGAGGTTATGTAGATTTGGGCTTCAATAAGGTTACCAACGGCAGCCCAACGGAATTCACTTACGGAGTTGGTGCTTTGGGACGCTATTTCCTTTCACCTGGAGAAAAAGGTGTTGATAATCTTCTGAATCACGGACGTTGGTTTTTTGAAGGAAATGTAGGAATCGGAGGAAGATCTGTTGAAAACGGAGATTCTACTACAGGATTAGATTTCGGAGTAGGTCCAGGTTATTCTTACTTTATTACCCCGAATATCGGTCTTGAAGGATTAGTAAAATACAGAGGAAGAGCAGGCTTCGGAAATGAAGGATTGAATTCCAACATCACCTTTAATGTAGGTTTCAGTATCTATATTCCGACTTCAAAGGCTAGACAGGTAGCTAATGATGTTGCACAATAAGAATCACTTCACACACATTATATACACTTAAAATTGAAATCGCCGCGGAAAAAATTTTCCGCGGCGATTTTCGTACAAATTAAAACTAAACTATAAAAAATCAAATAAATCATATATTAGGCTGAGGCGTATACCTCAGATAAGGCTTAATTTCTTTTATGCCTTTCGGGAATATCTTCTTCGCATCTTCTGTTGAGATGCTTGGCGGAATAATGACATCGTCCCCATCCTGCCAGTTCACCGGGGTAGCCACTTTATGAGAGTCTACAAGCTGAAGAGAATCAAGCACTCTCAGGATTTCATTAAAATTTCTCCCTGTAGAAGCCGGGTAAGTAATAATCAGCCTTACTTTTTTTTCAGGATCAATAATCAGGAGTGACCTTACCGTAGCAGTAGCTGAAGCATTAGGGTGAATAAAATCGTACAGCTCGGAAATTTTACGGTCTTTGTCGGCTATAATCGGAAACTGTACCTCTGTTTCCTGGGTTTCATTAATATCTTTAATCCAGTTTTGATGATCATCTACTCCATCTACGCTTAAAGCAATTACCTTCGTTCCGCGTTGATCGAATTCCGATTTGAGTTTCGAAGTGTATCCCAATTCCGTTGTGCAAACCGGTGTATAGTCTGCAGGATGAGAAAACAAAATTCCCCAGGAATCTCCTAAGTACTCATAAAAATTAAGATCTCCAAAAGACGTTTCCGCCTGAAAATCCGGTGCTGTATCTCCTAGTTTAATTGACATAATATTTTGCTCTTATTAGTCTACAAATTTAGTAGAGTTTTTGGAACTGGCAAAATTTTTGTTTAAAAAAAATGAATTATTTAAAATTTTATTATGCGTGAAAGCAGTTTAAGCTATATTGATGTTGTTTATAATGTACTGGAAAACTGGTATCTGAAGTTTGCAGAAATTACGCCAAAACTTATTGTAGGGATTATTGTATTTTCTTTGTTTGTTTTGACCAGCAAATATTTAAGCTTAATTTCGGTTAAAATATTTCATAAGCTCTTTCCGAAAAGTAAAAAAGAAAGTTCTTTAAGAACACTTATAGGTGTATTCCGCTTCCTGATTATGTTGATGGGAACCTTCATTGCTTTGGAAATCATGGGTTTCAGCGGTTTCTTATGGAAGTTTATCGGAAGTCTCGGAGTCGCCGGGGTAATTGCCGGAGTTGCGTTAAAGGACCTGGTTTCCAGTATATTTTCCGGGATGCTGATTGGTATTGATAAAGCTTTTAAAGTAGGAGATTACGTCACCATAGGAAATAACTCGGGAACGGTAACCGAAATTGGTTTTCTTACAACAAAAGTTATTGCTGATGACGGCAAGAAAGTTTATATTCCCAATCAGGTTATTTTTAATTCTCCCTTTTATAATTTCACAGCATCTCCGCAAAGAAAAATATATCTTAATTTCGAAATTCCGGCCGATCAAAATGTTGCAAAAGCTCAGCAATCCGTTCTTGAAGTAGTGAGAAGCCTTGAAAATGTAGACCACCCTGAAACCGCTACAGCAATTCTTACCGACCTAAAGCAGGGTGTTTTCAATCTTCAGGTAAAATTTCCAATGGTTTTAGGAGCAGACATGATGCTGCTGAAAAGCATTGCTTATTTTGAAATAAAAAAAAGACTGGATTCGGAAGGCATCCAGCTCGTAACTCCAACAAGCATCAGCATTACCGATACCAATAATATGATCAGTAAAAAGCAGGACTAAAAAAAAGCAACCTTTGTGAGGTTGCTTTCTTATTGTATTGATGAATTATTTTTTAATAATCAATTTTTCTGAAATTTTCTCACCATTTTCAAGGATTAGCGAGATCACATAGTTTCCATTCATTAGACTATTTACATTTACCTGAGTTGCCCCTTTGAAACTTCCCGTCTGCAGCAGCCTTCCGGAGGCATCAAATAACTTAAAGTCTGCTTTTTCAGAAGTATTTTTAAGCTTGATATTTACCACATCATGGGAAGGATTCGGATAGATTGAAAAACTTTTCACCTGCGTTTCTGCAGTTGAAAGAACCTGTACAATAGCAAAAGAAGAAGTATTAAGTGCGTAATAAATATTATTAACTGCTTTCACCATAATCCTTGCGGAAACAACATTTTCATTTGGCAATGTTACATTAGCAGAACCTGTGTTTGGGACACTTGCTGCAAGAACGGTATTGAATGTCAACCCGCCGTCTTTAGACAAGAGAATGGTTACATTTTGCGTATTGATCGATCCTGTATTTGTTCCTGCAACATTCCAGGTTACAGGAATGCTTGTGTTTCCAGAAAAGCTTCCGCCACTTGCCTGCGAAGTTACGGTGAACGGCCCGTCATTAGTAACGGTAACCGTCATTACATCTCTTGCAGCCTGATTTCCTGTTGCTTTATTATCATTCACTACAAGTGAAAAATTTAATGTTCTGGCAACACTTGGAGTAACTTCCCATTTCGGAACCAGATTGTTAGCCAACACAGAACTTAATGCTGGTAAATATCTCGAAGGCGAAGCCGTAGGAGTTAAAGACCGGTATACCGGGCCTGCCGTTGCAGTAGATACAGGAGGCTGCGTATTATTGGTATTATCGTACTGCTCCCACAGATAAGTCAAAGGATCTCCGTTAGGATCTGTTCCCGTACCTGTTAAAACGAAAGCAGTCCCTTTCGGAATAATATAGTCGGCTCCGGCATCAGCGGTAGGCACGCCGTTGCCATTGGATATTTTACTTGCGCAATCACTGGCTCTTTGCAGAACAGCATACATTTCTAAAATACTTGCCGCATGGAAATAAGCATCACTGTTATTCTGAACATTATTGTTGGCTCCGCAGATTCCCGCGTACGCCATGATGGTGCTGCCACTTCCCGGCTCAAACGCTGTTGCGTTGTTAAAATTCCCGTTACACGAACCACTGGACGCCCTGAACGTATGATTGGCTCCAAACTGATGCCCCAATTCGTGCGCCACGTAATCAATATCAAACGGATCCCCGATAGGAGCTCCGGAACCGGTAACACCTCTGGCTTTATTACCGGAAACACAAACGACCCCCAAGCCGGCCAGCCCTCCACTGTTTGTTCCAAAAACATGTCCTATGTCGTAGTTTGCAGAACCAATAATATTGGTTGTGTTGGTCTGGTTTTCATTGATCATGGTACCTGGGGCTCCATTGGTAAAAGGATCAGTAGCAGCGTTTGTATAGATCAGCTGATTATTATTGGCTACCATGACCATGGTGGTAGAAATTGTTTTTTCATACACTCCGTTTACCCGCGTCATCGTTGTAGCCATTGCTGCCATTGCAAGCGGAACGGTCCCTCCGTGAAAGGCCGTATATTCTCCTGTTGCGGAAAGTGCAAGTCTGTAGGTTCTGAACTGCCCGTCTGAAACTAACGGTGCTTTGTTTGCAAATCCGTTATTGTTCAGTTCATCCAGTTTATCTTCAACATGACATTCGAAAAGACGGTTATTGGTAGGTAAATCCTTTCTTTTGTATAAGATAAATGCAGAATTGTCTTTCGTATAACTGTCTAAATAACTGATATCCCAAGTATCAAAGTACATTACACTGATTCCTGTTGAAGGAGTTACATTGAAACGGATCGTATTCTCAGGATGATTTTTCTGCCACCCTGTATATGATCTTATCTCGGGAAATTTTGCCTGCAGTTCAGGTTCCATTACAGAAGCTTCCTGAACGATGTAATCCCGAATATTGCCATCTGAATCCGGAAATTTAATAATTACACTTTCATTTCCGGAAAAACGCTGCGGTGCTTTTTTAAGATCTGCTTTAATTTTCTCCAAATCAACCTGGTACAAAGAAAAAGTGTTTGGATTTGTCCATCTCGGGTTGAGATTTTCCCTGCTGATTTTCGGATCTTTTAGCTTCGACCAGTAATTTTGCTGTCCAAAAGCCTGTGCTGCAATCAACAAGCACGAGAAGATAAATGTTTTACTTTTCATATAGTTGCATATTATTATTGAATAATGACTTCTTTTATATCTAATTTTTCATTTAACTTTAATAAAATATTAGGGGTAATCCTGCTTGCTTTACTCAAATCCGGATTTTCAAATTCTTTGACCTTTACATACAATACATTTTTGTGAAATGATACTGAATCTATTAAAACATCGTTGGAATTCTTTAACACAGGCTTAAGGATAAGATACGTTTCATTTTCAACTATTGCAGGTATGGGTGAAAATCTGTTACCGGTATTTTTTTGATGAATGATTCTGAAAACCTCATCCATTTTGTACTGATTATCAATAACTAAATAGTTTTCAGAAGTTATGGTAAATGAGTAATGATTTTTATCCTCAAAAGAAACTGATTTCTGCATCGCATGATCTATACCTATCTGGGACCGACAGCTAAGAAATAAAAAGAGAAAAAAGTATAGAAACGGTCTCATTTTTAACATCCTTTATTGTAAATATAATAATTTTAAGATGAATATTTTATAGTTTTTATTGAAATTATTTCAAATCATTTGTAAAAAAAAACCGTTTCACAATTGAAACGGTTTTATATTGAGTAAGAAAATTCAGATTACGCTAAAACTTCTTTTACTTTATTGGCTGCTTCTTCAAGAGTGATTGCAGAGTGAACCGGAAGACCGGAATCATCAATTAATTGTTTAGCCTCAACAGCATTTGTTCCTTGTAATCTTACGATCAACGGAACAGGAAGGCTTCCCATTGCTTTGTAAGCATCTACAACTCCCTGAGCAACTCTGTCACATCTTACGATACCACCAAAGATATTAATCAGGATTGCTTTTACATTCGGATCTCTTAAGATAATTCCGAAAGCAGTCTGTACTCTCTGCGCATCAGCAGTTCCTCCTACGTCAAGGAAGTTGGCAGGATTACCCCCTGATAATTTGATGATATCCATTGTTGCCATTGCAAGACCTGCTCCGTTTACCATACAAGCAACGTTACCGTCTAGTTTTACGAAATTAAGCCCTGCCTCACCTGCTTCAACATCCATTGGATCTTCTTCTCTGGTATCTCTAAGCTCAGCTAAGTCTTTGTGACGGAATAATGAGTTGTCATCAAGCGTTACTTTCGCGTCAACTGCAATGATTTTATTGTCTGAAGTTTTCAATACAGGATTGATTTCAAAAAGAGAAGCGTCAATTCCTGTATAAGCATTATATAAAGCCGTGATAAATTTTACAAATTCTTTGAATGCATTTCCTTCAAGACCCAGATTAAAAGCGATCTTTCTTGCCTGGAATCCCTGAAGACCTAAAGCAGGATCAATGATTTCTTTGTGGATAAGGTGAGGCGTCACTTCCGCAACATGCTCGATATCCATTCCTCCTTCTGTAGAATATACTACGGTATTTTTACCTTCGGCTCTGTCTAAAAGGATCGAAACATAAAATTCTTTTGTTTCAGACTCTCCCGGATAATATACATCCTCAGCAACCAATACAGAGTTTACTTTTTTACCTTCAGCAGAAGTCTGCGGAGTGATCAGCTGCATCCCGATGATGTTCTGGGCGTTTTCCTTAAGCTTATCCATGTTCGGAGAAAACTTTACACCGCCTCCTTTACCACGGCCACCAGCGTGAATCTGCGCTTTCACCACCCATCCCTGAGCTCCGGTTTCTGCAGTTAGCTTTTCAGCGGCAGCTACAGCTTCATCTACGTTGTTTGCAACAAAACCACGTTGGATAGCTACTCCATACTTTGATAAAATCTCTTTTGATTGATACTCGTGAAGATTCATATTATTTTTATTATTTTATTTTAATATTTAAAGGTTGACAAATTTAATAAAAATGAATAAGGCAGGAAAGTATTTTATTGATGTTTAAAGTCACTTTATTGCAAAATCTGCTATTTTTTCTTTAACAGGAACTCAAGAGGGACAGCAAGTCTTTTATTCCATGCCTCTTCGCTATGGTTTTCTCCCGGAAAATAAAGGGTTTTCCAGTTGGAATCCGTGAAACCTGCTTTTGCCATAATTTGGTCTGCTTTTTTCTGAATATCCGGATAAAGTGCATCCAGAGTCTGATCGCCACAGTCGAAATAGATGGTATGATTTTTAGATCCCGGAAGGTTTTTACTCAGGTATTTTAAGACCGAATCTGGAAAAGGATTATTCTCCAGAGTGAAAGTACCCGGCCAGTGTGTTGAAAGGCAGGCTGCCCCGCCAAAAACATCCGGATATTCACAGATGGCATACATCGAGATCAGCCCTCCCATGCTGCTTCCCGCAATAAAAGTATGTTGCCTATCCTTGTAAGTTGAATATTTTTTATCGATAAACGGCTTGAGTTCTTTCACCAAAAATTTCAGATAATTATCTGAGTTGGGAGAAAAAACCTGATCGGACCTTCCTGATTTTTTCAATTGGGATTGCACCGTATCTTTCTCTGTTGCAGTAAGACTCTCAAAAGGTTTTTGTGGAAAATAATCAAAATGCCTCAGCTTTGAATCGTTCCAAATTCCCACCACAATGGTATTCTGAATTTTACCGTTGTCGATAAGTCGGGAAATAACATCGTCCACATTCCATGACTGTTTATTCCACGTTGTCTCCGGATCATACAGCATCTGGCCGTCCTGCATATAGAGCACCGCATATTTTCGGGATGAAGAATAGTTTTCCGGAAGCCAGACATCCACATTTCTAGGTGTTACGTACTGAGATCTAAAATCTGCTACTCTTTCAATACTGCCGCTTACAACCTTCGGAATCTGCGCATTGTTTTTTACAAAAAGAAAAAATAAACTAATAAGCATTAATATTTTTTGCATCACTTTACAATTTGTACAAATATAAATGTTAGCCTATAATATTTAATCCTTTTTCTTTGCTACATCTATTGTCACATTGGCATTGATGACAAATCCATGGTTGTTCTGGAAAATATTCCGGCTGTTAATCTGTCTTCCGAACTGGAGGGTCTGATTAAGATATCCTGCTTCCAGCCTGAGATTTTTATCAAAACGATAGCCCAGCAGAATACCAATTCTGTTCTGATCAAAAACATTGGCATTTACATTTTTGCCGAAGCCGATGAAAATTTCATCATACAATGCCGCGTAAGGTGTTTTATCTTTAATTTCCCCTCCTTTAAGCGGAATCTGAAAGCGGATCATGTACCGCATCCTGTGCAGCAAAGGAAAATCGTCTTCGGAAGTTACTTCCGGCGAAGTGTATCTTCCCACGAAACGCTGTTCCAGCATAAAGCGGTGAGAAAAATCTACCAACCCTTCTTTGTGTGATAATTGCACCATTTCAAAAATCCTGTGTTCGGTAAAATCCCTTCCCAAACCATTGATAGGAATTTCTCCGTAAGGAAAAGTTTCGATCCACGCATATCCAACCCTGAATAATATTCTGGGATTAAGCTGATAATTTACCCCAACCCTTAACAGACTCTGCTGCCAGTCTGTAATAAAATTATCTCTCCGCCACTGGTATTCTGTATGAAGACCCCATTTATCATTAAACTTGATCGTTCCGAAGAAATTGTACCAGCCGATATTTCCGGAAGTGTCCATCCTATTGTTTTGCGCGACAGCAAAAAAGGAAATAAAAATGGTTGCAAGGAACTGCAATTTAAATACATTTATTTTCATCATTTTTAATTTTACTCAAGGTTCACCTGATTATTTCAAGAAAGGGAAAATCTATATAAAACAGTGAATTAAAACACTTACTGTATAAATTCTATGAAATAATGATTCTTAAAATCTTAAAAGTGTTCCGTACTGAGTATTGAGCCTGTCTATATCACTGGGCATAAAAAGGTTGTTGTTGAGGTAAATATTTTTAAGGTTGTTAATCTTTTGTTTCGGAAAGTCAAATTCCTTAAGCTCGTTGTCATTAAGGTACACTGCTTCCAGATAATTCAGTTTCCAGAAATTGGGAGGAAGTTTTTTGAGACCGTCATTTTCAATATGCAGCACTTTTAAATTTTTCATTTTGCTGATAAGGTCTATATTTCTTGAAAGATCAATATTTTTTTCATCATTCAGGAAAAGCTCTTCCAGTTTGGTAAGTTTTGTAAAGCCAGATGGTAAGACTTTAAAATCGTTTCCGCTAACGTCTAATACTTTGAGGCTTTTAAGTTCGGAAATCCCTTCAGGCAAAAACATAAGTCCTTCATTTTTCAGGCTCAGGTATTCCAGGTTTTTGAATTTGGACCAGAATCCTTTTGGAAAATCAATTTTCTGATTACTGAGATCGAGTCTTTTTACTTTTTCGGGATTTCGGAGCGCTTCCTGTATTGAAGTATATGTTTCCGTATCTTGTGCCGTCGTTTTATTTTGTGAAAAACCTTTACTAAGGATACTCATACACAAAAAAATGAATAAAAGTATATATGTTTTCATTGGATATTTTTTTTGATATTAAACAGATTAAGTGAAGTTTACTAATAAATTGATTCTCATGTTCATTTTCAAAATCCGACATAAGCAGGAGTTTCGCAGCCGGATTTGAATTTTTAGGTCTATTTTGCTTCCGGATTGTAAGGCAAAGAAGATTTATGAACAATAATTCTCAGTTTTCCGTCTTCCCCTTTCCTGAAAACCCATGTTTTATCCACCATTACTTCATTGCCATCTTTATCAGTTACCCAGACATTCCCCATTGTAATGGCTACCGAGCCGTAAATTTGAATTCCCTGATTATCATTTCCTGCATTTTCATATCTTGCCTTTACCCACGGCTTTAACGCAAAACCTTTATCGTTCGGATAATTGGGATCTCCGCCTACAAAATAAGCCAAAGCTCCTTTTTTGTCGTTTCTAAAAGTCTGATCTCCATAAGCTAAAGTCGGCTTGAAGAATACTTTGCCATAATCGTAGTTATATGCATCGGAAAGCACCTGTTCCGCAAACTTTCTATAATCACCACCCTCTTCTTTTATTTGACCTATTTTTACCAACGCATCACACCAGGCTTGCTGCGCAGCATTTACTTCATCATAAGTAATAATATCCTGTGCACCTTCTTCTACATATACCAGCCCTAATTCATCTATTACTTTCTGTACTTTTTCGCTGGCTTGAGTTGTATTCTCAGCAGGCGGGACAGGAGTTTTCTCAGTTACTTTATTACAGGAATACATCACACCTAATAATGCTAAGCTTCCCAAAAATAATCTCGCTTTTTTCATAATTGTACTATTTAAAATTGTTAATATTTTTTTTAAACCTCCATTAACATTTAATTTAAATTTTTAGCGGGATTTGGTCATTATCCCCTAAAATAAAAGAATAATTAATGTTTGCTAAAGTTTCAATTGTATTGGATTTAATAAAAAGCGGGCTTTTTAAAATATATGAAGCAAAATTAAATATGAAAAAACTAACTCAAGCCCGCTTAAATTTTAAAGTGATTATTTATTTTTAGGTTTGGGAAGATTTAAAAGTGTCTCTTCTATAAACCCTACTTTTCCTGTTTGTATGTCGTATACCGCTCCTACAATTAATATTTCACCATCTGTATATATTTTGATGCAGGATAGGATCAAGATCGTGCAGTGAATTTACCTGCTCTATTACATTTTGGCGTACAGCATTATTTACGGGACCTCCATGCAAATGGGATGTCTGGAATGTGAAAAAGCCACGAGCAAAACAAATATTTTTCCCATTTTTAAGTGTTTTTTGGCCTACTTCTTAATACGGTGTTCGGCTAGTCCGTTTACTTATATTTCCCATATTATAATAAATTGAATATGTTATATTTTTAATAAGATCTATACTATTCATTATAGTACATCTCAATCCCAACTTTTCCATTATAATATTTAAGTTTAAACTCATAAATTTTCCATTTCAAAATAGCAACATCGTTGATAAGGACCTTTAAATAAGGAAAACATATATAAAATTTAATCTATTAAGTATTTTTATAAAAACAAATACCATGCCAATTGATAGTAATACTATCAAAAAATATATTATAATCATTTTTGGTATAAGTTTTGCTAAAAATAATAACAACGCTGCTACAATAAGAAAAAATTAAAAATGGAATTTCAAGTAAAATTTAAAGTCAACGAAACCTTATATCTTAAAAACCCGGAAAACAGTGAGATCGGTAAATCTATCGTGAAAAATTCTATTGACCTGATTTACGAAACCGGTTTTGAAAGCTTTACCTTTAAAAAATTAGCACAGAAAATCAGTTCTACGGAAGCTACGGTTTACAGGTATTTTCCGTCTAAACATAAATTACTCACTTATATTTTAAATTGGTATTGGTCTTATATTGAATTTATTTCTAAACTAAGGCTGCAGGAGATTAAAGAACCTCAGCAAAAGATGGAGAAAATCCTGGAGATTATCACCCATAATGATACGACTCAAGACAGCATTGAAGACTACGATCTCAGCAAACTGCACAGTATTGTTATTGCAGAAAGCAGCAAATCATATCTTGTAAAAGAAGTAGATGAAATCAATCAGGAAATGGTTTTTAGTCCTCTTAAAAGTTTGTGTAATTTCTTTGGAGAAGTAATCACCCAGGCAAAACCGGATTTTCCCTACCCTAAGTCTTTTGCAAGTACTTTACTTGAAACAGCGCACGATCAGCAGTATTTCAGTGAACACCTCCCGAAACTTACGGATAACCACACCACAAGAACAGAACACAAAAAGTATGTGCTGGATTATCTGCGTTTTATTACTTACAATCTTATAAAATAATAGCACACCGATGGAAAATTCTCCTAAACAATACGGTTACAATCTTTTCAAATATATCACAAAAGAAAAGAAAGACGTCACCAATATTTATTTTTACGCTATATTAAACGGCCTCGTTCAGCTTAGTGTTCCACTGGGAATACAGTCTATTATCAGTTTTGTTATGGGGGCTACCATGGCAACATCCATTTATATTCTGATTATTTTTGTTGTAATCGGAACCTGGCTGGTAGGATATTTCAGACTTAAGGTGATGCAGATTATTGAAAAAATCCAGCAGAAAATTTTTGTGGAATTTTCCGTTGCTTTTACCGAAAAGATCCCTAAAGTTAATCTGTCCAGTACCCGAAAATATTACCTTCCGGAGCTTGTCAACCGTTTTTTCGACACCCAAAACCTGCAGAAGGGAATTTCTAAAATTTTACTGGAAATCCCAACTGCACTGATACAGATCATTTTCGGTCTTCTTCTCTTATCCTTTTATCACCCTTGGTTTTTGATCTTTGGAGCACTTGTCGTATTGAGTGTCGTGCTTATTTTTAATTTCACGATGGAAAGCGGGATAAAATCCAGCATTGAGGAAAGCGATAAAAAATATGAAACGGCAGCATGGATAGAAGATCTGGCAGCATCGGTAAAATCTTTTAAAATAAATTCCGAAACGGAAATTCATCTTAAAGGAATTGATGAACGGGTAACAGGATATCTTCAACACAGAACTTCCCATTTTAAAGTTCTTGAAATTCAGTATAAGACAATTATTGCTTTTAAAGTTATTGTCACCCTGGCTATGCTTGTGATCGGCACTTACCTTCTTGTAAACCAAAAGCTTAACATCGGGGCATTTATCGCTACGGAGATTGTTGTATTAAGTATTATGGCAGCTGTTGAGAAGCTTATTATAAGCTTGGAAAGCTATTATGATGTCATTGCTTCTCTTGCGAAACTTAATAAAGTGACAGAACTTGCCGAAGAAAAAAACGGAGAAATTGTTTTTGCCAACCAGAATGAAGGTATTGAAATTGAATTTAAAAACGTCGACTTTTATTTCAACAGCAATGTCCACATACTTCAGGATATCAATTGTGTTATCCGGGAGAATGCCATAACGGTAATTTCCGGCGAGCTGGGGTCAGGAAAATCACTTCTGCTGAATATGATGGCCGGGTTTTACGAACCGCCTGCCGGAAGCGTTTTATTTAATAAAATTCCATTAAAAAATATTGATAAAGAGAAACTCCGGACAGAAATGGGTGTGTATTTTGAAGATATGAGAATGATCCAGGGAACTGTTCAGGATAATATTTTAATGGGGAATGAAAACATCAATATGGAAGATGTAATGGAATTATCGGAAAGAATTGGTACCGAAAATATCTCCAGTTACTTCACAAGCGGTTTCTTTACCGAAATTAGTGAAACAGATCCCGAAATTTCATTCAGTTCCAAGAAAAAAATCCTGCTCCTCCGCGCATTAATCGGAGAGAAAAAACTGCTATTGCTTGAAGATCCAGTTGACGGAATGAACGAGTTTTTCAAGAACAAAATGCTGCAGTACCTAAAGGATATCAGCTATAAAACTACCATTGTGATTGTTTCTCAAAATTCCGAAATTATTGATTTCGCAGATCACCATCTGCACCTGAAAAACGGAACTTTAAAAACTTTATCTTAAAAATACAGGTATGAAAATTCAGTCTTTTGATAAAATATATAATATTCACAAAAAATCGTACGTAAAAAGATGGTTTTTATCATTCTTCATTTTGGCGATTATTGTACTGTTTCTTCCATGGACCCAAAATATCAAGGTCGTGGGGAATGTAACTACCCTTTACCAGGAACAACGTCCGCAACAGCTAAACTCCCCTATCCCCGGGAAAATAATCAAGTGGTATGTAAAAAACGGGGATTATGTTAAAAAAGGAGATACTATTCTGCAGCTTTCTGAAGTAAAGGATGATTACTTTGATCCATTACTGGTCAAAAGAACAGAACAGCAGGTAGAAGCAAAAAAAGGAGTACGGGATTATTACGAAGCCAAAGTAGGCGCCACCAACAATCAGCTTCAGGCGCTTACCACGGCGAAAGATCTTAAGCTGAACCAGATCGATATAAAAATCAGCCAGCTCAAAAACAAGCTCGCAGGCGAAGAAGCAGAACTTGCCGCTGCAACCAATGAGCTCAAGCTTTCTGAGGACCAATATATTAGACAGAAAAAAATGTATGATGAAGGACTGGTTTCCTTAACACAGTTTCAGCAGAGAAACATATCTTACCAGAATGCGATCGCTAAAAAAACCGCTTCCGAAAATAAGGTGGCCCAAACCCGTCAGGAAATCTCTACTATGGCCATTGAACAGAATGCCGTAATCCAGGATTACACTGAAAAGCTCAGCAAAACCGAGGGTGAAAGGTTCCAGAGCATGGGACAGATTGAAGGCAGTGAAGGAGATATTGCCAAGCTGGAAAACCAGGTTGCCAATTATAAATTCCGCCAGGGGCTTTACTTTATTGTTGCTTCCCAGGACGGACAGATTGTTCAGCTTAATAAAGCCGGAATCGGGGAAATACTGAAAGAAACAGAAAGTATCGGGATTATTGTTCCAAAAATGGTGGATTATGCGGTGGAAATTTATATTAAGCCTGTTGATCTTCCGCTGATCAAAGAAGGCCAGCGCGTGATGTGCATTTTTGATGGTTTTCCGGCAATCGTATTTTCCGGATGGCCGGATTCAAGCTACGGAACTTTTGCAGGAAAAGTAATTGCCATTGAAAATAATATCAGCGCCAATGGTCTTTTTAAAGCGCTGATTGTGGAAGATAAAACCCAGAAAAGATGGCCTCCGAAAATCAGAATGGGTACCGGCGTCCAAGGAATTGCTATCCTGAATGATGTTCCGGTCTGGTATGAACTTTGGCGAAATATCAATGGTTTCCCTCCCGATTATTATGAAGTTAAAACTGCAAAAACCGGTCAGAATGAAAAGCAGAAATAAAGTTATATTTCTATTTGCCCTACTGTTCTGCGGAATACTTTCAGCGCAGGATTCATTGAAGATGTCTGCAAAAGAATTTATTTCTATTGTAAAAAATTACCATCCTTTAGCCCTAAAATATCAGCTTCAGAATAAAATTGCAGCATCAGAAATTACCAGTGCAAGAGGAAATTTTGATCCGGTACTTGGCGGAAAACTTGGAGAAAAAAATATTGACGGGATACAATACTACAGGCAAAGGAATATTGAACTCGGTATTCCTACATGGTATGGGATTGATCTTACCGCAAGCTACAATTACCTGGATGGAGAAAAGCTCAATAACAGCGATACCAAAGGTGGGCTGTATCAATTCGGGATTACTGTTCCATTGGCTAAAAATCTTTTGTATGATAAAAGAAGAGCCATGCTGGAACAGGCAAAATATGCCCTGAAAATGACCGAAGCAGAACAGACCGTTCTTACCAACGATCTTCTTCTTGAAGCTGAAAACACCTATTGGGAGTGGGTAAAGAATTTCGAAATTTACCAGCTACAGCGCAGCGCTGTTTTAATTAATGAACAACGTCTTGAGCTCACAAAAAAGACCTTTAATTTTGGGGAAAGACCTGCCATTGATACCATAGAAGCAGCCTCACAGCTGCAGAGTTTCCGTCTTCAGGAGCGGGATGCTTTTCTGAATTTTGTGAAAAGTACTCAGGATCTTCAGCTTTTTTTATGGAAAGATAACCGAGAGTTTTATGACCTTACGGCTATGATTTATCCTTCCGACAGAATAAACAGCAGTGAAGCTTTCAGTAATTTTGAAATGCTGATACAGCAGGTGGAAAATCAAAACCTGAACAATCATTTTTCATTGCAGTACTACTTTCAGAAACAGAATATTCTGGAAAGTGAAAGACGGCTAAAATGGCAAAGCTTCTTACCCAAGCTGGATTTTACCTATAATTTCTTTAATAAAGAAAATTACCGGGCAGATTACCTCCCGCTTTTTGACAATAACTTCCAGTACGGACTGAAGCTGGAAATCCCGGTTTTCCAAAGAGAAGCAAGAGCCAATTACCAGATTGCAAAACTTAAAATAGAGCAGAATACACTGGATACCCAAGTGAAAAGAAGAGAATTGGAAACAAAGATCCTGACTTATAAAAATGAAGTTATTAACTATCATTCACAGATTGATATTGCAAAGGATAACCTTACCAATTACCAACGGCTTCTACAGGCTGAAGAGATCCGCTATAACAACGGTGAAAGTTCGCTGTTTCTCATCAATTCAAGGGAAAATAAAATGATAGATGCTCAGGAAAAATTTATCCTCCTGAATAATAAATTCCTGAAAAGCTACAATAAATTAAAATGGATGAAGGAAAATTTTTTAAAGTAAAAAAATCCGTTTCACAATCGAAACGGATTTTTTAGTTTTAAATGTAAGAGATTAGAACAAAAAGTAAGCTACAATACATTGCTTTAAATCAAAATCACTCTACGTTTTACCATTAATTTGCAGGAAAAGGAATCAGCGGTCTTATTTCTACAGAACTTTCGGGATATTTCAGAACCGGACAGGTTTTGCTCCATTCTTCAACTTCCACAATGCTTTCCGCTTTACAGATGAGAAAACCGACAACCAAAACACTGTTGGATTCTTTGTAAGGATTACTGATATTGGCATTATTGCTTATAACCGTTCCGTTATATTCAATTGGTGCAGTATGAACCAGCTTTCCCTGCATTGCAATATTCCCAATCCAGGATTGCCATTTAGACATATCTTCTGCCATATCTTGTGATGTTGCTAAATAACCGTTTTCGGAACTCGCATTTCTGAATAATAATAAATACTCTGTCATTTTTTTAATTTTTATTGTGAATAATGAAACAAAATTCAGCAATAAAAATTCTGTGAACGATGACAAAAGTCTACATTTTCAAAGCTTAGATTTTAAGCGACTGAAAACATCTTTATTAATTCCTAAATAAGATGCGATAAGCTTGCTGGAAAGTCTCGTCATCAGCATCGGACGATATTTCATCAACCATTTTATGCGATCCAAAGCCGATAAAGCCACAAAAGTGTTGATGCGGTAAACAGAATTTGCATAAGATGCTTCCAGAATTTGTTTATACATTTTATCAAACTGCGGAACGGTTTCCATCATTGTCTGAAAAGCCTTTCTGTCAATTGCAAAAAGCTCACAAGGTTCAACGGCTCTTATATTTTCTATTGCCGGATTGCCACTTCCAAAACTCTGAAGTTCGGAACACCAGTTATCTTCGGTTACAAGATCACGCGTTGTTTCGTTAAAGTCTTTATCGTAAACATAAACCTGAAGACAGCCCTTAGCGATGAAATACACATATCTGCAAATTTCACCTTGCTGCAGAATCTGCTCGTTTCTTTTAGCGGTAATATGCTTAAATGAAGAAAGCACCGTTTCCAGATTGTCGGGATCATCTCCAAGTCTTCCTGTAATATGTTTGCGTAAAACTTCAATCATTCAAATCTTAACTTTTCATTTTCACGAAATAGAAAATCAGCAAAGTCCAGCTCAGAATCATCAGTAATCCTCCAAGCGGAGTGATCGGTCCGAGGAATTTCAGGTTCATCCCAAAATAATCCTGCATACTTAAACCATAGATGCTGAATGAAAACAGTATTGTTCCGAAAATCATCAGCCAGGAAATCCAGTTTTCGGTTTTCGTTTCAAATTTTAAAATGTAACCGACAATTAATAAGAAAAAGGCGGCGTACATTTGATAGCGTACTCCCGTTTCAAAACTTTCCAGTCTTTCCACAGAAAGGATTTTCTTTAAAGCATGTGCGCCGAAGGCTCCCAAGATCACGGACAGCATACCGTATACCGCTCCAAAAATTAATGTTATTGTTTTCATATTATTTACTTTCAAATTAGTAATTACGAATCTAGACATTGATGTTTTGCAATTACTTAATTTTATCTTTTTGAATATATTAATTTTATAAAGTCAAGTTTGAATTGTCTAAAAATTTCTTTATTAAAATTTCGTTTCAAACCCTTTCTTTAAAGCATTTAACTCTGGTTCGGTTAGCTTTTTACTATTAATCTGTTCCCAAATATTTTGAGCTTTCGAAAAATCTTTTATGCCGATTTTTCTTACAGAAGCTCCCCACATTAAAATTGAAAAGTCTTTTTTGTTGTACATAACTCCATCAAAAGCTATAAACGCTCCTTCATGCTTTTCAAATCTACTTTTAAAATCAAGTTTTCCTCCTTCTTTTGATTCGGTTCTGATATATTCTTCTACATTATTTTTTTCTGTATTTTTTTCGTTCTCAATTTCTGCTAAAACATTTTTCTTTAATTCTGCAATAATTTTGTCATATTGAAGTACCTCAAAATCCATATTATTAAATTTCAAAACGTTCTTACTAATTTCGGCTTTTGAATTTTTGAGATTCAAAATTTCATTTGCTCGATGTTCGGTAATTTTTCCTTTCAGTTGAGATGGTATTTGAAAACTTAAATCTTTACTTGGAATCACTACATTATAAAAAAAAGAATCATCTTCAGTTTTGGGAATCAGCATTGCCATTCCAAGAACATTTCCTTTATCAACAATCATAAAAAAATATGATGGCAATTTGGTTGAAAAATTTATATAGTCTTCCGGAGTTGGTTTTCATTAATAAAAACAGAAGAAGATTTATTTTCTATATTATTTTCTATTGTATAATAATTTGAAATGATTTCAACATTTTCAAACTTAATATCTTCAATTCTTAAACTATTAAAAACAGGATTTCCATTTTTATCGGTTTGTGAAAATAATTTAGGACTTACTAAAAAAAATAAAATTGCTATTAGTGATACAATTTTTTTCATTGATGATTTTTATTATTTCTCATAACAAACCAATATAAATTAAATATTAAAAGCGTGGTTAAACTTACTTGTTTCTTAACTTCTCCAATTCCGCAATTACTTCGTGGTGGCTTACTGTTTTATCTTTAAAATACGTCACAAAATATTGCTTTTCCTCTTCAGTTGCATTAAACTGATTCAGAATATTGAAAAGATGCATTTTCATATGTCCTTTCTGAATTCCGGTAGTAATCAAAGAGCGCAATGCTCCGAAATTCTGCGCCAGACCGGATACCGCCATGATGCTCATTAATTCCTGAGCAGAAGGTTTTCCCAACAACGCGAGAGAAAACTTTACCAAAGGATGAAGATTTGTTAAACCGCCTACAACGCCTACCGAAATCGGAAGATCAATCCAAAATCTGAATATCCCGTTATCTGTTGTACAATGTGTTAAAGAAGAATACTTTCCGTTTCGCGCAGCGTAAGCATGTGCACAGGCTTCCGTTGCACGGAAATCGTTTCCGGTAGCAATAACTACTGCATCTACCCCGTTCATGATTCCTTTATTATGCGTGGTCGCACGGAAAGGTTCAATTTCAGCAATCGTTACCGCCTGCTTGAACTTCCAGGCAAATTCTTCGTTGGAAATGCCGCTGTCGTCTTTCAGATCTTCAATTTTGCAGGAAACTTCAGCCCTTACGATACAATCAGGAGTGAAATTGGAAAGAATATTCATCACAATTTGCAATGAATCTTTCTCTTCTTGTGTAAAATCTTCATTTTCCGCCACTTCCTGCTTCAATGTTTTTCCGAACTGCTCCAGGCAAGAATTGATAAAATTGGCTCCCATGGAATCTACGGTGTCGAAGCTGGCCTTCAATTGGTAATAATTCGGCATTTCAGAAGTTTTATCAATTAATTTGATATCTAAAATTCCGCCGCCGCGTTTCCGCATATTCGCAGTAATATCTTCCGTTGCTTCAAGAAGCTTTTTCTTCAGCCTGAAGTTGAAGAAATGTAATAATTTGTGGGATTCTACGTTGAATATAAAGTGGGTATGGCCGAGTTTTTCGGTGTTGATAATGGTTGTTTTAAAACCTCCTTTATCAATCCAGAATTTTGCTGCTTTGGAGGCTGCCGCAACCACAGAACTTTCTTCAACAGCCATGGGTAAAGCCAGTAATTTCCCGTCAATAAGGAAATTTGGCGCAATTCCGTAGGGCATGTAAAAGTTGGAAATGGTATTTTCAGAAAACTCCTCATGAAGCTTCTGAAGTTCGGCATTGTTATTCCAGTATTGCTGTAAAATCTGTTCGTAACTGCGATCGTTACTAAGGTATTCTGAGATGAGCCAATCGATTTTTCTTTGCTTGGAAAGTTTGGAAAAACCTTCTACCGGTTGATGATTCATAGTTTATCTTTAAAGAATTGTAAATATAGTGATTTTGTAACTTTCCGCTGTTGATAACTTCAATCGAAAAAGATTGACATTTATCAATTTTGGAGCTAATTTTGAACCGTTCATCTTATCCAACTTCAAGATAATCAATTTAAAATATGAATTTCGACCGTCTGAAAGAAAAGCTTGAAATCCTTGCGGATGCAGCCAAATACGATGTTTCCTGCTCCTCAAGCGGAGGCACAAGAAAAAACAAGAAAGGCGCTTTGGGAGACAGTTCCGCGAGCGGAATCTGCCATACGTATACTGAAGACGGACGATGTGTTTCACTTCTCAAAATTCTTTTAACCAACCATTGTATTTACGATTGTGCCTACTGCGTTTCCCGAAGTTCAAATGATATCAAAAGAGCAGCTTTCACAGTGGAAGAAGTAGTTGATTTGACGATCAATTTTTACCGTAGAAATTATATTGAAGGATTGTTTTTAAGTTCCGGAATTTTCAAAAATGCAGACACCACGATGGAACGTTTGGTTCGTGTCGCCAAAAAGCTCAGACTTGAAGAGAATTTTAACGGCTATATTCACCTGAAATCAATTCCCGGCGCCAGTGATGAGTTGATGCAGGAAGCAGCATTGTATGCAGACAGATTATCCGTAAACCTTGAAATTCCTACCGAAAGCGGGCTGAAACTTCTTGCACCTGAAAAGAACAGGCAGGATATGATTAATCCAATGCGGTATATTCAGAAAGGGATTGATCAATATAAAGATGAAAAAAAGATTTTCAGAAAGGTTCCCAAATTTGCTCCTGCCGGACAATCTACCCAGATGATCGTGGGGGCTACCAACGAAAACGACCTACAGATCATAAAAGTAGCGGATCATTTTTATAAAAACTTTAATCTGAAAAGAGTGTATTATTCAGGATATGTGCCGGTTTTGGAGGATAAGCGGCTGCCTTCCTTAACAACAGAAGTTCCGATGCTTCGGGAAAACAGGCTGTATCAATCCGACTGGCTGATGCGGTTTTACGGCTTCAAAGCAGAAGAAATCCTGGATCCGAATATGCCTTTCCTTGATCTTGAAATGGATCCGAAAATGAGCTGGGCGCTTAGACATCTGGATCAGTTTCCCGTTAATCTTCAGACTGCGGATTATCAGATGATTTTAAGAATTCCGGGGATTGGCGTGAAAACCGCAAAAAAGATTGTCAGCGCAAGACGTTTTCAGGTTCTTACAATGGATCACCTCAGTAAATTAGGCGCAGCGGTAAATCGCGCACGGTATTTTATTGATTTTAATGCAGGAAATGCTTATCTGAGATATTTAACGGATAAAAATTTCAGGAAATTATTGATCGGCGGAAGCTCATCTAAGTTTCATAATCAGTTTTCTCAACAGCTGACTTTATTTTAATTTACGTTAAAACTTTGGTCCATATTTGCTAAATATGGATATAATTTGTAATTTCGGAAAAAGAACAGCAATGAATGTCAGTTTTACGAAAAAACAGGAAGATTATATCGCAGAGCAGATAAAATCCGGAGATTTTCAGAATGCCAGTGAAGTGGTACGGGATGCGTTACGGCTTCATGAGGTATATCGCCACAAAGTAATTCAGGATTTAAAAGCTGAAATCGAAAAAGGCTGGAACAGTAATCCGAGCCAGCGGTCGGTTAAGGATATTATTCAATCCAGGAAAGAAAAACAATAATGCCTGGAAGCGTATATATCTTATCGGAAGCCGCGGATAAAGATCTGGAAGACATTTTTGATTATACCATAGAACACTTCTGATTTGAACAGGCTGAAAAATATCTTTTGGAAATTGAAAAGATTTTTAACGATTTATATTTACATCCGAAATCAGGCAAAATACGAAACGAAATAAAAAAAGGGTTGTACAGTTTTCCTAAAGACAATCACATTATTTTCTACAGAATTTTAGAGAATCACATTTATGTTGTGCGGGTACTCCACGGAAGCATGGATATTCCCAATTATGTCTGAAAAACTATCTCAACCATATATTGCTCCATTTTTTACATTAAAAAATTGCTACATTAAAAAATGACTACCCTACTCTACGACGGCAGTTTCGACGGACTTTTCACCGCAGTATTTGAAGTATTTGAGTACCGTTATAAAGACGTGGAAATTATCAGCAGGGAACGGTTTCACCAGGAAAATATATTCGCTGAAATTCATGAAGTGATTACACAAAATGACAAATCAGAAAGGGTTTTAAATAAACTCGAAAAAAATATTGGAAACCAAGGCATCCACGAACTGTTGAAAGTGTACTTGTCCGAAGATCCTGAAGCGGAACAGCTTATTTTATCTGCCGTAAAACAATCTATCAAATATCCGGATGAAAATATCCTTCAGAATTATACTGATGAAGCAATTTTAAAAATTTCCAAAATATGCAAATCCGTCAGTCGTGAACGACACAGAATGACTGCTTTTGTGCGTTTTGAAAAAATGCAGGATGATGTTTTCTTTGCTAAAATCGATCCTGATTTCAATGTGCTTCCGCTGATCAGGAAACATTTCAAAGACCGATACCAGGATCAGAAATGGATGATCTATGATTTACGCAGAAATTACGGACTTCTGTATAATCTGGAAACCTGCGACTTCTTTTATCCTGACGAGAAAATTGACCTCAATAAATATGAACAGAAATTCCATGATCAGGAAAAAAACTACCAGACGCTGTGGCAGCGGTATTTTACGAAAACCAATATTGTGGAAAGAAAAAATTTAAAACTGCATCTTCAGCATGTCCCTAAACGGTACTGGAAATATTTGACGGAAAAGTGGTAGCGATTCAGCTTGCAATACATCTGATTATGAAATTATTTATATCTTTCAGATAAATCTTTAGCATGAAAAAAATTATTTCAGGATTCATTTTTTTATTACTGTTCAGCAGCTGTAGCGAGAAAAAAACGGCGAATAACATTTTAGCCCCAATAAATGAAGATTCTCAAAATATTCAACTCAAAATCAATAAAGATAAAAATACCATTAAAGAAAGATTTCCAGCTCCGGAAGGATATAAGTGGATAGGAGAACAGCCCGGTTCTTTTGAATATTTTATTGAGCAATTTTCTTTAAAACCTTACGGAAGTCCAATTCTTAAATATGACGGCAATAAAATCAAAACCCAACATCTTCATGAAGCTATTTTTGATCTTGATATCGGAAACAAAGATCTTCAGCAATGCGCCGATGCAGTCATTCGCCTAAGAGCAGAGTATTTATTTAAGTCTAAAAATTTTGATGCAATACAATTCCATTTTACCAGTGGCGATCTGGTCTCGTGGAATGATTATAAAAATGGTATCAGAGCTCTCGTGAACGGAAATTCTGTCAATTTCAAAAAGACTGCGGAATTTGATGATTCTTATACGAATTTCAGAAATTATCTTGACCTGATTTTCAACTATGCCGGAACCATTTCTTTACACCATGAAACATCAGCTGTTATTAAAAACAGCGATCTCAAAACCGGAGACATCCTGATTACACCCGGAAGTCCGGGTCATGTGGTTTTTATTTCGGGAGCGTGCAAAAATAAAGATGGCAAAAAACTGTATCTTCTGGGAGAAGGCTTTACACCTGCACAGTCGGTTCATGTTCTTTCCAATCCTTTTGATAAAAACATTTCCCCATGGTATGCGCTTGATGTTGATGATCCGGAAATTGCAACAGCCAGATATATTTTCAAACCTGTAAATTTTAGACGTTTTAAATAATGTATATTCAAAACTCTTCTTAAGTTACTGTTATTATCTGAACTTGTTTTTGTAAATTTGTGTTCGAAACTTTTTACTAGATGAAAGAGAGTGCAGTAAAAAAAATTGCCGTTCTTACCTCTGGAGGTGATGCTCCGGGGATGAATGCAGCATTAAGGGCGGTAGTGAGAACCGCAAATTATTATGACATCGAATGTTACGGAGTAAGAGAAGGCTACAACGGCCTTATAAACGGAGATTTCCTTAAGATGGGTCCCCGTTCCGTAAAAAATATAATCAATCAGGGCGGAACTATTCTGAAATCTGCCAGATCCATGGAATTTAAAACCAAAGAAGGTCGCCAGAAGGCTTATGATCATTGCGTAAGACTTGGCATTGACGGTTTGGTATGTATCGGCGGAGACGGAACCTTTACAGGGGCCAAGATCTTCAATGAAGAATTTGGGATCAGGGTAATTGGGGTTCCGGGAACCATTGACAACGATATCTTCGGAACAGACAATACGATTGGCTATGACACCGCTTTAAATACGGCAATGGATGCGATTGATAAAATCCGTGATACGGCGACATCCCACAACCGCGTTTTCTTTGTGGAGGTAATGGGCCGTGACGCAGGATTCATTGCGCTGAACAGCGGACTCGCAACCGGGGCGCTTGATATTTTAATTCCTGAAAGAAAGGACAGTATTGATGAACTATTCACCAATTTCAGAAATGCTGAAAAAACAGGAAAAGCTTCGAGTATCGTGGTAGTAGCAGAAGGTGAAAAATTAGCAAACGTTTACGAACTGGCGGAAAAAACAAAAAAGGATTTTCCGGATTATGATATTCGTGTGGCTATTTTGGGACATATGCAGAGAGGAGGTTCTCCAAGCTGCGCAGACAGAGTTTTGGCAAGCAGACTGGGCTACGGTGCAGTAACCGGATTAATGGAAGGAAAGACCAATGTAATGGCCGGAATGCGTTCTAATGACCTGGTATACACTCCGATTGAAGAAGCCATCAAAAAACATAATGAAATCAATAAAGACCTTCTTTTGATTTCGAAAATTTTAGCAATCTAATATTTTAATATAATTTAAAACAAACTATTATGTCAACAATTAAAGTAGGTATCAACGGGTTTGGTAGAATCGGACGTCTTGTTTTCAGAGCAATGACAGAAAGAGATAACATTGAAGTGGTAGGAATCAACGACCTGATCAACGCAGAATACATGGCTTACATGTTAAAATACGATTCTGTACACGGTATTTTCCCGGGTGAGGTTTCTGTTGAAGGAAATGACCTTGTGGTAAACGGAAAAAGAATCAGAGTAACTGCCGAGAGAGACCCGAACAACCTCAAATGGAACGAAATCGGTGCCGATTATATCGTTGAATCTACAGGTTTATTCCTTGATAAAGAAAATGCTGCAAAGCACATCAACGCCGGTGCTAAAAAAGTAATTCTTTCTGCGCCTTCAAAAGATGATACTCCAATGTTCGTAATGGGGGTAAACCATACTGAACTTACTGACGATATCAAAATTTTATCAAACGCTTCTTGTACAACCAACTGTTTAGCGCCTTTAGCTAAAGTGATTCACGATAACTTCGGAATCGTGGAAGGTCTGATGACTACCGTACATGCTACAACGGCAACTCAGAAAACAGTTGACGGTCCTTCCATGAAAGACTGGAGAGGTGGTAGAGCAGCTTTAAATAACATTATTCCTTCTTCTACAGGTGCTGCAAAAGCAGTAGGAAAAGTAATTCCTTCATTAAACGGAAAGTTAACGGGGATGTCTTTCAGAGTACCAACTGTTGATGTTTCTGTAGTAGATTTAACGGTAAGATTGGAAAAAGCGACTTCTTACGATGAGATCTGTGCAGCAATCAAAGCTGCTTCGGAAGGTGAATTAAAAGGTATTTTAGGATACACTGAAGATGCGGTAGTTTCTCAGGATTTTGTAGGAGATAAGAGAACTTCCATCTTCGATAAAGACGCTGGTATCATGCTTTCTCCAAACTTTGTAAAACTTGTTTCCTGGTATGATAATGAAATGGGTTACTCAAACAAGCTGGTAGATATGTTGATCCATGCTGCTTCATTATCTAACTAATATAGTTTTTTAGCTTAAATACAAAACAACCTTCCGATTGGAGGTTGTTTTTTTTCTATGAAATCATTACTTATTAAATATGGCTGCAAACAATTTAGGGCTAATTGCAATACCAAATCCCCACCATCTTCTTTTATTGTATATCCAATTCTTTCCAATGGTTGATGTACCGAAATCCCATCCTAAAGGAACATATACAAAGGAAATATCATTATAAGTATAAGAAATTGTAAAACCACTAGATATGAACATTTGTTTAGAATTTTTACCTTTCGGAAGATATCCGCGTGTTGAGATTGAATCTAATTCTTCAACTGCCGGTGCAGCCCAAAAGCCTAAACCAAACTTATGAGAAGATTTTTTACCTGTTGAAAAATATCTATCTAATTGATATTTAGACAACTCTAGATTCATCCCGATATTTGTCACACCTGAAGTAGCCAGACTATTCACTTTTTCTCCGTCTAAATTAATTGCAGGACGTACTTTAAATGGCACTGTAATAATAGAAATAGGTATTGGTTTCCAATGATTAGAAGATAAAATATAACTTTTATTTGGTACCGGAAGCACTTCTCCTCTTTCAAGTATTACTTTTCTCTTAACATATTTATTATCATAATCATAACCAGAAATAGTTAAAAGATTATCAGTGGATTCAACTTTAACAGTTTCATGAAGTTCAAGACCATTTCTACGATCAAGGTATTCCTTTAAAGAAAGTACACTTTCTGGATTAGTACTGTTTTTAGTTTTAAAAATAATCTGAATAATTTTATTTTTCCCTACATTTAAATCATTTTTACTACGCCCCGTTATATCATTTTTAACATCAAGTTGTAAAAAAATTTTCTCGTCATTATTAATCAATAATTCATCATTAATTCTTAAAAAAATTGTTTTATTTTCTTCTAAAGATTTTAAAAGTAATTTGCTTTTAACAATAGAATAATTATTCCGATAAATATCAGTTAATCCACTTTCAAGCACATTAATACTTAACCAATCATTTTCCCAATTACTTGAAGCAGTATTAACAACCTCAATATCAATCGGTATTACACGATCTTTCTGTTTCTCAATTTTATATTCAACTTTATTCTTGACAAAACTGATACTATAATTTTGATCTTGACTAAAGCACCAATTTGAAATAATCAAAGTGACCAATAATAAATTTGTTTTCATAGTAACTAATTTTTTTATACAAATTTTCAAAATCCATAAACACCAAGAAATTACCCTTTTGTAGTATTTTTAACCCGCGCAACTGACAAATCTCACCTTCTACTTTCGGCGTAAAACTTGTACTTTTATGAGTAATGGAAACCACTATTTTACAGCCTCGTTATAAACACTCCCCGCATTTCAAAGACTTCTGGACAAAAGGAAACGGAAAACAACTGATTGATTTTACCGGCGCTGAAGTGAGCTTTAAAGATTTTGAGAAGTTCTCGCCCTACTATTATCATGTGGATGAAGCTGGAGATCATGTCGTGGAAGATATTTATTTTACTAAAAGTTTTCGTGAAGCTTCAAAGGAAGTCGAACAGTATATCCGGAATGGCGTTTCTGAAAATGATGATATTCCTGAAAGTGTTAAAAACATGTTTTTGCAAACACAGACTATTCCGGAATGGCTGAATTACGACTTATTAAAAAGCGGTGCAGAACTTTGCATGAGAGCCAATCTGGATTCCCTGATATCTCTTCGGGATTACTGTCTGATGGGCGGTTATGATTTTGCCTATCTGAACAAGCCACTTATCATAACCGAAGCTTTAAAAAAAGGCGCAGTAAAAAGGCTTTCAGAAACACTTGATTTTTGGGTAAATGTTACCCGATATAATGCACTTGAAGTTCACAAAAAAGGCTATGAGTTTGCCATTAAAACAAGACTGATCCATTCCTACGCAAGGCTTTCCATCAGAAAACACTACAAAAACTGGGATATCAAAAACTGCGGCGAACCCATAAATTCATGGGACATGATGGCAACCTATATCGGATTCAGCCTGGTTTTCCTGCATAGTTTGCATAAACTTGGAAACACTTTTTCAGCACACGAAGAAAATGGACTTTTTCATCTGTGGAAATATGTAGGTTACCTGTTGGGAATTCCGGAAAAACTATTGCCAGACAACAAAAAACAGGCTACCGAATTTTTCTATATGTGGACTTCCGTTCAGCCGCCGGCTGATAAAGATTCCGTTTTGCTGGCCCACTCTTTACTGAATGAATCGCTGGAAAATCCGATTTTAAAGTACAAATTCCAAAGAAGAAACTTACGCTATCTGCATATTTCCTGTACTTGGTTTTTACTAGACGATGAAGTCTGCAAAAGACTTGAAATTCCTGAAGTAAGCAATAAAAGAGTATTTCCCGTTACCAAAAAGCTGATCAATAGAATTTACAATAAACTTGTGAGCCGAGATCAGAGAATCCGGAAAGGGAATAAAGGCCAGTTGAAAGTCTTAGGAGATTATCTTAGCATTACCAACAATTCTAATTTCCATTAGGTAAACAACTGATAATGTTAATCATTTAAGTATTTAAGTGAAATATTTTTTAGTAATTCAAAAATAAGTTGCACGCATTAAATTTTATCATTTTTTAACTATAAAAACTACTTTTAATGGTAGATAATATTAGTTTTTGACCTTAATTTTTTGTATTTTTGATCAATTATTTAAACAACAGATGAGTAATATAGACGACAAGAAAAAAGCACTCGCACTGGTGCTTGATAAACTAGATAAAACATACGGAAAAGGAACGGTAATGACATTGGGCGACAGTTCTGTGGATAATACTATTGAAGTGATTCCTTCCGGATCTCTGGGATTAGACATCGCTCTTGGAGTTGGTGGTTACCCTCGAGGAAGAATCATCGAGATCTACGGTCCTGAATCTTCCGGTAAAACAACTTTAACGCTTCACGCTATTGCAGAAGCTCAGAAAGCTGGCGGAATTGCGGCGTTTATTGATGCAGAGCATGCTTTCGACAGAACTTACGCGGCGAAATTGGGAATCGATCTTGAAAACCTCATCATTTCTCAGCCGGATAACGGAGAGCAGGCTTTGGAAATTGCTGATAACTTAATCCGTTCCGGAGCTATTGATATCGTGGTAATTGACTCGGTTGCAGCGCTCACCCCAAAAGCAGAGATTGAAGGAGAAATGGGAGATTCTAAAATGGGTCTTCATGCAAGATTGATGTCTCAGGCACTAAGAAAACTAACAGCAACGATTTCAAGAACAAAATGTACCGTGATTTTCATTAACCAGTTAAGAGAAAAAATCGGGGTCATGTTTGGAAATCCTGAAACAACAACCGGTGGTAACGCTTTGAAATTCTACGCTTCGGTAAGAGTGGATATCAGAAAAGCAAGTGCACCAATCAAGCAGGGAGATGAGGCCATCGGAAGCCGCGTTAAAGTGAAGATTGTGAAAAATAAAGTAGCACCTCCTTTCAAACAGGCAGAATTTGATATTATGTACGGTGAAGGAGTTTCCAAAACAGGGGAAATTCTGGATCAGGCTGTAGAACAGGGAATTGTAAAGAAAAGCGGATCATGGTTCAGCTATGAAGACACCAAGCTCGGACAAGGCCGTGATGCGGTTAAAGATGTATTGAAAGACAATCCTGAACTAGCGGAAGAACTTGAAAATAAAATCAAGGAAGAATTAAAAAACAAATAAATTTAATTTAAAAATATTCAAAGGCAGTCTTTTCAGACTGCCTTTTTTACTATCAACATCATCAACCTGAAAATTAAATTATACTTTGCAAACTTTAACTTTTCACTTCTAACTTCTCACTTCTAACCTCTCACTTTTTACATTTTGCATTTTACTTTAATGCCAAAATGTCAGTTTCTGCCGAACGGTATTTTTTTTGAGAAACAAAACAAAAATTAAAACTAAATATTATGACTAAAGGAAATATTAATGTATCGGTGGAAAATATTTTTCCCTTAATTAAAAAGTTTCTTTACAGTGACCACGAAATCTTCTTAAGAGAGTTAATTTCCAACGCAACAGATGCAACTCTAAAACTAAAACACCTCACAGGTATCGGAGAGGCAAAAGTTGAATACGGAAATCCGAAAATTGAAGTAAAGATCGATAAAGAAAACAAGACCCTTCACATTATCGATCAGGGAATCGGGATGACAGGCGAAGAAGTTGAAAAATATATCAACCAGGTAGCCTTTTCCGGAGCTGAGGAGTTTTTGGAAAAATACAAGGACACTGCAAAAGATGCCGGAATTATCGGGCATTTCGGGCTTGGATTTTATTCTGCCTTTATGGTTGCAGAGAAAGTTGAAATTGTAACGAAATCCTATAAAGATGAACCGGCAGTTCGATGGATCTGCGACGGCAGTCCGGAATTTACATTAGAAGAAACAACTGATAAAACTGAAAGAGGGACGGAAATTATTCTTCATATCGCAGAAGATTCAACAGAATTTTTAGAAGAAGGCAAAATCCGTGAACTGTTGCTCAAGTATAACAAATTCATGCCCGTTCCTATCAAGTTCGGAACAAAGACCCATACACTACCTTTACCGGAAGACGCTCCTGAAGATGCCGTTGCAGAAACGGAAGAAGTTGACAATATCATCAACAACCCGACTCCGGCATGGACAATCGCTCCAAGCGAGCTGACCAATGAAGATTACATGAAATTCTATCATGAATTGTATCCGATGCAGTTTGAGGAACCCTTGTTCAACATCCATTTAAATGTTGATTATCCGTTCAACCTGACCGGAATTTTATTCTTCCCTAAATTAAACAACAACTTAAATATTGAAAAAGATAAAATCCAGCTGTACCAGAATCAGGTTTTTGTAACGGATGAGGTAAAAGGGATCGTTCCTGATTTCTTAATGCTGCTACGTGGAGTGATTGATTCTCCGGATATTCCGCTGAATGTTTCCCGTTCTTATCTTCAGGCAGACGGTGCAGTAAAGAAAATTTCTTCATACATCACCAAGAAAGTAGCCGATAAGATGTCTTCTCTGATCAATGAAAACCGCGAAGATTATGAGAAAAAATGGAACGATATTAAAGTAGTTATCGAGTACGGAATTATAACAGAAGAAAAATTTGCTGAAAAGTCTGATAAATTCACCCTCTATCCTACTACCGACGGTAAATATTTCCTGTGGAATGAGCTGGAAGAGAAAATCAAGCCTAATCAAACGGATAAAGACGGCAACCTCATTGTTCTGTACGCTTCTAATGCTGACGAACAGCATAGTTATATTCAGGCTGCAAAAGATAAAGGCTATGAAGTACTTCTTTTAGACTCACCGATTATTCCTCATGTGATTCAGAAACTGGAAACATCCAAAGAAAAAATTTCTTTTGCAAGAGTAGATGCCGATCACATCAATAACCTCATCAAGAAAGACGAGCCTGTTATTGCTAAATTAAATGAAACGGAAAAAGAATCATTAAAGAAATCTGTTGAAGAGGCAATTACTGATAAGAAATTTACTGTTCAGCTTGAAGACTTGGACAGCACGGACGCACCATTCACCATTACTCAGCCGGAATTCATGAGAAGAATGAAGGATATGCAGGCAACCGGTGGTGGCGGAATGTTCGGTATGGGAGGCTTCCCGGAAATGTACAACCTTGTGGTGAACGCCAATAGTGAATTTGCCGGACAAATTCTGAAAGCAGAAAATGAAGAAAAAGCAGGACTTATTCAATATGCTTTGGATCTGGCAAAGCTTTCTCAGAATCTATTAAAAGGAAAAGAGCTTACCGATTTTATCCAGCGAAGCTATAAGCAACTGGAAAAATAATCTGATGATTTAAGGGTTTCGGGGCGACAAAGTCGCCCCGAAACTTTTTATTATTATACAGTCGGATTACCATCCGACCTTGATATAGGTCACCACTTCGTGGCTCCGATTGATTGGCATTAATTTTTTCGATTGGATTCGCATCCAATCCTACTATTGGTCGCCACTTCGTGGCTCCACAAGCTGAAAAGAATCCCGATTTTTCTAAATCATAATTCCTGCATTGGATCCCAAAACAATTTTTTAAAATCTTTGATCCTGAAATTTTCAACAACAATTCCTTCGGCTTCGAGTCTTTGCTGAAATTCCGGCACCGACAGAGTTCCTGAGCTTGAAATCACACGATGGGCGGGAATATCCGGCGGACATCCTCCCATTGCCTTACCCACATGCCGTGAGTGGTTGGGAAATCCCACTGCTTTCGCGATCGCTCCGTAGCTCGTTACTCTTCCTTTGGGAACTAATTTCGTGATTTCCCAAACCTGTTGTTTAAAAACTTCATTCATATAAAGGATTCATAAAGTCAAAATTAAGAAATATCATCTCAATTCTATTTAATTTGTGGTATTCTTATCATAGATCAAGATCAGAGCGGTTTTTAGTCTGTAATTTTATTACAAGAAAAAATTCAGAAATTATGGCGAATTTAAAAGGAAAAGTAATAATTGTTACAGGAGCCGCAATGGGATTGGGTTTGGCAGCAGCAGAAGTGCTGGTGTCAAAAGGAGCCGATCTCACTCTTGTCGATTATAATGATGAAGCACTAAATAAGACCAAAGAAGAATTAGTATTGAAATTCCCGGATAGAAAATTTCTCACAGTTGCAGCAGATGTTTCCGTGGAAGAGAATGTGAAAAATTATGTCTACCAGACCGTGAAAGAATTCGGAAAGGTTGACGGACTGTATAACAATGCCGGGATTGAAGGTAAACAGGCTCCGTTAGTGGATTACGATATTGATGTTTTTAAAAAGGTAATTGATATCAACCTTTTGGGCGTGTATTACGGAATGAAATATGTAATTCCTGAATTACAGAAAAACGGTGGCGGAAAAATTGTAAATGTAGCTTCTGTAGGAGGAATACGCGGCGTTTTGAATCAAACAGCTTATGTTGCTACCAAACATGCCGTAGCCGGGATGACCAAAAATGCAGCGTTGGAATATGGCAAAGACAACATCTTGACCAATGCCATCGCACCTGGAGCGATTCTTACGCCCATGGTTGCCGAGGCTTTCAGGCAAGTAAATCCTGATGATCCGAAAACGGCAGAAAAAGAATATGCTTCCAGAAACCCAACCAAAAGACTGGGAAATCCGGAAGATGTGGCTCATCTCGTAGCGTATTTGTTAAGTGATGAAAACGGATATGTGTCCGGACAGGTGATCGCCATCGACGGTGGTGAATCCAATATGTACGGAAATTCATAAATAGTGTGATGAAGTGTTAAGATTGCCTGCAGAAATGCGGGCAATTTTTATTTGCTTTCACCAACGCATGATTGCATAATTTTTGAATATCAACCTACAAATTGCTGCTATGAAAAAATCATTTTTCCGTTGGCTGAACAGGGTAAATAAAGTAGTGCTTCCCAAATTAAGTGATAAAGACCCCAACAAGCTGACAAAGATTCAAAAAGGAATCCTGGCGTATCGGTATTACGTGCTGGTGAATTCGCTGGACTGATTTGCGTGAGGGATATGGAGGGTGCGAGCGAAGCGAGCAGTCTCTCTGAGACCGGAACGAAGTGGAGCCTGCAGAAGCCCGACCTAAGCCTTTGGAATGGTGGGGAAGGGCACGCCATTATTAATATAAAATCGCTGATTTGCAGATTATGTTTTTTAAATAAAAACGTCCCAAAAATTGGGACGTCTATATAAGTGTAAGCTTTGAATTTCCAGTTCTGCTTATGAATTCTCTAAAATATAAGAGAACATCAACGGCGCACAGATAGTGGCATCACTTTCAACGATAAATTTCGGTGTGGTGATATCAAGCTTGCCCCAGGTGATTTTCTCGTTTGGAACTGCTCCTGAATAAGAACCGTAAGAAGTAGTAGAATCTGAAATCTGACAGAAATATGACCAGAACGGAATATCATGCATTTCCATATCCTGATACAGCATTGGCACTACACAAATTGGGAAATCACCGGCAATACCTCCTCCGATCTGGAAGAATCCCACTCCTTTTCCTGATGAATTTTTCGTATACCAGTCTGCAAGATAAGCCATATATTCAATCCCTGATTTCATGGTAGAAAACTTCAGTTCTCCCTTGATGCAGTAAGAAGCAAAAATATTTCCCATTGTAGAATCTTCCCATCCCGGAACAACAATCGGCAGGTTTTTCTCTGCTGCAGCGATCATCCATGAGTTTTCTCTCGGAATTTCGTAATACTGCTCCAGCACTCCCGAAAGGATCATTTTATACATATATTCGTGAGGAAAATATCTTTCTCCTTTGTCATCCGCATCTTTCCAGATTTCAAAAATGTGTTTCTGCAGTCTTCTGAAAGCTTCTTCTTCAGGAATACAGGTGTCCGTTACCCTGTTCAGTCCTCTTTCCAGCAGATCCCACTCTTCCTGCGGCGTAAGGTCTCTGTAGTGAGGAACTCTTTCGTAGTGAGAGTGCGCTACAAGATTCATAAGATCCTCTTCCAGGTTTGCTCCTGTACAAGAGATAAAGTCTACCTTATCCTGACGGATCATTTCTGCCAGAATTTTTCCTAATTCTGCCGTAGACATTGCACCCGCCAAAGTAATCATCATTTTCCCGCCATCCTTAAGATGCGCCACATATCCTTTTGAAGCATCTACCAATGCCGCTGCATTAAAGTGCAGATAATACTTTTCTATGAATTCAGTAATCGGTTTGCTCATTTAATTATTTTTTGCAAAGATAAAACTTAAAAACGGAATGTAGCGGCTGCACTCAAAGAAACTCTGTGCAAACCTTCTTTTTGATCTTCATCAAAATCATAAGTAACACCATTAATTTTCATTTTGTTGAGTGTTCCGGCAGTAAGACCAAGTTTTGGTCCGATCAAAATATTTTTTGTGATCTGGTACTGATAAGCTAAATTAAGTTCGGCACCAAGATTAGATCCCGTTCCCTTTACATTCGCTGTTTTGGTAGTGTAGGAGATAACTCCCAAACCAACATCAACAAACATTTTATGTCTGGTCTGTTCAGTAAAATTGGAAATCATCACAGCAGGACCGAAAAAATTAATCTGATCTTTTGTGGTAACCGGAACGGAAACAGGCATATTATTTACATACCCTAAAATATAACCATCGCTGGAAGCACTGAAATTGGAATATTTTATTCCGACAGATAAAATTGGATTTACCTGATAGTATGCGGAGATATCGAAATTCATTCCGCTTTTCAGCCCCTTTACATAATCTTCTTCCTCTCTGGAAAGTCCCGGAACTGTTTTAGCCGTTCTCCAGGCATATCCCACCGAAGGAATAATTGAAAATTTCTGTGCAAATGAAAGCGCCGATATAGAAATGAATGCGGCAACAATAAGTTTTCTGATCATTAGTTTACTATTTTGCCGCAAAAGTATAGCAATAAAACGAATTATGAAAGGAAAATTTCAACCCTGATCAGCACTATGATTCTAGTTAAAAATTAATACCTGAATTTTCGGTTATCCTTTTTCTCAGAAAGTTTCTTTTTAGTGTCCAGCCTTTTCTGCTTCTGTGCTTTTGAAGGTTTTGTAGCAAGGCGTTTTTTAGGTATAATCAAAGCTTTATCAACAATTTCGAGAATTTTTTCAACGGCCTTGTTTTTATTCATCAGCTGGGTTCTGGTTTCAGATACTGTTAAAAATAAAAATCCATCGGCGTTGATCCTGTTGTTAAGCTTATGATGGATACGCTCTTTTTGTTCATCACTAAAAAATCCGGACTCGGAAACTTTCCAGAGAACCGTAACGGAAGTTTCCACTTTATTGACATTCTGCCCTCCTGCACCGCTGCTACGTGAGGTTTTAAAGCTAAGCTCTTTTGAAAAGTCTTTCATAATTTATCAAATTAAATAACCTACTGAATATTTTTCAATGCAATCCTGTTGATCTTTCCGTTTGGCGTTCTCGGAATTTTTTCAATAAAAATAATTTCTTTAGGCTTATAAAAACTTTTCTCAAAAGGTATAGCTGTAATTTTATTGATGATGCCCTGAGACTCCTGTCCTTCTATAACCAATATCAATTTTTGTCCCAAACGTTCATCTTCCCTTCCAATAAAAACTATCTCATTGGGAATTTCTTTCTTCACCAAAGCTTCCAGCTGTTCCGGAAAAATTTTAGCACCTCCTGAATTAATGACGTTATCTATTCTACCTAAAAACCTGAACTGCTTATCATTTTTAATTTCAACTAAATCATTAGTCTGTAAAACTTCAGCATTAAGGTGAGGCGCAAAAATTCTCAGGCAGCCTCTTTCATCGGTAGAAATATCAACATTTTCAAAAGCGGTGAAAAATGCTTCCGAGACAGGATAAATTTGTTTCAACGCTATATGAGAAAGCGTTTCCGACATTCCATAAGTTTCAAAAATCCGTTGAGATCCTTTTGTTCCGAGTGTATTAAAAATTTTCTTTTTTAAACTTTCTGAAACGGCTGCTCCACCAATAATTATATTTTTTATCCAATGTAAATGATCCAGAGAATTTTCCACCTGAAGAGGTGTCATAGCACAAAAATCTATTTTATCCTGAAGGTTTTGAAAAGGTCTTGTGGAAGGGTCTGTAATGATGAGTTTCATATGCCTTACCAGAGACCGGACGATCATCATTTTCCCGGAAATGTATTCAACCGGAAGACACAGTAATGCGACATTTCCTTCCTTTAACCCTAAAAAATTGCAGGTCATTTCTGCGGAAGCCATCATTTTAGGCTTCTTAATTTCAAAAATCTTGGGAATTCCGGTGGAACCGGAAGTCTGCACCGATACTGTTTTCTTGTAGGAAAACCATTCTTCCAAAAAAGCTTTGACTTTTTTTTCAAATTCGGTTTTGGATGGTAATTGATTCAGATTGAGATTTTTGAAGTCTATCAGCATAATTATCATGAATAAAGGAAGCGTAAATTTATAAAAAACTTCAAAAAGTTCTTGCAAATAATGAAAAAAGCTGTAAATTTGCACCACTCAAACAGAGAAAGACTCATGGTGTAGCGGTAACACTACTGATTTTGGTTCAGTCATCTGGGGTTCGAATCCCTGTGAGTCTACATAACAGGAGAAATGTTTATCATTTTTCCTGTTTTTGTTTTAATGTTAATAGGGAATTTATAGAGGTTGGTTATTGCCAGTCATTCTTATTTTGAGAAAGTACATAACCGATTATTTTTCGCTTGCTTCGATCCGAAATTCTTTACACTTTACATAATTATCTGCCATTGTTGGCAACAGACATTTTTCCTATTTATTTAACTTTTCTAATTCGGGTAGCTCACTTTTATATTTTTCAACATCCCAAATTAAATTCCAGTTTTTAACATAGTCCGACATTAAACCTAAGCCAACTTCTTTTCTTCTTTCATCAACATGGTCAGGATCAATTAAGGGTAAAACATATTGAGTTTTATTATCCGGATTGGTTCCTATTTGACTTCCGTATATTTGTTTTCTACCTTCTCGAATTTCTATTCTGTCAATTAACAAAGCTAACGACCCTGGATTTGCATTTCCTTTTATTACAGCGTCTTTCATCATGGGTAAATATTTTTTTTGCGTTTCCAAATCTGAATGTTGAATTACAAGAAATAACGCACTATTGGCTTGTGCGCCTACTTTGTCTTTACCAACCCAACCTTTTTCATCTAATATTTTTTTTACTTTTAATAAGTTAATAGAGTCTTGCTGAATTGTTATTTTCCAAAGATCATTCATTTCTTTAGAATCCTGACCGAATTTTTTTTGAGTTTCATTCATTTGAATTCTATATTTTTGGTCTTCGTCAAGAATTGTTAATAATTCGGCCTGCAAGGGTTTGTCATAATTTGCTTCTATCAACGCTATTTTTTTTTCTAATTTTTCAATTGCTTTTCCCCATTCCTTCTTTGAATGTAAATTTTCTAAGTCACTATCTGAATTTAAGTGCTTTAAATTTGTCCAGCCATTTTCTATTGACAAGTTCAACCATTTAAATGCTGTTTTTGTATTTCCTGCCAAAGAAGATGCGCAGGCACCATTATACAAGTGACTTGGATTTTTGCTTTCAATTTTAAAAGCTTTATTATATAAATCCGTAGACATTTTATAATCTTTTGCTTTATATAATTGATCAGCTTCACTTATTAATTTCGAATATTCTTGTGCATTAATGCTTGTGCATAAAAATAATAACAACAAAATATAAATATTGTTTCTCATTTTCCTGTTTGTATTATTGTTATTGATAACTCAACGGGTAGTTTATTTTTAATACTATTTATATCATCAATTATTTCTTCCGGACTTCCCGGTAATGGTTGCCGATATTAACAGCGATGGAAATCACCAATCCTCTCACAAATGACCAAAACAAAATTTCATTGACATTATCTTTGGTAAAATCATAATCATTGTAAAAATTAATATCGATGTAAAACAAAACAATCGTCATTGCCAAAGCTCCCAACAAAACAACTCCTGCCCTTTTTAAATTCATTTTGAAATTAGTTTAATTATAATTATTTACTGAAAATCATCCGGAATGGATATTCCTTTTTTATTTATGTATTCCAGCAGTCCGTTGTATTTTTCTTCGTAATCATTCGTTCCGCATTTATCGGAAATGCTGCAAATCTCGGAAGGCTTTATGCCTAAAATATCAGAAATTTTCGTAAGAATTTCCAGATTGATCTTTACTTTTGAATTTTCAATATCAGAATATGCTTTTTGCGATATTCCCATCTCAAAAGCCATATATTCCTGTGTTAAATCCTTACTTCTGCGGATTTTCCTAATGTTTTGACCACATATTTTCATGCCATGCCGTTTTAGTAGTTTTCGGTATATTTTAGAAGGATATCTATTAGCCTTAGACAAAGTTAGTGAATACCTTTGGCAAAACATTATTACGCTACATGATATTTTTATTTGTTAAGACTTAGGTTAAAAATTTACAGTAAAACTTTTGTTTTAAGATAAGAATTATCACTTCAGGACAACACCTTAGGAATTATGGAGACGCAAAAATTTAATTATGACAATAATATTGTCAGAGCATTTCTCTATGCTACAATTGCATTCGGTCTGGTTGGTTTTTTACTTGGTCTTACCGCTGCACTGATGCTTTTTTACCCGGAACTTCCGGAGTTTTTATTTGGAACAGATGACAGCACCATTAAAAGTCTGGCTTCAGGAAATATTCAGGGCTTAATTAATACCCAAGGAGCTTTAGGCTTCGGAAGGATCAGAATGCTGCATACCAGCGCTGTTATTTTTGCCTTTGTATGTAATTCTTTTTTCTGCGGGGCCTATTACAGCATGCAGCGTTTGCTGAAAACAAGAATGTACAGCGATACTTTATCCTGGCTACACTTCTGGACATGGCAGATCATGATTGTTTCCGTAGTGATCACCTTCCTGATGGGGATCAATACCTCTAAAGAATACGCAGAACACGAATGGCCTATTGATATTTTAATTACCATTTCCTGGGTAATCTTCGGAATCAACATGTTTGGTACCATTGCCAAACGTAGAGTAAGACATCTTTATGTTGCCATCTGGTTCTATCTGGGAACATGGATCGCCGTAGCGATGCTTCACATCTTCAATAATCTGGAAGTCCCATTATCATTCACTTCATGGAAATCATATTCTATATACGCAGGAGCTAAAGATGCTTTAGTGCAGTGGTGGTATGGTCACAATGCTGTTGCATTCGTACTGACAACGCCGGTTTTGGGTCTGATGTATTATTTTTTACCAAAAGCTGCGGACAGACCGGTGTTTTCTTATAAATTATCCATTATCCACTTCTGGTCACTGATCTTCGTTTACCTTTGGGCAGGACCTCACCACCTTCAGTACACCGCGTTACCAGCATGGGCGCAGGCAGTAGGAACAGGTTTTTCTATCATGCTAATCGCACCATCTTGGGGAGGTATGTTGAATGGATTGTTAACGCTGAGAGGCGCGTGGGATAAAGTAAGAGAAAATCCAATCCTTAAATTCTTTGTGGTAGCGGTAACCTGTTACGGTATGGCAACGTTTGAAGGGCCGTTATTGGCAACAAAATCTTTAAATAAAATAGGACATTACACCGACTGGGTAATCGGTCATGTGCACATCGGAGCATTGGGCTGGAACGGTTTCATGGCATTCGGAATTATTTATTACCTGATTCCGGTAATGTGGAGAACATCCCTTTGGTCTAAAAAACTTGCCAACTTACATTTCTGGCTGGGAACGTTGGGAATCATTTTCTATGCGGTTCCAATGTATATTTCAGGTTTCACCCAAGGATTAATGTGGAAGCAGTTCAATCCGGACGGAACCTTGGTTTGGAAAAACTGGCTGGATACGGTAACGGCAATTATTCCGTACTACAAAATGAGATTCTTAGGAGGTCTGTTTTATATTTCAGGTGCCATTTTAATGGTTGTAAACGTAATCAAAACCATTAGAGCAGGTTCATTCCAGAAAAACGTACCTGCAGAAGCTCCGGCTTTAGCCAACATCGGAAGCGCCAGAAAAGAAGGCGAAGGTTTACACCTCTGGATTGAAAGAACTCCGAGAATCATGGCTATTCTGGCTTTCATTACCGTGGCAATCGGTGGTCTGGTGGAAATCATCCCTACTTTAACATTAAAACAAAGTGTGCCGACGATTACTGCCGTAAAACCATACTCTCCGCTGGAACTGGAAGGAAGAGATTTATATATCAGAGAAGGATGTAATGCCTGTCACTCCCAGATGATCAGACCGTTCCGCGACGAGATTGTACGATTCGAAGGTAAAAACGGACAGTATTCCAAAGCAGGAGAGTTTGTTTACGACCGACCGTTCCTTTGGGGATCAAAAAGAACAGGACCGGATTTGCACCGAGAAGGAGGAAGAAATCCTGATTCATGGCATTTCAAACATATGTATAATCCAAGAATTACTTCAGCAGGTTCTATCATGCCTCGTTTCCCATGGCTGGTTACCAACAAACTGGACAAAAAACAAATGGTTGACAAAATGAAACTGATGAAAAATTATTTCGATGTTCCTTACACAAAAGCCGAGATCGATTCCGCCAACCAATGGGCAGACAACCAGGCAAAAGGTATTGTTAAAAGAATTTATTCCGAAGCGGCAGATGTGAAGCAGCAGATGGAAAAAGACAGAGCAGCAAAAGGAGCATCCTTCGTTCCGCTTGAGGACAGAGAAATCGTAGCTATGATTGCATATTTGCAAAGATTGGGAACAGATATTAAAACCACTCAGATTCAAACCGCAAGTGCAGATAATTAAAATGAATTAGTAATGAAACCAAGAACCCCCATTTCAGTATACATCGTTGTTACCTTAGGTTTAACGATCATGGCGTTCGAAATGTTCGCACACGATTCAGGATATTTTTCGTCTCCTTTTTTCTGGGGACTAATACTGATTGCCATTATCCTGCTTCTGATCATGAATTCCATTGGAGACCTCATCGAAAATCAGAATTTCAGCAAGCTTTCGGATGAAGAAAAAGCTTTATATATCAAAGAAAAAAGCACACCTTATTTTCAGAAACTATGGAATTCAGCTTTCAAAAAACAGTCTGCTACAGAGGAGAAAGACATCCTTATTGATCATGGATTCGACGGGATTACAGAATTGGATAATGCACTTCCAAAATGGTGGATCGGCCTTTTCTGGTTCGGATGTATTTTCTGTGCCGTCTATCTTACCGCGTTTTCATTCACCGAATATGCACATCCCGACGCAGAATTAAATCATGAAACCAAAACCATGCTTGCTTCCATCGCAGAATATGAGAAAACAGCTCCGCAAATTAACCTTGAATCTGCAAAATACAGCGCAGATAATGTAGCCGAAGGAAAAGAACTTTTTAAAACCAACTGTGCAACCTGCCACGGAGATGGAGCAAAAGGAGGTATCGGCCCGAATCTTACCGATAAATACTGGATCAACATAAAAGAAAAAAGCTTATTTAAAAATGTGTTCTGGATGCTTGAAAACGGATCCCCGAATAATCCTACGATGCGGCCTTTAATCAAAGAAGGAACCATCACCGGAAGAGATGCCGAAAAAATTGCAGCATACATTTACCACATCAACCAGGAAACCGCTCCTATTACGCCGGCTCAGGGTGGTGCTGCGCCTCAGGGCCAGGAAGTACAATGGGAAAACGGAAATGACTAAAACTTTTAATCTCAACATATTATCTTAAACCATGCCAAGCCCCCTTTTTATTAACTGAACTAACATTTATAAATTCATTTTTGCTAACCTTTTCAATTATGAAATGAACAAAAAGGGGGCTTTTTAAACACATAAATCCGGGCTTTGACTGTCAGCATCAACTATTCACTTGACACTCAACTAAACTAAATTCCATTAGATTGGCAGTCAAGGCAGGATTTTTGCATACGCAAAGGGTACCACAACAGATGAGCAGTACGATTAGTATTGCTATATTTGTTTTAAACCCAATCACTCTTGAAACTGAAAATCAACAAAAGAAAACTCTTTCGGCGTTTTGTCATTACCATTATATCTATTTTGGTATTTATTGTATTACTTATTCTTAGCTTAAGGCTTCCCGCCGTTCAGAACTTCGTTAAAGACAAACTGGTTGTTTACCTAGAAAAAAAAATCAAAACAAAAGTAAGCCTGGAAAGGGTTTACATAGGATTTCCGAACAGCCTTGTTATGGAAAATCTTTATTTAAAAGGTCAGAATATCGATACCCTACTCGCCGTAAAAAAGCTGGATGTAGGCTTGAATATGATGAAGCTGATCAGTTCTACCGCAGACATCACATCCGTTGAGCTGGAAGGCGCCCGCGCGAATGTGGTGAGGAAACCGGACGGCACATTCAATTTCGATTATATCCTTGATGCATTTGCAACTACCGACAAAGAAGAAAGTCCTTCAAAACCTTTTATTATTTCTTTAGATAAAATCAAGCTTAAAGACATTGGGGTTACCTTCAATGATCAACAGTCGCGTAATGATATTAAGGTCTACTTCAAATCTTTTGATACGAGAGTAAAAACTTTTGATCTTCAGAATAATTCTTATGCCGTTAATGATATTAATCTGGACGGCTTGAAACTTAAACTCAAGCAGGATCTCGTAGAAGAAGTTTCCAAAAAAGTTGAAAAGAAAGTAGATTCGCTTAACAATAAAAAGCCGATGCAGATCGGATTAAAAGGAATAAAACTCACCAATTTCGATATCGATTACGGGGACGACAATACCAAAACCTTTGCCAAAGTTTTGTTTAAAGAGCTCAGTACAAAGGTCAACAAACTTGATCTTGAAAATAATGCCTATGATGTAGACAATGTATTTCTTTCCGGCGCCAACATCAATGCCAATCTTTATCTTCCCTCTAAAAATGCCAATCCAAAAAATGATGAATCTAAAGATCCTAAAACGTCCGAACAGCAGAAAGCACTTAGTCTTTTGTTGGGAAAACTTGTTCTTAATGACGTAAAAGTAGCTTATAACAATACTGCTATTGCGCCTACCAGACAGGGAATGGATTTTAACCACCTGAATTTTTCAAAGCTTAATGTGGAGGTAAGAAAATTCAAAATGCAAAATAACACTTTTGCAGGATCGGTAAATTCTGCTGAAATTCAGGAAGCAAGAGGATTAGATATCCGTGAATTCAACACCGATTTCGTATACAACGAAAAAGAAGCTTATTTAAAAGATCTTTACCTGGAAACTTCAAGAACGATTTTGCGTGATGAGGTGGTTTTAAATTATAATTCTATTGAACAGCTCTCTTCAAATCTTGGAGCTGTTAAAATTTCAGCAAATATTAAAGATTCAAAAGTAGGTTTTGCGGATATTCTGAATCTGGCTCCTAATTTAAGAAATACTTCACCATTTAACAGATATCCAAATGCTGTTTTAAATGTTAATGCCAATGTAAAAGGCAATGTAAACGATCTTCTGATCAACAATCTTAAAGTATCAGGTATTGATCAGCTGAGAGTAGCAGCATCAGGAAGAATTAAAAACGCTACCAATCCCGATAATTTATATTACGACCTCAGAATTGCCGAATTATCATCTTCAGCAAAAACGATTTATAATCTCGTTCCGAAGAATACCATTCCTTCCAATATTGCCCTACCTTCGAATATGAGCATTAAAGGGACCGCAAAAGGAACAACTAAAATTGTAGATGCCAACCTGAACCTCTACTCTACTTTAGGAAATGCATCTGTAAATGCAAAAGTGGATATGCGCAGAAAAAACCGTGAACTGTATGATGTAAAGGCCAATCTTCAGGGATTACAGATCGGAAAAATTATTAAAAATAAAGACATCGGTTCTGTTTCTGCGCAGATTTATGCGAAAGGCGAAAGCTTCGATTTCAAAAATGCCAATGCAGACCTGAGAGGACATGTTGCATCCGCAGTGTACAAAGGTTATCGCTATCAGAACATGAATCTTACCGGAAAAATACGACATGGCGCTTACAATATTGTTTTAAATTCCAAAGATCCTAATGCCAACATGCAGCTTACGGCATCCGGAGTGTATAACGAAAAGAATCCTACAGTAAAGGTAAACGGAAATATATTGAAACTTGATCTTAACAAGCTGGGATTCTATAAAGACCAGATGATTCTTGCAGGGAAAATAGACGGAGATTTTACCAATTTAGATCCGGATCATCTGAACGGATATCTGAATTTAAAAGATTTTGCCTTTTCGGATACCAAAGAAATCTATCCTGTTCAGGAAATCAATCTGAAAGCATCGTCCACTGCAGATTCTACCAATATCATTTTCAATTCGCAGATTGCTGATGTGGAGCTGAGAGGAAAATACAGGCTTACCCAGATATTTGGAGCTTTAAGCCAGACCATCAACCAATATTATCAGTTTCAAAAGCCTGCAAAAAATCAAAAAATCGAGGCCGGACAGTTTTTTACCTTTAATGCTAAAATTAAAAATGACGACCTCATCAGAAAATTTGTACCGGAGCTGAAAAGTTTTGAAACCATCAATATTACAGGAAATTATGATGCAGATTCTCAGAAAATAGAAGTCGACGGACAGATTCCGCAGGTTTTATACGGTGAAAACTCTATTGAAAATGCAAGATTGCAGGTTACGAATGAAAATCAGGCATTGCAGTACAATCTGAATGTTGCATCATTGAAAAGTTCCAGTTTTGCATTAAATAAAGTAAATGTCGGAGGAAATATTGCCGAAAATACCATCAATTACAACATCACCACCAAAGATGCAAAAGATGCAACGCAGTTCCTGATTGCCGGTAATGCAAAATCCATGAACGATATTACGGAAATTTCCCTCAATCCGGATGGATTAAAACTCAATTACACCGACTGGAATGTAGCTGAAGGAAATAAAATCCAGATCAGCAATGCCGGTATTTTGGCGGATAATTTCAGGCTTTCTAAAGGAGGCAGCGAGATCCTCTTACAATCTGAAACGCAGTCTCCGAACGCACCCTTAAATGTTTCTCTAAAGGATTTTAAAATAGAAACCATTACCGAGCTTATTAAAAAAGACACCTTGCTGGCAAGAGGAAATATCAACGGAACGGCACAGCTGCGTGATCTTACAAAAAACATGACGTTTACTTCAGATTTAAATATTTCAGATCTTATTGTTTATGAAAATCCTGTAGGAAACCTTGCGGTAAAAGTGAATAATACTTCACCAAAAGTTCTCAATGCGGATATTGCGCTTTCCGGAAATAATAATGATGTAAAAATTGTAGGAGATTACAACACTTCTTCAAGCACCTTTGACCTGAATATGGCGATCAACCAGCTTCAGATGAAATCCGTACAGGGTTTTTCTATGAACGCCATCACCAACACGGAAGGTTATATTTCCGGAAACCTGAAAATCACAGGAACTTCTTCGCAACCGAATATTTTAGGCAAAGTAAAATTCAATGATGCCGGACTTGAAATTGCCAAAACAGGAAGTGATTTCAGAAAGCTGAATGATGAAATTGATTTTACAAGCCGCGGTATTGAATTTAACAATTTTAAAATCAATGACAGGGACGGAAATTCTATGAATATCGACGGACAGGTTCTTACCCAGACGTACAGGGATTTTGCCTTTAATCTTGACCTGAATGCTAAAGATTTCAAGGTCGTGAATTCAGAAAAATCCAACGAAGCCATAATGTATGGAATTCTTTCTATTGATGCCGCTTTACAGGTTCGCGGAAATTTAGACTTACCGAAAGTGGACGGACGTCTGTCTGTTGCTGACGATACCGATTTTACATTTGTCCTTCCGCAGTCCTCTCCCACTTTACAGGAAAGAGAAGGCATTGTTGAATTTATTGATCAGGATCAGGTCGCTTTAAATAAAACCATCAAGGCAGATTCTTCAAATTCTCAAAGCAGGATTAAAGGAATGGATGTGAACGTCAATATTGAGCTGAGCAAAGAAGCAAAACTTTCATTACTCATTGATAAAGCAAACGGAGATTTCGTAAAACTTCAGGGGGAAGCAGAATTGACGGGAGGAATCGATCCTTCAGGGAAAACAACTTTAGTAGGTGTTTATGAAGTGGAATCCGGAAGCTATGAAATGACGGTAAGTGTTTTAAAAAGAAAATTCGATATCCAGAAAGGGAGTACCATTACCTGGACCGGCGAACCGACTACCGCTACACTCGATATTACAGCCGTCTATAAAACAGAAGCCGCCCCGATTGATCTCGTAGAACAGCAGATCAGCGGCGAAGAAGCATCAACATTGAATCAGTTTAAGCAGAGAATCCCTTTCAATACCTTATTGAAAATGCAGGGTGAATTGCTGAAACCTGTTATTACGTTCGATATTACTACCGATGAGAAAAACAACGCAGTTTCTTCCAACGTTACCGATATTGTAGACCAGAAACTGGCGCAGCTGAGAACCCAGGAATCCGAGATGAACAAACAGGTTTTTGCTTTGTTGTTACTGAATAGGTTCATCGGTGAAAATCCTTTTGAATCCGGAGCAGGACTTTCCGGGGAAATGATGGCCAGACAAAGTGTAAGTAAAATTCTTTCACAGCAATTGAATAATCTTGCTTCTGATCTCATCAAAGGAGTTGACCTGAATTTTGACCTGGAATCCTCAGAAGATTATTCCACAGGAACCCAGAATACCAGAACCGACCTGAATGTTGACATCAGTAAAAAACTACTGAACGACAGGCTGAAAGTTTCGGTAGGAAGCAATTTCGGATTGGAGGGAGAAGCCCGTCAGAATGAAAATATGACCAACATCGCGGGAGACGTAACTGTAGATTATAGTTTATCCAAAGACGGAAGATATATGCTTCGGGCCTATCGTAAAAATGAATACCAGGTAGCGCTTCAGGGACAGATCGTGGAGACCGGATTAGGATTTATCATTACGCTGGATTATGACAAATTCCGCGATATTTTCCAAAGATCCAGAAAAGAGAAGAAGCAAAAGGAAAGAAGAAAAAACAACCAGAATCAAGCTGTAGAATTTAAATAAATGAAAAAAAACTATCATACCTACTTCAAATATGCATTAACATTCGGGATGGCTTCTGCGGTAGTTTCGTGTAATACGAGATATCTGAAGGAAGGCGAAATGCTTTATACGGGAGCGGAAATAAATATCGAAAATGATACGATTTCCAAGAAGGAGAAAAAAAATCTTAAATCCGCTTTGGAAGACAATCTCACCCCTAAGCCCAATTCCAGTTTTTTAGGTTTAAGGCCAAAACTTTTTTTCTATAATATTGCCAAAGAGCCTAAAAAAGAAAAAGGATTCAATTACTGGCTGAAGTATAAAGTGGGTGAAAAACCCGTGCTGCTTGGTGATGTAGACCGTGAATTTAACAAAGATATCATTGAAAATTATTCTGAAAACCAGGGATATTTTAATGCTAATGCTACTTATGATACGGTTTCCCGTAATAAGAAAGCAAAAGTAATTTACACATTGCGTCCCGGAGCAAGATATCTTATCAGCGATGTGAAATTCCAGCAGGATTCAACACTGGTTAACAGAGAAATTCAGAATCTTACTGATAAAACTTTACTAAAGAAAGGACAGCCTTTTGACCTGGATGTAATAAAATCCGAAAGGGAACGCATTGACAATGGTTTGAAAGAACGCGGTTTTTATTATTTTCATCCCGACAATATTATTGTTCAGGCAGATAGCACGATAAGCAAAAACCACAAGGTAGAGCTGAATGTAAAACTGAAAGACAACACTCCGGATCTTTCCACCCAGCAGTTCAGTATAGACAAAGTAGTTGTTTTCCCGAATTATAACATCCGGGATGTAAAAGAAGGAAAATACAGTGTGCCGATGAATCCGGATTCTCTTCAGAAATATGCTCATGAAGACATTTACGTTATCGATCCCGAACATAAATTCAAACCGAAAATTTTTGACCGTGCTTTGTATTTCAAAAGAGGAGATCTTTACAACCGTACCAATCATAACCTTACGTTGAACAGACTGATCAGTTTAGGGGTATTTAAATTTGTAAAAAATGAATTCGAGGTTTCAGATTCTTTGCAACATAAATTTGACGCCTATTATTTATTAACTCCGAGGGAACTTCAATCGCTCCGCCTGGAAGCGCTGGGAAGAACCAACTCTGCCAATTACGCAGGAAGTGAGCTTAACCTCAACTGGACACACCGCAACTTTTTCAGAGGTGCGGAACAGTTCAAAGCATCGGTGTACGGTGCATTTGATGTGCAGATCGGCGGGCCGGAAAACGCCAAAAATATTTTCAGGGCAGGATCGAATGTACAGCTTTCCATTCCGAGAATTGTGGCGCCATTCAGATTTAATTCTTCCAGTGCTTTTGTTCCTAGAACGAACATTACGCTGGGCTATGAATTCCAGAACCGTACGGAATATTACACGTTAAATACCTTTACTGGCTCTTTTGGATATGTATGGAAAGAAAATGCAAGAAAGGAACACGATCTGAAAATCCTGGATATTACTTACGTTTCTCCTGCCAATATAACTCCGTTATATGATTCAATTTCGCAAAAAAGTGATGCAATGAGAAGAGTAGTTGAACGCCAGCTTATTTTTGGCCCAACATATTCATACACCTATACCAACACCATGCTGCCGAAAGCGAATACGATTTATTATAAAGGAACCCTTGATCTGGCAGGAAATATTACAGGCTTATTGACCGGCGCGAACGTAAAGAAAGACAAAGAGAAAAGCATTTTCGGAGTCCCTTTCAGCCAATACGCCAAAATTGAGAATGACTTCAGGTTTTATCATAAATTCAATGAAAAAACATCCCTTGCGACCCGTGCTATTGCCGGCGTTGCCTATCCTTACGGAAATTCAGAATATATTCCTTTTTCAAGGCAGTTCTTTTCCGGGGGAAGCAACAGTGTGAGAGCATTCCGTGCAAGAACGTTGGGGCCGGGAAGTTTTGATCCCAGAACCATTGAATCCGGATATTATTTTGATCAGTCCGGAGATATAAAATTGGAGCTGAATGCAGAATACCGAGCTAATTTATACAAATTTTTAAATGTTGCCGTCTTTGCAGATGCAGGAAACGTTTGGCTGGTAAATGAAGATACAGACAGGCCTGGCGCGAAATTTTCCAAAGAATTTTTAAGTGAAATTGCCGTGGGAGCCGGAGTTGGTCTGAGACTTGATTTCTCTATTTTAATTCTGAGACTCGACCTTGCAATGCCATTGAGAGTGCCTTATTATGAAAGAGGCGACCGCTGGACTTTTGATAAGATTAATTTCGGAGATTCCAGCTGGAGAAAAGATAATCTTATTCTGAACATTGCAATCGGGTATCCTTTCTAAATTTTTATACATGATAAAAAGAATAAAATTTTTCTGGGAAGCACTGCGCGAAACATTTAAAAAATGGAATGAATCTTCGGCATCCAATGACTCTGCAAGTCTGGCTTATTATGCTATTTTTTCCATTCCGGGTCTGCTGATCATTATTATCTGGATCGCCGGCAACTTCTTTGGTGAAGAAGCGATACGCGGACAAATCTCCAGCCAGATCAGCGGTATTATGGGACAGGACGCAGCCAAGAGTGTTCAGGATATGATTGCGGGAGCTTTGGTGGATAAGGAAAATATTTTTATGAAAATTATAGGAATCGGTTCTTTGGTATTCGGTTCCACCACCTTATTTTTTCAGCTTCAGCGCTCGCTGAACAGTCTTTGGGATGTGCAGCCTGCTCCTAAAAAAGCATTCGTGAAATTTCTTCTGGACCGGGCCAACTCATTGGGTATGATCCTTATTTTAGGCTTTTTGCTGATGATTACTATGGTACTTTCTTCTTTGATCAGTCTTCTTAATAACTGGATTACCAATTATTTCGGGGTAGAAACCTATGTGCTGGTAGAGCTGATCAATTACATAATTGGATTTGTTGTTACCATGATCCTTTTTGCTTTAATGTTTAAGGTTCTTCCGGATGTGGAAATCAGCTGGAAACCGGTTTGGAGAGGTGCTTTTCTTACCACTGTTTTATTTACATTGGGAAAATTCCTGCTGAGCCTGTATTTCGGAACGGCAAAACCAACCTCGGCATTCGGTGCGGCGGGGACGGTAATCCTGATTATGATGTGGATCAATTATTCCTGCATGCTGATTTTCTTCGGGGCAGAATTTACTAAAATATATGCCCTGAAAAGAGGGTTCAAGATCATTCCTTCCAAACATGCGAAATGGAGTGATGCTAAACTGTATGAAGAAAGTAAGATTGAGAAAAATCATCCCGAGGTATAACTCTAGGAAGGACACTTTTCAGGAACTTCTGGCAGAGCTTATGGTAAGGTAACTCCATTAGAATGAAAAGGCGCGCAGGAGTTGAATGAAAGATGCGCAGGTTTTATCCAGAACCTGCGCATCTTTTTATACATTACATGAAATTAATCATGTTGTTTACATTCTGTTTACCGTATTGATTCCCAAAAGATTCAGGGATTTCTTTATGGTTTTGGCCGTAAGATCTGATAAATTTAATCTCAACTGTTTTACATTTTCATCCTCCTGATTCATAATCGGATTGCTCTGGTAGAAAGAGTTGTAGGTTTTCACCAGGTCATACACATAATTGGCGATCAGCGCAGGGCTTAATACCTCTGCCGCTTTCTGAACGACAACTTTATAATTGGCCAGCTGCATAACCAATGCCTTTTCATATTCATTTAAAACCACGCCATCCACTGCTTTATATCCAAAATCAGCCTTAGCCAATAAAGATTGAATACGGGCAAAAGTATACTGAATGAAAGGGCCTGTATTTCCGTTGAAATCAATACTTTCTTCCGGATTGAAGAGCATTTTTTTCTTCGGATCCACTTTGAGCATGAAATATTTTAAGGCACCCATTCCTACGTTTTCGTAGTTTTCAGCTTTTTCCTCTGCTGTTAAAGTTTCAAGCTTCCCAAGTTCTTCTGCTGCTGTTTTTGCAATATTGTGCATTTCCTGCATCAGATCATCTGCATCTACAACGGTTCCTTCACGTGATTTCATTTTTCCGTTCGGAAGCTCCACCATTCCATACGATAAATGGTACAGCTGATCTGCCCACGAATATCCTAATTTTCCTAAGATTTTAAACAATACCTGGAAATGATAATCCTGCTCGTTTCCAACGGTGTAAATTAATTTCTGAATATCGTTCTGTTTAAAACGTTCCACCGCCGTACCCAAATCCTGGGTCATATACACTGATGTGCCGTCTGAACGTAGTAATAATTTTTGATCAAGGCCTTCATCCGTAAGATCGCACCATACAGAGCCGTCCTCTTTCTGATACAGGACTCCTTTATCCAGTCCTTCCTGAATCAGGTCTTTTCCTAAGATATAGGTATTGCTTTCATACTGAACCTGATCAAAATCTACTCCCAGTCTTTTATAGGTATCGGCAAATCCTTTGTACACCCATGAATTCATTTCATTCCAAAGATTTCTTACATGCTCATCGCCGTTTTCCCAATCGAGAAGCATCTGTTGAGCTTCTTTCATTAAAGGGGCCTCTTTTTTAGCCTGCTCTTCGGACATTCCCTGAGCCAGAAGCTCTGCAATTTGCAATTTATATTCCTGGTCAAATTTAACGTAATAATTTCCTACAAATTTATCACCCTTTATGCCGGTAGAATCCGGTGTCTCTCCGTTTCCGAATTTTTCCCATGCCAGCATTGATTTGCAGATATGGATCCCTCTGTCATTGATGATCTGGGTTTTAATCACATGATATCCGGCTTCTTCAAGAATCTGAGATACAGAAAAACCTAATAAATTATTTCTGATATGTCCCAGGTGAAGAGGTTTATTGGTATTCGGTGATGAATATTCCACCATTACTGTTGAATCCTTCTTTTCTACGGTATCAAAGTTTTCCGTTAAAGCGCTGAAATTATCAATAAAGAATTGATTTTTAACCTTAACATTCAGGAATCCTTTCACAACATTAAAACTTTCCAGAAGTTCGGTTTGTTCCGTTAAAGCCTGTCCCAGCTCTGTCCCGATGGTTTCCGGATTTTTTTTCAGTTGTTTTACCAAAGGAAAAGTAACAATGGTAAAATCTCCCTCAAACTCTGTTTTATTTTCCTGAACTTCCAGCATAATTCCTTTCAGTTGATAAACATTGAGGATGATTTCCAGAAGTTTTTCTTCTATTATATTTTTAATATTCATTATCTGTTATTTAAAAAACCTGTCGTTCTTATTCTCAAATGCAAATATACGAAATAAAAAAACCGCCCCGAAAGGCGGATTAAATATGAATGTTAACTAATGTGCTTACAATTAAAACTTGTCCCAGAAGACTTTAGTGGTTAGTAAATCTCCACCGATGGCTGAAGCTGCCGCGCTTACATTGCCACCGTTGGTCTGGTATTCACTAGCCGGATAGGTCATACGTAAAGGGACACTGCTGATTGTTGCTGCTGCGGCTGGCTGAAGAGCAGGAAAATCAAGTCTTCTCCATGTATTCCAGGAAACCAGAGGCTGATTATACATAGCTACCCAGGCCTGCTCTCCGATAGATTGCTTCCAGTTTGAAGAATTATAAGGGTGGGCTGCAAGGTAAGCTGCCGCACTTGATGTTACCCCCCAATCTGTAAAGGATGAAGTAATCGCATTAGCATAATTGGTTGCAGCACTTCCTCCGATACCCCAGCGTGCACTGGCTTCTGCCAGATAGAATGCTACTTCCGTATAACTCATAAGGATTCCCGGCGTTGTAGGAGTATAAGCAAAATCTCCAGGAGCTGAAAAGTTCGCAAATGAGGCAGGAAGACCAATTGCCTGTCCGATATAATTGCCTGTAGAACCTACAGGTTTAAAGTATTTCGCTATTCTTGCATCGCTATTGGTATTCATATAATCAACCAATGTTTTACCGCCAACGAAATCATTTCTGTTATTTGCTTTTACATTTTCGTAAATCGGACTATAATTGGGTGATCCGCTAAGATATTGCAGTAAACAATTGTCTGCAGAAGAAGTCATAACTCCGTTGTTAATAGCCGTAGTGGCTGTTTGCTGAGCAAGTGTAGGATTTGCGTCTGCAATACCTATTCCTAATTTAAGCAGAAGTGAATTACCGAACTTTTCCCAGGCTGCAAGATTTCCTGAATAATAAATATCTGCTGAAGAAAAACTATCCGATTCCGAATCTAATCCTCCGGTAACATCAAGATTTGCTATATCCTGCTGAAGTCTTGATATTAAATTAGCATAAACTCCTGCTCCGTCGTCATACACGGGAGCGACATTTGAACCCAGCTGATTTGCCTGAGAATAAGGAATATTTCCAAATGTATCTACTAACAACTGGTAACTATATACCTGTAGAATATCTATAATGGCCAGCTGATTTTTTTTAGTTGTAGGCCATGTAAGAGCCTCAGCGGGTACAGGCTGATAGTCATTTATTAATTTTTTTGCCTGCACTAAACTATTTTGTACATTCACATAATTATCAATGTAAATCTGGTTGGAAACATTTCTGTTGGTGAAGTTATAATTGCTTTCTTCCACATAAGTTGTTTCCTGCCAGTATTGCATAGTAAGCCTAAAGTTATTTTCATTAACGCTGGGCGTGTTCACATAATCACTCAGCTCTTTCTGGGCATTTGTTACCAAACTTGAAGGAATAGTAGTATATGCAGAGTGAGGATCTAAATTTATATCATCAGATTCGCAACTGATGAATAATGTACCTAATAATAAAGATATGATGATTTTTTTCATTTTTTCATTTTTTAGAAATTGATTTTTACATTGAATGAGAAGTTTCTTGTGGTAGGCATAACTCCGGACTGATATCCCTGAAGGTTACCTGAAGACAATCCCGCTTCCGGATCAGCATACGGTAAATTCTTATGGATAATCCAAAGATTACTTCCTATGATACTGAATGACATTCCCTGTATAAATTTAGAACCTAACGCTTCTTTTGATAAATTGTAAGTGATGGATGCTTCTCTAAGCTTTACATAACTTGCATCATACACAAATGCTGCTGCCGGAGGATCTGTATTCAAAACCTGGCTTGATAACGACTTATCTAATCTTACATTATTCGCAATATACTGTCCGGGATTATTAGGATCCGGAATAACTCCTGCCAAGATTACACCTCCACCATTGGCCAATGTATTTCTTACAGGATTTCCCAAATCATTCAGCCCCACTGAATCTGGATACAAACCTGTTCCATATCCGTAAGACTGATCTAGCGAAAATACGTTACCCCCTTCTTTCACATCAATCAGGAAGCTTAAAGAAAGATTTTTGTAGTTAAATGTATTTCTTAATCCACCGAACCATTTTGCCTGGTAACTTCCCAAATCATTATTGGTAGTGGTTGTTTTCAGGTAGGCACCGGTATCAGGATCAATCACTCTTTGTCCGTCCGGAGCATAGATGAAATCAGAACCGTAGATCGTTCCATATAATCCTCCCAGAGGCGCATTCAGGGTAACTCCCCCTTGTGAAGTATTGGTCTGCAATGCCAGATTATCCACTCCGTTTTTCAATTCTGTCACCGTCGTTTTCGGGTTTGACCAGTTTGCAACCAAATTCCATGAGAAATCCTGAGATTTGATGGGCGTTACTCGCAATGAAAGCTCGAAAGCTTCAGTTCTTAGATTCCCGATATTCTGTTTCTGTAATGTCGTTCCGGAAGCATAGGAAACAAGCACATTGGAAATCAGATTTTCAGAGTCATTTTTATACCAGGTTGCATCGAATCCGATCCTGTTTTTCAGGAATGAGGTCTCAAGCCCAAATTCCATACTCTTTAGCTTTTCTGCTACCAGATCCGGATTTTTCAACACCCCGTTAAACTGATAGATAGGCTGGCTTCCGAAAGGTGAGCCTGCTAAATAAGTATCTATTAACTGATTGGCATCGGTATCATTCCCAACAATAGCATAGTTGGCACGAGCTTTTGCAAAACTAAGCCATGGCGCTTTGATTAAGTTTGAAAGAACCACACTTCCTGAAACGGATGGATACCAGTACACATTATTGCCTTTTGACAATGCAGTTGTCTGATCTCTTCTTATGGTTCCTTCCACATAATACGTATTTTTAAAACCTAAACTCGCCTGTGCAAATACTCCTACCACCTGCTTACTTGTATCGCTGGTTTGATTAAGCGGTCTTTCTTTTGAATTTGAGATATCAAAGTAATTTGGCACGCTTAATCCTCCTACGGTAGAATGTATATCTGAATATGCTGCATTATAGCGGATATTTGCACCTAAAACTCCATTGAGGTTAATATCCTCGGTAAGATCTTTTTTATACGTTCCGATGAAATCATAATTTCTTTCTGAAAATCTGTAATTTCCTAAATTATACCCGGAAGGCTGTGCCGTATTAATGTTAAGTCCGAAAATATTCGGTACAGAACCGTTAGATTTTCTTTCCTCCGTAGTCATGCTATAGCTATCATTGCTTAATCTTACTAAAAAGTTTAGTTCATCAGATACATCATAGCTTAAAGAAACATTTCCGCTGAATCGATCTCTGTTATCAGTCTGATAATTTTTATACCGTTGGAAATAAAGATTGTCCCAGTATTGAGGTGCAAGATTAGTAGGACTGGTAATATTCCATGTATAGTTTTGCTCTGCAATATTGTATAAATCCTGCTGCTGTTTAATATCAACATTGGTAGGCCACCATTGTCTGAAACCACTCATTACGTTCCCGTTATACCCGGTATCATTTCTACCTTTTGTTCTCTGTGTAATATAGTTGGCGTACAATGAAGCCGTTAACTTATCTGTGATTTTATACGATGCATTACCTCCGAAACTATTTTTTATTAATGAACTGTTTGGCAGTATATCTGTAGCATCAAGATTGGTGTAGTTGATTCTGTAAGTTGATACATCGTTTGCCCCGCTCAAGGAAACACTGTTTGTAAAGTTCGTACCGTTTTTAAAGAAAGTGATCGGACCGTTTTTAGCCATCGTCCACGGTGTTGCTTTTCCATAGTTAGGAGAACCCGGAATGAATGAATCATATTGATATACTAACAGATTGGGATCATATTTTGGTCCGTAAGATGCATCACTGCCAAACCCTGCAAGCAGTCCTCCGTTATAACTCCCCCATTCATCCTCTCCAAAATATCCTTGTCCGTATTCAGTCTGGTATTCCGGGAAAGTTTTTTTATCAATGGAAGAAATGGTAATAGAGCTTGAATATTCTACGCCAATTCCCTTTTGATTTTTCTTACCTTTTTTGGTGGTAATGATAATCGCTCCGTTTGCTGCCCGTGAGCCATAGAGCGCTGCTGCTGCCGCTCCTTTCAGCACGTTGATTGTTTCTATATCATTCGGGTTAATATCCGATGCTGCATTTCCATAATCGACACCGTATCGGCCGGTAGTCTGGCTGGATGTATTGATGTTGTTATTGATAATCGGAACACCGTCAACAACAAACAGCGGCTGGTTGGTTCCTGAAAAAGATTTAAAACCTCTTAAAACCACATTAATGGAACCTCCAAAGTTGGTACTTTGTTTGATATCCATACCCGCCACCTGTCCAGATAAGTTATTTAAAAAATTGGGGGTTGGATTTTTGTTGACATCGTCACCTTTGACTTCCTGAGTAGCGTAACCCAAAGATTTTTTTTCTCTTTTAATTCCAAATGCGGTCACCACCACACCTTCGATGTCTTGCGTCCTTACTGTATCATTTTTTTGCTGTACCTGTGCAATAGCAAATGACGATGACAGTACGGATGCAAGTACACCCATTGTTAGTTTCTTCATATCTAATTAAATTTTGCTAAACAAAGTTTAAAAACTTTCTTAAAACAGCAAAAGAAAACAGACAAAAATTATTGATTTTTAAAAAAATACGAATAATATCATTTAATTATTTATATATTTTAGTTAATTAATTAATTTTTAACAAAAACTAATTAATTCATTGAAATAAAATTTACATAAATACCAATTTTTTGTAATTGTTATTTTCTATATCCATTTATTGTAAAAAAAATATCCATAATAGGTGATAAACAATAGGTTACAACATAATATATCACCAATAGCAGAAATACGAAAATACGAAATGCAATGTACTGCATATCAATTGTTTTATAAATTTTCTGAATTTTAACATTTAGAATCAAAAAAAAGCCACTGTAAACAGCGGCTTTTAAATTTTATAAATAAACGTATTTAGTTTTGATTCCAGAAAGGAGTAAACTGATTTTTCACAAAAACCTGCGCACTCGAAATATTTGGAACATTCGCTGAATTGGCGGCATATTCAGAGTTTGGATACACCAGTCTGTAAGGTTTATTAGGAAACTGTGCTGTTGTAGCCATTGGCGTAAACGGATAACCTGTACGATTGTATTCAATAAACATTTCAGTAGGGTTAATATTGGTCAACGCAATCCATTTCTGGGTCATAATAGCTTCAATTTTTTGCGTATCCGAACCAGTCCATCCCAAACCTGGTCTCGCATTAGCTGCTGTGACATAACTGGAAACCTGTGTAGCATTAGCTCCCAACCAGGCACCGTTTGCCGTTATAGCTGTAGCAAATTTGGCAGATGCGTTGATCGTACTAAAAATTGCAGGCCATCTCAATGCTGCCTCTGCCTGTAGCAAATTACTTTCAGCTCTTGAAAAAAGAACACCACCTCTTGCATTGTTAGCTGCAATTACATCACCCCAAGTCGAAATGGCAGTTGCTCCAGAAAAGTTACCTGTACCTAATTTTGAAGTATTCACATTGTTTACAGGTACTCCAGGCTGACCGGGAACGTTTCCTTGTCGCACACCTTTTAACCCGGTAAATGGATTACCACTTGCATCAACAGAAGCAACATTGGTAAATAATCTTGACCTTCTTGGATCTTTAAGCCCTGTAAACTTACTATAATTGCTGTCATTTAATATGACATTTCCTTCTAATGAATTAGCCATATGCTCAGAAACAACTACCACGGCGTAATTTGATACTTGTTGGCCTGAAGCATTTCTAGCCCAGTTTAAAATAAAAGGATTCATTTTGTCATCACTTGCTGAAGAATATCCAGGATTAACCGTTACTTCCTCGTCGATGAATGTCGCATTGGATAAACTCTGCAGTTTTGTATTTCTATACGTCGCCAGATCACCGGTTACTTTAGACATTCTAATCAATAATCTCAGTTTAATGGTGTTTGAAAGTGCTTTCCACTTATCCATATCACCACTAAAAACAACATCAGAAGATGGTTCTAAAGGATGAAAATCCGTTGAGCTTTGAGCATTATCAATTAATGTATTGGCCTCTTCCAGCTTAGATATTAAGCTTTTATATATATCCGTATCATTATCATATTTAGGAGTGGTGTTCTGTTGCCCCAGGAAGGCTTCACTGTAAGGAGCATCACCATACAGATCAACAATATACTGCATATAATATGCCTTCATAATTTTAGCAATGGCAATATAATAATCCTGCTCATGATTTGAATTCTTAAACCTCTCCATTTGGTCGAAGTTGGCAATTCTGGGATACAAACCTTCCCAAATTCCTCTGTAAAAAGTATTATCCACACTGGATAAACTGAACTCTCTCGAATAAGGACCTGCAATTGTATATGAGTTACCAGCCCAGCTGTTCATCATAAGATTACCAAACTGCATCATTGTTCCGGCCTGTGTTCTGTAAGCAGTAGTAATTGCACCCGGAAGCATCAGTTCCGGAGTGATTTCTTCTGCCTGAATTGCATTTGGATTGTCATTCACATCCAAATACTCATTACTACAAGATACAGCACTTAGGCTTAAAGTTGCAGCTAAAATTGTTATTAAAAATTTATTATTTTTCATTTTTGTCTATTAAAAAGTTACATTAAAGTTGAAACCAAAAGTTCTCATGCTTGGATATTGACCTGTAACAGCAACCCCAGCAGCATTACCTGTAGTATTGGCCGTTTCCGGATCGTTAAAGTTTCTGTTATCTTTAGCATAAATAAAGAATGGATTTCTTGCGTAAACACCTATAGTTAAAGAATTTACGAAAGTATTTTGTAAAATTGATTTTGGTAAATCATAGCTTAGCGCAATTTCTCTTACTTTTAAAGCAGTACCATCTACTACGAATTCTTCCCCTACAGATGTGTAAGCAGCTGTGGTAAAATAGTTCATTACTCCGAAGTAACTTGGATCATTTCCTACCGGCGTAGTATTGGCAACATATTGCCCGTTTACCAACTGTACGGAATTTGGAATTACGTATCCCTGAGACCTGTCAAAATCAGCAGTTTTCTCTAATGAACCCGTAGTACCTAAACTTGTTTTCGCCAGTGATACAAAACTGTTTCCTGTTCTGTAATCTGCAGTTGCGCTCAAAGTAATTCCTTTGAATTTGAATGAGGTATTAAATCCTAAGATATAATCCGGATTTACTTTCCCAAGAACTTCAAAATTTGTTGTAGACAAAGGATTTCCGTTTGCATTTACGATGATATTTCCATTAGGATCTCTCTGATATCTTGTTCCTTTAATTACCGGAAAGTTTTCACCTTTAACAGCAAATATCCCAACATTGGTAGTAGTAGAATTATACAAAGCTACTTCATCTGCACCATCTGCTAATGATAGGATTTCCGTATCATATGTTGAATATGACCCTCTCACTTTCCATTCAAAATCTTTGGTTTTAAACGGAGTGAAGCCAAGATCTATTTCATATCCCTGGTTTCTGCTGTTTCCGATATTATCCTGGAAATTGGTAATACCAGAAGCAGAAGAAGTAGTAATCGTTGTAATAAAGTTTTTGTTATCATTTCTGAATACAGATGCATCTAACGTAATTCTGTCTCTGAAGAACCCTAACTGTAAAGATGCTTCTTTTGAATAATAGAATTCCGGTTCAATATCCTGTGCAAAAATTGTAGTTGTAGGCAAATAAGATGAAAGCGAACCAAACGGATATCCTACGGGAAATGCTCCCACTCTATCTAAGCCATATAGACTAATTGTAGAACTGTTCCCTACTCTACTGTAGTTTACACTTACTTTCGCATAATTAAGCACATCTCCTTTAATACTTGCAAAGGCTTTGGTAGGAACAAATGAAGCTCCGAATGAATAATACGGATAACCTTTGTTACTGAATGGCAGCTGAACACCTTCAACAGTTACCGGGTTTACACTGGTTAAAGAACTTTTTTCATATCTGAATGTAGAGTTGAAAAATAGGAAATCTTTATAATCCAGATCTAAATTGGCAAACCATGCAAAAGATCTTTGCCTTGTATTATTATTGTTAAGATTATAAAACTGATCAGGCTGCAATACGTTATTAATATGATACCATCCCGGAATTTTCAAGTTTTCACCACCAACCTGTGTTGTAGAGCTTGAAGCATCCTGAATATTGTGTCCTACGTTGAATTTCAAACCAAGATCATCCGTTAGACTATAATCAAAATTCGCCATTAAGTCGCCATAATATCTGAAGCTTGAAGCAACGGTTTTATAATAATTGGATACAATAGGATCAAGTCCGTAATCCACAGGCGAAGTCCCGTCAATAGGAGTATTTGTACCATCATATACTCTGTCGAAAGCAAAAGCATTCAAATGACTTTCCTCAACACTTGATCCTGAAACTGCTGTTCCGGAATACGTAAATGAGATATGGTCATTCAATTTATACTCCATATTGATCAATCCTGTAAAGGTTCTGTCTTTAACATCAGTTCTGTCATTATCAATAGTCCAGTAAGGGTTAACAGTATAAATACTGTAACTGGCATCCGGAAGTGAGTTTCTGAATTGTCTTATATCAACATTCGTAGGAGTCTGAAGCAACTGGCCATACAGGTTAGAATTTGTGTTGGATATTCTTCTGTCCAGATAATTTACGTTCCCGTCAATTCTGAATTTACCTAATTGCTTTCCTGCTTTAAAGATAAAATTATTTCTTTTCAGATTATCTCTATCAACAACGAAATCATTTTCAGCTCTGTTTACAGACAAGAAAACATAAGAATCTGATCCGCCTGCTGTTACAGACAATCCGTTTTGAATTAAAACTCCAGTTTTAAAGAATTTAGATATTCCGTCTTTTTTATAATCAAATGTTTCTCTAAACCAGGAATTGTCAGCCTGAGGCATCCCTACAAGTAATGATTGTCCTCCTAAAACAGTTGAATAAGATGGTCCCCAGTTTGTATTTTCATAAGGCGTCCAGTTGGCACCGCCATAATCCGTAGTATCAAAAGTATCGCCTGGATATCCCTGCCCATAAATTTTTTGTCTGATCGGCAGTTTGAAAACACTTGAAAAGTCTATGGAACTGGTAAGATTAAACTGTAATTTCTCAGATTTGGTTCCTCTTTTGGTTGTCACTACAATAACCCCGTTACTTCCTCTTTCACCATATAACGCAGCTCCCTGCATTCCTTTGATAATGTTCATGTTATCAATAATTTCAGGCGGTATATTTTGTAGAATGTCTAATGTAGAGATTACCCCGTCAATAACAACCAACGCCTGATTGTTTCCGGAAATGGATCTTGGGCCTCTCAAGACTACTCTCGTAGAGGAGTTTACTGAATTATTTGTGGTGTTAATTTGTAAACCGGAAACCTTACCTGCTAAAGACTGAACAGCGTTAGGGTTATTAGCCTGCGTAATTTCAGCATTATTTACCACCTGATTGGTAGAAGTAATTGCATCTTGTCTTTTTTTCAAACCTAAAGCTCCTGTAACAACAACTTCACGAATATCCTGAGTTTTTAAAGAATCCTGAGCACTCAACATCGCAAACGACGATGTAAGAACTACAGCTAAAACACTCGTAGTTAATTTCTTCATATTTAATTTGATTATTCTTTTTTGTTCGTGCAAATATGAAAAACTTTCTAAAGGCAGCCAAGTGTTTTGTTAAAAATATTTAAATTTGCTTAGTTTTACGATTTTAGTTCTATAATAATATGGATTTACTTAAAAAATGGTCAATTTTTTACGTTGAAGCAGGGTGCGATGAGGTAGGACGAGGCTGTTTAAGTGGTCCGGTGGTAGCAGCAGCGGTTGTTTTGGATGAAAATTTTAACCAAAACATGGTAAATGATTCCAAAAAACTGAATTTTAAGACAAGAATGGATCTTGATCAGTACATCAAAGACAATGTGAAAGATTATGCGATTGCAGAACTTCCTGCCGGATTTATAGATGAACACAACATCCTTAATGCAAGCATCCACGCAATGCATCAGGCTTTGGATAAGCTCACCATACGTCCTGAACTTATTCTTGTGGACGGGAACAGGTTTCATCCCTACAATTTTATTCCCCATCAATGTATTGTAAAAGGCGATTCGAAGGTTTTATCTATTGCTGCGGCTTCTATTTTAGCGAAAAATTACAGAGATAAATTAATGATGGAACTTCACCATGAACATCCGGAATACGGATGGGATACGAATTTCGGATATGCCACCAAAAAACATCAGGAAGCATTAATAAAGTTCGGGCCAACAAAGTATCACAGAAGATCATTCCGTTTGGATTACAGCATTCAAGACGAGTGTTGATTAAATTTATTAAATAAAAAAAGAGAAGCAATTGCCTCTCTTTTTTAGTTTATTGAATTATTTCTTTTTATTTTTTTGCTGCTCCTGATATCTTTGCTGTTCCTGAGCTTTTTCCATCATTTCTCTCATTCGCTTCTGAAACTTTCCTTCAGCTTTCGGCTTTTCTTTATTAGCCTGAATCTGCGCATGGATTTTTTTCTCATCCAGGATAACATATTTAATCACCAGGATAATTAAAATGTTAATAGCATTCGATACAAAATAATACCAAGAAAGACCGGATGCAGAAGTATTCAGGAAGAATAAAAAGGTAACCGGGAAAATATACATTAATACTTTCATATTCGGCATACCTTCCTGTTGAGGCTGCTGCATATTCCCTGAAGTCATGATCGTATATATTAAAATTACAATCGTACATGCAATAGCGAAAATACTCAGGTGATCTCCCAGGAACGGAATTTTAAATGGCAATTTAATCAAATCATCATAAGCCGTTAAATCTTTCGCAAACCAGAATCCCTGTCCTCTCAAATCAATAAAATTCGGGAAAAATCGAAATAACGCGTAGAAAATAGGAATCTGAACCAACGCCGGCAAACATCCCGCCATTTGATTAACTCCGGCTTTACGATAGACTTCCATCGTAGCCTGCTGTTTCTTCATCGGGTCTGCATCTTTCAGTTTTGCATTCACCTCATCGATTTCCGGACGAATTACTCTCATCATGGCACTCAGCTTGTGCTGCTTGTACATGATTGGAGACAAGATCAATTTAACAATAATCGTCATCAGGAAAATTACCCATCCTGCTGTAAGTCCCCAGTCAGCAATGATATTATACATCGGAATGAAGAAATAGCGGTTCATCGCACCAATGAAAGACCAGCCCAGCGGAAGAATCTCGTCAAAGTTTTTATCATAAGACTTCAATAAAGGTAAATCCAATGGCATAAAATACCATGTAAAATCCTGGTTAAGCTCACTTCCCGTCATCTGTACAAAACCTTCATAGTTCAGTTTTTTAAGATATTCTCCTTCTTCAATTGTTTCCTGATTTCCTTTACTCTGGGTAAATCCTGTTTTAGATTCAATTACAGAAGCAAAGAACTGCTGTTTTACACCAATCCAGTTCAGGGTCTCTTTATCTTCTTCCATTGTTGTCCTTCCGTCATAATCATAATTTTTATAATTATTAAAAGCGTAGGAGAATTCCGAGTGAGACTGTTCCTGGGTTCTACCTTTTTCAAGATTTCTTACATTGTAGTCCCAGATAAAATCTGCTTTGTTATCCGAAGTAATTTTTGCAAGCCCCTGCGTTCTTACTTTAAAATCAAGCGTATATTTCGGAAGTAAAGTATAAATAAACTGAATAACAGCACCGTTGTAGTTAGCCGTCATCGTTACAGCATTTCCGTTGACCGTAGGAGAAAATACAAGATCTTTTGTATTGATTACTTTTCCTGTTTTGTCTTTGAACTGAAAACCGTAATTCGAGTTATTTTTTGTGATCAGGTAAAGCGGAAGGTCTGCTTTATCTGTTTTATGATCGTATGCTTTATACTCCGCAAGCTCCACTTTTGAAACCTGCCCTCCAAGACTGTTGAATTCCACCTTCAGCTCTTTATTGGAAATATTGGCTGTCTGAATAGCATTAGGAGTTACATTAGGATTGATATTGTTTGCCTGAGATGGTTTTACGGCATTTTTTACCTGCTCGGTTTTTTTTTGTTCAGCCTTTATCTGTTCTTCCTGGGATTGTTTATTCTGAAAATAAAACATAAAACCGAAAAGCACCAAACATAAAACCGCAAAACTGATAATCTGACTTTTATCGAGTCCGTTGTTCTGTTGCATTTTATTTTAATTAAATTTTTACCTGTTTAAATTTTAATGCATATCAAAATGACATACATTTTCGAGTCGACAAAAATACTGTTTTTTTATCAAAACTCTATACAATACTGTGTTACTATATAATAAACTCAGGCTGAGAATAATCAGTCTGAGTTTATAGATAACGTTTGTAATTTATGAATTACTTTATTTTAAATCTTAAGATTGATCTTATTTTGATGCACAAGCTTTAATGAAAGCCCTGAACAAAGGGTGCGGCGTTGCGACCGTACTTTTGTATTCCGGGTGATATTGTACGCCTACATAGAAAGGATGGCCCGGCATTTCAAGCGCCTCAACCAATCCTGTTTCAGGATTTGTACCCGTTGCCAGGAAGCCGTTTTTCTCGAATTCACCGATGTAATCACTGTTAAATTCATATCTGTGGCGGTGTCTTTCCGTGATGTTTTTAGCTCCGTAGATGTCATTTAGCTTAGAGCCGTTTTTCAAGGCACATTTCCAGGCTCCCAAGCGCATGGTTCCGCCTTTGTCTACTACATTTTTCTGTTCTTCCATTAATGAAATCACAGGATGTTCCGTGGAAGTATCAAATTCCATGGAGTTGGCTTTTGTATATCCTAAAACATTTCTGGCAAATTCAACGGTCATAATCTGCATTCCCAGACAGATTCCCAGCATCGGAACTTTATTTTCTCTTGCATACTGAGCGGTAAGAACCTTTCCTTCAATTCCTCTATCACCGAAGCCTGGCGCAACAAGAATTCCACAAACACCGGCTAATGTTTCTTTGATATTTTCCTGTGTTAAATCTCCGCTGTATACCCATCTGATCTTCACTTCCGTTTCCAAATCCGCTCCAGCATGTTTGAAAGCTTCTGCAATGGAAATATAGGAATCCTGAAGAGAAACGTATTTTCCAACCAATGCAATTTCAACTGATTTTTTAGGATTCTGGAATTTTTTCAGGAACGATTTCCAGTCTTTAAGATCCGCTTCTTTATCGCTTTTCAGATCTAATTCTTTAAGAACCACATCGTCAAAGTTTTGTTTCTGAAGATACATCGGAACTTCGTAGATCGTTTCCAAATCTTTACATTCGATCACATTATCCAAAGGAACGTTACAGAACTGCGCAAGCTTCGCTCTCTGATCTTTTGGTATCTTATGTTCGGTACGGCAAACAAGAACATCCGCCATAATTCCGCTCTCCATTAATTGACGAACAGAATGCTGCGAAGGTTTTGTTTTTAATTCACCACTGGAAGCAAGATATGGCAATAATGTCAAATGAATGACCATAGAATTTTTCTCACCCAACTCCCACTTCAACTGACGAACGGTTTCAATGTAAGGTAAAGATTCAATATCTCCTACCGTTCCTCCGATTTCCGTAATGATGATATCGTAGTTCTGTTTGGATAAAATTTTAATTCTTCTTTTGATTTCGTTGGTAATATGAGGAATTACCTGAACTGTTTTTCCGAGAAAATCTCCTTTTCTTTCCTTTTCAATGACTGTCTGATAAATTTTTCCGGTAGTAACGTTGTTGTTTTGAGAAGTAGGAGCATCAAGGTAACGCTCATAGTGACCTAAATCCAGATCCGTCTCCGCACCATCTTCGGTTACATAGCATTCTCCGTGTTCATAAGGATTCAAAGTTCCCGGGTCGATATTGATATAAGGATCAAGCTTTTGAATGGTTACGTTGAAGCCACGTGATTTTAGAAGAAGGCCCAGAGAAGCTGAAACGATTCCCTTTCCCAAAGATGAAGTTACACCTCCTGTCACAAAGATGTACTTTGTATTCTTTTTACTCATTAGATTAGGTTTGTGCAAAGTTAGGGGAAAAAGAAATACAAAGCAATTTTGTATTAAAATTTGAATGTGTATTTTTAGAGAAGATAAAATTTTACAATGGAAACTATCAATCAATTAGTTTATCTGAAATATGTAGAACTGATACCTGAAAACGGGTTATTATTAAAATTTGACAATTTACCAATTTGGAAAAATAATCGCTTTAATATTTATTTTACAGAACGTCATCATGATCATTACGAATGTATTTCTATTTATTTTAAAGAAAATGTCCTAAACTATCATATGATTTTTAAAAGCTTGATTGGAGAACAACTGTACATCGAAATTTCAAATCAGCTTCTTAATGTTTGGTATGCTGAATATTTCGACCACATTGAAGATAGAAATACGGCAGACTATCTCGAAGAAATTGAAGTTTTAAATTTTAGGTTTGAAAAAATGGAGAAAACCGCTCAGGATTGGAAAGATGAATATATCAATTTAGAAACCACCTATCTTGATCTGCTCGCAGGAAATAAATAAAAAAGGTTTCCAAAAACTGAAAACCTTTTCTCTAAACCAAATTTATATATGAAAATTATTGCTTCACCATTTCAAAATATAAGTTCACGTCAACGTCTTTTGCTACACCGGCTCCCGTAGGATCATATTTAATATTGTAATCCAAACGGTTTACTTTAAATGATGCCTGGAAACCCATCACTTCTTTACCCTGCTGGTTTTTGGTAACCCCACCGAAAGTAACAGGAACACTGATTTCTTTGGTAACATCTTTTATTGTCAGCTTACCTTTAACCACATAAGAATTGTTCTTTTCTTTAACAACCGAGCTTGTTACAAAAGTCATGGCAGGAAATTTTTCAGCATCGAAGAAATCTGCACTTTTCAGGTGATTATCTCTCATCTCTACACCGGTATTGACAGAAGCTACATTGACATTAAAGCTAAGTTCTGCATTATCAAGGGTGTTCCCTTTAGTAACAGCCTTACCGTCAAACTTGTCAAACCTTCCCTGCACAAAGCTGATTCCCATGTGTTTGATATTAAAATTAACGGACGAATGCATAGGATCTACCTGCCATCCGGTCTGTGCAAAGCCCACAACACTTAAAAGTGCAAATACAAAAGTTAAAAATACCTTTTTCATTAGATTTTTATTAAAATTATGGAGCAAAGGTAGGCCTGTTATTATAAACCACCATTGATCTATGTTAGTTTTTAGATTTTTTTTAAAATTAATTTTGAATAAAGTAGATGAATGAGATACATAATAGATAAAATGATCAATCCAATTCCATACATTAAAATCTTCAAAAGATTTTCATTATTTGAATTTGAAAAATACGCAAACGGATTATCTCCTGAGATCATTAAAAATAATAAATAAATAATTTCAAACAAGATTGCAATCCGCAGAATTGAATCAAAATGTCTCCTGAAAATAATCACCGTTACCAAACCAATTGCTGTAATAACAGAACAGAAAACAAGAATAAATAGTGAGTACATTCCGTAATCTCCTCCTGGAAGACGAAGGTGCCTTACAGCCCAATCAGTAAATTGTGCATGTAAAAGTGACATCACCACAAAAACCATCAAACTCAAAAAAATATTTTTCATGCCTGAAAATTAACTAAAATTCGAAAGAAAAATTCAAAAAAAATTTTGAACTTCGCAGTATGGCAAAACTTAAAACAGCATATTTCTGTCAGAATTGCGGAACACAATATTCCCAATGGATGGGACAATGCAAAAACTGCGGACAATGGAATACCCTGGTGGAAGAAGTGGTAGAAAAAACCTCATCAAAAACACCTCCGTTTTCAAAATCAAAACAGCACGTCATTAACATCATCGAAGTTGAAACTAGTGAAGAACCAAGAATTAAAACACCTTCCGAAGAGCTTAACCGTGTCCTCGGCGGCGGAATTGTTTTAGGATCCGTAACCCTTATTGGAGGAGAGCCGGGAATCGGTAAATCAACTTTGCTTCTCCAGCTGGCTTTAAAAATGAAGAAAAAAATCTTCTATGTTTCCGGTGAAGAAAGTGCGTCCCAGATAAAAATGAGAGCCGACCGTTTAACGGATATTCAGAATCCCAACTGTTTCCTTTTCACAGAAACCAATCTTGAAAAAATCCTTCACGAAGCCAAAAAGCTGGAGCCGGATTTCGTTATTATCGATTCTATTCAGACCCTTCAGTCTCAATTAATTGAAAGCTCTCCCGGAACCGTTTCCCAGATCCGGGAATGCTCGAATGAAATTATTAAATATGCTAAAGAAAATAATGTTCCGGTATTTTTAGTAGGTCATATTACCAAAGACGGACAAATTGCAGGGCCAAAAGTTCTGGAACACATGGTAGATGTCGTTTTAAATTTTGACGGCGACAGAAATCATCTTTTTAGATTATTGAGAGCCAATAAAAACCGTTTCGGATCCACTTCCGAGATTGGAATTTATGAAATGATTTCCCAGGGATTAAAAGAAATTAAAAATCCTTCTGAAATCCTGATTACCAAAAAATTCGAAGAACTTTCCGGGAACTCCGTTGCCGTAACGTTGGAAGGAAACCGACCGATGCTGTTGGAAATTCAGGCGCTGGTAAGTACGGCAGTTTACGGAACCCCGCAGAGAAGTTCTACCGGTTTTGACGCCAAAAGATTAAATATGCTTCTCGCCGTTCTTGAAAAAAGAGCTGGTTTCCAATTGGGTGCTAAAGATGTTTTTTTAAATATTACCGGAGGTATAAAAACCGACGACCCGGCCTTGGATCTAGCGGTTGTCGCCTCTATTCTTTCCTCTAATGAAGATATTGCCATTTCCGAACATTATTGTTTTGCAGGTGAAATTGGATTAAGCGGAGAAATTCGCCCAATTGCTCAGGCAGAACAGCGGATTACAGAAGCAGAAAAACTGGGTTATGAGAAAATTTTTATCTCTAATCTAAATAAATTACCCAAACGAAAATTCGGAATTAAAATAGAGGAAGTCAGCAAAATTGAGGATTTTCACGAACGATTATTTTAATAAAAATATATTTTGAAATGATTACATTTGTATATAAAAACATAACTTTTTAAATTAAAAACACTATGAGAAAAAAAATCAGTTTCGTAATTCTTTTCTTCAGCATTATTGTTTTTTCACAGAATAAATTATTTCAAAATAAGATAAGTGAAAACAACCTGATTCCCGAACAGAAAGTTAATAAAGACCTTGCCTCCACCTATCTTTTTACAAAATACTATTTGCAGGCTTCTTTTGATTTAAATTCTGACCTGCAAATTATTTTACCTACAGATAGAGAGATTGCCGCAAAATTCAGACGGATTTACAATTATAGCAATAAAGCACAATCGTATGTTTACACTATAGAAAACGAACCCGAGTCTGAACTAGTTTTTTCAAAATATGAAAATATTATTACAGGAATGTATTCTTCGGTTACCGGAGAAAAAGTAATTTTTCATCAAACAGAATCCAATGTTTTCGCTGTATCAGAAGTAAGCAGTGAAAAAATGATCAATCAGGATGCCAAAGATGATTACCTAATTAATACACCATCTGTTTCCGGAAAAATAAATTCTAATGTTTGCCTTGATACAACACCTGTTTGTCCTGTATCGAGGATTGATGTCTTGGCAGTTTACACTGACGCTGCACAAACAGCTTGGGGAGGAGCCGCTCAAAGCAACTCATTTATTGCAACAGCAATTACAAATTTTAATACTGCCTTGCAAAATTCGGGTGTTTCCAATGTCACGATCAATTTAGTTTACTCGGGAGCCATTGATTATACAGAGTCCGGAAGTCTTTCAACAGATTTACCAAGATTCGCCAATAACGGAGATGGTTTCATGGATAATGTTCACTCGTTAAGAACGATGTATGGAGCAGATATTTGTGCCTTAGTTACTTCTACTCCTACAAATACCTGTGGTTTAGGATATTTAAATTCAAATCCCGGAAATTATTCTGCAAATGCAGCTTTTTCAGCTACTGTTTTCAGTTGCGTTGTTTCAAATTATTCAATGGCACATGAGATGGGACATAATATGGGGTTAAATCATGATTGGTATGTAGATACTAATACCAACCCTTGCAGTCATCATCACGGATATGTCAACCGTACAGCTATCACATTAGGAACATCAAGTGTTTCATCGCAAAGATGGAGAACAATCATGGCTTATAACGATGAATGTTCAGCTTCAGGTTTTAATTGTGCAAGAATCAACCGATGGGCAAATCCGGTCGTAAATTATAACTCTGAGCCTACAGGAATTGCAATAGGAAACACTAATCCCTCAAATGAAGCATTTGGTTTTTCACGCTTTGCCTGTGTTGTTGCCAATTTTGTACCTAGTTCTACTTTAGCAACTACTGAATTAACTGCCAATGAAAAAGATTTCAGCCTGTTTCCAAACCCTGCGAAAGATATACTCAATATAAGAACAAAAGATAACGAAAAATATATTTTTAAGATTGTAAATATTGTAGGTCAAATTGTTTTAACAACAGATAAAAAAGAGATTAATCTGGAAGGTCTTCCTCCCGGAGATTATTTTTTGAACATTTATAATGATAAAAACTCTTTTATAGAAAGCAAAAAGTTTATTATCAAATAAATTTTATCTTTATCTCTTAATATCCTTCAAATATTTTAATTTTATTTGAAGGATATTAAATGATATAGCCTTAAAGTAAAACATGAACTATCTCGCTCATTCTTTTCTTACCTTTACAGACGGACAGATTGTCGGGCAGTTTCTGGAAGATTTTATCCGCAACAGAGACCGTTTTTCCTTCCCGAAAGACATTCAGGACGGAATTACTTTGCACCGCACGATTGACACTTTTACAGATGCTCATCCGGCAATTCATGAAGCTAAAAAAGTCTTTGCTCCATTGGTAAGATTATATGCTGGAGCATTTGTAGATGTAGCAATGGATTATTTTGTAGCGAATGATTTAAAGTTGAATTCCTTAGAGGGCTGGAAAAATCACTCTCAAAAAGTGTATCGCATTCTAAACGAAAATTATGAATTCCTTCCGGAAAATTTCAGAAGAATGCTTGAAAAAATGGAAGAAGGTGACTGGCTGTATAATTACCGTTTTGAAAAAAATATCGGTTACAGCATGAGAAACGTTTTGAACAAAGCAAAATATTTAGATACAGATATTCCCGTTCACGATGCTTTTTTGAAAAATAAAAATTTCCTTCAGGAATGTTATGATGATTTTTTTCCCGATCTCATGGAACATGCAAAAGGTATTAATGCTCTTTTACAGCTGGAAAATTAATTTTTAAAACTGTTGAAAAAGATATCGGTTTGGGTAGGTCAGTTTTTCACTTTTCCTGTTTCCGTTAACGATAATGTGTACAATATTGATCTGATCATCAAATAAATTATAAAGAAAACTCACCGCTGCCTCCACTTTTTTAGGATTGTCGATTTTTTCAGACTCAAGATAAATATTTACTGATTCATGGTCCTCTTCATAACCTACAAAACCAACATTTAAAAATTTATTATTCCCTTTGAGTTTAAAATATTCTGCGGAATAATTTTTTAATGCTTCATTAAGCTGACTTTTAAATTTCGGATCGTTAAAATGCAGCGATTTCCCGTATTTATTATTTAATCCGTTTTCAAGATCATCCAGGAAAAAACGGCCTGTAATTTCAAAAGTTTTTGATTTCTGATTATAATTGATTTCTACCGAACCAACATGATACGGATGTTTTGCCTTCACAAAGGAGAAAAAAATAAGAAGAACAGAAAATAAAAAAAGAAGTTTTTTCATTGTAGCAGATCAAGTATTTTATGCGGATCCTGCCGCATATCGAAGAAGAGAAGGACTTTGATTAGCGTATCATTTTCTTGACGGAAAAACATTCTTACGTGCTTTTTGCCGATTAATGCTGAACGGATATCTTTTGAATATTTTTGATACAAATTGAATTGACCATTTTTCAAATTATTGGAAACCCTTCTGATATCTTGAAGCAAGATAACAATTTCACGATTACTCCAAATCGTTTCGAGAAATATAATTTGATCCCGTAAAGTTTGTTTGCTATTTCTGAGAATTCAATCTGCATATTTCTTCATCAACATATTTAAAAAACTCTTCTTCCGATATCATATCCTTATCTTCCAGACGGTCTGCATAATCGGCCAATTTATCAATAAACCATTTTGGGGTTCCATCTTCATAAAACTCTTCATTATCTTCTACAGAAACAGATTTAATTCCTTTTATATTTTCTAAAAGCTTTTTTATAAATGCAAAATCTGCCGTATTATCCAGTTCTATATTGACAATCATAACATTTAATTTTACACAAAGTTAAAATAAATTTTGTATCATCGCATTTCAAAAATAATATTGGAAAAATGCAGGATTTTTTATTCTATCTGAACCTCGGCTGGGAACATATTATTTCTTTGGATGCTCTCGATCATCAGCTTTTTGTGTTGGCACTAATCGCAGTATATTCGTTTAATGATCTTAAGAAAATTTTGATTCTCATCACCGCCTTTACCATCGGCCATTCAATAACATTAGCATTAAGCACTTTTGATATTATCCGGATAAATTCGGATTGGGTGGAATTTCTGATTCCGCTGACGATTGTTTTAACTTCTCTGAATAATATTGTCTTCAGAAATAAAAAGAAATCTCAAAACAATGCCAATTATTATTTAGCTTTAATTTTCGGACTCATCCACGGAATGGGTTTTGCGAATACCGCAAGAGTAATGATTGCCAAAAGCCAAAGTATTGCCATCCCTTTATTAGGCTTTAATATCGGACTGGAGCTGGGACAGATTGCTATTGTTTTCGGAATTCTAATTATCCTGTTTATTCTACTTAAAGTTTTTAAAGTTAATCAGAAAGACTGGGTGCTTTTCGTATCTTCAGGGGTCTTTGCTTTATCATTAAAAATGACATTGGAAAGAATTCCTTTCTAAAGCTGAAACATTTTCAGTTTTTCATCTACTTATTGCTATATTTGAAAATCTTTTAAAAAAAATCGGTTATGAAACTAAAAGTTGTCATACTTTCTCTTTCTGTATTCACATATACAGGTTTCACCGCACAAAATATTCAGAATAATCCGGGGAGCAACCACGGAAATAAATTTGAACAGCTCGGAACCATCCTTCCCACTCCCAATATTTACAGAACCGCTTCAGGAGCACCTGGTCATGGATACTGGCAAAACAGAGCCGACTATAGTATTACCGCCTATCTTGATGAAGATAAGAGAAATCTCAAGGGCTCTGAAACCATAACCTACTATAACAATTCTCCGGATGATCTTGATTATATATGGCTTCAGTTAGATGAAAATCAACAATCAAGTGTAAAAAAAGCAGACTTTCCATACTCTTCCACTCTTCCGAAAGCTTCAAACGATCAGCAATTGCGCCCTACCGACCTGCCAGTTTCTGATAACGGATATGGCGTAAATCTCGAAAAAGTAACGGATGCTTCAGGAAACCCCTTAAAGTATACGGTAAACAAAACCATGATGCGTATTGATTTACCAAAAGTATTAAAAAAAGGTGAAAAGCTGGTTTTCAAAATAGACTGGAACTATAACATCCCGAACAGAATGAAAATGGGAGGCCGTGGTGGTTACGAAAACTTTCCTGAAGACGGCAACGATCTTTACACCATGACGCAGTGGTACCCGAGAATGTGTGTGTACAGCGATTTCCACGGGTGGCAAAACCATCAGTTTACGGGAAGAGGAGAATTTGCGCTCGTTTTCGGAAATTTTAAAGTTTCCATGAATGTTCCTGCAGATCATATCGTTGGCGGAACGGGAGAATGTAAAAACTACGATCAGGTTTTAACACCTGAACAATTAGCCCGTTACAATAAATCCAAAACCTCGGCAGAGCCTGTAGAAATCGTGACGCTTGATGAAGCTAAAAAAGCAGAGAAAAACCATTCGAAGCAAAGAAAAACATGGACCTTCGAGGCGAATGATGTAAGAGATTTCGCCTGGACTTCTTCCAGAAAATTTGTATGGGACGGAATGGGCGTGCTTATTCCCGAAAACAACAATAAAGTAATGGCAATGAGCTTTTACCCGAAAGAAGCATATAATTTATACAGAAAATATTCAACCAAAGCAGTAGCGCATACCATTAAAACATATTCGGAATTTACGATTCCTTATCCGTATCCGGTTGCCCAGTCCGTGGAAGCTGCAAACGGTATGGAATACCCAATGATCTGTTTCAACTATGGAAGAACAGAAAAAGACGGAACGTATTCGGAAGGGATTAAAAATGGTATGCTGGGCGTTGTAATCCATGAGGTGGGTCACAACTTCTTCCCAATGATCATCAACTCAGACGAAAGACAATGGAGCTGGATGGATGAGGGACTGAATACTTTTGTAGAATATCTTACCGAGGAAAGATGGGACAATAAATTCCCGTCCAAAAGAGGGCCGGCATGGACCATTGTGGATTACATGAAACTTCCGAAAGATCAATTGGAACCCATCATGTCAAATTCTGAAAACATCATTCAGTTTGGCCCGAATGCCTATTCAAAACCAGCCACCGGATTGAACATTCTTCGCGAAACCATCATGGGAAGAGAGCTTTTCGATAAAGCTTTTAAAACCTATGCTAAAAGGTGGGCTTTCAGGCATCCTGAACCTGCAGATTTCTTCAGAACAATGGAAGATGCAAGCGGTGAAGACCTGGACTGGTTCTGGAGAGGCTGGTTCTACGGAACAGATCCTGTGGATATTGCTATCGACAAAGTAACCATTGCAACTCCGAATCTGGAAACGCCTGCCAGAGAAGCCAAAGAAACAAAGTATAAAGTCGACAAGCCTGCTGTAAATGATTTTGAAGATATTTCAAAAATCAGAAACAGAGAAGATAAAAACATCACGTTCTACGTAGAAAAGGATAAGGAAGCCCAGGATTTCTATTACCGTTACGACAGAGGTCAGGAAAAAGTTGACAACAATAAGGAATACACCTTCAAAGTAGAAGGTACCGAGCCGTTAACGCAAAAAGAAAAAGATAAGTTTAAAAATATCACCGCTTACCAAATTGATTTTGTGAATAAGGGTGGACTTGTAATGCCCATTATCCTTGAATTTACCTTTGAAGACGGAACAAAACTTACCGATAAATCTTCCGCGCAGATCTGGAGAATGAACGAGCAGAAAGCATCCAAAACGTTTTATTTTGACAAAAAATTAAAATCCATTCAGCTAGACCCGATGAGAGAAACGGCTGATATTGATACTTCCAACAATTTCTGGAGCAACGATGGTGGAAATGCCCAGGTTTCCAAATTTGAATTATTCAAGCAGAAAGAAGGCGGAAATACCAGAGGTGCTTCCAACGGAAAAGTAAACCCGATGCAGGCTGCAGGAAAGAAATAAACTTATCCTCATAATATAAAAAGAGGCTGTTTCTTACATCGGGAACAGCCTCTTTTTTGTTTTTAAAGAATAGAAAAAGTTGCTATGATGGTACTTTTCTCATCCAGTGAATTCGGATTAGTTACCGTAATCCCGTATTCTCCGGGAGGCTTATCTTTTAAAGTAATAAGATATGAGTTTTGGCCATATTTCTTTCCTGTAAAGTTCAGATAGTGCAGTTTATTTGTTTTTGTAGTTCCAAACGTATTTACAGATGCCAGTTCAGCCCTTCTGAATTTTTTGCTTGAATCGAATTCAAAAATTTTAATTATTGCCATTGGATCTGTATTGTTATCTACCGCTCGTACAATAAACTGGATATCATCACCGGCTCTTAATTTTGTAGCAGAACAACAACCTTCAATTTGCAATTTAGATTTCACACTCCCGAAACCTGTGATCACCATTCCTGCGTTCATTGCTGAACGCGTCTGTGTCATATGTTTTTCTAAAAGCACCGTACTTTGGTCGGGCTTTAATAACATACACTCACCAATAAATTCCGGTTCGACAGTAGTCTGAGCATAAATACTCATGCCGCAAAGAGTCATTGACGCCATTAATAAAATTTTCTTCATTTAAAGCTGTTTTTGATAAATTTATCGCAAAAATATAATTTATTTTCAAATACAAATCACATTTGTTTAAACATATTTCATTTGAAGTAAAATTTATTTTTCTGCCAAAATTTCCGCTCCTTCAAAATTAGTCTGCCAAAATTTTGTTTTCCTTCTCTTGGCATACAATTAGCGAGTTACAAGACAGAAATAATTAAAAAATTAAATATATTATGTCAGTAAACTTTAAACCATTAGCAGACAGAGTTTTGATAGAGCCGATCGCTGCAGAAACTAAAACAGCTTCAGGTATTATTATTCCGGACACCGCAAAAGAAAAGCCGCAGGAAGGTACCGTAGTGGCAGTAGGTCCTGGTAAGAAAGATGAGCCTACAACTGTTCAGGTAGGTGACAAAGTTCTTTACGGAAAATATTCAGGATCTGAATTAAAGCTGGAAGGAAAAGATTATTTAATTGTAAAAGAAGGAGACTTACTTGGCATCATCGGGTAAGATTTTGTTCTGAATTTAAACATTAAGAAATTTAGATAATTAAATCTTAAAGGCCCGTTAAGGATATCTTCGATATATAAGCGCCCTGCTTAATTTCACCAAAGGTAAAATCCTTAAAAATCCTTTCTGTAGAACTATTTTCTTAAATTCTTAATGTTGATATAAAATTTAAACAAACTAAGATTAAATTAAAATCAAATTATTAAAAAACAAACCGCGAATTGCTAAAGCCAAAAGCTAAAAGCAAATCGCCAAAAGCTAAACAATATGGCAAAAGAAATAAAATTCGATATTGAATCAAGAGACGCTTTAAAAAGAGGGGTTGATGCATTGGCTAATGCAGTAAAAGTAACATTAGGACCAAAAGGAAGAAATGTGGTGATCGAAAAATCTTTCGGGGCACCTCATGTAACGAAGGACGGGGTTTCTGTTGCAAAAGAAATCGAACTTGAAGATAAAGTTGAAAACATGGGTGCTCAGATGGTGAAGGAAGTGGCTTCCAAAACCAATGACATCGCGGGTGATGGTACTACTACCGCTACCGTTTTGGCTCAGGCTATCGTAAGAGAAGGTCTTAAAAACGTAGCGGCAGGAGCTAACCCGATGGATCTTAAAAGAGGAATCGACAAAGCGGTAACAGCAGTTGTTGAAAACCTTAAATCCCAGTCTAAAACTGTTGGTGATTCTACGGAAATGGTGAAGCAGGTGGCTTCCGTATCTGCGAATAACGATGAAACGATCGGTGCTTTGATCGCTGAAGCTTTCGGAAAAGTGGGTAAAGAAGGAGTGATCACGGTAGAAGAAGCGAAAGGAATCGATACAACGGTAGACGTTGTAGAAGGGATGCAGTTCGACAGAGGATACCAGTCGCCGTATTTCGTGACCAACCCTGAAAAAATGCTGGCTGAATTAGAAAATCCATACATCCTTTTGGTTGAGAAAAAAATCTCTTCCATGAAAGAATTGCTTCCTGTTCTTGAGCCGATTGCTCAGGGAGGTAAGTCTCTATTGATCATCTCTGAAGAAGTAGAAGGTGAAGCATTGGCTACTTTGGTAGTAAACAAATTAAGAGGTTCTCTTAAAATTGCTGCCGTTAAAGCGCCTGGATTCGGGGACAGAAGAAAAGCAATGTTAGAAGATATCGCCATCTTAACTGGCGGACAGGTAATCTCTGAAGAACAAGGTTTCACAATGGAAAACATATCTTTGGATATGCTGGGAACTGCTGAAAAAGTTTCTATCGATAAAGATAATACAACGATCGTAAACGGTGGCGGTGAAGAAAGCAAGATCAAAGGTAGAGTAAACCAGATCAAAGCGCAGATGGAAACCACTACTTCTGATTACGACAGAGAAAAGCTTCAGGAAAGACTGGCTAAATTAGCCGGAGGGGTTGCCGTACTTTACGTGGGTGCTGCTTCTGAAGTGGAAATGAAAGAGAAAAAAGACAGAGTTGACGATGCCCTTCACGCGACAAGAGCTGCCGTTGAAGAAGGTATCGTTGCAGGAGGTGGTGTTGCTTTGGTAAGAGCCATCGCTGCTTTGGAAAACCTTACAGGAATTAATTCTGACGAAAGCACAGGGATCAAAATCGTGAAAAGAGCGATCGAAGAGCCATTGAGACAAATCGTTGCCAACGCAGGTGGTGAAGGTTCTGTAATCGTTGCGAAAGTAGCAGAAGGACAAGGTGACTTCGGGTACAACGCAAAAACCGACGAGTATGTCAACATGCTTGAAGCAGGAATCATCGACCCTACGAAAGTAACAAGAGTTGCCCTTGAAAACGCAGCTTCCGTATCCGGAATGTTATTAACCACAGAATGTGTGATCACTGAAGTGAAAAAAGACGAACCGGCCATGCCAATGGGCGGAGGAATGCCAGGAATGATGTAATACGGTCTGCGACCGAGACAATTTAATATACTAACCGTTCTGATTTTCAGAGCGGTTTTTTGAATTAGATTATATGTAAAAAAATATTTTTAATGATTTATTTAATATCTTTGAAATAGATAAAGTGAAACAAACCTTCGTCAATGTAGCTATTTTAACTGGATATACCAAAGTTTGTTCGCTTATATAAGTTTGCAATAATTAAAAAATATATGGATATAAATTTAATATATATGATTCTTGGAGTTGTCGCTACAATAATAGTTGGATATTGGGGCATCAAATTCACTGATAATCAGAAAACAACTACAAATTTGCTCTTTTTTGAGAATAGCTGCATTTCCCTATTTAAAAATGTTGTAAAAGATTTGGAAGAGGTTGAAATAAAATACAAAGGAAAAAAAATAGATGAAAACTTACTAATTTATAAAGGAACGTTTTTTAATTCAGGTAACACAGACATAGATAAAACTATAATTCATCAACCTCTTAAAGTAAAATTACCTGAAAACTATGAATGGAAAAAAATAAAAATAATTGACCAATCAATGGACGTTAATATTTCATTTAATCACACAGAAAGTCATTTGACTTTCCATTGGGATATTCTCAAAGAAAATGAATTTTTTACTTTTGATTCAGTAATCGAATATAAGCCACAGACTGAAATTAATGAAAAGTCAGAAACTATAGATATCACAAGACATTTATCTCGTAATATTAGTTTTAGTCATAGAATTACTAACTTAAAATCAATACAAAAGGAAGAACTTCCTGCGAAGCCTATTGGAAAATTTGGATTGATTTTTTTAAGTGTTTATTTATTAGGAATAGTTTGTATAGGTCTCTACTTTTCTGCTGGTCAGTTTATATTTCCAAATTATAATGTCTCTTATGAAATAAAAAGCGACTCAACAAAATTTTATTCATCAATTGAAGCTAATGGTTTAAATGAAATATTACTTACTGATAATAATGAAAATGAAATCATTAAAAATATTGGATCCGATAAAAAAATTGGACTTACAGGGAATGTAAAAACACTTAGACAAAATTTATCGTATTGGGGATTAATTGGGGGTGGTATATTAGCTCTCTTAATACTCTTATTATTTATACTAATGATTTATAGCTATATAAAAGATAAAAAATTATATAAGAAAGTAAAATTAATAGCTGATAAATATGATGAAAAAACTTTTCCGATAAGAAAATCTTCTAGATTATTATTTCCTTTTGAATAAAAAAGCACTGCCATAACAAGTTTCATTAGGCTTGGAAAGCCAACAATGCTCTGTTTCGCAAAGTCTCCTGATTTCGAGCAATAAATAAAAACATAGCCACTTCCAAAAAGCGGTTTTTATTTTGTATTATTTTTAATTATATTTGAGAAACTAATTAATAAAAACCATGAAAGAACTTAAATCAAATTCTTATTTTTCCTTCCAATTTTTATTTTAATTATGCATAAAGATATTCGACAATTTTAGAAAATTTCTAAATATTGGAACTTAATTATTAATCGGTCTCTATGATTATAATTAACAAAATTAAGTGGAAACGATTTTAAACTAAATATAATTTATAAACTTAATCCAAATTAATATGACAAAGAAAGATATAGAGGAGTTATTAGAACATTGTTCTAATAAGATAGAAGAGATAAAAAAATCAGAAACAATCTCTAAAGTAGATGTAAAAAATATATTAGAAAACTTAAGAAGTTCACTTGAATATTGCGCGCAGTATATCAATTATACTGTTTATAATAAAAAATCCAAAATATACTTTCCTTATGGTAAAACTGAAGACCAATTTAAAAAAAGTATTAATCGAAATTTTCTTTCTTTAAAGAAAAAGAATCCAAAAATTTATAAGTTTATAGAAGATTTACAACCACATATTTTAAATGATAACTGGTTAGTTATTATGTGTGAGGCAACAAATGAAGCAAAGCATAATAACGCCTTAAATATAGAAAATCAAATAGATGTACATAAGAAAATAACAGTTGATATACCAGGAGTCATTTATATTCCTGATGCTCGGGCAGTAACATTTAAAGGTAATTATATAGATGATAAACCAATTGATGATTTTGTTATAAACAATGACACTATTGAAATTACTAAAAAAGGATTAGTAACGCCTCAATTCAATTTTGAAATAGTAGAGAATAAAACATTCTTACTTAAAGACTATCAGTGTGATTTAATACAACTTTTAGAAAAAAGTCTTAAATCAATTCGAGAATTTTCAAATAACTTATACAATAATATTAATTAATTTTTTGATTCCCACGCTAGCGCGCGCATCCCGCTCGTGCCAACTTAAATCTTGAAGCAAAATCACTTCACATCCACCAACTCCCCCAAAGAAATTTCCAAAGCATTCGCTAATTCCAGCAAAGTATAAAGTGTAGGATTTACTTTTCCGTTTTCAAGCTTTTCAATCGCTTGTCGGTCTTTATTGCACGCACGTGCGAAATCAGACTGGCTCCAACCCTTCTGTTCACGAAGCATGATAATTCGTTTACCAAATTCTTTTTTTAACTGATCTCTGGTCATGATCCAAATGTCAGCCAATTCGATGACAAATTTGTCATATAGTAAGTTGACAAATCAAAAAATTATTTTATATTTGCTCAATAAATAAAACGTTGAAAAAAACACAAATTCTATATATTACCTTGGCTGGTACAGGCAGGAAGTTCAGAAATGATCGGGGCTTCCGCCTTTACAGCCGGTAAACAACAAAAAACAGCACCACGATGAATTCAAGAAAAATTAAAATTCACAGACGTTACCAGCAAAGCAGCCATCACCTCATCACCGTCCCGGAAATCCGGCTTAGAGGGAAATGGCTTGATGCGCTGGGTTTCGGGGAAGGCAAAACGGTACACATTCGGCAAAAGAAAAACAAGCTTACCATTACGGTTTCCAAATAGCATATAGAAACTGTATTTCATCATAAACACATCTGCTCGTAACCCCCTGCAAATAGTACCCTAATGGGTTATTGATTCACTTTTCTACCAGCTCTAATTTTACAAAAACAAAACGGGGATGCTAAAAACCGAAAACAGAGTAAGCACAACTAAAAATCAGAGCTATGAAAAACTTATTGATCGCAACTACATTATTCACGAGCTGCATTGCCTATTCTCAATGCAATTTTGACCAGACAGCATTTGATGGTATTGCAACAAAGTATCAAAATGACTTTACAACTTTAGAAAAAAGATCGCAGGACATTGCGAAGGACGCTCCGGATCCCAGCAATCCGGAAGCTACCGTAAATATGGACTTTGATATTAAAATGGTCCGGAAAGACTTTTCATGCAGCATACCGCAGATTACCATGAAGGATAAAAAACTATCATTCGACACACCGCAGGTTACCATGAAATTGAAATCCATAAAATTTAAAAAACCTGTAACGAAGATGGTCATCAAGAAAACAGGACAGTATCCGGTTATTGAAGGGTGGACTGTAAAATGGAAAGACATCAAAACTTCAGTACCGGAAGTTACCATGGAAGAACAGGAAATTAAAACAAAAATACCTGAAATAAAAGTTGAAACGACCGATATTATAACCGCCATCCCGGAAATAAAAATGGTGAAAAAGGACATGTCTCTCAATTTGCCATCGGTAACCGTAAAAAAGATATCAGCAGAAGTAAAAAAAATAGAGGATCGTGCAAAAGGTGTTTCTTTGGAGAGTGAAAAGCTCCAGGAATCTCAAACTGAAGAATTTGCGCAGGCCATCCATAAAAGTTTTGAATGTCAGCGAACAGATCTGATTGTTTCCAGGACAAATCTGGAAAATGAATTCTCAACTTCTGTTTCAGAAATTGAAAACAGTATCTCCCAATTAAGATCGAATGGCTTAAATCCTGAATCCATAAAAGGCGATCAGGGGGAAGATATTAACCTTATTGCGATCAAAGACGAATTGCTTTTAAAAAAGAAAGAAGCCTTTGAGCAGATTGATGCCGCCATAGAAAAAATGAATACGGAAGAAAAAAATGCAATCAATATGCTGGCAAAGAAAACAGAAGCTTAACGGCGTATTACCGAAACATTTTAACATTACTACTAACCGTTCTGATTTTCAGAGCGGTTTTTTATAAATAATTTAAAGGACTTCGGTTTAATTCCAGAAATATCCGAATTTCGCAATGTATAAAACGTGTACCCTTCGCAAATAAAAAGTGCTGCCTTAAAACAAAAACCATCTTTTGCGCTTTATGGCGAAAAGATGGTCATTCATTTTGTAAACTTCTGAATTTTGAAGCCGAAAATTAATTTTGCTGCTGAATCGGGCGAACTTCTACTTTTCCATTCTCTTCAAAAATAGGACACCCTTTTGAAATCTCTACAGCCTCATCAATGTCATTTGCATTAACGATAAGGTATCCTCCAACCATTTCTTTGGCCTCAATAAAGGGACCGTCTGTAACAACTTTATCTTTTCCGTTTACCTGTTTGCCCGTAGTTTGAAGAGGTTCTCCTCCGGCAAGGATTCCTTTCTGGCCGAGACCCTGCATCCAGGTTGTCCATGATTGAATGTATTCCACTGTTTCTTTGGAGTCATTTGCATTGTGAACGTGTGTCTCCCCGCCTCTGAATAAAAACATAAATTTTTCCATTTTGATTTGAATTTTTTTTGTTGCTTTTTTTATTTTAGTACTGCAAATATTAAATGTTAAATTTATTTTCACAAGTAGGGCGATAAATAAATGTAAGTATGAAAAATAATACTATAGCTGAAAACCAACAGGATATACAAGAAAAAAAATTCATTTTTGATGAAAATTCCTGTCCTGTTGCGGCAACGATGCAGGTGTTGGGCGGAAAATGGAAATCAATTCTCATCAATGCCATCTATCTTACAGCACCTGCAAGATTTGGTGAGCTGAGACGCAGTGTAACAGGAATAACCCAATCCATGCTTACCTCTCAATTGCGGGAGCTGGAACAAGACGGTATTATCAGCCGAAAAATTTACGCAGAGATCCCGCCAAGAGTTGAATATACCCTCACCGATTTTGGGCTGAGCCTTTCGCCAATTATGCTGGCAATGGCAGAATGGGGAAAGCAATACCGGCTTAAAAATGAAACAAAAGACGAATCGTAAGGAATTATGAAGTGATGCATTAAAGGCAAGCCTAAATCTTCCCTATCCGGTTGGTATTAACCACAGAATGTGTGATCACTGAAGTGAAAAAAGATGAACCGACTATGCCAATGGGCGGAGGAATGCCAGGAGTGATGTACTCATCACTGATGCTATAAATATATTAAACCGTTTTGCTAAAAGCAAAGCAGTTTTTTATTATAAAAGATCCAACGGACTTTTTATTTGAAACCTTACCACATTAATGTGGGTGTAAATTTCTGTTGTTTTTATATTACTATGTCCTAAAAGTTCTTTAATAATTCTAATATCTGTCCCGCTCTCCAAAAGGTGAGTTGCATAAGAATGCCGCAACGTGTGAACGGATGCAGGAGATTTGACACCCGATTTTTTTAGTGATGACTTCATAATCTGTTGAACGCTACGCTGAGAATACTTCTCTTTTCCTCTACCTTCAAACAAATATATTTTAGGGTTATAAACTCTGTAATAATCTCTCAGTAGATCAATAAGTTTAGGAGAAATCATTACTACTCTTTCTTTATTTCCTTTTGTCTGTCTGATCATCAAAATATTCTGATCTGTTTTAATATCGGAAATTTTAAGTTCTAATAATTCGCCTAATCTGAGACCACAAGAATAAATGGTTGTAAGAATAGCTTTATGCTTTATGTTGGAAGTAGAATCTAAAATCTTTTTCACCTCCTTTTTAGTTAAAAATTTTGGTAATTTAGTTTCACTTCTATGAGGGTAAAGATGTTTTAAATTGACTCTTCTATGAAAAATTTCCTGATAAAATTTCACAATCGTGGAAATCATTGCTTTTTGATAAGATGATCCCACTTTTTTCTTTTCAACGAGCCAGATAATAAAATCTTCCAATTGCTTTTGTGTGATCTCTTCCGGTTGAAACTTTGCGGAGAATTTTAAAAAATAAGACAAATGAGAGGTATAGGTTTTAATACTGCTTTTTGCATACCGCTGAAGACGCAATATCGTAGCAAAATCTTCTACATAATTTTTATTCATTTAAAGTTTGTGCGTTTATCCAAATATAATAAATTTTAATTTTATGATTAGCAAATAGATAACTAAAAAATAAAACAACATTAGCGCAATTGTGTATAGTACATATTGGCGCATTGTGTAAATTTGGATGTTGGCGGTAATTTAAAACAACCCTCAATATGACAACAATATGAACTCACCACTTGACAATTTCACTAACATTATTGTCCTCATAATCTCAATATTGGCGACAATAATTTCTATTCTCGTCTTCTTGAGACGAGGAAAAGTTCGTTTTGGAAAAATCTTTTTAGATTTTGGAAGTAATGTAGACCAAGAGACAGAAAAAATCCTTCTGCAACTACCATCAAAAGACACCTCTACAAACTTAGACGATAAAAAATACGCACTTCTAAGACAATATCATTCACAAGGATTGGCACAATCAAAAATTAGCTTTTGGTTTAGTTTAATATTTGCATCAATCGGTTTTGTAATTATCGTAATCGGCATTTTGACTTTTCAAAAGGAAAGCTCATTGTATAAGCCAGTCATAAGTATTATTTCAGGGACAATTATTGACGCAGTTGCCGCTTTGTTTTTTGTACAATCTAATAAAGCAAGAGAACTAATGACAGAATTTTTTGACAAGCTTAGGGCTGACAGAAAATTTGAAGAAGCATTAACTCTTGCAGACCAAATTCCTGACAATCATTTAAAAAGCAAACTGAAAATATTACTGTCAATGAACTTTGCGGACATCAAGACATCAGATGCAATACTTACCCTTATTCTTGATGGTATTGAAAGAAACAGTGCTAAACCAAACATTACCGAAACATAAACTATCGCCAACATCGTTAGCAGAAATTGTATAACAAAAATTTCATATTAAACTTAAATGGAACAAAAACTGGAGGAAAATTTAGATAAACCGAAATCAAAATTAAAAAGAATTGACCACCTTTATATAACTCACGAGATTCAACATTTCTTACACTTTGACAAAGGAATATTCATAACAATAAAAAATCTTTTGATAAAACCAGGAAAAACTATTCGCGAATTTCTATTTGAAAATAGAGATAAATATGTTAAACCTGTATTTTTTCTACTTGTTTCAGCGGTTATTTTCTCTTTAATCATTCAATTTTTTCACCTCAAGATAGAATTTTTCAATATTAACTCTATTGAAGAATTAAAAGGAAAAGTGAGATCTAAAGAAATTGGAGAATGGACAAATAAAAATATTGGATATGCTCAATTAATAATGGGAATTTTTATTGCTTTTTGGATAAAGCTATTCTTCAAAAAATTCAAATATAATATCTACGAAATACTAGTTCTTCTGTCTTATGTTCTAGGAGAAGCACTTTTAATACTTGGACTTTTTATTTTTATTGCGAATATCTTCAAAAGTGAATTTATTGCAACCGTTGGAATAATTATTTATTTCGTTTATATCGTTTGGGCGATTGGGCAATTTTTTGGAGAAACAAAACCTATAAATTACCTCAAATCAATCCTTGTATATCTTTTTGGAAACGCAACCTATTTGATTGTATTACTGCTTATTTCTTACTTACTGAAATTCATTTTATTGAGATAAAACAACTTCTGCTAACAAGGTATTGCCAAAAGCAGGGCTGAAGTAATTCTATTGAACTTTTTTACTATATTTGAACTATGGTACTTTTATTGAGCTGGAAGCAAAAATCCCCGCCTTCGGCAATATCCGAACCGTTACCTGCTATATTAACACTACAACACAAATGACACACAATTATCCAAATCCTTGGGACTTTCACAACACTTACAAGACACTTGTTTCGCCAGACAATTATCATAAAGTTGTGTATTACGACCTAAATGAAATTGCAATGGGAGCTCCAATCGGTGGACAATGTTTTTTAGAGACTTCGGACAAGAAAAAAGTAAAAATAAACGATTGGTGTGGTGGACCTCCCGCATGGGAAAAAGACGGACAATTATTAGCAATACCAATTTGGACACGAAAGTTTTTAAAAGGAACTGTTCAACAAATTGGTGTATTAGACACAAGGAATATGGAATTGAAAATATTCAAAAAGACGTTCAGAGTTCTTGACATTCGTTCATTTGAAAAAACTACAATCTATGGATATGACAGCCCAATTCATAAGACCGAAAGACTTAATTTTGACATTGAAAAAGAGCGAGTAGAAACGTTAATTAAACTGACAGCATAAAAAATACAGCAGGTAACAACCGTTAGCATTTTAACGACAGACACTTTATGACAGATAAAGAAGAAATATGGATATTAAAAGGCTATGAGACATTTTCTGAGTTTGGAGAGAAAGGATTAAAAGTTGAACAACTTGCGAAAGCAGTGGGCATCAGTAAATCCTCATTTTATCATCATTTTTCTGACTTAGATATTTTTGTGGACAGACTTCTAAGATTTCATTTATCACAGTCTGTAATAATTGCAGGTAAAGAAAAAATAGCCAAGACAATCAACTCAGATTTGATAAATATTTTGTTGGAACACAAAACAGACTTATTGTTCAATAGACAACTTCGTATAAACTCAAACAAGTTGATTTATCAAGAAACCTTGACGAAATCTAACCAGATTATTGGTAAAGACTTCATTAGCCTTTGGTTGACAGATACAAATTCAAACCTTAATTTTCAACAAGCGGAAGGACTTATTGGATTGGCACTAGAGAATTTTTTCTTGCAAATAAACTTGGATAGTTTCAATAGACAATGGTTAGAAGCTTACTTTGAAAATTTAAAACGCATTACACGGAGTTTTGATTAGTTATTGTACGGTAGCGTCTAAAATTTCCGTTGAACGACTAGTAATTTTACGAAATTTTAAAATTATGAATTTCAATAACACTTTCAAAAAACTACTAATAGTTCAAGCTGTTGGACTATTGGTTTACACATTTTTCGCCTTTCAAGCGGAAGGAGCTAATCTTTTTGGGATATTTTTAAACAACATCAAATCATTGACTTGGAATGGGCAATTTAATCTTGATTTTAGTTGTTATCTTTTATTATCGGCTCTTTGGATAATGTGGCGAAATAAATTTACTGCTTCGTCCTTTATTATTGCAATTGTGGGAATGATAATAGGAATAATGATTTTTGCACCTTATTTATTTTGGTTGCTAATGAAAGAAAAAGGCGACTTGAAACGAGTATTAGTTGGCGAAAGATAAAAAACTACTGCTAACATCGGTTTGGCAATAGTGGGTTGACAGTTGTAAACTCAATATTTATATTTCTATTGGGGATTTGTGCCAATGTTGGGCTGACGTTTTTCAAATTCCCAACCATCGCGAATACGTAAACCGTTAACCGTTGGCAGTAATTTTAAAAAGACATTAAAAATATACATTATGTACAGAAAGATTAGTGACTTTATAGAAGATTGGGAACAGGAATTCCAGTCTACCAAAAACCTAATTGCTTTATTAAGCGACAATGAACTTAACTTTTCGCCAAGTAAAAATATTAGACCAATAGGAGATTTAGTTTTCCACATCGTTGGAACACCCGGCACATTAATTACTGAAATGGGTTTCTCAAATAATATGCTTAATTGGTATAGTGATTCAATCGAATCAATTGAAAGATTAATTGAAAACTTTGTAAAATCGAATATTGAATTAATAGATATTATTTCCAAATGGACTGATAACGATTTAGAAAAAGAAGTGTCTGTCTTGGGAGATTCATATAAAAAAGGTTATATTCTAAGTACATTGCTTATAGGACACCAAGCACACCACAGAGGACAGCTTACTATTTTAATGCGTTTAAAAAATTTGAAATTAATAGAAATGTACGGACCCACTTACGAAACTTGGGTAGAAATGGGCGAAGAGCCTATGAAATAAAAAACTACTGCCAGCAAGGTATTGCCAAAAGCGGGACTGCACGGCTTCGATTGGACATTTGTGCTAAAAATCCCCGCCTTCGGCAAAGCCCGAACCCGTTAGCGGTAATGGAACGAAACCTCAACAGACTACAAACTTTGACAAAATAAATGGAGCAGATTAGACAGGTGATGAAAAAAATGATTAAGGTCTCGGAAGACGAACTAAACGGCTTCCTTGACAAAGCCATTACTAAGACTTTTAAGCGACAGGAAATTATAAGCCGACCAAACACAGTTCCAAACGAAATTTTCTTTATCAATAAAGGTATCATCAGAGTTTCCATTACAGACAATGAAGGAATTGAACACACCATACATTTTGCATTAGAAAATCAATTTATTGCCGACTATTCAAATTTCATTCAGAGACTGCCATCAATTTATACCTTGCAAACTTTGGAAGAAACCGAAGTAATTATTTTGCCTCGTTCTACAATTGAATGGGGTTACAAAAACCTAACGGACGGACAAAAAATGGGGCGACTTATCGCCGAGTATTATTTTATTTATCAAGACGACAGAATTAAAAACTTATATATTAGAACACCAAAAGAACGGTATGACAATATAACAAATGTTTTTCCAAACATCCACAACCGAGTGCCACAACATATGATTGCCTCTTACTTGGGTATTACACCCATACATTTGAGCAGACTTAAAAAAACCGTTTAGAAAAACTATAAACATTTGTTATCGTTTAGCACCTATTAAACTGCCGAATTTTGCATTATAATTTAAACAAAATTGTAATGACAAAATTCATTTTGACTTTGGCGATTTTCGTCACTTCGTTTTCTGTTTTAGCACAGCAAAGTAATTCAGAAAAAATTAATTGGCCGGCCAATTATGAGCCTTCAAAAAGTAAATTCTATGTTCATAACGAAATAGAAATAAATGCCAAACCCGAAATTGTTTGGGCATATCTCATTGATGCTTTAAAGTGGCAATCTTGGTACAAAGGAGCTAAAAATGTTTCTTTTATTGAGCCAACTGACACCGTTTTAAATTCAAAATCAGTTTTCAAATGGGAAACTATGGGATTGAAATTTCAATCTGCGATTAAGGAATTTGAACCCAACAGACTTTTGGCTTGGGAAAGTAAAAAGAAAAGTATTCAAGGCTACCACGTTTGGTTAATTATTGCTACTGAAAAGGGTTGTAAAGTAATCACAGAAGAAAGCCAAAATGGTTGGCTTACCTTTTTTGAAAAGACTTTTCAAGGGAAAAAACTAAAAAAGCTACACGATATTTGGCTTGCAGAATTGAAAAAGAAATCAGAAAACCAAAACTAACCCAAAATGAAAGAATACATTTTAATTACAGGAGCAAGTTCAGGTATTGGTTATGAAATGGCAAAACAACTGGCAACTAAAAACGTTAATTTACTTTTAGTAGCGAGAAGCGAAGATAAATTACAAAAACTTCAAAAGGAATTAACTGTACTACATCAAATTGAAGTAGAATATTTCCTTTATGATTTGTCTGAGCCTAATTCTGCACAAGATTTATATAATCACATCAAACAAAAGAATTATTTGGTAACAGGCTTGATTAATAATGCAGGCTTTGGCGATTATGGAAATTTCACTGAAATGCCCTTAAAAAAGGATGAAGAAATGATAGCTGTAAATATTACTGCATTGGTTGGGCTTACAAAGCTTTTTGGTGCTGATATGACAAAACAAGGGAAAGGAAAAATTATGAATGTAGCTTCACTACTTTCATTTTTGCCCTTCCCTTACTATTCAGTCTATTCAGCAACCAAAAGTTTTGTATTAGCTTTTACTGAAACAGTTGCAACCGAATTGGAAGGAACAGGAGTAATTGTTACAGCACTTTGCCCAGGAACAGTTGAAACACCATTTCATACAAACGCAATGAGAAAGACAAATGCAATGAGTGCCAACAAACCAATGCCAGCAGATATTGTTGCAAAAGCAGGTGTAGAACTTTTTTTAAACGGAAAAGGCAAAAAAATTGTTGGGATTATGAATTGGGTTTTGAGTAATTTACCAAGAGTAACACCAGACAAAATAATGATGAAAATTAAAAAGAATTTAGCAAGTATTAAACATTAAAGGACAACCCGATCTCGCGGATTTGTAATCTGTGAGAATCCACGTATAGACAAGACAAAACAATACACATTTAAAAAGAAATAAGCTCACAACTAGCACCCTGAAACTGCATTTGGTTTCCCACAACTTGCGGGAGACTTCCTGCAACTGCATTTAGTCATAAACACATCTGCTTGTTACCTCCTGCAAATAGTACCCTAATGGGTTATTGATTCACTTTTCTACCGGCTCTAATTTTACAAAAAACAAAACGGGGATGCTAAAAACCGAAACAGAGTAAGCACAACTAAAAATCAGAGCTATGAAAAACTTATTGATCGCAACCACATTATTCACGAGCTGCATTGCCTATTCTCAATGCAATTTTGACCAGGCGACATTTGATGTTATCGCTGCAAAGTATCAAAACGACTTTACTACACTGGAAAAAAGATCACAGGATATTGCAGACGACGCGCCGGATCCCAACATTATGGAAGCTCCAGTAGATATAACCTTTAAAATTGAAATGGTCAGAAAAGACTTTTCATGCAATATACCGCAGATTACCATGAAGGATAAAAAATTATCATTCGATACGCCGCAGGTTACCATGAAACTGAAATCCATAAAATTTAAAAAACCCGTAACCAAGATGGTCATCAAGAAAACAGGACAGTATCCGGTTATTGAAGGGTGGACTATAAAATGGAAAGACATCAAAACTTCAGTACCGGAAGTTACCATGGAAGAACAGGAAATTAAAACAAAAATACCTGAAATAAAAGTTGAAACTACCAATATTATAACCGCCATCCCGGAAATAAAAATGGTGAAAAAGGACATGTCTCTCAATTTGCCATCGGTAACCGTAAAAAAGATATCAGCAGAAGTAAAAAAAATAGAGGATCGTGCAAAAGGTGTTTCTTTGGAAAGTGAAAAGCTCCAGGAATCTCAAAATGAAGAATTTGCGCAGGCCATCCATAAAAGTTTTGAATGTCAGCGAACAGATCTGATTGTTTCCAGGACAAATCTGGAAAATGAATTCTCAACTTCTGTTTCAGAAATTGAAAACAGCATCTCCCAATTAAGATCGAATGGCTTAAATCCTGAATCCATAAAAGGCGATCAGGGGGAAGATATTAACCTTATTGCGATCAGAGACGAATTGCTTTTAAAAAAGAAAGAAGCCTTTGAGCAGATTGATGCCGCCATAGAGAAAATGAATACGGAAGAAAAAAATGCAATCAATATGCTGGCAAAGAAAATAGAAGCTTAATGGCATATTAGTGAAATAATTTAACACCACTACTAACCGTTCTGATTTTTCAGAATGGTTTTTTGTTTAGTTATAGATTTTGTAAGAATTATTACAACCACTGCCAACGCGAATGTCGCGCTCTTGCCTACCAACTAAAACAATTCATTCTCACTATTCAGGCGCTTTAAAATGAACAATCTCGCTGATTTGTAAGCCACGAGAAGGCAACAATACACATCCAGCAAAAGAAAAATAAGCTCACTATTAAGGGTTCAAAATATCACTCTGAAAACTGCATTTGGTTCCCGCAGTTTGTGCGAAACTTCCGTAGACCTCCGGAAGTTTAAAACAATTGAATTAAATATCGTTCTCAATTATTTCATCATCTTTTTATTTATCAAAGTCCTATTTTATTACTTTTGCTGCATAAATAAAACTGATAAAAACATCCAAACTATCGATGGAAGAAAATTTCAAGAATTATGAGAAAACAATTAAGAGAAAGCACAGAATCAGCTTTTCTCCAAAATACAAAGAAGAATTTAAAACATCCGTTAATGAGATCATCTTTATTGCAATTGCAGAAAAAGCCTTTGAAAAACTGGGGTGGGACATCGTTTATAAGGATGATTTCAACATAGAAGCAAAACGTACGGAAGCAGGCTGGATGAGTGGCCGCTGGACGGAAATCATTACCGCAACCTATACCAACGGGAATATTTCTGTAAAAAGTGAATCTTTGGGTAACGAAATCTGGGATGCAGGCAAAAATTCAAAACGAGTAAAGCTGTTTATCTATGCCTTTCAGGAAACCTTAAGAACCTTCGATCAGAAAGCCCTTCAGGAACTGGAAAAGGAAGCAGAGAGAAAAAATAACTGGGATGATTATATCATTCCGGATACTTTGCCAAAACCAGTACAGACAAAAAATCCTGACTTTGCCATTCCGTTATTTGGTGGTTTATTCATTTCCCTTATTCTAGGGTTTACATTGGCATTTCTTTCCGTAAAAGGGGTCTACTTAATCGGCTTATTTGAATTTCTGGTAGCAACAGCGCTTGTTTTTGCCATGAAATATTTCATAAAATTTTCAAACTATACGGATTTGAAAAAGCTACAGTATCTGTTAGCCAGTATGATCATATTGGTGTACGCTTCGAGTCAATATTTTCAGTATGAAATAATTCTTCGTAGCAACAATTTGGAAAGAATCGGATTCTGGAGATTTTTACAGATCAGGTTTTCTGAAGGTTTTACTGTAAACAAAACAAATTTGGGCTGGGCCGGCTGGATCATTATCTGGATTGTACAGTTAGGAATAACCGGCCTTATCACATATCTGAAAATAGTGGTGGTGCTTACAAAATATGTCCTTGAAAGAGTACCGGCTGAAGTAGTAGATTTTGCCTGTTATCATTTTATTAAAAATAAATCAGAAGAGGAAGTCAGAAGCGCACTTGCGGAAAAAGGATGGTCGGATAAAAAAGATCAGGATGAAATTTTTGATGCCATCGGAGGTCTGCAAAATGTTACGGTGTTAAATAGAATTAAATAGCTTGACATAGGTTGCAGTTTACTCTCACTCGTGCCAAACCAGTACACATAAAAAATAATCATTCATGGAAAAAACAGAATTGTATGAAGCCTATTTTCAGGATAGCAGTAACTATTACCTGGAGCAGTTGAACTATTATGAGAAGGGTAAAAAATTCAGGTTTAGTTATTCTTCTGTCATATTCGGATTATTCTGGTTTCTTTACAGGAAAATGTATCTGGAGTTTTTTGTGATTCTCATCATCTTTTATACCGAGACTCAGTTTGAAAATCATGTTTTAGCAGGACTGATCGGTACTGAGCAGACCAAATTGTTCAGCCTTGCGGTCAATATAATTCTTACGGTCACACTGGGGATTATCGGAAATAATTTATACCTCAAAAAAGCAAAAAGAATGGTAGAACAAGCCCAAATAACATTCGCCGACCCCGAACAGCAAAAAGAATTTCTTGCTAAAAAAGGGGGCACCAGCATTTTATTCGTAATGACTGCTTTTGGCTTGTTCGTTCTTGCTGTTATCATGCAATCACAATAAATACGCTCGAATAGCTTTGTAATCTGTAAGAATATCTATTGTAATTTATTAATATTGTAAAAATATTTGTAAGAAATAATTCGGTAATTCCTATTGCCAATAATGAATCAATCCTTAAATTTAGACGCTTCCAGCAATTAATCAATACCATATGAGACAACTGTTTTTAGTGATGCTGTTTTTTATGAATTATAATATATACTCTCAAAGCATATTAACCGTTCTGAATTTCAATAAAAAAAATGAATTCAACTCTGAAAATCCAGTTTTAGAAACAACAACCCAAACAACTTTTTTTAATACAAACCGTATTGAACGGAAGAAAGATGTGCAAATTTATAATGAAAAGAACGAAGTTACTTCTGAACTTAGATATGATGAAAACGGTGATCTAAAACAACGCCTAACAAGAGTATATGACGGTACAGGTACGCGATGTCTAAGCAGGAAGATAGAAAACTGGCATCCTTTATTAGGACATTCTTATGACACTTATTATTATGGTTATGATAATAAAGGTTTTCTTAATAGTATTATTGAAAAAGATCAAAATGGTAAAATAGTCCGAAAAACAATTATCATTAACAATGATGAGGGAAATCCAACAGAACTTATGCTTTTAATTGGAAATCAAGTTCAAGGAAAAGAAATTGCAAAATATGACTACGAAAAAAATGAAGTAACAATTCAATACTTCAATAAAAATGATGAAATTATTAATTCTCAAAAATCTAAGATTGAATTCTCAAAGAGTCAGCCGGGAGATATTGTAAATGAGCACGGAGATGTGATCAAATCCATAAAATTTGAAATGAGAATCAAGTATGACAAGTTTGGTAATTGGATCAAAAAAGTTTATTACAGATTTGTTAATGGAAAAGCTATAAAAGAATCTGAAAGTACAAGAGCAATTAAATATGGTAAATAATCAAATACCCTGCTGGCAATAAGCATTTAACCCATGCCTACCAACACAAGTTCCGCTACTCTATCAAAACAATTTAATTTCCCACATTCAGGCGCTTCAAAATAACCGAGTGCAAATGCTCTTCATGAATGCCACCCAATCTCCCAACACTGCGATGACGAGAAGGCAGAAACTTTATAATTATAAGAAATCATGTTAAAAAAACTTCTCAAATTCTTTGTCATTTCTTTCATCGTTATTTCTGTGATTATCATGTTCAGTACTCCTATTATTGTAAAATATTTAACGGGTAGGGCAAGAATAGTGGGAAAGCCCGCTCAAGCTGAGATTTTTATTGATGAAAAGGAAAAATCAGATGCAAAACTTTTTATTTCCAATTCAAATTTCGAAGGAACTCAGAAAAGGGATTACCTAATTTTATACCTGGACGATGTAAAAGATTACAACGGAATCCCTGTATTAATCATTGATAAAGAGCATAAAGTTCTCATGTTTCCCAATTCAGGCAAAGAAGATTACGATATCATTTTTAAGAATTTATTTCAAAGTGATTCTGGTGCCAATGTGATGATTCCTGTAAACAATAAGGTGAAAGGTCTAGGATTTGAACCTGACTTAATATTTGAAGATAAGGTCATCAAATTCAAAATATCAGCTGAAAACAAAATCTATGATGTAACAATCAATATTTCATGAAATCGGTCCAGAGCAAAAAATTTGAGCATTTAGAATTTATAATCTTAAATTAATGAATATGCATAGGTTAATACAAAAACAAAGAATTCTGAAATATGGATAAACTTAAATTCAGACATCATCTCAGTGAAGCAACAAAACTTCTATTTGAATTGACAAAAACACTTTGCTATAACGATCTTCATGACAACTGCCAATATTTAATCACTCCAAACTCCCGAACAGTTGATGGGCATTTAAATGAAGAAGAAATACTCATCTTAAAAAAATGGAATCAATATGAAGGTGACCTTTTAACAGCCAATCAGATCATTGACCTTCTACACCATAACAATAAAGTACCTGTGTGGATTGATATGATAATTTATGAAGCAAGACCTGATCTAACCGTAATAAACTTGTTTTGCAGCAGGCGGCTCAGAGACGAAACCGAATTGATGCATCCGGGAATTCCTCCATTTCATGTGCTGGTTTCAATACCTCCGGACAATTTAAAAGCAGAAATAAACGAAAGATTTGATGTTAATTGGAAGAAGAGACGTGATGACAAACAAAAACCCAACGGAATTTTAAGTAGGTTGAAAAAATTGATAAAGAAGAACTGACTCCCACAGACATAAGCGTCGCGCTCGTGCCAAGCAACACAAGTTCAGCTCATACCGCTAACCTCATCACAACAATTTAATTTTCCCCATTCAGGCGCTTCAAAATAACCGAGCGCAAATGTTCTTCATGGGCATCTCCCCAATTTCCCAACGCTGCAATGACGGGAATTAAGGTCTGTCCGAAATCCGTTAGGCTGTACTCTACTTTTGGAGGAACTACGGGATAGATTTTTTTGGCAACCAATTCATGATCTTCCAGTTCTTTCAGCTGGATATTCAGTACCCTTCTCGTGGCATCGGGGATTTTCCGCTGCAGCTCGCTGGGACGCTGATGTCCCTGATGAATAAACCACAGCAAACGGATTTTCCATTTGCCGTACAGCACTTCGCCAATCAGATCCAAACCGCAGTTCAGGTTGGGTAAAATTTTCCTTTCATACATAAAGCAAATGTAAACCTATGTTCCAAATTGTGCAATAGGGGAAAAATTGTTCCCTATCCGAATCGTAATTCCGTACTTGTGAGGCGCGTACATAAGTCCCAACTTTGCCTAAACAAAACAGACAAAATGGAACAGCAATTTAATTTCAACAGTGAACTATCGGGCAAAATCGCCCTGGTAACCGGAGGTACAAAAGGAACCGGAAGAGCCATCGCAGAAAGGCTTTTGCAGGCAGGCGCAACGGTCATCATTACAGCAAGGAACGCCCCACAGGATGAAAACGGCAGCCTGCATTTTATTGCAGCGGATTTAAGCCAGGCAGAAGGCTCGCAAAAAGTAGTTGACGAAGTACTGGCAACCTATGGGAGGTTGGACATTCTGGTGAACAACCTCGGATCTTCAGAAACACCCGCCGGAGGTTTTGCCGCATTAACGGATGAAAACTGGGAATCAACCCTTCGGGCGAATCTGCTTGCTCCGGTTCGCCTGGACAGAGGATTTTTACCCCAAATGATCGATCGGAAAAACGGTGTAATCATTCACATCGCTTCAATTCAGGGAAAACTGCCGCTATATGACTCCACGCTGCCGTATGCCGCTGCGAAAGCCGGATTGATTAATTACAGCAAAAGCTTATCCAATGAAGTGACCCCAAAAGGAGTTCGTGTACTCACCGTTTCACCGGGATGGATCAATACATCAGCATCGGCAGCCTGGCTGGGCGAAATTGCAAGAAACGCCAACAGTACGCTAGAAGAAGCGCAGCAGGGCGTCATGGATGCATTGGGCGGAATTCCTTACGGAAGGCCTGCCGAACCGCAAGAAGTAGCAGAATTCGTAGGTTTCCTGGTTTCACCGAGAGCCGGTTATTTAACAGGAACCAATTATATAATCGACGGCGGAACCGTACCCACCATTTAATCAACTTAAAATTTTAATACAATGAATTTACCAGACGTAATAACAGAATTAGTAAAGGCACAAAACAACTTCGACAGTACCGCTTACGCCAATTGTTTTGCCGAAACAGCCGTAGTGTTTGATGAAGGAAAAACAAATAACGGAAAAACACAAATAAAAGACTGGATCGATAAAGCCAATAAAGAATATCAGGCAACAATGGAACCGTTAGAATATTCAGAAGCAGAACATACCTTGAAAGCGGAAGTTGCCGGTAATTTTCCCGGAAGTCCGGCTGTTCTGACCTATTATTATGAATTTGAAGATGGATTGATCCAGTCACTGAAAATCGTGTAAAACCGTTTTTTAAACTATTAATAACATTGAAAAGTATGGCTGAAGTTTGCACTTCAGCTTTTGTTCTTTTGGTAAAATTTTGTACATTCAAACCTGACGGGTTTTGAAAACCCGTCAGGTTTAGCGGAAGTTAAAACATTAATATTCATCACCATACTCACCGTTAGCGCTGGCGACTCATACACCAATCGCTATTAATACTACTTTAACAGGAACAATATTGTAATTTTGTTTAAAATAGACACCATGAAAAAAACCTTTGAATTCCTTAAACGGCTTGAAAAAAACAACAATCGCGAATGGTTTGCATCCCACAAAGAAGAATACGAATCAGCGGTAAAAGAAAACAAAGTGTTTTTCAATAAGGTGCATGCTGAACTTCAGAAATACGACCATATAAAAGGAGTTCATATTTTCAGGATTTACAGGGATGTTCGGTTTTCAAAAGATCAGACACCTTACAAGACCAATTTCGGAGCCGGGTACTCCCGTGTTAAACCCATGCTGAGAGGTGGATATTACATTCACCTGGAACCCGGTAACAGCTTTGTAGGCGGCGGATTTTGGGGACCGGATGCCAAAGATCTGCTCCGCATCCGTAAAGAATTTGAGATCAGCACACAGGAAATCGAAAAGATCACTTCAGACAAAACATTTATCAGATATTTTAAAGAAATTCAGGGAGAAGCGGTGAAAACAGCGCCCAGGGGTTTTGATAAAAATCATCCTGCCATTAGCCTGATCCGGAAAAAGCAGTTTGTCGTGATGAGAAAATTTACCGATGATGAAGCCGTATCGGAAGGGTTTCTGAAAGAAGCAGTACTCACCTTTCTGGCCATGCGCCCTTTCTTTGATTATATGAGTGAAGTTCTTACAACGGATCTGAATGGCGAACCTTTAATTTAAGCTTTATTTGATATTTCAGTGACTACTCAGAAACATTTAAATTTAATCTTCAAAAAAGAATACATGTTTGTAATTAGTTATATTAGACAAACAATAATTATGAAATACTTTATCAGCCTGGTACTACTGTGTTTTTCCATCGCATTATTTTCACAGGAACTTTACAATCCCAAATACATTTCTTCGAAAGCCACACCTACTGACTCTCTAAAGAATACAGATGATATTAATCTTTTTTACTTAAAGCCGATACAATATATCGGTAAGTTTCAAAAAGAAATAGTTCTGGAGTATACTGATTCGAACAGATACAGCAAAATTCTCGAAAACAATTACAGAAGTAAAAATTTCAAAGATCTGAATAAAGAATTTATGACGAGGAAATATGAGAATATTATCATTTCTGTTGATACATCGCAGAAAACTCCTTTAGAAAAGATAGATATCGACACCCTGAAAATTTCTTCTGAAGAGTACAACGCGAAAATGGACAGTCTTTATTACGGAAAACAAATCACACATCCGATTCCGTACATTAAAACCTATTATAGCGGCTTCCCGGTAACCATTCATAATTTCGGAAATAAAGAAAGTATCATAGGCTTTGGAAATAATGTAGTGTTAGAACTGGAAGCACTAGATAAAGAAAATAAATGGCAGAAAATTTATCCGTATCGTTATTATAGCTGTGGAACGGGTATTCAGTTTTTTGTGTTAAAACCTAATGAAATTGCCACCGTCTTTGAGCCCCGCCTGAGCGGTGATTTTCATACATGGTTCAGATACAGATTAGGAAATATCATTTCCAATGAATTTGAAGGAAACATTAATTACAATTATTTAATACACAGTCAGGCCCACTAAGAGTTCCAAATTACTTCTTACCAATCTGATCTCAGCTTATTTTCCCATGTAAAAACAAATTCTTAAGTTTACAGGTTACTCAATTCAAAACACACCACAATGGAAAACAAAGAGCATGAAATTCCTGACAATGGCCCGTTCTATCACGGAACAAAAGCTGACCTGAAAATAGGGGACCTGCTTACTGCCGGGTTTGAATCCAATTATTATCCGGAGATCATGATGAACCACATCTATTTCACCGCTTTACAGAACGGCGCCGGCCTTGCCGCAACGCTGGCAAAAGGTGATGGGAAGGAACGCGTCTACATCGTGGAACCCACCGGAGCATTTGAAAATGATCCGAACGTAACCGATAAAAAATTTCCCGGTAATCCTACCCGTTCCTATCGCAGCACGGCACCCCTTAAAATTGTGGGCGAAGTAACCGAATGGATTAGGCTTACCGATGAAGAAATCCAAAACTGGAAGGAAAGAATCGCAAAACTGAGGGAAAATCCCGATGCGGAAATTATCAATTAATCACAACAATTCTTTAATGTTATGAAAAAAATAATTCTGGACCTTGCTGTATCATTAGACGGATTTATTGAAGGACCGAACGGGGAAATCGACTGGTGCATCATGGATGATGACATGGATTTTGATGGCTTTCTTGAAAATATCGATACTATATTGTATGGGAGGGTAAGCTATGATTCCTGGGGAAATTATCATCCGGGAGAAGATGCCGGAGAAGAAGAAATACTGTTCTGGAAAAAGATTCATGCTAAGAAAAAAGTAGTATTCTCCCATCATCAAAGAGAAGATCAGAATGCAGTTTTCACTGATGATATTGAGAAAACAGTACACGAGATAAAGCAGCAGGCAGGAAAAGACATCTGGCTGTATGGTGGCGCAGGACTCATCAGAACATGTATTAAGCTGAACCTGATAGACATGTACAGAATCTCCGTTCATCCGGTTGCCTTAGGAAACGGAAAACCTTTATTTGAAGAATTAAAGGAAAGATTATATTTGAAGCTGATCAAAAGCAATGTTTTCAGATCCGGAGTGGTACAGCTGATCTATGAACCTTCATATCAAAACGATGGAAAATAAAAACAATGAGAGAATCTTCAGTATGGCTTTCGCCGGAGTTTATCCCCATTATATTGCAAAAGCGGAAAAGAAAGGCAGAACCCGCAAAGAGGTGCACACCATCATTTTCTGGCTTACAGGTTATGATGAAAACGGCCTTCAGAAAATCCTGGAAAATAAAACAGACTTCCGCACTTTCTTTGCGGAGGCTCCGGGAATCAACCCCAAAGCATCACTCATTAAAGGCGTTATCTGCGGTTACCGCGTGGAAGAAATTGAAAATGAACTGATGCGCAATATCCGCTATCTCGATAAGCTCATCGACGAGCTGGCAAAAGGTAAGAAGATAGAAAAAATCCTGAGGACAGAATAAGACCTATCCCATAACCTTAACAACATGACATATTTGAGGACAGCATTATCTTTCGGCTCATTATTCAGCTGCAGCGCATACGGCAGCTATTCTGAGAACGGAAGTTTATTTCAGGTTTAAATTTCTCATTGGAAACAAGTTATATCAAAAAAATAATTCCGGAGCAAAAGTTTTTTTGAGTATATTCGTTAAAAATTTAAGTATGAAAATAAATTTATTCTTGCTGCTGATGGCTTCAGGTGCCATGTCAGCACAAACAACCATTACAAAAGCTTTTAACGATCCTGTAAGTGGAGAAACCGCAAACTATTTATCCGTAACAGGAACACCGGATAACTCGGCAACGGGTTCTAATGTAACCTTTAACAATGCTGCCCTGGGATTTGGCCCGGCTGCCGTTACCAGTTATTCAACACCTACTTCAACAGAAATTACCACCTTCCCGAATTCTACCTTAAAAATGGCAGCCCCCGGAAATACGGTGTATTACAAGCAATCTGCCTCCAAACTGGAAATTACAGGATTAATCACTGCCGATGCAACCCTGAATCTTTCCGCAAACAACGGGACTTTTATTTCCTATCCTGCAGCTTTAGGATACTCCGAGACGGATCAGGCGCAGGGAACATTCAGCACTACTGCGTCCAACGGGTTATGTAAAGGAACGGTAACTATTTCTGCAGATGCATCAGGAACCCTTATTTTGGGCGCTTCTACCTATAACAACGTCCTCAGGATAAAATCCGTACAGAATTTTAACCTGCACCTGCCTACCGATACCAACTTTTTGTTCCCGATCGGAACGATTGTAAATACTTCGTATTCCTATTATAACAGCACTTATAAGTTTCCTTTGCTGACTACCATTCAGACCGTAACCAATGTTCCGGTGGCGGGAATTAATAACCAGACAACCAATGCCGCACAAGCTTTAAATATTGCTAACCTTGCCACAGAGGAGTTTAAGGCTAAAGAAAAACTGAAAATCTATCCTAATCCGGCTCAGGAATTTATTGTGTTGCAAGGAGGAACAGAAGAGTATACAACAGCAAAAATCTATACGCCGGATGGCAGGCTTGTGAAAACTTCCGCTATTACATCCGGAAAAATTCAGGTTTCAGATCTTCCTTCCGCTTCTTATTTTATTGAAGTTTCAACAAAAGATAAGAAAACGGAAACCTCAAAATTTATCAAAAATAAATAAGCCCGAATAATAAATCCGCCGGGAACTCTGAGCGGATTTATTGTTAAGATCAAATACGTCTTTTAATCTGCCCACAGCAGACACACCTGTAAACCGCTTGTAAACAGAATCTTATTCAGAAAACAAAACGGTTTACCCAATTATTTTGCCCGCTTTTTGCTTGTACCTCAATACTTCAAATCTAACATATAAAATCATGAAAAAATTCTTACTCATCATCCCCTGCTGTATGCTGATCACAGTAAACGCACAGAAAGCTCCCACCCCGCCGTCGGAAAAAATGAACATCATTAAAACCAATGTTACGGCATACGCATTCCGAAATATTAACCTTACCTACGAAAGAGTTATTAACAGATGGTTTTCCGTGAATATGGGTTTTGGCGCCATGCCGGAAGGAAAAGTTCCTTTTATCAATTCCTTTTTAAACGATGAAGACGAAAAAAGATTTCAGAACTTCGAAGCCAAATCTTTTAACTTCACCATAGAGCCTCGTTTTTATCTTGGTGCAGGATACGGAAAAGGATTCTATGTGGCTCCCTATTACCGCTATTCGAAAATTACCTCCAATACCTTTGACTTTTACTACGATTATACCTTCAGCGGAACGACCTTTCAGATTCCTCTCAAAGGCTTCGGAAATGCCAACGGCAACAGTGGCGGTGTCATGGTAGGCGCCCAGTTTTTCCTCACCAGAAGCCGCAGCCTCGTCCTCGACTTATGGATTGCAGGTGCCCACAACGGAGCCGGGAAGGGAGACTTTACGATGACCAGTGATATTCCCCTTACTCCCGATATGCAGGCCGAACTGAAAAGGCAGATCGAAGATCTTGATATTCCCTACGTCAATTATACGGTGGAAACCAATACCAACGGAGCCCGCGTTATTATAGACGGCCCGTGGATCGGTTTCAGAACAGGACTGTCCCTCGGGTACCGTTTTTAAAACAGATCAGAGTCTAAACCTACAGCAGAAGCCAGCACTTCTGCTTTTCTTTTTATCCTGCGCCAAAGCAATAACCAATCCGAATCATAAAATACTTATCTAAATCTGCGTAATTGCATAATCCGCGGGAGACAAAAACATAACAACACATCCGCAACCCGGGTTTAATATTTTTTTAACCTGCTAAACTTTTCTGTAATGACGGGAGACCCTAACTTTGCACAAAACTTACCTTATGAAGCAAGGATTAGCAATAATAACGCTGCTTTTTTCACTGTCCCTTTTCAGTCAGCACGGAAGCACGGACACCGCACAGGTGGTGATCCCCAACCGGTATAATACTCTTGAAGCCCGGGCAAAACCCTATGTCATTATGATCTCTGCAGACGGATTTCGTTATGATTACGCAAAGAAATACAATGCGGAGAGCCTTCTGAACTTATCAGGCGAAGGAGCGCGGGCAGAAGCCATGATTCCCGCTTATCCCAGCATTACCTTCCCCAATCACTGGACCCTGATTACCGGGCTTTACCCCTCTCACCACGGGCTTATTGATAATTATTTTTATGATTATAAAAGAAAGGAACCGTATGCGATGAGTGATAAAACCAATGCCGAAGATGGCAGCTGGTACGGAGGCCTTCCCCTTTGGGGACTGGCAGAGCAGCAGGGGATGCTTTCCGCATCTTTAATGTGGGTGGGCTCGGCAAGCGATGCCGGAGGAACACGCCCAACCTATTATTATCCCTACCACGAAAAATTTTCCCCGCAGGAAAAAGTTGACAAAGTAATCAACTGGCTGAAGCTTCCCATAGACAAAAGACCCCATTTTATTTCGCTTTATTTCCCAGAAGTGGATGCAGGTGGGCATCATTTCGGGCCCGATGCAAAAGAAACAGAGGATGCCGTTCACCAAGTGGATGCGGCTATAGGTGCACTCGTACGAAAAGTAAATGAATTGGGCCTCAAGGATATCAATTTCATTTTTGTTTCCGACCACGGAATGATAAAAGTAGACGGCAGCCATCCCCTGGAAATCCCGCAGCTGCTACTGGATAAAAACAGATTTGATATTTATAATTCCCAGACTTTATTAAGAGTATACGTTAAAAATCCGGCTGAAGTTAAAAGCGTTTACAAAGAATTGCAGCTTCATAAAACCTCAGATTATGAAGTGTATCTTGATAAAAAGTTTCCCCGATCCCTGCATTTCTCTGCAAAAGATGATTACTATGGCAGGATAGGACAAATTCTCCTGGTTCCCAATGCTCCTAAGATATTCCTGGAAAAAGGTAAAAAGCCCTCTGCAGGAAAGCATGGCTATAATCCGGCAGTGGTTCCTGAAATGAAAGCTACCTTTATGGCATGGGGTCCGGCATTCAAAAGCCATATGACAGTTGGTGAATTTGAAAATGTGAACGTCTATCCGGTTATTGCAGATATTTTAGGCTTAAAGATCCGCCAGCCCGTGGACGGAAAGTTGAAAGTGCTGAAACAGATAATAAAATAAACCCGTTGTGAATTTTGATTTATTTAACTTATTGATTAAAAATTACTTGTTATGGCTGTCCAGTTCACTCCGTCACTGATCCATAAAATTGTTTTTGTCTGATCATTTGAGTTCATATTATAACTGCTTGTGCTTCCACTACTGCCACCATTAAACATAAGCCCTGCTACAGTAGTTACAGTAATGGAACCGCTAGTGTTAATATTTCTTGTGTATATTATGGCTCCTGCATTTGTCACCGCAGAAGGGAGAACAAAATTTGTGGTTGCTGAAACAACCGATCTATTGACAACCGTTCCTGATATTGAAATAGTTTGTAAACCACTGGAGATAATCCCGTTTACCGTTAATGTTGTATTTGGAGAAGCGGTTCCTATTCCTATTCTGTCATTTGCTGCATCCACTGAAAATGTTGTACCATCAACTGAAAACCCGTTGGTTGCTGTAGAAGTAAAAGCCAATGTGTTGGCGCCCTGTGTTACGGTAGTATTACCGGACAGTGAGCCGCTGTCTTTGTATATTCCCCCTGAGCCTGTTGCAAGGTCTGCATTAGCTACCGTTCCGTCTAAAATCTTGGCAGACGTTACTGCGTTGCCTGCAATTGCCGGAGAAGAAGCGGTTCCGGACAAATCCCCCGCTAATTGCACGATACCTTTAGCTGTTGCAGTAGCATCTCCGGATGCGGTATTGATAATCTTCTGCCATATGGAACCATCAAAGAAGTAGTATCCTTCTGCCGTTATATTAGCAGTTTTTCCGGCTGGTGAAGCCGTTGCAGAAGTTGCATAAATAATAAGTCCTTTCTGATCTGAACTGTATTGAGCATCTCCCGCCTGGATCTGATCACCGGAAAGCCTTGGAACAATTAATCCCTCCGGCTTGCTGCCATTCGTAGTTTTAGCGGTAATATCAAGAGTAGCTTTAGGCATACTATTATTTATCCCTACCTGTGCGAATGCGATAAGACTGAATATTGATAGAGTAATAGCTAGTAAATTTTTCATTGTTTCGTTATATAAATTGTTGTTAGTTGTCGATAAATAATAGAATTTCTACCGAAATACAGAGAAATTAATAAGCTGACAAGATCATCAAACGTGTTTTATTGTGTATATATACATAGCGTTTTCGGTCTGATTAATGAACAAATATAAATAAATAATTAATTAAGACAAAAATTATAAGTTACTGTTGCATAAACCTTTACTTTTAGATTTAGTTTTAGCAGAAAACAATATAATATCTCACCATTATTTCATCTTACATCATACCATTTGCTTTGTATAAAAAACTCTCTATATATCTGAAACAATATTATGCTGCCTTAAAAAAACAGCTACTCACGGGTTTCGGCAATATCTCCAATCAATGATCCAGCTACGGAACAGCATTGAAGACCAGTAGTCCCAAGCCTGAAGTTTACCTGCGCTCACAATCTGCGTTGAAGAACATTTTTAGATAAATTTAAATTGATTGATATTTGTATCATCATGATTAATCACCGGATTTCATATAAAATTATTACATTTAATGAAAAGATAATTTTTTTGTCTGATGACAACACAGCAGGATAAAAGTATTTATACTTTTCACACTTCTTTCGGAACCATTTCAGCATTAAAGGAAAACGGCGTGATCAAAGCGAAAAGCATCCGCTATGCGCGCTCGGAAAGATTTAAAAAACCCAGACCTTTAGAATATGCAGAGACTCAGGAGATTTCTGATAAAACTCCCGTATGCCCTCAAAATGTAAGCCCTCTGCTGGACAGGCTGATTCAGAAAACAGATGTGGAACAGTTCGAAGCGGATGAATCTCCGCAGTTTCTTACCATTACACGCCCCGAACATTTTAATGAAAAGGAAAAGCTTCCCGTTATCGTCTGGATTCATGGCGGTTCCTACGAAATCGGATGCGGTGATCTTCCCACGTCTGATCCTTCCGTCTGGGTAAAGGAACAGCATATCGTTATCGTTTCTGTTTCGTACCGGCTTGGGCTTTTCGGATTTTTGGGAGGTAGTGAAGAAAGGCCGGCCAACCTGGGCTTGTATGATATGATTGCCGCTCTCCAATGGATAAAAAAATATATCTGTGACTTTGGCGGAGATCCTGAAAATATTACCCTTTTCGGACAATCTTCCGGAGGTGATGCGATTGCTCATCTGATGATTGCGGAAGAAACTGACGATTTATTTCAAAGAGCTATTATCCATAGTGCTCCACTGGGATTCAGGATCAATAGGCAAAAGATGTCTCATGAGTTTTTCCTGAAGACGGATATTTTAAAAGACGAGCCGGATGCGCTTAAGATGGTAGCAGGCTATAGCAACTTTTTGCCTTCTTTCAGAAAATACGGATTGAAGACCTCCATGCCATTCTGCACGCAATACGGCTATCCTCCGTTATGCCGGGAGGAAGAAACCGTGCAAAACTGGAAACAAAACGCCAAGAAGTATGATGTTTTAATCGGCTCCAATCAGGATGAAACGGCTTTCTACGTGAAAACCTCGCAAACAGGTATTTATACTTATCTGCCTCATAGAATTCTGAATAAGATTGTAAGAAAAACCACAGAGTCCATCTATGAAAAACCAGCCAAGGATTTTGCAGAAAATCTTGCAGCCGGTGGCGGAAATGTTTACCAGTTTGTGATTCGTTCTACTCTAAAAAATAATTACATCGGCGCATCTCACTGTGTAGATCTGCCTCTGTTATTTGAAAACAAGGAAGCCTGGCAATCTGCAGAGTTGCTGAAAGACGTTCCGTGGGAATATATTCAGGAAAACGGAAAAAAGCTTCGGGCGCTCTGGGCAGAATTTGCCAGAACCGGTGCCATTTCAGAAAATTCCGAAAGACCTGAAATCCTTAAGCTGCGAAAGGTTTAGAGCTCGTTTAGATTTTAGGATTTCTACTTAATGTTGTTTCATCAAATAAATAAGGTTCATTCTTAATTTTAACATTAAAAAATTTCGTTTATTAAGCTTTAAAAAATAAGAAATCAATACATTGATTTGAATTAAGCTAATTGAGCAATTAGACCTTAATCACTTTAATGTTAAAAATATATTCAGAATTTATACAAGCCCTTAGACTTAATTTAAACACAAATGACACTGTTCGTAAAATCAATGTCATTTGTGTCTAAAAATAATTACTCTTCAAGCCAGATACTCACATTTCCGGCCGGCACAGGGAAATTTCCCCATCCGTTTTCATCGATCGTAATTTTATTTTCAAATCTCCCCAATACATCATAGAAGGTTTTACCGATGTATCTTTCGCCCATTTCCATAGGTTTTTCGTACGCCTCTTTATTGCTGAGTACAACCGCACATCCCGAATGTTCATCATCTCCTTCACGAACCCATCCGAGACAATTGGCGTCTTCAAAATAATCCCGCTGTTCTCCGTATGCATGATTTTTTCTTGCTTTCAGCATCTCTTCGATACCGTCTACCTTATCCAGAAATATTTCCTGGTCATTACCCTCCCTGTCTTTATCAACATAATGTGCTCCGTACAAATCCGGGTAAAATACACATGGATATCCGTCCTTACGAAGTAAGATTAATGCATACGCCAACGGTTTAAACCATTGTTCTACCGGTGCTTCAAGATCCTGTAGAGGCTGCGTATCGTGATTATCAACCAGGCTCACTGAATGCAGCGGATCGGCTTGGGTAAGCGTTTCATCGAAAATTCTGCGCAAATCATAAGAATCCCCTTCATTGGAAGCGGTATGAAAATTATTCTGTAAAGAGCTATCGAAAAGGCTCATACAGCCTTCTGTTACGTCAATATATTTCTGAAGAAGACTCAGATACCCAGGAGCCCAGTATTCTCCTACTGCAAAAATATTTTTACCGGAGTTGGAACGCAGCAGCGTAAGCCATTCTTTATAAAAATCAAATGAAATATGTTTCAGGGCATCCAGCCGTACGCCGTCAAAATCTGTTTCATCAAAATACCATTTTGCCCAGTTATTGAGCTCTTCCCGTACAAAAGGATTTCTATGTTCTACATCATTAAACATAAGATAATCATAATTTCCTTTTTCATCATCAATCATCTCTTCCCAGTCGGTTCCGTATTCATTTTTGATTTTAAAAATATGGGAATCCATGCCTTCTGCATAGTCAACCCCACTGAAACAGGTATAATTCCACTCAAAATCCGAATATTTTTTTCCGCGGCCCGGAAAAGTGAATTTGGTGTACGACTGAATCTCGATCTCGTCGGAAATTATTTTATCCCGGTTTTCTTCATCAACCTTTACAGCCTTGAACGTTTCAAGCTCGTCTCCTCCGCCTTTATGCCCAAGAACAATATCAACAATGACCTTGATATTTTGTTCTTTTAAAGCTTTGATGGCCTGTATGTAATCTTCCTTTGTTCCGTATTTTGTGGGAATGGTTCCTTTCTGATCAAACTCTCCCAGATCATAAAGATCATATGCATCGTAACCGATGGAGAGACCCCCTGTAACTCCTTTATAGGCGGGAGGAAACCATACTGATGTAATTCCTAATTCAGCCAGATATTGTGCGTTTTTTTCTGCTTCTTTCCACAGTTTTCCTTCTCCTTCGGAATACCAGTGGAAAAATTGAATCATCGTTTCGTTCATAAAAATTGTAAAATTTGGTTACTACAATTTAATGAAAATATTCGAGATTATTGGTCTTCAAATTCTTTGAACGGAATTTTTAGTTGAACCGACACCAGTTTCTTCTCTTCGGTATTGAGCTGGGAAAGGGATAAACCGAGCAATCGAACAGGTTTATCGAACGGACGAAGCTCCCAAAGCTGTTTTCCGGTATTGAAATATTGTTCCGCGGAAGAGAAATATTCTTCCCGTGTAATGCTTCTTGTAAAAAGGGAAAAATCTTTGTATTTAATTTTCAGGGTCAGCGTGCGGCCGAGAATATTATTTTTCTGAAGGCGGTTCTGGAGCTCCTCACTAAGGCTTTGCAGTTTTTCGTTGATCTGCTGTTCATCAAAAAGATCTTCAAAAAAGGTTCTTTCTACCGCTACGCTTTTCTGGATCCGATGAGGCTTCACTTCAGAATGATGAATTCCCCGAACGACATTATAGTAATAAGCTCCTGATTTCCCGAACATTCTTGTAAGGTCTTCAACAGATCTTTTTTTCAGATCTTTCCCTTTGTAAATGCCTAAACTAAACATTTTATTCGCCGTCACCTTTCCTACTCCGTAAAACTTTTCCACCGGCAATTCTTCCAGAAAGGCTTCTACCTTATCCGGATGAATGGTTTTTTGGCCATTCGGTTTATTAATATCCGACGCTACTTTAGCCAAAAATTTGTTGATGGAAATTCCTGCAGAAGCCGTTAATCCTGTCTGTTCAAAAATCTTCTGGCGGATTTCCCTGGCAATCTGGTTGGCAGATTCTATCCCCTTTTTGTTTTCCGTGACATCCAGATAAGCTTCATCTAATGATAAAGGTTCTACCAGATCGGTATATTCATAAAAAATCTCCCTTATTTTTCTTGAAATTTCTTTATACCGCTGAAACCTTGGTGAAACAAAAATAAGATGCGGACACTTTTCCTTAGCGGTTTTACTCGGCATAGCAGACCGTACCCCAAACTTTCTGGCTTCATAGCTTGCCGCGGCCACAACACCGCGATGCTCTCCCCCCACAGCAATCGCTTTGCCTTTTAATGCAGGATTATCATGCTGTTCTACAGAAGCATAGAATGCGTCCATATCGACATGAATAATTTTGCGCTGGGAAAAAGAAGAATCCATACCGCAAAGATATGGATTCCTGTATTTTAATTATTTTTCTTTTGTCTTGAAACAAAAGAAACAAAAATTCAAGACTTGGAAACTCCGACTAAAAATAAAATCTGTTCTCTAAAAATTCTAAAACTCGCGCGAATCAAAACCTGTTCTTCGTTTCGATTGATCTGGCGCGCTCAAACAGTAGAATTTTCTTAACGTTCACAGATCTTATTTTCTTAACGTCTTCATTTCCTATGTCATTTTATTTTAGTAAGCGTTCAATTGTTGCCTGGATATCGGGATCTTCTGGCGAGATGGCGTAATATTTTGCAATATTAGACTTCTGATCGATCACCATGTATCTCGGGATCCAGTTAAGGTCAATATAGTTGTTGAAATCATTTTTCCAGCCGGAAGCGAACCAGTAATTTTCTTTGTCTTTCATATCAAATCGTTCCAGGCTTTTGTCGAAACCCTCTTTTGAACGGTCTAATGAAAGAAACACAAAATCAATATTTTTATTGTTATCTTCTAATTCTTTGGCTTTTGGAAGGGCTTTCAAACAATCCCTGCACCAGCCTGCCCAAAAATCAAGCACCAAAACTTTTCCTTTATGCTGATCCAGGATTTGCTGTATAGTGACCGTTTTACCCTCTTCATTTTCAACTTTCTGAATTAATGCTTCTTTGGAAAAACTTGTTTTAAGAACTTTGGGAGCCTGCTGTGAGCAGCCCAAACCAAAAATTCCTATCGTAAATAATAAAAACAGTTTCTTCATTTTTTAAAAATCATTTCTGCAAATCTAAACAATGAAAAACAATTTAAAGAAGATTTTTATGAATTAAGAAAAATCCGAATATTGAGAATTTCTATTGATATTAATTTAACATCGTTATTCATATTCCCTAACCAAACCTTTCACTATAGCAATTACTTTAGGCATCGCTTTATTGGCAGCATTAAGAACTTCTTCGTGGGAAACGGAAAATGCAATATCGGGCCCGCCCAGATCTGTAATGACGGAGATTCCGAAAACATCCATTCCCATGTGTCTGGCTACAATAACTTCAGGAACGGTGCTCATTCCTACCATATCACCACCAATGGCTTTTATCATTCCGTATTCTGCAGGTGTTTCAAAAGTAGGTCCCTGCAACGCTACATAAGTTCCCGTATGAAAATTGATATTATTTTTTGAGGCAATCTTTTCGGCCACGGAAATCATCTTTTTGTTGTACGGCTCGCTCATATCGACAAATCTTGGCCCGAAAGAATCTATATTTCTTCCGCGCAGCGGATGCTCAGGCATCATGTTGATATGATCTTTGATGATGGCGATATCAGCAATTTTATATTCAGAATTTACACCTCCGGAAGCATTGGAAAGAATAAGATTTTTTATGCCTAAAAGATGAAAAACCCGGATAGGCAGCACAACATTTTCAATCGAGTGACCTTCATAATAATGAAAGCGGCCACTCATCATCAATACTTTTTTGCCTTCCAGCATTCCGTAGATTAATTTTCCACTGTGGCCGGCAACTGTTGTTTGTGGAAATTCAGGAATTTCAGCATATTGAATAGTATGAATTGTTTCTATCTCATCCTGAAGCTTCCCCAATCCCGAACCTAATACAATGGCAAAATCAGGCGTATCATTGATAACGTTCTGTATGAAGGCTGCTGTTTTTTTAATTTTTTCTAACATAGTCCAGAATGATTTGGTTAAATTCTTCCTTCTTATCAATAATTACATTGATGGGCCAGTAATAGATAATATCTCTGAGATAATCAAAGGTTTTAAGACGTACGTAATCTTTTTCGGTGGTTAGGATCAGTTTATATTCCCCTAGTTTTTTGTACTCTGCCACAATATTTTTAATATCCGCTTCCGTAAAGTTGTGATGGTCCCGGAATTTAAGGTGCTTTACTCTCTGCGAAAATTTAGCAAGATGATTCAGTAAAGGTTTCGGATTGGCAATTCCTGTGATGAGAAGGATATCGTAATAATTCAGGTTATTATCCGGAAGCATTTTCTCCTTTCCGTATACATTTTCGTCGTAGCCTATAGATGAAAAAAATACTTTCTGACGTCCTGAAGGCCTTATTCTTGAAATATAATATTGCTTGGTTTCTTCGGTAAGCTCGTCGGGACATTTGCTGACCATAATGATGTCTGCTCTTTTTGCCCCAGCTCTTGATTCGCGCAAATCTCCTGCCGGAAGAAGGTGATCTTTAAAGTAAGGATCATTAAAGTCGGTCATCATGATGGTAAAGCCAGGCTTTATAGCTCTGTGCTGCATGGCATCATCCAGCACCAGAACATCAAGATCCATATCAGAGATTACTTTTTTGGCGCCGGGAACTCTTTCTTCGGAAACGGCAATAACAAAGCGGTTCTTAAAACGTTCGAACAGCTGCATGGCTTCGTCGCCCACCATTTTATAATTGCTTTCATAATTGGTAACGGCATAGCCTTTCGTAAGCCTTCCATAACCTCTGGAGAGAACTCCCGTTCTGTAATGTTTTGACAAAAATTGCGCAAGATACATTACCATAGGCGATTTTCCGCTTCCGCCTACGGAAAGATTACCGACACAAATGATCGGTGTTCTGAATTTTGTCGATTTAAAAATTCCCAGATCATACATTGTGTTTCGGATACCCGTTACCATGCGATAACCTAGAGAAAAGGGATAAAGGTACCATCTTTTCATACCTTGCAAAAATAGGAATTTTCATATGGATTTGGCTTACTATGGTACTTACTTTTCGTGATTTATTTAAATAATTATACATTTATTCAATCTCAATTTCAAATTGCAATTATTTAACATTAAGATTTTAAAAAGGTTTAAGGGTAAAGAAGGAAAAATCTTTGATATTTTATAAGAAGCAACGTTAATAGTTTTAATTGTCAACCTTACGATTTTCCTCAACATCCTGCATCCTTGCTGAAAATTTCAGAAAAGTTTAAAACGGTTCTTAAATTGTGTTGATGATTATCATTTAATTAAAGTAATTTTGTGTACTTATTTTATTACAGTGAGGTATTTTATAGAATTTTCCTACAACGGCAAAAATTATTTCGGCTATCAGATTCAGCCGAATGCTGTTTCCGTACAGGAAGAAATGGAGAAAGCACTTTCTATGTTATTGAGGGAAGAAATTAAAATTACCGGCGCAGGAAGAACAGATACCGGGGTACATGCGAAAAAAATTTTCGCTCATTTTGACACGGAAAAAGCTTTGGATCAGGACCTGACAAGAAGATTAAACAGTTTTCTTCCACCGGATATTGCGGTGAAAAGGATTTTTCAGGTAAGCGATGATTTCCATGCGAGATTTGATGCTACGTACAGAACCTATGAGTATTATATTTCCCTGGAAAAAAATCCGTTTACGGAAGATTCTGCATGGCAACACTGGAGAAGACCGCTTGATATCAATCCCATGAATGAAGCGTGCAACATTTTATTTGAATATGAAGACTTCACCAGCTTTGCCAAACTCCATACCGATAATAAAACCAACCTCTGCAAAATCTATAAAGCAGAATGGGAACAAAACGGAAGTGAATTGAAGTTTACGGTTTCAGCCAACCGTTTCCTAAGAAATATGGTACGGGCAATTGTAGGAACGATGGTAGACATAGGTGCCGGAAAATTAAAGCCCGAAGACCTCCGAAAAGTTATTGAAAATAAGAACAGAAATTCGGCGGGAACTTCTGCTCCGGCTCACGGCCTGTACCTGGTGGATGTGGGGTATAATTTTGATTGATTGTTCTAAAAATTAATAATGTAAACCTTCAAGGTTTTTGAAACCTTGAAGGTTGGACGAATCGGAAAGCTTTTGTTTTAGAATCGTCAAAATGACAATCGAGATATTTTTATTTAATTAATTTAAAAAACTAAAACCATGGGTGAAATCGAAAAACTTGCTTTTGCACTCAGTCATTTTGCCGGGCTTACAGAAGAAGATTTCAAACTTTCTGCAGATTTCTGGCTCCCGAAAAGCTATAAAAAAGGTGAATTCTACAATCTTCGCGGAACGGTGTGCACGTATTTAGGATTTATTGTGGATGGTGTTTTCCGTTCGTACACCATTGATGAAAAGACGGGCGATGAGAAAAATGTTTTCTTATATTCAGCGAATGGTTTTGTGGTTTCTTTTAAAAGCTTTATCAATCAGATCCCTTGTGATTACCACACACAGGCGTTAACGGATGCTTCTATCATTTATATCAGATATACAGATTTGCTTGGACTGTATCACCAGTCGCACCGGTGGGAAAAGTTTGGAAGACTTCTGGCCCAAGAAGCTTTTAACGTAACCATGGGCAGAATTGAGGGTTTTATATTTAAATCCGCCGAAGAACGCTATTTAGATCTTATCAAACAGCACCCTGATATTTTTAATAATGTTCCGCTGTATCATATTTCCTCTTATCTGGGCATTCAGGGACCCTCTCTCAGCAGAATCCGAAAAAGAATTTCGGGAAAGTAGTACGATTTTAACCAAGGTTAAAATTATCCTCATTTTATTCGCGGAACTTTGTCTCATAATTTTAAAACCAATTAAAAATAAAAGTTATGAAAACAAAAACTATCGTATTTATTCATGGATTATTTGTGAACAATACAAGCTGGAAAGAATGGAAAAGTTATTTTGAAGCGCAGGGCTACACGGTACATACTCCTGCCAATCCCGGACACAATGGAGATCCGAGAGATTTGAAAAAAAACATTCCTGCAGATTTAAAGAATGTTGGATTTGATGATGTGATTGCCCATTTGTCCGAATTTATTGATACGCTTCCTGAAAAGCCAATCGTGATCGGCCATTCATTCGGCGGACTGATGGTTCAGAAGCTGATCGATATGGGCAAGGCTGTTGCCGGAGTAAGCATTGACGGCGCTCCGCCAAAAAACATAATGGCTCCTTTTTCTACGGTAAAAATAGTGTGGCCTGTAGTGAATTTCTTTAAAGGAAATACTGTGTTTATGGGCTCTAAAGAATGGTATCACAAAGCATTTTTTAACAATTACACCAAAGAAGAAAGCGACCGGTTATACGAAACGGTTGCCGCACCGGAAAGCAGAAAGTTTGCAAAAGATCCTTTATTCAAATCTTCCGCAAAATTAGATTTAAAGAAGCCTCACGAGCCTTTATTATTCATCGGAGGAGAGAATGACGCTATTTTCCCTGCAGAATTTTCCCGCAAAATAGCACAATCTTATCAGGATAAAAACAGTATTGTTGATTTTAAAGCATTTCCGGGAAGAAGCCACTTTATCGCAGGTGAGAAAAACTGGGAGGAAGTCGCACAGTATGTTTCGGAATGGCTGAAGAAAGTAAATTAGATTTCAACAGACCTTGAAGGATTATGCCGGATCAATCATCTATACCATAAATGACACCGATCTGAAATTTTCTATGACTATTTCCATAGCTTGTAAAGCTTGTCAATTCAGAAAGTCTTATTTTTGCAAAGAATTTTTAATATCATTCTTTCTTCAATTCGTACAATGAAAAAACAAGATACCTGGAGCATCATCAAAAGGCTGTTCTTTATCGGAATGAAATTCCGTTCCTGGTTCATCCTAACCCTGATTATCTCCATTCTACTGGCTATGGTTTCTACCTACAGGCCATACCTTACCATGGAAGTGGTGGACAACGACATCACCAAGCTGAAAGACAAAGCTTTAATGATGAAACACATCTACATTCTGGTAGGTCTGGTTTTCGCAGAAACTGTTTTAAACTTTTTCCTTGTTTATTTTTCCAATTATATCTCACAGAATGTGATCCGGGATATCAGACAAAGACTTTATCACAAACTTATTTATTTTAAAACTTCGTTCTTTGATAAAACACCCATCGGGCAGCTGGTGACAAGAGCAGTAGGAGACGTTGAAACCATTGCCACCGTGTATACAGATGGTTTCCTGATGGTTTTCGGAGATGTCCTGAGAATTCTTTTTGTGTTGGTAATGATGTTCAGTACCAATGTTCATCTCAGCTACATTACGCTGGCCATTCTTCCTTTAATGGTTGTTATTACACGGTTTTTTCAGAAAAGACTTAAAAAGGCTTTCGGAGATGAGAGAAACTGGACATCTAACCAAAATTCATTTGTTCAGGAAAGACTCGCAGGAATGTCGATCATTCAGGTTTTCAACAGGCAGGAGTCTGAATTTAAAAAGTTTGATGAAATCAATATTACGCTAAAAGGCGCATTACTGAGAACGGTTTTTATTTTTTCCTTATTCTTTCCGGTAGTTGAATTAATCTCTTCGCTTTTCATCGGATTTATCCTCTTTTATGGAGGCTATATCACAATCAGTGCCGGAGTGGTTATAGCATTTATCCAGTATATTTCTATGCTGATACGTCCTTTAAGACAGATTGCAGACCGGTTCAACAATATTCAGCGAGGTATTGTAGGAGCAGAAAGAGTATTGGGATTGATGGATGAGGAAAACTCGATGCCAAATACCGGAACCGTACAGAAAGATCATTTTGAAGGAAAAATTGAATTCAGAAATGTACATTTTGCTTATGACGACAAACAGGAAGTATTAAAGGGAATTGATTTTAAAGTAAATCCGGGAGAAACTGTCGCTATTGTGGGTGCTACCGGAGCAGGAAAATCCACGATTATCAGCCTGATCACCAGATTGTATGACATCAACTCCGGAAATATACTGATTGATGATGTGGATCTTAAAGACTATGAACTCTACTGCCTCCGAAGTCATATCGGTGTAGTATTACAGGATGTTTTCCTGTTTCACGGAAGTATTTTTGAAAACCTTTCGTTTGGTGATAATTCCATTACGCTTGAGCAGATCAAAGCCGGAGCAAAGGAAATTGAAGTTGATGAGTTTATTGAAAGCCTTCCGGGCGGATATGATTATGTAGTGAGCGAAAGAGGTTCATCCATTTCTCTCGGTCAAAGACAGCTTTTATCTTTTTTGAGGGCTTATCTTTCAGATCCTAAAATCCTTATTCTTGATGAAGCGACCTCATCTATTGATCATGAAAGTGAGAAGCTGATCCAGCGAGCCACGGAAAAGATCACAAAGAACAGAACGTCCATTATCATTGCACATCGACTTTCCACCATTGAAAAGGCGGATAAAATCATCGTTATGGAACACGGTAAAATTGTGGAAGAAGGAAAGCATCTTGAACTTCTGGATAAAAACGGATATTATGCTACCTTATATAAGGCTCAGCTGAGACATGAAATTGAACTGGAAGAAGAGGATAGCAAGAAATAGTTTTAATTACTATATATAGAATAAGGGTTAGAATCGCAGGCGATTTTAACCTTTTTGATTTTAATTCATGTTTAATTCTTCTGTAGTATTCGATCGATACGCCAGATGAAAAGGCATTACCTGCAGGTCTTTTTATATCACAAGATTTTTTGTTTAATTTTTTCGCTTAGAAAAAACACTATGCAATTCATGAAAAATTTATCAAAATGATTTTAAAATTATTGATTTATTGCCAAAATACCAATCAATTCTTATTTTTATATCTAAAAATTCATTACCTTTATACTGATTTTCATTTACACCCCCGAATTTTGGTAGGGTGTTTGATATAAAAGTATAGTTTTAATTAAAATCCAAAAATAGATGAAAAATATCCAAGACGAATTTCAGGTTTTTAAAGATGAATTGAGAAAGTTGAATATTGAGGTTCAGAAAGTGGTAAAAGTTGGAAATGGCAGTATGGATTTCCATGAAGTTTTTTACAAATCGCCGAGATATGAAGATGTAAAGAGTGTATATGTCCAGAGACATAATCTGGATAATATCCTCCAAAAATTTAAGCAAGCCTATCATTAATAGAACCCGCGGCTCAGATTCTCTGAGCCGCGGGTCTTTTTAGGTATTTCGTTTTAATCCTTATCAAGAGAAGATGTTTTCTTCGTGTCTGCCATTCTTGAGTAAACGATCAGTGAAAAGAAAATACAGCCGGTAATATACCAATAAAAATAATGCTCTACATGCTGCTGTTTAAACCATAATGCCAGATATTCTGCCGTTCCTCCGAAAACCGCTACGGTTAATGCATAGGGAAGCCCCACTCCCAAAGCTCTTACTTCAGACGGGAAAAGCTCTGCCTTTACGACTGCATTGATAGAGGTATAGCCACTTACAATAATTAGCGCAGCCATGATCAGAAAAAAAGCACCCCAAATGGAAGTGGTGGTACTTAAAGCGTTCAGCAGCGGATAAGTGAATGCTGTTCCCAGAATTCCGAATCCCAACAACAAAGGCCTTCTTCCTATTTTATCCGACAAGGCTCCGAAAACAGGCTGCAGACAGGCAAAAATGAAGAGTGAAATAAAAGAGATCAATGTAGATTCTTCTTTCGTAAGATGAACAGTATTTACCAGAAATTTTTGCATGTAAGTAGTATAAGTATAGAATGCAAGCGTTCCGCCTAAAGTGAGACCTACCACTGTCAGTAATGCTTTAGGGTGTTTCAGTAATTCTTGTATGGTTCCTTTTTTATTTTCGCCCATCTCTTTTTTACTTTCAAAAGCTTCCGTTTCGTGGAGATTTGCTCTCAGATACAATGCAATCACGGAAAGTAATGCCCCAATAACGAAAGGAATTCTCCAGCCCCAGTTTTCAAGCTGGCTTTCTGTAAGCAATAATTTCTGTAAAATCAGCTGGATTCCGAGTGCGATGAGCTGTCCACCAATCAAGGTTACATATTGGAAACTGGAATAAAATCCGCGTCTGTTTGGAGTCGCCATTTCGCTGAGGTAAGTTGCAGAAACGCCGTATTCTCCTCCTACGCTAAGGCCCTGCAGAAGTCTTGCTGTTAATAAAAGCAAGGGAGCCAGAACTCCTATTGTATCATAGGTTGGTGTTAATGCAATCAACAGTGATCCGAAAGACATGAGCAATACTGAAAACGTCATGGCTTTTTTTCTTCCGATCCGGTCTGCAATACTTCCGAAAAGCCACCCACCCACAGGACGCATGAGAAAACCAACGGCAAAAATTCCCGCTGTATTCAGCAGTTGTGCCGTCATATCAGAATGGGGGAAGAAAGAGTTTGAGAAATAAATGGCAAATGCTGCGTATGCATACCAATCGTACCATTCAACAAGATTTCCGATGGATCCGCCTACAATAGCTTTGATTCTCTGGACGGTGGTGATCTGATTCGTTTTCATACCGGAAAGATATTTCTTTTTCGATATATGTAAAAGATGGTTGGAAATTTTTTGTAAAATATTATGAAGATTATCTGCAATTATCAGCACGGAAGTAAACCGGAGTAAATATTTTGCTGATGCTATAATGAAGTTGGGGACGGCGGCTGCGCCGCCGTCCCCAACTTAAAATGAACTTAAAGAATTTTTTTTATTCTTTAATCAATTTTTCAAAAGCAGTTGATCCGTCATTTAAAGTGATTTCCAAGTAATACGTTCCAGATTTCAAATCGGAAATATTGATTTCTTTTCCGTCCGTTTTAACGGTTCTGATTTTTCTTCCCGCAGATTCGAAAATATCAACAGATTTTATCTTTTCTGCATTTTTAAAGCTTATCATTTCTTTTGCAGGGTTTGGATACAAAATAATATTTTTGCTTTCCGCTGCTACTTCGCCGGTTGCCAATACGGATGTTCTTGTAAGGGTTGCATAGTCCCTCAGTGAACTGTGATTTCCTATAGTCAAATTCCCGGCTCTTCTGGCATAGAATATTTCAATGCTGGTATTATCGTTGGTAAGAGCGAAATCTCCCGCCCCACCTGCTAAGCTTCTTGTTGCTATAATTGTCCTGGTGCTTCCTGATACAGTGTTTGAAGTAACCGTCCAGTCTTGAGAAGGATCAGCAGTTGGAGCAACTCCTAAGCCATTAAATGAGTAATCTCTGTTGGCTGAAGAATTATAAATAAAGCCGTCTGCACCAGATTCCATTCCATTGTTTCCGAAACCTATTCCCAACATTGAATTACTGTCTCCCGTTAAAGTCAAAGTAACTGTTGTAGGATTGGTAACGATTTTTACCGTCATCGAAGCGGTGGGTAAATTCACCGTACCCGTCGAGAAAAACTGTGCTCCGAGCGAAGATGCCAGAGCCATTGATAATGTGAGTAGAATTTTTTTCATAAGTTAATTTTTTAAGAGATTAATTATTTCTTTATTGTTGGTCTGCAGAGCATACTCAAAAGGAGTCATTCCCTGTGAATCTTTTATGGTTTTATCGGCCTTGTATCTCAGAAGGAGTTCTGTCAGTTCTTTATTTCCGAATTTTACTGCCCAAAACAAGGGAGTTGCACCGTTGGCATCCGGAATATTGGGATTGGCGTTTTTCTTCAGAAGATATTCTACAAGATCCTTGTTATATTTTACTGCAAGTCCTGAAAGGGCAGTTCCGTCCCCGCTTCTGTAATTTACATCCTTAACATGATCTATCAGAAATTTGGCAACCTCAACATTTCCTCTGTAGCATGCGAGAATGAGTGGTGAGAATCCGCTTTCATTGGTTTGGTTAATGACATCCGGATTCTGTTTCATCAGTTCTTTTACCTCTTCAACAGTTCCGGTACGAGCAATATCAAAAATGGATTTTGTGTTGTCCTGAGCAAACGTCAAAGTAAGTCCCAGGAAAATACTTAACAGTATGATGATCTTTTTCATTGTTTAACCAAGACATAATTATATTCAACATTCACGGTTTCCGCTACTTTTTTCATCACCATTTTAGGGATGGTTACTTTATGGTCTGCCGCTTTTACCGTAAATCCTCCCGACATATAAATTTTTCCGTCTTTAGCATACATCGTTGCGGTTGATGTATATGCTTTTGCCACTCCGTGGAAATTAAGAGTTCCCTGAACAGTAAATTTCTGAGGTGATGCCGTAAGTTTCGACTTATCAAAATTTACAATTTTACCGGTAAAGGTGGTCTTCGGATATTTAGCCGTTTCTGCATAGCTTTCATTAAAATGCTCTTCCATAAGTTTGGTTTTAAAATGAAAGTTTTTAACAACTGAAACAGAAGCGATATCTCCGTTATCGGTATTGAGAACAACAATATTATTGTCGTCTTGTGCAAAAACATCTTCAAAAAGAGGAACCGAGGCTTCAAAAGTCACTTTTCCTGTTTTGGACATGTATTTTTGGGCAAAAAGAAAGTTACCCGCTATCATTAAAACAATTAATACGATCAGTTTTTTCATAATATATTTTTAGTTTTCGGAAAGGCCGTCGGCTTTCCATTTGGTGATGATATTAATTTGTGCAGGTGATAAACTCCCACCCTGCGGCATTTTCAGAGGATCTCCGTTGGGTCTGCTGATTCGGTCTATAATATTGTCGATATTATTTTTCACCTGATTATAATTGGTTAAAGCCTGAGCACCGGGAGAATGACAGCTTACACAGTTGGCATCAATAATTGCTTTAACATCTTTGTTGTAGGTAACATTTTCGGCAATAGGAGTAGTATCAGAAATCTCTTCATAGGTTCTGCTTTCACAGGCAATTAATAATATTGCTGATAAAATGATATAAATGCACTTTTTCATATTAAAAAACTCTATAAAGATTAAACCCAAAGAAAATCTGTCCTTTCTCCCACTTTCCTGTAGCATTGGTGAGATAGCCGATATCAGAATTGATCTGCGAATTGGTAAACAATAGCTGGAAAACATGGCCTCCTGTCTCAATATCCATTCCTAGCGAAAGAGGATTTTTATAAAAGCTATGGTTATCAAAATTCACGAAATATTCTGCGTTAATGGATATTCTTTTTGAAATCTTGTATCTTCCTCCAATACCTGCCAGAAACTGATCTTTATCTTCTATTGTAGGTTCGTAAAGATTTTTATGAACGTAAGATGGAGTTAGCTGTAATGAAAAATCATCATTAAATCTTCTGGATATCAAGGCTTGGGTAAGATATGAAAGCCTGTCTCCAAATTTTAGATGCGGATAATTGTCGGTACTCAGATCTGTATTTACGGCTATCACATTATAGCCCACAACATCAACAGGAAAATTATCATTCTGCTTCAGCAGTCTGTATTTTGCACCGCCTTCAAAAGTTTTCTGATTCGTTTCTCTGGATAGATTGAATGAGAGCCAGTCTGTGGCTCCATAAATAACACCGAGTTTGGTAGAAGCATCATCCAGCCCGAAAAAGTCTTTGAAGCCTCTGCTTACATCACCAAAACGGTGTGCCACAATGAGGTACCATTCTTTTTTTGCAGGAAGTTTGGTAGATTGTCCGGTTACAATCTGTAACGCCTTAAAAGCAGGTTGGGAAGTATCGGTATTTTTCGTTTGAATGGTGTCAATATCTTTCAGCAGATCCTCCTGTGCAAAGGTGAAACCTGAGATCAATACCGACAAAAATAGTAAGGTTTTTGTCATACAATTTCTATTAAAGTTTAGTATGACAAACTTATATACTTATGTTATCAAAAGTGCGTGATAAAAGTCACCGACCGGATTGTTTTTATCAATCAAATTGTTAAATTAATTAAATATAATTTATTAGCCTTGTATAACATTTTCATTCGTAGGCACTTTTATCCCTTCCTTGGTTTGTGAAATTTCACCTTCATTCTCAATTTTTTTCAAAACACGGCTTACTACTTCTCTGGAGGTTCCCAGATTGCTTGCTATTTCACGGTGGGTAAGTTTTATAGGATTGCAGCCGGTGATTGAAATCTGCTGCCGGATATAATTTAATACTCTTTTATCAAGTCTGTGAAAAACAGCATCATTTACCATACTCATGACGTCTGAAAATCTTTTGTCATATTCATGGTAAAAAACACGGTTGATTTCCGGATATGCAATCAGCCAATCGTGGATTATTGATACCGGAACAAGCATGATTTCAGAATCTTCTTCCGCTACGGCATATACCCTGCTGATATAATCTGTAAAAATAGATGAAAAAGTCATCAGACAGCTATCATTGGTTCTGATATAATAATAGATAAGTTCACGGCCGTCATTTAATGTAAAAACCCTTACAGACCCTTTGATAAGAAAGGGCACAAATTTGTTTTTCTGACCTTCGCGAATAATTTCAGTCTTTGCCTTTACCTCTGTGACGACTGCATTTTTATTAAGTTCATTTAAAAATTGTTCTCCTAAAAACCCAAATTTATTACGAACAAATTGATTGTTTACCATATCTTAATTACCATATCTGGAGCAAAGATATAAAATTGTTACCTGATTTTTTATTTTTTTGATCTATTAACAAGATTTATAAATTAATGGAAAATTACAAAGGATATATTATCCTAATTAATACAAATGCATCAAATAGAAGATTTATACCATTTAACAATAATCACGTATTAACATAAAAAAAGTGCTCCATTAAATGGAGCACTCCCTATATGTTTATGAGTAAATCTTAAGCGTTTACGTTGTTTCCTCCTAATACGAAAGGTTCAACTTCTTTGATTTCTCCGAATTGCTGCTCATAGTTAGCAATATTCTGTTGAAGAGCAGAAAGTACTCTTTTAGCGTGAAGTGGAGCAAGAATCACTCTTGATCTTACTTTCGCTTGTTGTACACCCGGCATTAATTGGATGAAATCTACTACAAACTCAGATGGAGAGTGGTTTACCAATGCTAAGTTCGCATAGATACCAGCTGCTACCATTTCGTTTAATTCGATGTTGATGTTTCCGTCTTGTGGATTTTGATTGTTGTCCATTTGTTATAAATATTTTTTTATTCGAAATTTTGAGGTTGTGAAAATATAAAAATAAATCCAAACCTCAAATTTCCGAATCATTAATTTTAGTTAAGATCTTCGAATTCTTTCTTAGAACCGACGATTACATTCTGATATTCTTTAAGACCTGTACCTGCAGGAATTCTGTGTCCTACAATTACATTCTCTTTAAGACCGTTCAGATCATCAATCTTACCAGCAACCGCAGCTTCATTAAGAACTTTAGTTGTTTCCTGGAACGATGCTGCAGACATGAATGACTTCGTCTGAAGAGCCGCTCTGGTAATACCCTGCAATACTGGTGTAGCAGTAGCCGGTAAAGCTTCTCTTACTTCAACCAAAGCCTGGTCTTCACGCTTCAATTTAGAGTTTTCGTCTCTCAATTCTCTTGCAGTAATCATCTGACCCGGTTTGAATACTTTAGAATCTCCGGCGTCAACAACTACTTTCAGCCCGAATACTCTGTTGTTTTCTTCCAAGAAGTCGTATTTGTGTTCAAGAGCGCCTTCAAGGAACTGAGTATCACCTCCGTCAACGATTGATACTTTTGTCATCATCTGTCTTACGATGATTTCGAAGTGTTTATCATCAATTTTTACCCCTTGTAAACGGTAAACCTCCTGAATTTCGTTTACTAAATATTCCTGAACCGCAGTTGGACCTTTAATTCTTAAGATATCGTCCGGAGTGATAGATCCGTCAGAAAGTGGTGAACCAGCTCTTACGAAGTCATTCTCCTGTACCAAAATCTGGTTGGATAATTTAACCAAATAAATTTTTCTTTCCCCAGTTTTAGCCTCAACGATCAATTCTCGGTTACCTCTCTTGATTTTTCCATAAGAAACTACCCCGTCGATTTCTGTAACCACCGCTGGGTTTGAAGGGTTTCTTGCTTCGAATAATTCGGTAACTCTCGGAAGACCTCCGGTGATATCCCCTGCTTTTGCAGATTTTCTAGGGATTTTGATTAAGACTTTACCCGCCTTAATTTTTTCACCATCATTTACCATTAAGTGGGCTCCTACCGGTAAGTTGTATGCTTTTTGCTCAACACCTTTAGAATCTACCACCTTCAAAGTAGGTACGGCTTTCTTATTTCTTGATTCAGAGATTACTTTCTCTTCGAATCCTGTCTGTTCGTCAATTTCCAACTGGAATGAAACCCCCTGGATGATATCTTCATATTCTACCTTACCAGCAGTTTCTGCAATTATAACGGCGTTGTACGGATCCCATCTACAGATTACATCACCTTTCTTCACTTTATCACCAGGTTTTACTGATAATATCGAACCGTAAGGTACGTTGGCAACCATTAACGGAGTTCTGGACTCATTATCGGCCACCAATCTGAATTCCGTTGAACGTGAAACTACAACCTCAGCAGTGTTGCCATTTTCATCTTCAGAAGTAATGGTTCTTACTTCATCCATTTCAACAATACCGTCTCTTCTTGCAACGATTGATGGGTTTTCGGAAACGTTTCCTGCAGTACCCCCCTGGTGGAAGGTTCTCAACGTAAGCTGAGTTCCCGGTTCCCCAATAGACTGTGCTGCAATTACACCTACCGCTTCACCCATGTGAATCATTTTACCTGTTGCCAAGTTTCTACCGTAACATTTCGCACAGATCCCTTTCTTAGCTTCACAAGTTAATGGTGAACGAACCTCAACAGCTTCTAATCCTGCCTCCTCGATTCTCTTAGCTAATGCTTCAGAGATTACCTGGTCGGCTTCAGCGATTAATTCATCACTTTCAGGATCATAAATATTATGTAAAGATACTCTACCTAAGATTCTTTCAGAGATTCTTTCAACAATCTCATCATTTTTCTTAAGCGCGGTAACTTCTGTACCTCTTAAAGTTCCACAGTCGTCTTCTGTAACGATAACGTCCTGTGCAACGTCTACCAATCTTCTCGTTAAGTACCCAGCATCGGCCGTCTTAAGAGCGGTATCCGCAAGACCCTTACGAGCACCGTGGGTAGAGATAAAGTATTCCAGGATGGAGAGTCCTTCCTTAAAGTTCGCAAGGATTGGGTTTTCGATGATCTCCGCTCCGGTAGAACCGGCTTTCTGCGGTTTCGCCATCAAACCTCTCATCCCTGATAACTGACGGATCTGTTCCTTGGAACCCCTTGCCCCAGAGTCAAGCATCATGTATACTGAGTTGAAACCGCCTTTGTCAGTTTTCATTCTGCTCATGATCATCTCCGTTAATCCCGCGTTGGTGTTTGTCCAAACGTCGATTACCTGGTTATAACGTTCTGTGTCGGTAATAAGACCCATATTATAATTGGCTCTAATTTCGTCTACAGCTTCAATTGATTGTGCAATCATCTGCTTTTTCTCAACAGGAACTACGATGTCTCCTAATGAGAAAGAAAGACCTCCTTTGAATGCATTTGAATATCCTAAGTCTTTCATTGCATCCAGGAACTTCACAGTTGTAGGGAAATCTGTATCAGCAAGGATCTTACCGATAACGTTTCTTAATGATTTCTTCGTTAAAAGCTCATTAATATACCCAACCTGTTTAGGTACAATCTGATTGAACAAAATTCTACCCACAGAAGTTTCGATCAGTCTTGTAACGATTTCTCCGTTTTCTTTAACAGGAAGTCTACATCTTACTTTAGCATTTAAAGATACTCTGCCTTCCGCATAAGCGATTTCCGCTTCTTCAGGAGAATAGAATGCAAGACCTTCACCTTTTACTTTCATATCTTCCGTAGAGCTTAATTCTTTAGTCATGAAATAAAGACCAAGAACCATGTCCTGAGAAGGTACGGTGATTGGAGAACCGTTTGCAGGGTTCAGGATGTTTTGAGAACCTAACATCAATAACTGAGCTTCCAGGATCGCCTCAGGACCTAACGGTAAGTGTACCGCCATCTGGTCACCGTCGAAATCGGCGTTGAATGCTGTTGTTACCAACGGGTGAAGCTGAATTGCCTTACCTTCGATCATCTTAGGCTGGAAAGCCTGAATACCCAGTCTGTGAAGCGTAGGTGCTCTGTTCAATAGAACAGGGTGACCTTTCATCACATTTTCAAGGATATCATATACGACAGGTTCTTTTCTGTCGATGATTCTCTTTGCAGATTTTACGGTTTTTACAATTCCTCTTTCAATCAGTTTTCTGATGATGAACGGTTTGTAAAGTTCAGCAGCCATATCTTTAGGAATACCGCACTCGTGAAGCTGTAAGTTCGGACCTACAACAATTACCGAACGCGCAGAGTAATCTACCCTTTTCCCTAATAGGTTCTGACGGAAACGACCTTGCTTCCCTTTCAATGAATCTGAAAGAGATTTCAATGGTCTGTTTGATTCAGATTTTACTGCTGAAGATTTTCTTGTGTTATCAAATAGTGAATCTACAGATTCCTGAAGCATACGCTTCTCGTTTCTCAAGATTACTTCAGGAGCTTTGATCTCCAATAATCTCTTCAAACGGTTGTTTCTGATGATTACTCTTCTGTAAAGGTCATTTAAATCGGAAGTTGCGAAACGTCCACCATCCAACGGAACCAATGGTCTTAGTTCCGGAGGGATAACTGGAAGCACACGCATGATCATCCACTCAGGCTTGTTGATCATTCTTGTATTGGCCCCTCTCAATGCTTCTACAACGTTCAATCTTTTTAAAGCCTCAGTTCTTCTTTGTTTGGAACCTTCATTGTGCGCTTTATGTCTTAAATCGAAAGACAATGCATCAAGATCGATTCTTTTTAATAATTCCTCAACCGCTTCAGCACCCATTTTGGCGATGAATTTGTTTGGATCAGAATCATCAAGATACTGGTTCTCAATCGGAAGCGTTTCCATGATATCAAGGTACTCTTCTTCTGTCAAGAATTCCATATTTTCGAAATCAGAACCGTCTAATTTTTTAGCAATACCTTGCTGGATCACTACATATCTTTCGTAGTAGATGATCATATCCAATTTCTTGGAAGGAATTCCTAAAAGGTAACCGATTTTGTTTGGTAAAGAACGGAAATACCAGATGTGAGCAATTGGCACAACAAGGTTGATATGCCCGATTCTCTCTCTACGTACTTTTTTCTCCGTAACTTCAACTCCACAACGGTCACAAACGATCCCTTTGTAACGAATTCTCTTGTATTTACCACAAGCACATTCGTAATCCTTTACAGGACCGAAGATTTTTTCACAGAACAACCCGTCTCTTTCAGGTTTATGTGTTCTGTAGTTAATAGTTTCCGGCTTAAGAACCTCCCCTCTCGATTCCTGAAGAATCGATTCCGGAGAAGCTAAACCGATGGTTATTTTATTAAATCTACTTGATTTATTTTTATTTGACATTTGTTAGATTTTAAATTTTAGATTTTAGATTTTAGATTAATTTCCGAATGTTTCCATTCAGCATTTATAATTTAAAATTTAAAATTATTCCTCTAGTCTTACGTCTAATCCAAGACCTTGTAGCTCGTGAAGTAGTACATTGAATGATTCCGGAATACCTGGTTCAGGCATGGATTCACCTTTTGCAATCGCTTCATAAGTTTTCGCTCTACCAATTACGTCATCCGACTTCACGGTAAGGATCTCTCTCAGGATATTGGATGCTCCGAATGCTTCAAGAGCCCAAACCTCCATCTCCCCGAATCTCTGACCTCCGAACTGAGCTTTACCTCCTAACGGCTGCTGAGTAATCAATGAGTATGGACCAATAGAACGTGCGTGCATCTTATCATCCACCATGTGTCCTAATTTCAACATGTAGATTACCCCTACTGTCGCCGCCTGAGTAAATCTTTCTCCGGTACCACCATCATAAAGATACGTGTGACCGAATTTAGGAAGACCCGCTTTTTCAGTGTATTCAGTAATCTGATCAAGACTTGCTCCGTCGAAGATCGGTGTAGCGAACTTCAATCCTAATTTCTGTCCAGCCCATCCAAGAACGGTTTCATAGATCTGTCCGATGTTCATACGCGAAGGTACCCCAAGCGGATTCAATACGATATCTACCGGTGTTCCGTCTTCAAGGAATGGCATATCTTCTTCACGAACGATTCTCGAAACAATACCTTTGTTACCGTGACGACCCGCCATTTTATCCCCTACATTCAGTTTACGTTTCTTAGCGATGTAAACTTTAGCCAACTTCATGATCCCTGCAGGAAGTTCGTCTCCGATTGAGATTGCGAATTTCTCACGGTTCTTAACCCCTTGGATATCGTTGTATTTAATTTTATAATTGTGAATTAATTGTTTGATTAATTCATTTTTATCGTTGTCCACAGTCCAGTCTGAACCGCTAACGTTTACATAGTCTTCAACTGAAGTCAATAATTTGTGAGTGAACTTCACTCCTTTACCGATGATTTCTTCATCAAGGTCATTTTTCACGCCCTGAGAAGTTTTACCGCTTACGAGTGTGTTTAATTTTTCAATTAAAGTATTTCTCAAATCATCAAACTTAGCCTTGTAAGTGTTTTCAATTTCTTCAAGCTTAAGTTTTTCTTCAGTTCTCTTCTTTTTATCTTTGATGTTTCTTGAGAACAATTTCTTGTCGATCACAACACCTCTTAATGAAGAATCTGCCTTCAATGAAGCATCTTTCACATCACCGGCTTTGTCACCGAAGATCGCTCTAAGAAGTTTTTCTTCAGGAGTCGGGTCAGATTCACCTTTTGGAGTAATTTTACCAATCATGATATCTCCAGGCTTCACTTCAGCACCGATTCTGATCATACCATTCTCATCAAGATCTTTGGTAGCTTCTTCAGAAACGTTCGGAATATCTGCTGTAAGCTCTTCCATACCTAATTTGGTATCACGAACTTCCAGAGAATATTCATCTACGTGAATTGAAGTAAACCAGTCTTCACGAACCACTTTTTCGTTGATCACGATCGCATCCTCGAAGTTGTAACCTTTCCAAGGCATGAACGCAACCACTAAGTTTCTACCAAGAGCCAATTCTCCTTTTTCGGTAGCATAACCATCGCAAAGCACCTGTCCTTTTTCCACTACGTCACCTACTCTTACGTTTGGTCTTAGGGTAATGGTTGTACTCTGGTTGGTTTTTCTGAACTTAGTAAGGTTATATGTTTTAGTAGCAGACTCGAATTGTACTAAATCTTCGTCTTCGCTTCTTTCATATTTAATAACGATTCTGTCAGCATCAACGTACTCTACTGTACCTGTACCTTCAGCGTTAATCAAAATTCTTGAATCTCTTGCAACCTGCTGCTCAAGCCCTGTACCTACTACCGGAGCCTGTGGCTTCAATAAAGGAACCGCCTGACGCATCATGTTTGATCCCATCAATGCACGGTTTGCATCATCATGCTCCAGGAAAGGAATTAATGAAGCTGAAATACCTGAAATCTGGTTTGGCGCCACATCAATAAGATTAACCTGAGAAGGTTCAACAACAGGATAATCACCATCCAGCCTTGCAATAATTCTATCTGTTAAGAAGTCACCATTATCACTCAGTTCAACGTTTGCCTGAGCAATCACTTTATCTTCTTCATCTTCAGCATTTAAGTAGATAGGGTCAGCATTAAGATCAATCTTGCTGTCTGCTACTTTTCTGTACGGTGTTTCGATGAAACCAAGTCTGTTGATTTTAGCATAAATACCTAAAGATGAAATCAAACCGATGTTTGGTCCTTCCGGAGTTTCAATCGGACAAATTCTTCCGTAGTGCGTATGGTGAACGTCTCGAACCTCGAAACCTGCTCTTTCTCTTGATAAACCTCCAGGCCCTAGTGCAGAAAGTCTGCGCTTGTGCGTGATTTCTGAAAGCGGGTTGGTCTGGTCCATGAACTGAGAAAGCTGGTTGGTACCGAAGAACGAGTTAATTACTGATGTTAACGTTTTAGCATTAACAAGATCAAGCGGCGTAAAGATTTCGTTATCTCTAACGTTCATTCTTTCCTTGATCGTTCTTGCAATTCTTGAAAGACCTACGCCAAATTGTCCTGCCAACTGCTCACCAACCGTTTTAATTCTTCTGTTGGATAAGTGGTCGATATCATCAACCTCAGCTTTAGAGTTTACCAATTCGATTAAGTGTCTAACGATCGCAATGATATCTTCTTTTGTAAGAACCTCAGTTGTAGTAGGGATATTTAATCCTAACTTTTTATTCAGTCTGTAACGTCCAACTTCACCTAATGAATATCTTTGCTCAGAGAAGAATAATTTTTCAATAATTCCTCTTGCCGTTTCCTCATCTGGCGGATCTGCGTTTCTTAACTGACGGTAAATATATTCTACTGCCTCTTTTTCAGAGTTAGTAGGGTCTTTCTGTAATGTATTCTGGATGATAGAGAATTCGTTGCTGTTTTCTTTGTGAATTAAAATAGATTTCACACCAGCATCCAAAATAAGATCTAAATGTTCTTTTTCAAGAATAGTTTCTCTATCCAAGATGATTTCGTTTCTTTCAATAGAAACTACTTCACCTGTATCTTCATCTACGAAATCTTCAAACCATGTGTTCAAAACTCTCGCAGCTAATGTTCTTCCTTCCACTTTTTTAAGGGCAGCTTTAGAAACTTTCACTTCTTCAGCAAGGTCGAAGATCTGAAGGATATCCTTATCAGATTCATAACCGATTGCTCTTAATAAAGTTGTTAATGGTAACTTTTTCTTACGGTCGATATACGCGTACATTACGCTGTTGATATCGGTTGTAAATTCCATCCAAGATCCTTTGAAAGGGATAATCCTTGAATAGTACAATTTGGTTCCGTTTGCGTGGTACGTCTGTCCGAAGAATACACCAGGTGAACGGTGCAACTGCGTAACGATAACTCTTTCAGCACCATTGATGATGAAAGATCCACTAGGTGTCATGTAAGGAACCGGCCCTAAGTATACATCCTGAACCACCGTTTGGAAATCTTCGTGTTCAGGGTCTGTACAATACAATTTAAGCCTTGCTTTAAGAGGAACTGAATAAGTTAATCCTCTTTCCACACACTCATCGATTGAATAACGCGGAGAATCTACCAGATAATCCAAGAATTCCAACACAAACTGGTTTCTGGAATCCGTAATCGGGAAGTTTTCCTGAAAAGTCTTGTAAAGACCTTCATTCGTTCTGTCTTCAGGAAGCGTATCAAGCTGGAAAAATTCTTTAAAAGACTCGATCTGGATATCCAGGAAGTCAGGAGTAATAATTTTTCCTTTTGCTGATGAGAAATTAATTCTCGGCGTTCCCTTAGTTGTTGCTGTTGTTTTACTCATAAAACTTTTAAGAAAGGGTTAAAAAATATTTTGATTCATTAAAAAATATCAGGAACTGAAAAAGAGAATAGAGAAAAGATAAAAGACTTCAAATGTTGGCGCTATTAGAAATTGTCTTTATTCTTTTTCTTTGTTCTTAAGATCTGATCCTAACTGCAACACTGGTATATCTTTTCACAGCGTAATGCAAAATATTTTTTTACTTTTGAAGCGGAAAGCCATAATATCTATATGCAACAAAGCCCTTTCATTTTGATGAAAGAGTTGATTTATAGTATTTTATAGATTTACAAACAAAATTTTCGCGCCAAAAGAGACTGCAAATGTACGAAAAGTTATCCACATTTACAATTTTTTTATAGATCTTAGTTTAAATAACTTTATTCATTAACAAGAATCTCTTTACCACCCCGTCAAATATTATTTGATTTTTTGACACCTCCAGAAGAGGGGAATTTTATTCTGGAAATGGCTCTGAATTGAAATTGTTATTTGTACTATCGTTATCGTGATTATTGAAACTACAATGTTACAACCATAGCCCTGAAACGACATCCTTTTTGGTTTGGTGTAGGCTTCGACAGGCTCAGCCTGCGTGTTGGAGAAACAAAAAAGATACAGTGGAAAGCGGGATCAAGCTCCTTAACAAAAAAAAGCCCGGACAAATGTCCAGGCTTTGTATTTATAGGTAATTGAATTATTATTTCAATTCTACTTCAGCACCAGCTTCTTCTAATTGCTTCTTAAGAGCTTCAGCTTCGTCTTTAGAGATACCAGTTTTGATTGGAGCAGGAGCACCATCTACGATATCTTTAGCTTCTTTAAGACCAGCACCAGTTAAATCTTTTACTAATTTAACGATTGCTAATTTAGAAGCACCTGCAGACTTAAGAATTACGTCGAATTCAGTTTTTTCTTCAGCAGCTTCAGCAGCACCTCCACCTGCAACTACAACTGCAGCAGCAGCTGGCTCAATTCCGTACTCATCCTTAAGGATAGCAGCTAATTCGTTTACGTCTTTTACTGTTAAGTTTACTAGCGTTTCAGCTAAATTTTTTAAATCTGACATTGTTGTAATGTTTTTGTTGATTATTTATTTAATTTTTTGAGTGTAATTATTCAGCAGCTGGAGCTTCTCCTTCTGCAGCTGGAGTTTCCGGAGTTTCAGTAGCAGGAGCTTCTTCTGCTGCAGGTGCAGCTTCTTCAGCTTTAGCTTCTACGGTCTCAGGTTTGTTTTGAAGAGCAGAAACAACTCTCTGGATTGGAGACTGAAGTAATCCGATGATTTCACCGATCATTTCTTCTCTAGACTTGATGCTTACCAAAGTATCAAGGTTATTGTCACCAAGGTAGAAAGTTTCCTGTACGAAAGCTGATTTCAATGCAGGTTTTTCTTCTTTCTTTCTGAAGTCTTTGATTAATTTTGCAGGAGCGTTAGCTGTTTCAGCAATCATTAATGCAGAGTTCCCTTTGAAAGTTTCGAACATTTCAGAGAAATTCACTCCATCAATCTGCTCCATTGCTTTTTGCAAAAGTGTGTTTTTCACTACTTTCACTTTGATATTTTGCTTGAAAGCCTGTCTTCTGAATTCAGAAGATCTAGCGGCGTTCAACCCGTCCAGATCAGCTACATATACTACTTTAGCATCCTGAAGCAAATCTTTGATCTCTTGTATCGCTACAACTTTTTGGTCTTTTGTCATTGTCTTAGGATTTAGTATTAGTTAATAGCTTTAGTATCGATTGCAATACCAGGACTCATTGTAGAAGATAAATAGATAGACTTCACATAAGTACCTTTAGCAGCAGTTGGCTTCATTTTGATCAAAGTAGAGATCAATTCCTGAGCATTTTCCTTGATTTTGGCAGCATCAAAAGATACTTTACCAATACCAGCGTGGATAATTCCGTATTTGTCTACTTTAAAGTCAATTTTACCAGCTTTTACTTCAGTTACCGCTTTACCAATTTCCATTGTTACAGTACCTGATTTAGGGTTTGGCATAAGACCTCTTGGTCCTAATACTCTACCTAATGGTCCTAATTTACCCATTACAGCCGGCATTGTAACGATAACGTCAACATCTGTCCAGCCTTCTTTGATTTTTTGCAAGTACTCATCAAGACCTACATAGTCAGCACCAGCTTCTTTAGCTTCTGCTTCTTTATCCGGAGTTACTAAAGCCAATACTTTAACATCTTTACCAGTACCATGAGGAAGAGATACAACACCTCTCACCATTTGGTTTGCTTTTCTTGGATCTACCCCTAATCTTACAGCGATATCTACAGAAGCATCAAACTTTGCAGTGTTTACTTCTTTTACAAGCGCTGCACCTTCTTCAAGGTTATAGATTCTTCCTTTTTCTACTTTGCTTAAAGCTTCCTTTTGCTTTTTAGTTAATTTTGCCATTTCTTTAAGTATTAAGCGTTAAAAGTTGGTTTAGTTCCTGTTACTCTTAATCCCATAGATCTAGCAGTACCTGCAACCATAGAAACTGCAGAATCCATTGTAAAGCAGTTAAGGTCAGTCATTTTATCTTCAGCGATTTTCTTCACTTGATCCCAAGATACAGAACCCACTTTGTTTCTGTTTGGTTCTCCGGAACCCCCTTTGATTTTAGCCGCATCCATCAACTGGATTGCTGCAGGAGGAGTTTTGATTACGAATTCAAAAGATTTGTCTTCGTATACTGTAATTACTACAGGTAAAACTTGTCCCGGCTTATCTTGAGTTCTTCCGTTAAATTGCTTACAAAACTCCATGATGTTCACACCTGCAGAACCCAAAGCTGGACCTACTGGTGGAGAAGGGTTAGCTGCGCCACCTTTCACCTGAAGCTTTACCATTTTAAAGACTTTTTTAGCCATTGTTTGTTTTTTAAATTTGAATAATTAATGAGTTTGGAAGCATTTATTATTCAGCAGGTTATCCATTCTCACATTAGATAATCCTACTTTTCGGACTGCAAAATTATAAAATATTTTTTAAATAGCAAACAGAATATCATCATTTTACATGATTTATAAAAAAATCCATTCAATAATTTGAATGGATCCGATTTTACAAAAATATTTATATTAGAAATCTAATGTGATTGAAGCTCTTGCTGCTGCGCCCATAATCGGTCTTGCCATAATAACCGTGCTGCCTGACTGCTGTACAGATGGCGATCTTGGATCTCCTTCGGTAATTCCTATAACATTAAAGATATTGGTCCCGTCAACAGCAAAACGAACTTTGCCCAACTGATAAGACATTCCCGCTCCCACTTCACCAAATGCAGGCAATGTATCTTCATTCGTCTGGTCCTGAAAACGTTTCCCGTAATAATTATAGCTTATATAGGTTCTCCATGATTTTGTAATGTTAACTGCCGGAGAAATATTGAAATATACTCTGGGCATTCTTCTTACAACATTACCTTCCAGTACACTGCTTCCTCCCAATCCTGTATATTTCGGATTCTGAATAGTCCCATTGAATGTGATATCAATTAAATTATTAACCAACTGGGCAGAACCTTCTATTTCCACACCATAATTTCTGGTATCGGCAAAAGTATTTTCCGAACTTCCGTCTGAAAAAACATCTGTAAACGAAAGATTTTTAAGCGTTGAATAAAATGGGATGACACCTATTGCAAATCTGCCCGTATAATATTTATACCCGGCTTCAATCTGATTGGTTGTCACTGGTTTTAAAGGCTGATCCGGATTGGGGTTTGAAAAGTAATTGTAATAAGCTTCTTCATTTGGCGATCTGAATCCATGAGAAAATCTTCCGTATACTGCATTATTAGAATTGATCTTATAGTTTGCTGCTAAGGTATATGATAATTTGTCAATGTCATATTTCCAATAATTGTATTGATTTCCCAGAACGCTCATGTTATCATCCGCAGTTGTTGTTGCGAAACCATGCACACCGTCTGTTGTTAAACCTGAATTATTAAGATTAGCGGAAGTTGTATTTACATAATAACCATTGTAATAATCACGGCTGTATCGTGCACCCACATTGATATTAAGGTTATCGGTAATATTATAATCCAGATTAGCATAAAGATCATTCAGACTTCCCTGTGTTTGTGTATCTCTTAAGAGAAAAGACATTTGAGTGACTCCGTTATAAGTTTTAGAATATCCAATATCATTAGGATTCAATGAAGTATCAACCAAATTCAATAATTGCGGCTTATCAGTAGCGGTTGTAAGGATATTACTCCAGTTCCAATATTGATTAGACTTCCAGTTAGATTTATAAAAGCCTGCTGTCAAAGTTCCTTTGTCTAATTTATAGCTGAACTGAAGGTCATTGACAAAATTATCCATTTGCTTATCTATAGCCCAGAAGCCAAGTTGCTGAACATATTGCGGATTAACCGACTGACCGTTTTCTACGAGTGAGTACTGATAGTTACCTCCTGTTATGCCTTTTCCTAATGCAAATTCGGCAGCTGTTTTCGGTGTTCCGGCCGGGAAAATTCCGGTGTAGTTCATATCAATATTGGTATACCTTATCTTGTTGAGTACTGAAAAATTACCGCCGAGATCATACTTTAATTCCGCTCCAATTGCATCTACTTTAGGATGAATACCGTCCTGAAGATTTCTTTTAAAGTAACCGCCTCCCGGCTGAGGAATATTCAGCTGACTGATCGAATTATAGCTGTACGTTCCATAATTGGCATCAAAGCCGGCAAATTCAGTAATATCATTTCCATTTCTGTTAAGCGGAATTGGCAGGAAGAATGTATTTCTGTCATCCAGCTTTTTATAATAAATTTTAGCATAACCTTTATCAAAAATATATTTCAGGTTCATGCGGAACTGTCCTCCATTATTGGCCTTAAATCCTGTATTTCTCAGCCCGTCATCTGTTCTGTAAAAACCTCCTACATTGAAAAATAACTTATCCTGAATGAGAGCACCGCCGAGGTTAAAATCGGTTCGCATAAGTCCATAAGTACTGGTTTCCAGCTTTGCAATACCTTTAAAATTGTTTGTTCCTTCTTTAGAAATAAAGTTAATTAATCCTCCTGGAGAATTGGTGGCAAAAATAGAACCTGACCCCCCTCTTAGTGCTTCCAGCCTTCCAGTGGTATTATCAACGCGAAAAAAATTATCTGCATTGGCAAACTGTAACGCGCCATCTTCGAAAACAGGCAGTCCGTCTTCCTGAACCTGTACAAATTCATATGCACCTGCCGAAGGAATCCCTCTTGAAAAAAGATTATTGCCAACCTCACCACCTGAAGTTTCTACCGCAAATCCGGGGACTCTTTGTAACAATGCTGCCGCACTGATTGGATTTTGCTTTTGTATTTCTTTCGCCGTAAATGTGGAGATTGCTGTGGATGATTCCAATTTGGCTTTCGGTTTGGAGTTTCCCGTAATAACGACCTGTTCTATGTCACTTGATTTCACACTGTCTTTCACAGTTTCCTGTCCGTAAAGATTTTGAAAGTAAAGTGTTGCAACACCTACTGCTAAATAAATAGTTCTTTTTTTCATATATTGATTATTAAAGTTTATTATTTACTTCTTTTCAGCTTACTGTAGACTCCATTGGTCCATCCGAATCCGTCCTGATTCGGATATTCTCCACCCCCTGCGATACTGTGGACATCCATAGCATTATATTTTTCCATTAATTTCCCCGTATTTTCATAAACACGTTCTACGTTGCTGCACCAGTTGTATTTTATCTTTGATGCTATATCATTGAAATTGTAATTCTTCATAGCTATAAACCCAATCCACTGATAGGGAGCCCATGCATTCGGGAAATCCCATTGTTGCCCGGATTCCTTTGTTGTAGTAACCAACCCGCCTGGTTTTAAAAATTTATTTACAAGATTTTCAGCGACATATTCCGCCTGATGTCTGGTAGAAAGTCCAAAAAACAATGGATACAAGGTTGCAATATGTTCTGAAGATGTAACCTTATTATCTTGGAGATCAAAATCTTTATAAATACCTTTTTCATGGTCCCAGAAATATTTTTGAATATTGAATTTCCTTTTCACGGCATACTCTTCATACATTTTTTCAAGTTCCCGATCACCTTTTAGTTTTGCTGTTTTGGATAATGTAGCCTCAAGATGCCAGAGAAGGCAGTTAAGATCTACCTGAACCAGATCCAGCGTATGAATATTTTGTATGGTTTCACCATCTTTAAACCACCTGCTGGAAAAGTCCCAGCCGGATTCACATGCTGCTCTGATATTGCGAAAAAACTCTGGATTTCCTGATATTTCAGCATCTTTTACGTCTATGATATAGCTTTCCGGACGCGGTTTATTTTCATTGTCATAATATCTGTTCAGAATATCTCCGGATTTTGTTTTCACTACTCTTTTTACCGCACAGCCATTATCTGTTTCTTCCAAGCCATCCATCCAGAAATCATATTCTTTTTGCATAGTTTTGAAATACTTTATATAGATATTTTTATCATTTGTCATTTCGTACATCAGATCCAGCATCATGGAAAAATACGGTGGCTGAGAACGGCTTAGGAAATAGCTTCTGCTGGCATTGGGAACAAATCCGAAGTTTTCTATGAGGTATGAACAGTTTTCTACTATATTTTTCATCATCTCCAAGCGTCCCGAGCATTGCAGACCAAGCATAATAAAATAGCTGTCCCAGTAAAAAAACTCATTGAATCTCCCTCCCGGAACAATATATGGCTTCGGAAGCATCAGTAAAGTTCCTTTGTTTTCAGAAGCAACTTTGGTAAGTTCATCCCAGAGCTTTTCTATATGTTCATCTATTGCAAGTGCTTTTTTGGAGAATTTCATCTCATCTTTTACGGATTCTAAAACGATAAAATTCTGCAGGATAAAATCTTTAAGAACAAAATCCGGCGAATTTTTTTTCTTTTCATACATTTTTATGATTTCGCTGATATTGTATTTTGGAACCAGATCTGCCATCATTTTCTGATCTTCAAAAATTTCCGACTTCTGTACTGTTTCAAATAATGTATAAATATCTTTTAGGTCTAAATAATTCTTCATTTTGATTTTTTAGCGGTTTTGGTTTGCCTGTTCATCATGATTACAAAAAATAACAACAGCATCAATGGAATAAATGACAGATAAAAAGCATGACTTCCCCCGAATTTCTGAAAAACGACTCCGGTGATCATAGAACCCAATGTACCGCCGATTGCTGAAAAAACAACTATGAGTCCTGACATGGCGCTTTGAAGATATTTCGGTACCGATGCTAAAATCACAGAATTGATACTCGGATATATGGGTGCGAGGAATATGCCCATCAAAGGAAAAATGTATACTGCCAATGGTGCGTTGAACCAACTTACATTCTCATCAAAACTTACATCTTTTGTAAGCGGCAAGATCAAAATGATACTTAATGCAAACCCTACAATACAAAAAGACACTACATAGATCCATCTGAATTTCCTTGAAAAAAAACCTGAAAGAAATCTGCCCAGTGCAAAGGCACCTGCCAAGACAGCACCTGCCTGAACTGCCATAGAGGTGGGAAGTTTGAGGATTTCCCTGTAGAAAGTCGGGGTCCATGTCTGGAAGCTCTGTTCCACAAGCACAAAAAGAAAAGCACACACAAGAAAATACAGAACACTACGAAGATTAAATAATCCTATACTGTTTTTAATATCTTCTTTCAAATCAGAGGTATTACTTTTAGCATCATCCTCATTAAACTTTAAGAACAACGTGAATATAAAAGAGATTAATGAAATAGTTCCTAAAAGCCAATAGGTGTTCAGCCAGCTTTTAGACCGGGGATTTGCATCATCAATAAAAAGGCTGAATAAAAGATTTCCCACCAGAACTCCAATCATAAAGAAACCTTCCAGATATCCCATAATGCTGGAATGTTCTTTTCCGTCTTTAGAAATAAGGCCAATGGTTGTAAAAACTGAAATTTTTATCAGGGCAAATGAAATCCCTACGACACAGAACAACAATTTAAAAAACCAAAAGGCATTAGAAAAAGGCATTATAAAACACATGGCCGTAACTAATGCCAATGCTATCATCATTGATCTTTTCAGACCGATTTTTGGCAGAAATGACGCCAGCAAAAATGAACAGATTGCAATGGGCAAGTCTTTAAAACCTTCCAATACGCTGGCACTGGACTTAGAAATACCAAAATTCTGCTGCATCTGCAAAATAACTGTACCAACAGAATTAAGCAGTATGGCAAACAAAAAATAATTCAGAAACAGGACCGTTTTTATATTTAACTTATTCATCGATACAAAATTATCAGGAGATCACTTGTAGACATTTAACTCTTTAAATCATTTATGACACTATATTAATATAAAATTATATATTTGATAGTTTTTTAACATAATCTAATGAAAGTTAGTTACGAGAATATTAATAATGACCCGGATTGTTCATTTAGAACATTATACATCAATTTACCGGTAAGTATGCTGAGATGGGAATATCATTACCATCCCGAAATTGAATTAGTATGCGTGGTGTCTGGCAACGGCAGCCGCCATGTAGGATATCATAAAAGCAATTTCAGGGATGGCGATCTTGTTTTGATTGGTTCCAACGTTCCTCATTCCGGTTTTGGATTTAATTCCATTGATCCCCATGAAGAAATTGTGATACAATTTTCTGAAGAAATTATACAATTTCCTGTAAAAGTAAAAGAGTTGAATGATATCAGGAAAATGATAGCATTGTCAAAATTCGGTATTATGTTCAGTAGTGAAACAAAAAACAGGCTGCTTCCGATGCTTTATGAAATTCTGGAAATGAAAGATGAAAAAAAATACTTTCAATTGTTGAGAATACTTGCAGAGCTTTCCGTTGATAAAAACCATCAGCTTCTCAATAAAGAAGCTATGCCGCACACTATTATAACAAAAAATAAGGAGAGATTACAGACAATTTTCACTTACGTAGAAAAGAATTATGATAAAGATATTGATATTGTTGAAGTTGCAAATCTTACCAATCTCACATTACCATCATTCTGTAACTTCTTTAAAAAGACTACAAAAATGACTTTCACAGAATTTTTGAATCGATACAGAATCGATAAAGCCTGTACTATGATCCTGCAGGGAAAAAGCATTTCAGAATGTTGTTACAATACCGGCTATAATAATATCTCCTATTTTAACAGAACATTTAAGAAGTATGTAGGGAAGACACCCACCGAATTTAATAATGAGCTGATTATATAAATAAAAAAAGCACTTGATAAAGTGCTTTTATGTTTTATACTTTTTCTACCTGAACGTAGCTGAGTTCCATCGGGGTTTTTCTACCAAAGATCAAAACCGAAACTTCAATTTTCTTTTTATCTTCAAGAATTTTCTCTACAGTTCCGTTGAATCCGTTGAATGGTCCGTCAATAACTTTAACGTTTTCACCCACTACATATGGAATTTCAACATCGCTTGCAAATTCAGAAAGCTCATCCATTCTTCCCAGCATTCTGTTTACTTCAGACTTTCTCATCGGAACAGGGTCGCCGCCTTTTGTTAAGCTTAAGAAAGAAATAACACCAGGAATATTTTTAATAACGTGAGGTATTTCACCCATCAAATCAGCTTCAATCATCAGGTATCCAGGATAGTAAGGTCTTTCTTTAGGAACTTTTTTACCGTTCCTGATCTGAATAACCTTTTCCATAGGAATAACTACCTGAGTAACGTACTGCTCAAACCCTAAACGTTTGATTTCTGTCTCAATGTAGTTTTTCACTTTATTTTCCTGTCCGCTGATTGCTTTCAGCACATACCATTTCAATTCGCTCATTATGGGAAAATACTTTTATTATTAATTGAACAAGTTGATAAGCATTCCTATTATGTTGCTGATTGCTTTAGAAAACAACTCGTCAACACCAAATGTAAACAGAGCCAAGATTACTGTCGCTACAGTCACTACAATTGTAGAAGACTGCAGGTCAGACCATTTTGGCCATTCAACTTTATGTCTGAATTCGTTATAAGAACCTTTTAAAAAATTGATTAATGAACTCATAATTGTTATTTGCACGGGCACAAGGATTCGAACCCTGATCAACGGTTTTGGAGACCGGTATCCTACCATTGGACGATGCCCGTAGTTAAAAAAAGCTTCCGTGAAGAAATTCCTTACGGAAGCCTTTATATTGTAATAGATGATTAGTCTAAGATTTCAGTAACCTGACCTGAACCAACTGTTCTACCTCCTTCTCTGATCGCGAATCTAAGACCCTCGTTAAGAGCGATTGGCTGTAACAATTCTACAGTGATCTCTAAGTTATCACCAGGCATTACCATTTCTACACCTTCAGGTAAGAAGATTTCACCTGTAACGTCAGTAGTTCTTACATAGAACTGAGGACGGTATTTGTTGTGGAATGGAGTGTGACGTCCACCTTCTTCTTTAGAAAGGATATAAACAGATGCTTTGAATTTTTTGTGAGGCTTCACAGAATCTTTCTTAGCGATTACCATACCTCTCTTGATGTCAGTTTTTTCAATACCTCTCAACAATAGACCTACGTTATCACCAGCTTCACCTCTGTCTAGGATTTTTCTGAACATCTCAACCCCTGTAATTGTAGAAGTTAATTTTTCATCACCCATCCCTACGATATCTACAGGATCACCAGTGTTGATGATACCAGCTTCGATTCTACCAGTTGCTACAGTACCTCTACCAGTAATAGAGAATACATCTTCGATTGGCATCAAGAATGGCTTATCAGTATCTCTGATTGGCTCTTCGATCCACTCATCAACAGCATCCATTAATTGCTCAACAGACTTAAACCACTTATCATCAGAGTTACCTTCAGTAGCAGCAGTAAGTGCACCAAGAGCAGAACCTTGGATTACAGGAGAGTTATCACCATCAAATTCATAAGTAGATAATAAGTCTCTAAGCTCCATTTCAACAAGCTCTAATAACTCAGCATCATCCACCATGTCAACTTTATTCATGAAAACAACGATTCTTGGTACGTTTACCTGACGGCAAAGTAGAATGTGTTCTCTTGTTTGAGGCATTGGTCCGTCAGTCGCAGCACATACCACGATAGCTCCGTCCATCTGAGCAGCACCTGTTACCATGTTCTTTACATAATCCGCGTGACCTGGACAGTCAACGTGAGCATAGTGTCTTTTCTCAGTTTCGTATTCGATGTGAGCTGTATTGATAGTAATACCTCTTTCTTTTTCTTCTGGAGCAGAGTCAATTGCAGAGAAGTCTTTTTTCTCAGCAAGACCTTTGCTAGCTAATACAGCAGAAATAGCAGCTGTAAGAGTAGTTTTACCATGGTCAACGTGACCAATAGTACCAATGTTCAAGTGTGGTTTGTTACGATTAAACGTTTCCTTTGCCATGATTTAAAATTATTTATTTATTGTTTTTCAAATTTTCGGTGTGCAAATATAATGAATTTTTAAATACCAAAACCTTTTTCTTGAAAAAAGTTTCAATATTCAAATCCAATGAAGTACAAACCTTATATTTCAATGTATTGAGATTGCAAATTTACACAAATTTCTTAATTGAAAAAATCCTTGTGAAGCTTTTCACCAAATTATAAACTATCTGTTTAATTCTTAATCATATAAATCCCGATCTAAAAAAAACTTAACATAATAAAAACCATCATTCACATTTTATCGTAGATGAAAATACGAACTTAAAATATTAATATTATGAGAAAACTATTACATTTACTTACTGCGGTATTCAGCTTTATCATCCTGTTTTCGTGTGATGACTCGGAAGATATGATGCCCATGGACATGACCGCTCAGGGACCGGATCTGATGGTATACGGAATTACCTCAAACAACGAGCTGGTATCTTTTAACGCCAATAATCCTAAAAATTTCTCCTCCAAAGTATCCGTTACAGGAGTAGTTTCCGGTGAAAAGCTGATGAGTATAGATTTCAGGCCAGCAACGGGAGAGCTTTATGCCTTGTCGAATGCAAGCAAGCTGTACATCATCAACACATCCAGTGCGTCTGCAAGAATGGTGGGTACAACAGCTTTTTCACCTGCAGTCTCAGGAAGTATTGCTTCAATAGATTTTAATCCAACGGTAGACAGGATCCGTTTAGTAAGCAATACAGGTCAAAATTTAAGGCTTCATCCTGAAACAGGCGCTGTAGCAGCAACCGACCAGAATATCAACGGAGGCGGAACTCCATCAATTACCGGAATTGCCTATACCAACAGCAAATCCGGAGCTTCAACTACCGTTCTTTACGATATTGACGCAGCTTCCGGAAAATTATTTAAACAAGATCCTCCCAATAATGGAGCATTAGTGGAAATAGGAAGTTTGGGTACCTCCTTTTCAGGACAGGCTGCCTTTGATATTAAATATGACAACAGCGCAGCTTTATTAGCTTTAAACAACAACCTCCATATAATTGACCTTAATAATGGAAAGGCAACGAATATAGGAATGCTTCAGCAGCCAATCATTGATCTTGCCATTCCTACGGAACCCGTTGCTTATGCGGTGGATAATTCTAACAATCTCCAGATTTTTAATCCTAACAGTCCGATGCCTGTTTCAAAAGCCATTTCAGGACTTCAGAGCGGCGAGAATATTCTCGGGATTGATTTCAGACCGCTGAACGGACAGCTTTATGCTTTAGGAAGTTCCAGCAGACTTTATACCATTAATTTAGGAACAGGAGTCGCAACAGCAATAGGAACTTCTCCTTTTCCAACATTACTTGCAGGAACGGATTTTGGATTTGATTTCAATCCAACCGTTGATAAAATCAGAGTCATAAGCAATACGGGACAGAATCTTCGTTTAGATCCTGTTACAGGAGGAATTACTGCTGTAGACGGAATTCTCAACCCGGGAACTCCAATGGCCGGAGCTGCTGCCTACACCAATAATTTTGCCGGGGCAACATCAACAACGCTATTCGTTATTGATCACAATACAGATAAATTGTATCAGCAGAATCCGCCTAATAACGGAACATTAGTAGAGACCGGTTCTTTAGGAATCAATATTAGCAGTTCGAATGGCTTCGATATCGGAAGCATGAGCCAGAAAGCGTATCTGCTGGCAACCGTAGGAGCAGCGACGAAAATTTACAGCATCAATACGTCAACAGGTGCCGCAACTTCAGTTGCAGATTTCCCGAATTCCGTGAGAGGCTTTGCGGTGGGATCAGGATTTTAACCTCATAATAATTATTTCAATAGCAGTCAGGGCGGAAAACAAAGTTTTCCGCCCTGACTTTTGAATATAAAATGAAAGATTTAGATCTGCTGGGATCTTTTTGTTCTGTTGAATATCCAGAAGATGATCGGGAATATCAATAAGGTGAGAACGGTAGCCGTTATTAATCCTCCGATAATTACAATTGCCAAAGGTTTCTGCGATTCTGAACCGATGCCTGTTGATAAGGCTGCAGGCATTAACCCGATGGATGCCATTAAAGCCGTCATGATCACAGGACGGGTTCTTGACTTTACTCCCTGTAAAATGGCATTATCCAGATGCAATCCGTTTCTTACGTTCTGATGAAATTCCGTGATCAGGATTACCCCGTTCTGAATACAGATCCCGAGAAGGGCAATCATTCCTACACCGGCTGAAATTCCGAAATTAATTCCTGTAATATGAAGTGCAATAATTCCGCCGATGAGTGCAAAAGGTACGTTGGCCAATACGAGTAAGGAATCTTTCATATTTCCGAAAAGTACAAACAAAAGGAAAAAGATTCCGAGGATACTTACAGGGACCACCTGTGCCAGTCTTTTTGAAGCCCGCTGCTGGTTTTCAAACTGACCGGTCCACCCTACTGTGTAACCATCCGGAAAGTCTATTTTAGAAACCGCTTTCTGTGCATCTGCAATCGTACTTCCCAAATCACGGTCGCGGATAGAGAATTTGATGCCGATATATCTTTTGATATCATCTCTGTAAATAAAAGCCGCTCCGTTGTCTTTTTCAATTGTGCTGATCTCTTTTAGCGGAATTTTCGTACCATCCTGTGTAGGAACCATTAATGCGGCAATATCATTTTCATCTTTTCTGTACTCCTGGGAATAACGGAGACGAATTGGGAACTTCCTTTCGCCATCGAACATTTCCGAAGCCGTTTTACCTCCAAAAGCCATTTCAAGAACAGATTGCGCATCATCCGGCATGACTCCGTAGGCGGCCATTTTATCCCTGTCGAGTACAACACTTACTTCCGGCTGTCCAATATTTTTAATGATTCCGGCATCTTTTACGCCCTGAATATCTTTAACTTGTTTAAGTACTTTTTCGGCCAGAATATCAAGGGTCTGAAGATTGTCTCCATAAATTTTAATTCCGTTTTCCGCTTTGAATCCTGCTACTGCTTCGGCAACATTATCGGATATCGGCTGGGAATAATTGAACGTAATCCCCTGGTAATTTCTGAGTTTTTTATCAATTTCTTCAATGAGCTCTTCGTAGGTAATTTTCCGTTTCCAGTTTTCTTTAGGCTTCAGGTTGACAGCAAACTGCACGAAACCGAAACCATTCGGGTCTGTACCGTCATTACTTCTTCCCGTTTGAGCAAGGACATCCGTAACTTCAGGGAAGCTCATAATATCTTTCTTGAGAAAATCTGCTGTTTTTAAGGATTCTTTTAAAGATGAGCTCATCGGCATTTCTGCAGTGATCCATAACGAACCTTCGTTGAGCTGCGGCAAGAATTCCGTTCCTAAAAATTTGCCAGAAAATAAGGTCAGCCCTAAAAATGCCAGCGAAACCATTAAACTTAATTTTTTATGTCTGAATGTAAAATTGAATCCCTTTAAAACAATTCTGTCCCAGAAATTCACAAACGGATTGTTTTTTTCCTTTACATTTTTATTTAACAAAATATGAGAAAGTACCGGAACCAGTGTTAAAGTAAAAATCAGGGCACCCATTAAAGCAAAACCTAAAGTAAATGCCAATGGTGAAAACATTTTCCCTTCCACTTTCTGGAAGGAGAAGATCGGAATTAGGGAAGTAATGATAATCAGTTTTGAGAAGAAAATTGCTTTTCCTAATCCAGTTCCGGTTTGCTTGATCCAGCCGGCTTTTGCTAATTTATTAAACCTTTCTTCACCATATTTATGTGCCTTGTGGTCGAGCATTACAAAGAGTCCTTCCACCATGACGACGGCCCCGTCGATGATAATTCCGAAATCTACCGCTCCCAGCGATAATAAATTGGCGCTCATTCCAGCCATTTTCAGACACAAAAATGCAAACAATAACGATAACGGAATGATGATGGAGACAATCAATGTAGTTCTCCAGTCGGCCATAAAGATCAAAACAATTACCGTTACCAGGACAATCCCTTCAATAAGATTGTGCATTACGGTGTGTGTTGTAAAATCCATCAGGTTATCACGATCGTAAAAGGTGACCATTTTGACATCTTTAGGGAGAATTTTTTCATTAAGCTCTTTAATTTTAGCTTTAACGCCCACCAGAACTTCACGGGGATTCTCGCCTTTTCTCATTACAACAATTCCTTCTACGGTATCTTCCTGGTGATTCAGTCCGGCCTGCCCTACCCTCGGCATTGAACTTTCATGAACTTCGGCAACATTTCTCACCAAAACCGGGTTTCCGCTGTCATTCTGTATGGTAATATTTCCAATATCTGCAATTGATTTTACTAAACCAATTCCGCGAACGACATAAGCCTGCCCGTTTTTTTCGATCACGTCGCCTCCTACATTCAGGTTACTTTTGGTAACTGCATCATACACCTGAAGCGGCGTGAGATTGTATTTATCCAATGCTCTCGGATCAATACTTAATTCAAACACTTTATCCTGGCCTCCGAAAACGTTGATGTCTGCGACTCCGGGCACCCCTCTCAACGCACGGTCAATCACCCAGTTTTGTAAAGTCAGCAGTTCCCGGGAATCTTTGGTTTTACTCTGTAAAGTATACCGGAAAATCTCTCCGGTCGGTCCGTACGGCGGCTGTACTTCGGGATCCACCTCATCCGGAAGGCTTACCGTCCTTAATTGGTTGTTCACCTGATTACGGGCAAAAGTATCATCTACGCCATCATCAAAGAGAATTTTAACAATAGAAAGCCCAAACATGGTAGTGCTCCGAACGCTGGTTTTTTTCTGAACCGGACTCATTGCCAGTTCGATAGGTGTTGTTACAAAACGTTCAACTTCTTCAGCACTACGCCCATTCCATTGAGTAATGATAACAATTTGGGTATTGGTAACATCGGGAAAAGCTTCAATGGGCATGTTTTTGAAACTAATGAATCCAGCCACTGCAAGAACAGCTACCCAGATAAAGGTAAATGCTTTATTTTTTAATGAAAAGGCAATTATATTTTTAATGAATTTATTCATGATGGATTTTTTTTGACCTGAAAAGTCATTGAATTTTTTTTAAACCATTAAGGATATTTAAGGGGTGAAGAATTATTAAGGGGAACTCATAATCGAGTTTAAAATATCTTTAGATATTTCTTAATTCAACTTAACTTCTTAATTATACATTATTAAAAACCTTAATGGTTTAAATAAATTAACTGTTTAGTGAGCGGTAAATCAGCAACTGATTATTGGTAACCACCTGCTCTCCTTCTGATAGTCCTTCGGAAACATACGTAACATCACCTACCTGTTTCAGTACTTTTATTTCACGAACTTTCACATCCGTTCTTGATTTGTAAATAATCACAAAACATCTGTTGTCATCAAAAATTACTGCTTTGGAGGGTACGGTAAGCGCCGTAGTATTTTCCGAGCTGGTTACTTTAATGGTTGCTTTACTTTCCGGGATCAGCAATCCGCTTTGGTTATCAAGCACCACCCTTGCCTGCATGGCATTGGTTTCCGGATCGATGATTTTAAAGATTTTATCTATTTTTCCATCAAAAACTTTATCCGGGTATGATAATGTAGAAACCTGGGCTTTCATTCCAAGACTGATTTTATCGATATCAGATTCATTCACATTCATAATCGCCCATACGTTGGTTGTATTGGCCACATCGAAAATATTATCGCTTCTGTCGCTTCTCAGCTGCATGTCTTTATTGATATTTTTCTGAACAATATATCCGCTGATGGGTGCTACGACGCTGTAAATATTTCCTTTTTTAACATTATAAACCGTACTTACTGCATTTGCACGCTGCAGCTGGTCCTGGGCTTTCTGCAACTGGCTTTTTGCTTCCAGTACATCTCTTTCAGTATTTAATTTACCTTCATACATTTCTTTTGCTACGCGAAGATTATTTTGTGCGACCACCATATCCGTTCTTGCATCGCTTACATCCTTCTGAATTTCTGCCATTTCGGTGCTTCTGATTGTAGCCAATACTTGTCCTTTTTTTACATAATCTCCAAGTTCTACATTCACACTTAAAACATTTCCGCCCACCAAAGGATAGACATCGATGTAGCTGTTTTTATCTGCTGAAATTTTACCGTAAAAGTTGTAATCGTCTTCTATATATTTTTTTTCAACTTTTGCTAAATCGATTGAATTCAGCATTATGTTGCTCAGCTCAAAGCCTTTTTTCGCCTGCGGTTTTGCTTCTTCTCCCTTTTTGGTGCAAGATAAAACGGACAGGACAATCATTACCGGAATTATATATTTTTTCATGTTTAATAGAAGATTTTTGTTTGCACAAGTTGATTGAGTTGTTCTGCAGACTGCATGATTCCGTTTTTCATATCATAGATCTGAAGTGCCGTTTCTCTGTAGCTGTTCATAAAGTCTACAAATTCAATAAGACTTACATTTCCTTTCCGGAAGTTATTCAGCATACCATTGTAAACCAGTTCCATATTATTAAGATCATCCGGTTTTATCTGTGAAAGCTGATCGTATTGTGTTTTCCACATTTTGTATGCAGCCTGAACTTTTGTTTCTAAGTTAAGTTTTTGAAAATCTGCACTTTTCTGGTTTTGCTGTATGGCAAAATTTGCTTTTTCAACATTTCCTTTGTTGGATTTCCATAAAGGCAGGGGAATACCTACTGTAAGATTTATTTCATTTTTAAAAGTTCCACCGTTCTGGTCCCATGCAGCTCCTAGATTAAGATCCGGAACGTTTAAGGATTTCTGCCATTGTGCATACAGCTTACTGTTGTCAATTAGTTTCAGGTTGTACTGATAATCGGCATTATTTTCAACCGCTTTTTTCTGCAATTCCGTTTCATCACCGAAGGGCTGTGCTGCCAGAATATCATGTGCCTCCGAATCCGAAAGTTTTGGTTCCATGTCTTCGGTGATTCCTGTTAAGACTTTAAGACTCTGCTCAAATTCAAGAATATTTTTATTGATAGCAATTTTATCATTATTTAATTGTATAACAACGCTTTGAAGCCTTACTTCGTCCTTAAGCGAAACATTTCCCTTGGCAGACTGAATCTTGTACGCTGCCAGAAGATCACTCATGTATCCCAGCTGCTTATTTGTATTTTCAAGCTTAAGTCTTTCGTAATAAAGGTTATAGTAAGTGGTATGAAGCTGCGTCCGAAGGTCTACAAGAAGCTGCGAAAACTGAAGCCGGGCAAGCTCTTTGTTTGATTTAGCAAAAGCAATTTCGTTCTTCTTTTTTCCGCCCATGTAAATTAGCTGTGTGATTTCAGCGCCCTTTGCCCGGCCAATATCAAAAACTTTCCGGTCTTCAGGATTATAGGCATTGATTTGTCCGCTCAACTGCGGGAGTTCCCAGATTTTAGCCTGCAAAATATCTGCGTCGGCCATGTTGATGTTGTACTGTTCGGCGAGCAGTTGTAGATTGTTCTTCTGAAAAGCTTCTTCGCAATCCGAAAGCGACATTTGCTGTTGTGCCGCCATCACCGAGGAAGCAACAATCAACAGCCCTGCAATTCTGTTCATTTTTTTATTTTATGATACAAAGTTGCTTTTATGGTATTAAAATGCTCTTAAAGAATGCTTAAAAAAAAATTAAAATGGGTTTTAGGCTAATATAAATGCATTATAAATCAGTCTAAATGGGTTAGCCGAAAAAGTTACAAAAGCATTTTAAACACATGAGTCACATTAGGTTTTAAGGATAAAGCTTTGCGCATATTTTAAAACACATAAGTTTTAAAAATCTTTGATTTTTCTAGTGTATCTAAAGATTATGAAATTCTTTTGTGAAAATCCGTATAATCCGTGGAAAATCTAGCGAAGATGCCGTGACAGCTTGCCCTCAGGATGACAATGCTGGAATTTTTTAAAGATTTAAAGATGCTTAAAAATTACTTATGAAAAATAACACTGAATTTATTCAACAAATCTCCGGGAGCGGTATAATTAATTTCGGCACCGTGGTATTCCAGAACTCTTTTTACAATCCGAAGCCCAAGACCTGATCCGGAAGTGTTCTGGGAATTATTCCCTCTCATAAAAGCTTCAAAGAGTTTAGGCTGCTCTGCTTTGGGAATTGTATTTCCGTGGGAAATGACATCCACAATAAGCCGGCTTTCAGTTTCCGTGATCAGAACGTCAACTTCCGTATCATCGGAATAAATGGCTGCATTTTTAAATAAATTAATAAAAACAATATCCAATAGCGACTGTACTCCTTTAATGGTAAGCAGTGCGTTTTCTGAAGTATTTTCGGAGATGAGAAAATCCATCTTAAGCTTCGGATAACTTTTTTCTACCGCTTCAAAAGACTCAAAAATAACCTCATCGATCCTGACTTCTTCGTAGATGCTCTGGATATTTTCTTTGTCGAACTTCGTTAACAGGAGCAATGAATTGGTAAGATCCGATAACTGATAAACATCTCTTTTAATCTGTTGAAGTGAAGATAATGTTTCCGGAGAATGTTGTCCAAATTTAATTAAATTTTCGAGCTGAAAAGCCATTCTGGTAAGCGGAGTACGGATTTCGTGTGAGGCGCTCGCCGTAAAATCTTTCTGTGACTGAAATACATCATCCAGTCTTTTGATCATGGTGTTGAATGATTTCGCAAGAACATCAATCTCATCATTGGAATCGCGTACCGGAATTTCCGTTGTCAGTTTATGAGCCGTTACTTCCGAGATCTCCTTATTAAGATCTTCGAGAGGTTTCAGAAACTGCCCCATAAAGTAATAGCTGAAAAAACCGATAAACAACGTACTCATCACATAAGCTGTAATCAAAAGATACTTCAGGTACTCCAGTTTTGAATTTCCGTTGGTATCGTAAGCACTGGTAAGAATGTAATAATTTTGTCCATTAATGTTTTTAAGGGCAGCATAAATTTCAGGAACCGTTTTCTCAGAATAGATTACCTTTTTTTCATCAAGCTCCTTTAGCAACGCATTATCCCAGGTTACATTCCGGTCTTTAATGGTACTGTAAATTAATTCTTTATTACCATTGAAAATCAGAATGGTTTCATTCAAAAGAATATTGTCTGAGTTTTCATTAAAAAAAACGGGCGCTTCCTCTTCGAAGTCTTTGGATTTTGCAATAAAGTGCGAGGTAAATTCAAGCCTCTGCCTGAATCTTTCTTTAAATTCATCTTTCCTGAAATCATTAAAAGAGATATAAATCACCGCCATCACAATACCGAAAAGCAATGAAAAAGCAATACTGAGATTAAGGGCAATTTTTCGTTTTAAAGACATCTTACAGCGGGCTTAGATAATATCCGAATCCGGAACGTGTATGAATAAGTTTAATTTTAAAATCTTTATCTATTTTTTTTCTTAAAAAGTTGATGTAGACTTCCACCGTATTGGTATTGGTGTTGAAATTATGTTCCCAGACATGCTCTGTGATCTGCTGCTTTGAAACCGTTCTCCCTTGTGCTTCGGCCAGATAAACGAGCAACTGAAACTCTTTTAGCGTAAGAGCGATTTCATTTCCTGCACGGAAAACTTTCTGTTCGGTTTTATTGATAATAAGATCATCTACCCGTATAATATCCTGATCACTGTTTTCGGAGGGAGATTTTCTTCTCAAAAGAGAATTCATACGCAGCAACAACTCTTCAAACTGAAAGGGTTTTACGAGATAATCATCCGCAAGTCTTGTAAAAGCGTCTTTTTTATCCGAAAGATCTCCATATGCAGAAATGATAATAATCGGTGTATTTTTATCGAAAGAACGGATGGTCTGGCAGACATCCAGCCCGTTGATTTTAGGAACATTGATATCCAGAAGATATAAATCATACGAACTGTTTTTGATCTGACGAAGAAAGGTTTCTCCATCGTAGATTTTATCACAGGTAAAATTATTTGATTCTAAAAACTTACACAGTTCTGCAGAAAGAATAAGATCGTCTTCCAATAATAGAATATTCATCGAAAATTATTTTATACGAATGTAAAGAAAATTTTCATGACCGTAAAGGAATTCAAATTTGCAGGAAGTATTTTAATTGAATTTTAAGGTAGTGCTGGAAGAGGGAGGCTGGGTGCTGGAAGTTTTTGCCCAATATCGATAGCGTAAAAAATTAAAAATATTATGGAATTTCTGCAATCAGGTGCTCGATTAGTTTGTGCTTACTGGTCATTCCATAAATAGAACTTTACCTATTCTCCCAAGTTTATGTTTGATCCTCGCTAACTGATTTTTAAACATAAAAAAATCCCGAATAAATCGGGATTAGAATGAGAGCCAACTACGGGACTTGAACCCGTGACCTCTTCCTTACCAAGGAAGCACTCTACCGCTGAGCTAAGTCGGCAACAATCAAAAAAATCACACTAAAAGCGTGATTTTGCTGGAGCGGAAGACGGGGGTCGAACCCGCGACATTCAGCTTGGAAGGCTGACGCTCTACCAACTGAGCTACTTCCGCAATTTTGTTTCCAAAATTATTGGTAACGCTGTGCAAACTTAAGGAAAATCCTTTATTCATGCAACTTTTTTTTCTAATATAAAATGTGGGGAGAGCAGGATTCGAACCTACGAAGCCGAAGCAACTGAGTTACAGTCAGTCCCATTTAGCCACTCTGGAATCTCCCCAGATATTTTATAGTAAATGAGCCTCCAGAGGGATTCGAACCCACGACCCCGAGATTACAAATCACGTGCTCTGGCCAACTGAGCTATGGAGGCATTTAACAAATGGACTGAAAGCTGTGAGAAAATCTACTCTACATCATTTCAGCAGTTAAAAAAAAATCACCCTACAATAAGTGTGATATTTCTGAGCGGAAGACGGGGGTCGAACCCGCGACATTCAGCTTGGAAGGCTGACGCTCTACCAACTGAGCTACTTCCGCAATTTTGTTTCCAAAATTATTGGTAACGCTGTGCAAACTTAAGGAAAATCCTTTATTCATGCAACTTTTTTTTCTAATATAAAATGTGGGGAGAGCAGGATTCGAACCTACGAAGCCGAAGCAACTGAGTTACAGTCAGTCCCATTTAGCCACTCTGGAATCTCCCCAGATATTTTATAGTAAATGAGCCTCCAGAGGGATTCGAACCCACGACCCCGAGATTACAAATCACGTGCTCTGGCCAACTGAGCTATGGAGGCATTTTATAAAAAAGAATTCAAAAGATCACTGTTCCTTTTTGCGAGTGCAAATATAGAACGGATTTTTTGAATTCTCAAATTTTTTAATAATTTTTTTTGACTTTTTTTGCTATGCCATTTCCTTTTTCTTGATTAGTAGCTTTTTAGCAGCATCAACGCATAGGTCTAAGCTTTCTTCAAAAGTTGTTGTTGTCTTTTTTACCACGATATCGTCTCCCGGAACCGCTAAAATAATCTCGGCCGTTTTGTTGGCCTTATCCGAGTTATTTTCCACTTTTAAAAACACTTTGCAATCCTGGATTTTATCATAAAATGTATCCAGTTTGCTTACTTTTTTCTCGATGTGTGACTCTAGTGGTTCGTGTGGAGTTAAACCAATTGATTGTACTGTGATCTTCATAATTCGTCATTTTTTGAGGCCCTTGGGTGAGCCTGATTAAAAACTTTTTTCAATTGTTCGATATTGGCATTCGTATAGACTTGAGTACTTGCAAGGCTGGAATGTCCTAATATTTTTTTTACTTTAGAGATCTCTGCCCCATGATCCAAAACGTGTGTAGCAAAGCTGTGACGGAGGATGTGAGGACTTCTTTTTTCCTTTGTTGTTATAAGACTAAGGTACTTATTAACCACCACATAAACAAATTTTTCGGTGAGTTTTTTACCTTTTCTGTTGACAAAGAAGTATGATTTAAATTCTGTTGCCGGTTTGCGTGTTTGTACGTAACTTTTTAAAACTGCTGCCAGATTTTCGGAGATCGGAATAATTCTCTGCTTGTTTCCTTTTCCGATAATTTTGATTTCGCCGGCATTCAGATTTACATTTTCAAAAGTCATACCACAAAGCTCCGACTTACGGATACCGGTCTGGTAAAGTACTTCCAGAATACATTTTTCGAGAAGATCCTGAACATCCGTAAATACCTGATCGCTCAGGTTTTGCATTTCCTGTTCAGACATGGGAATTTGTTTTTCGGGATAGAATTTCAGGGAAGAAATATTTTCGGTGGGAGAAATTTCGATATCCCCGATTTTTAAAAGAAAAAGATAAAAACTTCGGAGAGAGGAAAGCTTTCGGTTGATGCTTCTTTTGGAGATATTGTTCTCACTTAATTCAACGATAAAATTCCGGATGATTTTTTTATCAGCTTTGGAAATATCTTCTGAAGCTTCGGTTTTAAGGTAAAAAAGACAAAAGTCTTCAAGATCTTTTCTGTAACTTGTAATCGTATGAGGTGAATACCTCTTTTCGAGTTCTAAATATTCTAAGAATTTGTCCAGCATCATTAAAAGTATAAAAACAAAAATTCACTCTTCAAATATAACTATTTAAAGAGTGAATTCGTATGCGAACTAAGAAAATTTCTTAAGCCTGCTCTTCTTTGCTAAGCGCTCTCTGTTTGTGAGCAGCTTTCAATCTAGCTTGTCTTAACGTTACAGAAGGCTTGATAAACTGTTGTCTTGCTCTAAGCTGACGAACTGTTCCTGTTTTATCAAATTTTCTTTTATATTTTTTTAATGCTCTGTCGATGGATTCACCATCTTTAACTGGAATTATTAACATATTTTACATCTCATTTTGGATTGCAAAAATACTAATTTTTTATAAATCTGCAAATTTTTATCCGAATTGTTTGATCCTCATTTATCTTTCAATGTACCATACGAATAGAAAATATTCAAAATCAGAACGATATTTAAATCATATTACAATTATTTAATTGATTTTTGTAAATAAATTTTAATTAAATTTGCCGAAAAACTAACATTAAATAAAATGGCCCCTTTTTCTTTACCAATTGTTTCCGGCAAAACTTAGCTTTTGCTCTATTCCTTTATTTATTCAATGATCCTACATATTCACCTTTAAAACTTGTAACCAGGGTATGATAAAAAGATTACTGTTTTCTTTGCTATCCATTTTTTATATTTCACTTTCCGCTCAGGAAGATTGTATTTCAGCAATCACTGTGTGCGGGAATTCCAATATCAATTACACCCCTTCCGGAGTCGGAAATGAGTATGAAGATCTCGGCGGATGCTTATCTTCCGGGGAACACCATTCAGTGTGGTATAAATTTACCATTGCCACCAGCGGAACACTTACTTTCAACCTTACTCCTACCGGACCTGTTGATTACGACTGGGCGATTTACGGCCCGAACACAACATGCGGCAGCTTGGGTGCTCCTATAAGATGCAATGCTTCCGGAACTCTTGCAAGCACGGGGATGAACATGACCAACACGAACACCACTTCTGGTGGAGGCAACACGAATCCATATTGTAAATATATGGATGTCAATGCTGGAGAAACCTACTATTTATATATAGACAACTGGTCTACCACCGTTTATACATTTAATCTCACCTGGGGCGGAACGGCTACCTTCGAATCCCCTTTCAGTTCCGCAAATGCACCCAATCCTTTTATTGCGCCAGGCGTACCGGGACCCACTCCGAATTCGCCAAGAGTTATATCAATCTGCAATACCAATACTCCTTTTGATTTCTCTACCTTATCTCCCGGAATCATCAATGGAAACACAAACTTTGTTGTAAGCTATTATGATAACGCCAATGATGCAGCAACCGGAACCAACCCGATCACGACTCCCACTCCTGCAACAATCGGTACTTTTTATTACTATAATATTAATTACAATAACCCAAGCAATCCGGCAAGCAGTCTTAATGCCTGTAAGCAGACGGGGTCTTTCATTTTTGAAGCCAGCAATTTAACAGCTTCCATTACCGCTTCATCCATGACATTATGCCCGGGAGGGAATGTTACTTTAACATCAGGCAGCACAACAGGAAATACGTGGTCTACAGGCTCTACGAGTCCTTCCATCGTAATTACTACACCCGGAACCTACACGCTGACAATAACGAACGGCAATTGTACAAGTCCGCCGGCATCCGTAACCATTACAGCCGCTTCGGATCCCAATGTACAGATTAACGGCAACCTGTTACTATGTGATACGCCTACACAACTTACCGCCACTTCCATAGGAACCGGAAACATCTATACCTGGTCTACAGGCGCCACCGGAAGCAGCATTTCAGTGACCACGGCAGGAACTTATACAGTAACGGTTAAAACCCCTGCGAATTGTACCTATCAAAAATCGGTTACGGTTACCCAGGGAATTGTTCCGGTTGTTCAGAATGCAAGCCTTAGTATTTGTTCCGATACTCCGACTGCCACTTTTAATTTAACATCAGTCCAAAATAATATCAGCACCACTGCCGGAGTAACCTTTGATTATTATCTTAACCAGGCCGATGCGGTGGCAGGAAACACCAACACGATTGCCAATCCGACAGCACATTCTTCCGGAAACGCAACTATTTATGTCCGGGTAAAATCAAGCACCTGTTCGAAAGTGGCTAACCTGCAATTGATCGTCAACCAAAAACCGCTTGCGGCAATTACCGCTTCTGCAACAGTTATCTGTAATAACGGAAATATTACGCTAACTTCTAACTACGCTACCGGAAATACCTGGTCGACAGGCCAGACTACGCAAAGCATCACGGTAAATGCTCCCGGAGTGTATACGTTGACCAACAATAACGGATTGTGTACAAGTGATACAACTTCCGTTACCATCAGCAGCAGCCCGAATCCAAATGTTCAGATTACCGGAAACCTAACCTTCTGTGAAGGAGCTTCAACCGTCTTAACAGCTTCTGCAACCGGAACCGGAAATACCTTTTCCTGGTCCAACGGTACAGCCGGAGCTACCAACACGGTAACTGCATCCGGAACCTATACTGTTACAGTAACCACTGCTTTAGGATGTCAATACCAAAGTTCCGCAACGGTGACTATGGATCCTGCGATTACCATAAACATTGCCACACCATCTGAAATCAACTGTACCAATACACAGGTTACCCTTAATGCATCCGCTTCAACCTTTCCGCCGGGTTCAACGTTCCTGTGGACAGCAGCCGGCGGGGGAACGATTGTTTCCGGAGCCAATACATTAACGCCGGTTGTGAACAATGCAGGAACCTATACCCTGAAAATTACCAGTCCGCTAGGTTGTACCAAGCAGTCTGCTGTAACGGTGGTAAAAAACATTGCGCCTCCAACGATTACATTAAACGCCTCATCCATCAATATCTGTAAAGGAGATTCGGTGGTGCTTACCGCTTCAGGTGCTGCCACGTATACATGGACCGGACTTACTGGCAATGGAAATACCCAAACCGTTTCTCCTGCCACTACTACCACATACACGGTAACAGGAATCGGAAGTAACGGCTGTCCTGCCCAGGCAACTACTTCGATTACGATTAATGTTGTTGCTGCGATTTCAGCATCATTGCCGAATGTGGAGATCTGCCAGGGAGACAATGCCATTCTTGATGCCGGCTCCGGCCCGAATTATTCCTACAGCTGGAGTACGGGAGCAACCACCCAAACGATAAGCACCGCCCTTCCGGGAACGTATACGGTGACCATCAACAACGGATCTTGTTCTAAAGTACTTACTGCGGTAGTTACTTATATTAAAACTCCTGAAATTACAGGGATTACTTATGAGAATGGCTTTTTAACCATCAACGTTAAAAATCCGGCCGGTGATCCCCTGGAATATTCTATTGACGGCGGTGTAACATGGCAGGCCTATAATATTTTCAAGAATGTTTTGAGAAATACGCAATATTCCATTAGGGTGAGAAAGAGAGGGATCTTATGTGATAGCCACACGGAATATTATACGTTCTTAATGAACAACACCATTACCCCAAACAGTGACGGAATCAATGACAACATCGATTTCAGCGTTATCAGCAAGTTTGGGAATTTCAAAGGAAGTATTTTTGATAAATATGGTAAAGTTGTTTTCGAGGTAAGTTCTAAAAATCCGGTATGGAATGGAAAATATGTCGGAATGCCGTTGCCAACCGACACCTACTGGTACAGCTTATCCTGGTCCGACCAGATTACGAAACAGCCTGTACAATTATCCGGCTGGATCTTATTAAAGAACAGGGAGTAACAGCGCTCCTTCAAAAAGATTAGCGTATGTTAATTATATTTAAATAAAAAGCCTTATTTTTGCATACTCTATTCATGGGGTTGACTGGTTTCGACAGCAAGACCAATGGGTAAGTAAGCATGCAGAGAACCGTAGCGCGATCTCTATAATCCCTTGCTACACAATTTTAACTGGCAACGAAGAGTTCGCTCTTGCAGCTTAATATCGAAGTATAGTAGATCAAGCGTTTTCCCGAAGATGTTAGTAGGGAAGCAAGATATCCCACAAATGCTCTGTTCTGCGGCATTTGATTCTGGGATATAGGAATGCGGAAATAAGGCTTTAGACGCTTCGGCTAAAGCTCGAAAACCTCAGAAGATAAGCTGAATGTTGGGTGTCTGCTCTCTGCATTCAGTCGAAAATCAATAGCAGAATAAGCATGTAGAAAGCTTATGTATTGCTTGTTTGGACGAGGGTTCGAATCCCTCCAACTCCACTTAAAATAAAAAGAGAAAATGCGTTTGTATTTTCTCTTTTTTGTTTTTCATCCAAGCGTTACACCCAAATTTCAACTGTCTTTTTTTTAGAATACAGTTTCCATATATTTGTTTTAAAACATACATCTCAAAAATGAACAGACTTATACTAATTGGGAATGGCTTTGATATAGCACATAAGATTAAGACCTCATACAAAGATTTTATACTTGATTATTTAAAAAACGTCTTTAACTCGGCTAGGGATTATGAAAAGTATGAAGATGAGTTTATAACAGTGATAAAAAACAATCGATTTGATAAACAATTAAATACAAACCCATATATAAGTACTTGGGAATTAAACAACTTTTATGGCTATATACAGAGTGACAATTCGCTTGGAATTACCGTGACTGGAAGACCCATTTACAAAGAAACCCTTGAATATACATTAAAGCTTAAAAACAATTTAATATCAATACTTCTTTCTTCCTGTAGAGAATCCAACTGGGTTGATATAGAAAATGAATATTACAAAATTCTTTGTGAGTTATCGTCAAAAAGTAAGATACAAGAAATTATCGAACTAAATAAAGGCTTTGAGCTTCTACAAAATTTACTCTTTAATTACTTAAATAGAATTGAAAAACAACATTCGTCTGAGAAGTACGATGTATCAAAAAGTTATTTATTAAGCCAATTAACAGAACCAATAAAACATAATCTTGCACCTCAAAGCAAAAAGACCGTTCGTGGGATAAATATAAATACAAATAACGCTCCCACACCTAATAATATTTTGTTCTTAAATTTCAATTACACTTCTACTATTGAAACTTACATAAAAGAGATCCGAAAAACAATACCAAACACAAATGTTATCTATATTCATGGGAAGTTAAATGATATCAATAACCCAATGATTTTTGGATATGGTGATGAAGACGAAACTAATTTTGAATTACTAGAAAAATATGATGAATGTTTAAAATACATAAAAACATATTGGTATCTAAGGACAAATAATTATGAAAATTTTTTAAAGTTTATCGATTCCGACGAGTTTGAAGTGTATGTAATGGGACATTCATGTGGAATGTCTGATAAAACAATGTTAAGTTCAATCTTTAATAATTCAAATTGTAAAAAAATAAAAATTCTTACCTATGATAAATCATTTGGAAGTAGAGATTTGACTATTGATACAACAAATTATATCGAAATGACGTACCAAATTGGAAGATTATTCAATAATAAAGCTGATCTAAGGAAAAAACTTATTTCATTTCAAACAAAGGATTTATTAAAAATTGAGGTTCGTCCAGTATCTGCAATTGATGCTTAACCACAAAATATTACTTGCAAATAAGACACTACCTATAAAGTTTTATAGATATATTTGCAATAAACAATAAATAACCATGTTAGAAAAAATACTTTTTAAACAAGGAGGAATCTCTATTTTCACTGATGAAATTGATGAGGATAAAAGAATAGAAACTATCAAATCAAGAATAAAAGAAATGTTCAATATGAAGAACATTAATTTTCTTTTTGGCTCAGGAACAAGTGTTGGAGCAATACCAACAATGAACGGCCTTTATGATTCTGTTGTTGCTAGGCTTAAAAGTTACACAGAACATTTAAAAGAATTTAAAAATATTGAAAAAAGAATAAAAAATAAAAAAAATTTAGAAGACATATTAGGTATTCTTTATTCTTATAGAATCTACCAAAAAAATAATTTTGATGAAAAGGAAAATGAAAAAAATGATGAACTTAAAAAATGCAGTGAACTTATAGATCTTATAGAAGATCAAATATTCAATGAAATAAATATTAAAATAAATGATTCTAAATATCAATCTTATTTAAATCTTTATCAGACTTTTTATCTCAAATTAGCTTTAAGAAATAAAGATTTATCTAGACTTAATATTTTTACTACAAACAATGATTTATTTAATGAGCATGCTTTAGATAGCGTAAACATACATTATATTAATGGTTTCTCAAGAGGTGTCAATAGATATTTTAATCCTGCATTATTCAACTATACGTATTCAAAAAGAATGGATACCAGTATTGAAAAGTTTGAGCCAGTTGAAAACATGGTTTATCTATATAAGATACATGGCTCTATAAATTGGATTGAGGATAATACAAATTCTAATTCATTTTTTAATATTAAAGAAATTAACGAACCCAAACGGGAAAAAGATATTGAAAACATTCTTATATACCCAACTCCCACAAAACAAAATAAAAGTCTCGGAAGTCCATATGTTGAGTTATTTAGGGAATTTCAAAAAAAATTACTAGAGCCACATTCTATTTTGTTTGTAATTGGTTATAGCTTTAGCGACGAACATGTCAACAACATAATATATCAAGCTCTAGCTACAAATTCCACTATAAACCTTGTAATCTTCGGAGAAATTAACAATAAGATTGTCGAAATTGCAGATAATAGAATAATAAATATCTATGGAGAGTATAAAGGTGAGAAAATAAATTATTTTAGTTATATTGTTAATAATCTTTTACCCAATATTGACGCTTTTAAATCTCAAGACAATTTATTAAATGAATTTATAAACTCTATAAAGGTTAGATAAATGAATATTGGTAAAGTAATCTCAGTAGAGTATGATAAATTTAAAGTTAAATTATTTCATACAACAAAAAATTCCACAGTTAATATTGGCGGTCAAATTTATTACTTTGGAAACATTGGCAGCTATTTAAAAACAAATAATGCAATTGGGGAGTCAATATTATGTGAAGTTGTTGCTGTATTAGATCACAATACGGACAGCAAAACTTACTCAAATTTTAATTTAGATAGCTCAAGGGAATTAATTATCAAACCTATTGGCACATTCAACGAACTAGGGGTTTTCAATATTGGAGTTGGTATATTTCCCTCTATTTATGCAGATGTAAGTATCGTTACCATTCATGACGTAAAAAATATTTTATCTCCAAAATTGTATGATAAAACGGGAAATTATATTCATGATTCAATTGAACTAGGCATTTCAAAAAATTTAATAAATTATACTGTTAGCGTTGATATTAATTCTTTTTTCAATATTCACACTGCAATATTAGGAAATAGTGGAAGTGGAAAATCTAACACAATATCACATATATTTCAACAAGTTTTCAGAAAAAAAGATTATTCTGCTATAGGAGGAAAAATTATAATGTTTGATGTTAATGGTGAATATAAAAGTGCATTCTCAACAAATTTATTTTCTGATAAAACTTTAAAATATTATAGACCAAATTCAAAAGACGAATCTAACTTCGTTTTACCATACTATTTAATGAACTTAGATGAATGGCTTGCTTTCTTAATGACTTCAGACAAAACTCAAAAGCCATTTTGGGATAAAGTTTTACAGGAGTGTTATAAGTTCTATAAAATGTTTGATGCTTCAACTTCTAGCCAAGAAGATTATTCAAATTATTTCAAATGGAAAATAAGAAATATTCTTTCTGATGTTGTTAGTAATATTGAATCTGATACAACAAAAATGACTGCCGCTAGAGGTGTTATAATTAAATCTAGAGAAATTATTACAAGTTTAGAAAAAAACTTTGATCATCAAGACATAATCGACTTCCTAGATGAAGCATTGGAAGGCACTAATATAGTTTATGGAAATAATGATGGAAGACTTAGTAAATTCATAACAGATTTAGAAATTGATGAAGAAAATGCTCAAAAAATAAATGACTTTAAATTAACTAGTGGAGAATTTTATGATTTTAAATTCTTAAAAATAGCTACTGAGCTTGTTTTATTAGAAGAAGAAGGTAAAGGCAACCATAGGATAAGAGAATTTACCTCTACAATGTTAACACGACTTGATTATTTTTTGTTTAATCCTGATTGTGCATTTATGAAATCCGACACAAAATTTTCTAATGAAAAAAATTATTTAGAAAAGGTTATAGGTATAGGCAACAATGAAGAACATCAATTAATAATCATTGATACAAGTGAAGTTGGAAATGATATACTTGAACTTACTACAAGTGTTATAAGCAGACTATTATTTGATTACAGAAAAAGCCAAGAAGGCACTAAACGTAGAGAAGCGCCAATTCACCTTGTTTTGGATGAGGCTCATAGATATATAAAAAAAGATACTGAATACATCATTAAAGATAATATTTTTGAAAGAATAGCAAGAGAAGGACGTAAATTTTCTTTTTTCCTTATTATTTCTTCTCAAAGACCATCCGAACTTTCACAAACTGTTTTATCACAATGCGGCAACTATTTAATACACCGCATCCAAAACGAAATAGACATGAAATATATATATTCTGTTTTGCCATATTTTTCTGATGATTATGTGGCTAAAATAAAACAAGCTGTTCCTGGTGAAGTGTTAATATTTGGAAATTGTGTACCAATGCCACTCCAATTAAAAATAATCAAGCCCGAACCTGATCCAAATAGTCAAAACTGTGTTATAAACGAACAATGGTTTATTGAACTAAAAAAATAAATAGCATAAAATATTTATTACGTTTTTCTAATGTATGCCTATTATGCTGCTTTATTAGTGTTTTAAATTATTATAATAAAACATATAAAACTACCTTCATTAAATTAACTATTAACCTACCACACCCCCTACCGTACAAACACCTAACCCAACAATTGGTCATTTCCACGCTATTCCGGATGATATTTTCTGCGTTACTTTGGAATACAAAACAACTATAAAAAACAATCATCATGGAAGCAAACACAAGCTACAACGCAAATTCTACAGGACAATTACAATTAGGAGGAGGTGCTCAGTTCTGGGTATACCTTTCTCCGCAAAATGACACGGCAAAAATGATCGGACAGTGGAGAGTAACGTTTTCACAGGGAAACTGGAAAGACATGATCTCCAGTGAAGATCCAACCAAGCAACTTCAGACTCCGGGCCTTTCAGGAATTTTTGATATTAAAGTAGAATTATTAAGCGGTTCTACCGGAACATGGAGAGAAATCCCGGCTCAGGAAGGAAGCAGAAACGAAATCGGATGCAACTCCAACTGCGCTTCAATGGTAGGAATCGTGGCCGACAGCACCCACCCGGCTCCGGGAGCCATCAACGCGCATTTCTGGACAACGTGGGATGCTATGTGCAAAGCATAATCGCTGTCCTCTGAAATACAATCTATCACCACTCTATATCCTTATATAAGAGGGGACGATTTTATCAACCTGATGAGACTGTTTCAAAGTGTCATTCTTGAGTGCAATGAAATGAAGAATCTAAAGATTTAATTTCTAACAGATTCTTCGTGCCTCAGAATGACAAATCCAATGATTTGGATTTGAAACAGTCTCATTCTTATTTTGCTTTATTCTTTTTAATTTTTCTGAATTCCCAGGGTGAAATAGCTTTTGTATCACTCCACAAACCCAGCTTTTTCTGTTTTGCTTCGTCCTGAAGTTTTTGCAGCTCCGTATTTTTGGAAGCTTTAAAATACCACCATCCGAATCCGGCTTTCACAATTTCCTTTGACAAATATTTATCACCATCATAAAAATCCCGGCAACTCCTCTTCCATAGCGGTCCTTCCCTATTTTATAAAAAACAACCGTCTTTCCAAATACCTGATTGGCTGTAAATTGTCTGGCATTGCTTCCGAAGGCCTGTCCGTTTTCGGGGCAGTCGACTTCCGCAAGCCGTAATGTCTGTTGGGATTTGTCGGCCAGTAAAACCACCACCGTATCGCCGTCTTTTATTTTGATGATCTTTCCTTTGACCTGCGCTGATACTGATGCCGCCGCGAATATGAATATCCCGTAAATAATTTTTCTCATTTCATGTAAAGTAAGGTGCAAAACTAATGATAATCTGCTGTACATTTTAAAAACGAACCGCATAACAATTCAAAATTCCCGTCAAATTTATTATCCAAAAAATATCAATTTTTTACACTTAAACAAGATCACGAGACAACAAAATATAAACCCCTGAAAACTAAAAGACTAACCCGGAACACAACAAAATACATCCCTATACACCACAAAAAGCACGAAAAAAATGTTTTATCGTAAAGAATTTTATATATTTGCACCATCTAACAATTAAAAAAAAAATTTACTATGTCAGACATTGCATCAAGAGTAAAAGCTATCATCGCTGATAAGCTTGACGTTGAAGAAACAGAAGTAACTCCTGAAGCTAGCTTCACAAACGATTTAGGAGCTGATTCATTGGATACCGTTGAATTAATCATGGAGTTTGAAAAAGAATTCAACATTCAGATCCCTGATGATCAGGCTGAAAAAATTACTACTGTAGGACACGCTATCGCTTATATCGAAGAAGTAGTAAATAAATAATATTCTTCAACAAAAAAGAAAATTAAACTAAGTTTATGGAATTAAAAAGAGTAGTTGTAACCGGTTTTGGAGCAATAACACCGATTGGAAATAATGCAAAAGAATACTGGGAAAATCTTGTGAAAGGTGAGAGCGGTGCCGCTCCGATTACTCTTTTTGATGCCACAAACTTTAAAACAAAATTCGCCTGCGAAGTAAAAAATTTCGATCCGCTGCAATATTTCGATAAGAAAGAAGCTAAGAAAATGGATAGAAATACACAACTCGGGCTGGTAGCTGCGAGAGAAGCAGTACAACATTCAAGAATTATTGAAGACAGCGTAGACAAAAACAGAGTCGGCGTGATCTGGGGCTCCGGAATCGGAGGTCTGGAAACCTTTGAAACCGAAGTTTTAGGATGGGCCAATACGGAAATTCCGAGATTCAACCCTTTCTTTATTCCTAAAATGATCGCAGATATCACACCAGGGCATATCTCTATAGAATATGGTTTCCACGGTCCCAATTATACTACGGTCTCTGCGTGCGCCTCATCGGCCAATGCTTTAATTGATTCCAAAATGCTGATCCAGCTTGGTAAAGCAGACGTGATTGTTTGTGGTGGCTCCGAAGCAGCCGTTACCGCAAGCGGCGTCGGCGGATTCAATGCAATGATGGCATTATCTACAAGAAACGATGATCCTAAAACCGCTTCAAGGCCTTTTGACAAAGACAGAGACGGATTTGTACTGGGTGAAGGTGCAGGATGTATCATTCTTGAAGAATATGAGCACGCTGTAAAACGTGGTGCAACAATTTATGCAGAATTAAAAGGCGGAGGTCTGAGTGCAGATGCACACCACATGACCGCACCGCATCCTGAAGGTTTAGGCGCTTATCTCGTAATGAAAAACTGCCTGGAAGATGCAGGGCTAACTGCTGATGAAGTAGATCATATCAATATGCACGGTACTTCTACTCCATTAGGAGACATCGCAGAATCCAACGCTATTTCAAAATTACTGGGAGAGCATGCTTTCGACATTCAGATTAATTCTACAAAATCAATGACCGGCCACCTGTTGGGTGCTGCAGGAGTTATTGAAGCGATTGCTGCGTTAGGAACGATTATTCATGGTATTGTTCCTCCTACCATCAACCATTTTACGGATGATGAAAATATCGACAGCAGGCTGAATTTCACATTCAACGAAGCTGCGAAGAAAGACGTAAAAGTAGCCATGAGCAATACTTTTGGATTTGGTGGGCACAACGCCTGCGTTCTGTTTAAGAAAATCTAAATTTACTGAATGGAGTTACAGAAATACTTTTCTAAATTCCTTCTCAAAAAAAGAAAAAGAAAATTAACGGAGAGAGATTATTTTCTCAGTATCGAATTAAATAAAATTCTGGGTACTGAGGTGCAAAATGTTGCGCTCTACCGTGAAGCTTTTTCTTTGAAAAACTCTTCTAAGAATAAAGACAGCAATTATGAAAGGCTAGAATTTTTAGGAGACTCTGTTTTGGGCACAATCATTTCATGCCACTTGTTTCAGACGTATCCTCAGGCTAATGAAGGCTACCTGACCCAAATGAAATCCAAGATTGTGAATAGGAAAAATCTTAATAAATTAGGAGAAGACCTAAAACTTACCGACCTTTTGCAAAAACAGGCTTCTGTAGCATTAGGGGAAAACATTTCCGGAAATTTATTTGAGGCCCTTATTGGTGCCGTTTACCTGGATTTTCAGTATGAAATATGCCGGAAAATTATTTTGGAAAGGCTCCTTACGCCTACTGAAATGAATAAGCTTGAAAATAAAATTGTAAGCTATAAAGGCCTTCTGCTCGAATGGAGCCAAAAGAAAAAATTAAATATAAAGTACGAAACCTGTGAAGAGATACAGGTGAACAAGTCGATTGTATTTCGCTGCCACGTGTGGCTGGGAGAAGAAAAAATCGCCAACGCTACGGAAACCTCCAAGAAAAAGGCGGAAGAGAAAGCAGCACAAAGAGCATTTTATATTTTAAACAAAAAAGAAAACATACTTGGAAATTCAAAAGCTTTATGATCTAGACGAAACAGAATTTGAAGATGTTACCATAGGACTGGTAAGATTAGCCAAAAATGTACCCGATCATGAGTTTTTCTTTACCGTAAATCAAAAGAACGATCTTAATTTTAAACGGATTGATGACCTCATCTATCACGGATTTTATTATGATTACTTTTTTCCAAGATTTGAAGCATATCACAAGTTTACAAAAACATGCTTCACTTTCATCTCCAACCGATCTTCGGAAAGTAAACAAAAAAAATTACAGACCGAGCTCTTTACAGGAGAAGAAAATATTAAATTTTTATTAAATAATCAGGTAGAAGTACAATATATTTTGCATAGTTCGGAACAGTTTCCTGATTTTTCCGTAATTTTGCTCCCTGAAAATCTTGTATTTCCCATTCAAGATTATACACTAGGTTCTGAAGAAGAACTTTATCAAATTATCCAGTATTATGAATAAGTATTTAAAGAAGACAAAAATTATCGCAACACTTGGTCCGGCTTCATCGTCGAAGGAAGTAATGTTAGGGTTAATGAAAGCAGGTGTTGACATTTTCAGAATCAATTTTTCACACGCAGATTACGACTTAGTTCGTTCAAATATTGAAATCATCAGAGCGCTTAACAAAGAATATGGCTACTCTGTTGGTATTTTAGGAGACCTTCAGGGCCCGAAACTGAGAGTTGGGGTTGTAAAGGAAGGCTCTTACCTTAATCCAGGGGACATTCTTACTTTCACTAATGAAAAGATTGAAGGAGATTCCACAAAAGTTTATATGACCTACCAGCAATTTCCTCAGGATGTAAAAGTTGGTGAAAGAATCCTTATTGATGACGGTAAACTGGTGTTGGAAGTTACGGAAACCAACCTTATTGATACGGTGAAAGCTAAAACAATTCAGGGTGGACCGCTAAGCTCTAAAAAAGGAGTTAACCTTCCGAATACCAACGTTTCTCTTCCGGCATTAACGGAAAAAGATATTCAGGATGCTAATTTCATGCTGGATCAGGAGGTTGACTGGATCGCGCTTTCTTTCGTGCGTCACGCTCAGGATATTATTGATTTGAAAGAACTTATATCAAAACACCCGAACGGAAAATTCAAAACGCCGATCATTGCTAAAATTGAGAAACCGGAAGGGGTTAAAAACATCGACGAAATTTTATTGGAATGCGACGGCTTAATGGTTGCCCGTGGAGATTTAGGAGTTGAAGTTCCGATGGAAGAGGTTCCGGCAATCCAGAAAACGCTTGTAGAAAAAGCAAGGTTCTATTCCAAGCCGGTTATTATTGCCACGCAGATGATGGAAACCATGATCAACAGCCTTACCCCAACAAGAGCGGAGGTAAACGACGTTGCCAACTCTGTATTGGACGGTGCCGATGCGGTAATGCTTTCAGGAGAAACCTCCGTAGGAAGATATCCGGTACAGGTGGTGGAAAACATGACCAAAATTGTAAAAAATATTGAAACGACTCACTTTTACCAGCACAAAAATGAGCCGATAGAAAAAGATTTCAACTGTATTGATGAAAGATTCATCACCAACAGAGTTTGTTTGGCAGCGGTAAGAATTGCAAAAACAACGAATGTTTCTGCTATCGTTACACTAACGAGTTCAGGATATACGGCATTTCAGCTTTCCGCACACAGACCAAATTCCCATATCATCGTATACAGCGGTAACAAAAGAGTAATTACAATGCTGAATCTTCTGTGGGGAGTTCATGCCTATTATTATGATATGAAGAAATCTACTGATGAAACGATTATTCAGGTAAATATGCTTACCCACAATTACGGATATATTGAGGCCGGAGATTTCGTAATCAACATCAATGCTACTCCATCCTACGAAGGCGGAAAAACAAATACATTGAGATTAACCACCGTTTAGTCAAACGGTTTTATCATAAAGCAAAACTCCCGATTCAGTCGGGAGTTTTTTATTTCTTTTCTAATAATGGTAGAACAATTCTTTTGATGGTAGAACTATCGTCTTTCCACTCAGGATATTCTTTATTATCCTTCCAGGAAGTTACCAACTGTACTTCTCCTGATTTATTTAAAACAATATACTTTGACATATCCGTCACCAATTCAAATTGGCTTGGAGTAATTTCTTTAAGGAAATCCTTATACTTCCTTCCATTCCTTTTTTCTTTGTCTTTGAGAATTACAATTTTTGCATTGGGATGTCCTTCCAAAATATAATCAACTGCTGATTTTGTCATTTTGCTGCCTTCATCATCCATTAACAGCACATAAGAATCAACACTATAATATTCCTCTATTTTCTTAAAGTTGGGAAGATGATAGAGACAAGGCTCGCACCAGCGCGCAAATGTAAAAAAAATAGTATTCTTTTTATCCGAATTTTTTGCCAGGCATTTTACATCTTCAGCATTAACCTTATAGATATTAAATTCTGATTTTTGCAAACCACACTTTTCCTCCTGAGCTAATACATTTTGTAAGAATAATATTCCTATAAGAATACTAAGTTTTTTCATAGATTATTACTTTTCTTCAAAGCTAATAAATTTCAGGTTAATTGTTGGCAAGCCTAACCTAAAATTGTTTTTGCAGTTACAAACTCTTTTAGAGCCAATAATGAAAGCTCGGTCCCATATCCCGATGTCTTTGTTCCTCCAAAAGGAAAACGCGGATCAGAGCTTGTCATTCTGTTGATGTTTACCGTTCCGGATTCCAGGTTTTCAATAAAAAACACTTGTCGGCTTTTATCATTTGTCCACACCGAATTGGAAAGTCCGAAAGGAATATCATTGGCCAATTGCAATGCTTCTTCATCATTTTTAGCCGTCATTACCATTCCCAGTGGTCCGAAGAGTTCTTCCTGAAGAATAGGATTGCCTTTTTTTACTCTGATGAGACCCGGTTTAAATTCATTATCAGAAATTCTTTCCAGCGGAAGGATAATTTCAGCACCGTTTTCCAATGCTTTTCTGAATTGTTTCTCTAAATCATCTGCTAAATCCGGCCTTGCCATTCCTGCAATTTTCGTTTCTTTATCCATAGGATCGGCAGGAACGTATTTTTTATATTCTTCGATGAATTTCGGAAGAAAAGCATCTTCTATTTTTTCGTCAATGATAAATCTTTTTGCCGCTACACATGTTTGTCCGCAATTCTGAAGTCTTGCTAAAGCACCTACCTTCGCTGCTTCATCCAGATCAGCGTCATCCAAAATGATAAACGCATCGCTGCCGCCTAATTCAAGCAGAGATTTTTTAATATTTTGTCCTGCAATGGAGGCCACTTCGGCGCCTGCTTTTTCACTTCCTGTAAGACTTACACCTGAGATGATTTTATGTTCAAGAACTTCTTTTACATCTTTATGTCCTATTTCAAGATTCTGGAAAACGCCTTCCGGAAAACCTGCTTCCAGAAGCACTTTTTCAATCGTGTTTCCACTGCCGAAGCAAATAGATGCGTGTTTTAGCACAACAGTATTGCCCGCTAGAATCGCCGGAACAGCAAACCTCAGAACCTGCCAGAAAGGAAAATTCCACGGCATTACTCCAAGAATTACCCCCTTGGGAACATAATGAATCTCGGAGTAAGAATATTCAGACGGTATTTTTTCGGGCTGCAAAATGTTTTCGGCGTCTGCATAATAGTTCATCATTAAGGCACATTTTTCTACTTCAGCAATTGCCTGAGAAATCGGTTTATTCATTTCCGAAGTTATGATGGTACCGAATTCTTCAGATCTCGTTTTTAAAATTTCAGCTGCTTTGGCAATGAGTTTCTGCCGTTGATCGAATGGAGTTTTCTTCCATTCTGAAAATGCCCTATCCGCTTTGATAAGTTTATTTTCAATTAATTGTTCCATAAATAATCTCTGTTTAAATTCAAAAATGAATTTATTATTGCTTTAAAAGCGTAATGAAAGGAACAAAATATGTTCCTTGTATTTTCATAAAATAATGATTCTTTCTATCAGACTGATGTTAAATCATAAACCATTCGTTAACAAGTGTTGCCGCAAGTCTTGCTGTCCTGTCCTGGATATCATATATTGGATTGACTTCTGCCACGTCCAATGCCACTAACTTTTCACTTTTTAAAATATGTTTATAAAGATGCATAAATGCCGCATCTGCAAAGATTCCGTTATAAGCAGAAGCAGAAACTCCGGGAGCGATTGAAACATTAAAAACATCCATACAGATTGTGAGATAAAGATAATCTACGCTTTCTGCCAAATCATTAATTCTCTGATAAACCGAAGGAAGGTTTTCAAAGAAGATTTCATCTGATAATATGTATTTCATACCGTATTGATGGGCCGTATCAAATAATTTAAGCGTATTGGAATTTCTCTGGATTCCGATGTGTAAAGAGCTGATAGGACCTTCCTGCGCGATCTGCCAAAATCCCGTACCTGAACTTGCTCCTACTCCATTTTCAGGCTCACGGTTGTCAAAGTGGGCATCAATATTAATAATTCCTATTTTCTGTTCCGGAAAGGCCGTTTTTACGCCAAGGTAATGTGCGTAAGTAACTTCATGTCCTCCGCCGAAAACAACAGACCTGCCGTTTTTGAGCAGGACTTTGGAAACCCTTTTCGCCAGGTTGTTTTGGGCTTCTTCAAGGTTTTGCCCTTCACATATTATATTTCCGAAATCAAGCAAGGTAAAATCCGGACGGATAACCGGAAAATTGGCCATATTTTTCCTGATCATATCCGGTGCATCTTTTGCACCCTCTTTCCCTTTATTTCTACGAACACCTTCATCCACAGCAAATCCGTGTAAAACGAAATCTTTCGTTGAAATAAGATCGTAGTTTTTTTCCTCTTTAACTCTCTGAAATATTCTGTGGAAAAGCAGTTCTTCTCCGTCTAATCTTCCATGCCAGATATTGTTCATTATCAATAATTTAATTTGTGTGTGGTTTGTATTTGTCATGCTGGAAGCATCTCAGCCAATTATTCAAAAAGATAATTAAGAAAATCTAAATTAGGATTTGTAGTTCTTATTAATTCAAGTTTTTATTCCTTTTTAAAAGTTTGATTTCTTTTTCTCTTTCAATAGCTTGTTGTATCCAGCCAAAGCTTTCATAATAAATTTAAGAAACAAGCATTATACCCTTGAAGTAAAACTATCCGGATTAACTTTATGTACATGCTGAAATAATCTTTGATGTAAATTTCCTATAACTCCTGTGTATAAAACTATTCTGCTTTTATTGGTTAAGATATAAACATAAAATTTATAAATTCCTTCATTCAATTCGAACATTGTTTTTTTATCATCTGTATTATGATTGTGTCTGGATGCTTTCAGCATGACAATACGTGAAGAGCAAAAACGCAAGATTGTCATCTCATTCTGAGAACACCTAAACATATTCTTTATTATAATTAATTATTTAATTTTCATTCCATCAACATAAACATTCTCAGCTTTTAAACTCCCCTGATTGTATAAAACATTCTGGAAATTATTGGTTTTGAAAGTTACAAAATCGGCCTTCATGCCTGTTTCCAGTTTTCCTCTGTCTTCCAGTCCGAGCGCAAAAGCAGATCGGAAAGTAATTCCGGCTAACACTTCAGCGGTAGTCAGCTTTTCAAAAGTTGCTAAAATGGAAGCCTGCGTAATGAGATTACCCATCGGTGCCGAACCGGGATTCCAATCGCTGGCGATCGCTAAAATTGCTCCTGCATCCAATAATTTCCTTGCCGGTGTAAATTTTTCTCCCAATCCTAAACTTGCACCGGGTAAAGCGGTTGCCACCGTATCAGATTTTGCTAAAAATTCAATATCTTCATCAATGGTCGCTTCGAGATGATCTGCAGATTTTGCCCCAACTTCAACTGCAACCCTGGAGCTTCCCGATGTAAACTGATCTGCATGAACAGTAATTTCAAAACCGAGCTCTTTAGTTTTAAGTAAAAAATCTTTGCTTTCATCCGGCTGAAATGCTGACTTTTCAATAAAAACATCCACTCTTTTTGCGAGATTTTCTTCTTTAACCTGAGGTAATATTTGTGTTAAAATATATTGTAAATATTCCTGATTGCTCCCTTCAAAATCACGAGGTTTTAAATGAGCAGAAAGACATGTTGGAATAAGAGTGGCCTTTGTTTGCTGTTGGGCTCTTTTAATAATCCGCAACATTTTCAGCTCATTTTCAGCATCAAGTCCGTACCCGCTTTTTATTTCAATGGTAGTAATACCTAGGGCTAATAAAAAATCAATTCTCTGTAATAACGTTTCTAATAACTCTTGTTCAGAAGCTTTCCTAGTATGCTGAACCGAACTCCAGATTCCTCCCCCGCTTTCTGCAATTTCCAGATATGTTTTTCCCGCATTCCGCATGGCAAAATCATTGGCACGGTTGCCTCCGAAACAGATATGGGTATGAGAATCGGTAAATGCCGGCAATACGATTTGCCCTTCTTCTATTTCTTCAATTTCTATATTTGGATGATTAGACTTTAAATATTCAAAATTTCCGATTTGCTGAATTTTATTTTGATTGATGATCATTCCGCCATCTTCAATAATTTCCAGCTGCTCATCAAAAAGTTTTCCTCTTAACGGAAGATCTGCAAGGGTTACGACTTGCTTAAAGGGTCCAATTAGTTTCATTAACATTAAGTTTAAGGCTGAGGCTTAGATTAAGGTTTGATGGTACTTAAACGATTTGTGATTTTATTTAAATCGTGTATAACTTCACCAATCAAATTCTGTATTTCCAAACTCTCCTGTTCTGAAAAATATTTTACTCTGTTTCCGTATATTAAATGGCTTTTTGTTTCAAATGCAGATCGTCTGGAAATATCATAAAACCGGCTTTTATCTTTTGAAGTTCTTCTCCCAAAACCTTCCGCTATATTCGAAGAAATACTCTCAGCAGATCTTCTTAATTGTGAAGTTAGTGCGTAATCTTCTTTTTTGGGTAAATTCTCAGATAGATTGAAACACTTTTCAGCAATATCCATTGCCTTTTGCCATACAGGCATCTCAGTAAAATCTTTTATCATTTGTTATTAAATATTTTTCGTTTCAAAATTACTTAAAATAAATTAATATGATGACTTGTAAAACGATATACATTTATCTTAATTTTAGCCTTAATCTTAGCCTCAACCTTTATTCTTAACCTCAATTTTCCTATCTTTACAGTAAATGAAACTGAATTAATGCCTGATTTTTTACATCCGGATAAAGACAATTATTCCCGTGAAGAGCTTGCACAGGAAGAACAGATCCGCCCGCAGAGTTTTAAGGACTTTGCAGGGCAGAGAAAAACGCTGGAAAATCTCGAAGTTTTTGTAACTGCTGCGAAAAAACGTGGCGGAGCGCTGGATCATGTTTTACTCCATGGTCCACCCGGACTTGGAAAGACGACTCTGGCAAACATTATCGCCAATGAACTTGAGGTTAACTGCAAAATTACCTCAGGTCCCGTACTGGATAAACCGGGAAGCCTTGCCGGATTGCTTACGAATCTTGAAGAGAACGATGTTCTTTTTATTGATGAGATCCATCGGCTATCTCCTGTTGTGGAAGAATACCTGTATTCTGCCATGGAAGACTATAAAATTGATATCATGCTGGAGACCGGCCCGAATGCGAGAAGCGTTCAGATTGGGTTAAATCCTTTCACATTGGTAGGCGCCACCACAAGAAGCGGGATGCTTACCAAGCCGATGCTGGCAAGATTCGGGATCCAAAGCAGGCTGGAGTATTATACCATTGAACTTTTATCGATGATTATCCAAAGAAGTTCAAGGGTTTTAGGAGTAAAAATCTATGAAAATGCTGCCATTGAAATTGCACGCAGAAGCCGCGGAACCCCAAGAATTGCTAATGCTCTTTTGCGAAGGGTTCGTGATTTTGCAGAAATCAAAGGAAACGGGGAAATTGAAATCAACATTACCAAATATGCGCTTGATTCATTGAACGTAGATGAATTCGGACTTGATGAGATGGATAATAAGATTATGCGGGTCATGATTGAAAATTTTAAAGGAAAACCTGTAGGAATTTCCGCGCTGGCTACATCAATCGGGGAAAATCCGGAGACACTGGAAGAGGTTTACGAACCTTTTTTAATTCAGGAAGGTTTTATCATCAGAACGCCCAGAGGCCGTGAGGTGACGGATAAAGCGTATAAACATTTAAACATTTCCAGACCCAAAAATCCGGGAGAACTTTTCTGAGAAAGCCAGATAATACCTGATGATCAGGCGTCAACAAAATATTACTTAAATTATTTTTTAAGTTGCCCTGAAAATCTTATTTTTCAGAAATAAACAAACATTATAAATCTTAATATGAAACTATATCCAATACAGTGCGGAAAATTTAAACTGGATGGCGGCGCCATGTTCGGGGTCGTCCCAAAGAGTCTGTGGGAAAAAACGAATCCTGCAGACGAAAGAAATCTGATTGAGCTGGGAACACGCTCCCTGCTCGTAGAAGACGGCAAAAAGCTGATCTTAATTGACTGCGGACTGGGAAATAAGCAGGACGAAAAATTCTTTAGCCATTATTCGCTTTGGGGAGATGATACTTTAGATAAAAACTTAAAAAAATATGGTTTCGTAAGAGAAGATATTACGGATGTTTTCCTTACGCACCTTCACTTTGATCACTGTGGCGGCGCGATTGAATGGAATGACGAGAGAACAGGATACCGACCTGCCTTTAAAAATGCACAGTTCTGGACGAATGAAAACCACTGGAAATGGGCAACAGAACCTAATGCAAGAGAAAAAGCCAGCTTTTTGAAAGAGAATATTATTCCGATCCAGGAAAGCGGCCAACTCAATTTTTTACCTCTTCCTACCACCGGAAATTACGGTTTTGCACCGGATCTTAAAATGGATGTTATTTTTGTTGACGGACATACGGAAAAACAAATGCTTCCTGTGATTCAATATCAGGAAAAAACCATTGTTTTTGCTGCAGATCTCATTCCGACCGCAGGGCATATCAACCAGGTCTATGTAATGGGATACGATACAAGACCCCTTCTTACTCTGGAAGAAAAGGGAAAATTCTTAAAACAGTGTGTCGATAATGAATATTTATTATTCTTCGAGCACGATGCACACAACGAACTGGCAAGTCTCAAGATGACAGAAAAGGGTGTAAGACTCGATGAGACATTTAGTTTTAATGATGTTTTCGGATATTAAGTTAAACTATGGAAGAGCTATATTCAGAAACTCAGAAAGCTGAGCCGGAACCATTATCATCACCCAAGATTATAGGCCTTACAGGCGGCATAGGATCCGGAAAAACCACGGTGGCAAAATTTATCGAAGAGTTTGGATTTCCCGTTTATTATTCAGATGAAAGAGCCAAAGAGATCGTCAACGAAGATGATATCCTTAAAACAAAAATTAAAGAACTTCTTGGTGAAGAGGCATACGATGAAAATGGCATTTATAACAGGAAATTTGTCGCTGAAAAAGTATTCAACAACAAGAATCTGCTGGAACAGTTAAACCAGATTATTCATCCTGCGGTACGTCTTGATTTCGAAGATTGGATAAAGAAGCAGACCAAGTATCTGATTTTTAAGGAAACTGCTTTATTATTTGAACTGAAACTTAACAAAGATTGTTATAAATCTGTTCTGGTAACGGCAGAAGATAATATCAGAATGAAGAGGGTGATGGACAGGGATGGCAAAACCTATCGGGAAGTACAGGCCATTATGGAAAAACAGATGCCTGAAAAAGATAAGATCAAGCTGGCAGACTGTATCATTTACAACAATACCAATCTCGAAGATTTAAAAGAGATTACTGAAAAGATTGTTTTCGACATTGACTAATTCCAATAAACATAAAACCCGCTGAATATTCGGCGGGTTTATTGTTTGATTAAGATATTAAGAGTTTAGAAATCTATCCGAATACCAGTTAAGGTTTTTTCAAGACTTATTGTTCTTGTGCAGCTACAAAAACACTTGTTATTATTGATAAAGCCAAAACAAATTTTCTCATACTATTTTTTATTAATTGTGAAATTTCCAGAAATATACGAACTAGAAGATTCTAACTTTTTCCATTTGCCTTTTACCGGAGCGGATGTATTAAGAATTCCGGAAAAATAATATTTATTAGGAGAATTAATATCAAACTTTCCATCAAAGGCAACATAACCTTTAAAGTTTTCGGACGCCCCACTGGGGAAGAGATGTAAAACACCATCTACTGTTCCAGCTTTTGAAACCGTAAATCCAATAGATCCCTTATTGTCTCCATCAAAATTTCCAACCCATTCTCCCTGATAAGAAGAATTAACTTGCCTTTTACTTTCTTCATCAGAAATACAAGCAACAAAAAATAGAAGAAGTAGTAACTTACTTTTAATCATATTGTGTTTTTTAAATTTTTAGTAGTAAAATAGATATAAAATCATTGATAAGCTTTCAATATTTTTAGCCTGAGCTTATATGTTTCTGACTTTAAATATAAATATTACATGGACAAAATACAATCGGTGACTTCTAAATTATATTATGATAAATTGTTTAAAGATTTCTTACCAGAAAAGACAATATATCCAGCTTATAAATCAAAAACAGGTTCCCATTACTGAGAACCTGTTAAGTGGATTAATAATTAAATGATTTATTCTTTGATGAATTTCTTCTGAGCGGTAACCTCATTTCCATCCTGAATATCGATCACATATACACCGTTGATCAAGGTGTGTACATCAATCTTATTATTCAGAATAATTCCGCTTGACACCAACTGTCCTGCTGCACTGTAGATCTTATAATTCGCTTTTTTGCTGATATTTTTCACATACAATACGGAACTAACCGGGTTAGGATAGATTAAGATATCCGTCTGGTTAATTGGATTAGGAACAGGAAGTTTAGAAATTCTTACGGTATAATCTTCTACTTCCCCATTAGGAATGTTTGTACAGTTCACCGGAATAGCATCTTTTGCCAACGCCACTCTCATTACTACATATTTATAGTCCGTTAAGCTCACGAAAGCATCTGCCGGTACAGTGAATGTTCCGCTTACAGTAGCATCTGTATTCGGAGCAATAGCCATCACTCTTTCGTTGATATCAAAGTATCCGTTTCTGTTGAAATCAATCCATACAGCTACTCCTGCCTCAGTATTTCCTGAAAGTTTTTTATCAATTGTAATCTGGTTGTTTGAAGAACCCTGAATTAATTCTATAAACTTAGCAGAAACTCCTGTATAGTCTGTATAGTTAGATGCTCCTGATTCGTTTAACATTTCAGGTTTACCATTCGGCGTAACCTTAACTTTCGAAATATATCCATCAGTAGAAGTAACTGCTGACATCTGGCAGTAAATAATTGTAGGTGTTGTAAAGAAGTATGGTAATGTATATGTTCCTGGTGTTCCGCTACATACATTTGCCACCTGCAATTCATACTGTGTTAATTCCAACAATCCTGTAAGTGTAATAGTATTCGTATTGGATGTTACCGTTGTCCAGCTTGGAATGCCTACTTTTCTATATCTCAGGATATAAGTTGCCCCAGGGAACGGATCCCAAACTACAACTGCAGTTGTAGGAGTAAGATTAGTAATCGTTAATCCCGGAGGTGGAAGTTCACACGTTCTTTCTGTTGTAAATACTTTAGGATTAGACCACGCGTTCACCGTAGTTTCTCCGTTACATTGATTAGCAACCTGCACTTCATATGTTGTATACGGGCTTAAACCTGTAAGAGTATACGTATTTAAAGGTGCTGCAGTAATATTTACGGTTGTCCATACGCCGGTTCCTACAACTCTATATCTTAATACATAAGTTGCACTCGCTACTATCGGAGACCAGCTTATTACAGCAGAGTTTGTGGTTACTGTACCGACAGTTACATTCGGAGGTGTAGGATCACATCTTGTTGTGAATGTCTGAACCGGTGTAAACGTTCCTGGCGTTGTACCACAGCTTGCAGCAATCTGTACTTCATAAGTTGTTGCAGGCGTTAATCCTGTAAGCGCCAATGGCGGATTTCCGGTTAATGTAGAAGCTACCACCTGTGACCATGTTCCAGTACCGGCTACTCTGTATCTTACAATAAATGTAAGTCCTCCTGTAGGAACAGTCCATGTTACATTAGCAGAGGTATGAGTAATCGTGTTGAATGTTACGTTTGTTGGAGTGGTTGTTGCACAAGGTCTTAATTTCACTGCATAGTCTTCCACTTCTCCGTTCACGGCATTCTGACACATTACAGGAGCACTTGTACGCTTGAGAACAACTCTCATTGTTGTGGTAAGGTTTCCGTTATATGCATTTGCCGGTACACTAAATAATGCCGTTACAGGGCTTGTTGTACTCGCGGCAGAAGCCATAATCTGCTCTGAGGCTTCAAAGACACCGTTTCTGTTAAAATCAATCCATGCAGATACAGCATCATTTTGTGTTGCTCCTTTTGATACGGAAATTTGATTACCTGTAGATCCTATTTCCAGATTAATTAACGTAGCCGGAGTTGTATAGCTGATATAATTGGTCTGAACGGATGTATTGCTCATTGGAGGAATACCCGGATTCACTGAAGTTACCGTAACATTAGAGATAAAATCAGTTGTACCCGTACCAGTCATATTACAATAGGTAATAGGCGTTGTAGTAAAAGGTGTAGAAGTAGACCAAGGTCCCTGAACTCCGCCACAAATTGTAGCAACCTGTACTTCATAAGCTGTTTGCTCTGTAAGACCTGTAATATTATAGCTGTTTCCGGTAATCGGTGCAGGGGATACGTTCCAAGCCCCCACAGGGTTTGTTGTTCTCCATCTAACAAGATAGGTAGCCCCTGTTGAAGAAATCCACGATATGGTAGCTGTAGTAGCCGCGATATTTGACACCGTAATTCCTGAAGGAGCCGCTGTAGTACAAGGCTGAATATCAACAAATTTAACCTGGTAATCTTCAACTTCTCCATTACTTGTAAGAGGTGAACATGCGTCAGTAGGTGTAAGGAAATACACAATAACACGCATTTTCACTTTATTGGTTCCTGCATACGCTCCTGCCGGAACCGGGAATGTTGCCGTTACTGGTGTAGTTGAAGAATATCCAAGGTTCATAATTCTTTCCCCTCCTGCTACTGTAGTTGGATTATTATTAAATATTCCGTCTCCGTTGAAATCTATCCATGCATAAGTAGAATATGTTCCTGCTAATATCGTTCTTCCTACAGAAAGTACATTGCCCGTTGAGTTTCGCGCTAATGTTATAATTTTTGCAGGATCATTGGAATAATCTGTATATGTACTAGAACCTGAATCATTAGACATTGTAGGTGTAGTAGTACCTGTTACTGTAATGTTATTAATAAATGCATTAGTAACCGTTGCCGTACCTGAATTACAGTATGATATAGCAGGTGTGGTAAAATTCACGGAATTTGACCAGGCTCCTGTAACACCGCCACAAGTAGTCGCTACCTGTACTTCATAAGTAGTAGATCCATTCAGGTTTATAATTGTGTAAGGGTTTGTTGTCGGAGCAATAGTTGTCCAAGTACCAGTACCTGTTCTGTATCGTAAAGAATAAGTAGCACCGGTAGCATTAATCCATGAAACTAAAGCAGTAGAAGCGGTGATATTAGAAACAACAATTGGAGATGGTGCCGCTGTTGTACAAGGTGAAAGATCAATAATCTTAACCGCGTAATCCTCAATCTCTCCGTTATTAACGGTTGCACAAGGATCTGTAATACTGGCGGTAGAGAAAATCACTCTCATTCTCAGAGTCAACGGTCCGTTGTATGAAGTACCCGGAACAGTAAATGTGGCACTTATCGGAGTAGTTGTATTTGCTGTAGTGCTTATTACTCTTTCTGTAGTTTCAAAAATTCCATTTCTATTAAAATCAATCCATGCTCCAACAGCTAATGAAGAAGTAGTTGTTGTTAACCATGATTTGGAAACGGAAATACTGTTGTTTGTGGAATTTCGAACTAATGTAATCAATTTTGCAGGGTCAGCTGAATAATTGGTATAAGTATTCGCACCCGAAGTATTACTCATCACATATGAATTGGTAGGAGTAACTGTTACATTAGAAATATAACCATTGGTATTATTGTTTGAGTTAATTGTACAATAAGTTACCTGCGGTGTTGTAAACTGGAATGGTGCCGTAAAAGTTCCTGTTGTGCCAGAACATACATAGGCAACCTGAACTTCATAAGAAGTCTGCTCAGTTAAACCGTTTATTGTATATGCATTAGCCGTTAACGGAACCGTAGTCCATGTTGTAGAACCTACCGGCCTGTATTGCAATACATAAGTTGCTCCCGCAGCAGGATCCCACATTACATAAGCAGAAGTTGCCGTAAGGTTGGTAACTGTAAGGTTTAATGGAGCATTACTTGTACAAGGAATCGGCTGAATTAATTTTACAGCATAATCTTCCACTTCTCCAAATGTAAAACTTGTACACATTGTAGGTGAAGTATTAAACTGCATTGCTACTCTCATTCTCGTAGTAGCAGGTCCGTTATAGGCATTTGCAGGAACAGCAAAAGTAGCTGAAACCGGAGTTGTTGTACTAGCCGGCGAATTCATAACCTGTTCGGAAGCTTCAAAAACACCGTTTCTGTTGAAGTCAATCCAAACACCCACTGCTTCACTGAATGTTGTTCCTGTCCAGAATTTGCTTACTGATATGGTATTATTTGCTGATCCAATTACAAGATTTACAAGAGCACTCGGTGTGGTTGTATAATCAGTATAAGTAGAGCCCACAGAGTTATTGCTCATTACTGCGGCACCATTTGGTGTAACTGTAACATTAGAAATATATTCATCACTAAAGTTATTTGATGTCATGTTACAGTAGTTAAGACCTAATGTCGTAAAGTTTGTTGATGCAGAGAAAGGCCCCTGAACACCATTACAAACCGTTGCTACCTGCACTTCATATTGAACACCGTCACTTAAACCTGTAAGGTTTACGGAATTTCCTGCGGAAGTAACAGTAGTCCATGTAGTACCTCCTACAGGACGATACTGAATGACATATGTGGCATTTGCTGTGGCAGTCCATGTTACAGTTGCGGTAGTTTGTGTAATTGCAGATACTGCAATACCAGCCGGCGCTGCACCTGTACAGCTGGCTAAACTCGTTACGGTAGCACTTCCGATTGCATAGAAAACGTTTCCTATAGAGCTTACTCTGATTTTAACAGTAGCTCCAACCGTAAGACCGGTGAGAGTTAAAGACTCATTACCATCATTAGCGGTAGAAGCAGTTGCTACTGTCCATGTAACCCCGTTATCGGTTGTATAATCTATTTTTACATTTGCTACGTTGTAAGGTGCTGCTGTAGTGTTAACAACATCCCATGTAATAGCAGTTGGCGCGTTGTTGTAGGCAGTCGTAGAAGTTACTTTGAAAGGCCCGTCATTGCCAACAACAATCTGCTGATTGGCAAATTGTGTCTGCTGTTGAGTAGGATCTGGATTATTATCTCTAACCGTTACTCTGAAATTTGTAGTTCTTGCAACAGTAGAAACAGACTCCCATCCGTTATTGGAATTATTGAGAACACCAGCTAATACTGATGTCAGTTTAGGAAAATATCTTGTAGGGCTTGTTGTCGGATTGAATGATCTGAACGTAGCTCCACTTGCAGTTGTTCCCAGATTATTTTTATTAATGGTAACATTTGCATTATCTACCTCTTCCCAGCAATACGTCATAGGATCATTTTCTGCATCTGTAGCAGAAGCTGTTAACACGAACGCCGTACCTTTAGGAATATTATAAGTAGGTAAAGGAGTAATTACAGGCGGGTTATTGGTAATTGTCGTCTCAACATCACATGTTTTATTGGTAAGATTATTCTGAACCTGGGTAATACTTACCGCATGGAAATAAGGATCCGAATGAGCCTGAACATCAGTATTGGCGCCGGTGATTCCGGCATATGCCATGATCGTAGAGCCGGAACCCGGTTCAACGTTGACACCTGCATTTTCCAGACCGTGTGAAAATGTATGGTTCGCACCTAACTGGTGACCCATTTCATGTGCTACATAATCAATATCAAAATTATCTCCCTGCGGAATACCGTCTGCAGGAGATGTATATCCTGAGCCTTTTTGAGTTGCATTATTATTAGCAGGATCGATACATACACATCCTATACATCCTGCATTTCCTCCACCCCCTGAAGCTCCGAATAAGTGACCGATATCATAATTGGCACTTCCTACGTTTGCTGTAAGCGTCTGCTGTAACTGAAGATTCCAGTTACCCATTTGCGCAGCGGGAGAATACGGATCTGTTGCGGGATTTGTATAAATTACTCCCGGAAAGTTCTGTAAATTAAGGTGTAAGGCAAAATCTTTTTCATATACACCGTTTACTCTCGTTAAAGTAGCATTCACGGCAACCAATGCATTGGCTACTGTACCCCCAAAATATTGGGTATACTCACCTGTTACCGACATTGCCAGTCTCATCGTTCTGTACTTTTTATCAGAAGATTTTGAGAAATCGGTTGTCTGGTTGGTGAATGTTTTTCCCGCTTTATAAAGCTTATCGATTTCCATTTTTGTCAAACGGTCCTCGTTCATAGAGCAAAGAAAGCCTTCATTGCTTTTATCAGTTTTTGGATGCACACCATAAACCGTTTTGCCTTTATCGGCAGGCTCTATAAATTCATAAACCCCGTTTTTGATGATCATCGACTGAAAATCATCCGGTGCTAAGCTGAATCTCAGGTATTTTCCGGGATCATCAATCCCGACACCTACGTAAGATCCCAGTTGATACTTGTCTGCCAGTTCTTTAACAACCACTGGGAAGCTGTAAACGGCAAACTTTTCAATTTTTCCTTCTAAAGTTGGCAAGGAAATGGTAACGGGCTTTGCATTTTTACCCGTTTCCTGCGCTTTTGCCAATTGAGACTTTAGCAAAGAAATGTCCAGAGTGTAATAGCTCTTAATATCGGAGCCTGCTCTTGTTTTTTCTCCCCTGAATGATGTGGGACTCCATTGTGCACTGGTAATCGCAAACAAAAAGAGGAAAAAGAAAGAAGTAAAATTTTTCTTCATAACTTTCTCAATAATATATTAATTATACAAATCTAGTCATTTTTTATTATTAATATGAAAATGCAAACATTTTTTTTATACAAAATTCATAATTTCCAAACCAAATGTTACAATATCTATTCTTAATAAATGCCATCGCCTATTTTAAAATTATTCATTATTAATATTGAATTTATTCAAATCCCTTACAACAAAATAAAAAATCCCCGGGCTTCCCCGGGGATTGAATTAATCATTTAAAATTATCTTATTATTTCTTGATGAATTTGGAGGTAAATAAATCTTTTCCTTTTTCTTCAACCGTAATTATGTAACCACCTTTGATCAGTTCGGAAACGTTAATTTTTCCGTCATTGATATTACCTTGTCTTACCAGTTGACCGGCAGCACTGTAAATTTTATAAGATGCCTTATCAGAAACTTTGGTGATGTTTAAGATATCTGATACAGGATTCGGATATATCTGGATAGCATTTGCACCTACTTCTTTTACATCTTTTGTATCCAATACTAATACTTTAAATGCTTTTGACTGTGTAGCTCCAAAATTAGTTGATCCTTCAAAAATTATATTATTTCCAGATGAGTTTTTTACATTATAATAACCGTAATATTCTATACCATCTGATTCAGAATCATTAATAGTGAATGTGTAACAATCTGGCGCTAAATTCCATGTCTTAGTAACTAAAGCAGGTAATGATACGATTTGATTTCCAACAGCTACTCCGTTTGAATACGGCCCTCCGGAATCTATAGTAGTTCCTGTGCTATTTTTTAATGTCCAAGTAGTTTCTGAACCGAAAAAATCTGGTTGGAGTGTAAAAGTAAGAGAAGTACTACCCAGAGGTGTTGTTGTATAATTTCCTACAAATGAAAATGCAGTATTATTACTTGCTCTCGCATCAGAAGTTCCGTTTACGGAAGTAATTTGTGCAGAAATTGTAGAGTTTTCTGCAGCTACAATAGATATTGCAGCATATCTATCTTGAGCAAGGTTACCTGTCCAGTTATACGTTTGTGAAGCACCACCATTTACGGAATAAGTGATCACCGCAGATGTAAGCGGAGACGTACCTCTATTGTACAGACTAAATGGCACTGAAATAGAATTAGTACCCTGACAAGACGAAGATGACAGACAAATTTTTTCTGCTTTTAATTCTGCATCATTAGCAAATAACGGAATTGGTAAGTCTTTTACGGAGTTTTTCAATTCAACTCTTCGAGGAGAGTTATTCATTACAGCCGTCATCCTTGCTTTTTGATCTAACGTGAAAATGTTCATACACGTATCATTGGTATAATCCATATAGTTTTCTACCATTTCAAATAGACCGGGAGTACAACTTTGAATAGGAACAGTACAAGCACCATTAGCCTCATGAGCAGGAGGCGTATCATCACAATAATCTGTAGCACAAACTAATGGATTTGAATCATCTCCCCAAATATGTCTAAGTCCTAAAAAGTGACCTACTTCATGAGTCATTGTTCTTCCTTTATCGTAAGGAGCGCCCAAATTGAAATTTGTTCCATAGTCTGAGCTTCCGAATGTTCCATAATTGGCAACTACACCATCAGTATTGGCAGCACCTCCGGCAGGCATACCTACAACACCTGAGTTTGATGGAAACTGCGCATAACCCAATATATTTGAACTTGAACCTCCAAACTTAACACTCCACATATTCATATATTGTGTAGGATCCCAAATTGTTGCCGGCTTTACATTGACATTAACTTCATCCGTTGTCCAAGAATCCTGACAAATACGCACCCTATCAATACCATTTGTAGGATTTCCATTAGGATCTACTTTTGCTAATGCAAACTGAATCATTACATCTGCACCTACAGGATTTGTATTAAACCCCGGAGTTCCAGCCATTCTTCTGAAATCATTGTTCATTACAGTAATCTGAGACTGAACCTGCTCATCAGTAATATTCTGCCCCACACCATAAGCCTGGCCACTGTGAATAACGTGTACAACTACGGGAATCGTAATAATTCCGCCATTCTGCGATTTATTGGTCTTGGATTTTTCAATCAAAGGAGCAATCCATGCTTCAAATTGAGCATCGGTCATCCTGTTTGGATCTTGTTTTTGAAGCATTGCTTCATATTCTGTAGACGCACATCTGATAACCCCATTCATTCTCTTCAAATCATCTATCGTATATGTTTTGCCGAATACAAATTGGCCTTGCTCTTGAATTTTCCTTTTTTGAGCAAAGATTGAACAGCATAATAATACAAAGAATAAAAATGGTACTTTAAAAGTAATTTTATAATTCATTTTAAGAATATTAATTTGTGTGCAAATATATTAATTTGCGGCATACTTTTAGAATAACATTGATAAAAATTATGATTTTTATATGAAAACATATACTATTTTTCTATTATTATGTTGCCTTATCAACATAAAATGTATTTCACAAAATAATTCTGTAGAATCAAAAAACGACACAATAACAAATAATGAAAATAATCAGATCGAAAAAATAGAATTAAGAGAATTTACCAGAGGTACTAACAGAGTATTTATCTACAAAAAAGATTCGTTAATAACTAATTTAAATGGAGTTAATTCACAATCTGAAATTTCTAAATCTTATTGGGAAAATATTATCAGAGAAATAAATTTATTGAATCTTTCAAAAATATCCACTTACGAATCGCCAACCACAAAAAGGTTTTCCGACGGTGCGCTATCTTCAATAATCACCATTACTTCAGGAGACAAAACCTATGATTCTTCATCTTTTGATGCAGGAATCCCTCCAAAAGAACTGGAAGGATTGTATCAATTGTTAAAGACGAGTGAAAAAGGATTAGAATAAATCAATTCATTAAAACTTATAAGCAATATTCCAAGCAAATCCCATATTGAATTTTGAGGAACTCCTTCCGAATCCGGGTACAATCATTGGCTGAATATCTTCTTGTTTACTGGTGGCAACAAGGTATCTTGGCTGAAGATTTACATCAATGAAAAAATTAGAATCAAAGAGCTGCACTCTTCCACCTAGGGTTCCTTCCAGCCAGTAAGAAGACTGCGAAGATGACGGAAAAGCAACAGAAGAACTGCTTCCGCCAAAACCACGAACAGGCACAGCCATATATTCCTGTGTATAAAAAGATCCTCCGATTTTACCTCCGGCATAAAAGCCGTTAAATTCATTCTCCGGATCTTTTGCGAGCATATAGAAAGCCCCGATTTTCAGAAAAGGTCCGTTTGCTTTTGCATCATACCCGTTTTTCTGGTAAACATTAGATTCAAATCCGGCCTCTACAATACCATGAATATTATTTTTTATTTTAGAAGAGATAAAACCCTGGTACAGCTTTCTGTCTGAAAAAAAAGATACTCCGGCATTCAGAACATCGCCGCCTACCATAAAATTAGGCTCATATTTCCATTTTTCTTTTTTTAGTCCCTGGGCATTCTGAGCAAAACTCAGGATATAGATTACACTAAAAAAGAAGGTAAAGATTGGTTTTGTCTTCATTCTCAATAAAATTTTGTCCATCCTGAATAGCTTTTACAGGAGCATTTGCAGATGTTGTTAGTATCGAACTTAAATTTTCATATGTTTTTTTAATTCCGCACCCCGGGGAAACATAAACAGCTTTGGTGGTATAATTTACCCTTACCCTGGATTCTGTTCCCAGATTAGTGGTTCTGAAGTAAACATCCGTATAGGGTGAATCATCTACTCTTAAGGGAATTATTCTGGAAGTTATTTTCGCCTCACCTCCTAACTGAACTTTTCCGGAACCGTAATCTACGGCAACATACAGGGAGTCCAGAGTTCTTTCTTTACCGTTTTCTGCGTTCAGGAAAGAGAATTTCATTCTTGGAGTTCCTTCTCCGCTTTCACAGATATCATCATCAGCACCGCATGAAAAAAGCAGGCTGATCCAGCATATAGCAAACAGAAATTTAAAAGATTTCATATTAATAGATGATGTTTGTCCAAATTTAAATAAATTATTTCTTAACGAGCAATGCAATGTTCTCTACATGGTGGGTTTGTGGGAACATATCCACAGGCAAAATTTTCACCACCTCATAATGATCTTTCATTAAAGCCAGGTCACGTGCCTGTGTTGCAGAATTACAGCTCACATAGACTACCTTCTCCGGCGACAGTTTCAGGATCTGTTCTACCACTTTCTGATGCATCCCGTCTCTTGGAGGATCCGTAATAAGAACATCCGCTTTTGGATGATTGGCAAGAAATTCATCATTAAAAATATCCTTCATATCACCACAATAAAATGTTGTGTTGGTAAGCCCGTTCAGCTCTGCATGTTCTATTGCCGCATCAATTGCTTCCTGAACAGATTCTATCCCGATAACCTGCTTTGCTTTTCTTGCCACATATTGAGCTATCGTTCCCGTTCCGGTATAAAGATCATACACCACTTCATCACCCTTCAAATCTGCAAATTCCAATGTTTTTCTGTAGAGTTCAAGGGCCTGTTTATAATTGGTCTGGAAGAAAGATTTCGGACCTATTTTGAATTTCAAACCGTCCATTTCTTCCATTAAATATCCTTCACCAAAATAAACATTGATATCCAGGTCATAGATGGAATCGTTCGCTTTAGGATTAATGGCATACACCAGGGTTTTAATCTGAGGAAATGTTTCAAGCAGAAATTGGAACAATTTTTCCCTGTTTTGTTTTTCTTCTCTGAAAAGCTGAAAAAGAACCATCCACTCCCCTTTTGAGTTTTGTCTCATCATCAGCGTCCTTAGAAAGCCTTCATGATTTTTAACATCGAAAAAGTCGAGACCGTTTTTTACGGCGTATTCTTTTACAGCCAGCCTGATGGTATTTGAAGGTTCCTCCTGAAGGAAGCATTCTTTAAGATCCAGAATCTTGCTCCACATTCCGGGAATATGAAAGCCCAGTGCATCTCTGTTTCCGAAGTTTTCTTCCGAGCTGATTTCATACTGCGTAAGCCATCTGGAATTTGAAAAAGAGAATTCCATTTTATTCCTGTAATAATACTGCTCTTCCGAACCTAAAATCGGTACTGCTTCAAAATGATCAATCCCTCCGATTCTTTTAATATTGTTATAGACTTCTTCCTGTTTGAAATCCAACTGCTTTTCATAGCTCATGTTCTGCCATTTGCATCCTCCGCAAACGCCGAAATGAATACATTTCGGATCTACCCTGTACGGTGATTTTTCCAGCAGATCAATCGCTTCTCCTTCATAATATTTAGATTTCGCTTTTTTTACTTTAACATTTACAACATCTCCAGGAATTGCACCGGTAACCATTACCGTTTTTCCCTCTTCGGTTCTGCCGATGGCAACCCCTTTAGCTCCTGCATTTAAGAGTCTGATATTTTCAAGAATAATATTTTTCTTATTTCTCTTTTTCATTAAGAATTTTTTCTGTTTTACTGTTTAAACTTTGTCAAAGATCCGAACTTTGACAAAGCATCCCGGAAACGATAACCTTCCGGTCTGCAAAAATACAATAAAAAAAACCTTATCCGAAGACAAGGTTTTTATCTGTACTCAATTTAAATTATTTTGTCTGGGCCGGCTGAGGATTTGCCTGTTGTTGTGGCGCTTGCTGAGGCGCAGCTGCAGGGTCCATATTTAATCCCGGTTGCAGTTGAACATTAGGATTCACTTTCGGTGCAGAAAGCCCTGTTTGTTTATCAAGAGCGGTTACCAGTTCAGGATCTCCAAGGTTGAAGAACGGTTTGCTTGCAATTTTCCCATCTTTATCAACAACAACGAAGCATGGTAATTTGAAACCGTACACTCCGTATTTTTTGGCAATATCTGAATTTAATCCTCCTTCGCCGTATACATTGGTTCCGGTAATTCCTTTCATCAGCGAATTGCTGGTTTTTACAAACTGATCTTTGGTATCATCAACGTTTACAAAAACAAAGTTCATTTTTGATTTATAGAAATTCACAACTTCTTTTAACACAGGAATGGATGCTTCTCCGATATAAGGATTCCATGATGCATAGAACATCATCATGTAAGGTTTTCCTTTGTTTGAAGAAAGGCTGTACGATTTTCCATCAGCTTTAACAAGAGATGCTTCAGGAGCCTGCTCACCGATTTTGAAACCGTTGATCGCAAACTGAATTTTCTTTAAATCTTCTTTAATCGTAGCGTCTTTGATATCCGTATCGATGATTTTTTTAATTTTCTCGATTGTTTTTTCAGGAGTTCCAGGATGAATATCAGATTGTGCCATTACAAAAGCCAATAAGTAATCTTTAGCTGTCTGTGAAAGATCTTTCTGATTTTTCTTCAGGTATTCTGCAAATAATTCTGAAGTGGTTATATCCGGTTTTCCCGCGCCGTTTGCCTGAGCATATTTTTGGAAATCCGGGCTCATTTTTGTTAAAAGGTATTGTCTGTAGAAAGGATTTTCTTTCACCATTACCTCTTTATTTTCCTGAAGTTTGTTTTCGTAATCCGTGAAAGCTTTCGTCACTTTGAATGAAGGATTACCCATTTGTTTGTGACTCATTTCGTATTGATTCAGGATGGTAAGCAATGTGCTGGCAAGGTCATTCTTTTTCCATTCCACCAACCCGCTATCCGGACTGAATTTTTTTACGTTTTCTTCTATATTTTTAGTAACATCGGCCTGCACTTTTTCAATTCCTTTGATGAAAGTTTTTTCATCTTTTGTCATCAGCTCATTCATGTTCACAGTCTGAGCATAGGTGGAAAGATATTTTTGTGTGGCCGTAAAGAAATCATTATTATTTTTAGCATCACCCGTAACTACGAATTCTGACGGGAAGCTCATTCCGTTACCTGTAATTTCAAGTTTCTGGCCACCTTTAAGATAGATCAGGTTTTGTTTTCCGCCATATGACATTACATACATTCCGCTTTTCGGAGCCTCAAAACTTCCGGAGAAAGTTCCGTCTTTGTTAATCCCGATATTAATAAGTGGTAAGGTGGCAACACCTGATGCCTCAATAAACTCGATTCTCTCTAATGGAGAACCGCCTGTAATTTTTCCTTTTACTTCTACTTTTTTAGAGCAAGACACCGCAAAAACAGCGATGATAAACAATAAAAGATATTTTTTCATTTCGAATTTTATAATTACGCAAAAATAAGTTTTTCATCTCAACTAGATATCATATTTCAAGGTATTTTATGAAAGATTTAACTAAAAGAAATAAAAGCCGTGACTGCGCATAGTAAACATTTAAATTTATTAGAATGTATATTTGAAATTACGTTAATATTCCATGATTATTCAATCAATAAAAACAGTATAGAAATGTTAGAAAAGATTTCTATTTCTAATTGAGTCCATCCTATTAATTTCTAAATCAAAAGAATATTGCAGTAACCAAAAAGCAGCTTCTTATGAAAGCTGCTTTAATATTATTTATGGTATTTTTTATCCTCTGTCAACAAATGCTGCCATGTATTCTCTGTTCATTCTGGCAATGTTCTCAAGAGAAATTCCTTTCGGACATTCTACTTCACAAGCACCAGTGTTTGAACAGTTTCCGAATCCTTCTTCGTCCATGGCTTTTACCATATTCAGCACTCTTCGCTTGGCTTCTACTCTACCTTGAGGTAAAAGTGCATATTGAGAAACTTTTGCACCCACGAACAGCATTGCCGAGCCGTTTTTGCAGGAAGCTACACAGGCACCGCATGAGATACATGCCGCAGCGTCCATCGCTTTATCTGCATCTTCTTTTGGAACAGGAATCGCATTGGCATCCAAAGTATTTCCAGAAGTGTTCACCGAAATGAAACCACCTGCAGCCATTACTCTGTCGAATGCGCTTCTGTCTACAATTAAATCTTTAATAACCGGGAAAGCAGCACTTCTCCATGGCTCGATAACGATGGTCTCCCCGTCCTTGAACATTCTCATGTGAAGCTGGCAGGTTGTGATCCCTGTGTCCGGACCGTGCGCTCTACCGTTGATGTAAAGAGAACACATTCCGCAAATCCCTTCACGACAGTCGTGATCGAAAGCGATAGGCTCTTTTCCTTCGTTAATAAGATTTTCGTTGAGGATGTCCAACATTTCCAGGAATGAGGAATCTGTAGAAACATCCGATATTTTATAAGTCTCAAACTGACCTTTAGATTTATTATTTTTTTGTCTCCAAATTTTCAGCGTAAGATGTAAGCCTTTTTTTGCACTCATAATGTTATATTTATAGGTTGGAGATTATTTGTAACTTCTTGTTTTCACCTCAATATTTTCGTAGATCAGCTCTTCTTTGTGCAACACTTCTGCGTTGATATCCTCTCCCTGATATTCCCATGCACCTACATATTTGAAGTTTACATCGTCTCTTTCAGCTTCTCCGTCCGGAGTTGAGTGGTCTTCACGGAAGTGCCCTCCGCAAGATTCATTTCTATGCAATGCATCAATAGCCATTAATTGTCCAAGCTCTAAGAAATCTGCCACTCTGAATGCTTTTTCAAGCTCGGTGTTCATTCCGTCATTATCGCCAGGAACTTTTACGTTCTTCCAGAAATCTTTTCTTACCTCTTCAATTTCTCTAATAGCTTCTCTTAATCCTTCAGGGGTTCTTCCCATTCCAACTTTATTCCACATGATGTTTCCTAATCTCTTGTGGAAATGGTCAACAGAATGCGTTCCCTTATTATTCAGGAAGAAATCTATTTTTTCTTTAATTCCTTTTTCGGCTTCATCGAAAGATGAAGAATTGGTAGGAATAGATCCTGTTCTGATGTCTGCAGAAAGGTAATCTGCAATGGTGTATGGAAGAACGAAATAACCGTCAGCAAGACCTTGCATCAACGCAGAAGCTCCCAATCTGTTAGCCCCGTGATCAGAGAAATTTGCTTCTCCGATTACGAAACATCCCGGAATGGTAGACTGAAGATTGTAATCTACCCAAACTCCACCCATGGTGTAGTGAACGGCAGGATAAATCTTCATTGGTGTCTTATAAGGATCATCAGCCGTAATTTTTTCATACATTACGAATAAGTTCCCATATTTTTCTTCAACCCAGCTTTTTCCTAAATCATAAATCTGCTGCTCGGTAGGATTATGAATATGTTTTTCGATAGCGGCTTCTCTACCTTTTTTCATGATCTCTGTAGAGAAATCCAGGTAAACACCTTCCTGAGTATCATTGTTTTCGATTCCGTATCCGGCATCACATCTTTCTTTAGCAGCTCTTGATGCAACGTCTCTCGGTACAAGGTTACCGAATGCAGGATATCTTCTTTCAAGATAATAATCTCTATCTTCTTCTTTAATATTTTCAGGTCTTAACTTTCCTTCTCTGATCGCCTGTGCATCTTCAATCTTTTTAGGCACCCAGATTCTTCCTGAGTTTCTTAAAGATTCTGACATCAAAGTCAGCTTAGACTGCTGTGTTCCGTGAACCGGAATACATGTAGGGTGAATCTGCACATAACAAGGATTTGCGAAATACGCACCCTTTTTATGGATTTTCCATGCCGCAGAAACGTTGGAGCCCATTGCATTGGTAGAAAGGAAATATACGTTTCCGTATCCTCCGGATGCAATTACTACCGCGTGCGCAGAATGTCTTTCGATTTCACCTGTTACAAGGTTTCTTGCGATAATTCCTCTTGCTTTTCCGTCTACAATGACAAGATCCATCATTTCATGACGGTTGTACATTTTGATTCTTCCTTTACCAATCTGACGGCTCATGGCTGAATAAGCTCCTAATAACAACTGCTGTCCCGTCTGTCCTTTAGCATAAAATGTTCTTTTTACCTGAACTCCACCAAATGAACGGTTATCAAGCTGACCTCCGTATTCGCGCCCGAAAGGAACGCCCTGAGCAACACACTGGTCGATAATATTTGCAGATACTTCTGCTAATCGGTAAACATTGGCTTCTCTCGCTCTATAGTCACCACCTTTGATGGTATCATAAAACAATCTGTAAGTAGAGTCACCATCTCCCTGGTAATTTTTAGCGGCATTAATACCTCCCTGAGCGGCAATAGAGTGCGCTCTTCTTGGAGAATCCTGATAGCAGAATGCTTTTACATTGTATCCCTGCTCTGCCAGCGTTGCAGCTGCAGAACCTCCTGCCAAACCTGTTCCAACAACAATAATATCAATCTTGTCTCTGTTGTTTGGTGCAACAAGGTTCATATGGTCTTTATGATTTTTCCACTTATCCTTTAAAGGACCCGCCGGAATTTTTGAATCTAATTTACTCATATTAGTATATTGATATTATTGAGTTACAAAGTGATAAATTGCGATAAAGATAAAACCTGCAGGAATCAGGATGGAATACCATTTTCCTAATGCCATGATTACAGGAGTATATTTAGGGTGTCTTGCACCGATAGATTGGAATGAAGACTGGAAACCGTGTCCCAGGTGTAATCCCAGCAAAATGAAAGATATAATGTAAATAATTACTCTCCATGCATCTGCAAATTTAGCGTGCAGATCTCCCCAGAAACGTGATTCTTCAATTGGCAACCCATCTACATACTTGTAGTTCATTTCATGAAACCAGAAATCATACATGTGTAGAAAAATAAAAGCCAAAATTACAGCCCCTGAAATAATCATATTTCTGGACATCCAGGTAGAATTGTGAGAAGGATTATTAGCTTCATATTTAACAGGACGTGCTTTTTGATTTTTAATTTCTAAAACAAATCCCATTACAAAGTGGAAAACTACAGCAAATATCAAAACCGGCTGCATTACAAACTGAATAAGAGGATTATACCCCATAAACTGCGAAGCATTATTGTAAGCATCTGCACCAAAAACCGACAAAAGGTTTACAGAAAGGTGCATTACCAGAAATATCAGCAAAAAGATAGCCGACAATGCCATAGCATATTTTCTACCTATCGTAGAACTCGTTAAACCTGCCATATAAGTTTAAATTTGATTTTCCACAAAATTAAGAAATGTTAACTAGATCAAAAAGTGAGAAATCTCACATATAGCCAGTTTGTAATCTTTCTAAATAAGCGTTAAATTATTATAAATAAAAGGAAAACGATATACGTAAAAATTATTTTATTTCATATGTCGTATGCTGATAAATGATTTTTTCAGCTGTCTTGGGAAGAGTTTTTATCTCTGTCGTTTTTATCCGTCTTTCAGCACAGTACGGATTAATAACAAATTTTATAATATCTGATTTGTCTGAATTCTCTTCGATCCAGAAACAGGCTTCACTATTCTTTTTAATGGATAATATTCTATTTTTAGAGAAATGATGAACCAAAACTTCAGACTTTTGCTCTTCGTAAAAATCAAATCCTAACCTCAATATAAAAAAAGCAACAACCGCCATCATCCATCTCGTGAAGTTTTTAAGATTACATTTTAAAACAACATACCTTAACAAAACAATTATTAAAAACAAAGAAAAGACTTCAGTTAAATTTAAGGGAATATTTTCAAAAAAAACATGATTAAATCCTGCAAACCAATGGATGATATTAAGTAATGTATCAATGATAAATCCATATAATTTATTCAAATATTCGAAGTTTATGTTAAAAGCTATCAAAGTGGTCATCAAAAATGAAAACACGATAATTATTTCAGAAAAAGGAACAATAAAAAAATTGGCAATAATAGAAATAAAAGAGAACTGATGAAAATAGTACAGCACAAGAGGAAGTGTCGCCAGCTGAGCTGAAATAGAAATCGAAACAGTATTGAAAATGATTTTTTTGATCCTGCTGTTCTGTTTTGGAAGTATATTCAGAATCGGTTGATTGAGCCAGAATATTCCTAAAACTGCGAGATAGCTCAACTGAAATCCCACATCAAATATTTGCTGGGTGTCTGAAAGCAAAATGATAAATGCGGACAATGCCAGAGAGTGAAGAAGATCTGACTTCCGCTGAAGAAGAACATAGATAAAATACACACTCAGCATGATGCTTGAACGAACCACCGAGCTTCCAAAACCAATGAAAGCAGTAAAAAACCAAATCAAAACCAGGCTTATAACAATAGCATATTTTCTACATCTGGCCGGTAAAATTTTAACCCATAAGAAATAAAACAACCCGAAAACCACAACAATATGTGTTCCTGAAATTGCCAGAAAATGTACCAGCCCTGATCTGCTGAAATCCTGAACCGTCTGCGCATCAATGTCTGTACGGTCTGCAAGAATAATTCCTTTTAGAAATTCTTTAGATTTTGCAGACATTGTTGTCTTATCAATATGATGAAGAACCTCTAATCTTCTTTGAGAAAATTGTTCATTCCAGCGTATATCATTTCTTTCTGCAGCATACACCTCATCATTAATATAACATTGAAAATCAATATTTTTACGTTGTAAATATTTTGAGTAATCAAACTGGAAATCATATTGCGGAGCTCTTGGTTTTGAAACAAAAGCCTTTGTCTGGTAATAATGGTTAAAATCAAGTGGCTTTTCACTTTTCGGAACATAAACAATAGCTTTAAAATATTGACCTTCAATCTTGACAGTACTTTGATATTTTCTATATTTTTCATTAGAATTAAGCTTTCCGGAAATTTTAAAAATAATAGAATGATTTCCCTGAACGGAAACAGGATTGTCATAAGCATTGAAAAAATGAAGAATGATCCCTACGCCGAAAAACATTACACACAATAGACAAGGCTGCATTCTGTGTAAAAAATAATTCTTAAAAAACGTAGTAATTACAACCAGCAAGCTTATTCCTGCAACCGCAAAAATGTAAGTTTTATCAAGAGAAATTTGATCCTGAAAAAAAATCCCAAGAATAAAAAAAATAAGAAGAATAAGAAGAGGCTGTTTTTTCAACAGTTGTGTTTTTCCAAAAATATTTATTTCGGAGAAAATTTCCACAGGAATATTTTAAAACTTTAGAAAAACACCTAAATTCTTTAGACAAAAGAAAAATCGCAGAAAAACTTCCTGCGATTAATTACAATTTATTTAAATTTTACATTTTTAAAATGACATCCGCAGCATGATCACTCGCTCCTTTTCCGCCGAGCTTTTCCCTGAGCAGCTCATAGTCCCTGAACACTTCAAATCTCTTTTCTGTAGAAAGTATTTTCTTCAATTCATCTACAAGATTATTGGTATTTAAATCATTCTGGATCAATTCCTTTACTACTTCACGATCCATAATGAGATTCACCAGGGAAATGTATTTTATATTTTTCACCAGTCTTTTGGCAATCGCATAAGAAACTTTGCTCCCGCGGTAGCAAACCACCTCAGGAACATTCAGCAATGCAGTTTCCAGAGTGGCAGTTCCGGAGGTCACCAGAGCCGCTTTTGAGCACCTCAGCAGATCGTATGTTTTATTGGACACAAAATGTACATTATCATCCACATATTTTTCGTAAAATTCTTTCGGAAGACTTGGCGCCCCGGCAATAACAAACTGATATTCTTTAAAATAAGGCCTTACGGAAAGCATTATCTGCAGCATTTTTTCTACTTCCTGCTTTCTCGAGCCCGGCAACAATGCAATAATTTCCTTTTCATTCAACCCATTCTCTCTTTTGAAATTTTCGGTAGTAATGTCTTCTAATGTGGAAATAGCATCCAGCAAAGGGTGTCCTACAAAATGAGATTCAACACCATGCTTTTTATAAAAATCTTCTTCAAACGGAAGAATCACCATCATTTCATCCACATATTTTTTAATGATTTCTACTCTTCCTTCCTTCCAGGCCCAAAGTTGAGGAGAAATATAATAGACAACCTTTATCCCCTGTTCTTTCGCAAATTTGGCAATCCTTAAATTAAAACCAGGATAATCTATCAGGATAAGAACGTCCGGTTTATTGTTTTGAATATCTTCTTTACAAAATTTAATATTATTCAGAATCGTACGAAGGTTCATGGCAACTTCCAGAAAACCCATAAAAGCAAGATCCCGATAATGTTTAACCAGGGTCCCACCCTGTTTTGCCATAAGATCACCTCCCCAGAATCTGAACTCCGCATTGGAATCCTTCTGCTTCAGCGCTTTCATTAAATTACTTCCGTGCAAGTCTCCGGATGCTTCTCCGGCAATAATGTAATATTTCATTTCTGGTGAAATCTTTAATTTTAAATTGCAATTATGAATCTCTTTAATTTATCAAGTGAAATTATGGGAGGTTTCTATAACAGCTATAGAAAACAAATTAGGACTTCTTTGCATCTTAATTTGTAAATTTGTTCAAAGATAATGATAAAAATGTCAGAAGAATTTGAAATCCGGAATAAAGTTGCAGAGAGCGGTCTCATCAATTTTGATCTTACCGATCTTGTTCCGAAGGGCGCAAGAAAAGGCATCGACCTTAAGGACTTTCTTTTTATGGAAATGATTCTAAAAGAGAAAGATTTCCGTGAAAAAGTTGCAGCGATTGATGTTGAAGAATACCGTGACGCTTATGTATATGTCTATAATTCGGCAGATGCTATTGTTCCGCTGTGGGCTTACTTTTTAATCACGGCCAGATTAACGGATGTTACCAAAAAAATCGTTTTTGGAAATCGTGAAGACCTGGAAGTAATCCTGATGCATAATGCCGTTAAAAATTATGATTTTGAGGAGATGCGTGACAAAAGAGTGTTGGTAAAAGGTTGTTCGGATAAGGAAATTCCTGAAAATGCATATATTGAGCTGGTGGAACAACTGAAACCAATCGTAAAATCATTAATGTTCGGTGAAGCCTGCTCGAATGTACCCATCGTGAAGAATTGATATGATAACAGCTTTTTACACCTGCTTCAATATCAATATAAACTATTAGGAATATTTTTTGATGACCTGAATATATAACAATAACAATCATCAACTATGGGCTTAATTGATTTACTTACAGGAAATACCGGAAACCAGGTAGCAGAAAGAGCTAAAAGCAAATTCGGGATAAGCAGAAATCAGGTACTTGCATTGCTTGCAGTAGCTGCACCGCTAATTATTTCTTATCTCAGTAAAAAATCTCAGTCTCCCAATGAAGCTGAATCCTTAAATACAGCGCTGGATAAAGATCATGACGGAAGTATCCTGAATGATATCAGCCAAGCCGAGGCAAGACAATCCGAAGGAAATTCTATCCTTAATCATATTTTTGGTGAAGAAAAGCAGACCGTGGAAAATCAGTTATCTCAGAAAACAGGAATTTCCATCGATAAAATCGGGCCTGTTTTAGCGATGTTGGCACCGGTGATTATGGGCTATATCGGGAAAGAGAAACAACAGAATAATGTGGATGCGGGAGGTTTAGGAGGCTTACTCGATAGTATTTTAGGCAATGCTTCCGGCCAGACAAAAAATGAGCAGTCGAATCCTTTGAATGATATTATAGGAAGCGTATTGGGAGGTGGACCGTCTAATTCATCTAATCCGCTCAATGATATTCTTGGAAGTGTTTTAGGAAATGACAATAAACAGAAAAAAGACGGAGATGAAGGCGGGCTCGGAAATATTCTGGGAAATATTTTTGGAGGAAAATAATATTTATACCTATTTATATAAAAAGACCGGAACAATTTCCGGTCTTTTTTAAGCTTTAGATTTTTCTTCGGCAGCGGCCACAGTTTTTGAAGATTTTCTAGGTCTTCTTTTTCCGTAGCTTCCGTTGTTAATCTTTCCTCTTTTTGATTTTTTGTCTCCTTTTCCCATAGTAATATAATTTAGTTGTATTACGAAATTAGAGAATACCATTTTAAAATCAAAAGTTCAGCTGTTAAAATTTTTATAATTCTTTAGCAAATATGAAAGCCCGACACTAATAATCATAAAATCTTCATCATCACTTAACTTCTTACTTCTCACTTTTTACTTCTCACTTCTCACTTTTTCCCCCCTAAACTTTCACCGTTTTCCATTTTCCTCTTTTAAATAATAAAAAAGCGACGATTGTGATTAAAGCTTCAGCAACGGGAATTGAGATAAATACGCCTTTCGGTCCCAAATCAAAATATTTTGAAAGAAGATAAGCAAACGGGATCTGAAACAGCCAGAAGCCGCAAAGATTCACCCAGGTTGGCGTCCACGTATCTCCGGCTCCGTTAAAAGCATTAATCATCACCATCCCGATTCCGTAAAAGATAAATCCAACAGCCATAATATGCAATGCATTGGTGGCAATATTTCTAATTTCAGTTTCATTGGTAAAAAATCCGGCTAAAAAATCACCCATAAAAAAGAAAATAACACTAACGATTACCATAAAAATCACATTATATTTTACGGTTTTCATTACAGACTGTTCTGCTCTCAGCATTTCGTTCGCTCCCATGTTTTGTCCTACAAGTGTAGATGCTGCATTGCTCAATCCCCAAGCCGGAAACATAAAAAACATCATCAGACGTAAAGCGGTCTGATATCCCGCAGAAGCATTTTCACCGCCGGTTGTCGCCACCAGCTGAGCCAGAAAGATCCAGCTGCAGGAAGCAATCACGAACTGAAAGATTCCGGGAGTGGCAATTTTTATGACTGATTTAATAATACTAAAATCAGGTGTAAAATATTTCGACTGGATTCTGATTTGCGAATCTGCAATTAAGAGGTGATACAATTGATATATCACTCCAATACTTCTTCCGATTGTTGTTGCGAGAGCGGCGCCTGTTAATCCCATCGCCGGAACCGGCCCGAAACCTTTGATTAAAACCGGACACAAAATAATATTCGCAATATTGGCAATCCAAAGAGATTTCATGGCAATGGCAGCATTCCCCGCTCCTCTGAAAATTCCGTTGATCAGGAATAACAACATGATAATGACACTGCTTCCCATCATAATTCTTGTAAATCCTTTACCGTAAGATGCAGCTTCAGGCTTTGAACCCATCAGAATTAAAATCTCTTCAGCATAGATCACTCCGAATAAGCTTAAAATAAAAGTCACTGCAAAAGAAACCAATAAAACCTGGGCCGCACTTCTGGAAGCCTGTTCCGGGTTTTTCTCCCCTATTCTCCTTGCAACCATCGCTGTTGCCGCCATGCTCATCCCTATGGCAATCGAATACATCACGGAAAGTACAGATTCTGTCAGTCCGACTGTTTGAATGGCAAAACCGCTTTCTTTCAGATGACCGACAAAATACAGGTCTACCAATGCAAACACAGATTCCATTGCCATTTCCAACATCATAGGAATGGCTAAAAGAAGGACAGCACTTCTTATGGTGGCTTTGGTATAGTCGACTTCTTCTCCGCTTAATGCTTTTTTCAGAAAATTAAAATATTTTGACATTGATGTTAATTGCATTCGGCAAAAATAGAGATTCAGAAATGATTTTAACTTGCCATAGGTAAAGTTTTGTGAAAATATTCCGAAAAGATTAGTTAAAGCGTTTTTATCATTTTAAAAAAAATAAATTCAATAATTTTTTATTGTAAAACAATAATTAATTATATATTTGCAATAATAAAATAACAAACTCATGAAAATTATCGGTAAGAATTCTGTTTCACAATCCATCAGTTATCTGCTTTTACTACTGGCTGTTTTTTTTGCCGTTCAGCTTATTTACATTGTTATTGGTTTTGCTGTTTCTTTTTATAATTTTAAGACAGCAAATAATATTCTTTCAGATTTTTTTACCATCGGAGCCGATGTAGGCTGGTCTAAAAATGAATGGACTCAACCGATGGAACACATGATGAAATTTAAATTCCTTGTTCCTTTTACCGACCAGAATCTTATTACCGGACTTTTCAATCCGGGAAGTGTGCTAAGTCATATTTCCAACGAAATTTTTATAGCCTTATTTTTTTTCATCAGTTACAAATTTTTACGAGAAATCAGCAAAGAAAACGTATTCAATGCGGATGCTTTACTTTGGCTGAAAAGATTTGGCTGGCTTAATATTATCTATACAGCCATTACACTGGCTATCGTTCCTTTTACTGTAAAAAGTCTCTTCGCAGCAGCATATTCTGTTGTAATATTCTTATTTTTCGGAGCCTTAATATTATTCATCGTAGAATTTTTCAAAAAAGGACTAGAGCTTCAGGAACAAGTAGATTTAACAATTTAAGCTATGCCAATAATTATCAATGTAGACGTCATGTTGGCGAAAAGAAAAATGCAGTCCCAGGAACTTGCCGAGAAAATTGGCATCACCCAAGCCAATCTATCCATTCTTAAAACAGGAAAAGCAAAAGCGGTAAAGCTTTCTACACTGGAAGCGATCTGCAAAGCTTTGGATTGTCAGCCAGGAGACATTCTTGAATATGTAAAAGATTAATATACTTTAAGATTTTAAACTAAAAAATCCGTTAAATATATCAACAAACCTCACAAATTTCCTTAAAACCATTATTAACGAACAATAATATCAGATCTTACTTTCTAGATTTGACAAAAAAATTAATTATTATGAAAAAATACTTCATTATCCCATTTCTTGTATGGGGAATGACTTTCTTTGCCCAGCAAAAAATTGAGAATCTCGATTTTGAAACCACGGAGAATAATTCTCCTGCACTATGGAAATTAATGGGAAACAATTCTGCAAAAGTATTTTCAGATTTTAATGAAAAACAGCAGGGAAAAGCATCTGCCGTGATAGAATCTGAAGGTACAGAAGGCTTCAGAGCAATCATGTACACACTTCCCAACAATTATGCCGGCAGAAAAATTACGCTTTCCGGATATCTCAAAACAGAAAATGTTACAGACGGATTTGCCGGATTATGGATGAGAATTGATCCTGAAGTTGCTTTCAACAATATGCAAAAAGTTGGCCTGAAAGGCACAAATGACTGGAAAAAATATGAGGTTACACTTAATATGTCTCCGGAAAACACCCAACAAATCGTTATCGGGGCACTGCTTTCGGGAAAAGGAAAAATCTGGGTAGACAACTTAAAAGTTTCCATTGACGGAAAGGACATTGGAAGTGCTAAAATTTTCGAAAAAGAAATAACGAAAGTTGAGCTTGATAAAGAATTTGATAACGGCTCTAAAATATCCAACATCAGCCTCGGCGAGGATAATATCGAAAACCTTAAAAAACTGGGGTTAATCTGGGGTTATCTGAAATATTACCATCCAAGCGTTGCCGAGGGAAACTACAACTGGGATTACGAACTTTTCAGAATTTATAAAAAAACTGAAAATGCTTCTGCTGAACAGAGAGATCAGATTTTAACAGACTGGATCAAAGGTCTGGGCAAATTTCAGACAGCAAAAAGTTCTGAACCTAAAAATGTGAAAATCAAACCGGATCTAGACTGGATCAACAATTCCGGCTTTTCGAAAGAACTTACGGATCTGCTTTTACAACTCAAAGATGCCAAAAGGCCGAAAGTCAATTATTATGTAGATTTCTTTCCGAATGTAAACAATCCTGATTTCAGACATGAAAATCCTTACAGAGAAATGAAGTATCCCGATGAAGGCTTCAGACTGCTGTCCCTATACAGATACTGGAATATTATTCAGTATTACTTCCCTTACAAAAATCTCATCGAAGAAGACTGGAAAGGTGTTCTCACAGAATTTATCCCAAAATTCATCAATGCAAAAAACGAAACGGAATACAGTCTCGCTTCTCTGGAACTGATCGGGAGAATTCACGATACCCACGCCAATATCTGGGGAAACAGCAAAGCGCTTGAAAAATATTTCGGCGAAAGATATTCTCCGGTAAAATTAACTTTTGCAGAAAACAAACCTGTAGTTGAAGGTTTTTATGACGAGAATTTAGGAGCACAAACCGGATTAAAAAAAGGTGACATTATTACAGATATCAATGGCGAAAATGTGGACAACATCATTAAAAATATGCTGAAATATCTTCCGGCTTCCAATTATCCTACTCAGCTTCGGGATGTCTCGAGAAAACTTTTGCGAAGCAATGCAGAAAACATTAGTCTTACTATTTTAAGAGACGGAAAAACGGAAGACAAAACCATCAGAACCTATGCTTATTCAGAAATCAAAATAAAAAATGAGCCTAAAGATTTTTTTAAAATGCTGGATAATAACATCGCATATTTTTATATGGGAAGCGTAAAAGCCGATCTTCTTGCTGAAGTTTTTGAAAAAATTAAAAATACAAAAGGCTTGGTTATCGATTTCAGAAGCTATCCTTCAGATTTTGTCGTTTTTATAATGGGGAAATTATTAAAACCAGAGTCTTCCGAATTTGTAAAATTTACGAACACAAGCAATTATCAGCCGGGACTTTTCACTTTTACATCAAATTTAAGCACTCCCGGATCCGGCAAAAAATCGTACACCGGTAAAATTGCCATCTTAATTAATGAAACCACGCAAAGCAGCGCAGAATATCACACTATGGCTTTCAGAACAGCGCCAAATGCAAAAGTTTTTGGCTCTGCAACGGCAGGAGCCGATGGAAATGTTTCGGATATCAAACTTCCCGGAAATATTTCAACAATGATCAGCGGAATCGGTATTTACTATCCTGACGGAAAAGAAACCCAGAGAATAGGAATCGTTCCTGATTTTGAGATAAAGCCTACTGTGGAAGGCATTAAAAAAGATAAAGATGAAGTATTGGAAAAAGCACTGCAGTGGATTGAAAGTTAATATCAAAACCCTTCCTGAAAATTAATTCTGCATTAAAAATTCCAGTATTGAGCATAAAATTAAACCAATACCATCAAAGCTCAGATCAAAAACTTCCGAAAGGGAGTTTTTTTGTTTTTAAAACCTCCAAAAATCATATCTTTGCACACGGAAAATTCAATGTTCTGCTATTCATGTTTTAAGCTTGATCTTCAAAACTTTAAATGCTGAACGAAGAACACTGAACTTTAAATCTTGAACTTTAAACAAATAATTATGTTTCGATCGCACAACAACGGAGAATTGTCTCTCAAAAATCTTAATGAAGAAGTTACACTTTCAGGATGGGTACAGACCATTCGTGATAAAGGATTTATGATTTGGATAGATCTTCGTGATCGTTACGGAATTACCCAATTGGTTTTTGACCAGGACCGTTCTACTGCCGAACTGATGGAAAATGCAAAAAAACTGGGCCGTGAGTTTGTGATTCAGGTTACAGGAAAAGTTATTGAAAGAGTAAGTAAAAACCCAAATATTCCGACAGGAGAAATTGAAATTCTTGTTGAAAGATTAACGGTTCTTAATGAATCCCAGCTTCCGCCTTTCACTATTGAAGACGAAACAGATGGCGGCGAAGAATTAAGAATGAAATACCGCTATCTTGACATCCGAAGAAATCCTGTAAAAGATAAATTAATCTTCCGTCACAAAATGGCGCAGAAAGTAAGAAATTATCTTTCCGATAACGGATTTATTGAAGTGGAAACACCGGTTTTAATTAAATCTACACCGGAAGGAGCAAGAGATTTTGTGGTGCCCAGCAGAATGAATCCGGGCCAGTTTTACGCTTTGCCGCAGTCTCCACAGACTTTCAAACAACTGTTGATGGTGGGCGGAATGGATAAATATTTCCAGATTGTAAAATGTTTCCGTGATGAAGATTTAAGAGCCGACCGACAGCCGGAATTTACACAGATCGATTGTGAAATGGCTTTCGTGGAACAGGAAGATGTGATGAATGTTTTCGAAGGAATGACGAAAACTTTATTAAAAGATATCACAGGTCAGGAATTCGGAGACTTCCCGAGAATGACATTTGCCGATGCGATGCAGAAATACGGAAACGACAAACCGGATATCCGTTTCGGGATGGAATTCGTGGAACTGAATGATTTGGTAAAAGGAAAAGAGTTCAAAATTTTTGATGATGCCGAACTGGTTGTCGGAATCAATGTTGAAGGCTGTGCAGATTATACCAGAAAGCAGATTGATGAACTTGTTGATTGGGTAAAAAGGCCTCAAATCGGAGCTTCAGGAATGGTTTGGGTGAAATTCCAGAATGATGGTGTAAAAACTTCTTCAGTGAATAAATTCTACAACGAAGAAGACTTAGCAAAAATCATTGAGAAGTTCGGAGCAAAAGAAGGCGATTTAATGTTGATTCTTTCCGGAAACGAGCATAAGGTGAGAACCCAGCTTTCTGCCTTGAGAATGGAACTTGGAAATCGCTTAGGATTAAGAAAAGGTGACGTTTTTGCCCCACTTTGGGTTGTTGACTTCCCGCTATTGGAATTTGACGAAGAAAGCGGACGCTATCACGCCATGCACCACCCTTTCACCTCTCCAAAGCCGGAAGATATTCATTTACTAGAAACTGATCCGGGAAAAGCAAGAGCCAATGCCTACGATATGGTTTTGAACGGAAACGAAATCGGCGGAGGTTCCATCAGAATTTTTGATAAAGATCTTCAGTCTAAAATGTTTGATCTATTAGGATTCTCAAAAGAAGAAGCAGAAGCACAGTTCGGATTCTTAATGAACGCCTTCAAATACGGTGCTCCGCCTCACGGTGGGTTGGCTTTCGGGTTTGACAGGCTAGTAGCTATTCTTGACGGAAATGAGGTGATCAGAGACTACATCGCTTTTCCTAAAAATAACTCCGGACGTGATGTAATGATTGATGCACCGGCTGCTATTGCTGATGAACAGCTAGATGAACTGGAATTAAAATTGAATTTAAAAGCATAAAAAAAAGCAGAGAAAAATTTCTCTGCTTTTTTGTTTTAGGCTTATCTTTATAGTCATAAAATTAATTATCATGAAAAAAATTTCTATCCTTTTATTATTAATTTGTGTATATCATTTTGCACAAACTATTACCCCCACATCTGGTGTGGTGTATGTGAAAAAAGGCTCAGCAGGTAACGGAAGTTCATGGAGTAATGCGGTTGGAGAATTAGCAGACGCTCTTAAAGCGGCCAAAACAAACCAGAACATACAAGAGGTATGGGTATCAAAAGGAACTTACAAGCCGATGTATAGTCCCGAAGATAACAATTTTGGGATTGCATATGGTACACGGAATGGTTTTTTAATGGTGAACAATGTCAAAGTTTACGGTGGCTTTCCTGATAGTGGTACTCCCACAATGAATGATCGTAATTTTTTAACTAATGAAACTATTCTTAGCGGAGATTTGGATAATAATGGGATTACTAATATCAATGATGCCCAACACATCGTTTTATCCGTTGGAAATGTTGGCACGGCCCTGTTGGATGGTTTTACAATAACACATGGCAAGAGTATTAATACCGCTATCAATATAACTATAAATTCAAATAATATTACATCCGGCACAATCTATTCTAGTGGCGGTGGTATTTTTATTTATAACTCCTCTGTTAGTTTAAACAACCTGATCTTGACAAATAATGCCGCCCAATCCGGAGGTGGCATATTTACTCAAAACTCATCTTCGGTAATCAATAATACCAAAATTTCAAATAATACAGTTGCGAGCCTCGGAGGAGCAATACTTGCCGTTTACTCATCAAATATTCTTAAAAATGTTTCCATTAGCAATAATATAGCCGATGCCAGTGGAGGCGGGATCTTCAACAACAATTCTTATACTACAGCAATCAATACTGTTATTCAAAACAACTCTGCGCCTTATGGAGGAGGGGTTTATAATCATTCTTCACAACCTACTTTCGTTAATGTACTTATTGCAAACAATTCTGCAACGTCTGCTGGAGGAGGTATATATAATAACTTAGGGGGGAATTATTACAATACAACATTAATCAATAATGGTAATAATGGAATTTATGATTCCGGAACTTCAAAATGGTACAATTCTATTATTTGGGATTTTGTCAATGGAAGCAACTATACTACAGCTACAACGATCGTTAGAGATGTTCCTTCAAAAAGTGTTATTAATATTACCCAATTAGGCATTTCAATAAATGACATTTTTAATAATCCCAGTGCAAATGATTTTACTTTAAAGAGCAATAGTCAGGCAATCAATCTGGGAAACAATGAATATTTTGATACAGCTATCTATGGCAATTCAGATCTGGCAGGACATAATCGTATCGTGAATGCAAGAATTGATCTGGGTGCTTATGAATTTCAACAAACATTAGCCACTCATGAAACTGATGTTATAGAAAAAAAACTTCTATATCCAATTCCATTCAATGAAGTTATTAACATAAATTCTCCAGCTAATATACAACGCTTGGAGCTTTATAATATGGCAGGTCAAATGATCTTAATTAAAAAAGATCAACCTTCTAAAACTACTATTTCAACATCAGAACTTCCAACAGGAATGTATATTTTAAAAATTACTACCAGGTTAGGAACAAAATCAATTAAAATCAATAAGATTTAGCAATAATTAATGCAATAGTGCTTATGGCAAAATTGAATTTGGAGTACAAAATAAAAAAGCAGAGATATCTCTGCTTTTTTATTTATTATTCTCTGAATTTCTGCTTATAATCCTCAATAACAAGGAATAAACACCTTTGTTCAAACTTCTAACATCAATTTTAAATTGTTTTCTTTTGTACTTATAGGTAACGTTAAAACCAATCTTCCAGTTACATCATAAATCTTTAAGAGCAATATTTAAGTATTCCGCAGTAGGATTGGGATAAACTTTTATCTCTTTATATTTCGTAACATTGTTGTCTACATTTAGAGTTATGCTATTTGTAAAAACTCTCGATATGATAGGTTTAGTGCCTGGAAAATAAGACATACCAAATAGCAAAACTTTACCATTATCTTGAAAGATAGCACATCTTGCAACATCATCTCTGTTATTTATATTAACTACAGCTGTTCCACCATCTCCGCCTGTAGAAGTAATTTTTTTTAACCATTGATCATAATTATTATTTATTCCTGGAGCAATAATAGATCCTGAAAGCCCCACATATAAATTACTATCATACATATTAAAAGTATTATCTATAGAACCATCTGCATTTAGCCTACGTAAAAACTCGCATTTATTGCTCCATTTTGTAAAGCATACACTCCTACAGCTAGAATCTTATTATCATTTGTTATCGCACCAGTATTAAAATAATAGCCATATAAATTGGCAAGATAAAATGTACTTTCTATATAAATACCATTATTTGCAAAAGTATTATCCAAAGTCGGTTGTGCCGATATTAAATTAATATTAATAATATTCAAAAAAAGTTAAGTAATATAAAATTATTCTCATTTATTCTTGTTTTTTATGCAAAAAAACTAAAAATTCTAAAAATAACTGTATTATTACTGATTTGATTATTAAAGAATGAGCATTATCAAAAGAACTTAATAGATCCAAAACATTTCTTACTATTTAATATTTAAATCTAAATACCACATTCAATAAATATTTTCCTCACGGCACAATCATTGTACATTTTATTCAAATTTACGTACAATGAAAGCAATCTGGAACGGCGCCATTGGCTTTGGCTTAGTAAATATTCCTGTTAAAATTTATTCGGCAACAGAAACCACCAAACTGGATCTGGACATGCTTGATAAATCCGATTTTTCAAATATCCGTTTTAAGAGGGTTAATGAGACCACGGGAAAAGAAGTAAAATGGGAAAACATTGTGAAAGGATATCTTATGGACGATAAATACATCATTCTTGATGAAGAAGACTATGAAGCGGCAAGTCCTGAAAAATCCAAAATATTGTCAATAGATCAGTTTGTAAAAGAATCTGAGGTAGATTCCGTGTATTTTGAAAATCCATATTATCTGGAGCCTCAGAAAAATGGTGAAAATGCTTACAGACTTCTTTTAAAAGCATTAGCCAAAACAGAAATGGTGGGAATAGGAACTTTTGTGCTTCGTGAAAGTGAAGCGATTGGAATGATCCGTCCCTATAAAGATGATGTATTGGTTCTTAACCGTCTTCGATTTGCACAGGAAATCAGGGATTACAGCGATCTTAAAATCCCTGCCAAGAAGCCGCCGAAATCGGCAGAGCTTAAAATGGCAGTCAGCCTTATAGAACAGCTTTCACAGGAATTTGACCCTGAGATGTACAAAGACACGTATTCTGAATCGTTAATGAAAATTATCAAGCAGAAAGCAAAAGGTAAAAATATTAAAGCGAAAAAAGCTGAACCTGCAAAAGAAGGTAAAGTTATTGACCTTATGGCTCAGCTGAAAGCAAGTTTACAAAGTCCAAAATCTAAAAATGCATCATAATGGCCTTAAAAGATTACAATGCAAAGAGAAAGTTTAATGAAACCACTGAACCGGAAGGAAAAACAAAAAAAAGTAAAGACAAACTGATTTTTGTGATTCAGCGACATGCCGCCTCAAGGCTTCACTATGATTTCAGGCTCGAAATGGAGGGTGTGCTAAAAAGCTGGGCTGTTCCGAAAGGTCCTTCTCTTGATCCTAAAGATAAACGGCTCGCCATGATGGTGGAGGATCATCCTTATGATTATAAAGATTTTGAAGGAAACATTCCGGAAGGCAATTATGGTGCAGGACAAGTAGAAATATGGGACAGCGGAACCTATGAACCCCTGGATAACAATTCAAAGCTTTCTGATGAAAAAGAACTACTGAAAGAGCTTCACGCCGGTTCTTTAAAATTTATCCTTCACGGGAAAAAGCTAAAAGGTGAGTTTGCTTTGGTGAAAATGAAAAATACCGAAGAAAATTCATGGCTGCTCATCAAACATAAAGATGATTTTGCAGAAAGCGATTACGATGCTGAAGAAAATACCGCCAAAAACTCACAAGTCACCAAATTTTTAGAGGAAAAAAAAAGCCCAAACGTCAGCAAAAAAAAGTCTTAAAAGAAGAAGTAAAACCACGGTTTCAGCGGTTCAATTCTTTAGTTGACGAAAAAAAACTTGAGAATTTTATTAAACCCATGCTTGCCAAACCGCATCCTGACGCATTTGATGATGAAGACTGGGTTTTCGAAATTAAATGGGACGGATATCGCGCCATTGCTGATCTTAGTGATAAACCTCTCTTCTACTCCCGAAACGGAATCTCCTTCTTATCAAAATTTGAAAAAGTTACTCAAGATTTTAGCCTTCAGAAGCACAAAATGATTCTGGATGGTGAAATTGTCGCATACGATGAAAACGGCAGGCCGAATTTCCAGTTGCTTCAGCAAATTGGAGACAATCCGGATCTTGCGCTGGTGTATCAGGTTTTTGATATTCTTTGGCTGAACGGTCATTCTACGGAAGAGCTTCCGTTGATTCAACGTAAGGAACTCCTTAAAGAAGCGTTGGCTGAGACGGATGTCATCAAATATTGTGATCATATTGAGGAAAAAGGCATTTCCTTTTTTAACCAGATGAAAAAAATGAAGCTGGAAGGGATGATTGCCAAAAAAGCAGACAGCGTTTACACCGAAAACCACCGTACTTCCGACTGGCTTAAAATAAAATTCACCAACACCGAAGAAGCCATTATCTGCGGATTCACAGAGCCCCGCGGTTCGAGAGAAGGTTTCGGTGCCCTGATCCTGGGAAAATACATTGACGGCAAATTGATTTATTCAGGTCATACCGGGACAGGATTTAACCGCGAATCTATTATGGAACTTCATGAAAGATTAAAAAAGATCGTCGTGAAAAAGTCGCCATTTGAAACCAGACCTAAAACCAATATGCCCGTAACCTGGACCGAACCGGAACTGGTATGCGAAATAAAATATTCGGAAATTACAAAAGACGGTATTTTCCGGCATCCGGTTTTCGTGGCACTGCGCGAAGATAAAGAAGCTGAAGAGGTAAAAAACACAGCCGGAGAAAAAGATGAAGCAACCCAAAATCCAAAAGTTATGAAAGCTACAGCCCCTAAAAAAACACGTCCTTCCGAGAACGAAAAGGAAATAACATTAAACAGGCACAAGGTAAAGCTTACCAACCAGGATAAAGTCTATTTTCCTAAAGATGATGTAACGAAAGGCGATGTCATAGAATATTACCAGTCCGTTGCAGACTATATTTTACCACACCTTAAAAACCGGCCGCTTTCCCTGAACCGTTTTCCGAACGGTATTGAAGAGCAGAATTTTTATCAGAAAGATGCCAGTGACAATACTCCGGACTGGGTAAAGACAACGCAGGTTTATTCAGAATCCAACGATAAATATATTGATTACATTTACTGCAACGACAAAGCAACACTTGCTTATCTTAATAATCTGGGATGTATCGACATGAATCCATGGAATTCTTCCCTGCCCGACCTTGATCATCCCGACTTTCTTGTGCTGGATCTGGATCCATCCAAGAAGAATACGTTTGACGATGTTATCGAAACAGCCTTGCAGGTGAATGAGGTTTTAAATGCCGTTAAGATCAAAGGCTACTGTAAAACTTCAGGAAGCACCGGAATCCACGTGTATATCCCGATGGGCGGAAAGTACGATTTTGATCAGGTGAAAGATTTTGCGCATATTCTGATGAAGCAGGTTCATGAAAAGCTTCCGGAAATTACAACGCTGGAAAGAAGCCTTCAGAAAAGAGATAACAGTAAAATTTACCTGGATTATCTGCAAAACAGAACCGGGCAGACTTTAGCCAGCGCCTACAGCATCAGACCAAAAGAAGGCGCTTCCGTTTCCATGCCGCTGGATTGGAGCGAAGTAAAAAAAGGCATGAAACCTACCGACTTTAATATTCATAATGCTTTGGAAAGAATTAAAGAAAAAGGAGATTTGTTTAAACCGGTTTTAGGAAAAGGAATTGATATGATGAAGGCTTTGGAATTGTTGCAGGATATGGAGTAATTTTGATACTTTTGTGCAAATAATCATACATGAAAGTTATCGTTGATTTTAACGAAAAGATCACAAGAAGACAACTTGAAAGATACTTCAACTATTCCTGGAAAAAAAAATTGCCCTCACTTTTAAAGAATTTTGTGTTTATCATTATATTTTTAATGATAATTGATAGTATTTTTAAAGTTGATAGCAGGGTTGATTTAAAATTTCTCGGATATTTTGTAATAGCTTATTTTGCAATTTATTTTTTTATCTTTTGCTATAATAAGATAAATTATAATTCTAGAATAAATCAATACATTGATGAGATTAAAAAGTTTGATTCTACTATTGAATTGTTTTTAGATGAACAATCTTTTTATATCAAATGTAAACAATATGACATTAGAGCTATTTGGGAAAAAGTTACCTACACTATTTCTGGTAAAACGCTTTTAATCTTTATTGATTTCGGGACACCCTTTACTTTTTTGCTAGATGAGGAAGAAACTAATCAATATCATGATGTTTTGGCTTTTTTAAAGGTAAAGTCTAAATTAAAAAATAACTAAGGTAACTTAGCCACCAGACTTTCCGGCAACAGCTTCAGAATATGATAAATGATTTTCCATTTGAAATTCGGGACAATGGTAAAAGAATGCCCTGCATTCACGATGAATTTTGCAACGTAATCAGGCTGCATGATCAGGTTTTTATTCAAAGCTAAACCCTGATTGATTTTCGTATCAATATAACCGATCACCAAAGCATTAACAATAACATTTCTTTGTTTTAATTCCTGTCTTAAGCCGGCAAGATAGGTGGTAAAAGCTGCTTTGGTACTGCCATATACAAAATTACTTTTCCGCCCGCGGACTCCTGAGAGGGATGATAATCCGATAATTCTTTCTAAATTTTTATTGCTTTCATCTGTGGCAATAACATTTAAAATTGAAACCGCTCCCATATAGTTTACCCGCATCATCTGCTCTGCACTATGGAAATCTAACAGCGCTTTTTTATTTTCAACTAAAAAGCCAGCTGCATACACAACAATATGAGGCTTTACGGGAAGGTCATCATAAAATTTCCGGTGGGAATCAAAATCCGTCGCATCGAAAAATAAAACTGCAACCTTTGCATGGAAACTATTTTCCGAGACAAATTCTTCCAGTGATTTTGTATTCCGGGATGCTGCCATTACAGAAAATCCTTTTTGAAAGTAATGTTTAATACTTTCTTTGGCAACATCGGAATTCCCTCCTAAGATGAGAACCGTTTTATTTGTGTTTTTATTCATGTAGCAAAGATATTTTTTAAACGCGAATTTCACGAATGTTTTCACAAATAAACACAATTCTAAATGCTTTCTGGTCATTTTGACGAAGGAGAAATTTATAGTCTGGTTTAAATTTTATAGATTCTTCACTACGCTTCGCTTCGTTCAGAATGACAGCCTTTGTACATCATCTTTGAAAAAAAGCTTCTATAAAAAAGTTTCGGCGGGGTGAGCTTCGCTCACCCCGCCGAAACGAAGTATCTTTTTAAAACCGGAAAGATTTATTTCTTATCAGTTTCTATTTCCTTTTTGTCTTCTGCTTTTTCTGCAGCTTTAGCTTTATCTCCAAAACGGGCTTCCGTAAATTCTCTGGAAACAGCCGCTTTTTCAAATTTTAACTTTCCCGATAATGTTTCGATCACAAAACCATCATCCTGAACCTGCGCAATCCTCCCGTGAAGACCGGATGTAAGAACTACTCTGGTTCCTACCTTAAGCGTTTCCTGGAAATTCTTCTCTTGCTTTTGTTTTCTCATTTGCGGTCTTATCATTAAAAAATAAAAACCGACAAACATCACCCCCATCATAATCAGCATCATGTTAGAGTTTCCCCCCGGAGCCGGAGCCTGTAAAAAAATTGATAATAAATTCATGATATTAAGGTTGAATATTCGCGGTGAATGTTAATTTGATAGGCGCTTTTTCTACATTGGCAAAAACATCCGCATATTTGTTTACGTTTCCGTCAAAGTTGGTAGAATCAAAATGCAAGGTAATTTTCCCTTTCTTACCCGGCATAATCGGTTCTTTGGTAAAATCCGGAGCGGTACATCCGCATCCCGGTTTTACTTCTGATATTACCAGAGGATTAGTTCCTGTATTTGTAATTTCATATATGTGTTCTACTTTATCCCCTTTTTTTATTTTTCCGAAATCGAAGTTGCTTTCAGAAAGAGCGATTGTAGTTAATGGCTGGTTGGATACAGGAGCCGGAGCTGCCGTTTCAGGAGTTGCTGTCACCCCTGCAGAGTCTGCCGGAGCAGTTCTGTGAATATCCGGTCTTTCGGTAAGAAGTTTTTCCTGACTTTCTTTGTTTTCCTTCTTACAAGAAACAAATCCAAAACCGATTACTGATAAAGCGATAATTGATAACGTCTTTTTCATATTGAAATATTTATATTCTATTTAAATCTTTACAGTATTTATCCAAAATTCCGTTAATGAAAATATTGGAGCGATCTGTGGCAAATACTTTGGCAATCTCGATATATTCATTAATGATAACTCTTGAAGGGGTAAAAGGAAAATTATCAAGTTCCGTAAGCGCTGTAGACAGGATTACTTTATCCATGAGTGAAACCCTTTCCAGATCCCAGTTTTCCAGTCTTTCTTCCAGTTTCTTCTCGTTATTCTCCCAGCTGTCCAGTGTATTTCTTAAAAGTTTGATGGCAAAAGTTTTATCTTCATCATCTTTAATCATTTTAATCAAGGTTCTGCTTTCTTCATCTTCCTTTAAAAACCCGATTGTTTTCTGAACCATAGAATTGGCAATGTGGATATCATCATACCAGGAAAGTTCCTTATCTCCCAGATAATCATGAAAATCATCGTTTTCAGCGATATATCGTAAAAATAATTTACCGATAAACTTCTGATCTTCTTCAAAAGAATAAGATTCTTCCTTCATAAAATCCTGATATCTTTTTCCGGCAGTAATTCTCTGGAACGTTTTTACCAGAAGATCGTCATGCAAATCCCACTTAAGCTGCTTGTGCTGGCCTGTAAAGAATAACCGTTCCGGGTTTTCTTCCAGCTTAAGCAAAACCTTATTGTTGATGAATTTTTGGTTAGGATTAATATCAGCATCGGTTTTAATAAATTTATTTTTACCGATCTCGATCTGGTTTTCCGCCAGTTCTTTCAGTCCTACCAGAAAATTCAATTCGTAGATATAGAGATGGTAAATCTTCTCTATTCCGGTAAACATGTTTTTCTCTAATACATCAAACTTCACAGGATTCTGGTAATATGAATACACAGTCTGTACTACTTTTTCACGGATTTGTCGTCTTCCTAACATTCAAAGAGCTTTTTATGGGCGCAAAGATACGAAATTTAAAATTTATCGGATTCGTAGTATGATGACATTTTCGTAAATTTGTAAAAGTTTATGAAAGCTTTAAAAACTCTGAACCCTTACTTCTGGAAACACAAAATATTATTATTTTGGGGGGTATTATTTATCATTGCCAGTAATTTCTTTAATATCTATAAAGTTCAGTTCGTAGGAAAATCGGTGGACGAGCTTACCCGCAACGGAAATCTTGGCTTCAACAGGCAGGTGTTGATTTATGTTGCCATTATTGTAGGATGCTCTCTTCTCACAGGCTTTTTTACCTTTATGATGCGGCAAACGATTATTGTTGCTTCCAGAAGAATTGAGTACGAACTGAAAAACAAAATCTACAGACACTATCAGGATTTGTCATTAACCGATTATAAGCAGACCACCATCGGAGATCTTATGAACAGGCTGAGTGAAGATGTTGTAGCGGTAAGAATGTACCTTGGCCCCGGCGTGATGTACGTTGCCAACTTACTGGTTCTTGTCATCATCACTGCAATTTATATGCTGAAGACGGATGTGTCCATGACGCTTTGGACCTTGCTTCCCCTACCGCTTCTTTCATATGCTATTTATAAGGTAAGTTCCATTATCAATAAAAAATCGAAAATCATGCAGAAAAGCCAGTCGGCCATCTCCACTTTTGTGCAGGACAGTTTTTCGGGAATCCGTGTTGTGAAATTTTTCGCCCGTGAAAAATATATTGAAAAGAACTACGGCATAAAAGTGACGGACTATCAGGATAAAGCATTGGATCTTGCCAAAACGGAAGCCTACTTCTTCACCATCATCCTTTTTGTGATCGGTCTTTTGAATGTTGCCATTATCTGGATCGGCGGACAGAAATATATTGCAGGAGAACTAAGCATCGGTAAGATTGCAGATTTCTTTATGTACATCAATACGCTGATATTTCCTTTCTCTATGGTAGGCTGGGTAACTTCGGTAAACCAGAGAGCTGAAGCATCCATGCAGAGAATTAATGAATTTATGGATAAGAAATCGGAAATCGTAAACCGTAATTTTGAAAATTATCCCATTAAAGGAGATATTGAATTCCGAAATGTATCTTATGTTTATCCAAACACCAGAATTAAAGCCCTTGAAAATCTCAGTTTCACAGTGAAAGCCGGAGAATCTTTAGCCATTATGGGGAAAACCGGTAGCGGAAAATCAACGATAGCTTTGTTACTCTGCAGGCTTATTGACCCCACAGAAGGGGAAATTTTAATTGACGGAAAAAATCTAAAAGAGCATAACTTAAATAATTACAGAAAACTCATTGGATATATTCCGCAGGAGAGTTATCTTTTCTCTGATTCTATTGAAAATAATATTGGTTTTGCCATAGATCATCCTACCCATGAAAAAGTAGTGGAATATGCAAAAATTGCGGACGTTGATAAAAATATTGTAGGGTTTAAAGATCAATACAAAACTATGGTAGGTGAGCGCGGCGTGATGCTTTCGGGAGGTCAGAAACAAAGAATCTGTATTGCAAGAGCACTGATTAAGGATCCGAGCATCATTATTTTTGATGATTCCCTGTCAGCTTTGGATACTGAAACCGAACAGAACATCCTTGAAAATATTGAAAGAAAAATTCATAATGCAACTTCTATAATCATCACACACAGAGAGTCTAGCGCACAAAGTGCAGATAAAATTCTTAATCTGACTGAAATTAACAATTCCGTAACTGCATAGCCCATTCTTTCACAAATGTTAAATAAATCATAAAAAAAATTTTGTGATTAAAAGAAAACTTTTATATTTGTTCTTAACAAGATTAAAAAATATCTAACAATGAGTGAATACAAGGAACGCCATGAAAATGAAATTTTCACGAAGGTGTTAAAAGCAGGGAGAAGAACTTATTTCTTTGATGTGCGCGAGACGAAAGCAGGAGATTATTATCTTACGATTACCGAAAGTAAAAAAAACTTCGGGGAGAATGGAGAAGCTACATTCGAGAAGCATAAAATTTATCTTTATAAAGAGGATTTTAAAAGTTTTCAGGAGATGTTTAATGAGTCCACAGATTTCATCATTAACGAGAAGGGTGAGGATGTAATATCAGAAAAGCATGACAAAGACTTCAAAAGCAGAACCTACACTATTGATTCTGACGACGAAGTTTAAAATACCAACAACATCAAAAAACACAAGCATCTGGAAAAAGATGCTTTTTTTGTGACTGGAAATTACTGACTCAATATAATATCTATATTCAATACTTCTTCCAATCATCGCAATAATTTCCTGCAGAACTGTATTCCTATTTCTAAAACTTCCAAAAAGCGAAACATCAAATGAGCATGGCTTTGCATAATGCAATACTCAAGATTCCCATTCCTTTATTTTTCTGCAATACACTAAGGTATTGATCATAATATCAAAGTATTCTATTCTTGTATACAGGTTTAACCAAATACCGTGGCAAAAGTTATAAATATGTTCATTCTTCTTTCTAAATTGATATTTCTTGCTCATCTTGTTTATATAAAAAAAGTAAGGCATTTACCTTACTTTTTATTGGCACGAGCGGGACGATCGCGCCAGCGTGGGATTGCAAATCCGACATAAGGTCACAAAAAATCTTTCATTTTTACCCGGTTCCCCCATCCATTTTTTTGATCAATAGTCAAACTAAAAATGTGATTTATTTGAGGAAGTTCTATCTGATTTCTCTTCATAATTAAGATAATATCTTCTAAATAATTTAATGTTAATTCCGACTTAAATTGTCCATATAAATTATTAATTCCAATATATAATAAATTATCTATTAAGGTTAGACATTCATTATTTAAACCTGTATAGTATTCTAAAAGCTCAATATAATAATTATACTCTATTATCTCATAATATCCTGAATCATAAGTATTATTGAGTATTATGGTTGGTAAAACTTCTTCAATATTCTCATGCCAAAATTCTAAAGTATTTGAACTAACAAACTCTTCTATATCTTTTTCTAATCTTACAGGTAAGCGGGGAAGATCTTTATTCTTTAAAAATTCTAATAAACATTTATACCCATATATATATCTACCATTTATAGATATGTTATTAAAAAAAATAGTTTCCATCATTCGCTTGTTGGTTTCTTACTTTTAAATGTTTGTAAACAATTTTTAAATCTTGTAAATCTATATATTTTCCATTCTCTAACTTCATCGTATGCATATCTTTTAGGTTTTCCATTTTGCACCAGCATTTAAAGCTTTGTTGAAGGCATCACATTCGGCGCAATTAAATGTGGACCATTCTTCTAAACTCTGTTTTGGCACTTGTAATTTTAATACTGGGTTTGCGTCATCCATTGACTTATAGTTCTATTGGTACCGTAAAATACTTCTCCTGTTTCTGAATCTATAACAGCAGAAATAACATAAGGTTTTTTACCTGAAGATGATAAAATATTTTCTACTTTATCTAACAAAGCTCTTCTGGCAACACCTATACTATTAACTGATAAAGCTTTTGACAATCCAAATAGAATTCCCCAAGAAGATGCAAATCAGATAAGTGACTGGGATGGAACAAATAGATTTCCTTTTACTCAACATTACTTGCATACGCAAGATATATAATTACTACCTTCCAACAACAAAAACTTTGCAGATTGCAAAGTTTTTGTTGATATTATAGGCACGGATTACAAATCTGCGCTATCGGGAGTTTTCTTTTATTTATGGCTCAAAGTTGCAAACTTTGCGCAGCTGGGGTAATAAAAGAACTGCTGCCCAGATGATCCGAATGATAATAATTTACATCTTTCTCCTGATTAGCACCATACGAAAAATACACAACTTTCTAAAACGCTAGCCCAAAAGTTAGCGTTTTATTTTATTTACGGCTCAAAGTTGGGAGACTTTGCGCAGCGGGGGCATCCTGTTCCTTCACATTACTTGAAGATATAATTACTACTCCAAAACAAAAAACCTTGCGTGCTGGAAAGTTTTTTTGCTACTACAAGCACAGATTACAAATCCGCGTTATTGGTTTACAAATCTGAGATATCGGACTCTCACATACTATTAAAAAAATCCTCAGCGAAAAATGAGTCATCGAAATCTTCCAAATTCCTAATCTCAACACCAAAACTTATACCCTCCTCATCAGCGTAGTTAAATCCAAAACAAAGAACTTTTCCATTTGACAGAATTATATATGACCATTCGCCATCAGTAACTGCTAGTTTAATTTTCGCTTCAATATCCTCATAAAATAATTTATATCTATGTATGTTTATTTTTCTTTCAACATTAATTCCGCCTATCCTAATACTGTAAAAGCCCTTATTAGTTTGAATTATATACCAATCATCTTCATTTAAAGGTTCATATAATTTCATAAAATATTCATTTGTCATAATATTATTTTTTTGCTGGTAGTGAATATTTTCCAATAATAAAGTCCTACATCAGAGTAAGTATCAAGCATCCAATTCATAAAAGGAGATCTTCCATTTAAACTACCTCTGCTGGCGCGAGCGTCTCGCTCGTGTCTTATCACAAATTACATCTATTTTTAAAACTTCTTCAAAATCGTTGCAATAATTTCTTGCACTGCTGTATTTCCATTCCTAAGGTTCGGTAACAAAACCACTTTCTACTGGATTTTGATGAATATAGTCTAATTTTTGTTCGAATATCTTCAAAGACCATATCTCAATAGGTTTGTTATTTTGTTGCCATAACTGATAATTTGTGACATTTAAACTTCGTTCTCCTGCCTTTTTCATCATCCATAAAAGCCACTCTTTCCGGCTTTCTTGGTTGTTTTCCTGTATAGCTTTGATAAGTTTCCTGGAAGTAAATCCTTTGAAATCCCGGATCAGCTCAGAAGGTTTTCCTTCTGCTGACCGAAAGATTAAATGGATGTGGCTTGGCATTATACAATACCCGAAAATAATCATCCCTTTATTTTTTCTACAATAGTCTAACGCATCAATCACAATATCAAAATACTCTATTCTCGTAAAAAAGATCTATCCAAAAAACCGTAGCAAAACTTATAAAATAAGCTCCTTCTTTCTCTCTGAATTTATATTTCCTACTCATTTTATAAATATAAAAAAGTAAAGCAAAAGCCTTACTTTTTGTTTTGATTACTTTTTTCTTGGCACGAGCGGGACGCTCGCGCCAGTTTAGGGGGCCAGCTTAGGGGCTATAGCAGGGAAATTATCTGTTAATATCTAAAAATTTAATTCCCATAATAGAAGTTGCTATTCTTATTTCAATTTTTGATTCATTATCCCATTTTAATAATTCCTGTATTGTCAAATCATTTAGATAAAAATTTGTAATTAGTACTTCATCCCCATCGAAATTTTTTCCTTCAAAAAAATTAAAAAATTTATTTTCATATGCTTCTTTTAACGCTTCCGAAAATGACTGCAATAAATCTTCTTTTGATCTTCTATATTTACAATAATCATAGTAGCATTCCCATAGATAGTAATAGTCATCTAAAATACTATCAAGTATTAATATTATGTCTTCTTTATATTTCATTTTCTAATATAATGCTTTGTTACCAGATAATGGAATAACCGTTTTTTTACCTTTTAAACTTGCCTCCATATATGGTCCTCTTTTTTCAGGTATTGATCTTGTTGGACCGCCAGACATTATTCTAATTTGCTCACCTCTATTACCATTTGTATACCTCATACCATCAGAATACACTCTATTAGGATTTGTAGCAACTCCAGTCCATCCGTTTTCTTCTAACCAATTTGCAACAGAAGATGAGTTTGCTCCTCTAAATGAATTTAAGTCATCAAGTGTAAACTTTTTGGCCAACATTTCGTCATAATATCTAGCTGAGGAATTTACTCCTTTCGGTCCAGCACCAACACTTTGAGGCATTCCTCCTTCTACAGCAACCATAGCAGCTACTTCTCCAGCAGTTCCTAAGATACCCCAATTGTTTTCAGCCTCCCTTATTGCTTTAATAGTCCCATATTGAACGCCTTTGTGATTTAATTTCATATTACTAATCACCTTCTTATAAAGACCTTCATATGTAGGACTATGCCATCCTTTCACTAAAGCTAGACCATTGTAAAATTGGTTAATTTCATTCTGCATATCTGCCATTGTCTTAATGTCATATTATGCTTGGCTGCATAATTCATCATTAAGCCATTCATCAATTTTTCTGCTCCTGAATTACCTTTAACAACTCCACCTCCAACGCTATTAAGACCTGCTGCTGCAATTCTAATAGCTGCTGTTCTCATATAAGCAGGTAACGGATCCATTCCATCAGGATCAATGTAATTAATAGGGTTGTTTCCACAATACACATAAGGACTCCAACTCGGATACTTCTCCGCTAGCGGATCAACATTCAACCAAAGAGAAACTCTCGGGTTATAATATCTCGCACCATAGTAATAATATCCTGTCTCGGCATCCTGCTCCTTACCATTAAATTTATATTGACTGTTTAAGCCATCCTTATTATGGTTTTCTACAAAAATTTCTCCACTTGGGAAATACTCCATATTCTGGGTTACTTCGCCATCTAATCCGGTAATAAAAGAACTGCTGCCCAGATGATCCGGATGGAACCAATATGTATCTTTCTCCTGATTAGCAACATACGAAAAACACACAATTTTCTAAAAACGCTAGCCCGAAAGCTAACGTTTTATTTTATTTACGGCTCAAAGTAACAGACTTTGCGCAGTGGGGACTTTTCAGTTATGAGGGACATTATACTATCAGTTTAATCTTCAATAAATTCTGAACATGGACTTAACAATGTGTCTTCTAATAGTTCGATTCCTTTTTTTGACATTCTTAATACTGAGAATTTATCAAAGTCTTCATTTTCCTGATTCCGCAAAAATAAAAGCCCATAAGATGCTGGTAAAATTTCTTTTACATAGTTTAACAGCGATTTTAAATCTTCTAAAAATCCATTTTCGTGATTTAAATTCCCCACCATTAATAATTCATAGCTCTCATTAGAATTGATAATTTGACTAAACTGTGCTATATTTTTATGGATATTAATACGTTTAGACAATATTGCTACACCATCTTTGAGTTTTGAAAAATCTTCTTCATAGCCATCAAAAGCTAATACAATCCACCCTCTGTATTCAAACATAATTAATACTTTATTTTAAGTTTAACATTATATCTTTTAGAATAATCCCCTAATTTATTTATTACTTCCTGTGCAGGTTTAGAATCAAATTTATAATACACTCCTCTTCCTGTTGCTTGTGCATCCTCAAATGTTGCTTTAGCTTGATTTCTAAAACTCTTTCCAAAAGAATTTGTGAGGCCCGGTTTATGTTGTCCTATCCATTCTGATGAAATAGCATCATATTCTCTATTTGAATATCTAAATCGTGCCTGAGCTTTACCCCCTATTTCTTTTGCCAGAGCATGTGCGCCTGCATCGTATTTCATATTAGTAGGCATTACATCATAATTACTCGGTCTTGTTGCCATTGCACCCATTAACACGGCACCACAATTACAACTCAATTCTTGTATTGCCGCAATATTATCCCTTATTTCACTTAATGTAGGCGGTGTCTTTCCTATTTTATAAGTCTTCCCTTGATAAACGGAAGTTTTATTAAATCGTACATGATGTGTTTCATTAAAATAATTCCAATCAATTGCATTTGCATAAATTGCCATCTGTTTATGAGTAGAAAATACTAATTCATCAAAACCAACCGAAAGTATATGAAAGTTTGCAGCTCCTGGATTAGGTAAATCGACTGACCCAAAGAAAGTATGAATTGTCCAAGAATCAGGAGTTGTTTTTCTAACAAACCTCAATGATCCACCTTGTAGTATATTATAATAATTCCACATTGGCCCTGGACTAGGCTCCCTTCCATCAGGATCTATTAAATTAATAGGACTATTAAATGTATAAACATACGGACTCCAGCTCGGATACTTCTCCGCTAGCGGATCAACATTCAACCAAAGAGAAACTCTAGGGTTATAATATCTCGCACCATAGTAATAATACCCTGTCTCGGCATCGTACTCCTTACCATTAAGCTTGTATTGGCTATTTAAGCTATTCTTATTATGGTTTTGCCTCCACAGGGTCGGCGAACCACTTCGTTAGGTTTCTACAAAGATTTCTCCACTTGGGAAGTACTCCATATTCTGGGTTACTTCGCCATCTAATCCGGTAATGAAAGAACTGCTGCCCAGATGATCCGGATGATAATAATTTACATCTTTCTCCTGATTACCAGCATACGAAAAATACACACCTTTCTAAAAACGCTAGCCCGAAAGTTAGCGTTTTATTGTATTTACGGCTCAAAATCGGGAGACTTTGTGCAGCGGGGTACTTTACGCTAATTGCATACACAAGATATATACAATTACTACTTTCCAAGAATAAAACTTTGCAGATTGCAAAGTTTTTTTGCTATTATAGGGATACAAATCCTCGACATTGGGATTATTCTTTTCTCATTATTGAGGATAAAAGTTTTAAAAACTCATCTATATTCATATTAAAAACACCTATGTCATCATATGAAACATCATCTGAAATTAAAATATCACCCCCTTTTTTTTCAAAAGTAAATCTATTAAGATTAACTGTGGTACACCTCTCATCTTTAATAGTGTTGAATAGATTCTCAAGTGTTAATATATCATAACTTGACAAATCATCAAACAATTCTTTAATAAAAAAAACATTTTCCATAACATTATTTCGGATATGCTGTTCTAACATTAAAATTACTATCCAAATGTATCATTATTTTGGACGTCGTATTACCATTCACATCTTTTCCTATTACTTTTCCAGTATCATATAAAATATCCATATAACCATTTGGCTTTATGATTAAGTCTGTTCGTGAATTGGCATTTTTTATTGAATTGAGAATTAGTTCCTTTATTTCTAACTTTGACAAATTAGGGCTGAACTTACTAACACCACTAAATGCAGTATCAAATCCGTGACGCAACCAAATATGATCTAATGCCTTTGTTGCAGTTGAGTGAGCTCTATATAAAAATTCTCTACCAAATTTTCCATTAAAACAAAGATTATGTACTAAAATTTGATTTCTTGAAACATAGTAATTATGATTATTTTGTACTTCAAAATTATATACCTTTAATGGGGAATTTATAAACCGTATTTTATCAATTTTGATTAATTCGTTTTTTATTGAAGTAATATAATCACCTTCTTTTAAATATTCTGCATTTATCCAAGTTCCTTTTGCATAGAAAGGATGTTTAGGTGTACATTGTATTTTTAAACTCCCTGTTGTAATTTCAACAATACTTTCTGTTGTATTTCTAAATAATTCTGACACAAATTCTAATTCAGTTTTGCCAGTATCTTCATTATAAGACCATACTTTATCTCCTATTTTAATATCCTCAATTGGAATTAGTCCTTTTTCTGTGGATACCAGTGTACCTTTTGTAAAACATAAACTTTCTAAAATTTGTCTCGCTCCTGTAGTTCCTGTTCTAGAGATTACTGCTCCTAATCCTTTCATAAACCAAAGTCCAGTTAACTCTCCGGCAGCTGTACCAACAAACTCATGCATTTCATTATCTAATACAGGGTTATAATCTTTATGCTCTACAAAAAAATCATCATCTCCACCAAGTATTGAATTAATTTTATTGCCAATCCATGCAAAACCATCATGTGTGTACTTATGATATTTTTTTCCATTAATAGTAATAATATGACTAAGAGCTTCCTTTTCTGTCATACCTGGAGGTATAGACATTCCTTTCCTAGGGTTAGTGACATTTGACTGTTTACCATTCGGGTCTATATAAATAATAGGATTCTGATAGCAATAAATATATGGATTTAAATTTCCTGAATTATACACTCCCCCATTATGCTCACCATCAATATAATGCTCACTATTATAGAACGGATTGTAGTCAGCCAACGGATCCACATTCAGCCAAAGAGAAACTCTAGGATTGTAGTATCTCGCTCCGTAGTAGTAATATCCTGTTTCGCCATCCATTTCCTTACCATTAAACTTATACTGGCTGTTTAAGCTATTCTTATAAGGTTTTCTACAAAAATTTCTCCACTTGGAAAATACTCCATATTCTGGGTTACTTCGCCATCTAATCCGGTAATGAAAGAACTGCTGCCCAGATGATCCGGATGGAACCAATAGATTTCCTCTTCCTTCACATTACTTGCATACGAAGATACACAATTTCCGTTATATTCTGCATTTTACACAAAACCTAACTCCCATTGAAGTTGGTTTTTTATTTATCTTAGCACGAACGGAACGCTCTCGCCAGCTGAGATGGGCAAGCTTTTCGCAGCTGGGAGGAACATTACCATTTAATCCCACAAATTTAAATAATACTTTGCAAATAATTGCAACCCTTCCTCTTGCTTCTTTTGAATTTCTTCAAAATTCATTTCATTTTGAGGCTCTAATATGCTTTTAAAAGAAAATAATATTTTTTTTAATATTTTCTCCCATTCTCTATTTATAATAAATATTTCCTCATCAGAATATTCTCTATCTTTGGCTATAACAAAAGGTAATTCAATATCTCTAATCCACAATGGAATAGAAACAATATTATTATTTTCAACCTCATTTATATATGATTCTAATCTTGGAACAATAAAATTTGCTATTGAGATTTTTAAATCCCATTTTTCCCAGTCTTTCATTATTTAATAATTTTAGTATAATCATGTCCTATAACTGCACCAACGATTTCTACCTGTTCTGACGTTTCCTTGAAAATAATACGACCTGCTCCTCTTCCACTACCTGTACCTGCTAAATCAATAGCTTTATATCCTTTTAGTTCTCCACCAAGATTATGTACATTTTTTCCAGCCTTGCCACTCGCAAGTTGTTCTATTACATTATCAAAAGTTTTAACTGCATTTTTACCCCAAGTTTTTTCAATAGTCTTTTCTAAAGATCCAGGGTGTAATACTGTTTTCCATTCGCAACTATTATGTACTAAAACTTTACTTTCTGAAATGTAATAGTTATGATTATCCTCTACTTCAAAGTTATAAACTTTTACATTTTGATCTACCTCTCTCAAAGCACTTATCTTAATAGTGCCTCCGTTATAAAGAGTAAGATTAGTGCCTACCCTAAGGTTTTTGGCTTCAACCCACTCTCCATTAATATAAAAAGGATGATTTAATGTGCATTGTATTTTTATATCCCCTAATAATATCTCTAAAATTTGAGATGCATTTTTTTCTATAATGGAAGAAACTCTTTTAAGTTCATTTTAGTACTAATATTATATGACCAAACATTATCTCCAATCTTAATTTTTTGAATAGGCAGATTTCCTTTTTCTGTAGATACCAAGGTACCCTCTACGAAACAAAATTTTAGAACTACTTGACCAGATTCTCTAAGAACAGTACGAGAAAGTAATTGTCCTCCAAATTTTAAAATATATAGTCCTGTTACTTCTCCTGCTGCAGTATTGACGGTTTCGTGAATCATATGATCTTCAACAGGGTCATAATTTTTATGTTCTACAAAAAAATCATCATCTCCACCAAGTATTGAATTAATTTTATTGCCAATCCATGCAAAACCATCATGTGTGTACTTATGATATTTTTTTCCATTAATAGTAATAATATGACTAAGAGCTTCCTTTTCTGTCATACCTGGAGGTATAGACATTCCTTTCCTAGGGTTAGTTACATTTGACTGTTTACCATTCGGGTCTATATAAATAATAGGACTTTGATAACAATAAATATATGGATTATTATTTCCAGAATTATACACTCCACCATTATGCTCTCCATCAATATAATGCTCACTATTATAGAAAGGATTATAGTCAGCCAACGGGTCCACATTCAACCAAAGAGAAACTCTAGGATTATAATATCTCGCACCATAATAGTAATACCCTGTCTCGGCATCCTGCTCTTTGCCATTAAACTTGTACTGGCTGTTTAAGCCATCCTTATTATGGTTTTGCCTCCACAGGGTCGGCGAACCACTTCGTTAGGTTTCTACAAAGATTTCTCCACTTGGGAAGTACTCCATATTCTGGGTTACTTCACCATCTAATCCAGTAATAAAAGAACTGCTGCCTAGATGATCCGGATGGAACCAATATGTATCTTTCTCCTGATTACCACAGAAAAATACACAATTTTACTAAAAACGCTAACCTTTTTACTGTTAGCGTTTTTCTTTATTTACTCGGCACGGGCGGGGGGGGGCATCAGGAATTAAATTTTGCAACATCCCAAACATTTGGGATTTACATAATAAAATGATTATAAAATACCCTATAATTAATCCGACTTCCACATATATTAATAATCGATTTTTTTTTATTGATAATATTAATCCTAAATCAATAATAAAAAAAAGAAAAGCTAATAATAAAAATACTACAATGAAAAATGCTTGAATGAAAAATGCATTACCATATGTAAAAAAATACAGAAAAATAATATGAACTGGTATAAGAAAAATTTTAAACGGTGTAAGTTTTAATAGTTTCATAAATAATCATTTTTTTAATGGTACTGTCCATATATATATTTGATAAGTATTTGTTAGTTTATTATCGCCTCCTGCTGTCCTCGGTTTAGAAATGCCACCAAAAATATTATCTAATCCTGAACCAAGCGATAGTCTATTATAAACTCCTACAGTCACCGTTTTATAATCAGAGTTTACTCTAACTGACATACCATATGAACCAACTGCACTCATAGGATTATTCATTAAATCGGAATCAAAAGCAGGTCCAACGCCACCTCTAATACCTCTATATATAGCACCTAGTAACTGACCAAATTCTTTTCCGTGTCCAAAGATACTTCCGTTGTCGTGCCATAATTCTTCGGTTTCACCAATATGATAACCTCCATTATCATTTAACTTTCCTAATAGAGTTTTAAGATTTGCTTTGACAGATTCCAAATTTTTAATTTGTTCTAAAGCTCCACCAGAATTTATTATCGCATTTTCTGGTCCAGTACCTGCAAGATAATCAACAATTATATCACGTGTATTCTTGTAATTTTTTACAACGCCTTCAGAATTATTTTTATTCCAAATTTTAAGAGTAAAATTTGTTTCGTTGGCTATTGAAGGCGCAGGAATATATAGAAACTGTGTATCTGTTGTCTGACGCATTCCTCTAGTTCCATTATCATACATTTTACCATCTCTCTTATTGATATATTCACCTCCTATCGATCTAACAAAATCACCTGTGCTGTCAATCCAACTATTTCCTCTATATCCTAATGGTGGATAAGCAGCTCTTCCATCTGGGTCAGTAAAAACTATTGGGTTATTGTTCCCATAAGTATAAGGTTGCATTGTCTTCTCCGCTAGTGGATCTACATTCAGCCAAAGAGAAACTCTCGGGTTATAATATCTCGCACCATAGTAATAATACCCTGTCTCGGCATCCTGCTCTTTGCCATTAAACTTGTATTGGCTGTTTAAGCCATCCTTATTATGGTTTTGCCTCCACAGAGTCGGCGAACCACTTCGTTAGGTTTCTACAAAGATTTCTCCACTCGGGAAATACTCCATATTCTGGGTTACTTCACCATCTAATCCGGTAATAAAAGAACTGCTGCCCAGATGATCCGGATGGAACCAATAGATTTCCTCTTCCTTCACATTACTTGTATACGCAAGATATATAATTACTACTTTCCAACAACAAAACTTTGCAGATTGCAAAGTTTTGTTGTTGTTACAGGCACGGATTATAAACCTGCGCTATCTGATGTATTATTTGTATAAAAATTATTGAAAAGAGCTATTTGATTTTTAAGTTCCTTCTCCAATTTTTGATCATTTTTTATGAAATCGAATAAATGCATATAAATATATATATCTTTTATTTCACGTTCCCATATATTAGGATAATTTGACCATCCATCTAAAGGAAAAATATCTGCTACAAAATCTGATAAAAAATTAATAAAATTTGATTTATGTATTTCATTATAATATTTATCATTATAAATATTATATTGTTCATCAATCTTATGAATCATTAATTCTTGTATATCGGGAATATCTTTATTATTTAAAATTAAATTAATCCCTACTATCATATTAGGAAAGTATCTGAAGTTCTGTTTTTTAGAATTTTCAAATACAAATTCAAAATACAAGTCAATTTTTTGCAATATTATATTCTTCATAATTATTTGACATCTTGATATTTTTGCCAATAAAGTGCTGTTTTATGTATATTTTCTCTGAAAGTTCCAAGAGACATAGGTGAAGAAGGGATTACTATTCCATGAGTCGGAGTATCTTGAAAAAATGACAAATTAAAAAATGGTAAAACAAGAATATTAAGTCTCCATAGCGGTTTCCCCTGTTTAGCACCATAATTCCCAGTAGGCGCAAACCACGGCGTAACGGACATACCTTTTAAATAGCCTGGCTGTATCCATTTGTTAAAATAACCAGGAACAGCATTATCTACATTTTTACCTAGTATATCCGAATTTCTAACACCAAGTTGCGCTAAACCTATATCTCCAATTTCTGGCATCCCATTAACTTCTCTCATTGCTCTATAAATATAGAAAGAATTAGTTTTCTCATCTGGTACAGGATCATATTTTGGGTTTGGAACTTCATCAATTGGATTGGGTCCTGAAACAGTATTTTCCCAAACAAAACTTATAATTGCTGCTAGTCCAACCGTTTGACGTCCACTTAGCCCCTTTAGATTACTATTAGGCGAAGTAGAAGTTGTAGTATTTATAGTCCTCATAGGTTTAATATTCCCCAAAGGATTTCTTCCTGTAAAATTCAATGTTGTTGCGCCTGAACCAAACCCTATATTTATTCCAAAACCAAATTGTGATCCTTTAGTCTGTTTTCCGTTAGGATCAACAAGATCAACAGGTTTTTGATAACAATAAATATATGGATTATTATTTCCAGAATTATACACTCCACCATTATGCTCACCATCAATATAATGCTCACTATTATAGAAAGGATTATAGTCAGCCAACGGATCAACATTCAGCCAAAGAGAAACTCTAGGATTGTAATATCTCGCCCCGTAGTAATAATACCCTGTTTCGGCATCCTGCTCTTTGCCATTAAACTTATATTGGCTGTTTAAGCCGTCCTTGTGGTGGTTTTCTACAAAGATTTCTCCACTTGGGAAATACTCCATATTCTGGGTTACTTCGCCATCTAATCCGGTAATAAAAGAACTGCTGCCCAGATGATCCGGATGAAACCAATAGATTTCCTCTTCCTTCACATTACTTGCATACGAAGATACACAATTTCCGGTATAGCCTCCATTCTGCCCGTAATTGACCGGAGGAGTAAGGTTATTGGTCTGCATAATTACCAGATTGCTCTGGGTAGCCGTCTGCAGGATCTGGTTAGAGACATTCACAGGATTAATCGGCGGTATTGTTCCTCCAAAAGGGATAATGAGCCAGGCACAATCAAATGCCCCTATACTTCCGCTGTTTCCGATCTTAGACTGTATTCTCTGGCTTCCCGCATAATAATGCTTGGTATAGCGCGGCTCCTGCAGCATCCCACTCTGAAGATCGTAGGTAAGATTAAGCGTAATCAGTCCGCTTGGATAGATCGATGCTTCATGAATGGTTTCGCCGCTTACTTCTATATAATCACTATCATATTTTCCTATTTTTCCTTTAAACAGAACGTCCTTAATAATACGTTCTCCTCCTGCATCATAGGTATAAATGGCTGCCCCATCTGCTTCCGGTGTTGTAGGGTTGGTATCTACAAATCGTAACCGGTTTTCTTCATCCCACAGATACACCGCTTTTTCCTCCTCGTTGGTACACGTCTGCTGAAAAATGTGGGTAGGATTTCCTTTAGGATCATATTTATAGTGCTGGAACTTCACTCCCGGATCGTCCGGATTACAGCATGTAGCATTCGGCACAAGATTCGGTTCATCTATGATTCTGGATGGTGCATGCGGATGCGAAGGGTCCTCATATTTATAATTGAGTCGGTAAGAAGTTGGCTCAAGAGCAGTCCAGTTATTGGAAGCAGATCCCGTTACCCACTCATGCTTCTGGGTTTTGCTCATGATATTATGCATATTATCATACGTCATTCCTACCGTGAAGCGATGTCTTTCTTCTTGTCCTGCGCTGTTTATTCCTCTCCAGCTTCCTGATGAAGAAGTAAGGCGGTAGAGGTCATCATATCCGTAAGCATAGTTGGTTCCTCCTCCCAATAATCCCTGTACCACAGGCGCATTGTTGTGTACCTGCATGATATTTGATACCACATCATACTGGTAAGTATTCTGCATAAAGTATCTGTTGCTGTTTTTAGCATACATTTTAAGCAGTCTTCTGCGGTTGGTTTCGTATTCATAAGTTGTTTCCGTACCATTGCCATACTGAAGATAAACTCTCTGCTCAAATTTATCATAGCCCAGATTCTTTATAATGTCTTTACTGAAGCCATCTTTTACAGAGTTCATCTTGAAAAGATTACCCGCCTTATTATAGGTATATTTCACTTCTTCTCCATCCGGATACGTGATTTTTTTCACGCGGTTCCATGTGTCATATTCCCATGAAGTTCCAAACCAATACACTCCGGCATCCGGAACGGCAACAGAACGGCGTTGATAGGTAAGCTCGCCCAGTCTTCCGTATTTGAGATATTGCGTTCCTGTAGCATCTGTCTGGTACCAAAGTCTTCCCACCGCATTATTATCCATTGCAGATGCATCCATTGCAGCTCCATAATAATATTTTACATTATTTTCAGGATAAACAGGGTAGTTTACTTCTTTCAGTCTGGTATAATCATATTTGTAATTAACAATTTCATTGGCAGCATTGGTTTTTGAATTCATATTTCCTGCCGGATCATACTTATAAGTCGTGATACCGCTATCAGGATGCTTGTATGAAATTCTTCTTCCTAAATCGTCATATTGTGATGTTGTGATGTTTCCTGCCACATCTTCCACCTGAAGGATCTGCCCGATCGCATCATGGGTGAATTTTGTTTTAATATCTCCGGTGTTCGAAACTTCCCAGACAGAAGTTGTTCTTCCTTTAATATCCGTATAAGATTTTTTGATGCTTCCCAATTCATCTTTAAAAGTGGTGGCAAACATTGGTCTTCCCTGTACGTCATTAGCAAAGCCATATTCTATGGTTGAAAATAAGTTTTCTCCCGGAAGCTTTGTATATACTACCCTATCTAATACATCATATTGATTAATGGTAGGTTCAATAGTATCTACAGAAGCATTGTATAAGGTATTTCCTGTTCCTACATTTTCTGTTGTAGGGTAATATGTTTTCAAAGCTCTTCCGAAAGCATCCGTTTCTACTTTTCCGGCAACAATATATTTAACCCCGTCATTATGGATATCACCTGTTTTCTTAACCTGAATGGCTTCCCCAAAACCGTCCGCAATGGTAATGGTATTGATGGTACTGTCGGTATATTCCGGATCATAATGCTTTGTTATTGCGTAAGATTGCGCATTGGTAGCATTAAGCGGCGCATCCGTAACAGGATTGTATTCAAACTTTATTGTCCATGGTATATTGTTGAACATTTCATACGGTCCTGTAATTTCAGTAGTTCTCGCCTTTGCATCATAAACAAACTTCATTGGCTGCAAATTCATATCTACTGTAAGCACTGGTAATCCGAAACGGAAATCATACTGAGTTTTGCTGGTGTATCCGAATGCATCCTGAACTTTTACAGGATAGGTCTTCACATTATCGTCATACGTATACTGATGGAAAAACCTTTGGTTTGCACTGTTTGCAGGACCTGTAGATTTCGTAATATTTCCATATACATCATATTCAAAATCATACACTGAATAATCTACACCCTGATTTTTGATCACAATTTTCGTAAGATCTCCTGTTGAAGGATTATATTCAGCTCTCTTTTCTCTGACAATACCAGTTGCTGTATTTTTTACTGTTTTAGGAGCAATAACGTATCTACCAGGGGCTACTTCTTCATAAGTTACTTCAGAAGATACTATTTCTGTACTTCCAATCTGCGTATCACCAAAGTCTGTTACTTTAACGGCATTTCCCCATTCATCATATTCTGTAATACTGCTTGAGGTAGATTTAGCAGCTGTTGCTAATCCTTCATAAAACTTAGAAACTGTATTTTTAAGTGCAATAAAGCAGGCATAATCCTGATGATTTTTTTCTGATTCTTTTTCCTGGTTTAAGAGTGTATTTAATGTATTTGGACTATGAATTTTCCTCAGTTCGTACGTATTACTTTTTTCAGTCCAGATTTTTCCGGAAGCGTCCAGTAATTTTTCATTAAGCAATGCTCCTTTTAGGTAATAGTTTTTATTATTAAACGTCTGCTCTGTTTTTCTGTATATTACATTTGAGAAAACACCTCCCTGTTTTGTATCAATCTGATTAACCGTAACTTTTTCAAAACCATAGAATATACGTTCCCTTCTGCTGTGATAAGGGTTTTCGTATTTAACTGTAATTTTTGATACATCTGGGCTGAATGTGCTATCCCCGGTAAATCCATCATTGGTAATCACCGTTTTTAGTACATATTTGCTCTGTGGCATATCGTATGTATTCCCCACTCTCTCATATTCTACTTCCCAGCTTCCTCCGGATGGAGTGGTTACTTTACGTAGGAGATTGGTAGTGCCAATTTGATTAAGCCTTACCGTAATTGAATTGGTATCATCGGAAGTTATGTAATCCAGATAACCATCTCCATTCATATCTTTAAATGTAGATTTGGTTTTTGATACACTATTGCCTGAATTGATATTAATTCCCGGAACAATTTTTATCCCCGCCAAAACATTTGTTGAGTAATCAACAATAATTGGAATTGATATCGGTATTGACAATCCAAAGTTAGCTCCTAAACTTCCGGTTGTACTTCTTGCTTTTCCAACAGAAAGATTTTGGTAATCCTCAAATTTATTCCCTAAATTCAGGAAATATTTTGATGCTTTCAGATTAATATAATCCTGAAGTCCGTCCCCATTCAGGTCAAACATTTCTTCTTCTATATCGTTGGTACTCCCGCTAAGGCTTGTTCCTCCCTGAACAGATCCATTGAAGAGCGATACTCCTAAACCTGCTCCCCAGTTTTCATTCCGGGAATAGCTGGTATTAAAACTTAATGATGAATTGGCAGGATAAAAACCATAGCCTAATCCTAATTCAACATTTCCATTTTCGATTCTATCGGGAATACCATCACCATTAATATCGAAATAGGTCTTTTTGATCTTTTCCTTTTCAAATCCAAAGTTTCCATTTAAAGATGCAGAAAAATCATTTTTTTGACTTAATGCAAATGAGGTTGGAAAATTCGAATTTCTAGACAAAGTAAATGCAGCGGTACCATGAGTAAACGAGGTTCCCGCACCAGCTCCAATTGCTTCTTCGGTTCTGCTTATAGAATAACTTCCAATATTTGAGTTTTTAGAAGATAAAAATCCATTAGCGTTCGTATACTGAAGATTTGAATCTACAATATGATCCGGAAAACCGTCGGCATTCATGTCTGCCATTGCGGTAACCGATTTATTTTCGGCAAATATTGTACTCGAAAAATTACCATCTCCACCTACTCCTGCCGAGCTGCTATATGATATTCCCGCTTTACCACTTACACTATATAATTTACTTTTCTGAATAAGTGAAGGCAGCTGATATGAGTTAAAACTAAAAACAGGAGACTGGTTAGAAAATGTCTCGTCTATATTATCATCTCCTAATCTGGAAGTACTTACGGTTTGTTTTGTGATGTAGTTATTTTCATCTAACCCCATCCAGTATTTTACTCCTTGTTTATTAATTATTGGAGTTGTCATCACAAAATACTGATTGCTCATTGCCGAGCTATTGGGATTATAAGGCGTTGGCAATCCTGTTGCAGGGTCTATGGTTGGATTTAAAGGAGCATTATTTGACGGATTTGTGGATGATTGAGGAATGAATAATTTTGTTTCATCAATTTTCATCTCTGTAACAGATCCGTTATTGGCAAAATCTGAATTGATATTAGACAGATGATTTTGTACAATAGTACTATTTGACGGGTTGTTTCCATTTATTATAAAACTTCCCCAACCACGGTATAATTGTCCGAAACGAGTATCATAATCTTCCGCAGAAAGGATCTGGGTAATATTGCGAGCAGTTAAAGGACTGTATACAAATGTTTTATTTTTAGCTTTAGAAACCGATACATAAGAATTACTTCCATAATAAGATGCCTGTCCATTAAAGTTAATGCTTGCTTCGTATTCATAAATACCCGGACTCAGGTTCAGAGTCTGAGATAGCATATTTTGAGATGCGGAAGATTGTAAAACCACAGGTCCCGTCCAAACAGGGTTTCCTACGACTCTATACCTAAAACTTCCTGAAGGATACCCTGAAGATGATGGAGGTCCGCTTTTAATGAAGTTTAATATCATTGCCTGACCTGAAGTTAAAGTAACCGTACCTCCAACTATTGAATTGGTCTGGCCACTTGCTGCTACTTCATTAACTATTAACTCTAAATTTATATTTTTCAAATAATCCAGAAAAGCCTGATTGATCGTCCTGTTTTGCTGAGTAGTAATTTCTATGTAAAGATTTTCATTAATATCCTGTGAAGTAAACTTATTCAGAGCAAATCCATAAGAACTTCCGTTGGCAGATAAAACTCCATTATTTAGGGTATAAGAAAATTTACCTACAGCTCTGTTTTTTATTTTTGCGCTGACCGTAAAGCTTCCATTCAATGAATTAATACTATTTACGGGCTTTATCGTAAATGTTTTTCCTGCATCATTTGGTGAAACAAGATACGTGAAAGCATTATTTACAGCAGATTCCTGATAATTAAACATTCCGTACTCTGTAAACAGATAATTAATCTTTCCTGAAACTGTAGTGAAAACCGGATTGATCTCTACGTCAGGCCAGTGTATATTTGTATTACTTAACAGTTTTACAATAATATCATCATTAGCAGCAAAAGATATAGGAACAGAAACATTTGAAGCCACATTATCTGTAGGTGCATATGTCGTACTCCAAACTTCAGTATTATTTTTTAAAACCGAAATTTTAACATAGTCAGATGTACCGGGCTTATTCACTGATAAATTAAGAGTTCCTGCTTCCGGAGCTGAAAAGTTCGCACTTCCGGAAACAATAAAATCATCACTAAAATTGTACGTATTCAGATCTCTGTTGTTCCCATCAATAGCAGGAGATGTATTGGACGTATATTGTATAACAGGATTCCAATTGACTTGATCATAACGTCCATCATATTTAGAGCTGACCCTGAAATAAATTTTATCCCCTTTGTTGATATTATTGTAAGACAGTACTGTATTTTTAACTGAAGTATCATCTTTGGGAATACTTAATGTATAATCAGGTGGATTATTTCCCTTCTGTATTGAAATTGCAACTCCATCCACAGAAGTATTATCTTCATTAGGATCATAAGATGCCGGAAGCAAATTACAATTACTAGTAACTGTAATATTCCCGCTTTTAGGCGCAACCCAAACTTTTATCATATCATGTAAAGGGTTTTGCTCAAACATCATTTTCTTTTCATTATTATTGAATGAAGGAGTTGCAGTAGAAATACTTGAAGACAAAACTTGTATCGGAGCCGGAGAAGGCTGGCTGGAATAATCAAATTTGGGAATAAAAGTATTGGAGTTGGTAAGATTGGCATTTGGATTATAACCAAATTTTACTTTTCCATTATCCGAGACATCTACTAAGCCGTCTGCATTAAAATCTTCAAAGTAAACTTTATTATCTGTAGTAGAATTAGAATAATCAAATCCTACACCTGTACTTAAATCTGTATCTACAGCATAATTTCCATCAATTCCGGTATTCCAGTTTTTGGACTTTGTATGCCCAAGTCCAGGAATATTTATTTTATTAACAGTATCTAAGTCGAAAGAACCATTTTTATTTTTTGCATAATAGTAATCTCCCCCTATTTTATAAGTAATATCAGGAAGATTATCTCCGTCCATATCCAATAGATTTACCTGAGTACGGCTGTTACTATTACCAAAACCTCCCTGAGCACCAATACTATACCTGCCGGTTTCCGTAATTACTAATGGTATAAATAAGGCTAATGGAGATGGTAATTGAATTAATGTTGTACCTTGAGTATAAGTCCAAAAACCTAATCTGAATCCCAAATTTTTACTATCCGAGATATTACTATTAATTGCATTATATTTACCTCCGAAAGTTTCGCCGGCAGCAGCCGGAGAAAATGAATCAGTAAAGTATCCACTTTCTACTCCATTTACATTATTTACATTCCATATTTGCGGAGCACCAAATAATTCGCCAGGAGCTGACTGGTACTCCACTCTATTAGTGTAAAAAATCTGATCATTTGCGTCTTTCTCAGTAATTGTTTCTAATAAAGATTTCTTAAAAGCTCCTTCCTTATAACCAAACTCATAACTTCTTACTTTATCAGTACCATAAAGAATTGCAATACTTTTCAGTTTTTTAGAAGTAACCTGCACAAAACCTAAACGGGCATCAACCTGTACATCAGGTCTTTGATCATAATAATCAAAATTTACAGTATAAGTTTTTAATGCATTTGGAACATTATATTTTGTGTACTCAATTTTTCCTATATACATTTCCTGACCTCCTTTCCCCATCACATTATCAGAAGAATTATAATTGGGTGGTCTGTTATACGTATACTCTACAAAATTTCCATTGGTATCAATGGTTTTATATAAAGCCCAATGCCCTATATTATTAGTTCCAGGCTGTCTTAATACAGCATTTTCAAGAACATTTCCATTTTCATCTCCTCCGAAGCAAGAACGTGTACCGTCTTTAGACGTAACAATCCATACATAATTATTGGGATTATTTCCCTTTCTTATAATTTTACTATATCCTCCTTCTGTCCTTGGATAAAATTGGCGATCTGTTTCTCTTCCTTTTTCAAAACCTTCAGCTCTGTTTGGCAGTACATAACTATCTCCAACTTTAAAAGTTAATTGCTCCCCTCCTAAAGTGTAGATTTCGGATTCCCTATTTTGATCATAAGTAGGAACTCCCAATCTTGTATCAATGGAAATTGATGGAATAGAAAGGTCCCAGCCTAATCCTAACCAGCCATTACCGCCTTCGCTGCTGTAGTTTACAGAAAGTGAAGGCTGCATTCCACCTCTTCCTGCCGGTAATTTAATGGGAAAACCTGTATTTACTGTTCCCATATTGTTTGCGGACGGCGGTGCAATAGAAACTATTCCTTCTGTAGGATCTGCGGCTTTAATGTCTTTTATGGAATTAGGAGCATAGCTTCCTGTTTCCGGAGATTCGGGAACTTTGATGATCCCGTTTACCATATCCGTAAAATGGGTTGTTTTAGATACAATAATATTGCTTCCTTTTTGCAGGGAATCTTTTTCAGCTTTCTCTAAAGCAATCCATTTTTTCTGAGTAAGATCAAAATAAAAGGTTTTGATATCCTGTTCGGTATATCCTGCCGGTATTTTAGATTTATCATAACCCAGAGACACTTTGGCAGGTGCCGAAAAATTCTCTCCGTGAGGTAAGAATCTATATCCGAAATGATCTGCTGTTACGTTTACCATTTCCTGAGTAAGAGCAGGCATATCAATATCTCTAAGCGCAGTAATAGAATAAACTGCAGTATTTTTTACAGAATTTCCTTCTATTTTTAAGGTTGCTGAATGTAAACTTAATTCTTCTGCCTGATTTTGAGAATTTATATATTTATAATTGGTTTGACCAACATATGAATTTGCAAATTCTGCAGGAGCACTCTTTTTATCCGAAGTAACTATATGAAGATTTCTGATTTTGTAGCTGTAATCTGAAGAATTAGGAATTGTAAAAATGATAATATTCTTGCCTTCCTTAACAGCAGTTGCTTTTACAGGCTCTGTTTGGTGGATCCAAACTGTTGTTTTTTCTACATTTTGTCCTCCTACAGCCAGTTCATCATTGATAACTTTGCTTACCTGCTTATAATCTTTTAATCCATAAAGATCATATTCCAAGCTATATTGTTTATCAGGTCTGATTTTTTCATTAACCGTAATATTAAATATGTTATCGTATATCTGGTCTATAGGATGTTCGGAGTCTTTACCTATGATTCCTTCTTTTATATCAGAAAGATAAAATCCTGATATAGACTTATCAACAATATTTTTTTGATCATCGACCAATGCTTCATGTCCGTATATTGATTGGCCGGAAATATTTTCAGAATCAATATTTTTCTCATTTGGATACGAAATATTATTCCGTAAAGCATTATCGATTGCCAAAGATTTCTCATCATTTTTCAGGAAGCTGTTATCATTTCGAATAACAGATGAATAATGAAAATCTGCACCCGGTAAAGTTTCTTTAGGCTTATTTAAATACGCCGTATTTGCGTAAGCATGAAGCTGTGTCCATGAAGTGAGAAAAACCAGAACTTTAACAATTTTAGGATTTTCTCTTAATCTACTTAATATCGAATTTCTCATTTGTGTATATGCTTTTCTACAACAAAATGATTACCTGCAAACTATTTGAAAGAATTTCAGGCAATTAGTTTTTGTTTAATTCCTTTTATCTATAATAGATGTTAATTTGGCGGCTAGTTGGTGACGATGAGTTTAAACACTTTTAATTCAGAAGTCGTTTTTACAACAATTACATAAGCCCCTTCTACTAAAAGTGAATCTTGAATCTCATAATAATCTTTTCCTTTATCCTGAATAGTCTTTACTAGTCTTCCTGATGCATCATATATCTTGATATCTACATTTTCTTTTATATCCGATATAATTCTTATGGTAAATAGCTGGCCTTTAGGTACCGGATTAGGATATAAGACAATTCCGTTTTCTCTTTTGCGGGTTACTTTTACTGTATCTTTTTTCGTACAGCCATCCGGTGTGTTAACTGTTACTGTATAAGTTCCCGGTTCATAAACGGTAATATTAGCCGATGAGCTGCTGAATCCATTATCCGAAGTCCATTGATAGGTAGCATTCGGATCTGAAATCTGTGTCCCTGCATCAAAATGAGCAGATCCTCCGGAATTTATTACCACATCAGGTCCCAAATCCAGATTTATAGAGTTAAAATCATTAACTGTAAAATTCTGGTCTATTATGTTTCCGTCTGCATCGGTTATGATAAGATGATAGGTTCCGATTTCCAAATCCGGAAAAGATAACTGTGCTGTAGAAACATTCAGGTTTTGATTAACCCCATTACCTGTTAACTGAATGTGATAAGGAGCTTTACCCCCTTTAACATTTATATTTAAAGTCCCTTTTTTCTGTGTACAGGTAGGTTGCTGAAGTTCATTGATAGATAATATCTTATTGCCTAAAGCAAAAGTAAAAACATCTGTTCCTGATAAATCCTGATCGAAAATAATATTGTTAAAATGAACATTTTGATCTGCATCTACATAATCCATAGGAAATACCTCTACGTTTGAGGAATTGAAATTTCCTTGCCCTGTTTTATCAATAAACAACCATACTTTTTTATCCGCAGGTATAGTAAGTATATTTTTAACGGAAAAAACAACTTCAGTAGGTATCGTCTGTGAAGTCTCTGTTGAAAATCTTGCTTTCCATTTTCTTTTAAATAGCTGATATCCGAAAGTAGGAGTATCTAATAATAACTGCTCTTTATTGTCCCCCCATACAAGAAAACTCTGATCAGGAAAATCTGCATCATTACTATTATTATCTATAGCTAATTTCTTTGCCGCAATAATTAACCTCTTATTTTCTGAAGAACTTGTAGCTTGTTTCTGGTATAAGTTTGAGTATTTGTCTCTGGCAATTCCCGCAATGTTTGCAGGATAATCAGTAAAATCATCCTGCTTCCATATTTTTTTACTTTTAGAGTTATAATATTCTGTAAACGGCATTGTAACTGCATATTTTACAGCCAGATAGGAATTCACCCGGTTTCTTTCATTCTGAGTAAGAATTTTACGGTATATGAAAAATTCGGGAAGTTTTCCTTTAAAATTTTGCCAGGCTGTATTTCTTATATCTTTTCCCACATACATAGAAGATACTCCTGTCCTTCCTATAACTGAATTGATCTTTTCTGATGGAACTCCGAATCTCGTATACATACTGAAAGAAGGAAGATCATCTATCGTATTGATATTGATGTAATTAAGCTGCTCATTATTATATCTGAAAATATTTTTTGTGCCGAAATACATTTCCTTTTCGTACGACTTTTCTGAAGTAAACATAGCCGTTTCCGTAGACGTATTCTGATTTTGATATGCCGTAAAAAAGGTAGTTTTATCCATCGTTTCCATCAGATAGGGGAATTTCAGATAATCATCTACCCCGTCAAAATCCAGACTTTCATTATAATTAAATAATGTATAATTAGGTTGATTCTGCGTAGATATCGCTTTAATTTCATGTTGATTGCCACTATAATCCTGATAGCTTAAAGCAGGAGTTTGAGCAGAATTAGCTTTAAACCAAACACTCACTCCCGAAACACCACCGGGAGACTGGGCAAAACACATATCCAATAAAAGGATATGAAAAAAGAAAAATATTTTTTTCGTCATAAGTGTTTATTTTGGAATCGATGAGAATCTTCTGGATATTTTTTTTGCACACATTAGCGGCACATTTGATTCTCAGAGATTTATTTTTTAATCAGTTTTTTAGTTTCTTTAAAGTCATTACACTCTAAGCTAACCAGATAAATTCCGGAAGCATACTGGCTCACATCAATTGTTTTTAAATATTCACCTTTTGGAAAGGCTTCATTACTCTGATTCACGAAAATAATTTTCCCGGAAGCATCATATACTGAAATTTTTACAGCTGATGCATTTTCTAATCTGAACTTGATATGCGCCTCTTGCTTTGAAGGATTCGGAAAAATTGTAAAATTGCTTCCGGTTTTTATTGCTTCCGGAAGTATACCCTCATCTGAAACTCGTTTTTGTGCAATATATCTAAATGCTGAAATGATATCAAAACACGGAGTAATAATTGCATGAAAACCTGAAGAATTTTCTGCTTGAAAGCCTGGTTTTAATATGATATCTTTTGAAGCAATGTATTCTACATTTTGTACAGGAGCAATAATTTTATTACTTGCTACAATTTGTTTTGCCCAAATAGTTTGCGGAGTACTGATGTCATCAACCGGACTGGTTAATATTTTAAGATCTTCTTTATAACAGAAATCTACATTAGAAACTACAATAGAAAAGTTCTGAACACCACTTGGAAGTAGTGGAGTTGTACTTGTTTTAGGAGATATAATAATTTTGTAAGTATCTTTTGTAGGATTTTTAATATCTACCCTTTCAATAGTATCTACATTATTAGGGGAGTTTTTTGTTGCAGCAGCCGTGAGATTATTCATTCCTCCTAATTTCCACGGATAATAAACAGTTTCGGTACCGTTCGAATTGACTTTAACAATTTTCAGGTCAAGATCATTAACTAAATTAGGAGTAGAAAGATCTACGGTATTATTTACAAGATTTCCCTGAGGATCGGTCCAGGATATAGTGGCTGAAAGAGGTTGTGTAATATCTAAAGGAACCACATATAATGTGTATTTATTTCCCTGATTAAGCGAAATTTCCTTTATTAATGTGGATTTCTTATAGTCACCAATAATTCCTTCTATATTGTCGTGTATGGCTGCAACAGCTCTTTTCGAGTCTGCCATTCCCCATCCGTAAATATAATCCGGCCCCTCCGTTCCTTTATCGTTTGCGGTATGAGCCAGCAAAGCCCGAACTGTGGAAGATTGCATATAGCTTTGAGAAGGACTTACAGATTTATAATATTGTTGTAATAAAGTAATAATTCCCGAAACAACTGCTGTAGCAGATGAGGTTCCTTTATAGGTCCCATACGCTGAATCATATGTCTCAATGGATGAATATATCGTTTCTCCAGGTGCACATAAATCTGGCTTTATCCTGCCGTCGTCAGTTGGACCATAACTGCTGAATGAAGAAATATCAAAATCTTCGTCAGAGTTCATATTAAGGTTCTTTTTTGCCGAAGCAACAACAAGCACATTCTTTGCAATCCCGGCACCTTCAAGTAAATCATATCCACCTTTCGCAGTTACCTGAGGAACAATATTGGGATCTATTTCACGAGAATTACCAGCAGCTTTAACAATCTGTAGGTAGGGACGTAGATACATAAGATTATCCCAAGACTGTGCAGTCGCATTATATTTACCAAACTGATAAGTCTGAAGGTATAATGGATCTAAACCGTAGCTGTTGTTAGCAACCAAAATACCAGCGGTGTTATTAGGAGTATAGGCTTCATTAAGCATTTCCGATACATCATTTACCCAATCATATGCGTGAAGTGTAGCATTAAAAGCAATTCCTTTTGCTTCAGCTTCTCCATTATTTCCAACCATTGTTCCGGCAATATTTGTACTATGCCTTGTTATAGTCTGGTTTTGTGAAGAATTATAGGTAATTTTACCGGACAGCAGCTCATGAGTAGTTCTTGGTTTCGAATAATCCCATTGTCCTATGACCATATTTTGTCCTGAAATATTTAACCCCGCACTTCCTCCGGCATACAATATATTGGCTTTTGTCATCTGTGCCGCCCCTGCATTTAATGTAGTATAATACATTGGTTTTCCATTTTCATCGGAGCCGATTAATTGTTTATCATTTCCATCTTTACTTATAAATTCAGGAAAGCCTAATGATTTTAACCGTTCTACATCTTGCCTTTGGTTACTTTCTCTTTTTGCTATTTCTGATTGAAATTTTTTCTGATCCTCTATTAATCTATTATTAATATCATTATTATCTTGAGAAAAAACAGATATGAAAAACAATACGGAAACTCCAAAAACTGATTTTTGGTAAATTCTATGCATCGGAAATATTTTAGGGTTACTTTTGTTTTACTTTTTCTATTTTCTCTAATCTTTCGTGTAAAGATTTAAGAATATCTGCCTGACTTTTAATTAAGACTTCTTGCTCTTTATTTTTTTTGTTAAGATCAATAGAATATAATGTAAGTTCTTCAATTTTTTGAAGCAACTTAATTTGAAATTCTCCGATATTTACCCCTTCTTTCTCCATTTCTTTTGCAGAAGCGATTTCTGGTAAATGTTTGTTTTCTTTTATAAATTTCTCAACTTCTTCAAGTTTTGGCAAACCATAATCCTTTTCAAAAACAAAATCTGCTGTAGGAGTAAGAGTAACTTTTATTTCTTTTGCTTCTAATTTATTAGTAATGGCAACATTACCTGTATTTTCATTAGATGTAATGCTTTTACTAAAAGAAGGTAATGTACTACAAACGATCCACCATTGAGTACCTGTAGATTTATATAAATCAAAATCACTTTGGCTTGTGACAAATGAGCTATAAATACTAAAATCACTACCATCAAAAGGCTGATTAAAATAATTTCCTTTAATAACAACCTGAGGATGCCATGAAGGATCAATTTGGTTATTAGCATTATATTCCAACGTATTCACACCATCCCATGGGATTACGAAAACAGGAAAATTAATTCCTGGGTTTTTAGCTGCTATAATAGCATAACCTGTAGCTCTTGCATTAACTATTTGCTTTTCAGAAAGAGGCATATTTCCATTAGCTGCTGAACCTTTCTTCACAAATCCCTGCGCATCAATCACTAATGGCTGGTCTGTAGAAGATGTGGAAGCAGGAATATTTGCTATTCTGACGTCTCCATTTACATCCAATTTAGCTACTGGCGATGTATTATTTATCCCTACATTACCTGTATCTGCCAAGAAAAATGGAACATCACAAATCCCTGTTCCACAAGGACTAACCGCATCATAGCGCATAAATCCTAATCCTTTGGCCCAAGTATTTCCTTTCCAAATGGACCATCTTGCAACTTGGCCTGCCTGATTGTATGATGTATCTGTAAATGTTATCCCTGATGGAATATACCCACCATTACCCGATATTCTGAGATTAGAACCATTAACACTTTCATCATAAATATCCAGCCCATGAAGAATTCTTGCTTCTCCATTTACATCCAATTTAGCTTGTGGATTTGTTGTTCCTATTCCTACGTTGCCATTAGATGTAATCCTCATTCTTTCTGTATTAGCCGTACCAAATGAAATAGGATTATCCACAAACGTTTTCATTTTCAAGATTCCGAGACCGTCTCTTGCGTAGGACATTTCAAAAATATCATTACCTAATTCATTTATGCGAAATCCAACTTTATTTGTTGGGGTTACAGCAACATTGGAATTTTTTGCAGTAACAAATCCATCATTTATTTCCAATTTTTCTTGGGGATTTGTCGTTCCTATTCCTACGTTGCCATTAGATGTAATCCTCATTCTTTCTGTATTAGTCGTACCAAATGAAATAGGATTATCCACAAACGTTTTCATTTTCAAGATTCCGAGACCGTCTCTTGCGTAGGACATTTCAAAAATATCATTACCTAATTCATTTATGCGAAATCCAACTTTATTTGTTGGGGTTACAGCAACATTGGAATTTTTCGCAGTAACAAATCCATCATTTATTTCCAATTTTTCTTGGGGATTTGTCGTTCCTATTCCTACGTTGCCATTAAGGGTAATTCTTGCCTTTTCAGAATTATTTGTTTTAAATATTAAAGGTTGAGCATCTATAGTCCCTAAGAAATTAGTAGACGGATTTGTTCCGTTGTTTCCTGATATATTCCATGCTTGTGCTGATGAGAATGTAACAACAAGAGAACTTATCGTAAATAATATTTTTTTCACTAAATGTATTTTTTTTGCAAATATATTTTTTTTAATGGTAAAAAAAAATAATATCTTGAATTACAACATATTACAGTTAAGCTAAACAAACTCTTATATTTAGTTATGTTTAAAAATAATTAAAGTATAAAATAATTTTACGGTCATATTAATATTTATAAATACTTATAATTTTACAATAATTAATTTATATTTTTTGATTTACTTTTCCTAACAATAGAAGAAGAAAGAATTTTAATTGTACCTAAAGAGAAAATATTAATCAACCAGATAATTCAGAAGTAGTTTTAATTTCATTAAAGATTTGAAAACTAGTTTGAAGATTCTATTTTCCAAGTTTGCAAGTCGCATTCTTTATCTATTATAAATGCTGAAGAGCCTGTTATTAGGTACTTAGATAGAAGATATAAAAAATTAAGAAAAATATGGAAAAATAACTCTATAAAAGAATCATAAAAAAATATCCTGCTTACTATAAGCAGGATACTGTGTTTTGGGTGAATGATGGGTCTCGAACCCACGACCTTCGGAACCACAATCCGACGCTCTAACCAACTGAGCTACAATCACCGTTTTGTGAGTGCAAATATAGGAAAGATTTTTTAATTACCAAACAATTCCGTCAAAATTTTTCATCGCAATCAGCTTCTCAGACGTAAATCCCTCAGCATAAGTCACTCCCGAAAGTCTTCCCAAATCCTGAGCGCGGTACGTTAAGCTCTCATAAAAATCTTTTGAGGTGATTGGTGTTTCCGGTTCTTTAGAAGTGGGATCATAAAACTGGGTTTTAAAGGCCATACACGCTTCGATCTTTTTATCCAGATGTTCAGAAATATCAATCACAAATTCAGGCTCAATATTTTTCCATTGTATATAGTGGAATATATGTTTCGGTCTCCAGGCTTCCTGATTTTCACCTTCAAGAACCGTCTCTATCTTTCTCAACCCTGCTAAAAAGCATGCATCCGATACTAATTTCGCTCCTTTTGCATGATCCGGGTGCCTGTCATCAATTGCATTGGCTAAAACGATTTCCGGCCTGTATTTACGAATCATTTTTACGATTCTCATCTGGTATTCTTCAGAATTTTCCAGAAAACCGTCTTTCATACCCAGATTTTCTCTTGCAACAACACCTAGTATTTTTGCAGCATGGTGTGCTTCCGCTTTTCTTGTCTCTTCAGTTCCTCTTGTACCAAGTTCTCCTCTGGTAAGATCAACAATAGCACATATCTTACCTTCAGAAACCATTTTAACGATTGTTCCGCCGCACCCTAATTCTACATCGTCCGGATGCGCACCAAAAGCTAATATATCTATTTTCATACACTCAAAGATATGATTTAAATAAAAACTTCCCAAACATTACGATTGGGAAGTCTTATAATTATTTAAGAATAAATTATTTATTAATTTCTGCATTCAGTTTAACAGCGTCCTGATACGTAGGATCTAACTGAACGGATTTTGCAACATAATCTTTAGCTTTTGCAAGATCAGAATCTTTACTCATATATGCGACAGCAAAATATGCGTAAGAAAGTGTCTGCTTATTAGCTTCCTGATCTGCCGGTTTTACTGTACTAATGAATTTTTCATAAGCAATTTTTGCCGCATCATTGTTACCAGCCTGCTGATAAGAATACCCTAAGCTGTAATAACCGGGTGCCCAGTCAGGAAGAAGCGCAGTCATTTTCTGCCACGTTTGGATAGCTCCATTCCAGTTTTTTGCATCTTGGTAAGCAGTTGCTAACTTAAACAAAGAATCCGAATCCTGAGCATTAGCAGCAACTTTTTGTTTTAGTCCTTCAATAACAGGATTTGTTGGTCCTGCATCAATATCAGACTGGGAAGCTCCTCCACCCGCGATTTTGGCAAGCTCCATATCCCATTTCATTGTTTCGTCCTTTGCGGCTTTTGCGATCGCAATTTTTTGCTGTGCTTCTGTTGTTAATGCTGTTTTTTTAGCAGCATCCGTTTCAGTTTTAGCCAATCCGGCAGCAATTAATCCCATCAATCCCTGATCTGCAGGCTGTACTCTTGATTTATCAGCCTGAGAAACGAAATTATCAATATTTTGCTTTGCTTCATTATATTTCCCATCTGCATACAATTGATAAGCTCTTAACTTAAACTTAATTGGATCATTAATTTTATCGAAAATCTTATCTAAAACCTGCTTAGAATTTGCATAATCTTCATTTGTAAAATAAAGTTTTGCAATTTCCAGCTGTGTATATGGATCTTCATCCGCATATTTAGTATAATTGATAAGATCCTGTGTTGCTTTCGCATTTTGCTGATATCTGATATCATATGCTGCTAGAGCTTTATAAGCCGGAGCATAGGTAGGATCTGTTGCAATAGCTTTATCAATGCTTGTTTTAGCTTGCTGCCATTGTTGTGCAGCCATCCATAATGTCCCCATTCTCGTATAAACGGAAGCTTTATTTTTAGCTAAAGGAAGCGCCTTGTCATAGGCTGTCATCGCATCACCCGGCATTCTTTTTAATCTGTAGGCATCACCTAAAGTATAATAATAATGTGCAGGAACTTCTTTTTTAGACGCTCTTTCAATTGCTTTATTTAGATACTGAATTGCTAAATCAGGAGAATTGTTCTTTTCAAATAAAGTTAGTGCTTCTGCAGCTCTGAATAATACTTCTGCATCTTTTTCTCTAGAGTCAGAAACAATACTCTGAATTTCTGCAATTGCATTTTTATCTCCTTTTCCGAGTTTAACGGCTGCTAAACCGATTCTGTTTAAATAACTTTTTTTATCAGCTGCAAGACCTTTATTGAAATTGTCTGTAGCTGCCGCAAAGTCTGGCTCTCCCTGCTTTAGATATGTATTTCCAAGGTAAAAATAGTTTTCGGCAGTAGGTGCCGATGTAATCATGTTGGTGAAATTGGCTTTTGCCTGAGCATATTTATCACTATCCATACTATTGATACCATCCTGTACGGTTTGCGCGAAAGCAAAATTGGTGAAAAATACCACTGCCGCTCCAAAAGCAATCTTCTTTACATTCATATTCATTATATCTCTCATTTTATATTTCTAATCTAATTCAATTTATATTGTACACAATTTCCAGACCAAAATAAGGATTTATTTTGGGGTAAGAAGTTAATTTAATATATTTTAACGCATCTGTACTTCCCTTCTATACAGATTGTAAGGCTGCAAACCTTCCTTCTGAACAATCATCTGGCCAAGCTGCGTACAGGAATACCTTATAAAACCATTTGCAATATTAAAATTACCTTCATTTGTTAAAAAATACAAAATTCTGGTGAAAGGATAATTCATTTTACGAAGATTTTCAAAGTCTGTGCTGTATTGTTTTCCTTTATATTCTACAGGAAGTATTTTGACCATGTCTCTCAGCTGCTCTGATTCTTTATCATAAGGTCGGCTAAAAGTATTGAGACCGATAACACCGATTTTATCAGGATATTTATTGAGTTCTTCAATAATATTCTTATTACCGGGGATAACAGAGAATTTTAAATTCTTAGGCTCTTTTTTGATCTTTTGGGCAACAAAATTTAAATTACTGGAATTTGTTCCGTCGAAAATAAACTTTTTATCATCTGATTGCATTCCCTGCTCAATTTCTTCCATAGAAATGCTTTCTTTAGGAGAATCTTTAGGAACAACAAAAACAACGGCGTCTGCTGCAAATCTTGAAGGTAAAAATTTAAGCTCAACCTGTTCTTCGTAGGTTTTAATTTCTTCGGGTGACAAATCTCTTGACATAACCACAATTCTTGCTTTATCATGTAAGAGATCAAGGAAACCAAGATCTTCCTTTTTGGTGACAACCTTTATTTTTGTTTCAGGATAATTAATCATATATCCTTCTGCCAAAGCTTCCGTAACACTTTTAAACGATTCATCGGTAAGAATCGTCATTTCCCCTTTATTATAAGATGGGGAACTTTCTTCTTTTTTACAACCTATTGCTATTATGCTAATGAAAAGCAGCATTATAAGTTTAATACTATTCTTCATTTCCTGAACTTTTAATTTTTGTAATCGCTCTGTAAATTCTGAAAATACCGTACAGGATAAGCAATATTCCTAATGCATATGCCACACCGGGGTCCAGAACGGTGAAAAAGAATTTGTAAAGAATAACTACAATTCCCAAAACGATATAAAACAATCCCGTAATGAGGGATAACCAATTGAACATCATATAACAAAAATACCAAAAAAAATAAAAAGAGAAGCATATGCTTCTCTTTTTAATTATTATTTAAAGATAGAATTATTCAAAATTCATCTTAACAGGGAATCTGAAACGAGAACGAACCGGCTGTCCGTTAACTTTACCTGGATTCCACTTGATTTTTATACTTTTAACCGTTCTTTCAGCTTCTCTGTTGAAATCTGAATTAGGTCCCGTTGCCTTAATCTGGCTTAATGAACCGTCTCTCTCAACAACGAAAGTAATTTCCGTACTTAAAGTACCTTCACCTTCTAATGAAGAACTGTCAAAATTATTCGTGAATTTAGATCTAAAACCATTAAGTCCCCCTCCACTAAAGTCTGCCGGTTGATCAACGGATTCATAAACGTCATTAGATACCTGAGGTTTAACCTCAGCTGTTGAAGCTTTTGTACCTGTTGATGGCGGTGGTGGCGGTGGAGTATAAGCCGGAGCCTTTACCCCTTCCTGATTTACCAGACCAGTTGTTGTTTCTAACTGTTTAGAAATTGGAGGCGGTGGAGTTTCAATTTTCGGAGCTTTTACAGGCTCCGGAACCACGTTCTGAATAATTTCAATTTTTTCCTCCTCTTTTGGTGGTGGAGGTGGTGGAGGTGGTTCTTCTTCTTTTGGCTGCTCAATAATTTTATCTTCCTGAAGGATTTCCACTAAATCCGCCTTTACTTCTTGTTTAGGCGGTTCAGTTAATCTTTTAATGGTAAGATAAATAAAAGGAGACAATGCCGCAACAAGGAATATTGCTGTTCCAACGATAAAAGATTTTGTCAGCAGCCTAGGATACTGATGTCTTAGATCGTATGCACCATATTCTTTGTTTCTATTTTCAAATACAATCTCATCTAAAGTAAGATTTGGATCGTACACATTTTCATTTGCCATAGATTTACAATTTTATGGTTTAAGTTACTTAGTAGCCGGTGCTGCAGCAGCACCAGAATTCCCAACTTTTCTATCATAAATAGCTTTTTCCCAAGGCTTAAGATCGGTAACCCCGTACTGTTCACTTTTGGTAATTGCCATTTCGTCAAGAATATCTACAAAGTTTTTATATACAGCATCGTCAGTAGGCTTGATAATCACGGTAAATTTGGATTTATCAGCTGCATTTGCTTTTGCCTGCTCAATAACTTTTCTGATTCCCTCTCTATCAAAAGTCGTTTCATTAAGATTCTGATCTGTTAAGGATGTATTATCCTGTTGATGCCAAAAGATCTTATTGTCTTTACCTAATAATAAAGAAATAGAATTAGAAAGTTTAATTTCTGTTGGAGGTGGTTTTTTGTCTTTTTCTTTCGGTTTTGCCGGAAGACCCAAATCCATTACATTCGGTTTAGAGAATGTGGTTGTGAACATAAAGAAGGTAATCAATAGAAAACCCAAGTCCACCATCGGAGTCATATCGACTCTGGTACTCTGTTTCTTGGAACGTACCTTGCCGCCTTTGGCGCCTTTTTCCTGTACTTGTACTTCTGCCATTTCTAATCGATATTATTCGTTAGGTTTACCTTCTTGTGATGTAATCAACCAAAATTTAAGAAAATCAATATCTCTTAAACCCTCAAATAAGCTTTTAACTTTAGGATATTCTGTAGTAACGTCTCCTTTAATCGCCAATTTATAATCAGGATTAACGGCAAGACTTTCTTTTACCCAGTCTACCAATTGCTTATTTGTACTATCCATAGGAATCCCTGTAGGACTCTTGAAATTTTTCTGCGCGTCATCTGGCAAATCAAGATAGCTTTTCAGCTGGTTCATAGGAACCCCGATAGCCTGTACTTTCTGGAATGCAGCTTTTTCTTTATTGTCAAAAGTAACTCCGTACTTTTTACCCATATTGTCTAAAAGCTGTAATCTCTCTGTTGCATTTTCTACTGGCTGGAAATAGAATTTCCCGTCCGGTGTAGCGTTGATGGTCATCAAACTTGCATCAGGAAGTAACTTCTCTGATATTGAAGATGGCGGTTTAATCTGCTCCACATCAGGTTTTTTAAACTGAGTGGTCAAGATAAAGAATGTAAGCAGTAGGAATGCAACGTCACACATTGCCGTCATATCCGTAACTACCCCATGTCTTTTTGGTTTGACTCTCGCCATTATTATTAATAATTTTTAATTAGACTTCTTTTTACTTAGTGCAATTCTTTGCTGGAAATTCTTAGTTGAATTCAGCGAAAGACTGTTGGATACTCATTGCGATTTCGTCAATCTTATAAGTTAATCCGTCTATTTTAGAAGTAAAGAAGTTATAAAGGATGATAGCGATTGCTGAAGTACCGATACCTAAAGCTGTATTAATCAAGGCTTCAGAGATACCAGTAGAAAGTGCAGCAGCATCCGGAGTACCTCCTCCAGAACCTAATGCGAAGAATGCCTTGATCATCCCGATTACCGTACCTAAAAGCGCTACTAACGTTGCAACAGTACCTAAAGTAGAAAGGATCATCATGTTTTTCTCAAGCATTGGCATCTCAAGAGTAGTAGCTTCTTCAATTGCTTTGTTAAGCGCTACCATTTTTTGCTCTTTGTTAAGCGTAGTATCGTGAGATAAAGCTTTGTAAGTAGTAAGACCTTCTTTCACTACGTTTCCAACAGAACCTTGCTGTCTGTCGCACTCTTCTAAAGCTTCATCAATTTTGTTTTGGTTCAATAAGCTTCTTACCTGAATTACGAAGTTATCCAAGTTCCCTTTTCCAGCTGCTCTACCTAAAACTAAAGCTCTTTCAATTGAGAACACGATTACGGTTAGCATGAAAGTAATCAAGATTGGAACGATAACTCCTCCTTTGTAGATAATACCTAAGAAAGAATCTGGGTGAATGTCTTTTCCATCAACATCTGAAAACGCTACAGATCCTGAGCCTAATTTTTCAGCATCTTTAAAATTTCCAGGGCTACCCAAAACGAATAAATAAATACAAATTCCTATAGCTAAGATAATAGGAATAATAACAGCTGGGTTTAAACCTCCCGCTTTTCTAGCAACTACTTGCTCATCATTTTTTGAAACATTCATTTCCATATTTAACTAAATTATATTGTTTTAAAATTTTACAAGGTGTAAATTAAAGGCAAAATTAATTAAAATGCAAGAGTCTCAAATAAACATTTCTGTTTTTTTTGATAATAAAAATTTAATACGATTTCGATATTATAATTATTTTCTCTTTTTTTGGCAATAATTATTAAATTCATCAATTACGTTAAAAATTTAAAAAGATTGCACCTTTATTTTTTTTAATTTGCCAATGTTAATTTTTATTTAAATTACAATGTTCACAATCCTTCCCGGCACCACAATAATTTTCTTCGGTGTTTTTCCTTCCAGAAACTGTAGAATTTTTTCATCTTTCATTACTAAATCTTCAACATCTTTAGCTGAAAGCTGAGCAGATAATGCCAGTTTATGTTTTGTTTTTCCGTTAATACTGATCGGATATTCAATCTCATCTTCTACCAGGTAATCCTCGTTCAATACAGGGAATTTTTCAAACTCAATTGAAGCTGTATGACCGAGCAGACTCCAAAGTTCCTCACAGATGTGTGGCGCATACGGAGAAATGATAACGGCCAAAGGTTCCAAAATATTGCGTTTGTTGCATTTTATTTTTTGCAATTCGTTCACTGCAATCATAAATGATGACACAGACGTATTGAAAGAGAAGTTCTCAATATCATAAACAACCTTCTTTATCAAGGTATGCAAAACTTTGTATTCCGCTTTTGTAGGCTCTTCATCTGACACTTCAAAAACTTCGCCATTAAAATACAAATTCCAGAATTTTTTAAGGAAACCGTAAACGCCGCTCAATCCCTGTGTGTTCCAGGGTTTGGATTGCTCCAATGGTCCCAGGAACATTTCATACAATCTTAATCCGTCTGCTCCGTATTCATTACAGATATCATCCGGATTTACAACATTGTATTTTGATTTGGACATTTTTTCAACTTCACGTTCTGTGATAAATCTTCCGTCTTTCTCAAAAATAAATTCTGCATCAGCATAATCCGGTCTCCAGGCTTTAAATGCTTCCGTATCCAATTCATCGGATGTTCCTTTTAATAAGGATACATCGACGTGGATTTTATTTGTCTCAAAAATTACAAGCTCTACAGATTCTTCATTAGAAATATAGTCATTTTGATTTTTTAACCAATCAAAAAATATTTCTGTGGCTTTTTTATATTCTTGACAAGAAGAATCTAACTTATTATTCTTTATTAGATTCTTAGAAGCAAAAATTTGTAATGGGAAGTTTTCAATCCTTTTTTTAAAAGAATCATCTATATTCACATTAATCGAAATTAAAGCAGGGTTTATCCTGTACACAAACGCGCTCATTCCCAAAATCATCCCCTGATTGATCAGCTTCTGAAAAGGTTCATTATGATTAATATATCCTCTGTCCTTTAAAAACATGTTCCAGAATCTTGAATACAACAAATGTCCGGTCGCATGCTCGCTTCCTCCGATGTACAGATCAACCTGGCCCCAGTAATCAGCCAGGTCTTTTTTAACAAAAACATTTTCGTCATGCGGGTCCATGTATCGTAAAAAATACCATGAGCTTCCTGCCCAACCCGGCATCGTCGATAGCTCTAAAGGAAAAATTGTTTTTTCATCAATAAGATCCGTATCAACCACTTTTTGATTGACTTCATCCCACGCAAAAGTTTTTGCATTTCCCAATGGCGGATCTCCGTCTTCCGTCGGTAAATATTTTTCAACTTCAGGAAGTTCCAAAGGTAATGCAGAGGTTGGCAAAGTGTACGGCATTCCATCCTTATAATATATAGGAACCGGTTCGCCCCAATATCTTTGTCTGGAGAAGATCGCGTCACGCTGCCTGTAATTGGTAGTACCATGCCCGATTCCTCTTTTTTCGATGGCAGAAATAATCAGTGCTTTTGCTTCGTCATATTTCAGTCCGTTTAAAAAATCCGAGTTTACACATACGGAATCTTTAGAATCGAAAGATTTCTCCTGAATATCTTCATCGGTTTCTACAACCTTTTTAATTTCTAAATTAAATTTCTTTGCAAATCTGTGATCGCGTTCATCGTGAGCCGGAACTGCCATTACAGCTCCTGTTCCGTAACCCATCAAAACATAATCTGAAATATAAACCGGCATCCTTTCATTGCTGAACGGATTTAGAACATAACTTCCCGTGAAAGCTCCTGAAACATTTTTCACATCTGCCATACGGTCTCTTTCCGTTTTTTTGGACGTTTCTTCTATATACCCGTCAACTTCAGCTTTTTGTTCCGGAGTGGTGATGGTTTCTACCAAAGGATTTTCCGGAGCCAACACCATAAAAGTTGCCCCGAAAATAGTGTCCGGTCTTGTGGTAAATACTTCAATAACTTCATCAGGATGACTTTCAATTTCAAATTTCACCTGAGCTCCCTGGGATTTTCCGATCCAGTATTCCTGAGAATCTTTTAATGGCTGTGGCCAGTCAAGGCCTTTCAGACCCTGCAATAATCTCTCAGAGTACGCGGAAATTCTCATGCTCCACTGCATCATTTTCTTTTGAAACACCGGAAAACCTCCTCTTTCGGACTTGCCATCTTTTACCTCATCGTTTGCCAATACCGTTCCAAGTGCAGGACACCAATTTACGGTAGTTTCCGCTCTGTATGCCAGACGATAATTTAGAAGAATATCTTCTTTATCTATTTCGGAAGCCGTATTCCATTCTTCTGCCGTAAAATGAAGGTCTTCGGTTTGATTGGCATTTAAATCTTGGGTGCCTTTATGTTCAAAATGTTTGATCAAAGTGGAAATCGGTTCTGCCTTGTCTGTATTTTTATTGTACCATGAATGAAACAGTTCAATAAAAATCCACTGCGTCCATTTATAATAAGAAGGATCTGATGTTCTTACCTCCCTGCTCCAATCGAAAGAAAAACCTATTTTTCTAAGCTGCTCTTCGTATCTGTTGATATTCTTTTTAGTCGTTACGGCAGGATGCTGTCCGGTCTGTATGGCATACTGCTCAGCAGGAAGCCCGAAGCTGTCATAGCCTACCGGATGTAGCACATTGAATCCCTGATGTCTTTTATATCTCGCATAAATATCCGATGCAATATATCCAAGAGGATGTCCCACGTGAAGTCCTGCGCCCGATGGATAGGGAAACATATCGAGAACATAAAATTTAGGTTTATCAGTACTGTCGGAAGTTTTGTAGGTTTGATTCTCTTCCCAGTATTTCTGCCACTTTTTTTCTATCTGCTGATGATCGTAAAACACTTTTATAATTAGATGTTAGATGTTAGACTTAGATATATTAGATTAAATTCTTTTAACTCTAAAAATCAAGAATCACAAAAATAATGATTTTAGGAGAAATAGAATTAATTTTGAATTAAATATAAAAAAAACAAAATCTCATCCGGGGATGAGATTTTAAGCTTTTAATGAAAGAAAAACTTTTATTATTGAGGAATTCTCTTTAAAGTATAGGTCAGTGACTTGTATTCAGTAGGATCTGAAGTATCTTCAAATTTAACATTCATGGTCGTTTCATTAAGGGTAACCACGCTTCCTTTATCCGGCTCCACAATCCCCTGGTATTTTACCTGAATAGCTTTACTGTCTTTATCATAGGTGTAGGTAAAGGTTCTGTCAAAAGTAGGCTGACAGGTCCCAGGTGTAGCTCCGTCTCCGTTTTCGGTTCTTTTTCCCGAGCTTGCCGCAAACACCCATCTTGATGTCTTCTGACAGTCCGTATCAAAAGTAATGGCATCTGAAACAGGATCATCTCCTATAGGGACACTGGTTACAACCACTTTCATAGGCTGCCACGTTCCCACGATTGGATATTCCATGGTGTTATCGTCGTCGTTATTACATCCCGTCGCTACGAATAAAGATAGACCTGCAAATAGTAATGCTAATTTCTTCATGTATCAAATTTTTCAAGTGCTAAAATTATAATTTTTTTGATTTATTTAATAATATTTTGCAAAAAATAATTACAAACTTAGTTATTTTTAAAAATATTGAGGCTTAGAGGTATCTATATTGTAGGAAAAAGTTATTTTTGTATAAAACAACACAAATGATAACGAAAAATAATTTCGATTTTATCCGCGTTCTCCTTGCCTTCATTGTCTTCGTGGGGCACCTTGGAACGTTAAGTGCTTCCAAAGAACTGGAGATCCTTCATTACAGTCCCATTGAAATAGCGGTTTTCGGTTTTTTTGTAGTAAGCGGTTTTCTTATTGCGAGAAGCTACGAGCGTTCTTCAGGGTTAAAAAGTTATCTGAATAAAAGAATCAGAAGAATTGTTCCTGCCTATCTGTTGGTCGTTTTTCTGTGCGCCGTTTTATTAAGCCTTGTAAGTACTTATTCTTATACTGAATATTTCAGCAATCTCCAGGTTTATAAATATCTTTTCTGGAATTCTTTATTTCTGAACTTCAAAGCACCATGGTTGCCAGGCGTCTTCGGGAATCAGGCGGTAAACGGAGCACTATGGACCCTGAAGGTGGAAATGTCCTATTACTTCTGCGTTCCTTTACTTTTTCTATTGTTCGGAAAGAATAACAAGTACAGAAACACCAGCTTGGTGATTATGTATTTTCTCTCTCTTATTTATCTTAATTATTTCGAATCATTAGATAAAATGTCTGCTGCCAAACAGCTTCCGGGATCACTCTCCTATTTCATTCCGGGAATGCTGATCTATTTTAATTTCAATTATTTTATAAAGCACAAAAATACCCTTTTTATAATTGCCATCATCACAGTGTGGATTGATCTTATTTTTAACATTAAATTATTTTCTCCCATGATGATCGGCGTTATTGTATTATATATTGCTTACTCTTTTCCGTTTTTAAATAATTTCGGCAAGTACGGAGACTTCACATACGGGATTTACATTTTCCATTTTCCTATTATCCGTGTTTTTACCACACTTGGATTTTTCCAGGATTACAATCCTTATATAATGGCAGTTGTCTGCATGCTGCTTGTTGTTGCAGTAGGGATATGTTCATGGCATTTTTTTGAAAAAAAATTTTTATAATTATCTACACAGATGAAAGAACTTGTTTCCATTATTACACCCTCATACAATTCGGAAGAATTTATCGAGGAAACCATACAGTGTGTGCTTGGCCAGACTTACGAAAACTGGGAATGGCTGATTACAGATGATCTATCCCGGGATAATACTGTTACAATTATACAAAAATATGATGATCCCCGAATAAAACTTCAGGTTCTGGAGCAAAATGGAGGAGCAGGCAATGCAAGAAATAAAAGCCTTGCGCGAGCCAACGGAAGATATATCGCATTTCTTGATTCCGATGATCTTTGGCATCCGGAATATCTTGAAACCATGATTAATTACATGCAGAAATATAAAGCAGAACTCGTCTACTGCAATTATTCAAGGTGTGACGAGTATACCATGCAGCCTGTATTGAAAGATTTTCATGCTGATAAAATTGTAACCTTTTCAAATCTACTTAAAACCTGCCGACTGGCTCCTGTATCAACGATGTACGACACAAAACGAGTAGGAAAATTCTTTTTCCCGATAAAAAGCAAACGTGAAGATCATGTGATGTGGCTGAATCTCCTGAAGGAAATTCCGAAAGGCTATCCTTTACAGAAAACACTTGCCAAATACAGAATGCGCCAGAACAGTATTTCCCGAAAGAAAAAAAACATCATTAAAGATCAATACCTGGTTTACAAAGATTTTATGGGGTTTTCTACGATCAAATCTTTATACTATACTGCAAACTGGGCATTGAACGGAGTTTTAAAATATTCGAAAATTTTTAATTAAATTTAAAAATGGAATATTCAAAAGAATTCAAGGCTGCTCTCAGTAATTTTTCTCCATCAGAAAAAGACAAGCTTATTTTCAGATTATTAAAAAAAGATAAACTTCTGTCTAAAAAATTATATTTCGAATTGATTGATCCTGAAACCACTGACAATAAAAGGGATGCCATGGAAGAAATTGTTGAAGAAAAGGTAACACTTTCTTCAAAATATATCAGCAATCAAAAATATTTTCTGAGCATCATCCGAAAAATAAGTGCCGAAATTACGGAACATGTTAAAATAACTACTGATAAATTCGGGGAAGTAAGTCTTAATCTTTTGCTGATTAATAAGATTCTTGATTACAATGAAGATCTTGGCCGGCAGAGATTTGATAATGTTTATAAACTTTACCTTTATATCATTAATAAAACCGTAAAAGCATTGACTCTTACCAGAAAACTGGATGTGGATTACTGGATGGAAATTGATGAATACCTGGATGAACTGAAAGGCAAAATTCTTCAGAATCGTTATCTTTCAAAGCTTTTCATTAACAACGGAATAGATTTGAACTGGCTTACCAGCGATAAGATCCCTGAAAACTTCGACCAGATTATCAAAGAAATTAAAAGCCAAGGCTTTTTACGATAAGATCTTTTGCATAATCAACGCTGTTGATTCCGGTTTTTCATCAACAAATTTTTTGGACTTTTCAGACATTGCGTGAAGCATTTCTTCATTATTGATGAGGAACATTACAAAGTCTGCGGCCAAACCGGCATTTTCAAAAGATTTCCCACCATCTGCAGAGATCAGCTCATCTGCTTCGGGATTTTTACGGTAATGATTCCCGAAAATTACAGGAACTCCGAAAGTTGCAGCTTCCAAAATATTGTGCAGTCCGGCACTATGGAAACCGCCTCCAACTACCGCAATATCTGCATAAGAATATAATTTTGAAAGGAGACCAATATTGTCGATGATTAAAACCCGGGATTTAAAATCCATCTGACTTTCTTTAATTCTACTGTACAAAATAGCATCCGGGAACATCTGTTTCAGATGTTGAACTCTTTTAAGATCATGTGGCGCAATAATCAGTTTTGCATAAGGACTTCCAAGCAACACTTCTTCGGCCACTTTTTCTTCGGCCTGCCAGGAACTGCCAAAAACAACCGCTTTATCCTGCCCGATGAAGTCTTTAATAAATGGCACATGATTATCCTGGCTTTGAAGCTGCTTTACACGGTCAAAACGAGTATCACCTGTTACGGAAGATTGTGTAAGACCAATATTTTTAGCCAAAGCATAAGACATTTCCGTTTGATGAAAGAACCAGTCAATATTTTTCTGCAGCTGTTTTACAAACCATTTTCCGTGAGAAGTAAAAAATGATTGTGTATCATAGAAAAGCGCAGAGATTACATAAATTTTTGTTCCTTTTTTCTTAAGCTCTTCCAGAAGATTGTACCAGTATTCATATTTTACGGTGAAAAATAAAGTGATATTGAGATGAGATATAAATTCTTTTACCTTATTTTTTTCATCAAAAGGAAGATAGCAGATTACATCCGCAATATTCTTCTTTTTCACAACATTTTCATATCCTGAAGGCGAAAAGAAGGTGATAAGAATTTTATGATCTGAAAATTTTTCTTTCAGCTTTTCCAAAACCGGAAGTCCCTGCTCATATTCTCCCAGACTGGCTGCATGCATCCAGATTATTTTATCGCCGGCGGAAAATCCTGATTGTATTTTTTGCAACGATTCTTTTCTTCCGAGAACACCTTTTTTTGCTTTATCATTAAATAAAGAAAAGATCTTCATCCCGAAAATCAATAAGCTGATAAATATGTTGTAGAAAAAAGCCATCAATTGAATTTTATTTAAAAAGACCAACAAAGATGAACAGTATGACCAAGCTGCCGATAATGGAAAACAGCAGTGTAGAAAATGCTACCCGAGGTTTTGCATGATCATTGACTGAATACCTCAGCATATAATCCTGACTGTTTAAGAAAATCAGTGAAACCAAAAGAAACAGCCATCGCATAAAAATTACCATAATCAGAAACTGGGCATTTTCATTTTCCTCAGTAATCAGTACAGGATAATTGGCTGATTCGGGAATTCTTAAAAGAAATGCAAACAAAAAATAGATAACGGTGAGCACAGCAGGCATCAGGTAAAAAATTTTTTTATTTCCGAAATTATCTGCCTTCCCGTCGAAATCGAAATGAATGGGAATCGTCTCCGGTAATGCTTTATAATTTTTAATGCTGAACCACCATAGAAAAACAAGCAGTCCAAAATTCAAAATATCAAAAATCAGCAACAGAATATTCTCCATTTCAATTCATTTAAGAATTACAATATGCTTTTGATCACTCTCAATTTATGAGTATGTTTATTCATTTCTTTATTAAAAATCCCGGTAGAATCCAGTGTATCAATTCTTACTTTTCCCGAAGCATGAATAATTTTCTGGTTATCCAGCATGATACCCACATGAATAATTTTCCCTTCAGGATTTTCAAAAAAAGCAAGATCTCCCGGCTGGCTTTCTTCAACGAAAGTTAAAGATTCGCCCACATCCACCTGTTGCGAGGTATCTCTTGGTAATTTTATATTGTGAACTTTATACACGAGCTGCGTAAATCCCGAACAGTCTACTGCGAAAAAACTTTTGCCGCCCCACAAATACGGAACATTAAGAAATTCTTTTGCCGTTAAAGCGATACTTTCCCGCACATTATGACTTCTTCTGGATGCTACGACAGGAAATTCTACTTCAGAACCCATGGAAAGAAGTGTTTTTCCGTCGTTCATCATCACGGAGGCAAAATCTTCGGTCACCACTGTTACTTTTCTGGCAGCGAGTTCTTCATCGGTTACGGGTTTCAGCTGTTTGGTATCCATCCATCCTTCATATCCGTCGTAATGCATCTTTATCCTGGTCCAGTTTTTATTCACTTCGAGGATTTCGGCACTTTCGCCAAACAGGATTTCGGTCACAATTTCAGCTTTGTCTGAACTTTCCGCACGGACAGGAGCTACCGTCACAATACAAATTCCTTTATTCATAATTTATTAAAGGTTTAGATTGAGGATAAGGTAATAAATTTTAACCTTTCACTCTGCCTTATTCTATTTTCTGCGTAAAAAATTTACACCGTCCCGCAAAGGTAAAATAAGATTTTCAAAATCATCATCTTTTGCGATAAGATCATTGAGCTCTTTAATAGCCTGTGTAGCCTTCTGCTTCGGATTTTCTTCCAGTACTTTACCGTACCATAGCACGTTGTCGAACATTATTACTGACCCCGATTTCGTGCGCGGTTTAATCAGTCTGAAATATTCCGCATAATTTTCTTTATCAGCATCAATAAAAATGAGATCGAAGAATTGGGCGGTCTCATTTAAAAATTCTTTCGCATCCTGAAGCCTGAAATCAATACGGGTAGAATGTTCGCTTTCTGCAAAATATTTTTTAGGCAGATACGCCAAGTCTTCATTTACATCAAGAGTAGTAATCCGGCCGTTTTCGGTAAGTCCGGCCGCAAGGCAAAGAGTGGCATATCCTGTGAAAGTTCCTATTTCAAGGATATTTTCCGGCCGCATCATTTGGGAAATGATCGTCAGCAGCCTGCCCTGCTGGTACCCCGAGATCATGTGGGGCTGAGTCGTTTTCTGGTAAGTTTCTCTTCTCAGCTTTTTCAGGATTTCAGGTTCAGACGAAGCATGGGCTTCCAGGTATCGATCCATTTCCGGATTCTTTTCTTCAAAAAAGCTCATTCTACAAATTTTGTTGATTCAAATTTACTTAAATATACGCAAAAGGACAAAAAATCCCCGAATATTCGGTACCGCAGGTAAATGCACATAAAAATTACCGTGAAAATACGGATATCCTGCTGTTTGTAATAGCTGTACCTTTGGATCAGGGTAAAAACACTAACTAAAATGGATGCGGGAATCAAACAAATTAACCAAGAGAAAAAGAGCAATCAACTGCCAAAAGACAGGATTGATTCTCTGAAGAAAACTAAGCCGGAAATATCCACTTCATTTTTACAGCGAATTATTTCATTATTGAAAAAAGAAGAATTAATTTGATTAAAAACAATAAATCCCGAATTACTTCGGGATTTATTTGTTATTGATTGATGTTCGTTCTTATTATTTCTTCGGCGCGATGTCCATTAGTTTCATGAATTCATCAAGCTTAGGCATGATAATAATTTCCGTTCTTCTGTTTTCAGCTCTTCCGGAAACGCTCATGTTGGTTGCTTTAGGATTGTATTCTGATCTACCGCCTGCAGTGATCCTTGCAGGGTCTACTCCAAACTGAGTCTGTAATACTTTAGCAACGGCAGTACCTCTCAAAGCGGAAAGATCCCAGTTGTCTCTCGGCAAGTTCGGAGAGTTTAACGGAGCATTATCCGTGTTTCCTTCGATTAATACAGAATATTTGTCATAATCATTAATTACTTTTGCTACTTTTCCTAACACTTCCTGTGCAGCAGGTAATACATTGTAATCTCCTGTTTTGTATAGCATTTTATCAGAAAGAGAGATCATTACCACTCCTTTTAATACTTTCACCTGAACATCGCTGTCGGCTACATTATCCAAAGATCTTTTCAGTTTGTTTGATAACGCTAAATTTAAGCTGTCATTTTTAGCATTGCTTGAAATCAGCTGTTTGATGTAAGAATTTGAAGAATTGATTTCTCCCACCAGCTTGTCAATATTGGCAGAGCTTTTTCCTGTATTGGAAAGACATGCATCCAATGATGATTTTAAAGCATCATGCTGACTTTTCAACAGGTTATTTTCGCTTGTCAAAGCAGAGTTCTGAGACTTTAGATCCTGAATTTCTCTCTGTCTTTCTCCCACGTTCTCAATACATTGTTTGTAATTTGAGCTCAGTGCATCATACTGTTTTTTGCTGATACAAGATGTCATTCCCAACACCATTGCAGATACTGCTAAGATTTTAAAAATTTTCATAAATAATCATTTTTAGACGATCAAAGGTAACAAAATTCATTTTAATAATATGGATTATCTTTGCACAAAGAAATTCTCAGCATACATCTTGGAAACTTCAGACCTTAAAAATCAACTGCAAAATCTTGTAGCGGCTCCCGAAACAAGCACCTATCTCCTGGCGGTAAGCGGCGGTGCCGACTCTATGGTTTTGGCCCACATTTTTAATGATTTGGGATTACAGTTTCAGATAGCTCATATTAACTACAAACTGCGTGGTGAAGATTCTGATCTGGATCAAAAAGTGGTACAGGATTTTTGTAAAAACAACAGTATTAAATTTCATTTATATGAAGTTTCTGACAAGGATAACAAACCTGAAAATTCCATTCAGCTTTGGGCACGGGAACTGAGGTATGCTTTTTTTAGAAAAATCTGCGAAAAAGAAAACCTTGATTTTCTGGTGACCGCCCATCATTTGAATGACCAGCTTGAAACGTTCATTATTAATCTTTCTAAAGCAGCAGGAATAAACGGATTGGCAGGAATCCCAGCCAATGATAATACTATTTTACGGCCGCTTTTGTCTTTTAGCAAAGAAGAAATCTATGCTTTTGCAAAAGAACATCATATTGAATACCGCGAAGATCTTTCCAATCAGAAAAATGATTATCTTAGAAATAAAATACGTCATGACGTTGTTCCGAAATTACTCGAAACCCATTCGCATTTCCTGGAAAATTTTAAAAAAAGTTTGTTATACCTTCACCAGACAAAAAAATTTGTACAGCAGCAGATTCAGGAAATTGAAAACCAGATTACCGTATTTAACAAGTACCACAAAATTTTATCAAAGGAACAGCTTAGCAGACAAAGTGATTTCGTGAAATTCGAGATTTTAAGAAAATACGGATTTAATCAGGAAGAAGAAATTGCAAAAATCTTTACAGCGGAAAACGGAAGCGTATTTTTTTCAAAAGAATATCAATTGCTTGTTAATTATGGAGAACTGGCTATAAAAAAGCTGGATGAAAAGTATGATTTCAATAGTTCTGACAAAGAAATTGTTTTACTTGAAAAATTTGACTTTTCCGAAAACCAAACAGCAATTAATCTCGAAAATATAATGGAAAGCATTGAAGAAATCAATATTGAGTTCGACTGGGATTTCGATGCCGAAAAAATCAGGTTTCCATTGCAATTGAGAAGGCAAAAAGCCGGAGATAAATTTTATCCTTCGGGATTTTCGGGGAAAAAGAAAGTTTCCAAGTTTTTTAGGGACGAAAAAATATCTAATTTAGCGAGGCAAAAAATCTGGCTCCTTACAGACAGCGAAAATGCTGTACTCGGGGTAATCCCTTACCGACAGGACCGGAGATATGCAGGGAATGAGAAGTCCGGATACATTCTCAAAATTTTTAATAAGAAGTAAAATGAAATTTAAAAACTGGTTTTTATTAATTCTGATGTTTTTAGCAACAGGAATTAATGCGCAAATCAAAAATCCTGTAAAATTTAAATTTACAATCAACGAATTAGGAGACAACCAATATGAAGCTGTGCTGAATGCTACAATGGAAAGCGGATGGCATATTTACTCCAAAGACATTCCGGAAGACACGGGAATTCCTACTGAATATAAAGTTTCGGGAAAAAATATTGAGCTTATCGGAAAGTTTACCGAGGTCGGAAAGAAGCATGAAGAGTTTTCAGAAGCTTTCGGAGGGACGATTGTCTACTACTCCAATTCTGCCGGTTTTAAACAAAAATTCAAGCTTAAAGACGGCACAAAACCGGGCGATGTTGTCGCTGAAATCACGTATCAAACCTGTGACGACCGAGTTTGCCTTGCTCCGAACACATTGGAATTCAACAAACAGGTAACGCCAAAAGGTACAATTGAAGAAACCACAACTGAAACACCCGAACCTTCAAAAGACTCTGCAAAAACAGAAACTGCAGTAGTAACTCCTGTTAAAAGCAATGTGCCCGTTAAAGAAACATCAAAGCTGGATCCTAAACAGTTGAAAATAACATCGATCAATTTTGAGAAACCTCTTACTGATTGCGGTGTTGCCACTGAAAAAGTAGCTGAAAATTACTGGACGTATCTTCTTCTAGGATTTATCGGTGGACTTATTGCATTGCTTACACCATGTGTTTTTCCAATGATTCCACTCACGGTTTCATTCTTTACCAAAGGAAGCCTGAATAAAGCCAAAGGAAAAAGAGATGCTTTCATTTACGGATTTTTCATTTTCCTGATCTTTGTTTTACTGAGTGTTCCTTTTCATATTATCGATGGGATTGCAGGAAACATTTTCAATGAAATTTCCACCAGCGTATGGCTGAATATCGCATTTTTTATCATATTCATTTTCTTTGCAGGAAGTTTCTTCGGATATTATGATATTACTTTACCAAGCTCCATTGCCAACAAATCGTCAAAGGCGGAAGAAGCAGGCGGAATTGTCGGAATCTTCTTTATGGCGTTAACTTTAGTGATCGTTTCATTCTCTTGTACCGGTCCTATTTTAGGAAGCTTATTAGGAAGTGCAGTAACAGGTTCGGCTAATGTTCCTATGCTGTTAACATTTGCTCTGGCTGGTTTCGGATTGGCCTGGGCGATTATTTTCGGATTGCTGGCCTTATTCCCGCAGGCATTGCAAAGCCTTCCGAAATCAGGAGGATGGATGAATACGGTAAAAGTAGTTTTAGGATTCGTAGAATTGGCTTTAGCACTGAAATTTTTATCAAAAGCAGATTTGGTTTCCAAAACATTCCTATTGAAAAGAGAACTTTTCATTGTGATCTGGATTCTGGTGGCTTTAGGATTGGCATTGTACTTATTCGGGGTGATCAGATTTCCTCATGATGATAAAAAACCGAAAATCTCCATTACCCGAAAAATCCTCGGAGTTCTGGGATTGGGATTTGTAATTTACCTTGTTCAGGGATTAATTCCTTCAGAACGTCCGAAACTTCAGTTATTGAGCGGAATTTTGCCTCCTCTGAATGTCAGCTATTTTCATGATGAAAAAGACGGAATTCTAGGAATGCATCCTGAGCACGACTTCTTTAAAGCCGTGGAACTTGCCAAAAAAGAAGACAAACCGATTTTGATTGACTTCACCGGTTACGGTTGTGAAAACTGCCGTAAAATGGAAGAATTCGTATGGAGTGAAGGTGATATTTTACCAATCCTTCAGAACGATGTTGTTCTGGCTTCACTCTATGTTGATGATAAAGAAGAGCTGCCGGAAGATCAGAAAACAAAAATTGATCTGGGTGACGGACAGGTAAAAAAAGTAAAGACAATTGGTGACCGATGGAGTTTGTTCCAACAGGTGAATTTTAATAATAATTCTCAGCCGCATTATGTTTTAATAACACCAGACGGAAAAGTAATCAACACACCGGTTTCGGGATATATGCCTAAAGGGGATTTTAAAAAGTTCCTGGAATGTGGGGTTAATTATTACAAAAACAATAAATAATCGTTACGATGTAAAAGAACGAAAGCCTTTCCTCCATGCGGAAAGGCTTTTTTATTGTGTTGATTTTTAGAGAAATAAACAATATCTTATTTAAAGAATACAAAATTGCCATTGAAATAAGAAATCAGGTATATAATTTGTATTGAATCTACATAATAAGTATAAAATCGATACACTTATTTTAAAACCGTTTAACATTAAAAAAAACTAACAACTATGGCTGAAGTAATCGCACAAGAAAAGCAGGGAGGCAGCAAGCAAAGAAAAAAAATGATTCGCGTGGACATGACTCCAATGGTAGATTTGGGATTTCTCTTAATTACCTTCTTTATGTTTACCACGAATTTTACAAAACCTAATGTCATGGATCTGGGACTGCCCGCGAAAGATCCGAATCCAAACCATATAATTAAACCTGTAATAGATCCTCTGAATCAGGTTACATTTATTTTAGGAAAAGACAATCGAGTTTTTTATCATCAGAAAACGAAAGAAGATTTAGACAAAAGCAATTTAAAGGAAACCGATTTCAGCGGAATCAATATCACTAAAATCATTTCAAAAGCTTATAACAAGGCTCCTAAAAAAGAAATTTTTACCATTATCATCGAACCTACCGATGATGCCAACTACAAAAATTTCGTAGATATTCTGGATAATATCGCAATTTCCAAAAAGGAACGCTACGGAATAACCGACATCAAACCGTGGGAAAAGAAAGTTTACGACGAATTAACCAAATAAAAACTAAAGGGCATTTTCAGGATGCTCTTTTTTGTTTATTTTTGGATCTAATTTTATTCAATGAAAAACTTTTTAGCCGCTTTTGCTTTATCAGCTTTTATTGTTTCATGTTCCAAAAAGGAAGCAACTTCAACTACCGGCAAAACCGACAGTATAAAAATTATAGATTCAATTAACGCCGCAAGAACAAAGATCAACGACAGCATCAGATCTACCAACCATTTTAAAGATTTCAGCGGACCTCATAAACTCACTCATAATTCCATAAAAGGCTCAGGAATCATTTTATTTGAAAAAATTGATGGCGAAAGAGACCATTATAATATCTCCGGCGAGCTGAAATCCGGGAAAAACTTTCTTGAAATTAAAGGTTTTATGGCCGTTGTTTCAGATAAACATATGAATTTTACAGGAACAATTTCACAAAGCATTTCCGGAAACGAAAATGGAAAGACCGATCTTAGAAAAGGTACTAAAACTTTTATGTCCAAAGATGGCGGAAAAACATATCGTCTTCAGAATATGGTAAATGGTTCGGGATTTGTTGATTATATTGATATCCATTTTTAATTCCTGAAATTATGCTGAACTTCGAAAGAAAAGGAAACGGAAAAGAAACACTGGTTTTACTTCACGGCTTTATGGAGAATATTTCGATCTGGAGCGATATGGAACCGCACCTTTCCGAAAATTTTTCATTATTAAAAATCGATCTTCCGGGCCACGGACAATCCGAAATCACTGCTGAAGTTCAGACCATGGAGCTGATGGCGGAAGAAGTAAAAAAAGTACTGGACGATCAGAAACTGCAAAAGATTCATCTTCTAGGACATTCGATGGGCGGCTACATTTCTTTGGGTTTTGCCGAAAAATATCCGGAATACCTGAAAAGTTTAACCTTATTCTTCTCCTCCTATCTTCCAGATGATGCCGAAAAAAAAGAACAGCGCATCAAAAGTTACCGGATTATTGAAGATGCTTTTGCGCACTACGCCCGAGCCGGAGTACCCAATCTTTTCAATCCCAATGAACGGGATGTTCTGGAAGGCAAAATAGAAACCGCTCTTGAAGTTGCACTTTCTACCAATAATCTGGGCGCTCTTGCATCTGTAAAAGGAATGGTAGAAAGAACCGATAAAAGACATGTTCTCGAAAATCTTGACTGCAAAATTTTAGTTTTGGCCGGAAAACATGACAATGCGGTAAAAACGGAACCTATGATCAAAAATCTTCCCGACAGAACCAACATTAAATCTTATGTTCTGGACTGCGGACACAACGGACATTGGGAAAAGCCCGCCATCTGTGCAGAAATCATCAACACAGAGCTTCTTCACAATTTACCGAAACATTTAGTTTTATAATATGCTGGATTTCCTGTTCAAGAAAAAGAAACCGGTTATCGGACTTACACTTTCGGGCGGAGGAATGCGCGGAATTGCACATATTGCCGTTTTGAAAGCTCTGGAAGAATACCATCTTAAGCCGGATATTATTTCGGGAACCAGTGCCGGATCTATTGTAGGAGCCTTTTATGCTCTCGGAAAATCACCGGAAGAAATGATGGAGATTGTAAAACAGACCACTTTTTTTTCCAGGTCTTATTTAAAACTTTCCAAAAATGGAATCTTCAGCTCAAAATTTATTTTAAAATTATTTATGGATCATTTTCCTGAAGATGACTTCAAGGTTTTAAAAATTCCCGTATATGTAGCTGCAACCGAAATGACGCACGGAATTGTAGATTTTTTTTCAGAAGGAGAACTTTTCGGACCTCTGCTCGCCTCATCCAGTGTACCTTTTATTTTGCCGCCAGTAAAAATCGGTGAAAAAATCTATGTGGACGGCGGTGTTTTAGACAATCTCCCTATTGAACCTATTATTGATAAATGTGATTTCCTCATTGCTTCCCACGTAAACTCTATAAGTTATGACAGCCTTGAGAAAATGAGTCTGATGAAGGAATTCGACAGAATTTTACACTTAGCCATCGCCAAATCCGTTTACTCAAAAGCAAAATCGTGTGATATTTTTCTGGATCCGCCTAAGATGACCAAATTCAGCCTTTTCAATAAAAAGTTCCTTGATGTCATGTTTCAGGAAGTATATGAATATACCTGTAAAGAGCTTGAGGAAAAAGGATATTCGAGGAGTTAAAATTGAGGTTTAGAGTCTTAGAGTTATAGCGTTGAGAGTTTAGAGTATGTCATTGCGAGGGGCGGAGCGACGAAGCAATCTCTTCAAAAGAAAATTTAAATTCTTTGTCGATTATTTCTCAGGAATTTGATGATAAAATCAATAAGCTCACATTCAAATTCTTCACGCCACTTCGTTTTGTTCTGAATGATAGACACCCAACCTCCTGATTATGAACTTAAAACCCACTCAAAATCACAAACTTTCCTCAGCCTCAATTTTACCTTTGAATGTTTCAATGGTATCATGAAGAGATTCGTAAGATTTTCCTCCGGCAGCATTGATATGCCCTCCGCCGTTGAAATATTTTCTTGAAAATTGGTTAACATCCATATCATCCTTACTTCTGAAAGAAATTTTGATGAAATTTTCATAGAGATCTTCCATAAAGAAAGCCGCCATTTTTACCCCCATAATACTCAGTCCGTAATTCACAAAACCTTCCGTATCTCCTTTCTGGAAACCATATTCCTTCAGTTCTTCTCTGGTTAGATAAAGAACGGCTACTTTTCCGTCTTTTACCACTTCAATTCTTCCTAAAATTAAAGCCAATAAATGAAGGCGTGAAACCGTATTGGTATCCCAGGTATTTGAGGTAATCAAAGCAGGATCTGCTCCATGCTCGATAAGATTCGCGATAATGCGGTGGGTCGTTGCACTGGTAGAACGGAAACGGAATCCTCCTGTATCGGTCATGATTCCTGTATAAAGACATTCTGCTATATCTTTATCAACAAGATTTTCATCGTCTAAAGCTTCTATAAAATGATACACCATCTGGCATGTTGCAGGAATTACCGTATCCGAATACACAAAATCAAAATGCTCCGGTTGCTGATGATGGTCGATAAGAATCTTCTTTGCTTTTGCATTGGCAAGCCAGTCTCCTAAAATACCAATCCTGGAAGGCGCATTGAAATCAAGACAAAAAATAACATCCGCCTCACTGATCAAATCAGAAGCTGCTTTTCTTTTGTATTCCCCGATCAGAACTTTTTTGGCTTCCGGCATCCACTTCAGGAACTTAGGAAAATCGTTTGGAACAATTACTTCCGCGAAAATTCCTCTGGCTTTAAGATAATGCTTCAAACCCAGGCTGGAACCAATAGCATCTCCATCAGGATTATAATGGGTAAGAATTACGATTTTATTTTCCGGAGTAAGTAACGTATTGATTTCTAAAAGTTCCGCGGGTGTAAACATGAGATGTTTTTATTTTTTTCTGTAAATTTAAGTTTCCAAAGATAGAGCTTTTAAATAAATCATTAAGGATTATTTTTTTTCTCCTACGAATTCCCATCTGGTAAGGCTTCAAAATAATTCAATAAAAAATGAATGCAAAAATTTAAAAAAAAGACAGGTAAAATTTGTAACTTTTAAAAAATTACATATCTTTGCAACCTGAAAATTAATAGATAATTACGATTTAAACATATAGTAATGAGTAAAAGAACATTCCAGCCATCAGAAAGAAAAAGAAGAAACAAACACGGTTTCAGAGAAAGAATGTCTACGCCAAATGGAAGAAGAGTTTTGGCTGCGAGAAGAGCTAAAGGCAGAAAGAGTTTAACTGTAAGTGCATCACGCGCTAAGAGATAATCTTTTTATTATCATATACAAATCATGCTTGAAAAGAAGTTTTTCAGGCATTTTTTGTTGTTAAAATTTCCTAAAATTTAGGTTTCTAATCCTTCTTTTTCCTATTTTTAAAATCTCAAAAAATTTTAGAAAAAGTACTTAAAACTGAATTATGCCACATACACACATTGCCGGAGACAACATTATCAGCCTGCAGCACGCCAAGATTGCACAGAAAAATTTCACCGTGCTTTCTGATGTGAATCTGAACATTAAGAAAGGACGATTCTGCTATCTTATCGGAAAGACAGGCTCCGGAAAAAGTTCACTTTTGAAAACATTGTACGGGCATATTCCTTTAGCTTCAGGACACGGAGCTGTTGTCGGTTTTGATCTTGCTAAGCTGAGAGCTTCCGATGTTCCTAACCTGAGAAGAAAGTTGGGAATTGTTTTTCAGGATTTCCAGTTACTTTCTGACAGGACAGTAGAAAAGAACCTGAGATTCGTATTGGAAGCAACAGGATGGAGCGACAAAATAAAGATGGAAGACCGCATCAATGAAGTATTGGGAAGTGTAAATATGAAGAGTAAGAAGCATAAAATGCCTCATGAGCTTTCCGGTGGAGAGCAGCAGCGTGTTGCTATCGCGAGAGCTCTTCTTAACCATCCTGACTTAATCTTAGCAGATGAGCCTACAGGAAACCTTGATCCGGAGACGTCTAATGAAATTATGACTCTGTTAAAGCAGGTCGCCCTTGAAAACGGAGCCGCAGTAGTAATGGCTACTCATGATTACCACATGATCCAAAATTTCCCCGGAGAAGCGATAAGATGTGAGGATGGAAAAGTTTCCGTTCTCGATACAGCGGAATTGTTTGAATAAAATTCAAACCATTAAGAACAATTTAAGAAGTTAAGTGGTGGCTTTAAGAAAAATCAAATAGATTTTAAAAAGCGGAATAACACTTAAAACCCTTAACTCCTTAATAATTAGCTTAATAGTTAAAAATAGGTTTCATTTTCTAAAAACGTGAAACTCTTTGGTGAGTTCAAGATATTGGTCCGAGTATTGTCTCGGACTTTTTTCTATAATAAATTCAGATTCCAGCACATCAGTTTCAGATAAGGAAAACTCAAGAATCAGCCTTTTTACCTTTGAATTTTCGATTCCTTTTATATTAATCTTTCGGATCAGAAACATCTGGTTTTCTTCAGCTATCGCCAAGAAATCACTTCCTGCTTCAGTCGGAATTATTACCGACAGCACTCCTTTCTTTGAAAGCATTTGCGAAGATTTTGCAACAAGCTGGCGAAAATTCAGTTCCACCGTTTGCCTTGCAATTTTATCCTTTTCAGAATTGGAGGCTTCAAAATACGGGGGATTCGAGACAATGAGATCGAACATCTGTTCCGTTTCAAAATGTTTAAAATCCTGATGAATATTCTTTAACCTGGAAAAGAAAGGAGAGTTTTCAAAATTGCTTTTCGTGAGTTCAGCTGCATCTTTATTGATATCAATTCCTAAAAATTCCGCTTCTGAATTTCTCTGGGCCAGCATTAAGGAAATTAATCCCGTTCCTGTCCCTATTTCAAGAACATTGAAAGCGTTTCCAATATCCGCCAAAGCACCCAGCAGAACACCGTCTGTTCCCACCCGGAAGACTTCTTTCGACTGTTGGATTATAAATTGTTTAAACGTAAAAGGCTTCACTATAAATTCGTAGGTAAAGTAATGGTGAATGTAGATCCTTTTCCGACTTCGGATTTTACGGCGATTTCGCCTTTATAATCTTCGACCATTTTCCTTACCATAGCCAAACCAAGACCCATTCCGCTGTTTTTGGAGGTGAAATTAGGCTCAAAAATTCTTTCGTAAATATTTTCGGGAATTCCGATTCCGTTATCCTGAACAGAAATCATTACTCTTCTCTGATGCTGCTCTACATCAACATTGATAATAAGTTTTCGCTCGTCACTTTCCGCCTGCTTTGCATTGGTAACAAGATTGGTAATAATCCTGGACAAGTAAATCCTGTCCATATTAATCATGATATTGCTTTTATTGGAATGCATGAAAATACTGTCGTCATTGAAAACGCGAAGAATATCTTCTACTTCATTATTAAGATTAATGATTTCATTATTTTTCTCTGGCAGCTTGGCAAATTCTGAAAAGGCTGACGCTACAGTGGCAATAAGATCAATCTGATCAACCATGGTTTTGCTCATCTGTTTTACCTTTTCCCTGATATTCGGGTCTTCGGGATCAAACTTTCGTTCAAAATTCTGAATAGTCAATTTCATCGGCGTAAGTGGATTTTTCACTTCATGAGCTACCTGTTTTGCCATTTCCCTCCAGGCTTCTTCAGACGCTTTAAAACGAAGTCTTTCTTTCTGATCCTGAATTTGAAGAATCATCCTGTTATAAGCCCTCGCCAAAGCATTTAATTCATCGTTTTTATAATATCGAATCGGCCGCATTTCATTTTCAAACAGAGTGATTCTTGTAATCATATCCGAAAATTTGGTAATATTTTTTGCCAGGCTGTTAGACATAACCCAGCTGAACCATACACTAAAAAGGATCAAAAAGACATCAACAAGAATAATGTATTTTACATAGGTATTAAGAACATCAAGATAAGCTGATTCATTGTGATACAGAGGAATATACACAATTGCAATCGGTTCAAGATCATTATTTTTCAACAGGAGATAAGATGAGGTAAGCACAGCATCTTTAGAGGCATCATATCCTTTGATATCTACCCTGGTTTTGGTTGAAAGAATCCTGTTAACTATATTGATCGGAATCTTTTTCTGTTCTACCAGACTTTCTTCTTTATTTGAAAGTAAATAATTTCCTTTTAAGTCGTATAAAATAATGTCGTGCTGATTAATATCTGCAATCTCGAAGATTTTGTTTTCAAGAAGACTTGGAAGATCTTGTGTTTCGGTGTGTTTCATGCTTACCGCATAATCCAGATACCGGATCACCGCTCCCGTCTTTTCCTGCATATCAATTCTGCTTTTTGTAATTGAGTTTTCCCTTAAAACGAAATAAGGAACCAGCGAAGAAGCGACTACACTTAAAAGACATACCAATAAGAATCCGAAAAAGACACGGTTTCTTAGGCTATATCCTTTGTACATACTCATTGACATTCTGTTTATTAATTAACCTAGCAATATACTTACCAATTATGTCAAATTCTAAATTAACTTTGTCACCTTTTTTTAAATACTGCATATTGGTAAATTCCCAGGTATAAGGAATAATAGCCACGGAAAATTGATGGTCTTCACTTTTTGCAACCGTAAGACTGATTCCGTTTACCGTAATGGACCCCTGAGGAACAGTAACAAAACCGCCGCTACTATCATACGAAATAGTAATAAAGTAACTTCCGTCTTTGTTTTCAACATTTACTACTTCTCCGGTTTTATCAACATGTCCCTGTACAATGTGTCCATCAAGCCGTCCATCCATTTTCATGCAGCGCTCCAGGTTGACCACGGTACCCACTTCCCATTTTCCAAGGTTGGTTTTCTCTAAAGTTTCGTTGATTGCAGTTACCACATATTGGCCGCCGTTGATGTTTACAACCGTAAGACAACAGCCGTTATGCGCTAAGCTCTGATCGATTTTCAGTTCACTCGTAAAAGGACAGGTTAATGTAAAATCAATATTACTTCCGTTTTCTTCTATCTTCTCAATTACCCCTACCGCTTCAATTATTCCTGTAAACATATTATTTTTTGCTAAATTTGTAGTTTATTAATCTTCAAAGATAATCAAAATGAGCCCAAAAAACCATAAAGTACGAGTAGGAATTTCAATAGGAGATTTCAATGGCATCGGTCCGGAAATCATCATGAAATCCCTTGCAGACAAAACCATTACGGATTTTTTCACCCCTGTGATTTTTGGTTCGGGAAAATTATTCACTTTTCAGAAAAACATTTTCAAACTGAATCTGAATTTCAACTACATCACCGAAGCATCTCAGGCTCAGGCAGGAAAACTGAATATGGTGAATCTCGTAAAAGAAAACTCTTTGGTAGAGCTCGGAACACCAACAGAAGAATCTACTAAAATGGCTATTGATTCTCTTGAGGCAGCAACAGAAGCCTTACTAAAAGGAGAGATTGACGTTCTGGTAACTGCACCGATCAACAAGGATGAAATGGTAAAAATGGGCTTTAAACATGCCGGACATACAGGATATTTTGAAGAGAAATTCAACAAAAAAGGATTAATGTTTCTGGTAACGGAAGATTTGAAAGTAGCTGTATTAACGCATCACATTCCAATTGCACAGGTGGCTGAAAATATTTCCAAGGAAAAAATTAAAAAACAGATCCGTGTTTTAAACCAGACATTAATTGAAGATTTTAATATTTCAAAACCGAAAATTGCTGTTTTAGGTTTAAATCCACATGCAGGTGACGGCGGTGTGATTGGAAAAGAAGAAATTGAAATTATTGCTCCGGCTATCAAAGAACTTTCAGATAATGGAATTCTGGCTTTCGGACCTTTTCCTGCCGACAGCTTTTTTCAACCGGAAAAATATAAAAGTTTTGATGCGGTTTTAGCGATGTATCACGATCAGGGTTTAGCTCCATTTAAAACGCTGGCTTATGAAGAAGGCGTAAATTATACAGCAGGACTTCCTTTCATAAGAACCTCCCCGGATCATGGAACAGCCTACGATATTGCAGGAAAAAACATTGCTGATGAACGTAGTTTTACCGAAGCCATCTTCACGGCAATCACAATTTTCAGGAACAGAAGCGAATATAATGATCTGATGAGCAACCGACTGCAGCCGAGAAAAATGGTTGTAGATAACGGAATAGACGAAGATTTACCAGATGAAGCCGAAGCGTAAATCTTCAATATGGATTTTAAGTTAATTTGTTTTAGAATTTATTTGTTATTATAAAAAAATTGCATATTTTTGCACACTCATTTTATGGACAAGTTAAGAAACTATGACGTAAGCTTTTCCGGATTAAAAACCGGCAGGCACGAGTTCAGGTTTGAGATAGATAAGGAGTTCTTTCAATTATTTGATACTGAACAGGAATTTACAAATCCCAGAATTTCAGTAGATGTTTTACTTGACAAACATTCTACCTTTCTGGAATTTGAGATCAAAGTAAAGGGTACGGTAGCGCTTGTTTGTGACATTACGAATGAGAATTTTGACCATGCTATTGAAAATGAGATCAAGGTATTGGTAAAATTCGGGGAAGAATATGATGACAGCGAGGAAGATGTTATTACAATTCCTTCCAGCGATCACGCTTTCAATATTGCACAATTAATATATGAAAACGTTGCACTTTCCATCCCGATGAAAAAGGTTTCACCGAATGTAAGCGATGAAGATCTGGCCATCCTTGAAAAGTTCAGTCCGAAAGAAAATGACGAAGAAGAACATGAAAGCGACCCAAGATGGGACGCATTAAAAAATTTGAAGAATAAAAATTAAATAGTTTAATGATGAGATGATGAATCTCATCGCTCATCAATTAAAAAAGTTATTAGAAAATGGCACATCCAAAGAGAAGACAATCGTCTACAAGAAGAGATAAGAGAAGAACTCACTATAAAGCTGTAGTTCCTCAATTAGCTAAAGATGCAACAACAGGAGAGCTTCACCTATATCACAGAGCTCACTGGCATGAAGGAAAATTATACTACAGAGGTAAAGTAGTATTGGAAAAAGAAGTAGCTACTACTGAAGAAAACTAAGAGTTTTTTTTCACAGAAAACACTCAATTTAATACAAAAACCGCCCGATTTTTATAAAATTTGGCGGTTTTTTGTTGTTTTTTACTATTTTTTGGTATCTTTGGCCCAAAATCAAATATCAATTTTATGGACATTAAAGACATACAAAATCTTATCAAGTTTGTATCTAAAGCAGAAGTTTCTGAAGTAAAATACAAAACTAAAGATTTCGAAATCACTATTAAAACTCCATTGGCAGGTAGCGAAGTTGCTTATGCTCAACCTGCAGTGTATCACACTGCTCCTCAACAGGTAGCTGCTGCTCCTGCACCGGTTGCCACTCCTGCAGTTGCACCATCTGAAAAAGCTGAAGCATCATCTGATGAAAGTAAATATGTGACTATTAAGTCTCCAATGATTGGAACTTTCTACAGAAAACCATCTCCGGACAAAGATGTATTTGTAAACGTTGGCGATGAAGTTTCTGTTGGCAAAACGGTTTGCGTAATCGAAGCAATGAAATTATTCAACCAGATTGAGTCTGAAGTAAGCGGAAAAATCGTTAAGATTTTAGTGGATGATTCTTCACCTGTAGAATACGATCAACCTTTATTCTTAGTAGATCCATCATAATTTAGTTAGAAGTTAGAAGTTAGAAGATAGAAGTTAGATAACTAACTTTTAAGTTTCGTACTCATGTCTAATTTTCAAATTATCTAATTTTCAAATTAAAGAAGATGTTCAAAAAAATATTAATAGCCAATCGTGGCGAAATTGCAATGCGTATTTTACGTACTTGTAAAGAAATGGGGATCAAAACCGTAGCAGTTTATTCAACTGCCGACAAAGATAGTCTTCACGTAAGATTTGCTGATGAAGCGGTTTGTATCGGTCCTGCAATGAGCAAAGACTCATATCTTAAAATCCCTAACATTATTGCTGCTGCTGAAATTACCAATGCAGACGCAATTCACCCTGGTTACGGTTTCTTATCAGAGAACGCCAACTTCTCCAGAATCTGCCAGAAAAACGGCATTAAATTTATCGGTGCTACTCCTGAGCAGATTGAGAAAATGGGAGACAAAGCGAATGCCAAAGCAACGATGAAAGCTGCTGGTGTACCTTGTGTACCGGGTTCTGATGGCTTGATCGAATCTTATGAAATTGCCGCCAAAACAGCTGAAGAGATCGGTTATCCGGTAATGATCAAAGCAACAGCCGGTGGTGGAGGAAAAGGAATGAGAGCAGTATGGAAAGCTGAAGATCTGAAAGACCACTGGGAATCTGCAATTCAGGAAGCCGTTGCGGCTTTCGGAAACGGCGGAATGTACATGGAAAAACTGATCGAAGAGCCAAGACATATTGAAATTCAGGTTGCGGGTGACCAGTTTGGTAAGGCCTGTCATCTTTCTGAGAGAGACTGCTCTGTTCAGAGAAGAAACCAGAAACTTACTGAAGAAACCCCTTCGCCATTTATGACTGACGAGCTTCGTGAGAAAATGGGTGAGGCTGCTGTAAAAGCTGCTGAATTCATCGGTTATGAAGGTGTGGGAACTATTGAATTCCTTGTGGACAAACACAGAAATTTCTATTTCATGGAAATGAATACAAGAATCCAAGTAGAGCACCCGATTACTGAGCAAGTAATTGATTATGACCTCATCAGGGAACAGATTCTTCTGGCTGCGGGAACTCCTATTTCAGGAATTAATTATTATCCGAAATTACATTCTATTGAATGCAGAATTAATGCGGAAGATCCTTACGCTGATTTCAGACCTTCTCCAGGAAAGATCACCGGATTAAATATTCCAGGCGGGCACGGGGTAAGAGTAGACACACACGTTTATTCCGGATATACCATTCCTTCCAATTATGATTCCATGATCGCAAAACTGATCACCACGGCTCAGACCCGTGAGGAAGCGATTGCCAAAATGAGAAGAGCTCTGGAAGAATTCTATATTGAAGGAGTAAAAACCACTATTCCTTTCCACAGACAGCTGATGGATAATGAGGATTATCTTTCAGGAAATTATACTACAAAATTCATGGAGGATTTTGTGATGGATAAAAAATACGACAATCATTAATTGATTTGTATATAATTTGTAACCGCCTTTCTGAGGCGGTTTTTTTATGCTGCATAAAAAAACTTTGTCAAAGTTTGTAACTTTGACAAAGTTAACACCGTAACCTTTCAAATTAACAAATATTAAAATCCCTCATTTTTAAAGATAGAATACCTATAACAGATTCTTTACAGGACAAATATTTCTAATTCACTTTTACAATATAATTAAAAGCTCTTAAATTAAGCACTTTATCAGCATGACAATTCTGTTTAGCAATATCATTTATATTGTTTACATTTGCGCAAAATCAAATATATGTCAACAGCAGAAATTGTAAAAGATTCACAGTATTTTATTGACCTTGAAGATAAGCACGGTGCTCACAACTACCACCCTCTTCCCGTTGTATTGGACAAAGGAGAAGGTGTTTTTGTATGGGATGTGGAAGGCAAAAAATATTATGATTTCCTCTCCGCTTATTCTGCTGTTAATCAAGGACATTCGCACCCTAAAATTGTAGAAGCTTTAGTAGAACAGGCCAGAAAACTGGCTTTAACGTCCAGAGCCTTCTATAATTCCAGATTGGGAGAATATGAACAGAAGATTACTGATCTTTTTGGTTTTGACAAAGTACTACCCATGAATTCCGGGGCTGAAGCTGTGGAAACGGCGGTAAAATTAGCCAGAAAATGGAGCTATGAAATCAAAGGAATTTCTGAAAATGCAGCAAAAATCATTGTATGTGAAAACAATTTTCACGGAAGAACCACAACTATAGTTTCTTTTTCAAATGATCCGGATGCCAATCAGAATTATGGTCCTTTTACACCGGGATTTATTAAAATTCCGTATAATGATCTTTCTGTATTAGAAGAAATTCTTAGCAAAGAATCAGACACTATTGCCGCTTTCCTGGTAGAACCGATTCAGGGAGAAGCGGGGGTGTATGTTCCGGACAGCGGTTTTCTAAAAGGAGCTTCCGAATTATGTAAAAAATACAATGTTCTCTTTATTGCAGATGAAGTTCAGACGGGAATTGCAAGAACCGGGAAGTTAATAGCATGCCATCATGAAGATGTTCAGCCAGACATTCTTATTTTAGGTAAAGCTCTTTCAGGCGGAATGTATCCTGTTTCAGCGGTATTGGCTAATAATGAAATCATGAATGTCATCAGGCCCGGCCAGCATGGTTCCACCTTTGGAGGAAACCCTATTGCCTGTGCAGTGGCAGTGGCAGCATTGGATGTTGTACAGGAAGAAAAACTTTCTGAGAGAGCTGAAGAGTTGGGGAAATTATTCCGTTCCGAGATTGAAAAAGTAATAGAAAAAACAGGTCTTATTACTAAAGTAAGAGGAAAAGGATTACTGAATGCTATTTTAATCAACGATACACCGGAAAGCTCTACAGCATGGAATATCTGTTTACAATTAAAAGAAAACGGACTTCTCGCCAAACCAACCCACGGAAATATCATCAGGCTTGCACCACCTTTGGTTATTACTGAAGAACAGCTTTTAGATTGCGTGAGCATTATCGAAAAAACCATCCTTTCATTTCAGTAGAAATAGATGGATAATCGATATAAATAATAAGATACACCGATACATTTCAAATTAAAACTTATCTTTGAATTAATTTTAGATAAAATAATTTGGATGGCAGAAGAGCTTATGACGAATGTAAGCGGTTTGATCATAACGTATAACGAAGAAAAAAACATTAAGGATGTGCTGGAGTGCTTTGATTTCTGTGATGAAATTATTGTAGTAGATTCTTTCAGTACGGACAAAACGGTAGAAATCGCACAGCAATTTTCTAAAGTAAAGATAATTCAAAATGCGTTTGAGGATTTTACCAAGCAAAGAAATTTTGCTTTGGATGCCGCAAAAAATGACTGGGTATTGTTTCTGGACGGAGATGAGAGAATCACCGCGCCTTTAAAAAAGGAAATTTTGAATGAGTTAAAAAAACCGGTGCAGAAGGATGCTTACTATTTTTACAGAAAATTCTATTTTGCAGGCAAGCCCATCCATTATTCAGGAACACAGACAGACAAGAATTTCAGGCTTTTCAGAAAATCTAAAGCCCGATATATCAGTGGGAAAAAAGTTCACGAAACGCTTCATGTAAATGGAACAATTGGAGTACTGAAAAATAAGCTTCTCCATTTTTCCGTTAATGATTATGAGTCCTATAAATCAAAAATGATTCATTACGGACTTCTAAAAGGACAGGAGTTGGCAGCCAAAGGAAAAAAATACAGTCTTGCAGCGCAGTATTCAAAAACAGCTTTTAAATTTTTTAAGGCATACATTTTGCGTTTAGGTATTCTTGACGGAAAAGAAGGCTATCAGCTTTCCTATCTACAGTCCTTAAGTGTTTTTGAAACTTATGAATCATTAAAAAAGGAGCAAACTGACTGAATGAAAATCTGTGTAATTAGTTTCGATTTCTGGGGATATGACCACTATATAGTTGATGCTTTACGTTCTAAAAATATAGATGCCCATCACATTAAAATTGCAGATGTAACCCATTCTAATTTTAGTGAAAGGGCAAAAAATGCCGTAAGTAAAATTTTCCTCAATAAAAATCTTAAAACAGAAAAAAGACAGCGGTTTGTTACCGATTCTCTCCAGCAGCTGGGACACCAGGACCAGATCCTTGTAATGAATCCGGATACTTTTGATCTGTCTACTCTTCAGGAAATCAGAAAATATACCAGCCGCCTTATTACCTATCTTTATGACAGCCTGGACCGCGTAGTTGTTGATAAAGAAAAACTTGATCTTTTCGATAAAATTTTTTCATTTGATATTGCTGATGTAGAAAAATACGGTTTTGAAAAACTCACCAATTATATTTACCTTCCGTTTTGTTCCGAAGAAAAACAAAATCCTGAAATGGATCTTTTTTACATCACTTCTTATGATAATAAAAGAGTAGAGTTTATTAAATTACTTACCAGAAGATTGTTGCAGCTGAAATCAAAATTTAAGATAATTGTCATTGGAAAGAAAGGCTGGAAACATCAGCTGAAGAATGCATTTATTAAAATTCCGGAAAATTTGCACATTATTTTCAGCATAAAAAAAATAAGTCATAAAAAACTTCCCAGATATTATAAAAATTCGCGAGCTTTGCTTGATCTCACCCGTGAAAATCAATATGGACTGAGTTTCAGGGTATTTGAAGCGATGGCTTTAGAAAAGAAAATTATTACGGATAATGAACTGATCAAAAGGTATGATTTTTATAACCCTCAGAATATTCTGGTTTTAAACGAAACATGCAGTAATCTGGAAAAATCCTTTTTTGAGACACCTTATGAAAAAGTTCCGGAAGAGATTTATTACAGCTATACTTTAAATTATTGGATAAAAAAGGTATTTGAGATATAATTAACTATGAAAAAAAAACTCTTGTTTATTGCTCCGGGATACTATGGATTTAATGAAGTTGTTTTTAATGGCCTGAAAAAATATAGCAATTGCGAAGTAACACATATTAACTCTACACTTCCTTATCAATATAGAAATAATTTAGAAAGGTTATATAATTTTTTTTTAAAAGTTTTTTTTAAGAAAAATCTTAAAAACATAAAACGAGGAGAGCATATTCAAAGAATAATTAATAGCCAGGAATACGATATTGTATTAGTGAACAGACCTGATGTTTTATCTGAAAGGGATTTAAGCTCGGCATTTCAGAAAAGTAAAAAATCAATAGTACTTTTTTGGGACAGCATTCAAAAAATACCTGCACAAAAAGAGTATATTGGCAAATTTGATAAATGCTACAGCTTTGATTCTGAAGACTGTACGAATTACAATCTGAATTATATTACCAACTTCTATTTTGCTAAATGTGAGAAAAAAGAAATAAAATATGACATTGGCTATCTTGCAACATATGATAAAAGAATTAGAGAAACAGTCATCCTATTTAATTACTTCGACAAAAAGAACATTTCAGCAAAAGCTCGAATTTTCACTTATAAATCTATTCCTATTAAAGAAGAAATGCCTGCTTCAATTGAGGTAATCCATAAAATTATTCCATTTTCAGAATCTTATAAATATTATCTTGACTGCAAAATTATTCTTGACCTTGCACATCCACATCAGAGAGGGCTTTCATTTAGACCTTATGAAGCAATCGGCCTAAATAAAAAGATCATTACAACAAACAAGGATATTGTGAATTATGATTTTTATGATCCTAACAATATATTAGTTATAAATGATATTAGAAATTTTTCAATTCCTGAAAGTTTTATAAATAGCGAATATCAGCAACCAGAAGAGTGGATAAAAGAAAAATACTATATTAAGAACTGGATAAAAAACATTATTGATAGATGAAAACTAAGATCTATTTCATTTGCCCCAGCAACAATTTCGCCAGTGGTGGAGTAAAGCAAATATACCGGCAAGTAGAAACTTTGAATAAAAATGGATTTGAAGCATATTTGCTTCTTAAGAAAAAGAGAAAAAAAGAAAATTGGTTTAATTCTGATGTTCCGGCAAGCTACAGCCCACTGATATTTAAACAATTAAAATATCTCTACAAGCAAAAAAAGATAAACTTTTTCAGAAATATTATTTTAAAATTCTTAAAAGCTCAAAGTAAAAAGATTGAAGCAGATTCTATATTAGTTTTTCCTGAGATTTACGGGCCGGATATTCATAAAATTGAACCTGAAATTTTTAAAGTTATTTTTAATCAAAATTGCTATTATACTTTTCAATATTTTTCCATTCGTGAAAGCTATAAAACGACTCCATATAATCATCCTAAAACCCTTGCTACCATTGTCGCTTCCAAGGATGCAGAAAGATATATTAAATATGCATTTAAAGACACCAAAGTCTTAACGATGAGATTAGGAATTGATGATAAGATATTCAGGTATTCTAAAAATAAAGAAAAGCAAATTTCTTTTATGCCTAGGAAGCTTGGAGACGATGTAATGCAGGTAATTAATATCTTAAAACAAAGAAATAATCTAAAGGATTGGGCGCTTGTGCCAATTGAAAATAAGTCCGAAGCAGAGGTAGCCGATATTATGAAAAACAGTATGATTTTTCTTAGCTTTAATCATAAAGAAGGTTTTGGTCTTCCCCCGGTGGAAGCCATGTCCTGTGGATGTTATGTTATTGGCTATACAGGTCAGGGTGGAAAAGAATATTTTAAACCGGAATTTTCTTCACAGGTAGAGGATGGAAATATCATACAATTTGTTGAAAGAATTGAAGAGTGTATAGAAAAGTATGAAAGGAATTCTGAAGAAATTTTAGCAAAAGGCAAATTAGCTTCTGAATTTGTCATACAAAACTATAATTTAAATATAGAAATTAATGATACCATTAAAAATTGGAGCAATATTACCCGTATTAAGAATTAATTTCTATCATATTCATCCTCAATCCTCACAATATCATCTTCCCCGAAATAAGTCCCGGTCTGCACTTCAATAAATACAACAGGCTTATCAGACAGATTCATCATTCTGTGTTTTGCACCAAGAGGGATGAAAATACTTTCTCCGTATTTTAAACTGATCTCTTTATCATCCAGAACTACCGTAGCATCACCATCGATAATGGTCCACTGCTCCTGTCTTTTATGATGGTACTGATACGATAATTTTTGTCCCGGGTTTACTTCAATTCGCTTTAGTTTATAATTCGGTTCATCTGCCAAAACATAATACTTCCCCCAAGGTCTCTCCCCTATTTCTAACATAATTTTTTGTTACAAATTTAAATATTTTACGCTCTTAAAGCCAAAATTACATAATCTTTTTCATCTGTAATAAATAGGGAGACTGTTTATATTACAGTCCCCCTATTTTATTACGATTTTTTTATTGATTATACAATTTAATAATTTTTCATGGTTGTAATCTAGTATGCATAAAAAGGTATACCTTCCGCTACATATCCATTAGGTGTCCCACTCCAAGTGCTGTAGTAATGATCTCTGGTTCCTCCATTATAGAATTGATATATAGGCTTTTTAGAGCTATCCATTGTTGCGTAAAATGCAATTTTCTCATATGTATAATTCCACGGTGTACCAGATGAAGTTGAATAATAATGATCTCTATCACTTGCACTATAGAACTGATAAATAGGGACAGTATTTGGTGCCTTATAGCTATATACTTTAAATTGTTCACCTTCTGCCTGATAATTATAAGGCGTTCCTGCAGAAGTAGAAAGATAGTGGTCTCCATCTGCTGCACTATAAAAACCATAAACAGGTACCGGTATATAATCTAAAAACACTTTATTATCAATCAAATATTGATCTACATAAGCTTTTAACGCAGCCTTCTTAGCAGGATCTTTTACCAAATCATAGATGAATATTAGGCCATTTTGCCCAAAATCAACCAAAACAGAATTGTTTACAGTTGAGCTGCTCTGCCAGTTAGAAATATTAATTTTTGTAGTCGGCTGTTCTAGATTAATTTCGCCAATTAAACCTTTTGAAGGGTCTCCTCCTCTCGTTCTATACCATAATTTGCTAGAGTAATTCTTATAAGATTCTGATGTATTTACATCATTGGTAACATTTACATCAAAAACTTTATCCATACCAACTTTAACTCCGATTCTCGCAGCACGTTCACGATTTTCGTTAGTCGTTTCAGATTGGAACATAATATCCATTTTAGCTCCGGTATAAATATCGGTCATGACATGAGTACCATAATCCTGTACAATCTGCTGAGGCGTTTTTGTTTGTAAATCTTCAGTGAATTGAGATGTGAGATAATTACTAAGCTTATCGGTAGTTGCATTGAAATTTACTCTTTTGCGTATAATAGTTAGATTATAGCTCCCATAAATATATTTTGCATCGAATTTATTGTTTGTAGTTACTGCGGAATTAAAACCTACGGAAATACTTTTTTTAAACAACGAAAATCCTGCAGTAATATCTACTTTTGTTGAAATCATTTTAGAATAACTTTCTGCATTCTCACCATACTCTTCCTTATATTCTTGAGAAGAGATCATATTTTCATCTACTCTATTTTCTTCCGCTTCAAGCTTTTCAACATCAATAACTTTAGACCCTGCCGATGTAGCATTAGCATATTCCCCGGCAGCATTATAGCCATGTCCTAAAACATCATAAATGCCATCACCAGAGTATTTCGCTGCTGAAATGTTTTCTCTTGAGGCCTTAGAGCTTTCTATATTGGAATTATTATCCAGTTCTTCAACTGAACATGAGGTCATAAAGACCAGAGGTAAAGCACTTAAAAAAAGCGCAAATTGTCTTTTCATAGTATAATTTTAATGTACCACAAATATAAAAATCATTAATTGGTGATAAAAAGCAAAGTTTATGATTCTTATCATAGATAGTGAAAAAATTGCATAATATTTTCAATTCCAAATCATTATAATCTGAAAATTTTATACATAATGAAAAAAGCCTTAAAGATGAATAAAACTTAAAACAAAAGAAATTTAGAAATTTTTACCTTTATAATTTTAACTAAATTTGCACCAAAAATTTTATTTACAATGGAGAAAGTAAGAGTCCGTTTTGCTCCTAGTCCTACGGGACCTTTGCACTTAGGGGGCGTAAGAACCGCATTATATGATTATCTTTTTGCTAAAAACCAGGGTGGTGAATTTGTGTTGAGAATTGAAGATACCGATACCGCCAGATACGTTGAAGGTGCAGAAGAATATATCGAAGAAGCCTTGGAATGGTGCGGGATCATTGCCGATGAAAGCCCTAAAAAAGGAGGAAAATTTGCTCCATACAGACAATCTGAAAGAAGACCTATTTATGATAAATATACCGAGCAGATCCTGAAAACAGATTATGCTTATATCGCTTTTGATACTGCGGAAGAACTGGATGCCATCCGTGCAGAATATGAAGCGAGAGGTGAGGTTTTCTCTTATGACAACAGAACAAGAAACCAATTAAGAAACAGCCTGGTTCTTTCTGATGAACAAGTACAGAAGCTGCTTGACGAAAAAACTCCGTATGTGGTACGATTCAAAATGCCGGTGGACAGAACGCTTAACCTTGAAGACATTATCCGTGGAAAGTTCTCCGTAAATACCAATACGTTGGATGATAAAGTTCTGGTAAAAAATGACGGAATGCCAACCTACCATTTTGCCAATATTATCGATGACCATGAAATGGAAATCTCCCATGTTATCCGTGGTGAGGAATGGCTGCCCTCTTTAGGCCTGCATACTTTATTATATGAGGCAATGGGTTGGGAAGCGCCTCAGTTTGCGCATCTTTCATTGATTTTAAAGCCTGAAGGAAAAGGCAAGCTCAGCAAAAGAGACGGCGATAAATTCGGGTTCCCGGTATTCCCTTTGAATTTTACGGATCCTGCAACAGGAAACGTTTCCAAAGGATACAGAGAAAGCGGATATCTTCCGGAAGCATTCATCAATATGGTTGCCTTATTGGGTTGGTCTCCTGCAAATGATAAGGAAATTTTATCTCTGGACGAAATGGCAAAAGAATTTGATTTAAATAAAGTTCATAAAGCCGGGGCCAGATTCAGTAAAGAAAAAGCAGAATGGTTCAACCATCAGTATATTCAGCAAAAATCTGATCAGGAATTACTCGAAATTTTAAAAAATTCAGACTTTGACACAACGCTTTCGGATGAAAAATTACTGAAAGTAATTTCATTAATGAAGGAAAGGTTAACCTTTATAAAAGACCTTACTCTTGACAATGAAAAAGGAAAATTCTTCTTCGAGGCACCTGTTTCTTATGATGAAAAAGCATCCAAAAAAGCGTGGAATGATCAAACTTCGGCTATTTTGGGAGAATTGGCTTCCCATCTGGAGAACACGGAATTCAATGCCGAAAGCCTGAAGAATGCCGTGCATGATTTCGCGGAAAATAAAGGCCTGGGAATGGGTAAAGTAATGATGCCTTTACGTTTGTCTTTAGTGGGAGAACTGAAAGGACCGGACGTTCCGGATATCATGGAACTTCTTGGAAAAGAGGAAACTACCTCCAGAATAAACAATGCAATTAATAATTTTAAATAGATTCATATAATTTTTCATAAATTTGAAAGATTTAATTTACTTCAAGAAATGGAATATTTAAGTTTCGAACTTCCTATAAAAGAACTCATGGATCAACTTCAGACTTGTTCTTTAGTAGGAGAAGAAAGTGGTGTTGATGTAAAATTAGCATGTAGCCAAATCGAGGATAAGATTTTAGAAAAGAAAAAAGAAATCTACAGCAATCTTACGCCTTGGCAGAGAGTACAACTGTCCCGTCACCCGGATCGTCCTTACGCATTGGATTATATCAATGGAATGGCGGATAAAGGCAGCTTCCTTGAGCTTCACGGAGACAGAAATTTCGCTGATGACCCGGCAATGGTAGGTGGCTTGCTTACCCTGGACGGACAGAAAGTGATGGTGATCGGTACTCAGAAAGGAAGAACTACAAAAGAAAGACAACACAGAAGGTTCGGAATGCCGAATCCTGAAGGATACAGAAAAGCGCTTCGATTGATGAAGCTTGCTGAAAAGTTTCAGATTCCGGTAGTAACTTTGGTAGATACGCCGGGAGCTTATCCCGGACTGGAAGCTGAAGAAAGAGGCCAGGGTGAAGCCATTGCCAGAAATATTTTTGAAATGGTTCAGCTTAAAACACCCATCTTTACGTACATTATCGGTGAAGGAGCAAGCGGTGGAGCATTAGGTATTGGTGTAGGAAATAAAGTATACATGCTGGAAAATACATGGTACACCGTAATCGCTCCGGAAAGCTGCTCATCCATTCTTTGGAGAAACTGGGACCACAAGGAAGATGCAGCGAATGCTTTGAACCTTACCCCGAAAGATGCTTTAAGAGAGAAATTCATCGACGGTATCATTGAAGAACCTCTTGGAGGAGCACATTATGATCCGGCGGGCGCATTTCAGAATCTGAAGACTTCTATTTTACAGAATATCAAAGCCTTCTCAAAATTCACAGGACAGGAACTTGAAACCCAGAGACAGGATAAATTTATTGCCATGGGGCAATTTAAAGGATAACATTAAAAAATTGGCTAAGAAATTAATTCTTAGCCAATTTATTTTTCAGTCTTAGTTCTGTCATTCCCTCAGATTTAATTCAATCTCAATATCTTTATTGATCTTTTTTAAAGATGAATATTTGGCATCACAAACCATTGTTGTAAGAATGTATTCTCCTTTTTCAACCAGCAGAAAATTTTGTCCGTTTGCCGGAACATCAAGATTGTAATATTTTTTTCCATTGATTTTTACGATAAGATTGCACTTCGATCTATTCTTGATGTTAATGTATGCTTCTTTATCCATGGGATCATTATTAAACATATGGGTAAGCATTGCTGCCGTTTTTTTGTGCTGCTCACTTGCTCCTGATTTTTTGCTGGCAGCGCCCGTAACACTGGCATAGCTAACCGTTCTTTCAGGAGTTGCTATACCCGTATTAGCAGCTATAACTTTCCCTTTGTTGAGATTATTGTTATCAATCACCATCTGCTTGATCTTATCTTCACTCAACGTTTTTATCGTTGGTTTAGCCTCCGGAGAATTGTTTGCCATCACGATCTGCATAAGTTTTCTTTTGAAATAATCCGTTTTGGCATGTCCCGGATTCTGTTTCAGGAACCCTGCAACAACTCTGGCTTCTGCAGTACTTTCCGCATCGCTTTCAGTATAGATGATAACTGTTTCCTTTTCTACAATAGCTTTCGATTTTGACTTTTTCTTTTTCTGTGAAAAACCAAGGGTAAATATGCATAAAAATATGAGGAGAAATATTTTTTTCATTAAAGAGACATTTAAAATTTTATTAAATAATATAAATAACGCAAAAAGTCATTTTTTAGTTTATCATTAAAATCATTATCTTTGCGCAGCTTTAAAAGTAAGCTAAAAATTAATACGAATCTTAAATAAAAAAATAATAGATATTATGTCTTATACACCAGCTGCTGCAGACGTAGCAAAATTGAGAAACCAAACAGGTGCAGGTATGATGGACTGCAAAAAAGCTTTAGTAGAAGCTGAAGGAGATTTCGAAAAAGCGGTAGATATCCTTAGAAAAAAAGGACAAAAAGTGGCTGCAAACAGAGCAGACAGAGAATCTACTGAAGGAGCAGTAATCGCAAGAGTAAATGAAGACAACACTCTGGGAGCTGTTATTTCATTAAACTGCGAAACCGACTTTGTTGGTAAAAACGAAGCTTTCATTGAACTGGCTTACGAACTAGCTGAAATGGCGATCTTTGCTGCTACAAAAGAAGAACTTTTAGCTACAGATTTCCACGGAATCACTGTTGCTGAAAAATTAGTTGAACAGACCGGTGTAATCGGTGAAAAAATTGAGATCGGTGCATTCGAAAGAATTGAAGGACCTTTCTTAGGAGCTTATATCCACGCTGGAAACAAAATCGCTGCGATCACTTCACTTTCTGCTAATGTAGAGGGAGCTGCTGAAGCTGCTAAAGCAGTTTCTATGCAGGTTGCTGCTATGAACCCTATCGCTCTTGACGAAACTACTGTTTCTCAGGCAACTATCGATAAAGAACTGGAAATCGAAAGAGAACTTCTTATTAAAGAAGGAAAACCGGAAAACATTATCGAAAACATCCTTAAAGGTAAAATGCAGAGATTCTACAAAGACAACACGTTGGTGCACCAATCTTTCATTAAAGACGGAAGCATCACTGTTGCTGATTACGTAAAATCTGTAAATTCAGATCTTAAAGTAACAGGATTTGTAAGAGTAAGCTTATAATTCCTTTCCTGATTTAAAATATAATCCCGGTGCTGGTCACCGGGATTTTTTATTTATCAATTATAAGATCTATTGATACATTAAAAATATATTAAATATTCAGTAATCTTATATTCAATACATTATATCTGTTAAATTTATATAAATAATTGATTTTTAATACTTACATTTGCATCCCTTATTGACAAACATGAAAAAACTTCTACTAACCATTTGTACTTTTTTTTGTTTATTATGTAATGCACAGCTTGATACAGACCACTGGTTTGCACCTATGGCGTCAAAAGTCGGAAACAGTAGCTTACAAGGTTACCTATATCTCTCAACCAATGAGACAACTCCCTTTAATGTTCAGATTTTCAATAACAATGCATTATATACAACTGTACAGGTAAGCAAAGGTAATCCTGCGGAAGTAACAATTCCGGATTCTTTCCTCATCACTACTAATCAGCAGGATCTTTTCGTTCCTAATTCTATGGGAATGTATGTGAAAGGACCTAAAAAGTTTTTTGCGAATTACAGGTTTTCTCTTCAGAATCACGCAGAAATTATCACATCCAAAGGACTGGCCGGGCTGGGAACCACTTTTTATGCAGGAATGGCTCCGAACAACAGCAATTCTCCTAATATAAGTGTTCCAATCATTAATTCAATGATAGGCGTAACAGCTACTGAAGATAACACATCAGTAGTGATTTCCGGATACAATCCAAACGTTATTTTTTCAGATGGTTCTTCCACACCCACAAAGACTTTCACCCTAAATAAGGGACAATCCTATATTATGGACGTACTCGCCGCTGACAGCCCGTTTAATCTTGACGGACTGATCGGTGCAAAAATAGTAGCCACAAAACCAATTTCCGTGACAAATGGAAATTTTAACGGAATGCATTATCCGGCGAACGGCCTCACAAACAATGATATCCTGATGGATCAGGCAGTACCGGTAGACAGGCTTGGAAAAGATTTCGTAGTGGTAAAAGGTAATGGCTCCGGAAACTCACCAATGGAGTCGGCACTGGTAATTGCCACAGAAAACAACACCCAAATTACGGTAAATGGAGTTAATTCAGGGGTAACCCTGAATGAAGGACAATATTATATGATCCCGAGCAGCAATTACATCAATCAGGGAAACGGAATATATAATATGGGAATTTCCACCAGTAAAAATGCTTATGTATATCAGTTTTTGGCAGGCGTTTCCGGCGGAAACGAGTTTCCTACCGGAGGAATGAATTTTATCCCACCGCTAAGCTGTTTCCTTCCCAATAAAATTGATGAGATCGGTTTTATTAATAAAATCGGAAACCAGACATACAGCACAAGGCTTAATATCATTACCCAAACCGGTGCAACTGTCACTTTAAACGGAAACGCCATCAATGCAATTTATGGCCCGGTTTCTGTGAATGGCAACCCGAACTGGGTAACTTATTCTATTCCAAGTGTTTCAGGAACCATTACTGTAAATTCCACTAAGTCTGTTACAGCAGGAATTGCTGCCGGAAGTGGTGCTGTAGGATACGGCGGTTATTTTGCCGGATTTTCATCAGTTCCCGTCATTTCAAAAACCGGCGACTGCTACCTGGGAATTCTTTTACAGGTGGACAATACCTATGATGCCTATCAATGGTATCTCAACGGAAATCCGATTTCGGGTGCAACTTCATATTCTATTAACCCTGAATTATATGGAGCAGGAACATACACCTGCCTCGTTACTAAAAATAATTGTGAGTCAAAATTAACTACCGGCTACAATTACACGCTGTGTCCACCCATTACGACAACAACCTATAATATCGGTTCGTGCAATACCAAAGCTATTTCTCCTGCTTTTACAACATCGACTCAGACGATAGTACCTGTCAATACAAGTATTATTCTGGCACCAGCTTCAGGAACAGCAGCCGTAAATCCTGTAACAGGACAAATTACCTATACACCTAATCCAGGTCTTACGGCAGACACCACAGATAGCTTTATTTACTATGCTGAAGGCAACGGAAATCCTGCTGATTTTGAGTATTTTAAAATTATTATCAATATAGATGTTTTACAAACGTCAAACGGCTCATTAACTTCATGTACCGATTCAAATGGAAACGGAACATTTGATCTTACTTCAGTAAATGTCACTCCGGATTCCGGAACTACGGTTCAGTATTTCACCAATGCTGCATTAACAGGCACCCCGATAGCTAATCCTACAAATTATAATGCCCCGGCAGGAATCGTTTATGCCAGCGTCACCTCCCAATACGGATGCACAAAGGCTGCACAAATCACATTAACTACCAATCCTTCACCTTCCGTAAATACGGGAAATTTTAATGCAACGTTATGTGATGATAATTTCGACGGAATTGTGAATGTAAATTTTACAACAGTTACCCCCGCAATTGTCACCAATCCTGCTGTCGTGAACGTAAGATATTATCTTCAGCAGACAGATGCTAATGCTGGAAATACCAATAATTTACCTGCCAACTGGAGTTATACGGCCAATACAACAGTATATGTTCGTGTAGATGCCCTTACAGGAAACTGCCCGCCTGCTTTTGGCCAGATAAATTTCAAAATAGGCAACAGAATTACATTAATTGCCGGTTCAGCAAACACCGATATCTGTGACAATGACATCAATGGCTCCGAAAGTATAAATTTAAATGACTATAAAAATCTGTTTACCAATAATGCAGGTGTAACTTTAACATTCCACACAACATTGGCCAACGCACAGGCCGGAACTAACTCTATATCTCCGGCCCAGGTTATTACTGCAGCTTCAACTGTCTTTTACATAAGATTTACGAGCGCAACAGAGTGCCCAATCACAGGGGTTTTAACAATACTTTTAAAGGCTCCGAAAAAATCTGATGTTCTGAAAGATCAAATTGTTTGTGATGGCGAAAAAGTTATTTTAGATGCAGGTCCCGGCTTTACCTCTTACAAATGGAATACGGGCGCAACAACACAAACCGTAACCGTAGGCATGGGAAGCTATTATGTAGATCTCGAATTCAATGGATGCATATACCGTCAGACGGTAAATGTGACCACTTCGCCCTCCCCAACGATTACTAAAATTGAAGTATCAGGTTATAATGCAACAGTTTCCGTTTCAGGCGGAACCCCTCCTTATCAATATTCTTTAAATGGAATTGATTATCAGACTTCTAATGTATTTACAGGCTTATCAAGAGGTTTACATACCGCATATGTTCTGGGTGCAGACCAATGTTCTCCAGTGATAAAAGAATTTTTAGTATTAAATCTGATCAATGCAATTACCCCAAATGGAGACGGAATTAATGATGTCCTGAATTACTCAGATCTTAAAATTAAACAAAACGTTTCCATAGAAGTTGTAGACCGCTATGGAGCTCCTGTCTACAAGTCTTCTGATAAAAGCTATATCTGGGACGGAAAGGTAAATGGCAGGCCATTGTCTACGGGAACTTATTGGTATGTACTGAAATGGACGGAACCTGACACCAAATTACCGGTTTCGTATTCCGGATGGATTTTGATTAAAAATCGTGAATAAAAACAACTTTTTAATGTTTTTTTAACAATATATTGAATAATAGTTTATTTTTGTAAAAATCATAATCCATACCATATGAAAAGATTTCTATTATCTTTCGTATTAATGCTTTTTGCAGTTAATACTCTTTTTGCACAGAGAGATACGGAACATTGGTTTGCACCGATGAAGAACAAAACAGGTTTAACCGGAGGCGCAACCAGCCAGTCCATCTATTTCTCAACTGATTCCACGGTTCCGTTTGATGTGGATATTTACAATAACAACACCGTAATTGCTACTGTGAATATTGTTAAAGGAAGCCCAGTTATATACAATCTTCCTATAAATGCCGGAAACTCAAATATTGTTACGTCATTACAGGCCGATGTTTTCACGCCGATTACAAAGGGTATTTATACAAAAGGTTCCAAACCTTATTATGCTAATTTTAGAATTTCGGTTCCGAGTCACGGTGAAGTTATCACCTCTAAAGGGAAAGCCGGAATCGGTAAAAAGTTTTATGCAGCTGCTGCACCGATAACCGATGTTTCCGGAGGAGGAATTTACAACTTCACGACAGGAATCCTTGCAACGGAAAATAATACTGTGGTTACGGTTTCAGGATATTCTCCAAGTGTTGTGTTTTCAAACGGCACTACGGGAGCTACTACTCCATCCATGTCTTTTACCCTTAATAAAGGACAATCTTATATTATCGAAGGAGTTGGAAACCAGTCCGGAAATGCCACCGGATTCATTGGAGCAAAAATTGAGGCCGACAAGCCCGTATCCGTAACCAATGGTAACTTTAACGGCCAGTTTGCATGGGGTGCCGTAGGAGGAAGTTCGGATATCATTATGGACCAATCTGTTCCGGTAGAACGATTAGGAAATGAATTTGTCTTGGTAAAAGGAAATGGTAATGTTTCCGCCCAGATGGAGGATGCCCTGGTCATTGCTACGGAGAACAATACAGAAGTACGCATCAACGGCGGCCCGGTAGTTGCAACTCTTAACGAGGGGCAATTTTACAGAGTAAACGGTCCCAATGCCAATACTCCCGCCAATAACGTTAATTATATAAATCAGGGCAATGAACATTATAACATGTACATTAAAACTTCTAAAAATGTATATGTTTACCAGCTTCTTGCAGGCCTTGCAACCAGTATTGCCACATTAGGATACAATTATATTCCGCCTTTGAACTGCTTCTTACCACGAAAAATTGATGAGATTGCTTTAATCAATGACCTGAATGGCGTTACAAACGATATCAAATTAAACATTTTGACAGAGGCAGGAGCTGCTGTTACCTATACCGTAGGAGCAGGAGCACCAGTTACGCCAACTGCAGCACAGGGACCATATCCAGTTCAGGGAACTACAGCATGGGTTTCCTACTCCATTGCAGGATTGTCCGGTAACATTACGGTAAATTCCACAAAAGCAGTAACAGCAGGTATTGCAGGAGGAAGTGGCGTTGTTGGATATGGAGGATATTTTGCAGGGTTTTCTTCTGTTCCTGTAATTGCCAAGCAAACCGGAGACTGTGTTCCGGGAATCGTTCTTGAAGTTGATGACAGTTTTGAGACCTATCAGTGGTTTTTAAATGATGTTGCAATTCCGGGCGCTACACAAAATGTATATACTCCGACTCAGGCAGGAAACTACACGGTAAAAGTAACAATGGGAACCTGCCCTCCGGTAACAACTCCTATCTACAAGGTATTTTCATGTATAAAAAATACGACAACCAGCCTTAATGCATGTGCTACGAAAGTAATTACCCCTGCATTTTCATTCAACACAACACAGACTCCTGTGGCAAGCACAGTAACTATTCTCACCTATCCCGCACACGGAACGGCAACACTGAACCCTTCAACAGGACAGATTACCTATATTCCGAATCCCGGATATTTAGGCGCGGATACTATTGTTTATCAGTTCTGCGGTAATGCAACGGAGTTTATTGATTGCGAACAAGTAACTTTAAATTTAAATGTTGTTCCTTTCATTTTAAATGACACCACCATTAAAGCATGTCAATATAACGGAAAAGGGTTCTTTGATCTGACAACAGCTGTTGTAACATTATACAATCCTGTCACTAAGAAATTCTACCCTACATTGGCAGATCTTAATGCAGGAACAAACCTGATCACTAACCCAACCAACTATTTTTCAGCGGAAGGATTTGTATATGTACAGGTAACCACCAATGAGGGTTGTGTTGGAAATGCCAAAATAACATTAGCATTTTTCCCTTCGCCTGTAGTAACAGAAGCAACTTTAAGTGAATGTTTCCTTGAAACTGATGAGGGGAAGGCTAAATTTGATCTTACGATTGCCAGCGTAACAACAGAAAATCCGGTTACGAAAAAGTATTATCCTACATTTGTAGATGCAAGTAACGGAACAAACGAAATCCTGAACGCAGACACTTATATCTCCGGAAACGGAACTGCCTATGTGAGAGTTTATAATAGCAACCAGTGTTATTCTATTGCGAAGGTTAATCTGAAAGTTATTCCTCCGAAGAGATCTGCAGTTCTTACTGATAAAATTATTTGTATCGACGGAAGGACCAATCTTGATGCCGGACCGGGATACGCTTCTTATGAATGGAATACCGGAGCAACAACTCAGGTACTGGAAGGCGTTTCCGTAGGTGAATACTGGGTAATTCTTGAAGACAGCGGATGCTTTGTAAAACAGATGGTATACGTGAAAAAAGCAGACACTCCGGTTATTAATGAAATTGAAATATCAAATAATACAGTAACCGTTCATGTAACAGGAGGTAAAGGACCATATCAGTACGCTGTGGATTCGCCTACCAACTGGCAGGATTCTAATGTATTTACCGGACTTACAAGAGGACAGCATGTTTTCTACGTAAAAGACGCATACAACTGTACACCTATTTCTGTTGAGATCACAGTACCTAATCTTATTAATGCGATTACACCTAACGGTGATAATAAAAATGATTTTATCGATTATAGTGAACTTTCTTACAAAGACAATCTTTCGTTTGTAGTTTACAACAGATACGGAAATAAGATTTTTACGGGCGATAAATTCAATAATTACAAATGGGACGGAAAGCATTATGATAAAAAATTAATAACCGGAACATACTGGTATCATATTAATTGGAATGAACCTAATAAAGAAAAAACTGCAATTAAATATACAGGTTGGATATTAGTAAAAAATATAGACTGATAAATACTAAATATGCATATTAAAGGCTGTCCGTGAGACAGCCTTTTTATTTAGAACTATGGCTAATTCACGGGGAACAATTCCATTTGTTTTCAAAAAATTTCGCAATATACAAAAATATTAATGACTTTAATGTAGTACTATTTATTATCAAACAATCACGATAACAAATTTAACAATTATATAACTATTGTGGTATCAATTATATATCTTTTTTGTGTTTAAAATGTATATTATATTAAAATAATGTTTTATTTTTGCATTAATCTTAATTTAACAGTTATGAAAAAAAGTTTATTTGTCTTTTTATTATTGCTCTTTGGAATTAATAATATGTTCGCACAAAAAGATACGGAGCATTGGTTTGCACCATATTTTGATACGACAAATTCTAATTATAACCACGCGTTATATTTTTCAACAGATTGTGTGATTCCTTTTGAAGTAAAGATTTATAACAATAATGCAATTATTGGTACTGTGATGATTAGCAAGGGTAACCCAAAGATATTCAACCTGAATACTAACTTTATAAGAACATCTAACCCTTCCGTTGCCGGGATTCCTAACAATATGGGAATCTATACAAAAGGAGAACACTCCTATTTTGTATCTTTAAGAATAGCATTGACTACCCATGGCGAAATAATAACTTCCAAAGGCAAGGCAGGGATTGGAACTCATTTTTTTTCAGCCGCAGCCCCTATTAAAGCTTCGGGCTCCATGTATAATTTTACTACAGGTATTATGGCAACTGAAGACGATACAACTGTGACTGTATCTGGATACGATTCTGGTGTAAAGTTTAAAAATATTCCTACCCCTACCCCTCTTGTTCTTAGTGTGACACTAAACAAAGGACAGTCATATATTCTTACTGGAAACGCAAGCATTGTGGCAAATAAAGAAGGTTTTATCGGAGCAAAAATACAAGCTACAAAACCCATTTCCGTAACTAACGGAAATTCTAATGGCTTTTATGCTACAGGACCAGTAGATGGTTCGGATCTTATTATGGATCAATCAGTCCCTATCGAACGCCTTGGGAATGAATTTGCCATGGTAAAAAGTATCTCAACAAGCCCCTATAACATGGAAGGAGGTATTATCATTGCAACACAAAATGGTACCGATATTTATTTGAATGATTCCACAACCCCAGTTGCTACTATTAATGAAGGGGAATATTATAGGATTCTTGCCAATCAATATAAAAATCAGGGAGGAGGACATTTTAACATGTATGTAAAAACCTCTAAAAGTGTTTACTTATATCAACTTGTAGGATCAGGTTCAGGCAGCTATACCGGAGGATACAATTATATTCCACCTTTAAATTGCTTTCTTCCAAGAAAAATTGACGAGATTGGCAACATTAACCTTATGCCCAATATTACATCACCAATAACTTTAAAGCTTAATATTTTGACGGAAGCAGGCGCAACTGTTACCGTAAACGGTGTTACGCCTACTGCCGCGCAGGGACCTTATCCCCTTACCGGAAATTCCCAATGGGTAACGTATGCTATCACAGGAGTTACAGGAAACATTACCGTTACCTCAACAAAAGCAGTTACAGCCGGAGTCAACGGAGGATATGGCACAGCAGGATACGGGGGATATTTTGCAGGATTTTCTTCCATACCTGTAATTACAAAAAAGTCAGGAGAATGTGTGCCCGGCCTCGTCCTTGAAGTTGCAGATAGCTACGATACTTATCAATGGTTCCTGAACGGAAATCCGATTGCAGGCGCAAATTCTAACTGCTATACGCCTACAGTCGCAGGAAAATATACGGTTAAGGTTTCAGTGGGAACATGCAATCCGGTTATCACCCCTGTATATAAAGTGTACAAGTGCGTTAAGCAAACTACTAAAAGTTTAATTATGTGTGAAGCGGATCATATTATTATGCCTGAGCTAACCAATTCTACACAAGCATATGCAGCCAACACACTTATGATAGTAACGCCTCCCGCAAACGGAACGGCAATTATCAATCAGAATGGCATGATTGTTTATACACCAAATCCCGGTTTTTTAGGAAATGACACCATTGTTTACAAGTTCTGTGGCAATGATCCTGAATTTCCAGATTGTGAAGAAGTTATTTTAAATCTAACAGTTTCTTCTAGTCCAACGGTAAACGATGTTATTTTAAGATCATGTTCAATAATCTCCAATCCTTCAACGGCTTCATTCAACCTTACGACAGCTCCTGTAACTTCAAGCCAAGGAGTTACAAAAAAATATTACCCGTCTGATACGGATGCACAGAACGGAACCAATGAAATCATGAATCCTTCTGCATATATTGCTCCAAACGGTGTTGTCTTCGTAAAAGTTAGTATTACAAGTTTATGTTTCAAAATAGCGAAAATAACGCTTGTTGTACTTCCGCCTGCACATTCAGATATACTTAAAGATAAAATTATCTGCATAGAAAAAACTACAACACTGGATGCTGGGCCAGGATTTGACGGATATCAATGGAGCACCGGAGCAACCACCCAATCGATCAACAATGTGACAGTGGGTAGCTATTGGGTAGATCTGAAGACCGGAGAATGTGTGACAAGACAAAATGTAAAAGTATACGCGTCCGAACAGCCGGTTATTTCAAATATCGAAGTATCAACTAATACGGTTACCATTAACGTTATCGGAGGAACTGCTCCTTACAGGTATTCAAACGATAATATCAATTGGCAGGATTCTAATGTATTCACAAATATACCGAGAGGTGGTATGGTTTTTTATGTAAAAGACGATTACGGATGTACACCTATTTCCACAGAAGTTACCATTCCGAATTTAGTAAATGTCATTACACCTAACGGAGATGGGATAAATGATATTCTTGATTATTCGGCACTGGCTTACAAACCGGATTTTAAATTCAGTATTTTTGATCGTTACGGAAGTAAAATTCATGAAGGAAATAAGGCAAACAGCTATAAATGGGACGGAACAATGGTAGGCAGAAAAGTACCTACAGGTAGTTATTGGTTTGATATCAGCTGGAACGAACCCAATAATAAAAAGACACCAATTAAATATACCGGCTGGATACTGGTAAAAAATATCGATTGATATAAATAATTATAATCAAAAAAAAGGACTGTCTTAAGACGGTCCTTTTTTTTGATTATAATTATCTGAAAATTTCCAAACTTATAAATATTCATTTTAAAAGTGTTTTTTAAGATAAAATAATCAGTTTTTAAAATATTCTGTTATTTTTGCAATAATCCTAATTCCTATCTATGAAAAAATTTCTATTATCTTTCGTATTAATGTTTCTTGGCATTAATACAATTTTTGCGCAAAGAGATACAGACCATTGGTTTGCGCCTTATTTTGATGTATCAAGTTCCAGCTATAACCACGGGTTATATTTTTCAACAGATTCTGTAACTCCATTTGAGGTCAAGATCTATAATAACAATGCGGTTATAGGAACGGTTACCATCAGCAAAGGAGCTCCGCAGGTTTTCAACCTTAATACCAATGTAATAAGAACCGCAACTACTTCAGCAGCAGGAGTTCCTAACAATATGGGAGTATATACAAAAGGGGACCGCCCTTATTTCGTATCACTGAGAGCTGCCGTGACTTCACATGGCGAAATTATAACTTCCAAAGGAAAAGCCGGAATCGGAACAAAGTTTTATGCAGCTGCCACTCCTATTACAACTACTGGTTCGCAATATAATTTTACAACAGGGATTATGGCTACGGAAGATAATACAACTGTTACCATTTCCGGATATGATCCAAATGTACAATTCACAAATATTCCTACCCCAACGCCGCTTACTCTCACTGTAACATTAAATAAAGGACAGTCTTACATTCTTACCGGGAACGGTGGCACCGTAGCCAACAGAGAAGGATTCATCGGAGCAAAAATAGAAGCTACAAAGCCCATTTCCGTGACAAATGGAAACTCCAACGGCTTTTATGCTACAGGAAGTAATGATGGTTCCGACCTTATTATGGACCAGTCTGTCCCTACAGATCGTCTCGGAAACGAATTTGCCATCGTAAAAAGTATTTCTACCAGCAATACAAACATGGAAGGCGGGATTATAATCGGTACCGAAAACGGCACAGATATATACCTTAATGACGCAACAACTCCTGTTGCAACAATAGATGAAGGAGAATATTACAGAATACTTGCCAATCAATATAAAGATCAGGGTGGAGGACATTTTAATCTCTATGTAAGAACTACAAAAAACGCCTATCTGTATCAGCTGGTGGGGGCAAGTTCTACCAATAATACAGGAGGTTATAATTATATACCCCCTTTAAATTGTTTTCTTCCCAGAAAAATTGACGAGATTGGTAATATTAATCTAATGCCGAATATTACATCCGCTATCAATCTAAAGCTCAATATTTTAACAGAAGCAGGCGCAGCCGTTACCGTAAACGGAGTTACTCCTACTGCCGCGCAAGGACCTTATTCCCTTACAGGAAACTCACAATGGGTAACCTACGCCATTACCGGAATTACAGGAAATGTAACCGTTACCTCAACAAAAGCTGTTACTGCAGGAGTGAACGGAGGATACAGTACCGCAGGATATGGAGGATATTTTGCAGGCTTCTCTTCCATTCCGTTAATTGCAAAACAAACGGGAGATTGTATTCCCGGCCTTGTACTTGAAGTAGATGACAGCTATGAAACATACCAGTGGTTTTTAAACGGAAATCCTATTCCAGGTGCTGATACTAACAGCTATACACCTACTGTTGCAGGAAACTACACTGTAAGAATTACGGTGGGATCCTGTGCTCCGGCTACAACGCCAATCTACAAAGTGTATACCTGTCTTCAAAATTCTACTAAAAACCTTACTGTCTGCGAAGGATTTCAGGCGATTATTCCGGAATTTACCAATTCCACACAGACCTATGTCGCCAGCACGGTAACCATTGTAACACCTCCGGCAAACGGAACAGCTGTTATTGATCCGAACGGAGTGATTATCTATACCCCTAATTTCGGATTTGCAGGTACAGATACCATTGTTTATAAATTCTGCGGTAATGATCCCGAATTTACAGACTGCGAACAGGTTACTTTAACGTTAACGGTTTCTGAAAGCCCGACGGTAAATGATGCCACGTTAAGATCATGCTTTATAGAATCAAATCCTGCAACAGCTTTATTCAATTTGACAACTGCTCCTGTAACAGGAACTACCGGAGTTATAAAACAGTACTACCCATCCCCTACCGATGCACAGAATGGAACCAATGAAATCCTGAATCCTGACAACTACATTGCGCCAAACGGTGTTGTTTTCATAAAAGTCAGCAATGTTAACGGATGTTTCAGAATCGCGAAAGTCACCTTAGTTGTACTTCCGCCTGTGTATTCAACGGTGCTTGAAGATAAAATCATCTGCATGGAAGATACGACAACATTAGACGCTGGAGCAGGCTTTGACGGATACCAATGGAGCAACGGAGCAACAACACAGTCGATCAATAATATGACGGTGGGTACCTATTGGGTAGATCTGAAGACCGGAGACTGCGTAACAAGACAGCAGGTAAAAATATATCCTTCTGAACAGCCGGTCATTTCGAGTATTGAAATTTCAAACAATACTGTTACGGTAAACACAATCGGTGGAACGGCACCTTACAGCTATTCATCAGATAATATCAACTGGCAGGATTCTAATGTATTCACAAATGTTCCGCGAGGCAACACCGTATTTTATGTAAAGGATGATTATGGCTGTAATCCTATTACAGTGGAAGTTACCGTTCCGAATTTAATTAACGTCATCACGCCTAACGGAGACGGGATAAATGATGTTCTTGATTATTCGGCGCTGTCTTACAAACCGAATTTTAAGTTCAATATTTTTGACCGGTACGGAAGTAAAATCCATGAAGGAAATAAGGCAAACAGCTATAAATGGGATGGAGCAATCGGAGGCAAAAAGGTATCAACAGGCAATTATTGGTTTGATATAAGCTGGAATGAACCTAATAGCAAGAATACGCCAATTAAATATTCCGGATGGATTATGGTAAAAAACAGAGAATAGATATTTATCAATTATAATTCAATAAGAGACTGTCTTTCGAGATGGTCTCTTTTTGTTAAATTATATTCTTAACTGAAAACATGATCCTGAGCAGTTTATTTTGTTTATTTTAAATAATACAATTGTATTTTATTATTAAATTTGTAATAAAAGCAATAACTTAATGAAAAAAGTTTTATCTATTTTATTTATATTTTATTTCTTGAGCTCTTTGTTTGGTCAATTGGACAGAGAGCACTGGTTTGCACCTATGATAGATAGAACTGCAAATCCCAATCCTTTCCAAAGACTTTATCTTTCCACAAACCGTACGACACCCTTTCCCGTAAATATTTACAATAACAATACAATAATTGCCACTGTAACCATCAGCAAAGGGAATCCTCAGAAAATTGACATTCCGAGGGATATGATTATTACAACACAGCAGACCGACCTTTTTACGACAACTACAAAAGGTTTGTATGTAAAGGCAGAATTTCCTTTTTATGCCAATTTCAGATTTTCAGTTTTCAATCATGCCGAAATTATAACTTCCAAGGGAATACCTTCTACCGGAAAGCTTTTTTATACAGCGAATGCCCCGATTACGGTAAGTAATAATATCCTGAACTTCATGGCAAGCGTTCTGGCAACGGAAGACAATACAACTGTTACGGTTTCGGGGTACAAACCCGGGGTACAGTTTTCTAATGGTACAACCGGTACTACCAATCCTACAATAACTTTTACCTTAAATAAAGGGCAATCCTATATCATCGACGGAATAGGAAATATTCCCGGGAATTCTGACGGCTTTATAGGGGCTAAAATTGTTTCAGACAAACCGGTAAATGTTACAAACGGTAATTTTAACGGACAATATGCCGGAAATTTTAACACCAGCTCTGATATCCTTATGGATCAGGCTGTTCCCGTAGAAAGGCTCGGAAACGAATTTGCTTTGGTAAAAGGTAACGGAAGCCTTACTTCGAATATGGAGGGAGCTCTTGTAATTGCGACTGAAAATAATACTGAAGTACGCGTTAATGATGAAACAGCGCCAATTGCTACATTAAATATCGGACAGTATTTCATGATTCCCGGCTCAAAATATCAGCTACAGGGAAACGGGCACTATAATCTGTACATCAGAACTTCAAAGAATGCATATATCTACCAGGTTCTTGCCGGAGCAAGCAATACAGGAAACGAAGTTGCAACAGGAGGATTCAACTTTATTCCCGCGCTCAACTGCTACTTGCCTAAACAAATTAACGAGCTTGGTCTAATTGATGAAAACTTTGTGTTTTCAAACGGAAATCCTGCCGGAATTCTAAATGTTCCCACAAAGCTGAATCTTATCACGGAACGCGGCGCCGTAGTTACTGTAAACGGTGCTGCACCACCTGCTACAACAGGCCCTTTTAATATGACGGGTACCAATAACTGGGTTACGTATGGAATTCCCAACACCACGGGAACCGTAACAATTGTATCTTCCAAAGCGATTACCGCAGGAATTACCGCAGGGAGTGATGCCGTAGGATACGGTGGTTTCTTTGCAGGATTCCCTACACAGCCGGTTATCCTGAAAACAGGAGGAGACTGTGCCCCCGGTATTATTCTTACCGTAGACCCTGTTATTTATGACACGTACCAGTGGTATAACAACGGAAACTTAATTCCCGGCGCTACCGGCCCGTCAATATCTCCTACCCAATCGGGGTATTACACCTGCTCCGTTACAATGGGAAGCTGTGCCCCGCTGATAACAGAACAATTCAAGGTATTAAACTGTACAAAACTTTCATCGGTAACCTATGATCTTTGTACTTCCAAAACAATTACTCCCGCATTTACAAGTTCATCTCAATCCCCTGTTCCTTCTACCGTATCTATTGTTACAGCACCAAATTTGGGCACAGCAACCGTAAACCCAACTACCGGAATTATAACCTATACGGCAACAAATCCCGGAACCGCAGCTAATGATACGTTCACTTATACTTTTTGCGGAAATGACCCGGTATTTACCGATTGTGAAACCGTAACCGTTACGATAAACATCCAGGCTGTGATTGTAAATAACGCTACGATTACTGCCTGCAACAATGGCTCCGGACAGGGAATCTTTAATTTGACATCTGCCAACGTCACCAGCAATTCTCCGGTAACAATTACGTACTATCCCTCACTCACGGATGCCCAAAATGAAACACCGGCAGCGCAGATAACTGCACCAAACGGTTATACTGCGGCAAACGGAACTATTGTATATGCTGTTGTGAAAAATAATTTAGGCTGTAAAAACATTGCCCAGATTACCCTTAATCTGTATACTTATGCCACCATCATCAACAATTATACAGGAACATTCTGTGATGACAATCTGGACGGTATAGTTGAGGTTATTCTATCCAATATCACACCTATTGTTTTATCAAACCCTACTTATTTTCCATTAGTAAGGTATTATGCGAATATAACAGACGCGAATATTGGAAATAATAATACTCTTCCAAATAACTGGACTTACACAGGTCCAACAACCATTTACATAAGAGTAGATTCTCCGGACGGATGTGCGCCGGTAGTGAAACCGCTTAATTTTATTATCGGACCTAAAATCCCGTTGACAAATGCAACCCTTTTTGAAACCGTGTGTGATGATAACCTGGATGGTTCAAAAATAATTGATTTATTGCCTTACATTAACCAATTTACTCCAGATCCATCAGTAACGCCTATTTTCTTTGCGACACAATCGAATGCACAGAATAATATTGCACCACTTGCAAATCCTGTTAATATTACCGGTCTACAAACCATCTACATCCGTTTTGAAAAAAACGGAGTATGTCCTAATATAGCCTCAATTACAATCAACCTAAAAACACCGAAACATTCCGATGTTTTGGTAAGTAAAGAGATTTGTCCGCAAACAAAAACCATTTTGGATGCCGGGCCGGGCTTTACCAGTTATGTATGGAATACCGGCGCGACAACATCCTCCATTAGCAATGTAGGACCTGGTAATTATTGGGTGGATCTTACTTTTGACGGCTGCACATACAGGCAGAATGTAACCGTAACAGAATCTGTCCTTCCGGTGATCGGCACCATCGACATCAATGGCAGTACCGTAACCATAGGTGTGAGCGGAGGAACTCCGCCTTACGAATATTCTTTGGACGGAATAAACTGGCAGAACTCTAATGTTTTTACCAATGTACCACGCGGAAATCAGATTGCCTATGTACGTGATTCCAACCGATGCGATGAGGTGATAAAACCCTTTGTCATGATTAATCTTATAAATACCATTACGCCTAATCTGGATGGATATAATGATTCTATCGATTATTCAGCATTAATGGACAAAGAAAATATTGTATTCAGAATATTCGACCGATATGGCGCCGAAATTTTTAGAGGAGATAAGTCCAACAGATTCATTTGGGATGGCAAAATCCGGGGAGGAAGACCTATAAACACAGCAACTTACTGGTATATATTAAGCTGGACCGAATCTAAAGCTACAACCACGGTAAAATACACGAGCTGGCTATTGGTGAAAAATTATTAATCTCAGAATGACTAAATAATACTTTTATTTGATTTTAGCTAGATAAGAATTATTATAACATTTATTAACAGTTTCAGATTAAAGTTTAATATAACTTTAACCAGTTTCACTACTAAAATAGGTATAAATTGATGCAATTCTGCGTAATTTTGTCCAAGTTATATGAAGAATCTATTTACCTTATTGCTGTTGGTTTTTCTGGTAAAAATTAACGCCCAGTCGTTTTCCGGCGAAGTTTTTCTTAGAGATAATTCCGTTTTATATCTCAACCAGGTATATGTTACCAATCTTACTACTCAGAAAACCGTTCTCAGTAATTATAACGGGGATTTCACCATTTCAGCAAATGCAGGAGATGTTATTCGTTTTACCTCTATTGTTACGGAAAGAAAAGATATCAGATTAACACCGCAAATGATTGCCCAGAAAAACCTGATCGAATTACGAATTGCTTATTATGATATTCAGGAAGTGGTAATCAACAGGTTCAAACCAACCGGCAATCTCAGGTACGATGTAAATGCCTTAAGAAAAGAGGACAAAGCACTTGCTATAAAGAAAGTAATCGGGCTTCCGGAACCTAAAGGAGACGGCACTCCGCCTCAGCTTCCGGTTGCAGGGCTGAGAGATGGCGGACTTACCTTCAGCCTGGAAAGCATATACGATATCCTTTCCGGCGAGCGAAAGAAAAAACAACGCTATCTGGCATATGAAAGAATGAATAATTCAGTAACACAGATTAAGAATTACCTGGGAAAAGATTATTTTGTAAAGTTTAAGATTCCTGAAAATCTTATTGATAATTTCCTTCAGTTCGTTTATACCTCAGAAAATATCGAACCGTATATTATGGCCGGAAATTTTGAGGCGATAAAAATCCCGATTGAGAAATACCTGCCAATCTACCAGCGAAGACTCAGAAATTCGCATCTCCAGGAAATTGTAAAATAATTATATAGTTTTAATGCATATTGTGTTTCAGTATGCATTTTTTTGTATTCGCCAGATTATTTTCTAATTTTATCACCTGTAAGTGCTATATATAAAATACAATATTTTACGTTATATGAACTGACAGTTTATCAAATAATAATTTTAATATTGAATGAAAAAGATTTTTTTGATTTTCGCCGCTATTTTTTTTGTGAATTTTTCTGCTCAGAAGAAGGGAAAGGATTACAGTGAAATTTTAAAGAGTAAAAATATTTATGAAATCAATGCTTTTCTGAGAGATGCCCATCCTGATGATCCCAGAAGATCGGTACTCAAGCCTCGGGTCATGGATATGATGAAAGATTACATTAAGAATGCAAAACCGGGAGATACCAAAGTAAAACAAATGCAAGACTGGCTCGCAATGCTGAAAAGACGGCCTTCTACCAAAATATCTTTTGAAGAGATGAATGCCAACATTAAGAAAAAACAGATTGCAAAATACCAGAAAGAACTTCAGGTAGGCCAGGCTGCAGTGGTATACACTCCCAGTAATCCTCAAAATGTATATATTGCGCCTTCTGTTCCGGCTGCAGCATCTGTTGCTGCCATCCCCGATACGGAAGCTTCGGAATTCAATATGCTGATGGGAGAAAACCCCGTAGAACATAAAAATAAGACTGTAAAAATCTTAAATTCACTTTTTGATAATGACCCTAATGCTAAAGAATGCATTGTTATGATTGAAAATAAATCCGACTGTAATATTATTGTAAGAATGGAAGGAATTGGCGTCACTAAATACAGACTTCCGGTTCCGGCACATGGAGACAATTCTATTGTTGTACAAAAAGGAGACTATCTTTTTACAAGCATTGTCTGCGGGGCGCAGTATGCATCACAAAAAACCATACAGAAGCCTTTTATGGTGGCTCTTGGAAGTTCTGCCAAGAAATAATTTCATAAGATTTAAAGAAAGCTCTTATAAATTTTGCTATTTTTGCAGGATTTTATAACTGTTTCATGGGTAAGAATAAATTAGCAAGATTCGCAGAAAACAAAATATTACCGAATGTTGTTCAGCCAACAAGAGAAGAAGCGCTGAACGGGTTTAACCTTAAAGGAAAATGGAGAACAGAATTTTTCAAGAATGAAAATCCCATTGTTCTTGAATTGGGCTGCGGCAAAGGAGAATATACTGTAGGACTGGCAAAAGCATTTCCTGAAAAAAACTTCATCGGTATTGATGTAAAAGGAGCAAGATTCTGGTTTGGAGCTAAAGAAGCACACGAAAACGGCATGCAGAATGTTGCTTTTCTGAGAACTCAGATCGAACTTGTAGATTATTTTTTTGCTGAAAATGAAGTAGATGAAATATGGATTACGTTCCCGGATCCACAGATTAAATACAAACGTACCAAACACAGGCTTACTCACCCGGATTTTTTAAACAGATATAAAAAGTTTCTGAAACCCGGCGGAATTATTCATTTAAAAACAGACTCTGAATTTCTTCACGGCTACACACTTGGCTTTTTGCAGGGTGCAGGATATGAAATCATTACGGCTCATCATGATATTTACGGAGCTCCGGAGTATGACCCTGGTACTCTACATCTTAGGGACATCAGAACCTATTATGAAGAGCTTTTCTCTGCTAAAGGAAAAACAATCACCTACATTAAATTTAAAATTAATTAAAAACACAAGGATGATGAAAAGAATACTATACAGAACAATCGAAGTTTAAGACAACAGCTGAAATATTTTACGGTTTGCTTTAAGGATATATATTTTATATTCTTAAATTTACTTGTAGTAAAAACACAAAAAAACGGTTATGAAAAAAAATATTATTTACATTGTGCTATGTATCCTGTTATCCTGTAAGAGTACCGGTATCGCAAACCCTTCACAAAATATTTTAGAAAGTACCGACATCAAGGAAATTGAAAATTATCTGGCGGCCACACATCCTGACGACCCGAAAAGAAGTGTTCTGAAACCCAAACTTATTGCACTAAAAAACGCTGAATGGACTAAAGGAAAAAAGGATGCCAAACCCATGGAAGCAAGACCTGTTATCAGCGAAATACCAAGTGCTGCCTTTAAGAATCCTAACTCTCAAGAGGCGGAAGAGTTTAAACGCCTTATTTCTTCCACTTCAAAAGAACATAAAGAAAAAACGGTGAAGCTGCTTGATGCAATGTTCAATGAAGACGTTAACAGCAAAGAAGTAATTCTGTTATTTAAAAATCTATCAGATTGTAACCTGGTTCTGAAAATTCAGGGAAAAGATTTTTACAATCTTGCCGTACCCGCAAAAGGTGAAAATTTTATTGTCATCAATAAAGGGTTCTATACATTAAAAGGAAATGTGTGTGATGTGGTCTATTCCTCTCAAAAAGACCTGAACAAGAGTATACTTTTAACCATTAGTACCCCTGAACCTGCTAAAGGAAATAATATAAAAATGTAAAAAGACTACATTTGTACTCATAAATCATATTTTATGAAGAAGTACGTTTCATTTTCGGCAGTGATTATTTTACTGCTGAATAATTGTGGAAGCAGCGGAAATACAAAGAATTATCCTGTAAGAAAACCTGTTTTAAGGCCGTCCGTTACCGGGAGCAGTACCACTCCTGCGGCTCAGGTAGAAAGAGAATATCAGGCTCTGATGAAAACATACAAATCTGAAACCTCTGATGTACTCACTTATTTGCTTAATGACTCCTCCAATGATCCCAGAACAGCTATTACCGTAGAAAACAACTCCCGCTGCAATATGGTTCTTACGATAAGCGGAAACAATTACTTTAAAAAAGTTCCTATAGCTGCAAATAAAATTGGAGCTGTAATGGTTCCTAAAAATCAGGCCTACAATCTTTCAGGCATGATCTGCGATGCCGTTTACCAGAAAACAAAATTTATATCAGCCCCTTATGAAGTAAAGCTTTCAAACTAATAATGAAAGTTAATACTGAATGAAATAAAAACCGCTGAATCCAAAGAATCCAGCGGTTTTTGTATGGTAAGAAAATCTTAATTATTCTCCGTCAAAGTCAGCATCTTTATCAGCAGATACTACTTCTCCTTCTTCTTTAGATTTTTCTTTATCAGCTTTTCTCTGAGACTGTCCTTCTTTGATAGCTTCAGAAACTACGCTAAGGATCATGTCGATAGATTTAGAAGCATCATCGTTTCCTGGGATTACGAAGTCTACTTTTCTAGGATCAGAGTTGGTATCAACGATACCGAAAACCGGAATCCCTAATTTTTTAGCTTCAGTTACAGCGATATGTTCTCTTAAGATATCAACTACAAATACAGCAGATGGAAGTCTTACCATGTCAGCGATAGAACCTAAGTTCTTCTCAAGGTTTGCTCTTTGTCTGTCTACTTGTAATCTTTCTTTTTTAGATAAAGTTTCGAACGTACCATCTTTTTTCATTTTGTCGATGGAGTTCATTTTTTTAACAGCCTTTCTGATTGTAACGAAATTCGTTAACATACCTCCCGGCCATCTTTCTGTAATATAAGGCATATTAAGTTCAGAAGCGTGTTTTGCAACAACTTCTTTCGCCTGCTTTTTAGTAGCTACGAAAAGAACTTTTTTACCTGCAGAAGTTAATTTTTCTAAAGCGCTACAAGCTTCATCCAATTTAACTGCTGTTTTATGTAAGTCTACAATGTGAATACCATTTTTCTCCATAAAAATGTATGGAGCCATATTTGGGTTCCACTTTCTGGTCATGTGACCAAAGTGTACGCCAGCCTCTAGAAGGTCTTTTACATTTGCTTTTGCCATGTTTTCTGTTTTTGTTAGTTTACTTTCCGTTTTTTAAACAATCAACAACTTCTTTAGATGGGAGAAGCGTTTGGATGCTAAACGTAACGGGCAAAGTTGCTGTTGGCTTATTGCTTTTGGCAACTGGCTTTCCAGCTTTGGGTTAAAAAATAATTTTTTAAAAATTTTTCTAAAGCTATCCGCCATAAGCCAATAGCCATACGCTTTTTTAACGTTTTGAGAATTGGAATCTCTTTCTTGCTTTTTTCTGACCTGGCTTCTTTCTTTCCACCATTCTTGCGTCTCTTGTAAGTAAACCAGCAGGCTTCAATGCTAATCTGAACTCAGCGTTGATTTCACACAAAGCTCTTGAAATACCTAATCTGATAGCTTCTGCCTGACCTGTATTTCCACCACCGAATACATTTACGGTAACGTCATACTGACCAACAGTTTCAGAAAGGATAAATGGTTGGTTTAATTTGTAAACCATTACATCTGTAGAGAAGTATTCTTTAGCATCTTTACCGTTTACCGTAATATTACCAGTTCCTGGCTTTACGTAAACTCTTGCTACAGAAGTTTTTCTTCTTCCGATTTTGTGAACTGTAGACATATTAATTATTTAAATTCGTTAACATTAATTGTTTTAGGCTGTTGAGCTTCATGTTTGTGCTCAGTTCCTTCATATAAGTAAAGATTCTTAAGGATCGCAGCTCCAAGTCTGTTTTTAGGCAACATCCCTTTTACTGATTTTTCCAATACTTTTAAAGAATCCTTCTTTTGAAGTTCAGCCGCAGTCATAGACTTCTGTCCTCCAGGGTATCCTGTATGCCAGATATAAGTCTTGTCGTTCCACTTGTTTCCGGAAAGAGTTACTTTCCCAGCGTTCAAAACGATTACGTTATCACCACAATCTACGTGAGGTGTATAGTTCGTCTTGTGCTTACCTCTCAAAATCTTTGCAACCGTAGAAGCTAGTCTTCCTAACGGCTGTCCTTCAGCGTCTACCACAACCCATTCTTTATTAGCAGTAGCTTTGTTCGCTGAAACAGTTTTGTAACTTAATGTATTCACACGTTTTAGTTAAAGATTAAACATAATTTTCCCCTAAAAGGGTGTGCAAAGGTACAAATTATTTTTTTATCCTAAAAACATATAAACAATTTACTTTACATTTAACCATAAATTATAGGTTGTTAATGAATTAGAATGCCTGTTGCGAAAAATTTTGAGTGTTTTGAATTTGATGAAAATTAATATATTTACAAAACAAATGATTATATGATGAAAAAATTACTATGCCTTTTTCTATTTATTATTATACCCTCTTATGCCCAAACAAATAAAAATGTTTTTTTTATAGGCAATAGCTATACTGCCCAAAATAATTTACCCCAACTGATCAGTGAAATTGCAGGCAGCACAGGAGACAATCTCAGCTATCAAAGCTATACACCGGGCGGATCTACTTTACAGAATCATGCCAATAACGCGTCAGTTTTAAGCACCATAGGCTTGGGAAACTGGGACTATGTTGTATTACAGGAACAAAGTCAGATACCTGCATTTTCCTTTTCATTTGTTCAGACGCAGTTCTTTCCCTTCGCTACTCAGCTGGTCAATTACATAAAAAGCAAAAATCCTTGCGGCAATCCCATTTTTTACATGACATGGGGACGAAAAAACGGAGACACCTCAAACTGCACACCAGGTTCTTACCTTTGTACTTACGAAGGAATGGATGATAAAATTTATGAACGCTATATGCAGGCTGCTTTAGAAAATGAAAGCCTTATTTCACCGGTAGGCCGGGTTTGGAGGTATATGCGTACACAAAATCCTATGCTAGAATTATACGAAGCTGATGGATCTCATCCTAACTATCTAGGTTCTATGATTGCTGCTTGCACTTTTTATACAACCATATTCAAAAAAGATCCCACTTTATCAACATATGACGGCAACTTATCACAATCAGAAGCAAACCTTGTGAGAAATGCCGTAAAAACTATTGTTTTTAACAATATGGATACATGGTACATTAATCTCCATGACACAAACTCCAGGTTCGATTACCAGTTATTAAATTCAAATACGGTACAATTCAACAACCAATCCGGCAGCGCCACATTGTTTCAATGGGATTTTGGAGACGGCAGCACTTCCAACATGGAAAACCCTTCCCATACCTACGCAAATACCGGAGATTACAATGTAAAACTTACTACCAACGCATGCGGAAGACTAACTACAAAAACAAAGAAAATCAGCATTACTACGCTGGCAACTTTAGAAACTCAAAAATCAGTTTTTAAAATCTATCCTAATCCGGTAAAAGATATTCTGACCATTAAAGCACCTGAAAAATTATCAAACCTGGAAATTAAAGATGCCAGTGGAAGAAGAATGAGCTGTAAGATACTCTTAACCGGTGATGAATATAAAATTATGGTACAGAATTTAAGCCCGGGAAACTACATTATTACCTGTCAGCAAAATAATCAATCTTTTTCAGAAAAGTTCATCAAAGAATAATGGTGAAATGCATCTTGCAATATAGAACAGGACGCAGCCGAATGAATTACTTAGTTATCTGATCCGTTTTTATTAAATTTTATTTAAACATTAGCTTTAAAATTTATCAATATGAAAATAGTATTGACGAAATATTTATATTTGCCATAAAACTTAATAAGCTATGAGCCACGGAAAGATCCGGGAAGATAAAACCTGCCTGAACTGCGGACACACCGTTGAAGAAAGATTCTGCCCTCATTGTGGACAGGAAAATACCGAGACCAAGCAACCGTTCCATTATCTTTTCACACACTTTATTGAGGATTTTACGCACTATGACGGACAGTTCTGGAAAACAATCAAATACCTTCTGTTCCGTCCCGGAAAGCTTACCAAAGAGTATCTTGCCGGAAAAAGGCAGACCTACGTTGCTCCTGTAAAGCTTTATATTTTTGTAAGTTTTATTACCTTTTTTCTACCATCTCTACTTTCTTCCTCAGAAGAAGAGCAGAAAACAAATGATGTTTACACTCTAAATACAAAAGAAAGGGAACAAGCAAATAAAGAGAGAGTTGCAAAAATGCTGGATAGCATCGGCAGGGAAAATAAGAATATAAAAATTCCAAAAGAAACAATTAATGACCTGAAAGTAAGCGTTGTAAACAATAATGATAGTAGAACAGATGCTGTAGGAGAAACCGAAGACGGAAAACTTACGATTCTTGGAGCTAAAAATATGAAGCAGTTTGATTCGTTGTACATTAAAAGCTCCGATAGCCGGTCCATTTTTGATTTTATGAGGCCTTTTGCAAAAAAAGTATTCCATTTCCAGGAGCAGGGCCTTAACAAAGAACAGATTTTTGATAAATTTAGCGAAACAGTGGTGCATACGTTACCTAAAGCATTATTTATTTATCTTCCTGTTTTTGCTTTTTTCCTATGGCTTTTTCACAATAAAAAGAAATGGTGGTTTTTTGATAACGGAATTTTTACGCTTCATTATTTTTCTTTCCTGCTATTGGGAATTCTGATTATAATATTTTTATCGGAACTTCTTTCCTTACTTCCGGATTACTCCATTTTTAATATCCTGAGTATTCTGATTTCTACTATAGCTATATTTTATATGTTTATCTATTTCTTTATAGCCCACCACAGAGTCTATGAAAATTCCAGAAGTATAAGTATAATCAAAGGAATGTCTTTATTTATTATCAACTTCTTTGCGCTCCTGTGCATGCTTCTTTTGCTTGTATATACAAGCTTCCGCATGATGCATTAATTGCGGAGCGTTTTATTAGCTCTGAAGCTTGCAATCAGGTAATAGGCTACAAAAACCGTAGAGAACTTCAATATGGAAGGAATCGCCAGTTCAAGAGTAAAAATCAAAGTCCCAATAAGAACTAAAATTCCCATAGCCACAAAAGACAGGCCTAATTTCTTTGCCAAAGTAAAATCCGGCGTATCTAAATAATAAGCAATTCCCCAGGCGAAACCAAAAGCAAACGCATAATAAATGTCAAGCCCTATGTTTGCAGAGCTGTAAAAAAAATAATTAATTAAAAAACTTAAAACCGTTCCCAATAAAAAATAAAGCAATGCCTTTTTCATACCATCTATAATAATATGCAAAAGTAGAGAAATTAATCTGAGATTCTAAAAACCTGACTCTACAGACTAACAAATGTTTGGTGTAAGGAAGTAAAAAAAGCAACAATAAACCTTAAATATTTAGAAATCAAAATATTATATCCAAACAAAAGGTTGTTATTTTATTATTATATTTGGAAATTCAGAAATTTTCTAGATTTTTTATGGAAACCCAAAAATATACTCCTAAAAACAAAGTAAGAATTGTAACGGCCGCTTCATTATTTGACGGCCATGATGCTGCAATTAATATCATGCGCCGTGTCATTCAGGGAACAGGATGCGAAGTCATCCACCTTGGACATGATAAATCGGCAGAGGAAGTCGTAAATACGGCTATTCAGGAAGATGCCAATGCTATTGCGTTAACCTCCTATCAAGGCGGTCACAATGAATATTTTAAATACATCTATGATCTTTTAAGAGAAAAAAACTCACCGCAGATCAAAATCTTCGGCGGCGGCGGCGGCGTGATCCTGCCTGAGGAAATTAAAGAGTTAATGGATTACGGGATCGACCGGATTTATTCTCCGGATGACGGCCGTGAGCTCGGACTTCAGGGAATGATTGATGATCTGGTTCAAAAATCCGACTTTGCTACCGGAAAAGAAGTAGGCGTTAATGACTTAGATTCAATTCAATTTGAAAATCCTACAAGCATTGCGAAAATAATCTCCGCCGTTGAAAACTTTTCGGAGGAAAAACCCGACCTGGTAAAAGCCATAGACGAGAAGTCAAAAGATCTCCATATTCCAATCATCGGGATCACAGGAACCGGTGGAGCTGGAAAATCTTCATTAACAGACGAATTGGTAAGACGTTTTTTACGTTCCAATACGGATAAAAAAATTGCCATCATCTCCATTGACCCTTCTAAAAAGAAAACCGGAGGTGCACTTTTGGGCGACAGAATCCGTATGAACGCGATCAATGATCCAAGAGTTTATATGCGTTCGATGGCAACGAGAGAAAACAACGTTTCAGTTTCTCCATTTATCCAATCTGCTTTGAATGTTTTAAAACTTGCTCATCCTGACGTAATCATTCTTGAAACTTCAGGGATTGGACAATCCGGTTCAGAAGTTTCAGACTTTGCGGATGTTTCAATGTATGTCATGACTCCGGAATACGGAGCTTCCACACAGCTGGAAAAAATTGACATGCTGGATTATGCGGACTTGGTTGCTTTAAATAAATCAGACAAAAGAGGTGCTCTTGACGCGCTTCAGGCCGTAAGAAAGCAGTTCCAGAGAAACCATTTATTATGGGAACAGCCATTGGATGAAATGCCGGTTTATGCCACAAAAGCATCTCAGTTCAACGACCACGGAACGACAGAATTATACAACAGATTAGTTTCTAAAGTCAACGATACCCTTCGACAAGCTCAGGGTGACAGTGCCCCTCAGTTTCAAACATTTGTTGAACAGGAAATTACAGATGAAGTAACCATCATCCCTCCAAAAAGAGTTCGCTACCTTTCCGAGATTGTTGAAAACAACAGACAATACGATGCGACTGTTGAAAAACAGGCTGAACTGGCAAGAAAAATGTATCACATCGAAGGCGTGAAAAATTTCCTTTCCAATGAAACGTTAGATACAGAATATCAAAAAGCTGAAAAAGAGCTGCAACAGGAAAATATTGATTTCCTTAAGACTTGGGATGATACGAAAAAAGCTTTTCACGAAGAGTTTTATTCGTATTTCGTAAGAGGAAAAGAAATTAAAGTGGAAACCTCAACAGAATCTCTTTCTCACCTAAGAATTCCGAAAATTGCATTACCAAAATACAATGATTGGGGAGATTTAATTAAATGGAAAGGCCAGGAAAATCTTCCGGGAAGTTTCCCTTACACTGCGGGAATCTACCCTTTCAAAAGAACCGGAGAAGATCCGACAAGAATGTTCGCCGGAGAAGGCGGCCCGGAAAGAACCAACAGAAGATTCCACTATGTTTCTGCGGAAATGCCTGCAAAACGTTTATCTACGGCTTTCGACTCGGTAACATTATATGGACAAGACCCTGCTTTACCACCTGATATTTATGGTAAAATCGGAAATGCAGGAGTTTCAATAGCCACTTTGGATGATGCTAAAAAACTCTATTCAGGATTTGATCTGGTGAATGCACTGACTTCCGTTTCAATGACGATCAACGGGCCTGCGCCAATGCTTTTGGCTTTCTTCATGAATGCGGCCATCGACCAGAATGTTGAAAAATACATCATTGAGAATAAGCTTGAGGCTAAAGTAGAGGAAGTATTAAAAGCAAAATTTGATGATAAAGGTTTAGCAAGACCTAAATACAACGGAGAATTGCCTCCTTCCAATAATGGTTTAGGGTTAAAATTATTAGGAATTACCGGTGACGAAGTTATTCCGGCTGATGTGTATGCTGAAATTAAGGCGAAAACCATTGCAACTGTTCGTGGAACCGTTCAGGCTGATATTTTAAAAGAAGATCAGGCTCAGAATACGTGTATTTTCTCTACGGAGTTTGCATTGAGATTAATGGGCGACGTTCAGGAATATTTTATCAAAGAAAAAGTAAGAAATTTCTACTCTGTTTCCATTTCCGGGTATCACATTGCAGAAGCGGGTGCCAATCCGGTTTCTCAGTTAGCATTTACGTTGGCCAATGGTTTCACTTATGTTGAATATTATTTGTCAAGAGGAATGGACATCAATGATTTTGCGCCTAACCTATCCTTCTTCTTCTCGAATGGTATCGACCCTGAATATTCGGTAATCGGACGTGTAGCAAGAAGAATATGGGCAAAAGCAATGAAATTAAAATATGGTGCTGATGAAAGAAGCCAGATGTTGAAATACCATATTCAGACTTCAGGACGTTCGCTTCACGCTCAGGAAATTGATTTTAATGATATCAGAACGACGCTTCAGGCATTGTATGCAATTTATGACAATTGTAATTCACTTCACACTAATGCTTACGACGAAGCGATCACAACTCCTACCGAACAATCGGTAAGAAGAGCGATGGCAATTCAGTTAATCATCAATAAAGAATTAGGTTTAGCTAAAAACGAAAATCCGCTTCAGGGTTCGTTTATTATTGAAGAATTAACGGATTTGGTGGAAGAAGCAGTATATGCGGAATTCGACAGAATTACGGAAAGAGGCGGTGTTCTTGGTGCCATGGAAACCATGTATCAGCGCTCAAAAATCCAAGAGGAATCAATGCATTATGAATGGTTAAAGCATACGGGAGAATACCCGATCATCGGAGTGAATACGTTCTTAGGAAAAGACGGGTCGCCAACGGTTCGTCCGGGAGAAGTGATCCGTTCAACAGAGGAAGAAAAACAGTTCCAGATTGAAATGCTTCATAATTTCCAAAAATCTAATAATGAAAAGTCCGAAGAAGCTTTAAAAACTTTACAGCACGCAGCAATCAATCAGCAAAATTTATTCGAAGTGATGATGGATGCCGTAAAGTACTGTTCTTTGGGACAAATCACCAATGCTTTGTTTGAAGTAGGCGGTAAGTACAGAAGAAATATGTAACGGCTGTGCCGTAGACAATTATTGACTACTAAACGTATTAATAAATAAACCTCAAGGATTTTCTTTGAGGTTTTTGTATTTTTGACTTTCCGTATTTTAATAATAATATATCTTAAAAACTTTATGAAAGGATTTTTCTTGATCACTCTTACTATTTCCGCTTTACTATTCTTAAAAAGCTGCAAATCATACCCGATGGATAAAACGCATACGAGTGACATGAACAGAAATACTCAAGATTTACAAAAAAGGCAGGAAGCTGAAAAAAACAAGATCGAACCCAGTGAACTGAATAATTTTGGAAAACCGGATAATAAATAGTTAATCTTGAAGGTTATATTCAAATGAAGCCCAAAGCCATTTTCAACTGGAGCAGCGGAAAAGATTCTGCTTTAGCTTTATATAAAATTCTGAGAGAAGACCAATTTGAAATTATCTCTTTACTGACAAGCATCAATAAAGAATTTCAGAGAATTTCTATGCACGGCGTCCCTGTTTCTTTGCTGGAAAAACAAGCTGAAAGTTTAGGATTTCCGCTCATCAAAATGGAACTGCCGAAAGAGCCTACTATGGAAGAGTACCGCAACATCATGAGCAAAACCATGACTGGCATAAAAGCTAAGGGTGTTACCTATTCTATTTTCGGGGATATTTTCTTAGAAGATCTTAAAAAATACCGTGAAGAACAATTGGAGGCTGTCGGAATGAAGGCGGTTTTTCCTTTATGGAAAAAAAATACTACCGAACTGATTCAGGAATTTCTGGATTTGGAATTTAAAACGATTGTGACCTGCGTTAATGAAACATACCTTGACAAAAGTTTTGCGGGAAGAATTATTGATCAGGATTTTATTAAAGATTTACCCGGCAATGTAGATCCTTGCGGAGAAAACGGCGAGTTTCACACCTTCACCTTCGATGGCCCGATTTTTAAAAGTCCGGTTTTATTCCATATTGGTGAGACCGTAAAGAAAACATATCCAAAACCAAAATCTGACACCGAAAGTGAGGAGGGTGAATACGTTTTTTGGTTCTCCGATCTGGTTTTAAATAATTAACCTCCAGAAAAACCTGGAATTTTTTTTTATTAAAAGTTTTGCTGTTGTTCAAAAAACTAATCATTTCTATATTTTATATTAAAACATTTATTTTCTTTGAATTGAAATACATCAGCTGTAGCTGAACAGTTACACAGTACACCAAAAACAATTTAGAAATCTGTAAATCTGCAATTTCATGATAATCGTATTTCAGGGCACCGACAATTAAAATTACTGCTGCTGCCATCAAAATATTCCTGACCAATAAAGGATGAAAACTTAGCATCATATAATTTGAAAACTTCATTTTTCCTGTTATAAAACTATTTGCGAGCAATACCATCCAGCTCAGCAATAGCAATATTTGTAATATCGTAAATAACTCTGACTGTACCATCAGCAATACAAAAGTTCCAGCCGAAAACAAAACCGAAATAATGTTCATCTTGCGGAATTGCTGCTGTAAAACAACTTTTTCAATTCTTGTGATCTTTTTGAAAGAAAACATATCTGCTCTTACCATTTCCAGTTCATTTTTCCAGCTGATTTTTGTTTCCAGAAAAGCTTCCTGAAAACTTATGGATTTTTCATTCATAAGATGCGAAATCTGTGAGATAAAATGATCTTTCACTTCATGATACAACTGCGAATAAAGTTTTCTTGAACGCAAGTATAATTCAACCTGATGTTCCTGGGCTTTGGTTATCATAACAAGTAAGTTTTATCAGTTATAAATTGTATACTTTTAATGAATTTAATAAACATATCAGATCATCAACTATTAAAAATCGTATTCAGATTAAATAAATAACTTTTCATGTCTTCCTCCTGCTGTATCTGCTGCCTTTTCCCTTTATCTGTTAAAAGATAATATTTACGGTCTCTTCCGTTCGCCTTTTGAATTTCGGAACTAATCATTCCTTCAGCTTCCAACTTGTGCAAAAGCGGATAAAGAGCGCCTTCAGTCATCTCAAGCTCTCCTTTTGTAAGCTCTTTTGCCCTTTGTGTAATCTGATAACCATACATTTTGACTTCTTTTGCCAATAGCTTAAGAATAATATTCTGAAGGGTACCTTTATAAAGACTGTTGTTTTTCAATACATGCAATTTTACACAAATTTATACATAATTTTCTTATGTATAAATACTTCTTTTATTATTTTAATTTTACTTAATGAAAAAACTTTACTTCATAGCAATATATCCACCTCAACATATTATTGATGAGATCAAAGAATTTAAGCTGGATTTCGCAGTCAAGTATGAAAGTTCGAAAGCATTAAAAAATGAAGCTCATATTACACTGTTTCCCCCTTTTTCACGGGAAGTGAATCTAGAAGCCGATATTCACAAGGCTTTTCAGAAAATCGACACACATTTGTCACCATTCGAAATCGTGCTCAACGGATTCGGAAGTTTCGTAAATCCTAAAAATCCGGTGATCTATGTAAAACCCGAGAACAATGAGCAACTGAAAATGCTTTATCAAAAAGTAAAAGCAATATTTAATTTTATGGATTATTCTTTCAATCCTCATATGACCGTCGGTTACAGAGACCTCAGTTGGGAAAACTACCTTAAAGCCTGGGAAGTATACCAAGACAAAAAATATAAAACTAAATTTTTAGTCGATAAAATTATCTTGCTTCGCCACGATCAGCAGTGGCTTCCCATAGCAGAAAAAAAGTTAATGCTGTAATTATGTTTAATGGGATTTATGAGTCCAAAGATCAGAGGAAAGTCATATCTTTGAACCGATGATTGCAGAGAAAATAATTTTAGGAATCGACCCCGGAACTACCGTGATGGGTTTTGGTATTATTTCCGTAAAAAAAGGTAAAATGGAAATGATATCCATTCATGAATTGCTGCTCAAGAAATATCCCAATCACGAAACCAAGCTGAAATATATTTTCGATAAAACCTTAGCGCTGATTGATGAATTCCATCCGGATGAAGTAGCTCTGGAAGCACCCTTCTTCGGAAAGAATGTCCAGAGTATGCTGAAGCTGGGAAGAGCGCAGGGTGTCGCGATGGCGGCAAGCCTTCACAGAAATATACCGATTACGGAATATTCACCGAAAAAAATAAAAATGGCGATCACAGGAAACGGAAACGCCAGCAAAGAACAGGTTGCCGGAATGCTGCAAAGCCTTCTTAATTTAAAAGAATTCCCGACCAAATATCTTGATGCATCTGATGGTCTGGCTGTTGCCGTTTGTCACCATTTCAATTCCGGAACGATCACCGATACAAAATCCTACACCGGTTGGGAAAGTTTTCTTAAACAAAATCCCGACCGTTTAAAATAAATTATCCCACAGCTCTTATCAATCTGTGGGATATTGTTTTTATTTTGATTTGTATTCCGCAGGCGTAATTTTAAAATCGGCTGTGGGCTTTCCGTTTTTATCGTAATACGTATATACCATGGTTACATCATTATCACGGAATTCTTTAATGTCCGGAGACGTTTTGATAACTCGTAAAGCGCCTTCTTTAGCACTGGTTTTGAAAGTTTCAATCTGTTCGGGCGTTACACTTTCTTTCTCGTCATCAGTTAAAGTATAATTGTATTTGAAAATTTTTCCCGGCTGCGCAGATACACTGTCCAGTCTTACTCCATCTGCTAAATTCTGAGGCGTTGTTTTGTTGATATTAGCCGCTACTTCCTTCAGATCATCATCTACTGTTTTCTCTTTGCTGCATGAAGTTAAAGCCAGTGTAAGGCATAGCACCGAAAGGCTGATTACATTTTTCATAATAGTTGTTTATTGTGATTGATATTTAAAGATAAGAATTTTTATCGAATAATTTTAATTCCCTGAATAACAACACAATAAGCTTACGAAACGTTATACTTGGTAAAACATAATACTATCTTTTACATTGGTATAGTTTTTAGTAGTACATTTGTATAAATTTTCTGTTATGAAAAATAATCAACAAACTATAAATCAGGCGAATCATAAAATAAATTGGTTCCAGAAGTTTCTGATGGTCTGCTCCGGAGGAAACATTCACATTTTACGTAAAACCCCCAGCGAATGGAATAAATTTGCAGGGATCGGCGGAATTGTACTATTCACTGCTGTTTTTGCAACGCTTTCTGCAGGTTATGCCATGTATACCGTATTTGACAATATCTGGACAGCCATTGGCTTTGGTGTTTTGTGGGGATTAATGATTTTCAACCTGGACCGGTACATTGTTTCTTCGATTAAAAAAACCGGTACCTGGTGGAATCAGGCATTAATGGCCATTCCCAGATTGGTTCTGGCTACTTTCTTAGGAATTATTATTTCTAAACCTTTAGAACTTAAAATCTTTGAAAAAGAAGTCAATAAACAATTGAACACCATTATTCAAAGAAATAAGAAGCAGCTTCAGGGCGAAATGAACGGAAGAATTCTACAGCAAAGCGGACCTTTTGAAACCGAAAAAAAACAGATTACCGAGAAAATTGCCGGTTACCAAAAATCCTATGATTCTGCTTCTGTAGAACTTGAGAAAGAAATTTTAGGAAAACAGTCCGGACTTACCAGCGGGAAAGAAGGATTCGGGCCAAATGCCAAACGTAAGCAGGAACTGAAAGAACAAAGACGGCAGGATCTCGAAAACTACCAGAAACAGGTTGCTCCACGGCTGGAATATCTTGATAAGGAAATCTCTAAAGTCTACACCAATCTCGAAACGGAAAGAAAATCTACCGAAACTTTTGAGGACAAATTCAATGGTTTTGCGGCAAGACTTCAGGCTTTGGATGAACTGGGAAAAAATTCTGCCATTATCGGACTGGCAGCAGCCTTTATTATGGGGCTTTTCATTTGCCTTGAGATTTCCCCGGTCTTGGTTAAATTAATATCTCATGTGGGGCCTTACGATTATCTTCTGGAAAAAACGGAAAATGATTTCCGGCTTTATTCAAAAGAGAAAATTGAAAAAGGAAATGCAGTCACGGATTTCAGAATCGATGATTTTAAAGACAAATTAAACCAATAAAAATATAAATGATCATTGCCTTTCGGGTTTCCGTGAGGCTTTTTTGGGCTTTAACTGTTTTCAGGGAACATTTTTTGTTCGGTATTTTGTATGCCTTCATCTGTAATTAATAAATACCATTATTTTCCGGAGACTGAGATTTTGAGAATCATTTATCAGTCGGGCGCAGTATATGATTATCTTCAGGTACCGATAGAAATCTTTAACCGATTTAAAACAGTGCAATCAAAAGGAAGGTTTTTGAATTATGTAATTAAACCTAAATTCAAATATAAAAAGATTGAATAACAATAGTTTCTCAAAAAACTTTATGATTTTGTTTCGGGGCGCGGGCTTCGCCCGCGCCCCGAAACAAAAATAAGGCTGTCGATTGACAGCCTTATTTTCTATTATTTTTAAAATTCTTACAAAGAATAGTTTGGAGCTTCCTGAGTAATAATCACATCGTGAGGGTGCGACTCTTTCAATCCGCTTCCTGTAATCATTACCATTTTGGTTTCTGTTTGTAACGCTTCAATATCTTTAGCCCCACAATATCCCATTCCGGCTCTTAGACCTCCTGTTAACTGGAAAATAACGTCTTCCAGCTTCCCTTTGCTTGGGACTCTTCCCTCAATTCCTTCCGGAACGAATTTTTTAGCTTCACTCTGGAAATATCTTTCCTTTCCGCCTCTTTTCATCGCAGAAAGACTTCCCATTCCCTGATACGTTTTGAATTTTCTTCCCTGGAAGATAATTTCTTCACCCGGCGCTTCATCAGTTCCCGCTAAAAGGGATCCCAGCATTACCGCTCCTGCCCCGCTTGCAATTGCTTTTACGATGTCTCCGGAAAGTTTGATTCCTCCATCTGCAATTACGGCAACATTTTTAGTTTTTGCATATTCGTAAACGTTATAAATAGCAGATAACTGAGGAACTCCTACTCCGGCAACCACTCTTGTTGTACAGATAGAACCAGGACCTACTCCCACTTTAAGAACATTTGCTCCAGCTTTGATCAAATCCTCAGCTGCTTCAGCCGTTACAATATTTCCGCCAACGATATCCAGATCCGGATAAGCTTTTCTGATTTCTGAAATTTTATCCAGAACACCCTTAGAATGTCCGTGTGCCGAATCAATACCAATGATATCCACTCCGGCTTTTACCAATGCTTCAATTCTTTCCAGCGTATCTTCTCCTACGCCTACACCTGCTCCAACGATTAACCTGCCGTTCTGATCTTTATTCGCATTCGGATATTCCAACTGGTTATCAATATCTTTAATGGTGATTAAACCAACCAATTTATTTTCAGCATCAACAATCGGAAGCTTTTCCACTCTGTTTTTCAGAAGGATTTCTTTAGCTTTTTCAAGATTGGTATTTTTATCCGATGTAATGAGGTTATCTTTGGTCATGATCTCTTCCACTTTCATATCAAGATTTTCCTGATATTTCACATCTCTGTTGGTAATAATTCCAATTAATGTATTTTCACTATCAACAACCGGAAGTCCGGAAATTTTATATTTGGCCATGGTATCTTTAGCCTGAGCCAGCGTATGATCTTTTGAAAGAGTAACAGGATCGGAAATCATTCCGTTTTCGGAACGCTTTACACGGTTTACCTGAGCGGCCTGTTCTGCAATCGTCATATTCTTATGAATGAAACCCAAACCTCCTACTCTCGCCAGGGCAATAGCCAATTCTGCTTCCGTAACAGTATCCATTGCAGCAGAAACGATTGGGACATTAAGCGTAATTTTGTCGGTAAGTCTTGATTTTAATGAAACCTGATTAGGTAAAACTTCTGAATAAGAAGGAACTAGAAGCACGTCATCGAAAGTGATGGCTGTCTCTACAATTTTGTTATGAATAGACATCTTTACTTTCTTGCAAAATTAAGGTATTTTGATGAAATATGAAAATTGATTTTAATAGTTTAAATAAAACTTAATAATCAATAACTTAAATTAAAAAACCATTTCTAATGCGAAATGGTTTTTGTATAAATGAAATTTAATATCATTGAATATGAATGTCTATTTATCTTTTGCAGAAGCGATCATTCTGGAAATATCATCAGCCTTAAAATTTCCTCTGACATCCACAAAAACAAGTTCTTTATCTGAGTTAACGGTGATCATCATATTTTTGATAGCATCACCTTTTTGTTTCACCCGAATGTTGACATTGTCACCATTATGTTTAATCATTGCCCATTCTTCATAGTTATTATTATTCAGATAATTTGCAAAATCTCTCAGCATCTTACGGTCTCCGTTTTCAACAGTCAACACTTTTATTTTGGACACCTTTTTCATAAGTCTGATCAATTCTTCATCTTCGCCGTCTTCTCTCAGAGCTTTTTTGATATAAGGTTTAGCCAAAAACATCGGAACATTGATGCTTACAAACCTGGCCCCTTTAAATTCCCTTCCGGAATCTGAAAAATAAGCGATATTCGGTTTTTCTGAAACAATACATGACTGCATTAAAAACATAATGGAAAAAGTCAGAAAAATGGTTTTAAATATTTTCATGGCTGTTAATTTTTAGTTGATTTGTTTTAAGCTTCCGCCGGAAGTTTTGCTGATATTGGCATCTACTCTTGGATTTCCTTTATATTTAATACTTCCTCCGGAAGATGCCGTTGCTTTTAAACGTTCTGCTACATTACCGGTAACAACGCCTCCCGATGTTGCTTCAGCCTCAAGTTCATTGAATTGAAACTTCTCCGAATTGCAAACTGCACCACTACTTACATCTATTGAACCCACATTTACTCTTCCGTTAAGATTGGCTACCGCCCCGCTCGATGCCTTAACAGCAATTTGTTTGGTATTAATGGTAGAATTGATAACAGCACCGGAACTTAGATCCACTTTCGTATGGTCCGAATTAAAATCACCATTCACAACAGATCCTGATGAAAGATCAACTGAAACCGTCTTTTCATTGATCGCAGTAATGGCATTGAATATTGCTCCTGAAGAAGTTTTAATATTGTCTATTCTTGGCGCAGAAACATTTACGCTGATATTTTTGAATTTCAGATTTCTTTGTCCTTTATTATCAACATATACTTTCAAAACGCCGTTATCCACCTTTGTTACAATATACTGAAGCTTATCAGCATCTGCTATGACCTTTACGGAGGTAGGATTTTCCTGCTTAAAATTAACGATTACGCCTGTACTCACATGCACTCCTGAGAATTCTCCTACATTTCTGGATTCTCCGTTCAGATAAGACGTTGTATTTTGGGAAACAAAACTGTTTTTGGTATTCGTTACAGGATTTGTTTTGGTTTCGGTAGAATTGATGATTTTATTGATATCATCCATTGAAAGCCTTCCGTCCAGTTTTATCAGGATGCTTTCCTCTCCTCCGCTGTCAATACTTAATAACAAATCGTCAAGAACTCCATTTTTTTCTTCAGCAGACAGGAATTTTATTTTTGCACCGTTGCTGTTCATGGTCATAATCTCGCTATAATTGAGATTGCTTAAATAAGATTTGATATCCCTGTTAATCTGCGACAGTTTTTGTCCATTAACAGAACCTGCATTCTCAGGTTTTTCAGCGATGAAAACCTTTAATCCGTTTATTTTTGATAATAAAGGTTTGATCTGATCGAGTTCAGCATCTCCTAAATCCAGATTGCTGAGCATTCCGAACATCGGTTTTGCAATTTTTATGGAAGTTACACCTTCCACTTCCTGGTATTTATCAAAAAGCTGATCCAGCTTGTCCTGCCCGTACACATTGAAAAATTGTGAGAAGGCAAATGCGAATATGATGAATATTTTTTTCATGAGTCAATTTTATTTTCTTGATTATTTGTGCCTGATCAGGAGCATAATCTTTTTAGGGTTAATTAATAATCGTCATCTACGACTGTTGGTTTTGCTAATTTTTCACTAACGTTATTTGCAAATATTTGGAATGAATACTTAGTCACATTAATGGCTTCTTCCACATTTTCAATTCTTTTTCCGTTTACAATAACGTAAGAATCTTTGTAGCCTGTGGAATCTTTTGCCGCTTTATGATAAGAGGAATTATTTACATACCGTGGCTTTTTTTCTTTTTTAAGCCTTCCTCTTTTCGGCAAAATTTCATCTAAATAATCTTTTTCTGCGATGGTATTTTCCTGAAATACAGAATCTTGTTTGATTCCTGCAATAGAATCTGACACCTGGTTCACCGCAACCTGAGCCTGTTGCTCATTATTTTCTTCGATAAAATTATTTTTCTCTCTTTTAATCTGATTTTCAACCATCTGAGCCTGGTCTTTTATATTCTGATGGGAATTATCGTTAAAAATAAATCCTATACTTAACAATACGACAACACCTGCCGCCATCCAGAACCATTTCGGGAAAGCCGGTTTATTTTTACTATCGATCGGGATAATGGGAGTTTCATTATTGTCCCTTACAGTGTCTTTACATTCTGCCTGTTTCAGGAAATCCTCAAAGTCCCAATCCATTTTTTCTTCCTTTAAATCCCGGAAGATCTCAGCGTATTTATCTTGAAATTTGTCTTTGCTCATAGCTCATCAATTGTGAAATTTGCTCTTTAACTTTTTGTCTAGCCCTCATAAGATTTACTCTTACTGCGTTTTCCTCCATTTCCAGCATTTCTGCGATTTCCGAGACCTCATACTCTTCTACGTCTTTCAAATGGATAACCATCTTTTGTTTTTCCGGAAGCTGATTGATAAAACCGATGATATGTTCCTTCAGATTATTCACTTCCATACTGTAAAGCTCAGACCTGTGAAGCTGCATATCTGCAAAACCAAGCTTTACATCGTGGTGCTTCAGCCTGTTCAGGCATTCGTTTCTGACGGCTTTCAGCGCATAGGATTTTAAATTCCCGAACTGCTCCAGCTCATCTTTTTTCTGCCAGAACTTTATCATTAAGTCCTGCACCACATCTTCTGCCTCATCACTACTCATGACGAATCTCTTCGCAAAGCGATACATCTCATTTTTGAGAATGAATACCGTACTTTTGAAAGTCTCTTGGGTCATAAGTTTTGTTTCTATAGATAAGACATTCAGATTTTACATTTTATTACATCAAAAAGAAAAAAACTTCAAAAAAAATTGAAGTTTCCTTTATTCATCGTCTTAATACTCGTCAAAAATATGTTTTAAAATAGCTTTATCTTCATCGGTCAAGGCCACTTTTCTTCTCGCCATGGCCCGTTCTGCAACTTCATAGGCTTTATCTAATTTAAATTTTTCATCGTCTTTAAATCCGCCCCAGGAAAAATTTTCAACCAGGTTCGGGGGAAAGCCTTCTTTAAAAATATTGGACGCTACACCAACAACCGTTCCTGTATTCAGCTGGGTATTGATGGCAGTTTTAGAATGATCACCCATAATCAGGCCGGCGAATTGCAATCCTGTATCTTCAAAGGCTTTTCTTCTGTAGTTCCATAATCTTACATTTCCGTAATTATTCTTCATATTGGAAGAATTGGAATCTGCTCCGAAATTACACCATTCCCCGATTACCGAGTTTCCGATAAAACCATCATGCCCTTTATTGGAATACCCGAAAATAATAATATTGCTGACCTCCCCTCCTACTTTAGAATGCGGGCCGATGGTTGTGGCGCCGTAGATTTTTGCGCCTAAATTAAATTTAGACTCTTCACAAAGTGCAATTGGCCCACGCAAATGACAGCCTTCCATTACTTCAGCGTTTTTGCCAATGTAAATTTTTCCTGTTTTCGTGTTAAGGGTTGAGAATTCAACCTGAGCGCCTTCTTCAATGAAAAGATCATTTTTGTCTCCTAAAAATCCGTTGGTGGATGAAAGTTCCTGCGAAGTCTTTCCTCTGGTTAATAATTCAAAATCTAAATCTATCGCTTTCTGATTATAGGTAAAAAGATCTGCAGGCTTTTTAAAGAAAACAAGCTCTTCCTTAATATCCGTCATTTTCTCAATCTGGTTGAGCGAAAATCCTTCCATATTGATTTTAGCAGCAATTAATTCATCTTCATAGACCAAAGCTTCTCCTTGTTTCAAATCCTTGATTTGCTGGATGACATTTTCAGTAGGCAGAAAGTTCGTTACCAGAAAAAGACTTTCTTTCTTTTCAGGTTCGGGAAATTTTTTCTGTAAATAAGACTCGGTAAAAAAAGAAATCTCATTATTTTCTAAAATTCTCTGCCATCTTTCGGAGAATTTGAGAATCCCACAACGCATTTCTGCTACGGGCCTTGTAAACGTAAGCGGAAGAAAATCTTCCCAGTATTGCGCATCTGAAAATACTAATTGCATTTTAATAGAAGTTAGATGTTAAAAGTGAGAAGTTAGATGATGAAATACGGGAGTATTAATTCGTACTATTTTAAATTAATTCCACATCCATCTCCAATTTCCATTAATAACAAAATTACAATAAAAAAAGTCTCCCGAAAATCGAAAGACTTTAAAATATTGTAATGTCAAAAAATTACTTAGCGAATTTTTTGTATTTGTTCATGAACTTATCAACTCTACCTGCAGTGTCAACCAATTTCACTTTACCAGTGTAGAAAGGGTGAGAAGTAGAAGAGATTTCCATTTTGATCAAAGGATACTCTTGTCCTTCATACTCGATCGTGTCTTTTGTTTCTGCTGTAGACTTGCAAAGAAATACTTCGTCGTTACTCATATCTTTGAAAACAACAAGTCTATAATTTTCTGGGTGGATTCCGTTTTTCATGTGTAAATTTCTTTTTTTGTTAATGTCACATGTAACCTTGCGGTTTCATAATACAATGTTAAAAATTAAAGTTTGCTTTCGAAATAGTAATGGATATTTCTCTGCTAATTTTAGGTTGCAAAAGTACAATATTTTTTTGAATTTGCAAATAAGCTGTCAATATTTTTTTCTTCATAAGAAATTCAAAGTATTTTCGTTACATTTGAAATTTATTAAACTTAATTTCGATGAAAATCAAATTACTACTGGCTTTTTCTTTCTGGATGCTTGTAATGACTGTATCTTGTAATAAAGATGATATCAGTTTTGATGCTCCCTCACAAAAGTTGAGCTTTTCAAAAGACACGGTTTTTTGTGATACCGTTTATCATCAGGTTCGTTCGGAAACATATGCCGTAAAGGTTTATAATAATGAAGATAAAGACATCCTGATCCCAAGAATACATCTTGAAAAAGGAGCTTCATCTTTATATAAAATCAATGTAGACGGAAAACCGGGATATGATTTTAAAGATGTCGCCCTGAGAAAGAAGGACAGCCTTTATATTTTCGTGGAAATTGCTCCTGAAGCAACCGGTCCTGAAGCGATTGCGGAAGATAAAATTCTTTTCGAAAGCCCTGCAGGACAGCAAAATGTAGTGCTTTTCTCCGTAGTTCAGGATGCAGAATTCTTTATCAAGACTTCTTCCAACCCGAACATCCTTACTTCTACTACAACATGGAATAACAATAAAGCTAAAATTATTTACGGAGATCTCACGCTCGATCAGAATGCGATTCTGAATATACAACCGGGGACAAAAGTTTATTTCCATAAAAACAGCGGAATGAAAGTGCTCCAGGGAGCAACACTCAATATTAACGGAACACTTGCCAACAATGTTATACTTCGCGGGGACAGAAATGATCCCGCCTATGATACGATTCCTAAAAACTGGAATTCCATTAAAATGGAAGCCGGCTCTACTTTAAATATGAATTATGCTAGGGTTTTCGGAGGGACAAAAGGACTGGAAATGAAACAAACCAATGCTACCATCAGCAATTCCTTCATCCATAATTTTCAGGAATACGGAATTTACTCCATCGGATCAACAATTACGGCAAGAAATCTGGTAATGAACAACTGCGGAGAATCTGCAATAGGGATTTTCAGAGGCGGAACGTATAATTTAACACACTGTACCATTGCCAATTATTCTGATCTTCTGCAGTCTTATAACAGAAACGGAATATTTGCCACCAATGAATGGAAAAATGAATCCAACCAGACCGAACAGGGTGCACTGATCCTGAATGTTAGAAACAGTATTGTTTATTCAGATCGTGATAATTCAGTGTTTTTTGAGCAGACACCGGGACAGCTTTTCAATTTCACTTTTGAAAACTGTCTTCTGAAGTATTCCAATCAATCGGAAGCCGGCTTCATGGATACAGCGCCAAGTGTTATTCAGCTTGTGAAAAACCAGGATCCGTTGTTTGTCAATTACTTTGCTGCCCAGATGAATTTAAGGGTTAAGCAGAACTCTCCGGCAATCGGAAAAGGAAGCACAGCGGTGGCAGCAACGGTTCCTACAGATATTGCAGGGTTTTCAAGAACCTCAAATCCTACGTTGGGAGCTTATCAATATCAATAAATTTAAAACGCTCTACAAGAAAAGATTAAAAATTAAATGGAAATTACAAACCTCCAGCAACAGGTTGATAATTGGATAAAAACAATTGGTGTTCGTTATTTCAATGAACTCACCAATATGGCCATGCTGACCGAAGAAGTAGGCGAAGTGGCAAGAATTATCGCAAGAAGATACGGCGAACAAAGTGAAAAGGAAAGCGATAAAAGTAAGGATCTGGGCGAAGAACTGGTAGACGTATTATTTGTAACATTATGCCTAGCCAATCAAACAGGAGTCAATCTGCAGGAAGCTTTTGATAAAAAAATGAAACTGAAAACCGATCGGGACAAAGACCGGCATCAGAATAATGAGAAATTAAAATAATGCAGAAGATGGATGATGGAAGACGGAAGTTTAATACAGCAAGTGGACTTCCCGCTTCCGGCCTCCAACTTCCCTACCGAAAATAATGAAGAAGCTAAAAAAATCAAAATTAAAAGAAAATCAGACCATACAAATCAGCGGTTCGAAAAGCATTTCGAATCGTTTATTGATTTTGGAAAGTCTGTTTAAAAATATAGAAATCGGAAATCTTTCAAATTCTCAAGACACCAGTCTTTTGAAAAAGGCCTTATCGGAAAACACAGAATGGGTAGATATCCATCATGCAGGAACAGCAATGCGTTTTCTTACCTCATATTATTCGATTCAGGGTGGCAAAACAACGATTCTGACTGGTTCCAAAAGGATGAAAGAAAGACCGATCAAAAATCTGGTGACGGCTTTACAAAATCTTGGCGTAGAAATCGAATATCTTGAAAATGAAGGCTTTCCTCCTCTGAAAATTAAAGGAAGGACAATCACTCAGCCAAAAGTGAATGTTCCGTCCAATATCTCAAGCCAGTTCATCACTTCCCTATTGTTGATTGCAGGAAAACTTGAAAACGGTTTGGAAATACATCTGGTTGGCGAAGTAACCTCAAGGTCTTATATCGAAATGACTCTGAATATTTTAACCCGGTTCGGAATTAAAAACAGCTTCATTGAAAACACGATCAAAGTTGAGCCTTTCATTAATCATCAATCATCAATCATCAATTATGAAGTAGAAAGCGATTGGAGTTCTGCCTCGTATTTTTACTCTTTTGCAGTATTGGGAAGAAAGACCATTCACCTGAAAAGCTTTTATAAAGAATCTACACAGGGAGATTCTGCTATTGCAAAGATTTACGAAGAGTTTTTCGGAATTAAAACAAATTTCACAGAAGAAGAACACAAATTAACACTTCAGCCGGATCCGAATTTTAAGTTTCCTGAAAAGATTGTTTTGGATATGAATAATTGTCCGGATATTACACAAACCCTTTGTGTAACCGCAGCAGCTTTAAAAATACCCTTCGTAATTTCAGGCCTCGGAACATTAAGAGTAAAAGAAACCGACAGGCTTTTAGCACTGCATAATGAATTAAAAAAGCTGGGAACAGAAACTGAATATACTGATTACACTATAAAATCTACAGGATTCGGCAAAGCTGAAGAAAACATCATTATCAAAACGTATCAGGATCATAGAATGGCAATGGCATTTGCTCCGTTTTGCCTGGTTCAGGAATTAGAGATTGAAGATGAAGATGTAGTAGAAAAATCCTATCCGAAATTTTGGGAAGATTTACAAATTATTTTAACTGAAAACTCATGAATACAAAAACGATCATCATCACCGGAACTTCTTCAGGAATAGGATTTGTGCTGGCAGAATATTTCGGGAAGAAAGGCCATAAAGTGTACGGATTAAGCCGAAAGCACACAGAAAGCAGTTATTTTACATCGATACCAACCGATGTTACCGATAATGATGCGGTACAAAATGCCATTGCCGAAGTATTGAAAACAGAAAACAGAATTGATGTTCTCATCAACAATGCCGGAATGGGAATGGTTGGGGCAGTAGAAGACTCTTCAAAGGAAGATATTTTAAAATTATTTAATCTCAATTTGGTGGGGGCGGTTCAGATGATGAGTACTGTACTACCGAAGATGAGGGACAATAAATTCGGACAGATCATCAATGTTTCCAGCATCGGAAGTGAAATGGGATTGCCTTTCCGTGGGTTTTACTCTGCATCAAAATCTGCTTTGGATAAAGTAACGGAAGCAATGAGATACGAAGTTTATCCTTGGAATATTCATGTCTGTTCGCTTCATTTGGGTGACATTAAAACCAATATTGCTGAAAACCGTGTTCGCACTAAAGTTTCGGAGCCGTATAAAAATGTTTTTGATAAAGTATATGCTTTGATGAATAGCCACGTGGGAGACGGGACAGAACCTTTGGAAGTGGCAGAATATATGGATCTGCTTTTACAGAAAAACAAATGGAAAGCTCATTATTATTTCGGAAAATTCGGGCAGAAAATAGGAGTTCCTCTCAAATGGATTCTTCCGCAGGGAACTTATGAAAATTTAATGAAGAAATACAATAAACTGGCTTAAAAACAGTTAATTGAATGGTGCATTGTCATTCTGAAACGGAATGAAAATGCAGTGAAGAATCTTTTTGTATTTTTATTGAGATTCTTCATCCCGTTCCACTACATTCAGAACGACAAATTGAAATTAATTCTAAAAATATTCTTTATCCTCTTCTGCGTTTTCATTCAGGCGCAGAAGAAACCGTATTTCCTTATTGACTCTGAAACCAAAGTAAAAAAGAAGGTTAAAGATTCCGCTTCTGCTGTGAAATTTCTCGATTCATTGGCCCAGAACAATTATTTTTTTACCCAACTGAAAGAAGTCAGAAAAAAAGGAGATACTACTGAAATTATTTTCCATAAAGGAAAAAACTTCAATGAAACGTACGTAAAGCTTTCAGATTCTATTTCAGATAAAATAAAAGTTCAGAAAGAGTTTTTTACTAAAAATTTAGACTCCACTAAAAAAAGCATCAATAAAAAATATATTGATGACGGTTTTGCCTTCAGCAGGATAAAATCGAAATATAAAGGTCAGAAAAACGGATATCCGGTTGTAGAACTTGATATCAATAAAAATGATAAAAGAACCATCGACGGTTTTGTAGTGAAAGGCTATACCAGTGTTCCCAAAAGATTTATCAAAAATCTTGAAAAAGAATTTAAAGGCAAAACCTATGATGATAAAAATCTTCTGGCCATTAATAAATCTTTTCAGAGCCATCAGTTTGTAAGTCTTGAACGTCCTCCACAGACTATGTTTACGAAGGATTCCACAAGTATTTACCTTTTTATGGAAAAGAAAAAAACCAACAGCTTCGACGGCGTTATTGGTTTTGGGAATGATAAAACCGATAAATTCACGCTGAACGGAACCCTGAATGTGAATTTCAGGAATATATTCAACAGCTTTGAAACCATCAACCTGTACTGGCAGCGGAATCCGGATAAAGGACAGACCTTTGATCTTCAGGCGGATGTTCCCTATCTTTTCAAATCGAATGTCGGATTGAACATGAAGGTTAATATTTTCCGTCAGGATTCTACTTTTGCCAATGTAAAAGCACTTCCGGCTTTCTATTATCATCTGAATTCAAGAAACAAGATCGGTCTCCGGGGAACTTTTGAAAGTTCCAGCATTATTGATACACTGTATGTTCAGGGGAAAGATTACAACAAAAAAGGAATCGGGATCTGGTTTGAAATGGTAGAACCTACGGATATTGATCTCTTCCTTTACAAAACGAGAATCAACGCAGGATACGATTATCTGACGACAAGATATACCAAAGATAATATTACTTCCCCACAAAACCAGTTTTACTTTTTCGGAGAGCACAATTACCATATTAACGGAAACCATTTTCTCAACATCAAAGGAGAAGGCGCAATGATGGATTCCAGGATCGATTTTTCCGCCAACGAATTGTACCGTTTCGGGGGCTGGAATTCCATGCGGGGATTCAATGAAAATTCCCTGGCTGCCGATTTTTATTATTACGGAAGTTTAGAATACCGCTATCTCATCGGAAGCCAGGCGTTTTTTGATGTCTTCGGGCAATACGGGCAGCTCAACAACAAATCGCTCAATGTGAAGCCCAAACTTTACAGTGTCGGGCTTGGATTCAACTTTTTTATTCCAATCGGGCTGATGAGCTTCCAGCTTTCTAATGGTAATGAATTCGGTAATCCTTTCAAGTTTAATGATATTAAGATCCACTGGGGAATATTGAGCAGATTTTAATTGAGTTATTAAAATTATTCTTAAATTAAACCAAAACTGTCACATTGCAGTTTCTTTCTATTACGATTTCATATGAACAGAAGAGAATTTTTAGAAAAATCGGGAATTTTGATGGCTGGTTTGGGAACTTCAAGTGTTTTGCATCCTGCTATTCTGAAGGCTTTGATGATTGAGCCTGCTGCAAAGTCTACTTTTTATGATGCTGAACATGTTGTTATTCTGATGCAGGAAAACCGTTCTTTTGATCATACATTCGGTGCTTTAAAAGGCGTAAGAGGATTTTCCGATCGCAGAGCTTTCATAAAACAGGATGGCCATTCCGTATTCTTTCAGAAAGGTAATGACGGAAAGTATGCCGCTCCTGCGCGTCTCGATTTAAAAAATACTAAATCTACCTGGATGAGCTCGCTTCCCCATTCCTGGGGCAATCAGCAGCACGCCCTGAACAAAGGAAAATACGACCGCTGGCTTCAGGCCAAGGCATCTGATAATAAAAATTATAGAGACATTCCCTTAACTTTAGGATATTATAACCGTGAAGATCTGCCTTTTTATTATCAGCTGGCAGACGCTTTTACGATCTTTGACCAGTATTTTTGCTCATCATTAACAGGAACTACCCCCAACAGGCTTTTCCATTGGTCGGGAACTTTACGTGAACAAAAAAACGGAAAAGTAAAGCCTAATGTTTATAATGAAAATATTGATTACGATAAAAACCATCAGGCCAAATGGAAGAGTTTTCCTGAAATATTGGAAGAGCAGGATATTTCATGGAAAATTTATCAGAATGAAATCAGCCTTCCGAAAGGTATGTCCGGTGAACAGGAAGCCTGGTTGAGTAATTTTACCGATAATCCTATTGAATGGTTCTCAAATTTTAACGTAAAATTTTCAAAAGGTTATTATGAGCATATTCCCAACATCATTGCTTCTCTGAAAAAGGAGATCGAAAAACATCCGGAAAGAAAAGGTGATTTGGAAAAAAGAATTGCCGAACTGGAAGAAGAAAAAGTAAAATACCATCCTGATCAATTTTCAAAACTTTCACACAGGGAAAAAAATCTTCACGAAAAAGCATTTACCACAAATAGTAATGACCCCGATTTTTGGAATCTTGAAATCGGAGAGGATGAAAATGGCGAAAGACTTGTAGTACCGAAAGGGGATGTGCTGCATCAATTCAGAAAAGATGTTGAAAATAACAAACTGCCATTGGTATCATGGCTTATTGCTCCTGAACGTTTCTCAGATCACCCCGGATCTCCGTGGTATGGCGCATGGTATATTTCCGAAGTGATGAATATCCTCACAAGCGATCCCGAAATATGGAAAAAGACAATCTTTATTATCAATTACGATGAAAATGACGGCTATTTTGATCATGTCCTTCCTTTTAGCCCGCCTTTAAGTCCAAATCAGGCAGTTGACCTGAATGGAACAGATGGTGTTGAATATGCGAGCAGAAAACAGGAATATATGGCTTCCCCAACAGTGAGAGATCATGAAAAAGTAGAGGGAACGATTGGTCTTGGCTATAGAGTGCCTATGATCATTGCATCGCCATGGACAAAAGGAGGATACGTAAATTCTGAAGTGTCGGACCATACTTCAGTGCTTATGTTTTTAGAAAACTTCATCCGAAAAAAATATAAAAAAGATGTTACCGTAGACAATATCAGCGATTGGAGGAGGGCCATATGTGGAGATCTTACGTCAGCGTTTAATGATGCCAACGTAAAAATTCCTGAGATGAATTATCTTGATCAGAAGCAATATGCTAAAACCATCAACTCCGCTAAGTATAAACCTGTTCCTGATTTAAAATGGTATCATGAGAATGAGCTTGAAGACAATATTCTTAACATTCAGGAACGTGGAATCAAACCTTCTAATGCTCTCCCATACAATTATCTTGTCAACCTCGAGAATGGGAAAATTATCTTGAAAAATTTAACCGGCAAGGCTGTTCCGATTATTATTTATGACAGAACAAGGTTTGAAAAAGATGATTTTTATTTTTCGTATGCACTTTATGCTGAACAGGAATTATCTCATACTATATCTGCCGCAATATATGAATATGAAGTTTTTGGACCTAATGGATTCTACAGAAATTTTAAAGGAGATCAATTCCCCGACTTAGAAATTACCCTGATCAATGATCGATCAAAAAATCAGGTTGAAATTATGATTAAAAAAAGTAAAAAGGAAAGCATCAGTCCGCATGTCACTATGGAAAATCTTTACGAAAAAAGAAAAACCGAAATTCCATTAATGAAAATACAAGAAAAAATAATTGTGAATCTAGATAAAACAAAAGGTTGGTACGATTTGCAATTAATTTCGGATCATAACACCTGGCATTTTGCAGGCCGTCTGGAAAATGGCAAACCTTCTATAACAGATCCGCACTGGAGCTGATGATAGAAATATCTTTTTCAGGGAGCTATATCTCGCTATCCACTTATACTCCTCGCACCGGCGTTTTTCCGGGCATAATCCCCTTCTTTTCATCTCCTGCTGCGGGGTAACCGTTTCTATCGAGGCTAGGTGGAAGTGAAAAAGTGAGAAGTAAGAAGTAAAAAGTGAGAAGTGAGAGGTGAGAGGTGAGAGGTGAAAAGTGAGGTGAGAGGTAAAGTTTTGGGTCGTGAAGAAGAGGTATGAGTGATAGAGGAAAGATATTGACCAGGATGTTCCTGTATGCTCCCTTGAGCTTAAATAATAAAATGAACATTTTTTGGGTGTACTAACTGCTTATTGCTTCTTTACCAAAAAACCGTCACTTAACTTGAAAACAGTAAATGACACTCAATTATTTTTAAATTTTGCTACCGAACTCAGGTTAAATAATAAAATCCGGGACTACCAATCTAATCGTAAATATTTTAAATATCAAAACATCAACGCTGAATATTCAATCTTAATTTAAACCCTAACGTTAAGTCTTAAACTCTAAACCCTGAAACTTTAAACCCTGAACGTTAAACGTACACCTGAATATCCTTCTTACTTCTTACCTCTCACCTCTCACTTCTTACTTCTCACCTCTCACTTCTCACCTTTTACGTCTCCCTTACGGTAGCAAGCAAAAAAAACCTCACACATTGCTGTATGAGGTTTAAAAAAAAACTGGCGGCGACCTACTCTCCCGCGTTAGCAGTACCATCGGCGCTGGTGGGCTTAACTTCTGTGTTCGGAATGGGAACAGGTGAGCCC
>NZ_FQVO01000020.1 GCF_900129385.1 Chryseobacterium takakiae | reverse complement strand
AAGCCATTTTCAATGATCGCAAAGAAAATTTCCAAAATAATTTGAATAACAATAATATCAAAAAATGAAGCCGACTCGTGAAATGAGACGGCTTCGTTTTATAATCAGCGTTTAAATTCCTAAAAAGTATCGCAGATGTTTCCACTTAACGTAGCGCCGGCTTTTGCCGTTACATCAGATTTTACATCAGAAGCGTTAAGCTTGCTGATAGAATAAGGCGGCGTAAATGCAGTCCCGCTTCCGGATGTATTTCCGGTTACATTCACAAAGCTGTTTCCGGTTTGGGTAACTGCGGTATAGCCACTCATGAGATTGATGGGTTCTTTTACGTTTTCAAATGCATTTCTTTCCACCAGAATATTGGCCTGAACACCCGCAGCAATGCATTTATTGCTTACCGAGCTGTTGAAGTAGCTGTTAAGGATATGGATCTTTCCGTATCTTACCCTCGGCATACGTTCTCTGCATCCAGGTCCCCACCAGCATCTTACAAAGGTCACGTTCAGTTTTCCGGCATCTGCAGTGGCACCGTCACTGGAGCCAATCAGATTGGAAAACCGGTGATCGTCTGTTCCTCCTGATCCTCCGGGTTTAGGGGCTTTCAGGTAATGAAATTTAGTATAGGAAACCGTAACAAAATCAGATTTGTTTTTGATGTCAAAATTTCCGTCTACACCGTCTCGGAATTCACAGTGGTCGATCCATACATTTCGGCAGTCATCGAGAATCGCGTTGTCCCATCCGTCGGTATCATACGCTCCCGGACCTTCAAAAATAAGGTTTCGGATGATGATATTGTTACATCTTTTAATGTTGATGATCCCTGATCCGTCTTTGGTCTGGTTGGTGGAAACCAGTTTGGCGCCGCTGGCTCCGTAGATGGTTTTGCCGCTCTGATCCTGAAAAGATAATCTGGAGGTAATCGTGATGGTTCCGGTTACTTTAATAACTTTTACGGCCGTATTTTCAATGGCGGATTTTAGCTGAGCATAGGTAGAAACGGTGGTTTCTGAAGCTGTACCTCCACCGGTTGTTCCGCCGTTCTGTGAGGCCCAACCCGGAGCGACACAGTTTGCCAATGGAACAATGGCATTTACGGCCATTTCATTTTTTGTTTCATTCGCAGTATTGGCAAAATCGGTTTTTAGGTCTTCCTGTCCGCAGCCTGTTAAAGCAAAAATTGAACTCAGGGCCACCGTGAGAATGGCAGCTTTTGTTTTTGTTTTCATAGTAATAATTATTTGTTGTTAATTCAAATCAAAATTACGATTTTAATATTAATATGTTTTATATTTTAAACTATCAGTATTTATATAATTATAATGTTGATTATTTTCATTGTTCAATCGGTTGCATATTATTTATTCAAAAATAATATTTATTATGATTGAAACGATATAAAAAATAGTGTTGAATTAACAGATGAACTACTCTATAAACTATTAGCAATGCGCGGTGATTTTTATTTAATAAAATCTTCTCTGAAGGGCGCAAAAGCATCAATCAGCTTTCCTTCTTCAAGACATTTTACCCCGTGAAAAATATTAGGCTGGGCAAAAAATCCGTCACCGGCTTCCAGTAATCTGGTCTCTCCGTCAACTGTCACTTCAAAACTCCCTGAAGCAACATACGTGATCTGTGAATGAAAATGCTGATGTAAAGCTCCCACCGCATCTTTTTCAAATTTCACAATCACCATCATAATCTGTGAATTGTATCCCACAAACTGCCGTGAAACACCTGCTCCCAGATCTTCCCAATCAGAATTTCCATCAAAAAAAGCCTCTTTTTTAAAATTCATTTCAGATATTTTTTAGTTACATTTTTATTTGATAAACTTTTCCAGTCCGGTTTTCATTTTTTTCAAAGACGCAGCAGCAAGTTTCGCTTCCAGGTCTGCTCCAAGTTTGGACAAATGGGTGTCGTCATCTTTTCCTTTAGGATAATACGGCTCTTCACCTTCTTTAAAATGAAGATGCAGTTTTTTTGAATTTTCAGGACCGTAGGCAATTTCAAGCTGTTCGGTAAGCAGCTGCATGTCTACAAAAGGAACATTGAGATCATCGGCAACCATTCTTACAACCAGAGGATATTCTTTGTGAGTATCTATCAATACACCATTTTCGTTAAAATTTCTCCGTACAATAGAAGTCATTAAAATAGGAATTGCTCCTTTTGCTCTTGTGTCCTTAACATATCTTTCCAGATTGGCCCTGTACTGCGTGTACGGATTGGTAAATTTGGTAGAGTCTTTCACCTTCTGATCATTATGACCAAACTGAATGATGACAAAATCTCCTTTTTTCAGCTGTTTTTCAATGACATCCCATCGTCCTTCCGTCCTGAAACTTTTAGAACTTCTTCCATTCATCGCATGATTCTGAATCTCAATTCCTGTTGTAAAAAACTGATTTAAAACCTGTCCCCATCCATGTTCCGGATTCTTGTCCGGATTTTCCTTATTAGCCATTGTGGAATCGCCTATCAGGAATAAAGTCGGCTTTTTCTGTGCCATCATGAATGTTGAAATTACGATGCTGAATAGTAAAAGTATTTTTTTCATTTTAAGATAAATTTAATTGTTAAGGCAATTAAGCAATATATTTCATTACTCATGATGAGGCTTCCAGCCAACGAAAATTTTCTCCAGTGTATAGCTCTTCATATCGTTCTTAGTCAGCTGATGCGACCAGCTTACCCTTTTTGAAGTATTACCACCGGTTCCTTTGCTTCCGAATTCAGCATAATAAGCCGTTTTTTCTTTATCAGGAAACATCTTGTCTCCTTTCCACGGATTCCAGCCTTCCGGAAAAATATGATCTCCCATTTCGGTATTGATGAAAACCGTTTTGGCGTAAGGTCTCCAGGGTCTACCCAAAAAAACTTTTGTGACGCCTTCTTTTGCGATCAATTTGCAATCAAAGAAAACAAAACCATATTTTTTGTCTTTTTCCGTTGCAGCAGCGGTGATATAAGAGTCAGCCAGGCTTTTAATAATGCAGTTTTTAAAAACCGCTGTTGCCTGCCCGAAAATAAAATCGGTTGTACCTTGTATAAAGCAGTTTTCAAAATATTGTCTGCTATGGTTCGTTGCACAGTAAATCGTATCCTGACATCCCAGAATATTTGAGTTTTTAATAATAAACCGGTCGCCTTCCACATGCAGCGCTACTGCCTGTCCTTCATTACAGGAGGAGTTTTGAACCGTTATATTGCTGATTTGTATATCATCACCCATCACCAGCAACGTATAAGAATTGAATGTTGTCATTTTTTCATTGAATAAATCCTGTTTTCCCGAGAAATCATTGTTGGTGATCACCGTATTGTCTTTATTTTCTCCTTCAAGCGTTATTTTATGTTTTGAAGATGGAATCACCACTTTCTCATTATAAGTTCCTGATTTTATGTAGATCAATGCTTCCGCCGGACCCAAATCTCTCACAGAATTAATAGCCTTTTGAATGGAGGTAAAATCGCCTTCTCCGTTTTTGGCAACAGTAATTTTTACATAAGGATCATTTCCTGCAAAAAGAAAATTTGCCATCGAAATGAAGACAATTAATACTATTTTTTTCATAAACTGATTCATTATTTTCTGACGCAAAGATTTGTTTCATATTACGTGATTTTCAGATAGCAAAGGCAAATAAATTGCTTCGCAAAGCTATGACGATAGCTTCATCAAACCAACTTTTTGATTCTTCTTTGCGCACTAAAATATTTTTTAATTAAATTAATTCCTTTGCGTTAAAATTATCATTTCAAAACTTTATTTAAAAAAGCAACGGTAAGATTCAGGGTTTCCGTAAACCAGGGCTCCGCCGACCAGAAGGAGTGTGGCGAATCTTTAATTTCGTAAAATTCCGTCGGAATATTGTATTGCCTCAGCTTCTTCATCATATCGTCTCTTCCTGCATGAAACCGCGGGTGTGAGCTGTTAATGAAAAGAGTAGGTGGTGTATTTTTATTGACATACTCTAAAGGTGAGGCGGCTGTCCAGTTTTTCAAATTAACATTGCGGTCACCGTTTAGCCAGTAGGCTGCATAGGTGCTTTCTTCCGCTTCAGGATGGATAAAGGAAACAATTCCGTCTACATTGATAATCGCTTTGATTTTATTGTTGGATTTTACTCCTACCAAAGTGGCCATCTGTGCACCGGCAGATTCTCCGTACACTGCTATTTTCTTTTTATCTAAAGCATATTTTTTATGATTTTTCTTCAGCCATTGGATTCCGGTTTCAAGATCTTCCACTCCGGCAGGAAATTTGGCAACATCTGCCAGACGATAGCCGATCGCAATCACAACATATCCTTTTGAAGCGAGCTCCATGGCCATGTATTTTTCGTTTTCTTTGCTTCCGGAAATCCATCCGCCGCCGTGAACCATGGCAATTCCGGGATATTTCTTAGATGGATCTTTGGGATAATAAATGTCTGCTTTTAAAGAAATTCCGTTGATATTCTTGTATTCTACGTCTTTATCAATGATGATGTTTTGAGGAAATGGCCGGTCAATCGGAGTTATAAAAAGATGTTTCTTTTTTAGTTTTTCAAATGTAATTTCGTTGGTATAAGGAGTGGCATTCGGACGTTTTACCTGTCCGAATGCCATGGTCCCCATTAAAAAAATAGAAATATAAGTATGTTTTCTGTTAAAAATCATGTTGCCAAATTTAAATTTTAAACCATTAAGAAGATTGAAGAGGTTAAGTTTTATTAAGAAAATCAGATGATTTTATCTTAATATAAAGCTGTCTTACATATTTTTAACAGCTTAATTAATCTTAATGGTTTAAATTATTGATACATTATTTAACTGCATTTTTCGCTACATCTGCACCCACAGAAAGTAAACTCCTGTCAGACCCAATTTCTTTCGGCAGCAGAACTGCTCCGGTTTTATTTCCTAAAACTTTTACATAAGGTTTGTTTGCTGATTCAAATTTCACCGTTGAAAGGTTGATATTTTTACTGTTGTAAATCGTTGCTCCCGTTCCTTCGGTATATTTCAGCTTTACATTTTTAAGTTGAATCCCATCTGCATCTGCAATGGTTAATGCTTTCCGGGTGTCAAACTGTGAATCTTCAATCACAATATTTTTAAGGTTCATCTCTGCAAGTCCGAATAAAGTTATGGCTTCATCGGAATTGACGGCATTAATGTTTTTAAAGAAAATATTTCTGAATACCGGTGTTTTTTCCGTTACCGGGAAAACTTTTTCGGGGGCTTTGTTGCCTTCCTTTTTCTGTCCGTCTTCCAGCACAGGAGATGCGCCTTCGTAGAACATATTGAATCCGATGGTTTGAGTAGGAATATTGATCATATCGATGTTTTTAATGTAAATATTCTCTACAACTCCGCCTCTTCCGCGGGTTGTTTTGAAACGCAGTCCGATATCGGTTCCGATGAAAGTACAGTCGGAAACATGAATATTCCTTGCGCCGCCTGACATCTCGCTTCCAATCACAAACCCTCCGTGACCATGATACACCACATTATTTTTAATAATAATATTTTCAGTAGGCATTCCTCTTTTTCTTCCGTCCTCATCCTTTCCGGATTTGATGCAGATTGCGTCGTCGCCAACATCAAACGTATTATCGTAAATCAAAACATTTTTACAGGATTCTAAATCCACACCATCTCCATTCTGCGAATACCACGGGTTTCTTACCGTAAGGTTTCTTAAAATGACATTGGAGCACATCAGCGGATGGAGGTTCCATGCGGGAGAGTTCTGGAACGTTGGCCCGTCCAGCAAAACTTTATCGCATCCGACTAAACTTACCATTACCGGGCGAAGGAAATCTTTTACGGTAACTAATTCGTCTTTGGAGATTTTATCCGGAACATTAAAATTAGAGCTGCTTTCCAGTCCTTTTTTATAGCTTTCTGAAGGGTACCAGTTTTTGCCGTCTGCAGACAAAACGCCACCGGATTTTATAATTTCTTTCCATTGCGATTCGGAAACTTTACTTTTTTTAATGGCTCTCCATGCGTCACCGCTTCCGTCAATCACCCCTTTTCCGGTAATAGCTATATTCGTTGCATTTTTTGCTGAAATAGGAGACTGGCAACGTATGGTGTTAAGCCCTTCGAAGCTTACGTCCACCAAAGGATAATCGTCTTTGTCTTTACTGAAAACGATGAATGCTCCGTCTTCAACATGAAGGTTGATATTGCTTTTAAGCACAATGGGTCCGGTGAGCCACATTCCTCTCGGCACAAGCAATTTTCCGCCGCCTTTTTTGCTTAATTCATCAATCGCTTTCCTGAAAGCCTCCGTATTTTTTACATTGCCTCCGGAAATTCCTCCGAACTGCGTAATAGAAACCGTATTGGCAGGAAATGAGGTTTCCGTTACCTGAGGCATTTTAAACTCAATATTTTTATAAATATCCAGGTTCTGGGCATATATCTGGCCTGAAAATAGTAAGGCTGCCGCCAAACCGATCATTTTTAAAGACTTCTTCATTTTATTTTTTTTGAGTTGTAATTATTTTTTTAAATTCCTGGTAAACCATTGAAGCAACCGCTTTTGCGCCTTCGGGCTGAAAATGGGTGTTGTCTTTCTGTCCTTTCGGATAAGCTTCATAGGTATTTTCAGGGATATTCATAAAGTAATGATTCGTTGTGAAATCCTGTCCTTTGTTTGCAAAGTATTCCATGGATAATGTATTTAAATCGATGTACGGAATATTCATTTCCAATGCTACATCAATCGGAGCTTTTGCATATTCCCCATGAACATTCTGCAGTTTTCCGTCTTTCCATGGATAATTTCTGGCAACCGGTGTCAGAATAATAGGACTTGCTCCATTTTGTTTGGTCTGGGTAACAAATAATCTTAGAAATTCTTTATATCCCTGAATGTCAACATATCGTTCAGGATGTTTTTCCGAACTGTCGTTATGGCCAAACTGCATAAGTACATAATCTCCGGGTTTCAGGTTTTCATAAACGGATCTCCATCTTCCTTCCTGGAAAAAAGTTCTTGTGCTTCTTCCGCCATGCGCTCTGTCGATTATGGCTACGGAATCTGTTTTAATGGCAAATTTTAAAAATACCAGGCTGTCTTTTGCAAAAAACGGCTGAAAAACCTGTCCCCAACCTGTGATCGGGTAACGGTTTTTCATATAGTCTTTTCCCGGTTCGTAATCTCCCGTATAATCTGCCATGGTGGAATCTCCGATGAGGTAAATACGCGTAACTTTTTTATCGCGTTTTGCCATTGTCTTCTGAATGTTGTCTTGTGAACCACATCCTGACAACAGCAAAACGACCGATAAAAATGAAACTATATAAAAAAAATTGTTGTTCATTTGATGTATTTCAAATCCTTTTTATTGTAAACAGAGGCGCAAAAGTTTTTAATGTCTTATAATTTTTTAAGACGCAAGAAAATCAAAGATTTTTGGCAATTTTTCATGTTAATCAATTTATCGAAGATAAATCTTTACGTTTTAACCATTTAACTTCTAATATTTTGTGATTAATCATTTTAATTTTTAGTAATCCTGAACCAGTCGAAATCGGCATAACCGCCACGTGGTGCTTTTGATGTACTTACGCTATATAGTCCGACTTTAGCACCGATCCATTTCCCGGGTTTTGCCTGGAAAACATCTCCTATTTTCATAAAGCTTTTTCCGTTTTCACTATAGCTGAACTGGCATAAACCATTCGGTTCGCTCACATGTACTTTTAAATAAGCTTCGTTTCCCTTTAATTTTGTTTCAGCTATAATTTTTTCCTCGCCGCCTTTTTCTGCTTTTTCTGCTTTTCTAAGTTGGATGTAAAATCCGTCCGGTTTGTTTGTAATGACTAGGGAAGCATGATCGGTTCCCATTATCAATAGCCCTGCGGTTTTTCCTTCTTTAGCTTCTTCCGGAACTAATTTCACTTTTGTTGATGCCGTAAAATTGGGAGCTGGGAATTTTTGAGTTAATAAATTAGGTACATTCCAGAGATTTTTTTCACCTTCGGGAACTTTTATGGAAAATAATCTTAAGAATTTCTGTCCCGGCAGCTTAGATGACCACACCATATTTTCATTGGCACTCCATTGCCATTGGATACCCAGCTTTTCTCCATCAAATTCATCGGTTTCGGGTGGGGTAACAATAGGGTAGGATTGTCCTACATTGGGTTTTTTATAGGTTAAAACAGGTTCTCCGATTCCGTTTTTATTGGTATCTGTTCCCATTACAGGCCAGTCTTTTTCCCATTTCATCGGCTGGAGATGAACGATTCTTCCATAGGTGTCAATATCCTGAAAATGATAAAACCAGTCTTCTCCGAAAGGCGTATCTACCCAGGCTCCCTGATGAGGCCCGTTGATTTTGGTAGAACCCTGTTCAAGAACGATTTTTTCTTCGTAAGGGCCGTAAATATTTTTCGATCTTAGTACCAATTGCCATCCGGTAGCCACTCCACCAGCCGGAGCAAAAACGTAGTAATAACCGTTTCTTTTGTACATTTTCGGGCCTTCTACGGTTGGATGGTTTTCGTGGCCGTCGAAGATATGAATGCCTTTATCCAGTACTTTTGTTCCTTCCGGATTCATTTTGTTAAGGGTTAATATGCTTTTTACTCCGGCGCGGCTTCCTGCCCATCCATGAACCAGGTAGGTGTTGCCGTCTTCATCCCAGAACGGACAGGCATCAATAAGTCCTTTTCCTTCCATCACCAAAACAGGTTTTTCCCATTTTTTCAGCGGATCTTTGGTTTTTACCATATAAATTCCGAAATCCGGATCGCCCCAGTAAATATAAAATTCACCTTTATGAAAACGGATGCTCGGCGCCCAGATTCCGTCGCCTCTTTTCGGAACGGAAAAGTAATCGGAAGGAAGAATATCTTCAACAGCATAATTTACCAGACTCCAATTTACCATATCTTTAGAATGAAGAATGGGCAATCCCGGAGCTTCATTGAAGCTTGATGCGGTCATGTAATAATCATTCCCGACACGAATCACATCCGGATCTGAATAATCTGCGTAAAGAATCGGGTTTTTATAGTTTTTTCCGAAATCAGCCGTCCAGACTTCAGAAACATAGTTTTTCTCCTGTGCACACAGATAACTTGTTGCAACAGAAAAAAGGGTGACTGAAAGTATATTTAAAAGTTTTTTTGTTTTCATATTCAGATTTTTCATCTGTATTTGATTTTCAAGGTAATGCCCGAAAAATTGTTTACAAATTATTTTTCAAATTCCAGGCTTGCCAGAATGAAAGGCCCGGTTCCTTTCGGATCGTTGGAACGAATTTCTTCGTTGATGTAGTACTCGTAAGAGCCGCTTCTGTACGGATTTCCTCCGAGACCCGCGACAGCGCAGCATCGATTTAGGTTTACCATTCCGTTTTCATCAACCGTGATTAAGTGCTTAATAATTCCGTTGTACCCTTTTTTAGCATAAGCTTCGTAAGATTTAGGAAGATAATTTTTGTTAACAGATTTCATTATGGTATACACAAACATCGATGAGCCGGTAGCTTCCAGATAATTTCCTTTTTCGCCGCCTTTATCCAATACCTGGTACCAAAGTCCTGTGTCATGATCCTGAACTTTAACCACCGCATCACAATATGATTTCAGATAAGAAAGCAATCTTGCTCTTCCTGGGTGATTTTGCGGTAGGTAATCCAACACATCTACCATTGCCATTCCGTACCAGCCCATGGCTCTTGACCAGAAGTTCGGGGAAAGTCCGGTTTTTTTGTCGGCCCACTGTTGTTCTTTGCTTTCGTCCCAGGCATGATAGAGTAGTCCTGTTTTTTTGTCGAGCAGATGTTTCTGGATAAGATCAAACTGATTGATGATGTCATTGTACGCTTTTTCTGCTTCTGCACCGTTACTGAAGACACTGGTATAATGGGCATAGAATGGCTCACCCATGTACAATCCATCCAGCCACATCTGATTAGGGTAAATTTTTTTGTGCCAGAAGCCACCTTCTGAAGTTCTTGGCTGTCCGTCGATCTGTGAACGGAGTGTTTGCAGTGCTTTCAGATATTTATCTTTTTTCTCTTTCTGATACAAATAAAGAAGAACGTTGCCGCAGTTCAGCATATCAATATTATATTTTGCAAGATCGTAAGAAACAATGCTTCCGTCTTCTTTTATCATGGTTTCGCCAAACGTAGAAATGTACTGGTAATATTCTTGATTACCGGTCTGTTCAAATAGTCTTTCGGCACCTTCCAGGACAATCGCAGTAGGATAGCTCCATTTCGGAGTTTTGTTGTAATCCAGCATCCAGGCTTCAGGAAATCTTTTCATTTCGGAAAGAAGCATTCGTTGCGACCATGGGAGATTAACCGGAATTTTCTCTTTTGCGGATACTGTTTTTTCTACACCTGAATGAGGTAAAACTTTTTGAGCACACGAGAAAAAAATCCCTGAACATAAAGCGGTAATCGCGTAAATTTTAATATGATTTTGAATAGAATTCATTTTTTCCACATTTTAAGGTTGATTGTTTTTGCCCAGCATTTTTTATTATCATTTTAACAAATTCAATTTCATCATACTTTTAATCTGATAACCGTTTTAGGTTTTCATGGATATTAGTTTTGTGATTCAGTTATGCTTTGTACGATGTCATTTAAATACAGTTCAATATTATCATAGTTTTCATCTAAATCCCTTCCGTTGGCATTGTATATTTTGGGATCTAAATTGTTTTTTATTTCCCATTCATCGGGCATTCCGTCGTTATCTGAATCGGGGAGAGGCTGTCCTGCTTTCAGTTGCGGAAATCCGCCTGCATCTTCCTGGGAATCGATGATTCCGTTTTTACTTCCTTTTGATCCATTGTGCGTAAAACTTCCGTTTTTAATATCTTTTAAAATCTGCTGATCGACGATATCCCTTCTAAGACTTGTCCCGGCACTTTTCAGAACTAACTCGTAGGCTTCTTCAGCTGAATGGGTTTTTATATTGTTGTAGATATGATGCGGACGGTTTATTCTGATTGTACTTTTGTCTTCATCTGTTAAGTTATAACGTTTCATCTGGCTGAATACGCCTTCCGCCCAGTTGTCTCCGGTGACTTCCGGACATCCTTCCATTACATTTCCGCTGATGTAGTATTTTCCCCAGATATTATACACTTCGGCATCCGGCTTTTCATTTTTGTCGATAGCGGCAATTCTTTTTCGCGTCATCGTGGCCGGACCTGGCTTATAATAATTATTGACGATATTTACATTCATCGCTTCACCGCCATATATGCTATTGTGTCCCCAATTGTAAATGACATTGTTTCTGAAATCCGTAAGGTCGGTCAGGGCAAATTTGCTTCCGGCATATTCGCCTAATCTTGGATTTCTGCTGTCGTGATGGGAATAAGTATTATGATGAAAAGAGGCAAACCTCCCGCCTGCAATACCGCCATATCCGTGAGCCCCTTTCTGATGAACTGAATTTCTCAGGCTTTCTGCAATAATGCACCATTGAAGCGTTGTATTTTCATTGGCATAAATGGAAACCGTCTCATCTGTAGACCAGCTCATAGAGCAGTGATCAACAATTAAATTTTTTATAAATCTTGCGCCCAGCGCGTCTCCTTCATAGTTTTTAAGATCACCCATTCTGAAGCGCATATAGCGGATCATCACATTATCTGCTGCTACAAAAGTTTCATAATTGGCCACTGTAATACCGTCTCCCGGGGCGGTTTGTCCGGCAATGGTTACATTTCCTTCATGTATTTTTAACGGAGATTCCAAATAGATTGTTCCTCCTGTTTTGAAAACAATATATCTTGGCCCTTTCTGATCCAGGGCATATCTTAAAGTTCCTTCGGAGCCGTCATCCGCTAATTTTGTTACGAAATAAACCTTACCGCCGCGTCCTCCGGTGGTGTATCTTCCAAAACCTTCAGCACCCGGAAAGCTGACGATATTCTGGGCTTCTGCAACATTTGAAATGCCACAAAAAATAGCTGTTCGTAAAAGTATGCAGAAGTTTTTTTTCATAACTGAGCATATTTGCTGATGAGTGGCCGAATTATTTTAAATTTTTTTTGAAATTCCAGTTGTCTTTTCCTTTTAGGATATTGCCAGAGGTATATTCTTTTGCTTTGATCTGTGTGAGCTGGTGTGACCAACTGACTCTTGAAGTATTATCAGCTCCTGATCCCTTTGAATTAAATTCTGCGTAAAAAGCTGTTTTTTCGGCATCCGGTTTATTCCAGTTGTGCCATCCTTCCGGTTTTATGGTTGGATTGAGTGTACAGTTGATATAAACCGTTTTGGCGAAAGGCCTCCATGGTCTTCCCAAGTATACGGAATGCTCTTTTGCATTGCCTTCAATATTACAGTTAATGAAAACGAATCCGAAATTGTTTTCCTTTGGCGTTGATGCTGCGGTTATATAGCTTGCTGTTTCTTTAGAGTAAATAGTACAGTTCTCAAAAACCGCGGTTCCTGCTCCGAAAATATAATCGGTTGTTCCTTCAACGTAACAATTTTTGAAATAATTTCTGGAAGGTTTTGTTTTGTCTTCAAGATCCTGTTCTCCTTTTAAATATAAAGTGTCCTGGTTTCCGAGGAACCGGCAGTTTTCAAAAGCAATTCTGTCACCTGCCGTCAACACGGCTACTGCTTGTCCCACTTTTCCGGCACTGTTTTCAAAGGAAATGTTCTTGGCTGTGAAATCATTAGCATAAATAAATACCGTTGCTGAACCTGTTGTTCCGATCTCTTTTCCATCCTGATTTTTTTTAGCAGCAAAATCATCAAAGGTGATAATGGTATTTTCAGGATTTTCACCTTCTAAAATAATGGGTCCTTTTGTTTCAGGAATGGTGATTTTTTCTTTATAAACACCTTTTTTAATGATGATTTTTGTTCTTTGGGAGGAATTGTTTTCAATGGCATCCACAGCTTTTTGAATGGTATTAAAATTACCTTTCCCGTCTTTTGAAACCACGATCACTCTGTCGGCAGTTTTAAAAGAAAGAAAATTGAATGCTGTGAAAATGATCAACAATACTTTCAGATCTTTAAAATATAAGGAGCTTTTCATTACATCATTTTTGGATAAAATACAGACTTCCGATTTGGCAGAAGCCTGTATTCTGATATGAATGTGAAACTTTTTCTAGTATCCGTAATCTTGGGTAAGATTATAATTAGAGTTAATTATATCTGCGGCAATAGGCAAGAGTTCTTTCCTGTTTGGCTGAAAATAGTAAGCATAACTTTTCACGGGATCTCCGCTGATGTAGGATTGTGTCATGGCCAGCCTCCAGTTTACTTTTGTATATCCTGATGGAGTTGCAACACTTTGGTTAGGACTGTAAAATACGTCGGCTTTTGCAATTCCGTTGAGATAGAAATCAATATCCAACACATTTTGCTGTGCTGTTTTTGAAGGAGCATAATTGGCAACGCCTGTGGCAGGCTTTTTATAGAAAATATACTCCGGCACATTGGTGTAAGCTCCCGTTCCGTTCATGAATTGGGTAAGCTTCTGTCTGGTTTCATTGATTTTTGTTTCCAGGAGATTCCAACGGATGAGGTCGTATTTTCTCAATCCTTCACCACCGAATTCCAGCATTCTTTCTTTTACGATGAAATTGAAAAAACCAGGCTTGTCTGTAGGAATAGTTCCAACCTGCCCTAAATTCCCCGCATAAGCTCTTTGTCTTACGGCCATCACAGCATTGATTGCTTCCTGAGACGGACCGTTATGCAGTTCATTATCAGCCTCAGCGAACATGAGAAGAATATCGGAATATCGTAACAGAGGCCAGTCGATTCCCAGGTTTTGTGAAGTTCCTGTAATGGAAGTCCAAGATTTTCTGAATTTACCGTCGTTCCAGTTGATGGATGTCTGAAGTTCTTCCTGTTTTGAAGTACTTACCCTGAAAATAGCAATATTAACATCTCTTCTTACATCATATTTGGTAAACTCATAAAAATAAACCGGGATCGCATTGATACCACCTGAAGATTTCCAGTCGGTATCATCATGTCTTAAACCATTATAATATCCTATTTTACTGTCTGTTCTTGAATTTCCTCCGAACGCGCCGATAGCATAAATGATTTCATTGGTGGTATCCGGACTGTTGGTATGCAATGATCTGAATAATCCTTCATAGCTCGGATTAAGCTGGTGCTGCCCGGAATTGATGATGTCTTTACATTCGTCATAAGCGATCTGGTAATATTTTTGAGGATTGGATCCCTGCATCATCATCTGAGGGTTTCTTCTTAATGAATATCCGCCTCTTGCCAAAGCAATTCTTGCTCTTAATCCTTTTACGGCAGCCTTAGAAATTCTTTGTGGAGTAGTACCGCCTTCGGATCTCCACGGAACCAGGCTTTCCGCTTTTAGTAAATCATCCAGAATTTTATCATAGATAATGTCTCTGTCTGTTTTAGCCAGATAAAGGTCGGGAAGATCTGCTGAAGGAACATCCTGAAAAGGAACATCACCCCAGTTTTTAATAAGATCGTGATAAAAATGAGCTCTTAAGGTAAGTGCTTCCCCCAGGTATCTGTTCATCATTTTTTTATCCGCTTCAGAACCTGTCTGGAAAACCGGAGAAAGCGGAATGTTTTTGATGACAAGATTCGCTCTTTCAATACCCGCATAGGTATCCAGAAAAGGTCTTAAAAGTTCAGTATTCGTAGGAATTGCCCCGAAACAGCTAACACCTCTTCTGTCGTTGGCATTATAATCTCCGGAAGTCCTGAGATCATCTCCCGATTGTGAAAGGATAAGGTTCATTCTCTGTCCGTATGTATTGTCTCCCATGGTACTGTTGTACACTCCTACCAATGCAGAGAACGTATCGGAAACGGAATCAAACTGTTGTTTTTCAGCAGTATTGGATAAGCTTTCTACGTCCAGATACTCTTCGCAGGAATTAAAGGATAAAAGTCCTGCAATGGAAAAAACGATTATTAAAAATGTATTTTTTTTCATAATAGTAAGATTAAAAAGTGATATCAACTCCTGATAAAATGAATCTGCTTCGCGGATAAGCAGCATAATCTACACCAGGTGTTAAAGGATTTCTTCTTGTATTGGCTTCCGGATCATAGCCTGAATACCCTGTAATGGTAAATACATTATTCATGGTAAAATATAATCTGAAATTTGAAAGCCCGAGCTGTTTGGTAAAGTCTTTTCCAAGAGAATATCCTATGGTCAGGTTATTCAGACGAAGAAAAGAGCCATCCTCAATAGCATACGAATGAAGGAAATAAGCACCCGCCGGCGGAGTCCACATTGTGGTATTGGCATTAAGTGCTGCCAGAGCGGTAGGATCATTTACTTTTACGCCGTTGTCATCAAACCATCTCCAGCGGTCAGCGACTTCAGCGAGCATATTGTTATCCCTGTAAAGATATTGTGTGGAATATTCGATTTTATTGGCATTATACACTTTGTTTCCAACCGAGAAATTGAACATTACACTCATATCCCAATTTTTATAACGGAACGTCTGGTTAAATCCACCATAAAATTTTGGCTGGGCACTTCCCAGGTCGGTCATATCATTATTATCAATCACTCCATCTCCGTTGAGGTCTTCCAGTTTCAGATCTCCCGGCTGTACCGGTCTTGCTCCGTTAGCTGCTGCAGCAGAACTTGCGATTCCTGCTTTCAGGGTATAAGCCTGGGTTGTCGGGTTATAATCAAAATCATTTATTTCATATCTTCCGGCGGTTACATATCCCCAGTAAGTACCTACGGGCTTACCTACCTGCACTAAGAAATCATTCAGGTTGTTCTGCCATCCGGAAGGAAACAAATAGTAATTGGAACTTGCAGAAGCACTGCTTCCTAAGCTTTTGATGGTGTTTCTATTGGATGAAATGTTAGCATCAATTTTCCAGGTAAAATTATCATTGCTGATGATGGTACTACCTACTGAAACTTCAATTCCTTTATTGGTTGTGCTCCCGGAATTCTGGTATTGGTATTCGTAACCTGTTGTCTGCGGAATTTTCGCCAGTAAAAGAAGATCTTTCGTGTCGGTTTGGTAAACATCAACGGAACCGTACACCCTGCCTTTAAACAAGCCAAAATCCAATCCTGCATTTTTTGAAGTTGCCGATTCCCATTTAACATTTTTATTAGCCATGATATTACCTGTCGTTGCTCCGGGGGTTACATTGGTTCCGAAAGCATACCCGTAGTCAGATGACGTGGTAAAAAAAGTATCATACAGGAAAGCTTTAATCCTGTTGTTTCCGGAAAGGCCATATCCCGCTCTCAGCTTTAGTTCACTGATAACACGGCTTTCTTTCAGGAAATTTTCTTCATTGATCTTCCATGCAACGGAAGCTGCGGGAAAATATCCCCATCTGTTTCCGGGGCCAAATACACTGGATCCGTCTGCTCTCATGGAGGCTGTTACAATATATTTGTTTTTGAAGATATAATTGGCTCTTCCGAAAAATGATACGATTCTGTCTGGCAGCAATTCTGTTCTGGGATTATCCTGAACTAATCCTGAAGGTGGGCTGGCCGACTGGATGTTGGCAAATGCTTCCTGAGGACTGATGGACTTCGGAAGCCATTTGATATTCATGGTTAACGATTCGGCGTCAGTTTTTACGGTTTCCTGTCCTAAAAGAAAATCTACTTTATGACTGCCGTACGTTTTCCTGAAATTTAAAGTATTGGTATTGGTAATTCTCCTTGATTGAGCTTTGCTTAAAAATACGACAGGCTGATCATTATTCTGTCTTGCAAGACTGGTAACCACACCCGAAAACTGATTGACGAATTCGTCTCGCTGCACGTATCCTATAACACTCCGGAAGGTGAAATTTTTATTGATCTTGTATTCAATGACACCATTCAATAAAAGATCATTTCTGCCGTTTTCTTTCACTTCATTATCAGCAAGGATCAGAGGATTTACAAGATTGGTTTCATTCGCAAATAAAGGATCAAACTCGTCAATGTTTTGAGCGGGTCCTCCTTCAAACGGTTGGTATCTTACGGCATTTCTCAATCGGTTGGTACTTTGTGATCCTGTTGCAGAAGTTCCGGCCCCATAAATGGTCTGTCTGCTGTATCTCGCATTAAGCGTCATGCTCAGCTTTTTAGAAAGATCATAATCATATTTGAAATTGGCCATGTTTCTTTTAAAACCCGAACCAATCATGATTCCGTCTTCCTGAACATTGTTTAATGACAAAGAAAAAGAAGAATTCTCAGACCCACCGGTAACAGCAATATTATGCGTGAAGTTGAAAGCTTCTCTACCGAAGACCTCATCCTGCCAGTCTATCTTCTTAATATTTCCATAGTTTTTTCCAATGTCCTGAAAACTTCCGTATCTCGTATTGAAGGCATCGATGTCCGTTTGTACGCCGCCCTTGTTATAGATTTCATACTGATAGAGGACATACTGATACGGATCCAGCACGTTAATTGTATTCTGAATCGACCTCACTCCTAAGAAGCCATTGTAATTGATAGAAGTTTTTGCTCTTTTACGGCCTCCTTTCGTGGTGATCAGGACAACCCCATTTGCACCTCTGGCTCCATAAATACTGGTAGAAGAAGCATCTTTCAGAACTTCAATAGATTCAATTTCTTTCGGAGATAATATCGTCAGAGCATTGTCCATCTGAACTCCGTCTACAATATACAGCGGAGCATTGCTGCCGGTAATGGAGTTTCCTCCTCTGATCACGATATCTACATCTGCTCCCGGAGATCCTTCACTCAGGGAAACCTGCACACCGGCAAGTCTTCCCTGGATGGCTTCTGCAGCATTGTTGGATGGCATATCCTTTATAGCTTCCGCCTTTACTGAAGAAACGGCATTGGTAACATCCTTTTTAGAAACCTTAGTGTATCCTACCAGAACTACCTCATCAATATTGGTTTCTTTGTCCTTTTTGGTTTCTTTTTCTTGAGCCATAGCAAGGACAGGAAGTAGAAAGGCAGTTAGGTATAACCACTTTACTGATTGTACTTTTTTATCCATTTTGTATCCTTATAGTTTTAATTTTGGTTGAAAGTTTTTTTTCAATTTTTGTTTTGTGGTGGATTTTTAAGTATTCTATTTTTTAGTGGAAAATATTTTTTAAAAATTAACGCATATCACTGTGCAATCGATTGCGTAATTTTTCATAATAAATATCTTGGCTTCTAAACTAATATTATTTTCCAATATGCAAAGAAAAAAATATTATTTTTTCATTAATTCATGTTTGAAACTTATTCATTTTAAAGAAATACCAATTGAAATAAATTGATTAAAATGCTGTAAAATAGACGTTTATGTCGGTTGTGCAAAAGAATGGTGTCAATCAAAAAATAATGAAAAAAAAATTCTGCTCATTAATTTTAAGCTTAAAATTTAATTAAAATTGACGATTTTTTCAAGTAAAATATTTACCAAAACCGGGCGCAAGAAATAAGATTTGAGATTTTTTACTGATTTTTGTCATCTTTTTTATGTGCTTTATTTAATCAATTATTTGCCTGGAATTTGAACTCAGATATGGATATTGTATGCATTTCTTTCTTTTAAAATAAATTTACAAAACCGCATTAGATATATCAGACTTTTAAATTATATGTTTTGCTGCTTAATATTTTGGGTAAATATCGCAATTTTAAAAAGTGTTTTTATCCTGAAATTTTTCTAAATCAATATACTTTATTAGTTTATAATCAGTTTTTTATAAATTTAAATTAAATTTTTGTTAAGGATTTGAAGAATAGTTATATATTTATCCCCATAAGTATTTCTAAATATTTTAGTGTAATTTATGCAATCGATTACGCAATGTTTAACTGGTTTTGATAAAACCGCAAAAAATAAGAAGTATGGAAAAATCAGAATTTCGCTACGCCCATCATCCTGAAGATGTAAAAAATTATACCACAGAAGATCTCAGGAGGGAGTTTCTGATCAATGATTTATTTAATGAAGACCAGATCAAATTAGTCTATTCAATGTACGACAGGCTGATTGTTGGAGGAATTATGCCTTCTAGAAAAGCTTTAAAACTGGAGCCTACCGACGACCTGAAAGCGCAAAATTTTCTTGACCGAAGAGAGCTGGGAATAATCAACGTTGGAGGAAAAGGGAAAGTAACGGTAGATGGTGAAGTATATGAACTGAATAACAAAGAAGCTTTATATATTGGCAAAGGTGCAAGAGAAGTGATTTTTGAAAAGGCTGGGGATGAACAGTCCTACTTTTACATCAATTCCGCTCCGGCACATCACAGTTATCCCAATAAAAAGATTACAAAAAATGAAGCCGAAATCGTAGAATTAGGTGAAGAGAAGTACGCTAACAAACGCACCATTAATAAACTCATTGTAAATTCTGTGTTGGAAACCTGCCAGCTGCAGATGGGGATGACGGAACTTCATCCGGGAAGTGTATGGAACACCATGCCTGCACACACCCACACCAGAAGAATGGAAGCATATTTCTACTTTGATCTTGAAGAAGGGCAGACTGTCAGCCACTTTATGGGCCAACCTCATGAAACGCGTCATATTTTTATGACCAACAGGCAGGCGGTATTATCTCCGGAATGGTCGATCCACTCAGGAGTGGGAACTTCCAATTATACTTTTATCTGGGGAATGGCCGGAGAAAATATGGATTATGGTGATATGGACGGTATCAAAACAAACGAACTAAAGTAATTTTTCAAATGAATTTATTTGATTTATCCGGTAAAGTAGCAGTCGTTACCGGCGGAACTCACGGATTGGGAATGGCAATGGCAGAAGGTCTGGCCGCTGCAGGTGCCGAACTGGCAATTACAAGTACAACACCGTCCAAATTGGAAGAAGCTTTAGACTATTATCATTCAAAAGGATACAAAGCAACCGGTTATATCTTTGATGTAACGGACGAACTGGAAGCTGCACAGAAAGTAGCCCTGATGGAAGCCACCCATGGAAAAATAGACATCCTTGTCAATAATGCAGGAATCATCAAGCGTATTCCGGCAATTGATATGGAAGTAGAAGACTTTAGAAAAGTAATCGACGTAGATCTTACAGGTCCTTTTATCATGTCCAAGTTGGTTGGAAAATACATGATCAAAAGAAGATCCGGAAAGATCATCAATATCTGCTCGATGATGAGTGAGCTGGGACGCGATAATGTGGTGGCATATGCTTCCGCAAAAGGAGGTTTGAAAATGCTTACCAAAAATTTAGCAACAGAATGGGCAAAACACAATATTCAGGTAAACGGTATCGGTCCCGGATATTTTGCAACGTCACAAACAGAACCTATCAGAGTGGATGGAAATCCGTTCAACGATTTTATCATCAGCAGAACTCCGGAAGGAAGATGGGGAAATCCTGAAGATCTTGCAGGGACAGCTATTTTTCTGGCCTCCGAAGCAAGCAGATTCATCAACGGACAAATCATCTATGTTGATGGAGGAATTTTGGCAACCATCGGAAAACCTGCTAATGAATAACAAAGAATTTACACGAGAATGAAACCTTTTATAACAGATCAATTTTTATTACAAAGTAAACACGCTGAAGAATTATATTTCAGATTTGCAGAAAAACAACCGATCATTGATTATCACAATCACCTGATCCCTAAAGATATTGCCGAAGACACTGTTTTTGAAAATATTTCTAAAGTATGGATTGCCGGCGATCATTACAAATGGAGAGCCATGCGTACCTTAGGCGTAAACGAAAAATTTATTACGGGAGATTCTTCAGACAAGGAAAAATTTCAGGCGTGGGCAAAAACGGTTCCTTTCACCTTGAGAAATCCTTTGTATCACTGGACGCATCTGGAATTAAAAAGATATTTCGGAATTGATGAATTGCTGAACGAACACAATGCTTCGGAAATTTACGATAACATCACCGCACAACTTCAGACTCCTGAAAAATCCACCAGAGGATTATTAAAAATGATGAATGTGGAATCTCTTTGTACAACGGAAGATCCTACGGACACACTCAATTACCATCAGGATCTGGCAAAAAGTGATTTCTCTATTAAAGTCAGTACTGCTTTCCGTCCGGATAAAGCCATTTTAATAGAAAACCACAATTTTGCAGATTATATTTCAAAATTAGGTGAAGCTGCCGGAATTGAAATCAGTTCGTATCAGACATTGTGTGACGCTTTATTAAAAAGAATTCAATATTTCCACGAAAACGGATGCAGGCTTTGTGACCACGGATTAAACAATATCTCTTACGAAGAATCGACAGAAGCAGAGGTGAATGCCATCTTTAATGATAAGTTGAACGGAAAAGTGATCGCTGAAAAGCAGGTTAATCAATTCAAGACTGCGATTTTATTATTTTTGGGTGAAACCTATCATACATTTGGTTGGGTTCAGCAGTTCCATTTGGGAGCATTGAGAAACAACAACGAAAGAATGCACAGAATCCTTGGCCCGGACACAGGCTGGGATTCTATCGGAGATTTCGTGCAGGCAGAAAATTTATCTAAATTTTTAAATGCGCTGGACGGAAAAGATAAGCTTACGAAAACCATTTTATATAATTTAAATCCTGCAGACAACGAGATTTTCGCAACCATGATCGGGAACTTTAATGATGGAAGCATTAAAGGAAAAGTGCAGTTCGGTTCAGGATGGTGGTTTCTGGACCAGAAAGACGGAATGATCAAACAGATGAATGCACTTTCCAATATGGGATTGATAAGCTGCTTTGTAGGAATGCTTACGGATTCAAGAAGCTTCCTTTCTTACCCGAGACACGAATATTTCAGAAGAGTATTGTGTAACCTTTTCGGTGAAGAAATGAAAAACGGTGAATTGCCGGATGATATGGAGCATGTCGGTAAAATAATTTCCGATATTTGTTACCATAATGCCAAAAATTATTTCGATTTTTAAATTAAATAAGATCCTCAATGATGAACAAATCTGGCAGATGATTTTCTTAAAAAAATCTGCGTAATCTGCTCAATCGCGAGAGGCAAAAAAGAATTTTGAACCATTAAAAAGAATTAAGAAGTTAAGTTTTGATTAAGGCAAAATCAAAGATTTTAATTCAGCAAAAACATTTAAAGCAAGGCTCAACTTAATTTTTCTAAACTCCTTAATAAAATCTTAATGGTTTAGATAAAAATAATTGAATATCAAAAACTCTTTGTTGTCTTATTTAAGTGAAATCGAAGCTTTGCGGAATTTGCGTTAAACCAAAACAGATATTCAAAAAATTAAGGTTAGTAAAAACTTATGGGTAAAATACTTACTTTCGGTGAAATCATCATGCGGCTTTCGCCACCCGGAAACAGAACCATGAAGCAAAGCCACGAAATGGAATTCTTTTTCGGAGGAACAGAACTTAATGTTGCCTCTTCATTGGCAACGATGGGTTGCGAGGTAAGACATATCAGCAGCGTTTCCGATGATTTTGTCGGGGAATCAGCACTTGCTTTTGTAAAAAGCTTCGGAATTGACACCAATTTTATTTCTAAAAACGAACATCCTTTGGGTTTGTACTTCTTAGAAGTAGGTTCAGCAGTTCGTCCAAGCAGAATCGCATATAACAGATTGAACGGCTCTTTTGCCAATATTGAAGCAGAAAAAATCGACTGGAAAAAAGCTTTGGAAGGTTGTATTTATTTTCACTGGACCGGTATTAGTCCCGGAATTTCAGAAGCAGCCTATGAAGCATTGAAGAAAGGTCTTCAGACTGCCCGTGACATGGGTATTGAAGTAACCACCGATCCCGCTTACCGTTCCAACCTATGGAAATATGGAAAAAACGGAAATGAAGTGTTGAAAGAACTGGTTTCCATGTCAACAATTTTCATCGGAGGAACCAATGAAATCAACGAAATTCTGGGAACTCAGTTTTCATCACATAAAAACGGATTCCTGGAAGCATGTGAAGAATTAAAGAAACAGTGTCCTTCCATTCATAAAATTTTTGATAAAATAAGAATTGGTGTTACGGCAAGTTCTCAGCAAACGCAGGGAAGAGCTTTGGTTAATGGAAAATATTTTGAAACAGACTTGCTGGAAGTAAATCCTGTAGTCGACAGAATCGGAACGGGTGACGCTTTTGCGGCAGGGTTAATTTATGGCTTACAAAATTTCGACGACGAAAAAGCACTGAACTTTGCCAATGCAGCGTGCGCTATCAAACATACCATTTTAGGAGATATCAATTACAGCAGTGCCGAAGATATCCTTGAAGTAATGGCCGGAAATTCAGGAGGAAGAATAAAAAGATAAGAGCCCAGCAGTGTTAGAGCTTTAAGCTCTAACGCTGCTTCCGCGTTCTTGCATTTAAAACAAAACAAAATGACAAAAATTCAAACCGTTACCAACGCCATCATTAATCAGGGCATTTTACCGCTGTATTATAATACTGATGAAACGGTAACCATAGAAATATTGAGATCACTTTACAAAGCGGGAATCCGTGCCGTGGAATACACAAGCCGTGGCGAAGCAGCGTTGAGTAATTTTACAAAGATGATAGAAATCCGTAATACGGAAATGCCGGAAATGCTTTTGGGAATCGGAACGATTAAAAATTTGCAGCAGGCTGAATCATATTATAAGATTGGGGCAGATTTCTTTATCAGTCCGGGATTTGTAGCGGAGGTTGCAGAATTTTTAATTCCGAAAGATCTGTTATACAGTCCCGGTTGTATGACACCGACAGAAATTATCGGTGCGGAGAATGCAGGGGTAACTTTCATAAAACTATTCCCCGGAAATGCATTGGGAACAGGATTTATGAGTGCCATTAGAGATGTTTTTCCAAATCTGAAATTTATGCCGACAGGTGGAGTAGATACTACCAAAGAAAGTATTGAAAGTTGGTTCAGCGCCGGAGTTTCTGCAGTGGGAATGGGAAGCAAGCTGATAAGCAAAGAGCTTATGGCAGCGAAAGATTACACAACCATTGAAAATGAAACAAAGAAAGTTCTGGATATTATTCAGGCTTTAAAATAATGATTAATAAGCTAAACACTTTGCAATCTTAGTTGAGCAGAGCCTTTGCGATCTTAAAAATAGTTATTATTCAAAAAAACTTCGCGGACTTTGTGTTAAAACAAATATCATTATTAATAAAAAAACAAAAAATAACTAATTCAAAAAAACAATATGAGTTCAGTTAAATTACTTAAACCAACGAATTTCAGGTGGACTATCTGCGTCCTGCTGTTTATAGCCACAACAATCAACTATCTGGATCGTCAGGTTTTATCTTTAACGTGGAAAGATTTTATTGCTCCGGAATTCCACTGGAATAATAATGATTATGGAAATATAACCGCCTTATTTTCTATTTTTTATGCAGTAGGAATGCTGTTCGCAGGTAAATTTGTTGATTGGATGGATACCAAAAAGGGATTTCTCTGGGCAATCGGTATTTGGTCTGTAGGCGCCGTATTACATGCCTTCTGCGGTGTTGCCACATCAGGAATCCTCACCGGAAACTGGACGGCCGGTTTCCACGGATCTAAAGAACTGATCGCAACGGTTTCCAATACATCTGCAATTATCAGTACCAGCGTTTCGCTGTTTATATTTGCCCGTTTCGTGCTGGCTATCGGTGAAGCAGGAAATTTCCCGGCAGCTATCAAAACCACGGCAGAATATTTTCCCAAAAAAGACAGGGCTCTATCCACAAGTATCTGGAATGCAGGTGCAACGGTAGGTGCGTTGGCAGCGCCGATTACCATTCCTTTTATTGCAAAATCAATGGGCTGGGAATGGGCATTCATCATTATTGGTGCCTTAGGGTTTGTATGGATGGGACTTTGGGTATTTTATTACAAAAAACCTCACGAGCATCATAAAGTAAACGAACATGAGCTGACCTATATCAATCAGGATCATGAAGAAATTATTGCTGACGAAGCAGAACCTCAAACCGAAGAAAAAAAATTCACTTTTAAAGAATGCTTCAGCTACAGACAGACCTGGGCATTTGCTTTTGGTAAATTTATGACTGACGGTGTTTGGTGGTTCTTTTTATTCTGGACTCCGGCTTACTTAAGTTCGGTATACCAAATGGATTCCACACAAAGTGCATTTCCGTTATTTATACTGTACATGATTACCCTGTTATCTATTATAGGAGGATGGCTTCCCAAATATTTTGTGGAAAAAAGAGGGATGAATGCCTACAATGGAAGAATGAAAGCCATGCTGATCTTTGCATTTTTCCCGTTGCTGGCTTTACTGGCTCAGCCTTTGGGTTCTATAACCTATTGGATTCCGGTTCTCATTATCGGAGTTGCAGGAGCAGCGCATCAGGCTTGGTCTGCGAATATCTTCTCGACAGTCGGCGATATGTTCCCGAAAAAAGCAATTGCAACCATCACGGGAATTGGCGGAATGGCAGGTGGAATCGGTTCATTTTTAATTAATAAATCATCCGGACTTTTGTTCGATCATGCTCATAAAGCATGGTCAACTGTAGACGGCATTCCTTTACTGGAAAAATATCCGCAGTATATTAACGAAAGATTACCAGACGGATTCTTCGAGAAACTGGAAAAATCAGGGGCAGTTGTAGTCGACGGAATTGATAAAGGATATATGATCATTTTCTCAATCTGCGCGGTTGCTTATCTCATAGCCTGGGCAGTAATGAAAACATTAGTCCCGAAATATAAAGTGATAAAATAATATATTCATTCTAAACCTTTAAGGTTTGAAAATAACTTTGAGTTCTTCGCTGAGTGAAACGCCTTTGCGAACTTAGAAACGAATAGTATTCAAAAAAATCTTAGCGCCCTTTGCGTTTAAATAAAAACCAAAGCCAGCGCAACAATATTAGAAAAGATGGAAAATCAAATAAAACAAAAATTAAATCGTGAATTAAGCAATGCTCAGGAAAAACTTCCCATTAAAATCGTTCAGTTCGGTGGCGGGAATTTTATGAGAGGATTCACGGATTATATCATTGATAAATTAAATAAAGAAACAGAATGGAAAGGCGGAATTGTCAATTTGCAGGCAACACCTACCGGTTCCATTCAGAAAATGGAAGAGCAGGATAACTTATATACTCTTTTCACAAGAGGAATTAAAAAAGGAGAGATTATTGATGCAAAACAGGTTATTTCTGCCATTCAAAAGTCGGTAAATCCGTATGCCAATTATAATGAATTCTTAGCGCTGGCTAAAGAAGAAGAACTGGAATTTATATTTTCAAACACTACGGAAACAGGAATTGCTTACGACGAAACAGAAGTTTCTTACGAAGGTCCGCACAGGAACTTTCCTGCAAAAATAACGGTTTTACTTCATGAAAGATTTAAGCATTTCAATGGAGCGGCAGATAAGGGATTAAGAATTATTCCCTGCGAATTAATTGAAGACAATGCATTTGCATTAAGAGAGATCATCGTGAAATACGCACAGCTTTGGAGTTTGGAAGAAGAATTTGTGCAATGGATTAACCAATATAATTATTTCCATAATACATTGGTTGACAGAATCGTTCCGGGATATCCGAAAGATGATGTTGAAACATACGAAGATCAGTTGAATTATGAGGATCAGATGATGGTGGTTTCTGAATGTTTTCTGCTTTTTGTCATTCAGGAAGCCGGAAATTTAAATGAAAGAATTCCTTTTAACAAAATCAATGAACAGATTTTAGTGGTGGAAGATATTCAGCCGTACCGTTTAAGAAAAGTCAGAATCCTGAATGGCGGCCATACGCTGATGCTGGCTCCTGCAATTTTATCAGGACAAGAGACGGTAAAAGAATCCATCGACAATCCGTTTATCGGGAAGTTTTTAAGTGATGCCATTTTTAATGAAGTGAATCCAACCTTAGGTTTAGATGAAGCTGAACTGAAAGAATTCGCAGAAGAAGTGTTCGACCGTTTCAGAAATCCTTTCATCAAACATTATTTAGCAAGTATCGCTTTATATTTTGTTTCCAAATTTAAAGTAAGAGTATTGCCTAGCTTATTAACTTACGTTGAAACCAATGGAAAATTACCGGTTAATCTTACCTTTTCTTTAGCAAGCTTAATCCGGTTTTATCAGGGGAATTTTGGAGAAAAGACCCTTCCATTGAATGACGAAGAAGGAGTGGTTGCTAAATTCAAAGAAATCTGGAAAAATGAAGATTACGAAAAAGTAGCTGAACTGGCTCTTTCCGAAACGTTGTTCTGGGACACAGATCTTACTCAGGTGGAAGGATTGAAAACAGCAGTTGCCAAAGCATTGTATGAAATCGATCATCATGATATGGAAACGGCATATAACCATTTTGTACAATTCAATTCGTAAATATCATGCAAAAGAAAGTACTGAAAGTAAATCCTAAAGACAACGTAATTGTAGCGTTGATGGATTTGCCTGCCGGAGAATCGGTACATCTTGACGGAACAGATTATACGGTAGTGAAAGATATTAAAGCCAAACATAAATTTGCAGCGGTAGATTTTGAGGATGGCGACCATATCATCATGTATGGGGTAATTGTGGGAAAGGCAAATCAATCCATCAAAAAAGGGGAAGTTATTACCACGGAAAACGTAAAACACCAAAGTGCAAAAGTAGAAGGCAAAACCGAAACTTTAGGCTGGATTCCTCCGAATGTTGATCAATGGAAAAACCGAACTTTCATGGGCTACCACCGTGAAGACGGACAGGTAGGAACGGAAAATGTATGGCTGTTCTTCCCGTTGGTATTCTGCGAAAATAAGAATATCGAAACATTAAAAGATATTTTTGAAAAAGAACTGCTGCATGAAAAAGCAAGCAAACATCAGCTGCTATTAAGATCATTGCTAAATGGCAGCGAAACTGCTGATATTGCGGTAGAAAACGAAGAAGACACAAGAGTGTTTAAAAATATAGACGTACGGTTCATCACGCACCAGGGCGGCTGCGGCGGAATCCGTCAGGATGCCGAAGCATTGGGAAGATTGTTCGCAGGATATGTCAATAATCCTAATGTTGCAGGAGCAACCGTTTTAAGTCTGGGATGTCAGAATCTCCAGGTACAGATCTTTATGGAGGCCCTTCATGCGCTGGCTCCCAACAACAAAAAGCCGATCGTTGTTTACGAACAGCAGAAATCGGGAACGATTGATGAAATGCTGACCGGCGTGATTAAAGATTCTTACGAAGGAATAAAAAAAGCCAATGATATTGAAAGAAAACCGACTTCTATCACGAAGTTGAACATCGGTTTGGAATGTGGCGGTTCAGATGGTTTCTCCGGAATTTCAGCCAATCCTGTTTTAGGGCAGGTTTCCGATATTATGGCCGCTGTAGGCGGAACCACGATGTTGGCAGAATTTCCTGAACTGTGCGGCGTAGAGCAGGAACTGGTCAACCGTTGCATCAATGATGAAGACGGGGTAAAGTTCCTTCAGCTCATGAAAGATTTTGAAAAATCAGTCGTGGCGGCAGGTTCCGGTTTTGATATGAACCCGTCACCCGGAAATATCAAAGACGGATTGATTACCGATGCCATGAAATCGGCAGGTGCAGCCAAAAAAGGCGGTGCCGCACCCATCGTAGAAGTGTTGGATTTTACGGAATACGCCACAAAGCCAGGTCTTAATCTCCTTTGTACGCCCGGAAATGATGCCGAATGTACAACCGCGTTAGTAGGATCGGGAGCAACAGTGGTACTTTTTACTACAGGTCTTGGAACACCGATGGGAAATCCTATTGCCCCGGTGGTAAAGATTGCTTCCAACACGGCGTTGGCAGAAAAAATGCCGGATATTATTGATTTTAATGCAGGAACCGTCATCAGCGGGGATAAAACCATTCCCGAAGCGGCAGACGAGCTGTTGGAATACATCATTAAAGTAGCCAGCGGTGAAGTCAAAACAAAAGCCGATCTTTTAAATCAGAATGATTTCATTCCATGGAGACGTGGGGTCTCCTTGTAATGGGTTAGTTATATTAAATATTAGGGTTGAAAATGCTTCCTGCTTCGGTGGGGAGCATTTTCTTTTGTTTTTTGATAATAGCACGTGAACTTTGTCATTCTGTAAGATCTCGACATGCCGAAAATATTGGGTTGAGATTCCTATGGAATAACAAAAAGATGTTAAAGTTGAAAAGAGCACTTTATTTCTCTGTCCAATATTTCTTTTTCAAATGTTCCGTTTTCAGGATATCACAGCCTAAAACAAATACCCGGTACACTGGTCTTTCAATGCCGTAATAGGGAATCTTGTCTTCAAAGTATTCGATGTTCATGGAGTCTAATTTATTTTTCAGATCGGTGATTTTTCCAATGTCCGCTGAAAAACCGATACAATGCGTCTTCGCCCATTTGTCGCACTTAATTTGGTTAAAAGCATACGCTGTGATTTCTGCTTCCGTGTTGAAGGTTTTAAGAACCTGTTTTTGTCCACGTTCCGTATAATACCAGGTAAAAACACCGCCTGACTGCTCAATTCCCAATCCTTCATAAATGTGGTTTCCGTTGATAGAATAGCTGTTAAAATTGAAACAGTGTTCTTTCATCCAGTGTTCAAGTTCAGGGATGGTTGTTGGTATGTTATCCATTTCTATATTTTTTTGTATCTGGTATTAGCACAAGCATCATGTTTATGCAGACAATGGCGGGTAGGCTATAATTTTATAAAGCTATAAAAATAAACCACCCCGTCAAAAATTCTATCCGAATTTTCGCCACCCCTCCATGGGAGGGGAATCTCTCGTATATAAACGTATGGGAATTCCCCTCCTTTGGAGGGGTGGATTAATTTTCAAGGAAAATTAAGACGGGGTGGTTAAATAGAATCATGATAAGACTTCATGCTAAACAGATAGCACGGATTTGCAATCAGTGCTTACAATATTTTGTTTTTAGAAAGTCACTGATTGCAAATCCGCGACATCGGTTAACTTCTTTTAAACTTCTACCAAGTAGCAACAATACTTGGTTCTGAATTAATTCTTACATAATTGTTGCTTACAATTGTTCCTTCGAAAACCACTGCTTTTTCTGCTTCAATAAGTTTAAGTAACCCTTTCATTTCCGATTTCCCATTAACTATTTTTATTTGGCAAATAGGATCGTCTGAGGCTAATAAAAAAGCATTGTTAAATGTTTGACCACCAATTAAAACTTGTAATTCAATTATAATATTGAGAGGTGATGATGTAAGTATTTTAGTATCAAATTTAGCCTCTGCTTGCCAGTAGGTTGAATTCGTTCCTCGTAGAGTTGTCGATAAAATAGCCATGATTATTAGGTAAGTTAATATTTAAAATATATTACTAATATACACTTTTAATCTTATAATACGTAAATCATCATCTAAAAAATATATCTCTAAACTGAACCAAGCCTCTCGTTCTTGATTATAACAATAATCATTAATTAACCCATTTACTCGATAGCGCGGATTTGTAATCCGTGCTGAAAGAAGAAAAACAGGATGTACCTATTACAAGTGGGCAATTGTAAGAAAGAGATCCACAACATTGTATACGCATTCATTCCCCTCCCTCGGAGGGGTGGATTAATTTTCAGGGAAAATTAAGACGGGGTGGTTCACTAGAATCATCAAAGATTTCATTCTTAAATCGTTCGCGGATTTGTATCTTTGTCCCATTGAAAATAAAAATATGAGTATTCACATCAGTGCAGAAAAAGGACAAATTGCCAAAGTCGTGTTACAGCCGGGAGATCCGCTTCGTGCGCAGTTTATCGCCGAAAAATATCTTGAAAATGCAGAATTGGTAAGCAAAACGAGAGGCATATTTTATTATACGGGTTTATATAAAGGGAAGGAAATCACCGTTGGAGCGAGCGGAATGGGTTTTCCGAGCATCGGGATCTATTCTTTTGAGCTGTTCACGGAATATGAAGTGGATACCATCATCCGAATCGGAACCTGCGGCGCGTACAGCACCGATCTTCAGCTTTTTGATATTTTAAATGTGGATAATGCTGCCAGTGAAAGTACTTATGCGAAATATGCCTGGGAAATAGAAGATGAGATCCTTCCGCATCAGGGAAGCATATACAATACCATTAATCAGACGGCAGAAGAACTTTCCCTGAAAACAAAATCCATCAATGTACACAGTAGCGATATTTTCTACAGAAAAGATCCTGCAGTACCGGCCATTGCCACAAAATACAACTGTCCGGCCGTGGAAATGGAAGCTTTCGGGTTATTTGCCAATGCAAAACATCTTGGGAAAAATGCGGCAACTATCCTTACGGTAACAGACATTATCCCAACCCACGAAAAAATCTCCGCTGACGAAAGAGAAAGAGCACTGAAGCCGATGATGGAGCTCGCTTTGGAATCTGCATTGAAAAGTCTGTAGAAATAAACGAAATATTCTGAGACAATGGCTGACAAGTAGGGAAGCAGTCTCAAAGTTAAAATATTGAATGTTGTCATTCTGATGAACGAAGAATCTTAAATGAGTTTATTAAGATTCTTCATTGCATTCGGAATGACATTTTTTTAGGTTAAAGAAAACTGAATGATATGGGCATTGAGGTTCTTTGTGTCAATCAGGTAGCGGATCAGATTGAACCATTTTTTACAATGATCCAGAATCCATGCATCGGAAGAAATAATACACTCTCCATGTTCCGCTAAAAACTGATCGGGATTAAATTCCAGTGAAGTTTCCCAGTCTAGCTCACGTTCCTTAGCAAATTCTGAAATCAATTGGCAGATTCTTCCGCTGTTGGAAACAGGCCTGTCAAAAACCCAGCATAACTTACCAATATTGCATTGTTCAAAGAAATCAGCCACCAGTTCCAGAGAAGGAAGCGTTTGGCTGACTCTTTTATAAGTGCCGTGAACTCCGGAAAGATCACGGAAACATCCGTCCAGCCCTTCAAAAATATAAGCGCCCGAAAGCATGCTTTCCAATAAAATAAGCACATTGAAACCGTCTATATAAATATTTTTGCCTTTGAGATCTTCTGCGGTAGCTTGCTTGGATTTTCTGTTCAGCATCTGTTGCTGCGAAGCCGATGCTCCCCGTATCGCCTGGATTTGCCGGGTCTTAAGCCTGTATCGGTTTCCGGCAAGTTCGGAAGACGCTTTTTCGGGATACTCACGCGAAAGCAGGTAATGCATGTCTTCAACCGCCATTCTGAGCAGATCAACCTGTTTTTGCGATCCGAATAAGCTGTCGTCGGAAGTATTTTTACCGCGGTTCCTGTTGTTCATGTTCAAATGTAATATAAAATGCTTACATTTCCTTTCCGGTAGACATAATTTGATTAAATTTACGTCACTAATGCACATTTGTTTAGAGATATAACTAAAAACATATATGAATAAAAAAAGTGCCACCATCTATGATATTTCGAAGAAGCTTAACGTAAGTGTGGCAACTGTTTCGAGAGCGCTGAACAACCATCCCAGAATAAGCCAGGCCACAAAAGACCTGGTGAACAAAACGGCGAAGGAGATGAATTATAAGCAGAACAATCTGGCCAAAGCTTTAAAGAGCGGGGAAACCAAAAACGTCGGCATTATTGTTCCGTTTGTGAATACCAATTTCTTTTCCTCCGTGATCCGGGGGATTGAAGAAGAGCTTTCTCCTTTCGGCTATCATGTCATTATCTGCCAGAGCCATGAGGATGTGAATATTGAAAAAAGACATCTCAATACCTTGCTGAATGCGCAGGTGGACGGGATTTTCATGTCGGTTTCAAGAACAACCATTGATACGGCGCATATTCAGAGTATACTGGATACCACCAATACGCCGATCATTTTTTTCGACCGTAAAAAAGATATTCCGGGAATCAGTACCGTCACCATCGACGATTACCGTGGCGGCTATATGGCTACTGAACATCTCATCAAAGAAGGGTACAAGAACATCTGCCATTTTTCAGGAGACCTGAATCTTGAGATTTACCAGAACCGCTTAAACGGATATAAGCAGGCTTTAACGGATCATAACTTTCAGGTAAAAGAAGAAAATATCATCATGACAGGCAGTTCTATAGAAGCTGGAATCGAGGCAATTAAAACACTTTGGGACAGAAAATCTGTTCCGGACGCGATCTTTTCTGCCAGTGATTTTGCAGCATTGGGAGCCTGCCAGGAATTGAAGAAGAGAAAGATCAAAATTCCGCAGGAAGTGGCGGTAATTGGGTTTTCCAACGAACCTTTTACCCAGTTTATGGAGCTGCCGATAAGTTCTGTTGACCAGACTCCGGTAATGATGGGAAAAATGGCGGGCCAGGTTTTTATAGAAAGTGTTAAGGAAAACGGCTCCGGTATTTCCACGGAAAAAAAGGTTGTGCTGGCTCCTCAGTTGTACATCAGGAAATCTTCTAAAAGAAAATAATTCTCCTGCTGTTTATTTCTGCAAATTGTATTGATATGATGCCATCCGGATTTTCTTTTTTAGACACTTTATTTCTTCTTCGGAAAGAAGAATGCATCACGATTTTCACAGACCTTCATGAGATATCAGAAAAAGAAATTCAGGATACGGCAGACTATTTAGAATCTGAATTTGAAAAAGAACGGCTGGAATTTTTATCCCTTGAAATAAACTTCGATAAAGAAGCTGCGGTATGGGCCGCAAAAGTATTGTATTACAGTGCTCAATTATACCTTATCAGGAAAGGTACTTCCAGAGATCTCCAGAAACTGATCCCGGATTATAAAGGTAAAAAAGATGTTTCGTCGATATTATCCGCAGATTTGTCCTTACGGTTTGTACCGCAGATTGTTTCCGCTTTGCAAAATGCAGATTCTGAAGATCCCTTAATTAAAATGCTGAAAAATATTCTAAAGCAGTTTCATTATTCAGCAGTAGGATTTGATCTTGATCTCGAAGAAATCAATTGGGAAGAAGAATTGAAAGATAAAACCTACCGAAAATTATATCTTGAAAGGACTGTTGAAAAGAAATCCTACAAACTGGCTGAAATTCCTTATATCAACAACTTGCTGATTGCTGAATTTGGCTTATATAAAGGGTTTTTCTGGAAAGAATTAAAAATAATAAACAATTAAAAAAGTACAATTAAAAAGCTGTTGCGGATTTTGAATTCTTGTATTTCGAAAATAAGTGAAACGCCTTTGTCTGCCTTGTTTTCAAATGGTTCATTAATTCTTGTTTTTCTTTGCGTTTTAATTACCACAACGTTGACAAAACTTCTTGCAATAGATAAAATATAATAATCAATGATTCAAAATATAGAAAAATTAAATACCGTTCTTAACCACGTAAAAGATACTTTTGTCGGAAAAAATGACGTCATCGATTTATTGGGAATTTGTTTGCTGGCAAAAGAAAATGCATTCTTGTACGGCCCTCCCGGAACGGCGAAATCTGCAATCGTAAGAACATTGGCTCAAACTGTAAAAGACGGGAAAAACTTTGAATACCTTCTCACACGATTTACAGAACCGAATGAGATTTTCGGGCCTTTTGATATCAGAAAACTTAAAGAAGGGGAGCTGCTTACCAACACGGAAGGTATGATGCCCGAAGCATCCATGGTTTTCCTGGACGAAATTTTTAATGCCAATTCCGCTATTCTGAATTCCTTGCTGATGGCGCTGAATGAGAAAATATTCAAAAGAGGGAAAGAAACAAAACATCTTCCCGCGCTCATGTTTGTGGGAGCAAGCAATGTTCTTCCGGAAGATGAAGCATTGAATGCATTGTTTGACCGTTTTCTCATCAGGATTAATGTAGATTATGTACACCCGGATCTTCTTCATCAGGTACTTCTGGCAGGAAGAAAGCTCGAAAACAATACGGAAACGGAAATGCCGGAAATTCTTTCCCACGAAATAAAAGAACTTCAGAATCTTTGTAAGACAGTCGATCTAAGACCCATTTATGAGGTCTATTTAAACACCATCATCAGTCTCCGCAATACAGGAATTGCCATATCGGACCGTCGGGCCGTAAAATTGCAGAACCTTATAGCCGCCAGTGCCCTTATTTGCGGAAGAAATGAAGCCATTCTATCAGATTTATGGGTGCTGAAACACATCTGGGATACGGAAGAGCAGATTGAAATTCTGGAAGGCATCATCAACAGAACCATTGAAAAAGATGATCACCCGAAATCTCATCCGCAGGCGTTGCAAAACAAGACCCCGAATCCGGAAGAAGTGATGAAAGATGTAAAGATCCTGATAGAAAAATGGAACAGCGGTACCCTAAACTTTGAAGAGCAGAATGTGATTAAAGATAAGCTAAGATACCTTCAGAGCCGATGTGAATGGATCAGAAATCCGGAACAAAAACAGTATATCCAACAGGAAATCGAAAGTCTATGGCAAAAGATCCTTCAGAGTTTATAAAAGAATTCTGGGCAGAAATTCCGCGGAAGGATGAAGAATATTTAGGCTCCATCCGCGACTGGAAGAATGTTCAGATTGCAATGGAAGAAGATGTGATCTGGCTGAGAGGCTTCACCGGAGAGCAGGCTGCCTCAGCGGAGATACGGCAGTTGCCTAATTTTGTATTGTATGAACTAAAGGAAGGTCTTCTATTCAGAAAAGATGCTTTGGTTCCCAGCAGTAAAGTAAGAACAGCTTTGCTATGGATCCCAATTGACAAAGCATTGCGGTTAACTTTTCCTCCAACAAACCATAATTTCTTCGGAATTGATGAAAAAATTGAAGTTAAATTAAAAGTCAGTGAAGAAGAACATCCTGCAATTGCATTATTAAGTTCGATAGCAGAAATTAAAGAGAGCATGATTACCCAGCCGAAATTCAGACTTGAAGGAATAAACTGGATTATCATTGATGATAAGGCATTATTCTTGGGGAGTCCATTGCTGAGCTTTCCCGGAAAAGCTTTTTGGGAAAAAGACGGTCATCTGCTGCCTGCAGGTTTTGATTTTGAATTTAAAAATTTGAGCTCTTTATTGCAAAGAAAATACAATGCAGCCTTTGATCAATGGCTTTTGTGGAAGGAAGACGCAACGGTTACCGTAATAAACAAAAGCAATTTCCGGAAATTGTCCGTAAGCTCATTTCGTCTGACTGAAAAAGCAAAAGAATGGAACTGAACGAATACTTCCAATCATACGAAAACTATTTTTGGGAATGGACGACCGATGAGGACGTCCCGGATCCTTCGGGTTATAATGAATACAATCTTATTTCAATTCCAAATGTAGGTGCAATCGCTTACAGGCCATATGTTATTGAGGTACTCAAAGAACTGCAGCCGTACGGTTTTCCTCCCTTCGGGTCACTGCTTCTGGTGTTGTATGCTTCGCAGGACGGTTATCTTAACCTCGATGGCATTTCCTATTATTTAAAAAAGATAGAAAAAAACTCAAGGCTCAGAAATACGGATCAGGTTATAGAGCTTTTAGAAAATATCAATAGATTACCGCGAATTTATAAAACAGGGCAGAATAAAATCAATCTCCTTCAGACGCTTTTTAAAAGTTCCCACAATCAGACTTCATCCGGAAGTGCAGATTTAATATTGAAAAGATTTGCCAAAAGACCGTATAAAATTACAGAATGTGCCCAGAAAATAACTTATCGCTCAATGCTTTTTGCGGTGGATGACATTGGGAATTTAATTAATATAAGCGAGAAATTTCCTTCCACAGAGTCTATCATTCAGGCAATGAAGGGGATTGCGGAAGTTCCGGATCTGGAAGATGAGGTTTTGGAAGAAGAGACTACGGTAGAAACGGACAAAGATTTTATACAGGAATTAATTGATGAGCCTAAAACCTTTCAGGTCGGAAGCCTTATTAAAAGAATCTGGAGCGGACTGAAAATCCCAATGCGCCACCTTTCGCCGGGAGATCAGCCCATCGGTGGGATTTCTGATATGACCAATAAAGGCGAACTTCACAGAATGCTGCTGTCGGAATTTGCCCATGATGATGAAGTTTTTATGAACCGCGTCGCCAACAATGAAGCATTGTATATCCAGAGGGAAATTCCGCCTGAAGAAAATATATTTGAAAGAATTATTCTCATTGATACTTCCCTTAAAAACTGGGGAACTCCTAAGGTATTGGCTTTTGCTTCTGCCATTGCCATCATCAAACACCCGAAAGCGCATTCTGAATGTAAAGTTTATGCATTAGGAGAACATAGCGTTCCCTTATCACTGAATAAAGTGGAACACATCATTGAAAATCTGAATTTCGTGAGCCCCGTTCTGGAAGCTTCCAGAGCGCTGGAAAAGTTTTTTAATGAAGAACATACCGGGAAAGATCTGGAGGTCTTTTTCATTACTCATGAAGATCATATAAAAAATCAGAATCTTCAGAAAGTTATTAATGAAAATCGTGACCGCCTCAAGTTTCTGGTGACAACTTCGGCTAATGGTGAACTGAACTTCTATAAGCATCATAAAGGAACACGAAAGCATATTCAGAAAATTATGCTTCCGCTGAAGGAATTATGGGCCAATCCGCCACTGGGAAAGAAAGGCAGGCAGAACAATTTTTCGTCAGGCGGTAAAAAAGCTGATGTTCCTTTAAATTATCCGATTCTGTTTCCAACGCCGGGCAATAGAATTGCCACTTTTCTTTATGAAGGGGAATTTTTTATTTTAAGCAATAAAAAACAATTGCTAAGAACTTATTTGTCTGATAATTATTACAACAGAGAACATTATAATAATCATAAAATCCAGCATGGATCTGAAGTTCTCATTGAAGATATTTCTATAAAACCGAAAGGGCAGTTTGCTTTGGCGAAAAATAAACAGCAGGAATTTATCCTTTGCCAGTATCAGCCGGATAAAAAACTGATCTCTAAATTAAATTTAAATACAAAAGAATATTCTGAGCTGAATGTTACAGGGAAAAATATTCCGGATGGACACAGACTGATTTATTTTGGAAAATATTTTTATTTATTTCATGAAGAAAGTGAGATGATTCCTTTCATCAATATAGAAGGCGCTATTTCGTTAGAATATGTTTTAAATGACAGATTAATTTATAAAAGTCATGGAAAAGTAGAATCTGAAATTAAAAAATTGTATAACAGTGAAATTAAAATTCTTAATAATTTCAACAAAATAGGAATAAACAAGGCTGAAGAGCTGGTCATTTCAAAAATTGCATTCAGAAGATATAACAATAATCTTTATGCTTTTGACAAAAACTTTTCGGATATCGAAGTTATGGCCAGCCAGAATAAAAATGTATTCAGCTTCGAAGACGGAAGTGAAATTATCACCGATTCCCGCGGAATGCTTACCTTCAAAAGCAGCAACAAAAATATACCTGTTTTTTACATGCCTTCTACAGAATACGGATATCTGGCTTTAGGAACAGAAACGGATTTCGGAGGCTCGGAATATTATCTGCCCAAAGAAAACAAACTGAAAATAAGGGAAATGGAGGAAATGTATACTCAATATATGGAAGCTTTCATAAAACATGTTCTGGAATATGGAACTTAGAATAAAACCTTTTCCGAAAAATAATTATCCTAAAAAAGGACTTTTGATTAAAGGTGCTTCACCATTCGTATGGCTTTATGAAATGGAATTATTAGGTATAGATCTAAATGAAGTCCGGTCTTTTCCCATTCCATCTGCACAACCGAATGTCATATACGGATGCTTTTTGATTTTTCAGCATGAGGCTCCGGGTGAAATTGGAAAAAATTCTTATTTCCAGTGTGTTGATAATAAGCTTTTTATTCCTGAAAATACCGACTTTTATCCCAAAATAACTTCCGAAGACTGGCAAAATATTGATTCTGAATTTTTAATTATACATCCGGAATTCGGATTGGTGAAACTCAAGGAAGAAATTGACTGGCTTTCCATTATCCGGACTCCGAAATCATCAGGAAATACCATCAGAAAGCCATTAAACGGAGTAGAAATTCCTCAGAAAATTGAGAGCTACACGGTAGAAATGGATGATGAAAAGATCCTTGAAGCTCTGCAGAAGCCGCAAACCGAAGAAGAATGGATGAAAAAACTGCCTTTCGATCTTCAGAAAGTTATGAAAGGCAATAAAAAAGAAGTTGAAAAATATTTAAAATACATTGAAAAATATCCTGACAGAGCTGTAGATCTCGGTGTTCCACTGGACGTGATGGGAACTTCGAGAGGTGATGGTTTCGGGATTTTCAAATTTAAAAATTCATGGCTCGAAAAACTCTTTGGTAAAAAAGAGGAAGATCGTTTGGATGGAAAAACTTCCGGTAGAAATTACCGTTGGGTATTCTGGGTGGTTCTTTTAATGATGGGATTAACCAGAGTTTTTATGAATCTTAATAAAGATAAAACCCAAGAGTCGCAACCAATTTCTTCGGGTAAAGTTCAGACTCCGGATAAAACAATGATGGCTCCTGTAGTGGCATATAAATCAGGAGTTACCGATATTGATATGAAGATCGATTCCATTTACGGGAAAAAGCGGAGAGAACTGATGAAAGAACAGATGAGTGCCTCTTTAAGTATGAGCAAAACGGGTGAAGAAAGTTATCAGGAATATCTCAACAAAGGAGGAAGACCCATTGATAAAATTCAGAATGATATTTTTAAGCTGAATGAAAAAACAGATGCGGCAACGGATTCATTAAAGAGAGTGTACCGAAAGAAAATCGTAAAATACCTGGCTCAGAATGAAGGGAAAATCAGAGAGAAAATTAAAGATTCTATTCAAAAATCAGGTTCAGGGAAACCTGCAGATGAAGGAATTGTGAAAACCATTATGAATAAGAAAGCCATTTTGGTGGAAGATTCTCTGGGAAGACTGTATGGAACGAAAGAATTTCCACAAACTCCGCCGGTTATGGCTCCACTAAATGCGGAAAAAAATACAGAAGAAAAAAGCACCTCTTTTGCTGAGATTTTTTGGCTGATTGTCTCTATGACGGGAGCGGTAGGATTGTATTCTTTCTTTGTTAAAAGGAAATCGCTGAATGTAGGTGGAGACAATATTCCGGCTGGAACCAAGATCTTCTTAATGATTGTTCTGATGGGCATGTTGGCGTATATTTTCTATCCGCTGATCGAAATGTTCGGGTACAACTGGTTTGTATGGATTCTTATTATCGGCGTTGTATTGCTGCTGTATCGTTTGTTCAGTGAAGATAAAACCATTTTAAAATCAGATAAAGATGAATAGCCAGAAGTTTATCAACAAATTCAGTGCGGCGTTTTTTATTCTAGTGATCATTAAAATCATCGCCATATTAGCACAGCTGTTTCATAAGAGTTTCTGGAATGTTGTGGGAACTCTCGTTATCTTCATTATTGTTGCTTTTATCATTTTTATTGTTATCACCAGACTGGAAGATAAAGAAAAAGAAAAGAATGCGAACGGAAGAAGAGGTGCGGCAGCCGGCGGGAATTTTTATGTTGAAAGTTCTCTTTTTGATAAAATCAGGAATAAATATGAAGAACTTGCTAAAAGTTATATCCGTGAAAACAATTATCAGAAAGCTGCCAAAGTGTATATCAACCTCCTTCGCGATCATTACCGTGGAGCAAAAACACTGGAAGAGGGCGGACTTTACAATGAAGCTGCAGTTATTTACCTTAAAAAACTGAATAACAAATCCGAGGCAGCCCATTGTTATGAAAATGCAAAGCAGTATCGCAAAGCAATAGAACTCTATAAAGAACTGGAGCACAAAGAAAAAGTAGGAGATTTGTACAGGAAAATAAATGATCCTAAAAATGCAAATATTTATTATCAGATGGTAGTGGATGATTATATCAATAACAATCAGATGGTAAAAGGCTCGCTGATCTGCCGGAAAAAAATGGATATGCCTGAACAAGCCCAGAAAATTTTGCTGAAAGGATGGGAAGAAGGTAAAGATGCCTTTAATTGTCTGAATAATTATTTTGCAAATATCTTTGATGCTAAAAATCTTGAACATAAAATCCAGGAATTATATCAAAAAACACCTTCCGATAAAAAGATCATCTATCTGGAAGCGATGAAATATGAATTTAAAAAAGATCCGTTACTTCAAGACATCATAAGAAATATTGCTTATGAAATCATTGCGGAAAAAGTGGTTACCCATTCGGAAATCGTGAATGAACTAAAACATTTCAATCCCGATGATGAGGTCATTTTAAAAGATATTTCACGATATAAAACGGGCAGGAATAAAATGTTCATGAACTAAACTTTTCAAAAAAACAATTATCTTTGCACCACAAAAATTATGACAATACAAAGAGCACATATCAGTTTAAATCTATGCGATCTCCCTATAGCAAAGGGATCGTTTGGATATGAATGGATGATGTTGAATGAGGCGAAATGTGCTTTCTTTGAAAATTGTTTACCGTAAACCCGTAAAAATTTTATCAAAATAGTGTAGGAACGCCTCGATTTTCGGGGCGTTTTTTGTGTTTTTAGAGAGAAATTATTTAGAATGAAAAAAAATAACCATAAAAGTGAAAATTTTTTAATCAGCAATGAACAATTAATAAGAAAATAAAAGGTGATCGATAAGCCGGTGAGAGACAGTCATTTAGGTATATAGGTATCTGCAAGTTATTGCGGACAGAGATTTTCTATTCTAAATTTTAATTTTAATTAATTGATTTTCAAATAGTTAAATGAAAAATAAATTTGTGAGTTTGAAAAAATCATATTTACTTTGCAACCGAAAATTGAAAGTAACAGGTTTTCAGCTTTTCAAAATATTAAACAAAAAATAAAATGAAACAATTACATAACATATCAGATTTACATTCAGGACAATGCGGTGCAAAACCGATGGAGAAAGGATATGCTTGTATGAATCTGCTTGATAGTGAATTTGTGATAAAAAGGTGCTTATATAAATGGGTCAGCTAATGTAATGACACGTCCCGAAATATAGAGCGCCTCCCGAAAAGAGGCGCTTTTTTATGTATGGTTTCTCTAGCTTATTTGGTAAAGCACCGGTTTGTGGCACCGGAGAACAGGGTTCGATCCCCGGAGATACCCAAAAAATGTGAAGGGTCAATAGTGAATTTATTTCATAAGTGAATTAAAATTGACAGCAAAGCGAATTGACCGCTGACCATTCACACTAAAAAACAATCTCATAGCTCAACAGGTTAGAGCTCCGGTCTTTTAAACCGGAGGTTGAAGGTTCGAGTCCTTCTGGGATTACAAAAAATAAAAGAATTTATGCGATCATAAAGAATTTCGCATACAACACAAGATTCACGGAAATTTCCAATCCGACTGTCTCTCGGAAAAGAAAATTGAAGTGAATCTAAAACTGGAAAGATAACGGTGGTTGTTTACCCGCCTTGGACGCGGGAGGTCGCAGGTTCAAGTCCTGCTTTCCAGACGATTTGCTCCATTAGCATAGCGGTTAGTGCATTCGGCTTTCTACCGAACGACAAGGGTTCGATTCCCTTATGGAGTACAAAAAGTGAATGGTCAAGAGTGAATTTTATTTTATAAGTGAATTTTTAAAAGTTGACAGCAAAGCGAATTGACCATTCACAATTCACATTAAAAAATTGTTTCAAAAGAGAAAAGAAAAGGCTTGTCGAGAGCAGAAGATCTTTAGCCAAAAACACGATATTAAATAGACAGGCTTTTTCTCAACTCGGTTTGAAGCGCGATAATGAAAGTTTTAAACATAATATAAATTTTAGATCAAATAAAGTCTGTCAAAGCGCAGAAGTTCTTATATCAAACAAAAATTAAGACAGACTTTATTTTTTTATAAAATTTAAATTGAAAGAATAATCACAATATAGGAAAAGCACTCATTGCCCATTACTGATTACTCATAAAAACGATGGTTCGCCGAAGCAGGAGAGTCGGGGCGATCTGCAAAACCGTTGCGTAAGCTGAGTGGGTTCAAAATGCGAAGCATTCGTGAATTCAGATAAAAAAAGAATAAAAACGGTTATGAACAACCCCATAACCATCTCAAATAACTAAAATGAGGTTGTTCCGAAGAAAAAAAAGTTTGTCGAGCGCAGAAGTTCTTACATCAAACTAAAAATTAAGACAGGCTTTGTTTTCTTCAAATAATAAGCGCTGGTGAATTACTCATTACCGATTGCTTAATCTGCGGGAATGGTGGAATGGCAGACACACTTGATTTAGGCTCAAGATTTTGGGGGTTCGAATCCCTCTTCCCGTACAAAATATGAGTGATGAAATATGAATGATAATTGATAAATCATCAATAATAAATAATAAATGAATAATCCGGGAAATAGAATCAATTATCAATCATCACTTATCAATACTAATTAAACTGATTCATGGTGTAATTGGCAGCTCACAAGACTTTGACTCTTGTTGTTCAGGTTCAAACCCTGATGAATCAGCAAATACTCCGATGATGTAATGGCAGCATCTCAGTCTCCAAAACTGATGGTACTGGTTCGAATCCGGTTCGGAGTGCAAGAATGTTAATGGTCAATGGTGAATTTGCTTCGCAAGTGAGTTTTAAATTGACAATACAATGGATTAACGATTTACAATTGAGGACATAATTATTAAAATTTAAACAAAACAAAAACATGTAGAAAAATGGAAACGCAACAACAAACATGGCAGAACATGACCGGAAAAATCTTTCGGAATTCTATCACAGAGCTGGTAGAAGAAGCCATCATCCGCGAACAGGCTAATGGACACCGACTGAAAGTATGTGTGGGATCAGATTCCCATGTTTACGGGGATGCCATTAATTATGCTACGGCAGTAGTCTTTATTCGTGAAGGAAAAGGAGCGTTTACCTTTATCAGAAAAGAAAGGGAAATACAGACGATCAGTATCAAAGAACGAATGCTGAACGAGGTAAACAAATCCGTAGAAATCGCCTATGCCATCTGCGCAGTACTTGATGCTTACGGAGTAGAAATGGAGGTACACGCAGACATAAACACCGACCCGGATTTCAAATCCAACGTTGCCTTAAGAGACGCAATGGGATATATTCTCGGAATGGGTTATGTATTTAAAGCAAAACCTTATGCATTTGCAAGCTCCAATTGTGCGGATATCATGGTGTGATAGTCGGAAGCAAAGCAATAAGACAGTACAAATAATTTCAACTTACGTTTTAGTACGGAAACCTCACAGGTTTTCAAAACCTGTGAGGTTTAAACAAAAGAATAAAATTTAAAAAATGGAATTGACAAAAAGATTATTGTTTCTGGACGATATACGATATCCTATTGAAGCGTATCACTACACCAAACAGGATATTTTCCTAAGAAACGATTGGTATATCGTTCGGAATTACAAACAGTTTATCGAAAGAATTTTGGAAAACGGCTTACCGAATATGATTTCTTTTGACCATGACCTTGCAGACGAACATTATTTGAAACCGGACTCTCAGGAATTGTCGAAAGAACAGGGTACGACTGTGCGAAGTGGCTTGTAGAATACTGCATGGATAATGGTGCCGATTTACCGGAATCTTACTGTCATTCCATGAATCCTGTAGGAAAGGAAAATATTGAAAGCCTTTTAAAAAACTTTAAAAAATTGTAAATGGACATATTTAGATGTATACAATTTATACAAACGCATTTGAAACTCACTTTCGATCAGGTTGACCGATGGTTTGATAAAGATAATAAAACGTTGAATTATCAGCCTGCAAACAGAGGTTGGACCGTTCAGCAGATTTTAGAACATATTTATCTCACGAACTTTTATCTGTTGATACTTATTGAAAAAGGATCAAAAAAAGCAATGCGGAATTATCTGAATCTTGACTTGAATCTGGAGATAAAAAATTACAGTTTCAATCAGGGAAAGTTTGAAAAAGTAGGAGAATATAGCGCTTTTGAGTGGATAAGACCGGAGCACATGGATCCGAAAGGAAGTTTAAATTCAGATGAAATCAGAGGGTTAATTGCTCAGCAATATCAGCAATGTTTACATTATTTGGATTTAATGAAAAATGGTGAAGGTCTTCTCTGCAAAACAACAATGACAGTGAATGAATTGGGAAAGATTAATGTGTATGAATACATTTACTTCCTTTCACTTCATGCTCAGAGACATCTTACTCAGATGAAAAATAATGAATTACAAATAGTTTAATCCCTTCATGTAGGTAAGGAAACCTCGCAGGTTTTCAAAACCTGTGAGGTTTAAATAGAAATTAAAAATTAAAAAAATGATTTTCAAAACATATAACTCTATAGAAAATGCATACCACACCCGCATTATTGATCAGATCAGAATTCAGGGTTTTGTGGATGAGGTTTTCATTGTACAAGAGAAAGTTCATGGTGCGAATTTCTCTTTTTTTACCGACGGAAAAGAGATTAAAATAGGCAAGAGAACCGCTTTCATAGAAAAGAATGAAAAATTCTTTAATGCACATCAAGTTTTAGAAAACTACAGAAAGAATGTTATTGAAGTATTTGAAAAAGTTAAAAATATTCATCCGGATGTAGAAACGATAATTATTTACGGTGAATTGTTTGGTGGCGGTTATAAACACAAACAAGTAGAGCCGGTAAAAGATGCGATAAAAGTGCAGAAGGGTATTGAATATGCTCCACAAAACGAATATTATGCTTTCGACATCAAACTGAACGGAACTACTTATCTGGATACAGATTTAGTGAACCAAATTTTTTCAGAAACCGGTTTTTTCTACGCAAAAATCCTTTTTCAGGGAACTTTGGAAGAGGCTTTAAAATTTCCAAATGCTTTCGATTCTAAAATTCCGGGATGGTTAGGACTTCCTGAAATTGAGAATAATATGTGTGAAGGAACGATTGTAAAAACTTTAAAAACCAGATATTTTGGCAATGGCTCAAGAGTTATTCTAAAAAACAAAAATGAAAAATGGCTCGAAAAATCTAAAGTGATGAGGAAACAGGATAAGGCTTTTCAAAAACAAATCAACTTTAGCGAAAAAGCTCAGAATATCTGGAACGAAATTCAGAAATATGCAACTGTAAACAGGCTAAACAATGTTGTCAGCAAACTTGGAGAATTTGAACACCACAAGGTTGGAAAAGTGATAGGTCTTTTTGCTAAGGATATTTTAGAAGATTTTGAAAAAGATTTCCCTAAAGGCTTCACCATCATAGAAAAAGAAGAACAGAAGAGAATCAACAAAAAACTAAATTCTTTAGTCATTGACTTGATAAAAGAAAAGTTAATAATTCCGAAGGTATAGATTACCGGAATATTTTAACGACAATTAAAATAATAAACTTTGTAGTTAAAGAAATAATGAAACAAAATATATTTTTTACGGCAGACCATCATTTCGGTCATGCCAATATTATAAAATTCTCCGAAAGGCCTTTTGAGTCGTTGGAGCATATGAATGAAGAACTCATCAAACGATGGAACGAGAAAATAGAAAAAGAGGATACCGTTTACCATTTAGGAGACTTCAGTTTAGGCAAACCGGATTTCACGAAAGAAACCCTGGATCGACTAAACGGAAATATCCATCTGATAAAAGGGAATCATGAGGGTGCGGCATTAACATATCCCAAACGATTTGCATCAATCAGGGATTACCACGAGTTAAGAATTGATGAGGCCGAAAACAGCAACGGCAAACAAAAAATCATTCTTTTTCATTACTCCCTTAGAACATGGAACGGCTCCCATCGCGGAACCTGGCAGTTATACGGCCATTCGCACGGAACATTGCCGGATGATGAATGGCATTAAGTTTCGATGTAGGGGTGGACTGTCATAATTTCTATCCGGTTTCCTACGAAGAAGTAAAGGAACTTATGAAGAAGAAAAAATGGACACCGCCTTTTGCGCCGAGAAATTAAAGCGATGGAGGAAGGAGGATGAAACGTGAAGTAAGGCCTGTGTTAAAGCTTTTCTTCCTTAAGTTTAAAAATAATTTTTTTCTGCGCAAAAACACTGCGCAATCAGGATTTTATTTTGCTTCATCAAAATGGCAACAACTAAAATTTTGAAAAACAGATTTTAGTCAAAATATCAGGCAGGTCTTGTTGGGTGTTTCGGTATATCACCATTGCAGAATGATTTGTTGAGAAACATGATTTCGTTCTGTTCAGCTTGACCTGAAGGTTTCAGGAGTTTCCAAAAACTTCTACCATGCGCTATGGGTCGGAGGTTCGAATCCTCCTATTTCCTAAAAGGGGATATAACTCAGTCCGGTTAGAGTAATAGCATTATTTAACGTGTGGGTTCGAGTCCCACTACCAATTAAGATGGTATGGCGGAAATGGTATACGCACTACATTAAGGTTGTAGTTAAATTTGAAATAGACTCAAAATCTATTTTTTTCGCGAGTTTTGGGTATTCTCAATAAAAATATCCGCACTGGAAAATCCGGGATGTTTTCGGTTGTTGAATCAACACTCTGAAAAAGCCTGCAAGAAAAGAGATTTTCTAAAATTGAAACGGTATGGAAGAGCTTATTATCTTCAGACAAATGCTGAAAGGACGGTTTTCCACGTGAGCGATGGTAACGGATATCCTTTTTTGCTTGCAAAAAAGATAGAAGTGAACGTAGCGACCCGGGCCGCAGGGAATGCGGCAGCGAGGGACACGCCCAAGATCTGAAATTCAGGATAAATCTGAAAATTGAGTTGTAAAAACCTGTGAATTTTTTGTAAAACACCTTACTTCCGCATTTTTCAGAAGAAGAGATCACGGATTTCCTTTTTATTAAATAATAACAGTTAAAAAATAAAAATCATGATAAAAAATGTACACATTAAAGCATACGAGAGAGGTCTTGTTTTCAGAAACGGAAACCTGATCGACATCCTGAAAGAAGGAAGCTTCTGGATTTTCGGGAATAAATTTGTAGAAATCTACGATATGAAATATTCTTTTAAAAGCAATACAGACCTAACTCTTTTGCTGAAAAACGAAGCGTTGAAAGCAATGCTGGATCTGGTTGAAGTAAAAGACGGTGAAATCGTCCTTGTTTACGAAAACGGGATTTTCAAAGAAGTATTGAATGTAGGACAGTATGCTTTCTGGAAAGGTATGTTCAACAGAGAATTTCAAAAAATCGATTTAACGAAGTAGAGATAACCGAACATATTTCCAAGAGTATTCTGGAAAATGCAAAGCTTAAAAGTTTTGTAAGAAAATTTACCATCACCAACCAGTATAAAGGTCTTTTGCTGATTGACGGAAAGTTGGACCGCGTCCTGGAAGCCGGAACATACTATTTCTGGAACAATGAAACTTCTGTAGAGGTGAAAGCCATCGATACCAGAATGCAGCAAATGGAAATTGCAGGGCAGGAGTTGCTTACAAAGGATAAAGCGATGCTCAGAATTAATTTTTACGTTCGTTTCCAGGTGGGAAATATTGTAAAAGCGCTCATGGAGAATAAAGAATACGACAAGCAATTGTACATTCTAATGCAGTTGGCGTTGAGAGAATTCGTAGGCGCGTTAACCCTTGATGAGCTGCTGGTGAAAAAAGATTCCGTAGGAAAAGAAATCCTGGAGAATCTGGGAAATAAGGCTGAAGATCTAGGCCTGAAAGCTGCCGACGCCGGAATTCGGGATGTCATTTTAACAGGGGAAATGAAAGAAATCATGAACCAGGTTCTAATTGCGGAGAAGAAAGCCCAGGCCAACACCATCATGAGACGTGAAGAAACGGCTTCCACAAGAAGTTTGTTGAACACTGCCAAGCTGATGGAAGAAAATGAAGTACTCTGGAAGCTGAAAGAAATGGAATATATGGAGAAGATTGCGGATAAAATCGGAGATATCACCGTATCCCGAAACCATAATATTGTTTCCCAACTGAAAGATATCTTTACCAAATAAACTAATACCTGTCTTCATAGAAGCCGTCTCATTTCACGAGTCGGCTTCATTTTTTGATATTATTGTTATTCAAATTATTTTGGAAATTTTCTTTGCGATCATTGAAAATGGCT
>NZ_FQVO01000031.1 GCF_900129385.1 Chryseobacterium takakiae | reverse complement strand
ATTCGGAGTGTTATGGAAAAATGGTCCGATAAGGATATGCTTTTATCATGGTTTTTGTTTTTTAATGACTATTGATTAGAAAAATAATTTCCATTGCTGCGAAACTAATGCCTACACACGACAAAAGATGTCGTATTATTATGAAGATGCACTTTCCTGTTTTCAGGTTGGAAGTTTTCTAAAATCCGGTGCGAAAATAGAAAAAAATAGATCCCCGGACAAAGAATTTTAAGTGAATTTTATGTAACGGAAAAATGCCTGTAAAAATGCCTGTAAATGCTATTTGTTAATTTTTATAATATATTGATTTCCATATTTAATAAGGTGGATTTTATAGAAAAATATACTGCCATAAAACACATTGGATTAAAATAAAAAAATGACGTTTTTTGTATGAAAAAGTATTGCTCAGGAAGGCAACAATAAATTTAATTCCCTTACGTTTGAACTGGAAAAGACAAAATTAGTATTGACCATTAAAGAGCACAAAAATGAAAAACAAGTCAGGCCTTCCTCAGCCACCTTTGATATATTGTTATTATTTAAGAGTTATACTGAACGATGCCTGAGGCTCTCGAAGGCATAGCCCCAAAGCAAAGCCACCCGTTACAGCAAATCTGTAACAGGTGGCTTTTATATGAAATCAATATATCGGCGTTATTTTTCTTCTTTCACTACGGATTTCATGTCTGATAAAGCATGCTTGGAAATCCAGCCGATGATCTGGGAAATGATTCTTGCAATCATGTCGGCTTCGGTTACAGTAGAAATACCAGGTACTATTTTGTTGTAGGATGATGGAGGCAAAGGCTGCGGAAGAATCAGTCCGGTAACTTCAGGATTTGAACCCTCGGCCGGAATACCGGAATACATTTCAACATGCTGGATGAACAGTTGTTCTACAAAATCCTGTATTGACTTTGGAGGAACATTAATTGCCGAAGTTCCCATTGAATACTGAAGCGTTCCGGGCAGCGGACTGTTTTGAATCCGGGTATACACGGCACCCGACTGTGCAGAATCCACAATTGCGTAAGCCTGAAGTGCCTGTAGTGAGGCTGCAGTCCAGAAGTTGGGTGATGGCCCGTAAAGATCGGCTATCTGCTGCAGATCCTGTTTCTGCCAGGCGTGAGGTACGACATCCAGGTCGTTCCAGTGCATGGTATTCCAGCTTTGGTAAGGAAGCGATTGCTTTTCCCAGCCGGATGGCAACGCAGGAAATGTACTGTTGAAAAGACTGGCAAAATTGGCTTCCCCCGGAGTGGCTCCGGCAGTCGGATAGACCAGCGTGAGATTAAAAGCCTCCAGTTTTTTCTGTTCCGTAAGATACAGCGCCAAAGTAGGAGAGAGCGCTCCTGCAAGGCTGTGACCGCAGAAAATTACAGCAGTATTTTCGTCAGTCTGCACACTGCTCAGGAATTGCTCAAGCGTGGTTCCCGGAGCTGCGGCGGTTTCTACAGTCGTCAGTCCCAGAAGATTGCTGACTCCGGTAGCGGTGCCCAGTGAAATATAAGGATCGGTACCGTTGTAATTGGATGGACTGAAACTGGATGGATTATAGGTACTCCAGTTCACCACCTGTGAAACGGAAAAATCTTCAGATTCCCAGTCGTATAAGGAATCGGGGTTGGTGGCGGCAATGGCTACGACGTAGGTTGGCATTACAGGTCCGCCTGGAAATGCTACGGCATCACATTGCGCTACAAATACGGCATTATCGGAAACATCATCATTGTTTTCCTGCAATACAGCAGGGCCCCAAACCAGGTTCCAGCTGCCCAGCACCGGGGTAACAGAAGCATCGGCGGTAGAAGGACCGGTCTGTCCCAGAATGGTTACAGGCGGAACATTATTCAGGTAGAAAGAAAGATCATACTGCAGCTGTTGCTGTAATTCACTCGCGGTACCCTTGTACCCTGAGGAACGGCCGACAAGACAGGCCATCCCGAATATCTGCTGGTAAGCATCTAATGTTGGATTTGTCATGATGTATTTTTGTTTTTGGTTGATTGTTTTTTTTGTTGAATGAATCTAATTATTATTCATTTAAATAACAGAGTAAAGTTCGGGACAAATTGTGATTTGCGAATCCGTGAAAATGACTAAAATGAGGGGTAGGTGTTTGTACGGATTTACAAGTCATTGTGCGAGCAATCAATTCTAAAGGTTTATGGTTTTCCGTATTACCTAATCTTTTTTTTACATAACTTGCGAAATAAATTGTTATTTTTTAAATTGAAAGCAAAATTAAAATATAATTTCCATTGAAAACAAAACAGCTTGAACCTCACAAGGCATTAAGTCCTGCATATAAAAAATTTTCTCCACAGGTTTCTGAAGTAGAAAATTTTTCAGAAAACTTAAAAAGTTGTATTGAAGCTATAAATTTAGTAGATACGAAGAATGAAAGTGAGGAGCATTTGAAATCCCCTATAAAAAAATTTCTTTCATCTACATTTTATAAGGATAATGAAATCAATACAAAAGATCGTATTGATTTAGCTGTCTACCTAGATAAAGATGCCAATTCTGATGTAGGTATTATTATTGAAGCTAAAAAGCCAAGTAATAAATCTGAGTTTCCAACAATTACACAACTTAATAAAAAAGGATTTCAAGAAATATTACTTTATTACTTACGAGAAAGGGTTGACCATAAAAATAATAATATTAAACATCTTATTATAACAAATGGTTTCGAGTGGTTCTTTTTTAAAGCAAGCGACTTTTACAATTTATTTTATACAGATAAAAACCTTTTGAAAGAGTATTCTCAATTTCGAGATGGTTTAAAGGATACAGTAAAAAACGAGCTTTTTTATAATGAAATCGCAGCAAAATATATTAATAAAGTAGAAGATCAGCTTCCTTTTGTTTACCTTAATTTTCGTACAAAGCAAATTTCTAATCTTAAACAAAAAGAAATTGTAAATATTTATAAGCTTTTTTCTGATGTTCATCTATTAGGTAAGGGTTTTGGAAATGATAGCAACCAGCTTAATAAAGCTTTTTACAATGAACTTCTGCATATTATTGGTTTAGAAGAAACTAAAGAAAATGGTAAAAAAATAATTAAAAGAAAAACCTATAAAACGGCAGATTATGGTCCACTATTAGAGAATACAATTTTCACATTGGAGGATAAAGATTATTTGAACAAGGTGAAAAATGTTCCTTCTGAAAATAAAGCTTTTAATGTCGGCTTAGAACTTTGCCTTACTTGGGTTAACCGAATTTTATTTCTTAAGTTACTAGAATCTCAATTGAGAAGTTATAACGGAAATTCGAGAGACTTTAAATTTTTAAACTATAACTTTATCAACGGCTTTGATTCATTGAACGAATTATTTTTCTCTGCTTTGGCAAAACCATTGAAAGATCGTCATGCTCGATATGCAGATAAATTTAAGAATATCCCTTATTTGAACAGTAGTCTTTTTGAAAAAAATGCGCTTGAAGAATTAACATTTGATATTACAGCTCTTATGGATGAGGATATGGAAGTTTATTCTTCTACAGTTCTTAAAAATGAAACCGGTAAAAAATTAACCGGAAAGCTCAATACATTAGACTATTTTTTTAGGTTTCTTGATGCTTATGACTTTTCAGCAGACTCAGGAATTGAATCTGATTTTCAGTTAGAGAATAAAACCCTAATCAATGCTTCTGTTTTAGGATTGATTTTTGAAAAAATCAACGGTTACCGAGATGGTTCTTTTTATACACCAGGGTTGATTACAATGTTTATGTGTAAAGAGACACTGCGGAAGGCAGTAACTCAAAAGTTTAAGGAAGAATTTGACAGAAGTATTGAAACTTTTGATGATGTGATAGATTATTGTAAACAGTACTTTAAAAAAGAATATCGCAAAAAATTTAATGAGGTCATTAACTCAATTAGAATTTGTGATCCGGCTGTAGGATCAGGGCATTTTTTGGTTTCTGCTCTTAACGAAATGATCGCCATAAAAAGTGAATTAGGAATATTAGCAGATGAAAATTTCAATACTCTGCCTTGTCTAGTTAAAGTAGAAAATGATGAAATCTATATTCTTGATGCTAATGATGAATTATTTTCATACAACAGAAAAGATCCGCAAAGTTTACTTATTCAAAAAGCAATATTCCATGAGAAGGAAACCGTTATTGAGAATTGTTTATTTGGAGTAGATATCAATCCCAACTCAGTAAATATTTGCAGGTTGAGACTATGGATAGAACTTTTAAAAAATGCATATTATACAGACGAGGGAGAGTTACAGACACTCCCTAATATTGATATTAATATTAAGAATGGGAATTCATTAATCAGCAGATTTACCTTAGATGATAGTTTAAAAGCGGCATTCAAAAATAAGGAAGTAAACTTTTCTGTTGCTGATTACAAACAAGCTGTAAAAGATTACAAAACAACCAATTCGAAAACTAAAAAAAGAGAAGTTGAAGAAATTATTACCATTATAAAGAACAATTTTAAATCAACATTAGATAATTCTATCAGAGATAAAGTTTCTAAAGCAGTAGGATTATATCAAAACGAAGAGCAGCGACAACAAAACTTATTGGCCTTTGGTGAAGCCATAAAGAAAACAGAAAAAGATAATTTAAAGAAACTTAAACAAAAGGCAGAACTTGCGCAAAAAGAAAAAGAAGAAATTCTAAATAATGCAATTTACAGAAATGCATTTGAATGGAGGTTTGAATTTCCGGAAGTTTTGGATGACGAAGGGAATTTTGTTGGATTTGATATTATTATAGGTAATCCTCCTTATATTCAGCTTCAAAAGATGGGTTTAGCTAGTGATACGCTGCAAAAAAGAGGATATGAGACATATACAAAAACCGGAGATATTTACAGTTTGTTTTATGAATTAGGAAATAATATTCTAAAACCAAAAGGCTTTTTAACATATATCACTTCTAACAAATGGATGCGCGCTGCGTACGGCGAAAGCTTAAGAAAGTTTTTTGTTGAAAAAACTAATCCGGAAATTTTAATTGATTTCGGAGGCACGCAAATCTTTGATACTGCCACCGTAGATACAAACATTTTAATGTTTTCTAAGGATAAAAATAGACAGCAAACTCAAGCTTGTATTATCAAAGATAAAGTGTTAAATAATTTGAGCGATTATTTTAGACAAAATGCAGTAAATACAAATTTTTCTAGTAGTACTTCTTGGGTAATATTAACTGCAATAGAACTAAATATAATTAATAGAATTGAATCAATTGGAGTTCCTTTAAAAAATTGGAATGTAAGTATAAATTATGGTATTAAAACCGGTTTAAATGAAGCATTTATTATTGATAAAGCCACAAAAGATGCCTTAATACTAAAAGATGCTAAAAGTGCTGAAATTATTCGACCTATTTTACGTGGCAGAGATATCAAAAAATACGGATATGATTTTGCAGATACGTATGTAATTTTAGCTTATTATGGAAGTTATAAGATTCTTGAGCAAAACTATCCGGCTATTTACAAACACCTTCTGACCTATGAAAAGCAATTAAAAAACCGCGGGCAATGTCGCTACACTTCTTCGGGAAAATTAAACAGCAATGAAGATTTTCCAGGTCAACATCATTGGCTAGAGCTTGATAACAATTTAACCTTGCAAAAATTGGAGGATTTTTATAAACAAAAAATCATATGGGGTGAAATATCCGATAAAACTAAATTTGCAATAGATTTAGATGGTAAATATTTCAATGAAGCAA
>NZ_FQVO01000017.1 GCF_900129385.1 Chryseobacterium takakiae | reverse complement strand
AAAAGTAGAAATTGAGTTCGGATTGCATGCTTTAGCCCACAATTTAAGAAAGAGAGTCGCCTAATAAGCCATTTTCAATGATCGCAAAGAAAATTCCAAAATAATTTGAATAACAATAATATCAAAAAATGAAGCCGAATCGTGAAATGAGACGGCTTCTTTGTGTTTTATAAAGCAACAACGTTTTTATTAAAGAAATATTTATTTTTTTTTAGTAAGCATTTTACCATAAGAATAGAATATCATCTATGGCATAATTACTTAAATTTACCAAAGAAGATCACTCAGAATGCTCAGATAACGGATTATTTGTATCGGGCAGACGGAGTGAAAGTGAAGAGCTCTTTGGAGGGTTGCAGACAGATTATCTGGATGGTTTCCAGTATAAATTTACCTATGCCTGGGAAGATGAAACGGGAGCCACCACCAATGATGGAATCAAGCTGAGGATCATCCCGACCTCGGAAGGGTATTATGACACATTGTTGCGGTTGTATGTTTACAATTATGTAGATCATCTGGGGAATGTACGAATCGGCTATGCAGATTCAGACCATGACGGAACGATAAGAGGAAGGGATACAAGGGTCTCGAATTGTTATCCTACGGGAGACGGAGGCATGGCCTGCACCGATTCTTTCATTCCTGGAGAGATTGTTTCGAACAATACATACTATCCTTTTGGGACGCTGATTGATCACAATGCTCAGGCATTGAGTGAAAATACTTATTGATGAATCTCAACGTACCAGCAGAAAACTACCGCTCTGGCGCATTTGTCGTCCGTAAGCAGATAACAAAAACAACCGCTTTTGCGGTGAATTATTATAAAGCAACATTTTCTATCAGATAAACCTCACCGAAAATTCTGTAAATTGCCATAATTCCAAGCCGCTACAAAAATTCCCGCTGTTTCAGTTCTTAGCCGCTGATTGCCTAAAGAAACAGCTTTCACATCATGATCAGCTAATAATTTGATCTCCTTTTCAGAAAAATCACCTTCAGGGCCGATGAGGAAAGTCATCTGGTCAAGTTTAGGGATCTCGTTTAAGGCAATCCGGTGAAGATTTTCGTGGCAGTGAGCCACAAATGTATGCTCGGAACTGATCGTCTTTAAAAAATCCTGGAGTTTAATGCTGTCATTAATAACCGGAAAATGAAACCTCAGGCTTTGCTTGGATGCGGCAATTGCCTGTTTTCTCAGTTTGTCGATATTCAGGTTTTTACGTTCCGTTTTTTCAGTTTGTAAAATAGTAATTTCAGAAATTCCCATTTCTACGGCTTTTTCTGTAAAAAACTCAATACGGTCGATATTTTTCGTAGGAGCAATGGCGATGTGCAGTTGAGGATGAAAATCCGGCAGTCCGGTTTTAATTTCATCAACCGAGATCATTGCTTTTTTACCTTCAATCATCAGTTTTCCGAAAGCAAGATTTCCTTTTCCGTCGGTTATATAAATTTCTTCATCTTCCTTCATCCGAAGCACCTTTACAATGTGCTGCTGTTCTTCGTCATTGATCGTTACTCGGTTTCCTTCAATTTTTCCGTAGAATAGTTTCATACATCTTGCGTTAAAAAAGCAACTCCTGTTTTTATGGTCGTGTAAATATCCGTATCACAATTTCGGTAAGAACAAATGTATATTTCTTCGATCCAATGGTTATTAAGATAAATCAGATTTAAATATTCCTGTTTTCTTAAATTGTTTTTAATGGATAAATAATCTCCTTCTTTGGGTTCGTAGGGAAAGCTGAAAATATTTTCAGCATTTATTTTTTGTATAATTTCATCTTTTACGTCCTGGATATATCCCGTTTCGGAGCTGGACGGAAAATAATCTACGTAAAGCTCCGTAGCATCATTTTTTCCCGTAACCGTTTCTAAGATCCAATAATATTTTGAATTTTTCTTAGATTGTGTCCCTAATATTTTTTCTTCTAAAAGAATTTTCATAAATCGTATTTCGCCGTTGCACTGGTTCTCAAATCCGTAAACTCTCCTCGTTCAAACTTCAGCTGAGCTACCATCGCAATCATCGCGGCATTGTCGGTGGTGTACTCAAATTTCGGGATATAAATATTCCAGCCCAGTTTTTCATGGTTGTCCTGCATCGCTTTTCTCAAAGCTGAATTTGCAGAAACTCCGCCTGCAATGGCAACCTCATTAATATGTAAATCTTTCGCAGCCTTTTCAAGCTTGTTCATCAGGATTTCGATGATGGATTTCTGCACCGAAGCACAAAGATCATTAATATTATTTTTAATAAAATCCGGATCTTTTTTTACTTCTTTCTGAATAAAATACAATACCGAAGTTTTGATTCCGCTGAAAGAATAATCATATTGCTCCAGTTTGGGTTTATTAAATTTAAAGCTGTCCGGATTACCCTCTCTGGCAAGCTTGTCGATAATAGGCCCGGCAGGATAGTCAAGGTCGAAAGTTTTTCCGATTTTATCGAAAGCTTCACCTGCTGCGTCATCAGTTGTTTTCCCGATAATTTCCATATCAAAATAGTCTTTCACCAAAACGATCATCGTGTGTCCGCCGCTTACGGTAAGGCATAAAAAAGGAAATTTGGGCGGCATAGGATTTGCATCCTCAATGAAATGCGCTAAAATATGTGCCTGAAGGTGATTTACTTCGATCAGCGGAACGTCTAAGCTCATTGCCAAAGACTTAGCAAAGGAAGTTCCCACAAGAAGAGATCCCAAAAGGCCGGGGCCTCTGGTAAATCCTATCGCGGAAATTGCATTTTGTTGTATATTTGCTTTAGTTAGAGATTTTTCAACAACCGGAATGATATTCTGCTGGTGAGCACGTGATGCAAGCTCAGGAACAACACCACCATATTCTTTATGGATGGCCTGGTTTGCAGCAATGTTCGACAGAATAGAATTTCCCTTGATGATAGCTGCTGATGTATCGTCGCAGGACGATTCAATACCTAAAATTATAGAGTCGCTCATAATAATGGCAAAGTTAGAGAATAATAACGAGAATGAGAACAAAAAATCAGTAGCTGAAAACTTAGGTAATCAGGTACAAAAGGCCGTGGAAAACGCCGGAGAAAAAGTGAAGGGGACCGTAAAAGAAGCTTCTGAACTGGCTTCCGACGCCATTAAGCATCCGGTGGAAACGGCTGAAGAGTTCGGAAAACAGGCGGTGAAAGATGTTACCAGTTATTCATGGTGGGCGCGTTTGCTTTTGATTCTTTTCTGGCTGGGCCTCGGCCTTGTTGCTGCCATTTTTATTGCAATAAACCTACCCGTTACCAAACAATGGGCTGCCGATCAGGCGCTGCAGGTCGTAAACAGGGACTTCAAAGCCCAGATGTCAACAGAAAGCGTTGAGGTTAATTTTTTCGGAAACGTTAAGGTTAAAGGCTTAAAAATCAAAGATTACAAAGGCTACGATTTTATCCAGTCCAAAGAATTTATTGCCAATTCAAACTGGCTTTCTTTATTTAGCAACATTACCAAAAACAATTCGCTAAGTTTTAATTCCCTTACGCTAAAAAATGCCGATGTAAAAGTTATTACTTATAAAGGCGACAGCATTTCAAATTTTATCCGTTTCACGCAGTTGTTCGACAGCGGTAAAAAAAGAGATCCCAACAAACCTCCTTTTCAGCTGGATTCAAGACTGCAGATCCTTGATTCTAAAGTTTCCATTGTGAATTTAAATTCTCCGGGAGAAAAAGGAAAATGGTTAACGGCAACCCACTTTAATCTCAAAGCACCGAATGTAAAAGTTAACGGTAGAAATATTTCGGCACTGATCAACAATATGTCCTTTACGACCAAACGATGGGGCAAATCTCATTTTGTGGATACATTCTCTACAGAGCTTTCCATGACACCGGATTATCTTTCGTTAAAAGATCTGACGTTAAATACAGATCATTCGCTTTTACAGGGTGATATAAAATTTAATCTTCATGATGACGGTTCCTGGGCAGATTTTGCCGACAAAGTAAAATGGGAAATGAACCTCATCCAGGGAAGTCAGCTGAGTGGTTACGATATCAGCTATTTCGTGACCAACTGGGATAATTTCAAGCCGTTTAATATTTCCGGAAAAATGGCCGGTCCGCTGAATAATTTCAGATTGGATCATTTCCTGATCAGAAATCCGGATGTGAATATCGCAACTAAAACTATGAAAGTTGACAGATTGTTAAAAGGCAACTTTTTAATCGAAACCCCGGATCTTTCAGCAGATTTTACCTATAAAGATCTTAAAGCCATGATGCCCTCATTCATTGCTGTAAAAATGAAAAACTTCGCGGATGATTTCGGCAAACTAAAATACAATGGAACGGCAAGTGTTAATCCGAATAAGGTATATGTTGCCAACGGGAACCTCATTACCGGAATCGGGCAGGCTAAAATTACTCAGTTTTCATTAACAGAGTACAGCTCATCAATGCCAAAATACGTCGGAATTGCTGAAGTGAAAGACTTAAACACTTCTGTGATCACAAAAAATAAATCAGTAGGTTTAATTTCCGGAAGATTTGATATTAATGGGCAGAGTTTCGATGTTAACACCATGAAACTGACAACAAAGTCAAGGATTACCAGCGTTGAAATCATGAATAAAGAAATCAACAACGTCTATCTGGAAGGTCTTCTTGATCATAAAAAATACAACGGACTCATCACCGTGAATGATGAACAGGCAAAAGCCAATATCAAAGGATTAATTGATTTCAGCACGTCAAGAATTTCAATGAATGTAAATGCTGATGTGAATTACCTGAACATGAATTATTTTACCAATACTCCCGGAACCCAGATCGTAAGCGGACAGGTGAATGGTAAAATGTCAATGTCTTCCATTAACGACCTTACGTTAGATGTAGAAGCCAACAGAATTGGTTTTGCGACAGCCACACAGAAATATTATATTCCGACAGCCAAACTGAAAACATTCATGGAAAACGGAGGCCGGGTAATTGATGTGGATGCGCCGGGAGCTGTAAACGGAAAAGTATCAGGTAGATACAATCTTGGAGATCTTGCAGGAATGGTAGAAAACGGCTTAAACAAAATTCTCGTAGGTCCAGCTCCAAGAAAGATGTACAGAGGCCAGAGCTTTGCCATGGATTTTGATGTGCAGCAGGGTTTGGTAAGCTACTTCCTTCCGGATCTTAAATTACCGCAAGGTGCAAAAGTGGAAGGGCAGTACGACGGAAATTCCAATAATCTGATTTTGAATCTTGATGCGGCTTCTTTAAAATATATCATGACCAAAACCCGTGAAATTACTGATGCAGACCGGGCTATTGCAGCTGCCAATCCTGCCTATACCATTAATGAAAGAGATAATGTGACCAGGGACAGCGCAATGGTAGACAGTGTGATGGTGAGAATCAATACGGCCAATCTTGATGAACAGATTTTTGCCAGAATCAACAGACTGCAGTACAATAAAAATATCCTCAAAGATGTTACCTTAAGCGGAAGAAACGAAAACAATACCCTTCTCCATTTAGCGGCAAAATTCAAACACGGAAGTCCTGAAGATGAGCTTGATGATACAATGAAGGAATACGCCATTAATGTCAATCAGTCTACCAATGCGGGAGGAGATTTTATATTCAGATTTGAGCCTACTGAAGTTAAATTTAATGAAGTAACATGGGCTATTGATACAAGTCCTGAACTTAATCATTCCATTACCTACCGTAAAAAGGAGAAAGATTTTGACATCAGGAATCTGAGAATTTATTCTGATAATAGTTCATTACTTGTTAAGGAAGCGCAATTCAAATCAGCAAAAGATTTTTATCTGGATGCGGAGGTCAACGATTTCTCCATAGAAAAGCTTCTGGAAATGCAGCCGGGAGGAAATGCAATGAATATTAAAGGCCTCGCCAACGGTAGTGTGCAGATTCGTATGGATAAAAGCACGCTTCAGCCTTTAGTGGATATGACGATTGATGATATCATGATGAACGGAAATGATATGGGAGACATTACAATTTCTGCTACCAACGGATTTTCCCTGAATGTTTATGATGTGGATATCAGGGTGAACTCTGCGGGAGTGATAGGGAATAACAGTCTTCATGTAACCGGAACCGTCAATAACAATACCTCTTCGCCTACAATAGACCTTACAGCAGAAATGCGGGATTTTGATATTGCTTTTGCGCAGCAGTTTGTAACCACTGTTTTTGGAAATTTACGGGGAAAAGCTACCGGAGATCTTAAAATCAGCGGTAAATTCAGTAACCTGGATTACAGCGGTGATATTGCTTTAAAAGGCTTCGGGCTTAAACTTTTATTTACCGGAGTTGATTATTCTTTTGACGATACGGTAATTCCGCTTAGTAAAGGTCTGGCCATCCTGAATAATATTGGGGTTCGCGACGGAAGAACAAATTCCAGCGGAAATATTTCGGGGGCAATTCAGTTTGAAACGCTTTCTTCAATGGGAGTCAACCTGGTAATGAGAGCAGACAATCTATTGGTTCTCAATACCACTCAAAAGGATTATGATCTTTTCTGGGGAAGGGTTTACGGACAGGGAGATCTCTATGTGGATGGGCCGGTTTCGGGTCTCAGCCTTTCGACGCCGAACATGAAAGCACTGAGCGGAAGTACTTTTACTTTCAATTCAGGATCTACTTCCAATGTTGAAGAGTTTAAAATGCTGAGGTTCCTTAAAGAAGGGAAAGATGGCCTGGTAACATTAGAAGATAAGAAAAAATCCGGAGCCAATATGAATATCGATTTTGCGCTCGATGTTGATAAAGGAACTACGGTAAATGTTCTGATTGGTGATGAGGTAGGAAATATCACGGTAAAAGGTGCTGCAGAGAAACTACGCTTCCAGATGAGCAGACAGGGAAATATTGCCATGAACGGAATGTATAAAGTGGAGAACGGAACTTTTGTTTCGAAAGCCATCCTTAATAAGACCTTCCAGATTGAAAAAGGAAGCAGTATCCGCTGGGACGGTGATGCCATGAAACCCGCGCTGGATATTACAGCCAATTATGTAAGAATGGTTTCAAATGCCGGGGATTATCTCAACATGGGAAGTCTTCAGCCTATCAGTATTTTGCTGCAGGCCAATATTACACAGTCTCTTGTTGATCCTCAGGTTGAGCTTGATGTTACCGCTCTGGATGTTTCAAGCCAGGTTAAAGAAACATTAGCCGCAAAAATGAGCCAGGAAGGAGAGAAGGTATTGCAGTTCGGATCAGTATTGCTTTTAAACAGTTTTAATGTTTCCAGAACCGGCGGTGTAGATGTTGATGTGGCAGGTGTTGCTGAATCTTCGGGATATAATATTCTTTTAAAACAGTTAGGTTCTGTGCTGAATACAATGAGTAATGAATTCCAGATTGACCTTAATTATGTGAAAGGAGACCAGTATTCCAACACAGGAGACCGTGCCAATGCGGGGGTGAGTTTTGCCCTTTCTCCAAGGATAAAAGTGAAAACCGGTTTGGGAATTCCTCTTACCAAAACTGAAAATACAGAAGCCAATTATCTTTCGGGAGAAGGAACCATTGAATATGACATTTCAAAAAAGAATGACGGAAGCCTGGTGTTAAGAGGATATTCCAAACCTTCCAATATCGGTGTCATTAATGGTGCAGGCTCAAACGGTACTGCCAATCAGGCTTATGGGGGAGGTATCGTGTGGAGTAAGAGCTTTAATTCTTTATTCAAAAAGAAGAAAAAAGTAAAAAATGCACCTGATGATAAAACAGTAATAAAAACAGATTCTGTAAAATCAACTACGAAATAATTCTAAATTTATAATGATTTTTCTCATATGTGTTAATTATTGTTAATATTTGATATAATTTTTTTAGTTAAATTATTTTTTATAAATTTGTAAAAAATACATTGTTTTTTTAAGAAAATTGTAATTTAACTAATATGAACTATCAACTGGACGAAATAGACAAGAAAATTCTTGATTTCTTAGTAGAAAACACAAGAATGCCTTTTACAGAAATTGCAAAACAGATGGATGTTTCCGCTGGTACAATTCACGTAAGAGTGAAAAAGATGGAGGATGCAGGTATTATTTTGGGATCATCTCTTAACATCGATTATGGAAAATTAGACTATCATTTTACAGCTTTCATAGGAATTCTTCTTACGAAATCAAACAGAACACAGGAGGTTTTGAAAGAGTTGTCAACTATTCCTAATGTAATCGAAGCAAGCGTTATTTCCGGAAAATATAATATTTTCTGTAAAGTAAGAGCTAAAAATACGGACGATGCAAAAAGAATTATCTATCAGATCGATGATATTCAGGATGTAATGAGAACGGAGAGTATGATTTCCATGGAAGAATATTTAAGTGACAAAAACAGACTGATCAACGCGATTTCCGTATAATTGTTTTTCAAAACAAATTATATAAAAGAACTTATGAAATCTCTCATAAGTTCTTTATTTTTGTACCTATGGAAGAATACAGCTACTTTGACGAAGATCCTAAAAAAGGATGGGGCTTTATCCTCGCATTTGCAGCCCTGATGTTATTTACCCTCATGGGGTTCGGGATTGATCTTGACGAATATTTGCAGCATGAATACCTTAATATCCCAAGATGGTATTTCTTTGTAATTTTTGCCGTTGACGCTCTAATGGCGATCAGCCTGGTGCTGATGTTCTTTTACAGAAAAATAGGGATTTTTGCCTTCCCCGTACTGCTTGTTTTACACTTCTTTATGCATAATTATTACCTGTCTACGTTCCTGTATACGGATGTCACCAATCTTTTTCTCTTCACGGGTTTCGGAATGCTGGCCATTATTCCGAAATGGAAGTTTTTCAGGTAATTCTTATAAAAGATAAAGAGATTAATAATATTAGTATCCTGAGCTTATCGAAGGAAGCCCGCTTTTTCATTTATATGATCAAATGGCTTAGCCAAAACTTAAATGAAATCCGAACGGATATTCAATAAAAAAGTCCTCAGCAATGAGGACTTTTTCAATATGATCTTTATATTTAAGCTAAAATTCTTTTTACCGCTTCTTTTACCGCAGCTGAATCAATCTTATATTTTTTCATCAGCTCAGCGGGTGTCGCAGACTCTCCGAAGGTATCATTCACCGCTACGAACTCCTGTTTGGTTGGTCTTCTTCTGGCAAGCATCCCGGCAATAGATTCTCCCATTCCTCCAAGATAATTATGTTCCTCAGCTGTTACGATTTTTCCTGTTTTTTCAACTGATTTTAAGATGATTTCTTCATCAAGAGGCTTGATCGTGTGGATGTTGATTACTTCACAAGAGATGCCTTCTTTTTCAAGCTCATCTGCAGCAACTAAAGATTCCCAAACCAGGTGGCCTGTTGCAACAATGGTCACATCAGTTCCTTCCTGAAGCAAAATTCCTTTTCCGATCTCAAAAGGCATATCTTCAGGGATAAAAACCGGAACAGTTGGTCTTCCGAATCTTAAATAAACAGGACCTTCATGTTCAGCAATAGCAATGGTAGCGGCTTTGGTCTGGTTGTAATCGCAAGGGTTGATTACCGTCATTCCGGGAAGCATCTTCATCATTCCGATGTCTTCCAAAACCTGATGCGTTGCACCATCTTCCCCTAAAGTAAGACCCGCGTGAGAAGCACATATTTTAACGTTTTTATTGGAATAAGCGATAGACTGACGAATCTGGTCATACACTCTGGAAGTGGAAAAGTTTGCGAAAGTTCCCGTAAAAGGAATTTTTCCCGTAATGCTTAATCCTGCGGCAAGTCCCATCATATTCGCTTCAGCGATACCTACCTGGAAGAATCTTTCAGGAGCTTTTTCAATGAATTTCTCCATTTTCAGAGATCCGATAAGGTCTGCACAAAGTGCAACAACATTTGGGTTTTTATCTGCAAGCTCAGCCAATCCGGCTCCGAATCCTGAACGTGTATCTTTTTTTTCTGTATATGTAAATTTCATTTTTTCTAATTATTAATTAAGATTACTTATTATCAATTACTCATTACTTATAATTAATAATCAGCCGGAGCTTCTAAATAGAGTTGTTTGAAAGCCGTATCCAATTGCTCGTCATTCGGTGCTTTTCCGTGCCATGCGTGGGTTCCCATCATGTAATCTACTCCGTTGCCCATAATAGTGTGAAGGATAATAGCAACAGGTTTTCCTTTTCCTGTTTCGGTTTTTGCTTTTTCAAGAATGGCAATTACCGCTTCAAGATCGTTGCCGTTTTTCTCTTCAAGAACCGTCCAACCGAAAGCTTCAAGTTTAGCATGAAGATTTCCTAATGAAAGCACGTTGTCTGTACTTCCGTCAATTTGCTGTCCGTTATAATCAATAGTAGAAATGATATTGTCAACTTTTTTAGAAGCCGCATACATAAAAGCTTCCCAGTTTTGTCCCTCCTGCAATTCTCCGTCTCCCTGTAAAGTGTATACCAAAGAATGATCTCCGTCTAATTTCTTACCCTGAGCTGCACCTAGAGCAACGGAAAGTCCCTGTCCCAAAGAACCTGAAGCCACTCTGATCCCCGGTAGGCCTTCGTGAGTAGTAGGGTGCCCCTGCAATCTGGAATCTAATTTTCTGAAAGTTCTTAATTCATCCGCCGGAAAAAATCCGAACCTTGCCAAAGTAGAATAGAATACCGGAGAAATGTGTCCGTTCGAAAGATAGAAATGGTCTTCGTTTTTACCTTCCATCGTGAAAGGAAGTTTATAGTTCATTACCTTTCCGTAAAGGGCTGTAAAAAATTCGGTACAACCTAAGCTTCCACCTGGATGACCGGAATTCACAGCGTGAACCATTCTTAAAATGTCTCTTCTGATTTGCGTAGTAAGAGATTTCAACTCTTCGATGCTTTTACTCATTGCTTAGAATTTATATGCACACAAATCTACAATTTTTTAGTGGCTTACGGAAATGTAAAAACCCGGATTTGTGTCCGGATTTTAATCTTTTAACGTATTTTTGATGATAAGTATTTTTTAATAAAGGTCAGCCAGTTTTATATGTGGTGATCTGATAAGGTATAATTTAAAATTTTTATCGTTGCCTTGATTTTCATTTCAAAATGATAAGTAAATGCTAATAAATATGAATAAAATTAAATTATTTTCTCCTGATCAGCCAAAGTCCTATGAAAGTAAGCAGGCCATTAATGATTAACAGTTCCAGCCCGATTTTAAATTCCCCGAAAAGTTTTTCCTGATACTTGTCAATCAAGAAAGAAATCACCGGTGCAGCAATACAAACAAAAGGAACCAGTTTGTCCTGTACTTTATACTTGGTGAAAATCCCGAAAGCAAATAACCCTAAAAGGGGACCGTACGTAAATCCGGCAAGCTTAAGGATTAATCCTATCATTGAATTATCATTGATTACTTTAAAGATAATAACCATTACTAAAAATGACAAAGCAACCAAAAGGTGGATGTTTTTTCTGAATTTCTCTTTTTTACCGTCGTCCCAGTGTGTCCTCTCCCTCATCCCGAAAATATCAATGCAAAGCGATGAGGTAAGTGCCGTCATTGCACCGTCCGCACTTGGAAATAAAGCTGAAATCAAAGCAATAATAAAGATGATTGATATGAAGGGAGGCATATGATTCAGAGCGATATCAGGAAACAGCTGGTCACCCGCGCTGCTCACGCTTTCCTGCGCCCCGTAAAGATGAAGAAGCCCTCCCATATAAAGGAATAATGAAATAACGCCCAGTAAAATAAATCCTAAAGTCACCATATTTTTCTGAGAATCTTTCAGCCGGGTTACAGAAAGGCTTTTCTGCATCATTTCCTGATCAATTCCTGTCATGGTAATCGTAATAAAAGCTCCGGCCAGAATTTGTTTAATAAAGAAACTTTTCTGGTTCGGATCAAAATCGAAAATTTTTGTGTAGCCTTTTTCATTCATTGCCGTAAAGCTGTCGCCAATGCTCAATCCAAGATGGTTCAGCATATAAACCGTGCAGATGATCAACCCTAAAAGCATACAGGAAGTCTGCAGCGTATCTGTCCACACAATGGTTTTTACACCCCCTTCATACGTGTATAAAATAATCATTCCTAAGATAATAAGAGTAGTAACGATAAAAGGAACGCCCAGGCTGTCAAGAATAGAAACCTGCAGAATATTCACAACAAGGTATAATCTCGCTGTTGCACCCACCAGCCTTGAAACAATAAAAATCCACGCCCCGGATTTATAGGAAAGCTGTCCCATTCTCTGCTGAAGATAACCATAAATGGAGGTGAGTTTCAGCCTGTAATACAATGGCAGAAGGACATATGCAACAACAATGTAACCAATGAGATAGCCTAAGGTAATCTGTAAATAAGAGAACTTGTCATTTCCTACTGCTCCTGGAACACTCACAAAGGTAACTCCTGATAGAGATGTACCGATCATTCCAAAGGCAACAAGCATCCAATTACTTTTGCGGTTTCCTATGAAGAAACTTTCATTATCACTTCCTTTTCCGGTTCTGTAGGCTACCCAGAGCAGCAATGCAAAGTATATGATGATAATGGACAATAAAATGATCGGAGACATGTTCTGTTTAAATTAAAAATTTTAGCAAATATAGTTTTTTTATATTCCGCTCAAAAAAAATAAAAAACCTTCCGGATTGTCCCGAAAGGTAGTTTTTTAGAATTAAGGTTGAATTAATCTTAGCCTCGGCCTCAATCTCATTCTACGCCTGTGCCTGATTTACCAGCACATCCTGAATTTCCTCGTGTTTCTGGAAAGTAGCTTTTGCAAAAGGACACAGCGGAATAATGGTTTTCCCGTTTTTTCTTGCAAAATCTACCGCCGCCAGCAGCATTTCTTTGCCAACCCCTTTTCCGTTATAAGCTTCCTCAACTTCAGTGTGATCAATGATGAATCTTTCTTCTCCTGCCCAGGTATAGGTCATTAAACCAGCACGTTTACCGTCTATAAAGGCTTCAAAATTTCCGTTTTTTTCGTTGTTGCTATGTTTTACTTCAATCATATTATGAGAATTTGGTTAATATTTCAATATCGTTAGTCAGTATTTTATGGATGGGGCATGCATCTGCAATAGCTCTTAGTCTTTTGATCTGTTCTTCATCAAGAATAGTGCCTTCAAAAGTAATATCTCTTTTAAAAATTGCTCTTTTGGTTAAGGGAAAATTTTCAAGCTCAACTTCTACGCTGATGGTATCAATATTCCATTCTTTTCTGTCGATGTACATTCTGAGAGTAGCTGCAGTACAGCTGGCGAGCGATGTGGCAAGGATTTCAAAAGGATTGAAACCTTTGTTCCCGCCGCCTTTATCGACAGGCTCATCGGTGATGAGGGTATTTTCACCGGCGACAACTTCGGTGTAGTATTTTTCTTTGCCTAAGCTTGCTTTTACGGTTATAGCCATTATATTGTTTTATTGAATTTATAACTTAATGCTCCGGAAGGGCAGAGGTCAATTTGGTTTTTAAGTTCTTCTGCTGCCGCATTTTCAGGTTTCAGCCAGGGTCTTTCTTTAGGATTGTATACTTTAGGAAGTGTTTTTACGCAAACTCCTGCGTGAATACATTTTTTAGGCTGCCAGATAACTGTTATTTCTCCTGCTGCATATTCGTGTGTTTCCATTTCAATTCTAGTTTAAAGTTTTTTTATATTCTTCCGTCGGGAATCAATTATAATGGTTACTGAAAGCTTTTAATCTTCCTTTCGAAATCAGTTTCCGATCTGATTTTTAAAATTGAATATTTTATCTTTCAGGTCTTTCAGCATTCCAGGATCAATGACACCGGTTTCCATATCGAAATTCTCATAAAATTTCGGCAGTGAAAAAGTTTCTTTAACATCGGCCCCGAACTGCGGAAAAAATGTTTTTGCCGTATTCATTACATTTCCTCCGCCGTATCCTCCGGGAGAGGTAGACATCAGAAGCATCGGCTTGTTCTGAAAGACTTTTACGTTTATTCTTGATGCCCAGTCGAAGACATTTTTAAAAGCGGCACTGTATGATCTGTTGTGCTCCGCCAGCGAACAGATGATGGCATCACACTCTTCAATAACTTTTAAAAAATGATGAGCTTCATCCGGAAAGCCTTTCTTTTCGCGGTCTACAGAAAATACAGGCATGTCGAAGTCATTTAAATCAATCAGATTAATTTCATCACCCTGAAAATCCTTTAAGACAAATTTTACCAATTCCCTGTTAATGGATGTGGAAGAAGTGCTTCCTGCAAATGCTAATATTTTCATAGTTTATTTTTCTTCCTAAGGTTTTCTGTTTAAAATGGCTTTCGGCAACGGAACATAATCGTCTTCGTCTCCCGGAACTAATGGAAAAGCTTCGTGATTCTGGTCATTCCAGTTTACTTTTGCCTGCTCGATCCGTTCTCTGTCGGAATTTACAAAATTCCAGAATATAAAACGTTCTTCTTCGAAAGGTTCACCTCCGAAAAGATACACTGTTCCGTTTTCACTCATATCGAACTCGCAAAGCTTGGTATCTTTGGCGATCATGAGCTGTTTTGAACCGTAAGAATTTCCGTCTGTAGAAACTGTTCCGTCCAGTACATACATAGCTGCTTCACCATAAAGGTCTTTCCCGATGCTGATCTTTTGAGCCTCTTTTGTTTTAATTTCAATAAAAAACAATTTGCTGTGTACCGGAACCGGAGATTTTCTTCCGAAAGCTTCTCCTGCGATCAGTTTGTATTGTATCCCGTTTTCCTCCCAAACCGGGATTTCATCCGCTTCAGTATGGTGGAAACTAGGTTCGGATTGTTCGAGATGTTTTGGTAAGCCAACCCAGATCTGGAATCCGTGAAGTCTCTTGTCAGAATGCCGCAGATATTCCGGTGTTCTTTCCGAATGCACAACGCCTTTTCCGGCAGTCATCCAGTTAACGGCTCCGGGCTGAATTTCAATGGCACTTCCTACACTGTCTCTGTGAAAGATGGAGCCTTCCAGAAGATAGGTTAACGTGGAAAGACCAATATGCGGATGCGGTGGGACATCCAAATTTTGATAATCTTTCAATTCGGAAGGTCCCATGTGATCGATGAAAACGAAAGGTCCAACTGCTCTTTTTTCGCGGAAAGGTAAAAGTCTTCCCACCAGGAAGTTTCCTATATCAGCCGATTTTTCTTCTATAATAAGTCCGATATTTGACATGATAATTAATTTTTAAGAAGCTAAATGTATTTAAATTTTAATATGTTTTGAGTATTCACGAAATTAAATCTGATCGTATCCGTGGAATCTTTCGTCCACTACACGTTTCCATTCGGGATTTTTTCTGATGAATGACTGTATATAAGGACAAAAAGGAAGAGCCTTTTTATGATGGTCTTCGATATAGTGGAGAGTTTTTTCCACAACGGCCTCTGCAGCACCGGTTCCGGCAATAAGGAGATCGGCTTCCGTATGATTAAGAGCAATCTGGCTTCCCATCTGCCGATAATCGATGAATGCATAATTGCCATTCCATTCGATTTCAAATCGTTCTCCGGTATCTTGTAATGGAATATGTTGGAATGCTGGTTTCATAGTTTTGTTGTTAAATAAGAATAAGGCCATTGGGAAACTTATATTCTGAGTTCAGTCTATTTAAATGATAAAACAATGACGGAATTCTGTAAACAATTTCCATAAAAATAAGGAAAAATAATAAATTGATTTTGGTTTCAGGTTAAATTAATCCTCCAGATATCCAAATCTTCCGAGATTATAATCTTCAAAAGCCTGCATAATTTCATCCCTTGAATTCATCACAAAAGGACCGTGGGCATAAATCGGTTCGTTCAAAGCCATTCCGCTGATAATAAGGATGATGCTGTCCTCTTTGGCTTCAATTGTAAATGATTCACCTTCATTTTTAAACAAAATAAAATGATTCACCGGAATTTTTCCTTCATCATTGATATTGATGTTTCCTTCGATTACCAATGCTGCCGTATTAAAATCGGCCGGAAAACTAAAATCAGCTTTTCCGTCTTTTTTCAGTTTCGCATTCATCACATGAACCGAACTGAATGTTGAAGCCGGACCTTTCTGATCCTGATAGGTTCCTGCAATGATTTCGACAAACCCATTTTCACCAAGGTCAACTTTCTTCATATCACTGTTTCGTATGGCCTGGTATTTCGGGCAGCTCATTTTGTATACAGACGGAAGATTGACCCAAAGCTGCACCATCTGGAAAATTCCGCCGGTTTTGGCCCATTCTTTTTCATGATATTCTTTGTGAAGAACACCTTTAGCTGCGGTCATCCACTGTACATCACCTTCACCTATGATTCCGCCTCCGCCTGCACTGTCGTGGTGCTGTACTTGTCCCTGATAAGCTATGGTAACGGTTTCAAAGCCCCGGTGAGGATGCACGCCGACACCTCGCGGTTGATCTGTACCGTTAAAATGAAATTTTGCATTATAATCCAGCATAATGAAGGGATCCATTCTTTTCATATCTATGCCTTGTGTTCCCGGGATAAAATTATGTACTCTGAAGCCGTCACCCACAAAATGAGCGGGTTTCGGAGATATAATTTTTTCTACTTGTTTGGTTGTCATAATTGCTGGTGTTTAAAGCAAAGGTAAAACAAGTGAAAACGAGGTGCATTGATCTGTGGTAATATCAGGTTTAGTCGGTTTATCGAAAAATTTTAACTGCAAATCATTTTTGACACATAAGAGAATTTACTTTATCAGCTTTAAATAAAAAAGGAGAAAAATAAGTTTTGAAGATCAAGATTTTCATTTTATATAATATTATGTGCAAATTGGTGGTGTTTTATTCACAACGCTTTATTAATCTGCAAAATCTGTGTGATCTGAGCGAGATACTCTACAATTCATATCAAAATTATTCTTCCTTGGATTTCATATTTTTTCCATCCGAAATATGAAGCCTCCTGAAAACAAAACCTGAAATAATCGTAAGAATACCAATGGTAAGAAATGTATAGCGAAACGCATTATGAGGTTCACCATGAATAAGATCAGTATTTTCGAAAATCTTTAAAACAATCAGTCCGAAAGCAATTCCGAATCCGATGGCCAGCTGCTGATTGACGGATAAAAGTGAGTTTCCGCTGCTGGTCTGAAAATTACGAAGATCAGCAATGGAAATGGTATTCATTGAAGTAAACTGGATGGAGTTGAAAAATCCCAGTATGGCAATAATAGGTACAAACCAGTATAAAGAAGTATTAATGTCCGGAATGGCCAATAAGCAGATGAGGGTTCCTATGATAAAGGTATTGGTCATGAGCGTCTGCCGGTATCCGAATTTATCTAAGATTTTAATGACATATGATTTTCCGAAAATAGCCGTAAGAGCCATCGGTGCAATGATCCATCCGGAAGTAACGGCCGATTGCTTGTAGGCGATCTGAATCATAAGCGGTAACAACAATGGAACGGAACTGATTCCCAGTCTTGTCGCGAGGTTCCCTACGATTCCCACACGGAACGTTCTTACCTGAAATAGATTTAAAGGAAAAATAGGACTTTCGTCTCTTTTTGCATGACGGTAATAGTAATACATAAAAAGGAATCCCAAGATGAAAACGATAAGAACAGGAGTTGTATTCTGAAGGTCTCCGAAGAGCTCAAGAGAAACAGAAAGGAGGAGAGAGGCTGCTGCAAAGATCAGGAAGCCTTTCAAATCGAAATCAACACCTGCAGACTTGTAATTGGGCATAAATTTTAATCCCAAGATGATTCCCAGAATACCAATCGGGATGTTAATGAGAAAAATCCAGTGCCAGGAAAGGTAATCTACCATATAGCCTCCCACAAGCGGGCCGAGAACCGGACCGATCAATGCGGGGATAATAGCAAAGTTCATGGCTTTAAGCAATTCATTTTTGTCGAATGTTTTAATAAGCGCCAGTTTTCCAACGGGCGTCATTAGACTTCCGCCAATTCCCTGCAATACTCTTGAAATAACCAGGTGGGTAAGGTTTTGTGAAAGGGCACAGAAAAGTGAACCCAGACTGAATAATATGATGGAGGTAATAAAAACTTTTTTCGTTCCGAACCGGTCTGCCAGAAATCCGCTGGCCGGCATGAATACTGCCAACGTTAAAACATAGCTGATAATGGCATTCTGCATATTGAGAGGTGATTCCTTCAGGTCCCTTGCAATAGCCGGAAGTGAAGTGTTGAGTATAGTGGAGTCCAGCATCTGCATAAAAATTGCAGTTGCTAAGATCAGCGGTAATATTTTCTTTATCGAATTAGGTTGCGAAACGGCTTCTGACATGTTGCTGATTATTGGAATTATTCCAAATTTTATTTGGTTCAAAGAATTAAAATGGTAGTGTTTACAGCAATATTTATTCCTTTGGATTTATTTATATTAAGAAATCAGAATTACAAAGCTTTTATAACTTTAAAATCAATAAAAAAAGTCCTGCATTTTCGCAGGACTTTTGATTTTATTTTCTTGGTTTTTCAACCCCTTTCCACTCTTCACCGGCTTTTCTATACTGGCTCAGCTCAAAGGTTTTGAAATCTTTTGTTTTGTACTCAATGTTGTCTGTATTTTGCTCAAACGGCATGATGTAATAATATTCCGCATCTGTTCTGTCTGTTTTTGTTCCTTTTTTTACGGAAGGAACATATTTTGAGAATTTATAGCTCGGGAGATACTGCTTTAATCTTGCATAGAAAGCTTTATTCTCTTTTTCATCCGGAATGATGCTTACGATGTTGAAATCGTCTTTCTTTTTATCGATCCATAGATAATACGTTGTGTCTTCTCCCGTATTTCTGTTATTGGAATTGAAAGCAAAGAGTTCTTTCGGTACCAGCTCCTTGATTTTTTCAGCATCAACTTTGGTATAATATTGTCCTTTGGAAGGATCTACATACGTTTCAAGGTTGTACATCAAAACGGAATTGTTTTCAAGATTTTTATTTTTGAAATATTGATTCAAAGATAATTCTGCAGTTTCTCTCAGCTCTTTTCCTCTGTCGTCAAGCTTTTTAGTGAAATTCTGAGGGTTTACCTTCTTTACAAATTCATACAAAACCTTTGGCTTTATTTCTTTCAGGTGAGGATACGTTTTCAGCTGCTCTGCTTTTACCAGCCAATAATATTGTTGATAAAAGTCTTCTTTATCAGCATCCTTCACACTTTTATACACCATTGCAAGTTTTTTGGAGCTAAGATATTTGCCGTATTTTCCCTGTCCGAAAGCCAAAGTCATGGTTAACAAAGCAAATAAGATAGTAATGTTTCTTCTCATTTTTTTATAATTGATATTTTCGTTTTCCAAATATAATTATTTATTAGATAATATTTTTGATTAACGGTTAAATTCTGACATTATTATTAAGGTTAATTCAAAAGAAAATCCTGTATTGCTACAGGATTGATAAATTTTACAATTTTGGGCCAAAGAAAATGAATATAATTCATGATTGATCAGATCACCATTCGTATGATGTGAATGGTCAATTCCTGCGGGGTAATGGTCAATCTTAATTATTAAATTCATCTGCAAAGCAAATCCACTATTCACCTTTCACGGTCAATGGTCAATTTGGTTGAGTCAATAGTAAATTTAATTTACCAAAAAATCATTTGCGAAGCAAAATTCACTATTGACCATTCACTTCTAAGCTTCGCCGTATGACGTTTCATGCACTTTTACGGCTCTTCCGCTTGGATCGTTCATGTTTTTAAAAGCTTCATCCCATTCCAGGGCAATAGGAGTGGAGCAGGCTACGGAAGGGACTGAAGGTACGGTTGCGGCGGCTGTTTCACTTGGGAAATGTTCTTCAAAAATTGACCGGTAACGGTATTCTTCTTTATTCTGAGGAGTATTCACGGGAAATCTGAATCGTGCATGTGCCATCATTTCATCCGTTATTTCTTTTTCAGCAACAGCCTTTAATGTATCGATCCATGAATAGCCCACCCCATCCGAAAACTGCTCTTTTTGCCTCCAGGCAATGGATTCCGGAAGAATGTCTTCAAAAGCTTTTCTCAATACCCATTTTTCAATCTTTCCTTCGGCAGCATTTACCATTTTGTCTTTTGGATTAATGGTCATGGCAATATCCATAAATTCTTTATCTAAAAAAGGAACACGCCCTTCAATACCCCAGCTCATCAACGCCTTGTTGGCGCGGAGGCAGTCGTAAAGATGCAGTTTTCCTAATTTCCTTACAGTTTCATCGTGGAATTCTTTTGCATTAGGAGCTTTATGAAAATATAAATATCCACCGAATAATTCATCAGAACCTTCTCCCGAAAGAACCATTTTGATTCCCATTGATTTGATGACTCTTGCCAGTAAATACATCGGTGTAGATGCTCTTACCGTGGTAACATCATAGGTTTCCAGGTGATAAATTACATCACGGATCGCATCAAGACCTTCCTGAACGGTAAAGTTAACTTCATGGTGAACAGACCCGATGTGTTCTGCTGCTTTTTGGGCGGCCGCCAGATCAGGGGAGCCAACAAGTCCTACTGCAAAGCTATGCAGTCTTGGATACCAGGCTTCCTGCGTGTCTCCGCTTTCTACTCTCTGTCTTGCGTATTTTGCAGTAACCGCAGAAATTACGGAAGAGTCTAAACCGCCGGAAAGAAGAACTCCGTAAGGAACATCACTCATGAGTTGTCGGTGTACCGCATCTTCCAGTCCTTTTCTTAATGCATCGATGTCAGTATCATTATCTTTAACAGCATCATAATTTTCCCAGTCTCTTTTGTACCATTGCTGGAGTTCGTTTCCGTCTTTGCTGTATACCAAATGGCCCGGTAAAAAGGTTTCAATTTTTTTGCAGATGCCTTCGAGTGCTTTCAGTTCGGAAGCTACATAATAGTTTCCGTTTTTGTCCCATCCCTGGTATAGCGGGCAGATTCCCATATGGTCGCGGGCGATGAGGTAAATATCGTTTTCGGTATCGTACAGGGAAAAAGCAAAGATACCGTTTAGTTTTTCTATAAAATCTTTTCCGTACTTTTTGTACAGTGCTAAAATCACTTCACAGTCAGACTGTGTCTGAAATTCATAATCCGGAAACTCTTCTTTTAATTCTCTATGGTTATAAATTTCCCCGTTTACGGCAAGAACAACTTTTCCGTCTTTGGTAAAAAGTGGCTGCTTTCCGGAAGTAGGATCTACAATAGCGAGCCTCTCATGAGAGAAAATTGCTTTTTCATCCTGAAAGACCCCGCTCCAGTCCGGACCGCGATGACGGATTTTCTTAGACATTTCAAGAACCTGAGGTCTTAATATTTCAGTTTTTTGTTTAGCGTCAAAAAGACATACAATTCCACACATTGTTTTATCATTTAATTTTAAACAAAAGTATTGGTGTGGTTTATAATAAACAACAAAAAAAATCATTAAGTGTATATTTTTAACTTAATGATTTATTATTTAGTAAAATTTTAATTATATATAAAATTTTATATGATTTTAGTTAAATTTTTTCGTTGGTAATATCTGATAAAACATATACAAAATTAAAATTGAATATTTATTAATGTATGATAATTAATTCCAAAAATTTTTCCCATTACTTTGTGGCTCGAAATAATTTTTTTTCATCATTTGTGTTTTTACCTTCTTGCAGATCCAATTTGCGAGAAGGTTTTTTTTATTCATTCCCCAGCAGAACGCCTGAAACATTCCAGGAACTGAAGCTGTTTCCTTCGGTTGGCCCCTGAGGAATTTTAACCTGAATCGTATGTTTTCCGGCTTTAAGATCTCCGAGAGAAATAAAGTTAGGGTTTGTAACGGTTCCGGGACACCAGTTGGAACGGCTCAGGTCTGATGAAGAAAGTCCGTCTCCAAAATTTCCGGATGCCGGATTGTAAAGGCGGTAAGAACCGCAGTCTGATCTCCAGGGGATAAAAGAAAATACCATTTTTTCGTCTAATAAGATCATATTGGTTTTCGGGACAAATTCATCACCGTTTTCCCAGCCTCCGTGACCAGTGGTAATGTATCTCAACTGTGTGTTTTTCAGATCCTTTTTCAATGTAAATTCTACCTGCAAACCTTTATCCTGATTGAACATGGTAGAATAGTCCTGTCCTGCCATTTCCATAATATTAAGGGTGTTGAATAAAGGAATCACCGTATTGTTTTTATGAATATTCTGGTCGCTTTTATGAATGGTGATTTCCAGGCTTACTTTATGGCCGCCTTTATCATAGTTTCCTATAAAAGTTCCGATCCACAATTCTTTTTCACTTAAATCAGGTTTCAGTTCCGTAATGTCCTGCCGGTATGGACTGGTTGTCTGCCATGTTTTATCTTTCAGCTGAAGATTATTGAATTTGTTAATTCCGAAAGCGGTAAAGAAACGCATCATTTCTACAGCCGGATTATAATTTTCTGTTGCCGTAACGCCGAAATACTGCTTCCCGTTTCCATTTTCATAAGCAGGAAGTTTTTTTACACCATTTTCCAGTCCGTCCAGAAAAGAGTCTTTTTTATCCTGCGGAATAAAGAATACCGTTCCGGTTCTGTCGTAGGCATCGCCATTAGACTGTTGCTTCAGCTCAACGAAGATATTATCGCCTTCCATTATTTTTGGAAATTTGATTTTTTTAAGGATAATGGTTCCGTTGGCAAACCTTTTTATCTCATTGTCTGATTTTGAATCTCCGGAAAAGCTGATGGTTTCGTTTTCAAAAACTTTTAATGTGGTGAATCTGCTTTTCCAGAGCATATCTTTGTAGCCCAGCTGATCCGTGGAAGCAGCCTGGCTGCTGAGAATTTTATCTATATCTGTTTTCTTAACTTTTTTAATTGAACTGGCGGATAAAAGGGAATTTTTATTTCTTTCAATTTCCAGTACAAAACCTAAATTTTGTCCCAGCACAGAAGGTCCGCCGTTAATTTTAAGATCATGGGTATACCAGATTTCAATGGTGTTGGAGTTGATTTTGGTGATTGCTTTTTTACAGGTATAGCCCAGAATCTTTTTTGTTTCATTGGTGAATTCAAAGGTTTGTTTTGCGACCGATTCTGCATCGGAAGTAGAAATAATTTCGTCCGGTTTTAAAAAGGCATAGGAAATTATTGTATTGGAAGGCTTTTCAATTTTAGTAATCTCAAATGGAAATTCTGCTTTTTGTTCCCTGATTTTAGTATTCAGAATGAAATTTTCCTTTTCATTAGCCCAGACTAAAACTGGATTCTGATCCGGGATTACTTTTCCGTTGTAAGAACTTGTATACTGAACTTCATAGGTTTGTGAAAAAGACAGTAATGATAATACAATAAAAAAACTGAGTAAAATTCTTTGATGCATGTGGATTGATCGTTTTCACAAAGATAGATTTTAAATCTATTTCAAGAATGCTCAAATAAAAAACTACCCTGATTTCAGGGTAGTTGTATTTGTTCGTATGTCAAAAGTTTTATGAAATTCTTTCAATCAAAGCCATGTAAAATCCGTCGTAGCCTTCGCTGGGCATTACCTTTTCATCCTTGATCATTTTGAAATTCGGATTATTTTTCAGGAACTCTTCTACCTGTTCATTATTTTCGGAAGGTAAGATAGAACACGTTGCATACACCATTTTCCCTCCTTTTTTCAGCATTTTAGAATAATCCTGAATAATCTGCTGCTGTTCTTTTTTGATGCGGTCTATAAAATCCTGATCAATTTTCCATTTGCTGTCCGGATTTCTTTTTAGAACACCAAGTCCTGAACAAGGAGCATCAATCAATAAACGGTCCGCTTTATCGTGAAGCCTTTTAATTACTTTGTTATCTGTAATCAGACGGGTTTCAATATTATGGGCCCCAGCTCTTTTGGCGCGGCGTTTCAGTTCCGCCAATTTCCAGTCGAAAATATCTAAGGCGATGATTTGTCCTTTATTACCCATTAATGCTGCAAGATGCAGTGTTTTTCCGCCGGCTCCGGCACACGCGTCAACCACGCGCTGACCTTCTTTTACATCAAGGAAATACCCGATTTTTTGTGAAGAAGCGTCCTGTACTTCAAACAAACCTTCTTTAAAAGCAGTAGTAAGAAAAACATTTTTTTTCTCTTCCAGCTGAACGGCGTCCGGATAATTTCTTACCGGATAAGAGGTGATATTTTCGTCTGCAAGATCAGAAATAAGTTCTTTAGTTGTGGTTCTTAAAGAGTTGGCTCTCAATACTGTCGGTGCCTGTTCATTTAGGGCATACATCTCCTTTTCCCATTTTTCGCCCAGTTCTTTTTCAAGAGTTTCGGCAAGCCATTCCGGAATAGAATGCTCAATGGCTTTTGTCGGAACGGTCCCTTTTTTAAGTTTGGTAAGAATATCGGCAATTTTTATTCCGTCAAATTCTTCAAATTTTTTATAATTGGTTTTGCTCCACAAAAGATAGGCAATCATCAGTTTATAGACGTTGCTGGGCTTAACGCCTTCTCCCATGTAGTATTCAAGGCGCTTTTTCCAACGGATGATATTGTAGAAAATCTCAGAAACAACGGCTCTGTCCTGGCTTCCCCATTTTTTGTTTGCTTTTAGAAGTCTTTCAATTACTTTATCGGCATATTTATTTTTCTCAAAAAATGTTTCCTGTAAAGCATCGTGGATACCGATGGCTAAGTTTCTGTGAATAAGTTCCATAATGGGTGCTGCTATTTTGAATCTGCAAAAATACGAATTAAAGTTGAGAATGTCAGGCTGAAAGTTTTAAGGCCTATAAATAAGAATTAAAACAAAATTTATTATTGGTATTTGCAGTCCGGATTCTATATGTTCAGGATATATCTCATGCTTTTAGATTTTAATTAAAAACATTAAAAAATTACCTTTGCAAAAAATTAATACAATGAGTGATTCTGTACTTTGCCCGAAATGCGGCTCCGAATTTACCTATCCTAGCGATAATCTAATGGTGTGTTCCCAATGTTTTTATGAATGGAATCCAGAAGAAGTAGCTGCAGGTACACCGGATTCAGGAAAAATTTTAGATTCTAACGGCAACGAACTGCAAGACGGAGACTCGGTGGTGGTGATTAAAGATCTTCCGGTGAAAGGAGCGCCAAAGCCCGTGAAGGCAGGGACGAAAGTTAAAAACATCCGCCTCAGACCGGACAGCGATCATAATATTGACTGTAAAATTGATGGATTCGGTGCGATGGCCCTGAAATCTGAATTTGTAAAAAAGGCATAAAAAAAGGAAAGAATTGGACAGTGTAATCTTTCAAAAAACTAGATTGCAGAACTGCTAATTTTCGTTTTAGGAGGCAGAAAGAGAATTAACCAAAAATTTCCTTATGCTGTGGAAGTACAAATGTAAGAAAAAGTTTTAAACGGCCTTCTTACATTTGTACTTTTTTTATACACAATGTCACAATAAGTATTGGGAAATGTGCGCATTATAAAATAACAATGAAGTCATAAGAAGCAATGTATTTTAATTGTTAAGGAGCTTTTCCGGCTCTCGCTACTCGCTTTTTCCTTTTTAGGGCTGCGGCGGCGAAGCCGCCGCAACCCTAAAAAGGAAAAGAGCTCAAACATGCCGCTTGATCCGGGCTAAATGGAAGTCTGCCTGATCCACCAAATCAATAAAAAGAAATATGAACGGGATCTTCAATTTTTTGATCGGTGTAGATTATAATTTCTTTATTTTTCGCTTTCACTTTATTCCAGTAGTGATTTCCTGCAAAACGGCTTTCCAGGACTTCAGCTTTAATGCCGCTTTCAGAGATTTGTATTTCTTTGGGATAAAAAGAAAATTTCGGAAGCTGAAAATCGGCAATTTCATCTGTGTTAAAAATATTCACTTCACCGAAAAGTTTTGCCACATAAGGATTATAAGGACTTTTAAAGATCTCTTCAGGATTTCCTTCCTGAATGACCGCTCCGTTTTGCAGGACGATAATCCCATCTAGCCAAGGAATAATATCCTGGAGCTCATGCGTTGAAATAATCAGTGAAATATTTTGCTGCTTTACATACCGGAATAATTTTTCCCGGAGTTCAATTTTTCTCGGAAAATCAAGATTACTGAAAGGCTCATCAAGGATCAGCAGTTTCGGAAGAACGGAAAGTGCCCGTGCTATAGCCACCCGCTGCTGTTGTCCGCCGCTCAGGTATTTCGGAAGAACATTGGCGAATTCTCCAAGTCCAACTACTTCAAGAAGTTCTGTAACCGTTTCTCGCTTTTTTGCCAGATTAATATTTGAAATAAATTTTCCTACATTTTCAGCCACCGTGGCGTAAGGCATGAGATCAAAATTCTGGGCAACAAATTTCATTTTAGCTTCACCGGGAACGAGGTTTCCTTTAGGCCCAAGCAATTGTTCACCATCAAAAACAATAGTACCACTCTGCCAGTCGAGAAGTCCGTAAATCAGGCTTAGCAAAGTCGACTTTCCGCAGCCGCTTTCCCCTGCAAGCGCAATGATTTTCCCTTCGTCAAAACGCAGGTTAAAGTTCTGAAACAAAGGTTTTTCTATAGAATATGAAAAGAATAGATTATTTATTTCTAATAGCATAATACAAATGTAATGAATTGAAATCTTTCTAGGAAAGAACAATTTTTTTTATTATTTTAGCGGGAGTAACAAAATTTAAAAAATTATGAAAAGAAAACTATTTTCAGTAGTTTTTTCTGCCTTTCTGGCTTCATTTATTATTGTTTCCTGTAAAAAGGAAAAACCTGTAACAGGTGAAAGTAATGATGTGGTAACTGCTAAGGATGGTGCCCAGTTTACAGTGGATACTTTAAACAGCAAAGTAGAGTGGAAGGGATATAAAATATTTAAATCTGAAAGTACAAGCCATTTCGGGATCATTAAATTCGAAAGCGGAGATGTAACTGCAAAAGACGGTAAGCTGCAAAGCGGAAAATTTGTAGCGGATATGACTTCTCTCACTTCTGAAGATCTTAAAAAAGATGCCGCCCAAATGGAAAAACTTAACGGCCATCTCAAAAGCGGAGACTTTTTTGAAGTAGAAAAATTTCCTACAGCATCTTATGAAATAACAAAAGTTTCTCCTCTGGCAGAGGGTGATTACAATACCGTACTGGACGGGAATTTAACCATAAAAGGCATTACCAAACCAATGCAGTTCAAGGCGAACGTATCCGTTAAGGATGGTGTGGTAAGTATTGCTACGGAGCCTAAAGATATCAGCAGGAAAGAATTTGGAGTTGAGTTTCAGAGTCCTGTAGAAAACGGAGTGATTAAAGATGAGATCACACTTCAGATCAACGTGAAAGCATTGGAGAAAAAATAAGAATAATGCGATCTGTTTAGAAAAATAATGTATTTGCGTGAAAAAGTCATTGAAATCTGCTCTTAACAGGAGCGGATTTTTTTAACAATTAAGGAAAAATATTTCGCCGAAAAACCGTATTTTTGCAAAACATTCTGAAAGGGTAAAACAATGATAGAAAAGATAGAAGAGTTACTGGTTGAAGTAAACAGCTTCAATGCTACATCAAAAGAGGAGATTGAAAACTTCCGTATCAAATACAATGGAAAGAAAGGAATTCTGAATGATTTTTTTGAAAAATTCAAAGAAGTTCCTAACGACCAGAAGAAAGATTTCGGACAAAAGATCAATACTCTGAAACAGGCAGTTAATGTGAAACTGGAGGATTTGAAAAATGCTTCAGTATCTTCTGTTGTATCTGAAAAAGAAGATCTTACGAGACCTGCTTTTCCGCTGGAACTGGGATCGAGGCATCCTATTAATCTCGTGAAAAACAGAATCATCGAGATTTTTAAATCTATTGGTTTTGCTGTGGCAGACGGGCCCGAAATCGAGGACGACTGGCATAATTTTACTGCCCTGAATCTTCCGGAATACCATCCTGCCAGAGATATGCAGGACACCTTTTTTATTGAGCAGAATCCTGATATTCTTTTAAGAACACATACTTCTTCGGTACAGATCCGTTATATGGAAGAAAATCAGCCGCCTATCAGGATCCTTTCTCCGGGAAGGGTTTTCAGGAATGAGGCAGTATCCTCAAGGTCACACTGTATTTTTCATCAAATCGAAGGTTTATATATTGATGAAAATGTAAGTTTTGCAGATCTTAAACAGACAATTCAGTTCTTCACAACAGAGCTTTTCGGAAAATCAAAAATCAGATTGAGACCTTCCTATTTCCCTTTTACGGAACCAAGTGCAGAAATTGATGTATACTGGGGATTGAATTCTGAAACCGATTACAGAATTACAAAAGGAACAGGCTGGCTTGAAATTATGGGCTGCGGAATGGTTGATCCTGCTGTTTTGAAAAATGTAAATATAGACCCGGAAAAATATTCCGGTTATGCCTTCGGAATGGGTATTGAAAGAATTGTAATGCTGCTTTATCAAATGAGTGATATCAGAATGTTTTTTGAAAATGATATCAGAACACTGGAGCAGTTCAGGAGTCTTTAAGAAAATTAAATGAAATATATGAAATCCCGTAAATTATTTTATGGGATTTTTTATTATTTTTACATTTAAATTAAACAGATGGTTGAAAAAATAAGTTTTAGATTAAGGAAAATCATTCACTATTCTTTGATTTTATGTATATTACTTATACAGTTTCTGATTGCAGGTTTTTTCTACAATGAATTCATTACAAAGAAAAATTTAAAGTTTATTGAAAGTCAGCTAAAAGAAATTCATTCTCTGGAAAGGCTCACGGATAATTCTAAAAAAGAATTGTTGAGTGCACAGGTTGACTTTCAGAAATATATTGTGAATAATGATGAAAGATATCTGGATTCATACTTTAAATCGCTACATAGACTTGACAAGAATCTGGACAGTATCGACAGCTATAAAAATAAATACCCCAACTTAAAAAACATACTGATTTTAGAAAATAAAAATTCTCCAAAGGTCCAAAAGCTGAAAATCTTCATTGATTCGGTGCGTGAATATTCTACCAATTCAAGCCTCAAAGGACAGCATGTCTTTCCTGAAATCAGAAAGTATGATCTTGATTATAATTTTGATAAGTTTAATGTAGAAACAAAAACCTATTCTGATACGATAAAGAAAAAGAAATTTTTCGGACGTTTAAGAGATGCAATATCCGGAAAAGAGAATGTACGCAAGGATAGCATTGTTGTAACCATGAAACAGGGAATTAATCCCAATACAGCGCTCTTAAAATCTGAATTCGACAGTATTTTGGACGTAGTTAATAATCATTATAAGGTACAGGTTAAATATATACAGGCCAATGCCTTGCGCAAAGATAATAGTGATATCGCTTCATACGAAATATTCGGTAATCTGCTGATGTATGGAAATAGTGTCATGAATATTTATGACTATGCCATCAAGAACTCTCGGGCAGATCTCGAAAAGGAATATTACAGACAAAACTCTGTAAATAACCGCATCAGAATGAATCTTATTTTCGGAGCAATGATTCTTATGCTTATAATATCTGTTCTTATTATGATGCTTACAGGTATCGCCTTTTCTTATGAGAAGAAATTAAAGGCAGCAAATCTTCAAATTAAAGCAAATCTTGAATTTAAGAACCGGGTTTTGGGAATGTTAAGCCATGAGCTAAGGGCTCCGCTGAAAATTATCGGTATTCTTATTAACAGAATCAGTGAGAAAACGGATGACAGAGAAATCAAAGAGTACCTTAAATCTATTGGCTTTACCAGTAATACATTATTGTTACAGGCAAATCAGATTCTGGAATATACCAAAAACCAGCATGTAAAAAATAAACTCATTCCGGTCACTTTTAATCTTGACAGCCAGATCACATCTATATTAAACTCCATTGAAAATTATATAAAAACCAGAAACAATAAATTTGTGGTGAATAAAGCGATCAAGCCGGACCTGATGGTGTATTCGGACAATGCTAAAATCAGCCAGATTTTTATGAATATTTTGGGCAATGCCAATAAATTTACAGAGAACGGAGAAATAACGGTTACTGTAAAAACTGAAAGTAATGAAGAATCTGTAGTTACTTTAACGGCAGAAATTCTTGATACCGGAGTTGGAATCGCAGAGTCTGATCTGAAAAAAATATTTGAGCCTTATTATCAGGGTGTTCTATCAGATGATATCGAAAATATCGGTGCAGGTCTGGGACTGAATTTATGCAAGGAACTGATAGAGCTGTACGATGGGCAGATCTCAGTTCAAAGTGAACCCGGAAAAGGTACAAAGGTTTATTTTTCTCTTAATTTAAAAGTCAACTATGATAAATAAGGATGAAGAAAAACTATTGTTCCTATTGGCTGATGATCATATGCTCATTCGGCAGGGAATGATATTTGTACTGGATGCTTCGGGAATTAATTATAAAGCCTTTCATGCTTCAAATTTCAGGCAGATCAGAGAATGTATTAATGATAATCCCATTCATATCGCAATAATCGATGCTCATTTTCCGGAAGGAAACAGTCTGCAGATAATATCAGAAATCAAGGAAAAAAAACCGGAAATTAAAATTCTCATTTTTTCCGGAATTGATGAAAATATACATGCTCTTAAATACCTGAATGCAGGAGCAGACGGATTCCTTAGTAAACTCAGCGATGAAAAAGAAATAGAAGAGGCAATATGTTCAATAATTGAGAAAGGCGAATATATTTCTCCCGTAACAAAAGCCCTGCTGATGAATTCACTTAGTAATCGCAATCTGGTTAATCCACTGCTGTCTTTAACAGAGAGAGAACTTGAAATTGCGCGCATGTATGCTGGAGGTTACGGTAATCTCGAAATTGCAAATATGCTGGACGTGAAGCAAAACACCATCAGTACAATTAAAAAGAGAATATTTAAAAAGCTTAAAATTGAAAATATCGTTAAGCTGATTGAATTAGTTAAAAATCATTCCTAATCTGTTGTAGAAAAATATCTACAATTTTGTCGATATATATCTAATGTTTTTTGATGATTTTATATTCATAGTGCAATATCTTTGTACCATAATAATCAGCTGATATTAACCCTGTAAAACAATCTTTGATTCTGAGAACACAAATGATGAAATAAAAAAAAGAATCAAGGATTAAAAAACGCAAATGATGATTTAGTATATCTTCGGGGAAGTGGATTTGCTTATTATCAAATGCAAAAAAAGACCTCCGGAATTTTCGGAGGTCTTTCTTTATTACTGATTGGTATTCAGGATTTATTTTATAAATTTTAACGGGTATTTTACATTACTGTAACCATCTATACTTGCTTTTAAGGATCCTACCGCAAGCTCAGCTTTCAGAAGCATCGGAAGATGATTTGCATCATTGGAAACCCACATGACAACGCCTTCTTTTTCTTTAAAAACCCTTCCACTTTTTACGGATGGAATAATTTTTAAACAATTAATAGTACCAAACTTAGTCTTAAGATTTTCTGTTCCGGTAACCTTTAGCTGAAAAGGAAACATTTCATCATCAATCCATACATTCATATTTATTACCGTTCCTACCTTTAGTTCTGAAACACTTTTGCTCCTCAGATAATAAAAACAAGAAAGCATATCCTGTACTCCTCTCACGGATTTTAAAACTTTAGAACCATTGGCAGGTGTTTTTTTATCCGTAAGAACCAATGTATTATTATCATGATTAAAAGTTGTCTCAAGATGCTGACGATAACTTCCTTCTTTTACATTTCTAACATAAAAACTCGGAAGTTCAGTATTCATATTAATATAACTTTCATAAAGGTCATCAACTTTAAAAAATGCTCTCACAGCTCCTGTTGTCTGGCCGGTTCCTCTCACATACAAATGCGGAACTCCTCTGTAGGCTGTTTTTTTTGCTGTTAAATTAGCCGTTCCCGCATTGAGAAAACCGTAATGGATTCGCAGGCTAATAGATTCACCATCTGCAATATTGGTGATCTGGCTAAAACTTAATGTAAACAGAAACACCAAAATAATACTCAAAAATTTTTTCATACTCAAAATTTTACAAAAACATTGCCAAATAAAAATAACTCCGGATTTCAAAATCTATTTGATAAATCTCAGTTTTTTATTTAGACTGAATTAAATATGCTTCGCATTAAAATTAGTAAATTTGCAGCCACAAGTATAATTAAATTATCTTATTATTATGATAACGACCGATATATTGATCATAGGAGCCGGGCCTACCGGGCTTTTTGCTGTATTTGAAGCAGGTTTACTAAAAATGAAGTGCCATATCATTGATGCGCTTCCACAGCCCGGAGGACAGTTGGCCGAGCTTTATCCCAAAAAACCTATTTTCGATATTCCGGGTTATCCATCTGTAAATGCAGGAGAACTTATTGATAATTTGATGGAACAGATTAAACAGTTCCAGCCTGGATTTACCTTAGGGGAGACCGCTGTTTCCTACACAAAAGTTGATGACGAATGGTTTGAAGTAATTACCAATAAAGGAACTGTTCACCGCGCAAAAGCAATTGCCATTGCAGGAGGATTAGGAACTTTTGAGCCCAGAAAACCTGCCATTGAAAACATCGCCGATTATGAAGAAAAAGGACTTGAATATTTTGTAAAAGAGCCTGAACATTTCAGAAATAAAAAAGTAGTGATCGCAGGAGGTGGCGATTCTGCGCTGGACTGGAGTATTTTCCTTTCCAACGTGGCAAGCGAGGTAACGCTGATTCACAGAAGAAACGAATTCCGTGGCGCTTTGGATTCCGTGGAAAAAGTGCAGGATCTTAAAAATCAAGGAAAAATAAAATTAATTACCCCTGCCGAAGTTACTGCTGTTAAAGGTGACGGGAAAGTGGAAGCAATTACAGTAGCTATCGACGGGCAAGACCCATACGATATTGAAACAGATTATTTTATTCCTTTATTCGGACTGACTCCAAAATTAGGAGAGATCGGAAACTGGGGACTGAATATTGAGAAAAACGCAATTGTTGTCAACAATGCTTTAGATTACCAAACAAATATCGACGGAATTTATGCCATCGGAGACATCAACACCTATCCTGGAAAACTAAAACTTATCCTTTGCGGTTTCCACGAAGCTACCTTAATGTGTCAGAGTGTTTATAACAGGCTGAATCCGGGTAAAAAATTCGTTTTAAAGTATACAACAGTAAGTGGAGTAGACGGATTCGACGGAAGCCGAAAAGAAGCCGAAAAAGCAGTTGTGAAAAAAATTGACTAAATTTGTTGCCTGTTGGCGGTTCAATGTTAAAATAACCGCCACCAACCATTAACAAAGAATTATCAATTAAAATGAGTGATATAAATATAAAAATCACCGACCGGGAAGGCGTTACCCATGATGTGGTAGCTCCCACCGATATGTCGATGAATCTGATGGAGATTATTCGTTCGTACGAACTGGCAGAAGAAGGAACTATTGGCGTATGTGGAGGAATGGCGATGTGCGCTTCCTGTCAGGTTTACGTGGTTAATGATCCGGGACTGGAAGAAATGGGAGCTGAAGAAGATGCAATGCTTGGAGAAGCTTTCCATGTGCAGGACAACAGTAGATTGGGATGCCAATTGCATATCGTTCCCGAAATGGAAGGGCTGGAAGTGGAAATTGCTCCTTATCCTTAAAAATTTTTTAATCTAAATATAAAATTCCCGAAGATTATTCTTTGGGAATTTTTTTATCTAATTTCTTCTTTGATATCCTAAATTAGGCACTAACATCCCTTCTTCTTTTAATTCTAATCTGTCATTATTCAATCTCATTATCTCATACAAAAGAGAGACTTTATTTGAAAAATATAAAATCAGATTGTTTCCAAGAATAACCCATTTTCCTTCAAATTTGTCTAATTTATTTTTAGCAGAAAATGTGTTGTCTTCAAACTCTATAGAATTTAAAAAAATCTTATTGCTGGTTTTGATATTAATTTCAGGAAGAATAGGAAATGCAATTGTATCATCAAAGACTTTAAAGTCCCATTTCCCTTTTATTAAATTCTTTCTATCTTGTTTTTGGCTCATTAGAAAGCTACTCAGAAAGATAAAAAAGAAAGGAAATATTTTTTTCATAGCTTACATCATTTTAAACTTCATCCTTAGAAATCCATTTTCCCACCCTCGGAGCTTTATAATTTCTCATCATTTCCAGCAATTCATCAATATTATTACTGATCAGCAGCATATCGCGGTTAATTTGTTTTAAAAATCCTTTTTCCACCATATTCTGAACAAGGTTTATTAAATCATCATAAAATCCGTCAATATTAAGAATGCCGATCGGTTTTTGATGAAGGCCAAGCTGTGCCCAGGTAATCATTTCAAAGAACTCTTCCAGCGTACCGTAACCTCCCGGAAGTACGATGACACCATCGCACAATTCATTCATTTTGGTCTTTCTTTCGTGCATGGTTTCCACCAGCATTAGTTCGGTAAGCTGGTTATGGGCAATTTCTTTGGATTGTAGAAAATAGGGAAGAACACCCAACACTTTTCCGTCTCCGGCCAATGCACCATCGGCAACGGCTCCCATAAGGCCTACATTTGCGCCGCCATAAACCAATTGTATATTATTTTTCGCCAGCGTTTGTCCGAGCAGCGCTGCCTGCTCTTTATAAATATCTTCCGAACCAAAACTTGATCCGCAGAATACGGTGATGCTTTTCATTGTTAAGATTAAAATTTTCTTTTTTGAGGAGACTGTCTGTTTGAAAAGAAAGATAAGATTTCAATATTACATTTTATTATACGATAATACATGGTATTGAATTCGAGAATGACTGCCTTATGAATATTTTTCCCTTCGGATTTTGGAAATATATTCGGATTTTGAGAAATAATTTTGGTAATACTTTCAAGTTTATGAACAAATTTCTTGATTTCTTTATCTGTAAAATTATTTTGAAGATATTCTATTGTCTGTCTAATTCATTCAGAGCATTGGGAGTCCAAAAAATTTTATAACCATTTCCCATACAATTTTCTGGCCTCAGATTGGGGTTTTAATTGATCGTTATCTGCTTCGGATATTCCTTTTTCGATTGACATTTTTTCTTCTTCCGAAATAGAATCCCACCAGTCTTTCGTTTCTTCTTTTCTGAACTGAATTAATTTTTTTATAATAGAAGTGTCCTCCAATGTTGATAACCATTGAATTAATTCAAGTTTTTCACTAAGAGTCTGCGTGTTCATAATTTGTATTATTTATTCAAATTTATAACTTTTATATTGAAAATAATAATGCTTTAAAATGAAAAATATCCAAAATCAAATAATTTTGGATATTCAATATAGCAATTTTACAATGTTATTTTAAAGGAATATTTGCTAAAATATCTTTCGTAAAGCTCCAGAATTTCTGTGCAGAAGGAATATTCGCTTTCTCATCAGGCGAATGTGCCCCTCTGATCGTAGGCCCGAAGCTCACCATTTCCATATCAGGATAATTAGCTCCGATGATTCCACATTCAAGACCGGCGTGGCAGGCTACAACATGAGGTTTGTCACCGAATTTTTCAGTATAAATTTTTTCCATCAGCTTTACAATTTCCGAGCCGGGTTTTGGTTTCCATCCGGGATATGAACCACTGAATACCGTTTTCATTCCCGCAAGGTCTGCCACGGATTTTAGCTGCTCCGCTACAGAATCTTTTGATGACTCTACGGAAGATCTTGAAAGGTTTAAAATCTTTAATGCGCCTTCTTTTAATTCTACTCTTGCAACGTTGTTGGAAGATTCCACAAGATCTTTTACATCAGGACTCATTCGGTAAACACCATTGTGAAGTGACTTCAGTGTTAAAATAATTTTTCTTGAATCTTCCTCGGAAAGAGCTTTTTCCGACGTGGTTGAATTTTCAATGTTGATATGAAGATTAGGTTCTACGGTTGCGAACTCTTCAAGAATTTCTTTTTTCAATCCGTTAGATATCTCTTCGATGAATTCCTGTGCATTTCTTACGGAAACAATCGCTACCGCTTCTCTTGGAATGGCATTTCTCAGTCCGCCGCCATCTATGGAAATCAGCTGGATATTTTCTTTTTCGAGTGCTTTATAAAGAATTCTGCCCAGAATTATATTGGCATTACCGAAACCTTTGTGGATATCCATTCCGGAATGACCACCCTGAAGGCCTTTTATTTCAACTCTGATGATTTGTCCTTTTGCAACTTCCGTATTATAGTCCTGTGAAATAGTAACGTCAATGCCGCCGGCACAGCCAATATCAATTTCGTCGTCTTCTTCTGTGTCCAGGTTGAGGAGAATCTGCCCGGTCAATTGTCCAGGTTTTAAGCCTAGAGCTCCTGTCATTCCGGTTTCTTCATCGATCGTAAAAAGAGCTTCGAGATCAGGATGCGGAATATCCTTGCTTTCCAGGATTGACATGATCGTGGCGACGCCAAGTCCGTTATCAGCTCCCAGAGTGGTTCCTTTTGCTTTTACCCAATCACCGTCCACTTCCATTTTGATACCTTCTGTTTCAAAATCGAAATTTACGTCGTTGTTTTTCTGGCATACCATGTCCAGGTGTGACTGAAGAACTACCGATTTGCGGTTTTCCATTCCCGGTGTTGCCGGCTTTTTGATGATCACATTACCAACTTCATCAACAGTGGTTTCCAATCCTAAGTTTTCACCGAATTCTTTGATGAATGCAATTACTTTTTCTTCTTTTTTTGAGGGTCTCGGAACAGCATTCAATTTGGAAAAATTCTTCCAGATAATCTGCGGTTCTATAGTAGATAGCTCCATTGAAATTTATTTTTATCAAAATTACAAAATAAAAAATGCTTCCGGATGATCGGAAGCAGTATTTTTACCGGCATAGGAAGCTTTAGCATCCGCATTCACCGTAGATTGGCATTTTAACGACCGTTCCGTCCGGCTTTTCAATGGTGAGGATTCCTTCAAACAACAATGCTTCTTCACCTTTTATTTTTTTACCTTTTACGGAAATTTTATAATCATCATTTTCAATTTCCTTGCTTAGCTCTTCATCAACTTCCATATCACTTGAAGAGATCAGGTTTAAAGCGATTCTTTTACCGTCGAGTTTCATGTATGCGGTTTTCCCGGCATCATCAGCGTAAATATATTTTTCGTCCAGGAAATCTGCTTTGCTTTTGGCAAAATAGCATGAACATTCCTTGATTTCCGAAGGAAAAGGGAAGGTTTCGACAGCGATTTTCTTTGATGAAAGATCGGTAGCTGTACTATCTTTAACTATGTTAGAAGAATCTGCTGAAGCGGCATTCTGAGATCCCTGCTGTTCTTTTTTACAGGCAACTAACAGAAAAGCTGAAAAGAAAATGATAAAATATTTCATTGTTTACGGTATATTAGTTATCCTCTTGCTCTCTCAAGAAGTGTCATCATCAATAAAGAAAGGATTACAAGGCTTTCTTCTTCATCATCAATATCGATGATGCGGTCAAGCTGAAATCTTCTTCCGAAAAATGACGGCATTTTTTTTAGTTTAAAATATTCTTTTCCGTCAATGCCGGTCACAGTGTAAGACGGGTTCAGGAAGTATCCTGTAAATGCACCGATAAGCGGGATTTCACCTACCAGGTGGTCAAAAAAACGTACCCATGCACTGTCTTCCTGAATTTTGAATTTCGGCTGATCATTGGCATCCAGAACGTCATAGCTGGCTTTCCAAAAAGAACGCATTCCTTTTCTGGCCATTCTCCCGAAGTTTCTTCCGGTGGCAATTTCAGTTAAAGAATAGGACGCATTAAAATCAATCCACTGATTGGCTTTGATCCTGAAAAGTTCTTTGGATTTGCTTTCATCATTAAAAACAATAACATCTTCCTTCAGCTTAAACATTTTCTGGCGGACATACGCTACGTAGTTACCATTTCTGTCCGTGATGTTAAAATCACTGGCCAATGTTGTAATCTTAAATTTAAAATCCAGTGGATAATTTAAATTGTTAAGTACCATTTCGTTTATTTTTCAAGTTAATATTTAGTGGATCAAAGATAATATTAATTGCTTTAAAACAGGGGGTATCTTAACTTCATTTAATTTAAAAAGTAATTATTTTATGAACATTTAAGATTAATTTAGGCTAAAATCTTGAAAGCTTCTTTCACCCGTGTACCAGGTTTTCCGGTAACCTTGAAAGTCTCCTGCACCCCTGCGACAAACTTTCCGGAGACCGGGAAAGCTCCCCGCACCCTGGTAACAACTTTTCCGGTAACCGGGAAAGTTCCTTTCACCCTGCGGCAACCTTTCCGGAAAGAGAATTGCTTCGGAGCATTCTGAAAATATTCTGAATCTTTTTACTTATTTTTGTGTTATGGATTACCCTAGTAAAGTTTTGGCAAAAGCAGTGGATGAAATTTCCGGCCTCCCGGGAATAGGCAGAAAAACGGCATTGCGTTTAGCGCTGCATTTATTGAAGCAGCCGGCCTCCCGATCAGTAAGTCTGGGAAATTCTCTCATCAGTCTGGTGAATGATATCAAATACTGCAAAGAATGTCATAATTTTTCAGATTTTGAAGTGTGCGAGATCTGCAGCAATCCGAAAAGACATGACGAGCTGATTTGTATTGTGGAAGATGTACGCGACGTGATTGCGATTGAAAATACCGGGAAATATACCGGGAAATACCTGATTTTAGGAGGTAAAATTTCTCCTATGGAAGGTGTAGGACCCAGCCAGCTGAACATTCCGAGTATCGAAAAAAAAATCAGTGAAGGAAGGGTGAAAGAATTTATTTTTGCCCTGAGCGCAACGATGGAAGGCGATACTACAGCCTATTATATTTATAAAAAATTTAAAAATTTCAATATTAATTTTTCCAGCATCGCAAGAGGTATTTCTGTTGGCGACGAATTGGAATACGCCGATGAGATATCGCTGGGAAGATCAATCATCAACAGGCTTCCGTATAATGAAGAGAAGTCATAATCTTATATAAAGTATTTAGAATATGATCTCTGTAATAATTCCTATGTTTAATGCTGAAAAAACGATAATCCGGGCCCTTGATTCCGTAAGAAATCAGGATTATGATCTTGATCAGTTTGAGATCATTATCATCAACGACGGGTCTGCGGATAACAGCAAAACACTTGTAGAAAACTACAGAGATATTCATCCTGAAATGCATATTAAGATCATCAGCCAGGAAAACGGCGGGGTTTCCAAAGCCAGGAATGCAGGTTTGAAAGCAGCAACCGGCAACTATATTGCCTTTCTGGATTCTGATGATGAATGGCTTCCTGCAAAAACTCAAAAGCAGATGAGGTTCCTGGAAGATAAAACTCTGAATGTGGATTTCATTACCAGCCTCAGAAACGGCGAAAAAATATGGTTTCCCTATAAAAAAAACGCAATCAATCTTGCCAAAATTACCCTCAGGAAATTATTGTTAAGAGTGGATGGGCAGACTTCCACAGCAATATTTAAAAAGAAAGTTCTCGAGAATACCGGTTTTTTTGATGAAAATCAGCAATACTCTGAAGATGCCAATTACTGGATGAAAATTTCCAAAAACAATTCAATGTACATTCTCGGAGAAGAGCTGGTATTTACAGGCGGGGGAAAAAGATCTTTCGGAGTATCCGGACTTTCTGCCAATCTTCCGGAAATGGAAAAAGGCATACAGAAAAACCTTCACGAAATGTATCTCTCAAGAAGAATTCATTATTTTGAATATATTTTATTTTTTATATTCTCAAAATTGAAATATATTGTACGGATTTTTAAAACCAAGATATGATCTATAAAATCTTTTGGGCAATACGGGCAGTTATCTATGCTCCCTTTTTCGGAAAGTTCGGTTTCCCTTCCTATTTGGGCAGACCGATATTCCTGATGGGTACCCGAAATGTTTTTATAGGTAAAAAAGTGCGTATCTTTCCGCATCTCAGAATGGAAGTTCACCGTAAAGGAAATATACATATTGAGGATGATGTGGTGATTTCCCAGAATGTGCACATTACTTCTGCCGGAAATCTTACCATCGGGAAAAGTTCGCTGATACTGGCCAATGTTTTTATAACCAATATTGACCATGATTATCAGGAACTAAATCAACATATCGTAAAGCAGGAATACCTAGTTAATGAAACGATAATCGGAGAAAACTGCTATATCGGGATGGGTGCAGCCATCATGGCAGGAACCAAGCTGGGAAAGCAATGTATTGTGGGAGCAAACTCCGTTGTGAAGGGAGCATTTCCGGATTATTGTGTCATTGTGGGAGCACCTGCCAAAATGGTAAAAAAATATAATTTCGAAACCCAAAAATGGGAAAAAGTAAAATAACAACATGGAGAAGATTCTGATCACGGGAGGAGCCGGATTTATTGGAAGCAAGCTGTCGCTGGAACTCAAGAGAAAAGGATATGAGGTTACGGTTCTGGATAATCTTTCTTCCCAGATCCACGGACAAAATCCGGAAGATGATTCTCCGCTCTATAGGAGCATTTTAGGTAAAGTGAATTTCATTAAAGGTGATGTGGTAAATCCTGAAGACTGGGAAAGAGCAATTGACGGCCAGGAAGTAATCGTTCATCTTGCTGCCGAAACAGGAACAGGACAATCAATGTACCAGATCGAAAAGTATACGGAAGTGAATGTTTCCGGGACGGCAATAATGCTGGATCTTCTCGTGAATAACCCTCACCGTGTAAAAAAAGTAGTGATCGCCTCTTCAAGAGCAGTGTATGGCGAAGGAAAGTATCTTCATCCGGAATTAGGATTGATCTATCCCAAGCCAAGAAATATAGAAGAAATGCGCAACGGTATTTTTGAGATCATTTATCCGGACGGGCAGATGCTTCGTGCTTTGCCTACGGATGAAGAAGCGAAAATCCACCCCACTTCCATTTACGGAATTACCAAATATACCCAGGAACAGATGGTGATGACCGCCTGCTCATCAATGGGAGTGGCGCCGGTAGCGGTGCGGTTTCAGAATGTGTATGGTGAAGGACAGTCTTTATTGAATCCTTACACCGGTATTTTATCAATATTTTCATCACAGATCCTTAACGGAAATGATATCAACGTCTTTGAAGACGGAAACGAATCCCGCGATTTTATTCACGTGGATGATGCGGTGAGGGCTACCATAAAATGTATTGAGAATGATGCAGCCAACGGAGAGATTTTTAACGTTGGAACAGGTGTTTCCACTTCAGTAACTACGGTGGCGGAAAACCTCAGAAAATTTTATAATATTGATTTCCATATTAATGTATCGGGACAGTTTCGTTTAGGAGATATCAGGCATAATTTTGCAGACATCAGCAAAATAAAATCAAAACTTAATTTCCAGCCGGAAATCTCTTTTGAAGAGGGAATGTCTAAATTTACCAACTGGGTATTGCAGCAGAATATTCAGGATGTAAAATTCAAGGAATCTCTGGATGAGATGAAAGTAAAAGGACTTTTAAAATGATACATCTGCATGGCAAAAAAATACTCTTTTTATCAGTCAGTTTTTTTAATTATGAAAAAGCCATATTACGAAGGCTTTCTGAATTGGGAGCTGAGGTTGATTTTTATGATGAAAGGCCTTCTAATTCCAACTTTTCAAAAGGAATTATCCGCTTTAACAAAAGGTTCTATCACTTAAAAATAAAAGAATATTATAACCGGATTTTAAATGAAATTCAGGACAATAGTTATGATTTTTTCTTTCTGATTAAAGGAGAGGCTATTCCTGCCTTTTTTCTTGAAAAAATAAAGGAGATTAATCCTCAAATGGAAATGATCTATTATAATTTTGATCCATTGAAAGAATATCCTGATCTCATTTCAAATCTTATTTATTTTGATAAAAAATTCACCTTTGAATATCATGATTCAATAAAATATAATCTGAATTTCAGACCGCTGTTCTACCTGGATGAATATAAAAACCTGAATCTGAATTCTCAGCCGCCACAATATGATGTTGTGTTTATCGGCAGTGCGCATACAGACCGGTATATAGTGGGAGAGAAGGTTAGGGCTGTTGCGGATAGCCTCAACTTAAGATCATATTTCTATTATTATGCAATGGGACGTGTTTCTTTCCGATTGAAAAAGATAATTGATAAACATTTAAAGGAATTTGATATTTCCAAAGTAAGCTTTGAAAAATTAAATCATCAGCAGATCATTGATTTTTATAAGAAATCAAAATCGGTTCTTGATATCAATAAACCTTTTCAGCATGGTTTGACCATCAGAACGTTTGAAGTGCTGGCTTCGGGAAGAAAACTCATCACTACCAATTCCGATATCAGGAATTATCCTTTTTACAATCCAAATAATATTTTCATTATAGACAGGGAGGACATTCAACTGGATCCTGAATTTTTCAAAACAGACTTCAAAAAAATAGATCCCGATGTGTTGTATAAAATGTCCCTTGATTCCTTTATTGATTGTCTTTTTGGTGATGCACAGAATGACTACTGGAATGCTTTCAGGAATAAAGAATAAGTTTTCAAACAGATAATATCATATTACCATTGTGTATTTTGAAAAATTTTTATAGTAGCTTCGTCACTTCGAGTTTATGATAAGAAAGTGTTTAAGTCTTAATCGAAGGATGAGTTTTTCTCGGAGTAGATCTTAGTTTACTTAAACACTTTTTCTCTTGTTAATAAATGTATCAATTTCTTTTTACAAATCTAAAGGAGTGTTTTTTTGCAACAAAGTGGAAAAAAAATGTATCGAGAATGGAATCTATCTTCAAAATTATAAACTTTTCGATACGATTTTTTTTCAAAAATCTACTCAAAGTGACGAAAATGAATCAAAAATGCCAATGGGTATATTATAAAAAAAAGCAACTCGCAGGAGTTGCTTTTATTATATGAGATGTTATTTGCTTATTTGGTTGGAGCAGGAGGAGTCTGAGCCGGTGTTGTTGTCGTTGTAGTGGCAGCCGGAGCAGAAGATTGCTTAGCCGGAGCTTCTTTCGATGCCGGAACCTGCGCAGGCGCGGCAGCGGAAGGTTTACCTGTAATCACAACGCTTAAAAGGATAAGAACAATAATCGTTGCTCCTAAAGTCCATGTTGCTTTCTCCATAAAGTCGTTGGTTCTCTGTACACCAAACTGTGCAGAAGATGCTCCCCCGAAAGTACTGGAAAGACCTCCTCCTTTTGGATTTTGAGCCATAACAATGATTACCAGAAGAATGCTGGCGATCATAATAAGAACCATCAATAGTATAAATATAGAATCCATTAATTTGATATCTTTTGAATGGGCAAATTTAATCTTTTTTTACCGAATGACAAAGAAAGATAGTCTCAAATTTGATAAAAAATAAAAAACGGCAACAATGGTTGCCGTTTTTATATAAAAATAAGAAGCCTTATTTAAAATCAGAATCTTTTGCCTGATTTATTTCATAAGATTTCACCTTCATGGTCATATCCATTCCCATTTGATTTACAGAAATGGTGTAAGGCATTTTTACCCCTGCAACATCTTTGTAATCCGAGAACGTGGTAGGAACACTTACTTCTTGGCCCTGCGCTTTAACCGTTCTTGTTTCTCCGGTTTTCAGTCCTGTTTTCACACTATAATAATAGGTGGTTTCAGGTCCTTTGATTGCATAAGAATCTTCTCCTCCCACTTTTTCAATCCCGGCTAATTTATATTCAGGAGATTTTGCAAAGGCCATCTCTTCAAAAAGCTCGGTATTCTTTTGCTTTTCTGCAATCTGTTCAGGCTTCATAGGAACTTTTTGCCCCATTTGCTCAGAATATCCGGTCTTTCCGTCAAATACCTGTTTCTGAACAACCTGTCCCATAGCGGTTACCTGTGTCATTTCTTTTCCACCCTGTGCTTTTACCATTTTCATGTCGATATTCTGGCCTTGTATTGACATAGCAGCATTTACGGTATAAGAAGAAATTTTAGAAAGGTTTGCTTTTCCACCGATGGCATCAAGATATTTATCTGCTACAGAAGCTACCGTTACACTGGCATCCACTTTCTGTGCTGTTGGTTTTGCTACCGGATTGGCATCTTTATCGTAATATTTTACAGGATAACCCAGTTTTTCCAGTCCTTCAGAAATATCAGATGCTTTACCGGCAATGAAAATTCTGCTCTTAGTTGGGTAAATTGTAGAATTCACCGCACTGGAAACATCAGCAGCAGTTACTTTATCGATTGATTTCAGATAATTGGTATAGAAATCATCCGGAAGATCATAAATTTTCTGGTTCAGGGCAAATCTTGCAATGGTTGCCGGCTGTTCAAGAGACATAATGAATGATCCTTTCAGTTTTGCTTTGGCATTTTCAAGCTCTTCAGGCTTTACACTGGAAATCCCGTTAAGCTCATTCATGAATTCCTTCACTGCCTTATCTGTAACCTCATTTCTTACACTTGCGCTAGCGGAGAATTGTGGAGAATACTTGCTTGCACTCATGTTGGAATAGGCTCCGTAAGTAAATCCGTTTTTTTCACGAAGGTTCATGAAAAGTCTGGCTTCACCGCCACCGCCAAGAATATAGTTGGCCATAGTAGCAGGGAAGTAATTCGGATCCTTCATTTTTAAATTGTTGATGTTATTTACCGAAACCACAGACTGTACAGCGGTAGGTACGTCAACAACATTGATTTCTGTAGTGGCAACGTTAGATGCAGGCTCTACCGGAGTAATCGGCGTATTCGCTTTTTTCCATCCGCTGAATGCCTTTTCGATCATTGGTTTTACCTTCTCAAATTTTACATCACCTACAATTACAAGATAAGCATTATCCGGAGCATAATATTTTTTGTAAATATTCTGTACATCCGCAAGCTGTATTTTGTTGATGGTTTCTACCGTCTCAAATTCTCCTCTTGAAGTGTTCTTACCATACATTAAGGCGTTAGATACTTTTGAAGCAATCGCAGAAGCATTTTTTTCTTCAGATTTTAATCCTTCAATTGCTCTTTCTTTCGAATCTTCAATTTCTTTTGCTGAAAATTTAGGATTAATAATCGCATCAGCCATTAAGCTCAATACCTGAGGGAAATATTTTGAAAGTGAATTTGCCGAAGCTCCGTTTGAAGAGAAAGATAGATTCGCTCCAAGATAGTCAACTTTCTTGTTGAAATCATCCTTACTCATTGTAGTAGTTCCGTTTTCGAACTGTTCTGCCATAATTTCGCTTACTCCGGCTACGTTTCCTTCATAATAAGGTGGTCTGTCCATACTAAGACTAGCGTTTACTCTTGGCAGTTTGTTGTTTTCCACCACCATCACCGTAAGGCCATTTTTTAATTGGAAAGTTTTTGGCTTTGCAATATTGATCACGGGAGTTGGTCCCGGTTTCGGCATTGCATTAAGATCTATTTTCTGTGCTGAAATCGTTCCTGCGAATAAAAACGCTGCAGCTATATATGTTAATTGCTTTTTCATTTGTAAAAATTTAATTTTAATAATCAATAATAACCCGTATCAGTTTTTACTTTTTTTCAGGCACGTAATTGATGATTATTCTTTGGTTGGAATTAAGATACTTTTTAGCAGCATTCTGAAGATCCTGTCTGGTGATTGATCTGTAAATATCAATTTCTTTATTGATAAGATTAGTATTGCCCATCAAAACGTGGTTCGTTGCCAATGAAGCGGCAATTCCCTGGATGCTTGAGTTGGAGTTTACAAACTGATTTTCAAATTGATTTTGAAGTTTCTGATAATCTTCTTCAGAAATAAGAGTTGTCTGAAGCTTTTTGATTTCAGCATCAATATCGGCTTGTAAAGCTGCCTTTGTAGTCTGCCCCATAGGAATTGCGAAGAACGCAAAAATTCCGTAATCTTCAAGACCCTGGTTGAAAGCAGCTACCTGTAATGCTTTTTTATCCTGATCTACTAACTTTTTATATAAGACAGAAGATTTACCGCTGCTTAGATAGGAAGAAAGCATATCTAAAATATAAGCATCTTTTTCTTTATTACCCGGTGTTCTGTAAGCAAAAACATAAGCTGGCAGCTGGATGTTAGGATCCGTAGCGGTTACTTCTTTTTCCTGAGTGATAGGAGCATCTTTAGGGAAGTTTTTAGGATAAACCGTTCCTTTGGGAATTCCTCCGTAATATTCCTGAATCCATTTTTTAGTCTGTTCTGGTTTAATGTCTCCTGCAACCACTAAAGTAGCATTGTTCGGAACATAGTATTTCTTATAAAATGCCTGGAACTCTTCAAGTTTCGCGGAGTTCAGATCTTCCATAGAACCGATGGTTGGCCAGTTGTAAGGGTGATTGGTAAATAAATTCTTTTGAATGGTTGAAAAAAGATTTCCGTAAGGCTGGTTGTCCATTCTTAATCTTTTCTCTTCTTTTACAACTTCTCTCTGAGTATCAACGCCCACCTGGTTGATTACAGCATGACGCATTCTTTCAGCCTCCATCCAAAGACCCAGCTGTTCATTGTTGGAAGGGAATGTTTCATAATAATACGTTCTGTCGTTTGTTGTATTAGCGTTGTTTTGTCCTCCGTTTGAAGAAACTATCTTGAACCAGTCGCCTCTTTTAATATTAGGGGTTCCTTCAAATAAAAGGTGCTCGAAGAAGTGAGCAAAACCGGTTCTCCCTTTTACTTCATCCTTTGCACCCACATGGTACATTACCCCTGTTGTTACAACTGGTGCCGAATTGTCCTGGTGAAGGATTACGTGAAGACCGTTTGGTAAGTCATACTCTTCAAATTTAATTTGTTGCGCATTCAAAGCCATTCCGAAGAATGCCGCTGCTGCAACAGAAAGAAGTCGCTTTTTCATAAAATAGAAATTGTTTTGTCAATTAGTGCCAAATTTACTTTAAATGTTACAATCTTGCCAGGATAATTTTTCAGACTTTAGAATCTGTTTAAATTGGAAGGTTCATTAGCTTGATTCTGCAATTCAACCTTATTGGTATTAAAGAATTAATATTCAAAAAAAAGTATTACTATCTGAAAATAAATATTATAAGTATTTTTATTTTTGAATGTAGCAATTGATGGATATAATTTACTATAAAAATAGTTGTATAAAATTTAAAAGCTGCATTCCAAAAAGTCGTATATTTATTCAAAATACCGCCATTGCGTGGTATTATTTTATTTTATAGTATTCGGAATATGAAGTATTTTTACAATAAACAATCCTAAAATAATGAAAAGCTTTTTAGAGCAAAATGTTTCACAGGAGTCGCTTATTACCCTCTTTAGCCAGGCGCCCGTAGCCATGTGTCTGCTCACCGGTGACAATTTCAGCATCAACAGTGCCAATCCGCAGATGTTGGAAATCTGGGGTAAACAAACTTCTGTTATTGGCAAATCTTTATTTGAGATACTTCCTGAAATAATAGATCAGGGTTTCAAGGAAATTTTAGAAAATGTGTACCGTACAGGAGAAATTTTTAAAGGAAACAAATGGCCTGTATTTTTAGAAAAATACGGTAAATATGACGAATATTTTTTTACTTTTATTTTCGCTCCTGTTTATAATGATGATAAAAAAATCATCGGAATAAGCATCGTTGCAACCGAAGTTACTGATCAGATCTCTTCAGAAAGAAAGCTTAAGGAAAGTGAATACCGTTTTGAGCATCTCATCAAAAAATCTGATTATCCGATAGCCATTTACAGAACAGAAGATCTTTACATAGAATTTGCCAACGATCAGATGCTTAAAACCTGGGGTAAAAGTTCTTCTGTAGTAGGGATGAAACTTGAGGATGCGCTTCCTGAACTTGAGGGACAGCCATTTATAGGGATTCTGAAAAATATTTTTAAAACCGGAGAAACGTATGCTTCGAAGGAAGCCAGCGCAGATCTTATAGTAAATGGAAAACTTCAGACATTTTATTACGACTTTTCTTACAAACCTCTGAAAAGTCCTAATGGAGAAGTGTATGCCATCCTGAACATGGCCGTGGACATTACAGATCTGGTAATGGCAAAAAAAGAAATTCAGGAAAGGGAAAAGAAATTCCGGGACCTTGCAGATTCCATGCCTCAGTTTGTGTGGACTTGCGATACAAAAGGTGAAATTACCTATATGAATAAAAGTTGGTACCGATACACCGGCTCAACGGAAAACGAAAACCAGACCAGCCTTGTAAAAAGAATGATGAGGCCGGAAACCATAAGAAAAGTCGATGAGGCTTGGGAAGAATGTGTAAAAACCAATACCCCTTTCGTGATGGAATATGAACTTGGGGATCCTATGCAGAAAGGAAATTACAGATGGTTTCTAGGAAGAGCAATTCCCAATTTTTCCGAAAGCGGGGAAGTTAACCAATGGACAGGGACTTTTACGGATATTGACGAATTCAAGCAACTCGAAACCCAGAAAGATAATTTTCTGGGAATAGCAAGCCATGAGCTTAAAACACCGCTTACCAGCCTGAAATTATATACGCAATTCATCAAAAACAATCTTGAAAAGGCGGGCGATCCTAAAAATGCAAACGTTGCCAGAAGAATGGATTACCAGATTGATCTTTTAACGGGACTTATCAACGAATTGCTTGATGTAACCAAGATCCAGAAAGGACAAATGCAGCTCAATGAGTCTCTGTTTGATTTTGATAAACTGGTGGATGAAGTAGTGGAAGAACAGCAAATGACTTCTAGACATAAACTTTTTGTAAGCAGATCCGGCACAATCGGAGAAGTTTTTGCAGATCGTCACAGGATATCCCAGGTGATTGCCAACCTTATCAGCAACGCCATCAAATATTCTCCGGATGCTGATGAAGTACATATATCCACGAGCTTACACGGAGATCAGGCGCAATTTAATGTTAAAGATTTTGGAATCGGTATTCCTCAGGATAAACAATCGAAAGTTTTTGAACAGTATTACCGGATCAATGGATCAAAAGACTATACATTTTCAGGGCTCGGACTGGGACTTTTTATCTCGGCCGAAATTATAAGAAGGACGGGCGGAGAAATTTTTGTTTCTTCTGTAGAAGGAGAAGGGTCTGATTTTTGCTTCAGAATCCCCAAGTATAAAAATTAATTTAAGTTACCATGTCTAATGCTGCAAAAATTATGGTAGTGGATGACAGTCCCGCGATTGTTGATTCTATTGAAATGATGCTTGATTTTGAGGGATTTGAAGTTTCCAAATTTTATAAAGGTTCAGAAATGTTTAATGCACTGGACCCTTATAAGAAACCCGATGTTATTTTAATGGATATGTGGCTGTCCGGTGAAGACGGCAGAGATTTTTGCAGACTCATCAAGGCTCATGAACATTTTCAGGACATTCCCGTACTCATCATGTCGGCAAGCCGCGGGCTGGAGCAGTCTGCACTAGATGCCGGCGCAGACGAATTTATCGCCAAACCTTTCGATCTGGGAAATATGGTGGAAAGAATCAGGCATTATATAAAATAATTTAGATCAGCATGAGCGATTTCTATCAGTTTTCTCTGAAAATTTATTTAGTAAGATTAAAGAATTAATTTAACACTATTTACATTATCATCGAATTTGAATTCTCCATATAATACACTAATTTTGTGTTCCCAAAATTTTTTGCAAGCATGGAGGATTATCTGAAAGGACTGAATGAATCACAATTTGAAGCCGTTACCACATTAAATGGACCGCTAATGGTTCTCGCGGGCGCGGGTTCAGGGAAGACCCGTGTACTTACGATGCGTATTGCGCACCTCATTACAAATGGAGTAGATCCTTTTAATATTTTAGCTTTAACCTTTACCAACAAGGCAGCAAAAGAAATGAAGGAACGTATTGCCAAAGTAGTGGGGCAAAGCAATGCAAGAAGTCTCTGGATGGGAACTTTTCACTCGGTTTTTGCAAGAATCCTGAGAAACGAAGCGCACTATCTGGGATATCCTTCCAATTTTACCATTTATGATCAGCAGGATGCCCTGAATGTCATCAAAAAAGTATTGAAAGATATGAATATTGATGCCGATTTGTATAAACCCAAAAAAGTTCAGGCAAGAATTTCTACCTATAAAAATAATCTGATTACCGTAAAGGCTTATTATGCCAATCCCGAGCTTATTGAAGCGGATGAGAAGGCCAACATGAAATTCATCGGGCAGATTTATCAGCGCTATGTTGAACAGTGCTTCAAGAACGGATCTATGGATTTTGATGATTTGCTGCTGAAGACCAATGAGCTGCTTACACGTTTTCCGGAAGTGCTTGCCAAATATCAGGACCGATTCAGGTATATTCTAGTGGATGAGTATCAGGACACGAATCATTCGCAGTATCTTATTGTAAAAGCACTGGCTTCAAAATTTGAAAATATCTGCGTGGTAGGAGACGATGCGCAGTCTATTTATTCATTTCGTGGCGCAAATATCTATAATATCTTAAACTTTAAAAAAGATTATCCGGATGCCGTAACGGTTTCCCTGGAGCAGAATTACCGTTCTACACAGAATATTGTAAATGCTGCCAATGTAGTCATTGCAAAAAACCTTCAGCAGTTCAAAAAGAATGTTTTCAGTGAAAATGAAGAAGGAGATAAAATTAAAATTTATCGTTCTCTTTCCGATGCCGATGAAGCGAATTTTGTGGCCGGAAATATCTGGGAAACCAGGAACCGAGAACAGAGAAAATACAGCGATTTTGCCATATTATACCGTACCAATTCCCAGACAAGGGCATTTGAAGATGCATTAAGACGTAAAAATATTCCTTATAAAGTATATGGAGGTCTGTCATTCTATCAAAGGAAAGAAGTAAAAGACCTTATTGCTTATCTTCGTTTATTGGTAAACGAAAACGATTCGGAAGCATTGATGAGGATCATCAACTATCCTGCAAGAGGAATCGGTGAAACCACTCAGAACAAGTTGGTTGTCTTTGCCGATGCGCAGAATGTTTCGGTATCGAAAGTATTAGACAATCTTCCAATGTATTCACCACATTTAGGCTTTAACAATGGCGTTTTGAATAAGCTCAGTGATTTCTGGTCCATGATCAAAGCATTTCAGGTATTGTTGAAAACGGAAACCGCTTACAGTGTAGCGATGGAAGTGGCCAAAAGAAGCGGGCTGATTAAGTTTTTAAAAGACGATCAGACTCCGGAAGGAATTTCCCGCGTAGAAAACGTTCAGGAATTGATGAACTCTATGCAGGGATTTATTGAAGAACAGATGCAGCTGGAAGACGGAGATCCGAGTTTACCGAATTTCCTTGAAAATATTGCCCTTTCTGCAGATACCCAGGATAAAAATAATGAAGAAGATATGGTTTCTTTAATGACCATTCACCTTTCAAAAGGACTGGAATTTCCGGTGGTTCACCTGGTGGGTCTGGAAGAAAACCTGTTCCCAAGCTTTATGAGTTCGTCTACAAGAGAAGATCTTGAAGAAGAAAGACGTCTGTTCTATGTTGCCTTAACAAGAGCCGAAAAGCAGGCATTTTTCTCGTATGCTATTTCCCGTTTCCAGTGGGGGAAAATTACTGATGCGGAACCTTCAAGATTCCTGAGTGAAATTGATGATATTTATCTGGAATTTGTAAATCCGGCCATTGAAAAACGTTTTATCAATAACTCAGGAGTAAAATCTAATATTTTCGACGAGCATCCGTCCGAGATGAGAAGCTTTAAAAAAGTTGAAAAGAAAAGCATTGAAAGAAGTGACAATTCAAAACCAATTGCTGAACCCCGTAAGCTAAAACCGGTAAGCACGGCAAAAATTATCAACCCGAGCGGAGCTTCTTCACAGGATATCGAAGTGGGAGACAAGGTGAGACACGACCGGTTCGGAATCGGTGAAGTGACTTTCCTCGACGGTACCGATCCTCAGAATATCAAGGCAAAAGTGATCTTTCAACATGAAGGTGAAAAGAATCTCATCCTGAAATATGCTAAATTAACAAAGATTTAAAAACAAAAAACGGCGATTTAAATTTCTGTATTTTATTAGTCTATAAATTTTGTGGACTAATAAATATGCTTTACATTTGCTGCTTCAAATAATTAAAAGAGCAATGTATGAAGAATAAAAAAGCTATTTTTTCAGCTTCAGTATTATTTTTCCTGGGAACATTTACCTACGCACAGGAAAAAGATACGCTAAAAACAAATAATGTAGAAGAAGTTGTGATCCTGGGTTCCAGAAGCGGAGCGAGATCAAAAACGGACAGTCCTGTTCCGGTGGATGTGTTTAATATTAAAGAATCTTCGGTTATTTTACCGCAGACCAATATAGGACAAATTCTTAATGCTATCGCGCCGTCATTCACATCAACCATACAGACCAATGCAGACGGAACCGATCATTTGGACCCTGCACAGTTGAGAGGTCTTGGTCCGGATCAGGTTTTGGTTCTGGTAAACGGAAAAAGAAGACATACTTCAGCACTCGTAAATGTTAACGGATCACCGGGAAGAGGAACCGTAGGAACCGACCTTAATGCCATTCCGTCTTTTGCCATCAGCAGGATTGAAGTCTTAAGGGATGGTGCTTCCGCACAATATGGTTCCGATGCGATTGCCGGGGTGATTAACTTAGGGCTAAAAAGAGATACCGGAAAGCTGACAGGACAGTTAAGCTACGGCGGAAATCTTACGCCTGCTGCAAACGATCATACCGGAGATTTTGATGGGCAGAATATTCAGATTGACCTTAATTACGGAAATAAAATCGGGAAAAGAGGAGGTTTTTATAATATTACCTGGACGTCACAGTTCAGAAATCCTACTTTCAGAGCGGGAACGGAAAGCGGAGCCATTTTCAATGCCTACAATGCGATTGAACAGCGTGCTTTAAATAACGGTGTCAATCTTTCTTCACTGTTCAACAACATCAATAATTCGGCAAACTCACAGCAGATTATTAATACGATTCACCAGTATGCGCAGGATGTAAACTATTTTTCCCAGGCTTTTCAGAATCAGATTCAGTCGGCAACTACAATTTCTGCATTACAGGGGCTTTTGGGTGCCAATGTAACCGATCAGGAGTTGGCTTATCGCGGAATGACCAGAAAAGATTTCAATATGCAGGTAGGACAATCGAAACTGAATAACCACCAGCTTTTCGCCAATATTGAAGTTCCGTTGAATGACAACTGGAAGTTGTATACTTTTGGCGGTTACAGCTTCAGGCACGGTACATCCGGAGGTTTTTACAGAAGACCCAACCAGAGCAGAACCTTTACAGGATTATACCCGAACGGATATCTGCCGCAGATTGGAACGGATATTCAGGATCTTTCTCTTTCGGCAGGAATCAAAGGAAACTGGAAAGGCTGGAATGTTGATTTTAGCAATACGTTTGGACAAAATTCATTTAATTATGATATCAAAAATACGGGAAACACTTCTTTACGATTTAATTCTCCGAATGAGTTTGATGCAGGAGGACTGAGGTTTTCCCAAAATACCATCAATCTTGATTTTTCAAAAAAATATGATGTATGGAGCGGAATCAATATTGCTTTCGGTGCGGAACACCGTTATGAAAACTTTAAAATAACAGCGGGAGAAGAAGCCTCTTACGCCACTTACGATGTTTCCGGTAATTTATGGAACGGAAATACGACTCGCCCTACCGATTTTTTTGGAGCGGCACTTCCGGGAGGATCTCAGGTATTCAGTGGATTCAGGCCGGAAAACGCAGTCAATAAAAACCGTCAGGCGGTTGCCGGATATGCAGATGTTGAATTCAACTTTACCGATTGGCTTTTGGCTGATGCTGCGGTACGGTATGAAAATTATTCGGATTTCGGATCTACATTCAACTATAAGCTGGCTTCCAGGATCAAAGTAGATCAAAACCTGAATTTCAGGTTTGCAGGTTCTACAGGATTCAGGGCGCCCTCTATTCATCAGATTTATTATAATGTAACTTCTACATTGTTTACGAATGGACAGCTTCTGGAAGTGGGAACTTTCAGTAACGATTCCAAAGTTGCCAATTTATTGGGAATTCCTGGTCTGAAACAGGAAACCTCAAAATCTGCAAGTGTAGGATTCACGTATAGAATACCTGCTGCAAATCTGAGCTTTACGGCAGACGGATATTTTACCAGAATTGACGACAGAATTGTTCTTACCGGACAGTTCACAAGAGCGGCTGTCCCTTCCCAGGCACAGGCTGCGTTTGATGCGGCGGGTGTAAATGCCGTACAGCTTTTTACGAATGCCATAGATACCGAAACAAAAGGACTGGATGTGGTAATAAGCCACAACGCAAAATTCTCCGGTCTCAAACTGGATAATAATTTCGCGATCAACCTTAACCGGACAAAAAAAGTAGGCAACATCCACTCATCAGGTGCATTGCAGTCGGCCGGTCTAGACAATATCTATTTTTCCGAAGCTTCAAGAGTTTATCTGGAAGAAGCCGTTCCGAGAGTGAAAGCAAGTTTGTCTAATCAGCTTACGTGGGGAAATGCCATTTTCTATCTTAGAAATACCTATTTCGGTAAAGTGACAAGTCCGGATATTATCGATGCCAACGGAGATGGAATTGTTTCTCCTAATGAACATCAGGAAATTACCGACAAAATCATTACCGATGTTTCCGTAGCGTACCAGTTTACCAAGAATATCGGACTTACGGCAGGGGTGAATAATCTGCTTGATATTTATCCGACCAGAAATCTTCCCGCATCCAGTAATAATGATCAATTTGTATATTCACGTTCCACCTCACAGTTTGGGCAAAACGGAAGGTTTGTATTTACAAGGCTTAATTTTAATTTTTAAATACATTTTTTGCTGAATTAACCATGAATCCGGATATTTCCGGGTTCATTTTTTATATAACTGAACTTCAATTTGTATCTTTAAACCAATAAAAAGTTTACAATGAAAAGGATTCTGATATTTTTAATGCTCACCCTGTTTTCAATACCGTTTTTTTCGCAGGAATACCGTACCGAAAACAATATTCATTATTACGATAATAAAACAAATGCCTCTGATGCTTATATCAACGAGAGATGTGTTCTGGATGTATATATTCCTGCAAAAGTTAAAAACTTTCCCACGGTGATCTGGTTTCATGGCGGAGGAATTACAGGTGGAGAAAAAGAAATTCCTGAGGCATTAAAAAATAAAGGCATTGCCGTGATTGGTGTTAATTACAGGCTTTCACCAAAGGTAAACGCCCCGAAATATATCGAAGATGCAGCAGCGGCCACTGCGTGGGTTTTCAATAATATTAAAAAATACGGAGGTGATGAAAATAAGATTTTTATTTCCGGACATTCAGCCGGAGGTTATCTGGCAATTATGGTTGGGTTAAATAAAATGTACCTTAACAAATATGGAATCGATGCCAATAAACTTGCTGCAATCGTTCCTTTCAGCGGACAAATGATCTCACATTTTACCACAAGAAAAGAAAGAGGAATTGATGAACTGGATGCAAGAATTGATGAATACGCACCCCTGCATTTCATCAGGGCAGATGCTCCTCCTTTGATCCTCATAACCGGTGACCGGGAAAAAGAGCTGTTAGGCAGATACGAAGAAAATGCGTACATGGCACGTATGATGAAGCTGAAAGGCCATAAAGACACTACTTTATATGAACTTCAGGGATTTGATCATGGCGGGATGGCACTACCTGCTTTTCCTTTACTATTGAATGAAATCAAAAGAATAGAAAAACTGAAAAAGTAGACGTTTTTAAATTCAGAAAATTAGATAAAAGCTTTGCAAAAATGTATTCGGCAAAGCTTTTTTATGAACTAAATATGGGTAAACAGTAAAACATTTATCGCATATTCAGCGTTCGGTTTTTAATCAATCAACACATTGATTTTTTGCCATAACACATCATCAAAATCAGACAAAGCAAGATTTACATTATCCGCGGCATCGCCCATTCTGATGATGACCAGTTTTTTGCTTGGAACCACATAAATTTTCTGGTCGTTTTTTCCCAAAGCACAAAACATATCATTCGGAGCACTTGGAATCAGTTTGCCGTTAAACTGAAATTGGGTCTGCGGAAGATGATAGCTCGATTTTCCGTTGAGCCACCAAAGATATCCGTACGCTAAATTGATATTTTGGGAAGAATTGACCGCATTTTGAAAATACGCAGGATTAACGATTTGGTTGCCATTCCAATTCCCATTATTTAAAGCCATTAATCCGAAACGTGCCATGCTTCTGGTGGTGCTCCAGTACACGCTGTTGTCGCCGCTTTGAATCCAGCTTCCCGTCATCCCGATTTTGTCTCGTAGTTTTGTATTAAAATATTGTGTCCATGTTTGCCCTGTAGCAGCTGCAACAACATCCTGAAGTTTAACATACACATTGTGATAGGCCCATCGTGTTCCAGCATCAGCCTTATATTGTAAATTGGCCGGACTCACATTATCTCCCAGACTGTCATCCAGCCCGGAAGTCATGGTCAACAGGTTTCTGCAGGTAATGAGATTTTCTTTGGCTAAAGGAGCACTCGTCCAGCCGGTTCCAATGTATGCTGAAACTTTATTGTTGATATTGATGAAGCCTTCCTGCTCGGCAATTCCGGTAACGGTTGAGGTTAACGTTTTTCCGGCACTAGCCCAATACCAGGGTGTGGAAGCTGTGTGTCCCGAAAAATAATGTTCCATGACAATTCTGCCGTTTTGAAGAATCATAAAGCTTTTGGAATTTTTCTGCTGAAGGTAATTCAGCAAATCCTGAACTTTATCCTGATGCCACCCTAATGAAGAAATAGATTTGGTCTCCCAAATATCGCTTCCGGAAGGAGGGAAATACATGGCTTCTGTGGATGTGGGATTTTCAGTTGGTGCATTTTCAATTTCAGAATCGTTCTGGCTACAGGCGATCAAGGAGAAACAGGTATAAATAATAAGTAAAGGTTTTAATTTCATCTTACATGGTTTTGCATTCAGACTTTGGATGAAGGAATACCACATTAGTTAAAATTAAATCTGAAAATTATTTTTGATGCTTCATGACAAAGTTCAGCATATCATCAGTAAGCTGATCCAAGTAAGCTTTATCGGTGTTCCCAAATCCATGTATTCCGTCTTCTACAACTATCAGCTGGTTTTCTATATTAAATTTGTTGAGTTTTCGCATGAGCTTTTTAGAATGTTTTAAAGGAGCAACTTTGTCTTTATTTCCATGCAAAATTAATGTGGGAACGCCGTTTTCAGTATCATTTACTGGAGAAACGGTTTCAAGATAATCAATCGCTTTTCTTTTTTCTTTATTAATATCGTAGCCCGAAATTCCGTACACAAGCTTTTCCCGGATTTCTACAATCGGTTTAAAGAAAAGTCCGACTACCGCCACCGGAGCTTTTCCCAATCTTGTATGGAGAAGTTTATTCAGATCCGTCGGGCCAAAATTATCTACCACATAATTCACCTTCGCGGAATATGCTGAAAGTTCCTGGCTTCCGGTATATTCGCTGTCATCCGTATATGCGGCAAGCAGCGACAGATGTGCTCCGGATGAAACTCCGAAAAATCCTATATTATTTTCATCAAAATGATACTTTTCCGCATTTTTTCTTATCCATCGTACCGCATCTTTAGTGTCTTCAATAGGTATTGGGAAGTGTATTTTGTCACTTACTAATGTATATTCAATGCTGATGACTGCGAAATTTTTTTCTACCAGTTTTAATATGAAACTTTCAATGTAATTATTAGCCCTTACGATCTTATCTCCTTTTGCCCAGGCTCCGCCGTGTACATATATCACTACAGGCAATTTTCCGGATGTACTAGTTTTGGGCCTGTATATATCTAATGAAACCGGTGTTCCCTGGCTATTTGTTTTATAAATAATATTTGGGGAGAAAAGTGTCTTTTCCGGGAGCAATGTGCTGGGAGGAATTTTTGTTTCCGGCAGATCCTGGGCATAACTGATTTGGTAAATACTTAAGGAGAAAACAATAAGCAGGTTGATCATAAACCTGCTGAATAATGTATGGTTCGTGGAAAAGTTCATAGAATCTATTATTGCTGAGTTACTCGTTTTCAAACCCCTCAAAAACTTTACCAAAACGGTATTTTTTAGCAGAGCTTAAAGAACGAGTTCCTCAAAAAGCTTTTCAAAAGTCTGCTCAAGATCTTTCGATTTACCAGGATGAGGTCTTGAAGTCTGTACCACAGAACTCCTTACCGCTGTCAGCCACCGGAAGCGCTCCGGAATATCCAACTGTGCAATCGGTCCGCCGTCCTGATCTCCGTCTGCAATTTTCTGGAAACTTTTAAGATTTTGGACAACGTCATCATAATCAAGCTTGCTTCGCATTAACCTGAATTTATCCTGACACAGATGATAACCAACCCTGATATATTTTTCCTTTTTTGAAAACATAATCAGTCCGATGTTGAAAAATTCTTCTCTTTCAACCTTGGGAACCAAGCGTATAACGGCGTATTCGTAAATTTTATCCTCTTGCATTTTTGGCTTCGTTTAAAAAGATTTCAGAATGTTCCAGTCGTGTTTTCAGGAAATTAAAATAAATTTCACGGATTTCTTCAGGGCTTTCATCGGCGTCGTTCCAATGAAGCCAGTCTTCCGGAATGAGCTTTACCATGTCGCGGAAAATATTTTCATTTAAAACTTTTTTCGCGAACTGGTCTGCTTCATCCAGTTTTGTTGCCTGAGGCAGAAGAACGTGATCTTTGACGTATTTGAAAGGTGTTTTTGCAGCAGCATCAAAATTCTGCCACGAATGGTGGAAGTAAAAGGACGCGCCGTTGTCAATCACCCACAATTCTTTATGCCACATCAGAAGATTCGTATTCCTGAAAGTACGGTCGATATTGGTGATGAAAGCGTCCAGCCAGACAATTTTTGAAGCCAGCAACGGATCAATCTTGACACTAGGATCATAGGCGATAGATTCGGAAAGATAATGCAGTCCTAGATTCAGTCCTTCTGAAAATTTTAGCAAATCCTGAATTTCTTCATCCGCTTCCGTTCTCCCGAAATCCACATCAAGATTTACAAAAACCAGCTCAGGAATTTGTAACCCCAACGCTTCTGTAATTTTTCCACCTAAAAGTTCTGATATCAACATTTTAACTCCATGACCTGCACCACGGAATTTTAAAACATATTTGAAATCATCATCCGCTTCTGCCAAAGCAGGAAGGGAACCTCCTTCCCGAAGGGGCAGAATATAACGCATGACGGTGACCGTTCTTAAATCCAACATACCGCAAAAATAAGATTTTTACTTTGTGTTTATTTCTATTTGTACTATTTTTAAGTGAAATTAAATGTAATCAGATCTAAAAGTAAATTTGCTTTTGCAAACTCAAGCTAATGTGTCACTTTTTTAATTAAAATAATCCACATGATCTGTAAGAATTAAAGAGAATAAAATGAAGGTCATAAAAAAGCAGAATATTATTATTTCAAATCCCGAAACCAAAAATTTTCTTGCGGATATATTTTATCCTGAAAACATAGAAAAACTTCCGTTGGTTGTTTTTGTTCATGGCTATAAAGGATATAAAGACTGGGGAGCATGGAACTTAATGGCAGAAAAATTTGCAGAAGCAGGTTTTTTCTTCGTGAAGTTTAATTTTTCACACAACGGAACTACTATTGATGATCCTCATAATTTCGCTGATCTCGAAGCTTTCGGAAACAATAATTATTCAAAAGAACTTTCCGACCTTGGCGTTGTCATCGATTATTTCAGTACATATGATAATGTTGATGAGCAGAAAATCATTTTAATCGGGCATAGCAGAGGAGGAGGGATTTCCATTCTTAAAACCTATGAAGATGAAAGAATCAATGGACTGATCACTTTGGCAAGTGTAGATTCTCTGGACCGTTTTCCAAAAAACGAAGCTTTTGAGCAGTGGAAAAAGTCAGGTGTTTATTTTGTTACGAATGGCCGAACGAAACAGGAAATGCCTCATTATTACCAGTTTTATGAAGATTATGAAAAGGATATACACCGTTTTGATGTGGAACGAGCAACCGAAATGGCTAAAGCGCATTTTCTTATTATTCACGGAACACATGATGAAAGCGTCAATGTAAAAAATGCAGAACACCTCCATATTTTACATCCGAATTCCGAACTGTACTTAATTGAAAATGCAGACCATACTTTTGGTGCAAAAGAACCGTGGGAAAATGATAAACTCCCATTCTATCTGAATGATGCTGTTTCAAAGTGTATTGATTTTATCTCGAATAAAATGTGAAAAATATAGTGAATATGTTAAAATTTAATGTATTTAATATTTTATTTGGTTTTTTTCATAAATTAGTGACTTATAAAACCAATACATCAAATTATTATGAAAAATTCAAAATTAAAAAATGGACAGAAGCTAAGCAGAGAATCCCAAAGACATATTGTGGGAGGAGGACCGGTAACAACTTGTTCCGGTATCTGTTATGCTAACTATTTAAGTGACGGATCCGGAAGATGCATTGCCCCACCTTGTACAAATTATGGTACTGAAAGTCAAGGCCAGTGTTGCTACTAAACTTTTAGAGTATAAGAAAGGAGTGAAAATTTTCACTCCTTTTTTTATTTAATTAAATGCCTCCACGCATCATCAATTTTGTTTTCCAACAACAGTTTTTGTGCATTTTTGTGTATCTCTTCATCACTATGATAATCCCCTTCCGGCAAAATTTCTACATTAGCCAGCATTCCTAGATCATTTCCAGTAAATATTTTACTTAACTTAATTTCATCAGGAAGAAGATCAAACCCGATTCCTTTGGTTACCAATGGTTTGGGAACTTCAAAAAGATTATTTTCGTTATTTCGTGAATACCAGTTGCTTCCTAAACGTGCTACCATATCAAGCTTTGCCTGATCAAGATTTCCCTCCTCATTCAGATATTCTTCCCTGATATGAATTTTCTGTACTTCACAAATGACAAGATTCCCTGCGCCACCCTGATCTCCCAACGGTTTTACTTCCAGAACTTTACATTCAAAATTCACGGGACATTCTTCAATTAATTTAGGCTGAATAAGATCGGCGTCTTTCATCGTCAGTCCGGCTTTAATAAATTCATTCACACCATCACCATATTCGGTGGAGGCTAATGAAATCTGCTGAACGATTGGGAAATTTACGGTCCCGATCACAACTTCAGGAACCTGCAGAATATTTTCCAGTGTATGTTTTGTGGTATTATCACGCACTCTTCTCGAGGGAGAAAAAATCAGAATCGGAGGGACGGTGCTGAACATATTAAAAAAGCTGAACGGTGATAAATTGCTATTGCCGTTTGCATCAACCGTTGAAGCCAGCGCAATCGGACGTGGCGAAATGGCCGTCTGCATTACGGTCTGCAGCTGTACAGATGTTATTTCGGATGGAATAAGTGTTTTCATGTTTGCTTAATACTAAAAGTATATACTTAAAAGAGATGCTTCGACAAGCTCAGCATGACATTTCTAATACTTCCTTGATAAACATTACGTTTTAAGAGCATTTTGTAGCGGTGTCATGCTGAGCGAAGTCGAAGCATCTTTATGATTTGTTTAAATTTACAATTATTTAGCAGGAATAATTTTACCTGAAACTTCACCAAAGCCCACTCTTACGCCGTCTTTCTCAGCCCAGGCCTTCATCGTTACGGTATCATTATCATTGATGAATTTTCTTTCTTCGCCGTTGCTTAAAGTGATAGGATTCTGGCCTCTCCATGTCAGTTCGAGCATAGACCCGAAAGATTTCGGATCACTTCCTGAAATGGTTCCGCTGGCGTACATATCGCCCACCTCAACATTACATCCGTTTACCGTATGATGCGCCAATTGCTGCGTCATGTTCCAGTACATGTGTTTGTAATTACTTTCACAGATGAGATTTTGTTCTCCGTTTTCAGGCTGAATGTAGACTTCGAGGTTGATATCATAATTTTTATCGCCTTCAAATTGTAAATATTCCAGTACTTCAGGATCCTGTTTTGGAGAAGCAGTTCTGAAAGGCTCCAATGCTTCAAGCGTAACAACCCACGGAGAAACCGAAGATCCGAAATTTTTAGCCAAAAATGGTCCTAATGGAACATATTCCCATGACTGGATGTCTCTCGCCGACCAGTCGTTGAAAATTACCATTCCGAAAATAGCATCCTCTGCTTCCCGGGTAGAAATACTTTCTCCCATTTCCGTATTTTTATTGATGATGAATGCCATTTCAAGTTCAAAATCAAGCTGTTTGGAAGGCCCGAAAACAGGCTTTTCAACATCGGCAGGCTTCGTTTGTCCTTTAGGACGGTTGATTTCTGTTCCGGATACAACAATTGAAGATGCTCTTCCGTGATATCCTACAGGAAGATGTTTCCAGTTGGGCAATAAAGCATTGGCAGGATCTCTGAACATTTTACCAACATTGGTTGCATGCTCAATGCTGCTGTAGAAATCGGTATAATTCGGGATGTGTACAGGCATCATCATTTTTACTTTATCCAAATCATAGAACGCTTCTTCAATCGTTTTTTCGTCTTTAGACAAAATGGAATCTTCCTGCAGCAACTCCTGAATTTTTTGACGAACCGCATTGGTTATTGGTTTCCCCAATTCAATAAATTCGTTTAAAGTATAGGCTTCAAATATATTGTCGATCAGACCTTCAATTTCTTCAAAATATCCGTAATCATAAAGCGTTGCCAAGTCAATGACCTGATCTCCGATTCTTGTGCAGCAGCCAATATATTCTTTGTTGAAAACCGCTACACCGAACGGAATATTATGTATTGAAAAATCTGAATCTGATGAATATTCTACAAATGATTTCATAATTTAGAGTTTAGGTGGATTCTATCAAACCCGTTGCAATTTTTAATTAAAATATTTGAATTGGGTTCTGAGTTTCAGCTTTACCTTATTCAAATTTCAAATATTTATTTTTTCGATTTATTTTTTGATTTGTTAGCTGAAAGAGCTGCTTCGTCAATCCATCTGGTTTTGGTGTTGACATCAATCAGGTACAAGATATTGTCCTGCTTGGTTAAAAGTAATGTTTTGGTAAGCGGAATAGGAACTTTCTTATTTTCGAGCATGTCTGCTCTAAGAGAGATAATGTTTTTCTTTCTGATGATATCTCCAGAGAAAACATTGGAAGTACTCTTCCCGGTTGCCTTATCATCAAATATTTCTACATAGGTTGCTTTATTTCCCTTGATAATAATAAAATCCCTTTCCGTGTGGTCTGCCTCATCTTTGATGAAAACAAATTTTTTATCGTCAATATTCACGGACTCCAGATTTTGGTTGACACCCGATCTTTCTTCAAGCCGGGTAAGAATCTGATCCATGGTTCCGTACTGCGCTTTTACAGTACCTATTGCTCCTGCAAATAGAATTGCTAATAATGTTTTCCTCATAATGATGTGCTTATAAAAAAGTTTTGTCAAGACTCTTGATCCTGACAAAACTTTATATTGTTATTAAAATTAAAGATTTCCTCTTCTTTCCTGTTCTCTTTCCAATGCTTCGAACAATGCTTTAAAGTTTCCAGCTCCGAAGCTTTGTGCACCGTGTCTTTCAATGATTTCAAAGAAAAGAGTAGGGCGGTCTTCCACAGGTTTTGTAAAGATCTGCAATAAATACCCTTCTTCATCATGATCAATAAGGATGCCTAACTCCTGAAGTTTCTTAAGATCTTCATCAATATGTCCCACTCTTTCAGGAACCATATCGTAATAAGCTTCCGGTGGAGCAGAAAGGAATTCAACGCCACGTTTCTTCAATTCTGTTACGGTATGGATGATATCTTTTGTTGCTACGGCAATATGCTGTACTCCTTCTCCTTCATAAAAATCAAGATATTCTTCTACCTGGGATTTCTTTTTCCCTTCAGCGGGTTCGTTGATCGGGAATTTTGCGTATCCGTTTCCGTTTGACATTACTTTAGACATCAGGGCAGAATATTCTGTGTTGATTTGCTTGTCATCAAAAGAAAGGATATTTACAAATCCCATTACTTTTTCGTACCATTCTACGGTTGGGATCATTCTGTTCCAGTCTACATTTCCTACGCAGTGGTCAACGTAAAGCAAACCTGCTTCTTCAGGATTGTAAGCACTTTCCCATTTTTCATAACCGGGCATGAAAGGACCTGTATAATTTTTTCTTTCGATGAACATGTGTACGGTTTCTCCATACGTGTAGATTCCGGACATTTTCACTTCACCGTTTTCATCGGTTAAGGTTACTGGCTCCAGATAAGGTTTACCGCCTCTTTTGGTTGTTTCTTCGAATGCTTTGTAAGCGTCATCCACCCAAAGTGCCAAAATTTTTACCCCGTCACCATGTTTTTTCACGTGTTCGTTAATCGGGGAATCAGATTTTAATCCTGTGGTAAGCACCAATCTGATTTTTCCCTGCTGAAGAACGTATGAAGCACGATCTCTTACACCGGTTTCAGGACCGGCGTATGCTACAGACTGGAAACCGAAAGCGGTTTTATAATAATGCGCAGCCTGTTTTGCATTTCCTACATAGAACTCAATGTAATCTGTACCGTTAATCGGTAAAAAATTCTCTGCTTGAGCAATTTTTTCGGCAAATGTAAGTGTTGACATATTTCTATTTTTACTTTTATATTTATAGGACGCAAATTACGAATTTCTGACTAATACGAAAAATATTAACAAACAAACGTTAGGTAATCCTCTGAAAGCGTAATGAAAATTCCTGACATCAATTTAGAAATTAATAATTGCTAATGTTTGAACCTTTCATAAGCAGCTCTTTCCAGCATTTCCCGGTCATCGGGATGCGCAATGCTGATGAGCTCCTGAGCTCTTTGCTTTAAATTTTTACCATATAAATACGCAGTTCCGTATTCTGTAACCACCCAGTGAATATGTCCTCTTGTCGTTACCACTCCGGCGCCAGGTTTCAGATAAGGAACGATTCGGGATACTCCTTTCTTTGTTCTTGAAGTGATGGCAATGATCGGTTTTCCGTCTTCACTTAATGCGGCGCCTCTCATAAAATCCATCTGGCCTCCGATTCCGCTGTACTGCATGGTCCCGATGGAATCTGCACACACCTGTCCGGTAAGGTCAATTTCAATGGCCGAATTAATGGCCACCATTTTTTTATTTCTCATGATATTGATCGGGAAGTTTACCGTACTTACATCATCAAAAGAAAAAACCGTATTGTCATCTACGTAATCATACAGCTTTCTGGTTCCGAAACAGAAGCTGGTAATGGTTTTATTGTCGTTATATCCTTTATATTTATTGTTGATGACATCATTCTGAATAAGATCGATAACACCATCGCTCAGCATTTCGGTGTGAACGCCTAAATCTTTGTGATTATGAAGGCATTTCAAAACGGCGTCAGGAATTGTTCCGATTCCCATTTGTAGGGTAGAGCGGTCATCAATAAGCTGGGCTACATTTTTCCCGACTTCCATTTCTTCCGGACCCACTTTCGAACCGTAATCAACGGTTGGAAGTTCTTCTTCATGCCACACCAATTTGGTGATTTTGCTGATGTGGATCATCCCGTCGCCGTGGGTTCTCGGCATTAAAGGGTTTACAATTGCTACAATGATTTTTGCAGTGTCTACTGCTGCTCTGGCGACGTCTACCGAAGTTCCCAAAGTACAAAAACCGTGTTTGTCCGGTGGTGAAACCGTTATTAAAGCAACGTCAAGCGGAAGAATATTTTTTCTGAAAAGAATCGGGATTTCACTTAAAAAGACAGGAACAAAATCTCCTCTGTCTGAGTTGACAGCGTCTCTCACCGGTGAAGAAACAAATAATGAATTCACAAAAAATTTATCTTTATACTGAGGTTTGGCAATCTCAACATTTCCCTGCTGGGTTATGGAAACCATTTCCACATTTTCCAATCTGTGGGATTGTCTTGCCAGTTCATCGATCAGGTAATTCGGGGTACATGCACTTCCATGAAAAAAAACGCGGTTTCCGCTTTTGATGGTATAAATAGCTTCCTCTGCACTGATATAATTGTACATATTGATTTTTTTATAAATTTTCTCTGACTTAAAGATAATTGATATTGTTTTTATAGAGCCCAAAATTTGCCAGATTTTTATCATATTCTATCAATTATGTTAAATAAAAAAGACCGAATCATTACAAATTCGGTCCTATTATATTTTTATGAAATGCTTATTATTCCTGAGAACGGTCTTCCAGAGTTTTATCTTCTTCTTCAAGCCATGACGTTTTGTAGGATGGATCTTCCACTTTCAGAGCTTCCTCCGTAATTTTCAGCGGTCGGAAAGGATCTACCATCACAGCATATTCTTCAGTGAATTTTTTTCCGATGCTTCTTTCCATTGCTCCGGGATGCGGGCCGTGAACAATTCCTCCCGGATGAAGGGTAAAGTCCATAAGATCAATATGATTCCTGCTCATGAAATCTCCTTCCGTATAGAACAGTACTTCATCAGAATCAATATTTGAATGATTATACGGAGCAGGAATAGCCATTGGATGATAATCATACATTCTTGCACAGAATGAACAAACTACAAAGTTATGGCCTTCAAAATTCTGGTGTACCGGAGGTGGCTGGTGAATTCTTCCCGTAATCGGTTCAAAATTCTTGATATTAAATTTATAAGGATAAAAATAGCCGTCCCAGCCTACGACGTCGAAAGGATGGGTAGCGTAAATAAAATCCGTGATCTGATTTTCCTTTTTTACTTTAATTAAAAATTCTCCTTTTTCGTCTTTCGGTTCCACGAAAGTGGGAGCAACGATATCTCTTTCACAAAACGGAGAATGTTCCAGCAGCTGGCCAAACTCATTTCTGTATCTTTTCGGGGTGTAGATAGGGGAGTGGCTTTCCAATACGAAGAATACCGTATCTTCAGAGTTAAGTTCTACCTGGTAAATCGTTCCTCTCGGGATAATTAGATAATCTCCTACAGAAAATTCCAGGTTGCCAACAAAAGTTTTAAGTATTCCGCTTCCATTATGAACAAATAAAAGCTCATCGCATTCTGCGTTTTTGTAAAAATAATCCGTTGATTTCCGGGGTTTGGAAAGCCCCATTTTCAGGTCATTGTTGACCATCAGAAATTTTCTGCTGTCCAAAAAATCATCTTCAGGCATTACATTCATTCCCTTGAACATTCTTGGTGTTACATTTTTAGCAACAGCAATTTTGGGCGTCACATCTTTGGCTTCACCTATGGATTTGATTTGCGTAGGACGGTGAATATGGTATAATAAAGAAGAAATTCCATGAAAACCTTCGGTTCCGAAAAGCTGTTCATAGTAAAATTTATCTTCAGGAGATTTGAAAATCGTATGTCTTTTTTGGGGAATATTTCCCGACTGATGATATCTCATTTTACTTTTATATGTCGTTTCTCAAATGTAATACTTTTTCATGAATTGAATTTAATCAATATTAATATAAGACTTTTGTAATTAAAAAATAATTGTTAGTTTTGTCTAACAATTTTAATTTCATGAAGCGAATACTATATTCTTTGCTCTTTTTACCGATGTTGTACTTCTCCCAAAATACCAACAGTGTGGAAGTACAATCTCCCGATAATCAGGATTCGTTGAAAGTTTCACCTCCAGCCGAAAAGACACAGAATATTGATGACGTGATTATTACAGGAACAATAAAGCCTGTAAGCAGATCAAAAAGTCCGGTAGCTGTAGAAATTTACAGCCAGAAATTTTTCCAGAAAAATCCAACACTGAACATCTTTGAAGCTATTTCCATGGTGAATGGCGTTAAACCTCAGCTCAACTGTTCGGTTTGCAATACGGGAGATATTCATATTAACGGTCTGGAAGGTCCTTATACCATGATTTTAATTGACGGGATGCCGATTGTAAGCTCGCTTTCCACCGTGTACGGGCTTAGCGGAATCCCGAACAGCCTTGTGGATAGAATTGAAGTGGTGAAAGGTCCTGCTTCTTCTATTTATGGTTCCGAAGCAATGGGCGGTGTGATCAATATTATTACTAAAAATGCGCTGACTGCCCCAAAATTAAGTGTTGATCTTATGACCACCACCTGGAGCGAAAATAATGTTGATCTTTCCACAAAATTTAATTTCGGTAAAAATGTCGCTTCGCTTTTAAGCCTCAATTATTTTAATTTCGAGAAAAGATTTGATGAAAATCAAGATAATTTTACAGACGGCGCATTGCAGAATAGAATTTCAATCTTTAATAAATGGAATTTTGTAAGAAAAGAAAACCGTCAGGCAAGCTTTGCATTGCGCTATTTATATGAAGACCGTTTCGGAGGAGAAATGCAGTGGAACAAATCTTACCGCGGAAGTGATATCATTTACGGAGAAAGTATTTATACCAACCGGGTAGAAGCATTTGGGGTTTATCAATGGCCTCTGAAAGAAAATATCATTACCCAATTTTCATATAATTTTCATGATCAGAATTCTTTTTACGGGAACAATCCTTTTACGGCAACGCAAAAGGTGCTTTTTATGCAGACTTTCTGGGATAGAAAATTCGGAAATCATGATCTTACTGCAGGACTTACCTTAAAAAGAACATTTTATGATGACAATACGCCCGGAACTCTTTCTGCTGAAGGAATGAATGCTCCTATGAAGTCTCCGATATTTGGAGCATTTGTCCAGGATCAGTGGGAGGTTAACGAAAAAAATACCGTTTTGCTGGGTTATCGGATGGATTATGATAAAGTTCATCACACGGTACACTCGCCGCGTTTTGCATGGAAATTTTCTCCCAATCCCTATCATACGCTGAGGTTTAATTTTGGAACAGGATTTCGAGTTGTGAATCTTTTTACGGAAGATCACGCCGCGCTTACCGGTTCGCGCGAAGTGGTGATTCAGTCTGATTTGAAACCGGAAAGATCAGTCAACGGAAACCTGAATTACATCTGGAAAATTCCAGCAGGAAAAAGCCTGATCAACCTGGATGCGTCTGCCTTTTATACGTATTTCAGCAATAAAATTGTAGGAGATTTTGATACAGATCCTTCGAAAATCATTTATGATAACCTGAATGGCTATGGAATTTCAAGAGGTGTCTCTCTGAATGTGGATTACAGTTTCAGCTTTCCGCTGAGTGTGGGTTTGGGAGTTACCTTTCTGGATGTTTATCAGAAATTTGATGATGAAAGACAAAAGTCGCAGCAGCTCCATGCTCCGAAATGGAGCGGAACGTATGCGCTTACTTACAGATTTGCAAATAATCTTACCGTAGATTTTACCGGACAATTCTACGGACCGATGCGGTTACCGGTTTTACCGAATGATTACCGCCCGGAATATTCACCGTTTTATACATTAGCGAATATACAGATTTCTAAAAGTTTTAAATCTGGATTCGAGGTATACTGCGGCATCAAGAATCTGTTTAATTTTACCCCGAAAGATCCTTTGATGAGACCGTTTGACCCTTTCGACAGGTATGTGGATGATCCCGTAACCAATCCTAATCGTTATACTTTTGATACAACATACGGATATGCTCCGATGCAGAAAATAAGAGGCTTTTTGGGAATTAAATATATTTTGAAATAACAATTATAATTGAATATTAAAAGTTTTAACGCAAAGATTATATTAAAAATGATCATTTTTTAGAAGGCAAAGGCAAATAAATTTGCTACGCGAAGCTTGGGCCGGTCACTTAATTAAATTAATTTTTTTGGTCATTTAATGAGAAAGGAAATTGGACGTATCACGTTTAAAATAAGATTAACCGCAAAAGAAGCAAAAGAATTATTTTAAAAATCTAAAAAAAGGTTCAAATCTTTTGTCTCTTTTTGCGGCAGAAAAATAATATGAAATGAAAAGATTAACACTATTTTTATTTTTAATGATGGTGCCCTGTTTTTGTCTTTCACAGATGAAAACAGGCACTTTTGCCGATTTGGAAGTTCAGCAGAAAGAGAACCCAAAGCCAGTCATTATTCATATTTATACAAGCTGGTGCCCGATTTGTAAGATCGAATCTTTTGAATTGAATAAGGATAAAGATCTGGTAAAGCTGATTAATGAAAACTTTTACTTTATCAATTTTGAGGCGGAAAAAATGAAAGAGACCATTCGTTTTCAAGCAAAGGAATTTAAGTATTTACCGAACGGAAATTCCGGAATTCATGAGCTAGCTTTGGCTTTGTCAAAAAATAAAAGTCAGCCTGTTTATCCGCTATGGCTAATTGCAGATAAAAACGGAAATCTGATTGAATATCATGAGGGTTTGTTTACGGCTGAAAAGATGAAGAAAAGGCTTGGTGAAATTTTGGATTTCTAAATTCCTGCAGATTGCACTGATTGGTTTTTCTTAATAGTAATTTTTCATAAATTGTCATCCTGAAAGGATCTAACCATTGTTAACTATAAAGATGCTTTTTAAGACAATGATGCTAATATATTTCCCGCGGATTTCACGGATTACGCAGATTTTTTACTTCAATAATTATCGCAGAGTTGTCATCCTGAAAGGATCTAACCATTGTTAACTATAAAGATGCTTTTTAAGACAATGATGCTAATATATTTCCCGCGGATTTCACGGATTACGCAGATTTTTTACTTCAATAATTATCGCAGAGTTGTCATCCTGAAAGGATCTAACCATTGTTAATTATAAAGATGCTTTTTAAGACAATGATGCTAATATATTTCCCGCGGATTGCGCGGATTTTTGGATTTAATTATTATCTCATAATGTCATCCTGAAAGGATTTAAACAATACTTTAAGAGTAAAAGATTTTAAAGACAATAATGTCAATGTAAATTTCGTTGATTTTAGTTTTATCGTTAAGCAGTTATAGATTTTTCAGACAGTTATAATGCTGTCGACAACTTTAGCCCTGATTGAAGCTTTGTTTGAGCTCATTTTTTTGTTTTCGGCGCGGCGGCGAAGCCGCCGCGCCGAAAACAAAAAAATAGCGAGTGCGGAAAGCGGGAAACAGCTCCTAAAAATATTATTCTACAAGAAAAGTTTATTTTAAAAGCACAGCAACAATCGCCAGAATCGCCGGTAATGCCTGAACAAAAAAGATCTTTTTCGTCGCTGAAACTGCGCCGTAAATCCCGGCTACGGCAACGCACCCTAAGAAAAACAAAGCAATGTTGGTTTGCCATTTGGGATCTTCGATTAGGAAAGTCCAGAGCAATCCTGCAGCCAGAAAACCATTGTATAATCCCTGGTTGGCCGCTAATCCTTTGGTAGGTTTAAACATTTCCGGAGGTAAAGCGGATTTAAATACTTCTTTTCCCTTGGTTTCCCAGGCAAACATTTCCATCCAGAGAATATAAAGGTGTTCAAGAGCTACCGCTGCAATTAAGATGTTGGCTACAATTTCCATAATACCGTGTTTTGTCATTGTAAAACTAAAAAAATAAAGTTAAGTTTGATCATATAATTTCAGGAATGGAAACTTTCAAACAACATCTGGACAAATTTATTAGTATTAATGATGAGGAATTTGCTTCTGTTATCTCTTATTTTCAGATTTTGGAGGTAAAGAAAAAGAATGATCTGATGCGCGACGGTGAAATCTGCCGGTCTATGTTTTTTGTTGTTAAAGGCTGTTTAAGAAAGTTTTTTATTAACGAAAAAGGAATTGAACAAACGACGGAATTTGCCATCGAAAACTGGTGGATTACCGATACTTTTGCTTACGAAAGACAGATAAAATCCGATTTTTGTATTCAGGCGGTTGAAAAATCAATAATTCTCAAGATCGATTTCCAATCTCAGGAAGCATTGCTGGAAAAGCATCCTGTGATGGAACGCTATTTCAGAATGGTTTATCAAAGGGCTTATGCGGCGGCCGAAAGAAGAATCCGGTATCTTTATGAATTTTCAAGAGAAGAATTGTATCTCCATTTCAGTACCCAATATCCCTGGTTTATCCAAAGAATTCCGCAATATTTAATCGCTTCCTTTTTAGGTTTTACCCCGGAATATTTAAGTGAGATCAGGGCGAAATTACGTTCTTAAACCAGTTTAAGATTTTTAGAATCTGCAAATCGGAACTTTGTCTTAGAAATTTTAAAACAAAATATTATGAGCGCAAGATTTAACTGGACAACAGTTCACCCTGCTGCTTACAAAGCAGGAATAGGAATGGAAGAATCCCTTCAGAACAGTTTTTTGACACCTATTCAGAAAGAATTAATCAAAATCAGAGCTTCACAGGTTAACGGCTGTGCGTTTTGCCTGAATATGCACACCAAAGATGCCATCAAATATGGTGAAACACCGCAAAGGATTTTTCTGCTGAATGCATGGAAAGATGCAAAAGAATTATTTACAGAGGAAGAACAGGTTATCTTACAAATTACGGAAGAGGTTACGCTGATCAGCCGGAAAGGACTTTCTGAAGAAACGTATCAAAAAGCAAAAACAATTTTTAATGAAAGTCAGCTTGCAGATATTATTATGGCAGCCGTTGTCATTAATATGTGGAACAGAATCGCCATTTCAACGCACATGCCGATCGGGAAATAATTTCTTATTTAAATTAAAAAAAGAGCTTTTCAGATAAACGAAAAGCTCTTTTTTGTCATTATTTTTTCAATTCTTTTACAATCGCTTCACCAACACTTTTAGCAGACTGGGGATTTTGTCCCGTAATCACTCTCTGGTCATTAACCACGTGATTCTGCCATGGTTTTGATTTTTCAAATTGTGCGCCTCTTTCTTTCAGTTGATCTTCCAGAAGGAAAGGAACTACATTCGTTAATTTAACTTCAGCTTCTTCTTCATTGGTGAATGCATTGATCTTTTTGCTGTCTACCAGATATTTTCCGTTATTAAGCTTAATGTTGACCAAGCCGGCCGGACCATGACAAACTCCTGCTATAATGCCGCCATTTTCATAAATTTTTGAAGCAATGGATGCTAATTCTGTATTGTCTGCAAAATCCCACATCGCACCGTGGCCTCCTGCGTAATATATTGCTGCATAATTTTCAGGCATTACCTGAGAAGGAGTTAAAGATTGGTCGATTTTATTCTTGTATTCTTTATTTTCCCAGAATTTTTTATTTACAGGATCTTTCAGATCAAATCCGTCAACCGGAGGGGTTCCGCCTTTCGGACTTACAAAATCGATTTCATAGCCTGCCTCATGTAGAACATCCCAGGGATGGGCTACTTCTCCAAGATAGTATCCTGTTTTTTCGCCGGTATCTCCTTTTGTATCATGACTGGTCACGACAAATAAAATTTTCTTTTTCATTTGTTTGTTCTTTTTGGTTTGAGCGTTCATCATTCCTATGGCAAAAATTGAAAGGAAGATATATATTATTTTTTTCATGCTATATAATTTTGGTGATATAAATTTGCGGTTTTTCCTGAAGCTTTTCATCAACTAAATTTCCAAATGCTTTAATGTAAGCTTGCTGGTTATGATTTTCCAGGCCTTCTGTGCTTTTCCATATCTCATAGAACACAAAATGGTTTTTATCATCCATGCTCTGATGAAGGCTGTACAGCTCATTGGCTTCTTCTTTTCGTGTCTCATTTACCATATTCTGAAGAACTTCCAGAACTTCTGCTCTGTATTCTTCTTTTGCCTTAATAATGGCAGTTAAATATATTTTCATTACGCTAATTCGGGTTTTAATTCTTTTTCAAAAACAGAGGTAAGATGTTCTCTGTAAAGTTTCATATCGCGTTCCACATCTGCATTTTTCTCTACATCATGGAAGTGGAAGCTTTCCAATCTTTGAAGGGAAACAAAAGCATTCATTCTATGGAAACCGAATAAAGGTCCGTTGTCAACACTTGTTTCATTGAAAAATTCTCCGGGAAGGGTAAATGCTGTTTCGGGAGCGTTCCAGCTTGTGGTTACCATATATTTTCTTCCGCCCAGCATTCCTCCTGTTCCGTAATTAATCTTTGGATTCTCTGATGTTCTTCCGTCGCTCATATAAATTCCTTTGGCATGTCCGGCTGTAAAAACTTCATCAATATATTTCTTTAATCCGTTCGGAAGCTGGAACCACCAGATCGGAGTGTGGTAAATAATATAATCTGCCCATACAAACTTTTCAACTTCTTCATTTTTGTCATAGCCTTCGCTTACGTGGGTGATTTTTACTTCTACACTATCAAATTTTTTTAATACTTCAAATGTATTTTCGGCAATGGTCTGATTATATTTTCCTCCCGAATGACCAAAATTCTGCCCCCCGTTGATGATTAATACTTTTTTCATGTTTTTACTGTTAAATTTTACGAGACAAAGGTATTATGGGTTTTCCTATAATTAAAATAATAAAATTTATAGTTAAATATCATTTAAATAATAATTAATTTAAAATACTGGTAATCATTATGTTATTTTATGAATAGATACAGTTTATCATATCTATTGATCAGTAAAATATCATTATAGTAATTATTTGTCTAATTTTGCATCATAAAAGTAATACCTATGGTTAATTTGGAATGGTACAGAACTTTTAAGGCAATCTATAAAACAGGAACCCTTACAGAAGCGGCAGATACGTTATTTATTTCTCAGCCCGGGGTAAGTCTTCATCTCAGTTCTTTGGAAGCCTATGTAGGATACAAACTGTTCGACAGAACCGGAAGGAGAATGATTCCTACAGAAAGAGGAAAAGTGTTGTTTAATGCGATTTCAGAACCGTTGTCGAAACTCGAAGAAGTGGAGAAAAACTTTCAGAAATCTACAGAGAAGCTCACGCCCACCATCAGTGTCGGCATGTGTTTTGAGACGTTCCAGACTACATTGGAGCAATATGTTGCGAGTTTGCCGTTCAATCTCATCATTAGTTTCGGGGAATATCGGGAAATGCTTGATCAGTTGGACAAAGGAATTTTAGATTTGATCATTACTCCTAAAAAAGGCATTTCTCCGAATATCGAACATGAAGCATTTTCTTCGGAACAGATTATCCTTGTGGGTGGAAAGGATGTAGACATCCATGAATTTGAAGAGGTTTTAAGCGAGAAAGGAATTGAACATGCCGAAGAATGGCTGAAAAATGAGAAATGGTACGGTACAGCAGGAGATATGGAACATCTTTTTCAATTCTGGATTCTTAATTTTGGTCACAAGCCGAATTTCCGTCCTAATTACATCGTCCCGAATCTTAATTCCATCATACGCTGCCTGAAAGGCGGTTCCGGACTGGCCGTGGTTCCGGACTTCCTCTGTAAAAAGGAAATTGAAGATGGTGAGATACAGTTAATCTGGGAAGGGGAAAAGCCGCTGAAAAATACGCTGTATTTCGGCTGTCGTAAGAAGACAAATTATCAGAATGAAATTGCTCATATTAAAGGATTGTTCAGAAAAGTGATGGAAAAGGAAAATTAATGTGTAATAAATATAAATAGACAATTAACAATTATGGAAAAGAAAATATATGCAGGACAGCCTGTAATTACCTTAAATAATGGAGTGGATATTCCGGCTTTAGGTTTCGGGGTTTGGCAGATGGAAGACCTGAAAGAATGTGAAAATGCAGTTATGAAGGCCATTCAAACAGGATACAGAATGATTGATACCGCAGCAATTTATCAGAATGAAACCGCTGTTGGAGACGCCATTAAAAATAGCGGAGTAAACAGAGACGAATTATTCATCACTTCGAAACTTTGGGTTCAGGATACTTCGTATGAGAAGGCAAAAAGTGCTTTCCAAAGAACGTTGGACAGGTTACAGCTGGATTATCTGGATATGTATCTGATCCACTGGCCGTATGCCGATTTCTTAGGAGCCTGGAAAGCAATGGAAGAATTATATCAGGAAGGAAAGATCAAAGCAATTGGAGTGTGTAACTTTACGATTGAGAAATTAGAAGAATTAAAAGCACACGCAAACGTCTTTCCGGTGATCAACCAGATTGAGCTGCATCCTATTTTCCAGCAAAAGGAACTTCAGGTATACAACAAGGAAAATAATATCGTTACGCAGCCCTGGAGTCCGCTCGGAAACGGAAATGCCGGTCTTTTAGACAATTCCGAATTAAAAGCTATTGGCGAAAAATATGGTAAAACCGTAGCGCAGGTTATATTAAGATGGCACCTTCAGGAAGGTTTCTGTGTGATCCCGAAATCGGTGACGCCTTCAAGAATCGAAGAAAACTTTACTGTTTTTGATTTTGAATTAACAGAAGATGAGATGAATGTTGTCCGCTCTTTAGATACCGGCAAAAGATTATTTTTTGATCCTAAAGATCCTGAATGGGAACAGAAAATGCTGAATGCTGTTGCAGATATTTAAGCAATACATCAATTAAAATAAAGGAAGTAATAAATTTTTATTACTTCTTTTTTTTATTAAAAATATCATTTAAATTAGCATTATACTTAAAAACTAAAAATTATGGATTCAAATGTAAACGAACAGATTACAGATGCTGTCACTCAGGCAAATGTAAAAGTTGTAGGAGAAGCTCCTGCAATAGCATTGGGAAATGTGTATCAATCAATGGCACATTCTACCGGATTGATGTTTCAAAATGCAGTGAATGCCCAAAATCAGCAGAACATATTGGCACAGGCAGCCACAAATCAGGGGGTTATGCAGATTTATAGTCTTGATACTGTTTCAGATGCGATTGCCATTGCAAAGATATTAAATAATAATGGCGCTAATCCTTAAGCTTAACAAATGATAAAGAAGATTGAGAAATCTTAATTGGATTGGAATAAGAAGCTAAATTCGTTGTATTTTTGCTGACTTAAAGTATAGTCATGAAAAAAATAATTATATCGTTTGTGTTGTTATCATTTGTTTCCTGCAACGGCAATGATGAAGAACAGGATGTTAACAATAAAGCTTCAATTATCGGAGAATGGTACATTGAAAAAGCTGAAATATACCGGTCTTTAAATCAGCAGATCCAGACTTCTTTTTCCACGGATTGCGAGAAGAAAAGTACTTACGAATTTACTTCTGATCATCTTCTTTCGATTATTTATGCTCAAAATAATAATACCTGTGTAAAAACCGATGCCGGAGCAAAGAAGTATACATTCGATAAAGGAAATGGTAAATTCTGGTTCGAAAATGAAGAAAACTATCCGTATTTCGTGACGCAGCTTAACGAAACGGATATGATAGTTGAAGACCGGACTCAGGATTTTGACGGGGATGGTACCAAAGATGTGCTAAGACGCTTTTATAAAAGAATTAAGTAAAATAAAAACTCCTTTCAATCCGAAAGGAGTTTTGTTTATATTCAATATAATTATTTCTTAAGATCGAGCCCTCCGAAGTTTCCGGAACTCATCATCAGGTAAACACCGTGGGTTTTATCTAAAGTATCCCAATACGCATGAAGTTCTTCAGCATTCGTGAAAACTTTAAGATTTTCATTTTTAAACTTTTCTCTAATAAGATCCGGAGAAATAGGTTCCATCCGTTTAATTTTTAATGCATCTTCAGAATAGAAAACTACTGCTTCGTCCAAATCGTCCATTGCATGATCATATTGTTCCAGAAAAACAGGATTTAAACTCGAATACGTATGAAGTTCCAAGAAACCGTATTTTTTTTCTTTTTTAAATTGCTCGCAGAATGCTTTTACTGCCGCTTTTACTTTGCTTGGAGCGTGCGCAAAATCTTTGTACAATATTCCTTGATCTTCCCTTTCTACTTTCTCAAGACGTTTTGAAGCCCCTTTGAAACTCATAATCGCCTCATAAAAATCTTCATCCATAATGCCTAATGTATGGCAGATGTGTCTTGCTCCCTCAAGGTTTAATAAATTATGAGCCCCGAAAACGGAAAGCGGAACATCTCCCATTTCTGTTTTCAGATGGACTTTTCCGTGGGTGATTTCGTATTCAGGAGTTTTGTAGGGGATCTTTCTGAAATAATTTTCTGCATTTTCCACCACTTTTACCACTTCAGGATCTTCTTCGTTATATACAAGAATTCCACCCGGTGTAATGCTTGCGACAAACTTCCTGAACTGATCCACATAATCATCAAAAGTTTTAAACACATTGATATGATCCCAGGCAATTCCGCTCATTAAAGCAATATTCGGCTGGTAAAGAAGAAACTTTGAACGCAGATCAATAGGCGAGGAGAGGTATTCGTCGCCTTCAAGTACCATAAAATCATTTTCACGGGTTAATTTTACCATACAGTCGAATCCTTCCAACTGAGCTCCTACCATATAATCTACATCTTTCTGATGGAAATTCAGGACATGGAGAATCATTGAAGTGATGGTTGTTTTTCCGTGAGAACCTGCGATGACAACTCTTGTTTTGTTTTTTGACTGCTCATAAAGAAATTCGGGATAAGAGTATATTTTTAATCCTAATTCTTTGGCTTTTGCAAGTTCAGGATTATCCTGATGAGCATGCATGCCTAGAATAACCGCATCCAGGTCAGATGTTATTTTTTCAGAAAACCAGCCTAGTTCTTCGGGTAGAATTCCCTTTTTTTCAAGTCTTGTCCGGGAAGGTTCAAAAATAGCGTCATCAGATCCCGTAACCTGATATCCTTTATCCTTTAATGCAATAGCAAGATTGTGCATGGCACTTCCGCCGATAGCGATGAAATGAGTCTTCAAAATGTGTTACTGTTTTTTAACATTAGCATTAATAATCTCTTGGAAAACACGGGTGATGTTTGCCCAGTTGGTTGTATAATTCGGCATTATTGCACTGGCGTCTGTCTTGCTGCCGGAATTAGGACCTCTTTTTATGTTAATAGAAGTTGATATAAAATCATAGATCTTTTTATGATCTTCTTCTATTCTTCTGAAATTATTTTGTGAAAGTGTTTTTTCCAGCCTATATAAATCTTCGTTGGAAATTTTAAAATTCTGCTTCACCTTTTTACCCTGACCTTCAAAAGAGTAAAAGGCATTGTTTCCTTTAATCAGAAGATTTTCGTAAATCGGTGCAAAGCCTCCGCTTTTAGAATAGCTGATGTCGAAATCCGAATACATCTTCTGGCTGTTGCATGAAACCAATACCATGATTGCGAATAAGATTCCCAGTATACTTTTCATAATGTTCTTACTTTAATGTTATGAATCTCTTTGTTCTGACTTTTTAGCTTTTAATTCTTCATCATAATTGTGCAGTAAATTGAAATCTTCCGTCTGTTCAATAGCGGTCATGATTTTATGTAAGATTTCGTGGGCATTTTCTTTGTCATAATCAATATCCAATGGCGGCTTGAATTCCATGGTGGGTTTTACTCCTGTTACCTTTACACGAAGCCCTTTTTTATCAAAAGCCCTTCTGAAGCCATTTATCTTGATAGGAATAACAATCGGACGCTGATTTTTTACCAGTTTTGCCGTTCCTCTTCTTCCTTGTGCAAAAGCAGAAGTCGTTCCCTGCGGAAAAGTGGCAACCCAACCGTTATCAAGGGCTTTCATGATATTATCCACTTCACTCATATCAACCATTCGGTTTACATTCTTTCCTTCAGCTCTCCAGGTTCTTTTTACCGTTACGGCACCGGCAATCTTAAATATTTTCGGAAGAATTCCTTTATTCATGGTTTCTTCTGCAGCAACGTAATAAAAATCGATTTTTGGATTCAGCAGATAAATAGGATTTTTTATGGTATTCAGATAACCGTTGTTTACAGAGCAAAAGGCATGATACATGGCTGCAACATCCGCAAAATAGGTTTGATGATTAGACACAAACAAAACATTGGAATCCGGAAGATCCACAAGATTTTCGGTCCCCGTAATTTTAAGTTTATTAAATCCGTTGAATCTTCTGTACGATACAATTCCCAGTATGAAAATAATTAACCTTTTTAAAAAATAAGGAGTTCCGAACGCATCGGTGAAAATATTTTTCTTCGCCATCTTTCAATTATACACAGTGGTGCAAAGTTACATTTTTTTCAGCAACTGGCTGAATTCGCTTAATATCATCGCTGTTGCGCCCCAGATGATATACCCGTTGAAATTAATCACAGGCACTTCACTTCCCCCGGCTGTAGGAAGAGCCATGATCTCCGGCTCATCAGGAAGACCCAGAAAGCTGGTAATCGGAAACTCTATAACTTCCACTGCCTCGCTCTGCTGTAATACAAATTCAGGATTTTTCTTTGTGTAGGATATATAAGGATATACGTAAAAATTACTTGGCGGAATATAGATGGGTGACATTTCGCGGATGATCCTTACATAATGTTTTTCAATGCCGATTTCCTCTGATGTTTCACGAATTGCGGTCTCTGCAAAATCCCTGTCCATTTCCTCGCGTTTTCCACCTGGTAATGAAATTTGTCCGCTGTGCCTGTCGTGCTCATTTACAGTTCTTTGAATCAGGGGAAAATGCCATTCATCATTTTTAAGATATAAGATGATATTTACGGCAGCAAATTTGGGGTTTTTCGTTAAAACTTCTTCATAGGTGAAAACCGGACGATAAGGTGGTGAGAAAACGCCATGAGCATGCTCTCCAGGTAATTCTGTGCTTTTGATTTTTTTTAATAAATCTTTTCCAAAACTCATACTCAAATTTAATAATATATTTTGAAGAAAGGAAGCACTACACTACTTTTTATAACATCAAATAATAAAGTTCTCACCAAATTATATACACATTTTAATATTATACATAATTATACAATAGTATTATCCTCCATATTCAACTCTCACCAAACTCTCTTACCCTCCAATCTTCTCATTTTTCAATTTGAATCAGGAGCTTATTCCGGCTTTCCGCACTCGCTATTTTAATGTTTTTAGTCGCGGCGGCGGAGCCGCCGCGACTAAAAACATTAAAATGAGCTCAGACAGTTGCTTCAATCCGGGCTAGGGTGGAAGTGACAAGAGAGAGGTAAGAAGTGAGAGGTGAGAAGTAAGAAGTAAGAAGTAAGAAGTAAGAAGTGAGAGGTGAAGTAAGAGGTAAGACGTGAGAAGTAAGAAGAAAGAGGTGGGACATCTGGAGTTTACATTTCTTTGTTAAGGGTTTAGTATTCAAGATTCAAGATTCAAAATTCAAGATTCAAAAATTCAAATTCAAAGTTCAGGATTTAAATAACACGCACAAAAAACAATACCTTTGCCTATTGCCTATTGCCTATTGCCTATTGCCTATTGCCTATTGCCTATTGCCTATTGCCTATTGCCTGTTACTTATTACCCATTCCCCATTTTTCACCAACTTCTCCCTTCTCCCTTCTCACCTCTCACTTCTCACTCCCTTAAAAATTATTCCCCCATGCTACCAGCGAGTTAAGCTCAAATATTACGGAAAAGTAAATTTTATGTTAAATAGATTTGGATTGTAAAGGAAAGACGTGTTATCTTTG
>NZ_FQVO01000024.1 GCF_900129385.1 Chryseobacterium takakiae | reverse complement strand
GTGGTGGATCCATTAGCGGAGAAATACAGAAGATGGTCACCTTATAATTATGTGATGAATAATCCTTTAAGATTTATTGATCCGGATGGCAGACAAATTATAATACCTACATCTTTAAAATCATCAGAAGTGAATAGAATATTAAGGGATTTAAGAAAGTTAACAGATGATAAGATTTCTTATGATAAAAAAACAGGTGTTGTCTCAATATCCAGTGAACGTTCAGGAGAAAAAGCAAGAGGAACAAATTTAATACGAAAGTTAGTATCTAATGAAAATATTGTTGAAATAAATATAACAAAAGGTAATACGAAAGAAACTCCTACCGGCGACGGTTATAAGCTTAAGGCAGACGGAAGCCCTGGAGTTGGATCAGGAACTAATATTAAATTTAATCCAAATGACAAAAGTAAGGCTTTAGATATTGATGGTAATAGAGGGATGCCATCAAAGATTGGTTTAGGCCATGAACTTTTACATGCTGAAAAAAATGCAGACGGAACTGTAAATGAAAATTTTAAATCAAAAATTAAAGATCCTGATAATACAAACTACACATTACCAATTGATGAGTTAGAGGTAAGAATTGAAGAAAATAAATTAAGAAAAGAGCAAAATGTGACACCCAGAAAATTACCGAAAACACAACCATTACAAAAACAAGAATAGAGTATGTACATAAGATATTTAATAATTTTTTTATTAGCAATTTCATGCTCTTCACAGCAATCCACAAATGTTGTTGAGAACTATAATGAACCTATTTTTACTACCTCAAAATGGAAAAAAATAGTTATTGAGGAGCTAAAACAACAACAATTAGGTGAAGAAAAAGCGGAATTATTAGAAGATATTGAATTTATAAATTCAAAGGATAATTCTTTTCTAGAGAAAAAATTTCTATATTCAGGCTTTAAAAATTCAAAGCAAAAAGATAAGGATAGTTTTTTTTTAGTTAACTATTTCTATAAGGGGGATGGTCATTATGAATATACTTATATTTTGCAAAAAACAAATAAATGTAATTCTTATTTAATAACTAACGATGGTATTGATCAAAAACGAGATGTAAGAAGAGTTAATTGCGATCAAAAATTAGATAAATTTAACACTTTGATGAATTCTCAAAATGATAAGTTCACTCCCGTAAAAGGGATATTAATCTTATGGAGTTGTGTTGAGGGGAAGAATCAGATAAGGATTTTTAATAATCTAACAATTTATCAAGACGATTTAATAGAAAGCATTTTCTATTGAAATTTTCCCCTCCGCTGCATAACTTCTCCCGATTTTAGATGATAAAATAAGAGACTGTCTCAAAGGCAGTCTCTTAAAAAATTAAAACTGATATATTAAAACTGCTCAGACTGTTTGGGAAATACAAGGATAAGCTACTTTCACAATGGCAGCGGAATAGAAGTTCTTGAAGAAAACAACTACTACCCTTTCGGGTTAAAGCATGAAGGGCTCTTCAAATTTTAGTAATATCAATCCTTTCATTCATGATAATTATTAAATTTATCATATCTACATTAATGAGAATATATTCCAATTACTATGAAGCATTGCTTGTTACTATTTTTTATTATTCTAATTTCTTGCACAGAAAAAAATTCTTTAGTTGAGAAAAAAATCAGCATTTCTCAATTAATTGAACCTAAAGATTATATTTATGTTGAATTACTATCCTACTATTCATCATCAAATAAGAAAGACTCAAATTTTTATATTGTAAAAAATATTCATACTAATGATACGATATATGTCGTTGACAAGAATAGTTCTTCGGTAGCTGATTTTATAAAAAATTATGATGGCGTAGAAAATACAGGAATAGTTTTACAAAAAAGTAAATCAGATAGTAAAAAAAAATATTTTATATCTATTCCATCAGATTATGATCTTAATAGTAAACCGTTGTATTTAGGTGAACTGATAAGGTTAATTGATTGATGCTGCGAATCTCTCAAATTCACAATCTGCAAGCAGTCACTTATAACACCAAAAAAGCTGCCTTTTCAGGCAGCTTCAATGATTCTATAGCTAACAATATTATTTCTTCGCTTTTACATCCACAGCGATCTCAATGTCCTTGCTGATCATCCATTCTGCAGGATCGGCTTCGGAAGTACCAAACTTGATCCCCCAGTCTGCCCTGTTTACCGTAAATTTCGCCTGAATAGAAGCAGAAGTTTCCGTTACATCTACTTTTGCAGGGAACGTTACATTCATTGTTTTTCCGGATAGCGTAAGATTTCCGCTTACTGTTTTATTGGCGCCCGCAACTGCATCTGCAGAAGCATTCTTAAGATCGGTTACGCTGGTAATTTTGAAATCCGAAGTAGGATTTTTTGCAGTATCAAAGAAATCAGGGTTTTTAAGGTGTGCTTCAAGATCTGCAGGTTTCTTGTCTTTTTCCGTTACGGAAGCTGGATCTACCTTGATTGAATTCATATCAATTACAAAGCTTCCCGCAGCAAGCTGTCCGCCCTCAATGCTCAGATCTCCGGATTTGATGTGGAGCGTACCCCAACGCGGTGCCATACCTCCTTTGTGGAAAGCTTTCCAGTTTACTACAGAAGCAGCGGTATCAACAGCCAGTACCTCTCCTTTACTTTCAGCTACCGTCTGTTCCTGTGCTGTTGTCGCATTTTCAGCAGATTTTTCTTTCGTACATGAAGCAGCAAAAAGACCTACTCCCACAAGAGCAATTACACTCAGTTTTTTCATATTATCAATTGTTTTAAAAGTTTATTACTAATGATCCGAAAATGGTATTCCCGGTTTTGATTTTCAAAAATAGAAAACTTATTTTTGGCATCTCTTACCATACATCAAGAAATCTTACGGTACCATAATATCCAGCTGATGAATATAATAAAAATCTGTTTAATACAGCACTGTGTTTTAATAATATCTTAATCCGGATTATCGTTTTTCTGTTGTTTCATCATTTCTAATCATGTAAATTTGCGCACTAATTCCAAGTGAAATTCAGATTTATGACAAAAAAACTTATTTTCCTATTAAGTATTTTCATGGCTTTCTGCAGTTTACATGCGCAAGGCAAAGCCGAAAAAGCAATAACCACCTTCTCTGAAAAATATCCCCAGGAAAAAATACACCTGGTTTTCAATAAAAACAGCTTTGTGGCTGGAGAAAATCTCTGGCTGAAGTCTTTTGTTTTCAATGGATATGACCTCTCCTCTATTTCCACGTCTATGTTCGTAGAATTGTACGACAGCAATAAAACCCAGATCAGCAAAAAAATTTTTCCCCTTCTTAACGGACAGGGCAGCGGCAGCTTCACTTTACCGGAAAATCTGAAAGAAGGAGTGTATTATATCAGAGCCTACACCACCTGGATGTCCAATTTCAGTGAGGATTTTCAGGCTTTACGGCAAATTGTTGTGTATAATCCATCATCTCCCGAGAAAGTGGTTTTGAATGATGCTTCAGAATGGACTGCTTCAGTTTTTCCGGAAAGCGGAACATTGATAGAGGGCTTCACTACAAAATGTGCAGTTCGGTTACAGTCAAAAGGCATCACCCCGTCGGAGTGGAGCGGTTATATAGTAGATTCGGCAAAACCTGATGTAAAAATAACTTCTTTTAAAGGCTTTGATCAAAACGTAGGTGTCTTTTCATTAACTCCGAAAGCAGGCGTACAATACCAGTTAATCATCAATGATTCTAAAGGAAACAAAAAGGTGGTTGATCTGCCTGCTGTTTCAGGTTCTGGGATAAACCTTCAGGTTTCAACCGGAAATGAAGCTGTAAAGTTTTCTTTAAAATCTAAAAATACAATACCCGGAACTTTATACACCGTACTCGGTACCATCAACAATCAGTTGGTTTTTAAAGTTAATTCAGATAAAATTTTTGAGAAGAACTTTTCAATTCCCGCACAGCAGCTTGTTAACGGTATTCTTCAGCTCACCGTATTCGATGATAAAGAGAATATTGTAGCCCAAAGGCTTAGTTTTGTTCAGCCGGGATTATTAAATATCAAAAAACCGGAAATCAAATCTGTAACGTTCAATGAATCTCCAAGAGCTTCAAATGCTTTCAGTATTGCCCCGAATGAAAACAACGATGCTTATACGGTACTTGTAATGGATGGAAGCCTGGAAAGTTCTGAAGATGAAAACAGCCTTTTGAGTACGTTATGGCTTACCGGGGATATTCCTTCTAAAATATATACACCGTCTCAATATTTCACGCCAAACCATAATCCTGAAGCGCTGGATGCTCTTCTGATATCAGAAAAATGGAAAAGATTCGACTGGCGCACCATCATGTCGGGGACGTTTCCAATCATCAGTTACCAGCCGCAGCCCTATATTTCGTATAAAGGAAAAGTAACGGTACAGGGAAGACCTGCCTCGAATGCGGAATTAAATCTATTATTCGAAATGCCGCAAGGCGGAACAAATCTGTCTCAGATAAAAACGGATGATAAAGGATTTTTCACTCTGAAAGGATTGATCTTTGAAGATGCCATTAAATTCTCTTATCAGCTGAATGATCCTAAAATCCCAAAGGAGCAGGTTCAGGTGATTTTTCAGCCGGATTATTCATTCGTCTCTCTGAAAAAAGCACTGCCGGAAAGCAATTATCATCTTGTACCACGTGAAAATAATGAACAGCCGACTGAAGCGGTAAAGAGATATATGGCAACAAAAAATACGCAAAGCAATATTGATGAAAAAGCAACGCTTATTGAAGAGGTACGATTAAAAGCCAGGAAAAAAGATAAAACAAAAGAGCTTAATGATAAATTAAGCAGCCCGTTATTCAGAAGTATGAATGAAACGGTTTTTGATTTTGTAAACGACGATACCTCAGCACAGGGCTACATGAACATTTTGCAGTGGCTCCAGGGAAGAGTTGCCGGACTGACTATAGAATCCAACATGGGAAACTATATTCCAAAATTAAGAGGAGCAAACATTAATATTTATCTGGATGAAATGAAAATTGATGCCTCACAGATCAATTCCATACCCATCTCTGATATTGCCATGGTAAAAGTCATTAAAGATTATTTTGCCGGCGGATTCGGAGGAAGCAGCGGGGGCATTGCCATTTATACCAAACGTGGAGGAATAACCGGTTCTTTAAGCGATTCCGCAACTTCTACAAAATTAAAAAAGTCCGTTATGAATGGCTTCGATAAAGAAGCTCCTTTTGTCAGCCCAGATTATAATGACCGCGGATTTAAAAACATCTCTCAGGATCTGCGGACCACCCTGTACTGGAGTCCTTATGTAGAAACCAATACAAACGAATCAGCAAGGATACAGTTCTTTAATAATGATGAGGCTAAAAATTTCAAAATAATCATTATGGGATTCGATACCAAAGGCTATGTTCCCATTTACTATAATGAGATTGTTCAATAAAAACTAAATGAAAACAGTACCACGCGTACTGTTTTTATATTTTATAATAGTCCTAAAAATCTTAAAATAATTCAGGGCACCCTGGAAAAATCAAAGATTTTTTTAAACTTATGTGTTCTTAAATTTGTGCAAACTTATCCTTACATTTAATGTGACTTATGTGTTTAAAATGCTTTTGCAACCTTTGTGATTGTATAAACTTTAGCATCCTTTTTACAATACATTCCTCTTTTATAAAAAAGTCTGTATTTTAGCCGCCTAAACTTTAAAATGAACGCTACACATTATATACAGCAGATTCTTGATATTCCGGAAAAAAGCATTACCTCTACCCTTCAGCTGTTAGCCGAAGACTGTACCATTCCCTTTATTGCCAGGTACAGGAAAGATAAAACAGGAAATCTGGACGAAACACAGATTGAACAGATCTCAAAGATCAGCAAACAGTTTGAAGAGATGGTCAAAAGAAAAGAAACCATCCTGAAATCTATAGAGGAGCAAAATGCTCTTACTTCCGAATTAAAACAAAGAATTGAAGAGAGCTTCAACCTGCAGGAGCTGGAAGATTTATATCTTCCTTTTAAGAAAAGAAAAAAAACCAAAGCCGATGCGGCAAAAGAAAAAGGACTGGAACCTTTAGCCAAAATCATTATGAGCCAGAAAGCCCAGGATCTGCAGTCTCTGGCTTCAAGATACCTCAATGAGAAAATCGGGACCGAAGAAGAAGCACTTCAGGGAGCCAGAGATATCATGGCCGAATGGATCAACGAAAACATGTATGTCCGCAAAAACCTGAGAAGGATCTTCCAGAGAAAAGCCGTGATTACCTCGAAAGTTGTAAAGGCAAAGCAGGAAGAAGAAGATGCTAAAAAATTCTCACAATATTTTGAATGGGAAGAAAACCTCGGCAGAACTCCCTCCCACCGTCTCCTGGCCATGCTGCGCGCAGAATCAGAAGGTTTTGTGAAAACAAATGTGGGGATCGACAAAGGCGAGGCAATTGAATTTATTGAAAATGCCATTATTAAATCCAATAACGAAACGGCGGAACAGATTGCATTGGCCATAAAAGACAGTTACAAACGTCTGCTGGAACCTGCTATTTCCAATGAAACACTGCAGGAAGCCAAAGAAAAAGCAGATAAAAAAGCCATTGAGATTTTTTCCGAAAACCTTACACAGCTCCTGCTTGCGCCACCTTTGGGAGAAAAAAGAATCCTTGCCATTGACCCCGGCTACAAAAGCGGATGCAAAGTAGTTTGCCTGGATGAGAAAGGTGATCTTTTGCATAATGAAACCATTTATCCTCACGCGCCGCAAAATGAATCCGGCATGGCCATGAAGAAAATACGGTCTATGGTAAATGCCTATAATATTGAAGCAATCTCCATAGGAAACGGAACAGCCAGCCGCGAAACGGAATTTTTCATCAAAAAAATTGCTTTCGACAAACCATTACAGGTTTTCGTAGTTTCCGAAGCGGGAGCATCCGTATATTCTGCCAGTAAAATTGCAAGAGAAGAATTTCCATCGTATGATGTAACCGTTCGTGGGGCAGTATCCATCGGAAGGAGATTATCGGATCCTTTGGCAGAGCTGGTGAAAATTGATCCTAAGTCCATTGGCGTTGGGCAATATCAGCATGATGTAGACCAGACCCAACTGAAAAATGAGCTCGATTCTACTGTGATGAAATGCGTCAACGCAGTGGGAATCAATCTTAATACGGCCAGTAAATCATTGCTGAGCTATGTCTCCGGAATCGGTGAAAAAATGGCGGAAAATATTGTAAATTACCGTGCTGAAAATGGTGCTTTTGAAGACCGCAAACAACTGAAAAAGGTTCCACGGCTGGGCGAAAAAGCCTTTCAGCAGGCCGCGGCGTTTGTAAGGATCAGCAATCCGAAAAATCCTTTAGATAATTCTGCCGTACATCCTGAAGCGTATGGAATTGTGGAAAAAATGGCAAAAGATTTAGGCATCAAAACGCATGAACTCATTGCCAGTAAAGAAAAAATCGCACAGATTAAACCTGAAAAATATATCACAGACGATATCGGAATTTTAAGCATTAAAGATATTTTAAAAGAGCTTGAAAAACCAGGACTGGATCCAAGAAAAGCAGCCAAAGTTTTTGAATTTGATCCGAATGTGAAGAAAATTACGGATTTGAAAATCGGGATGATTCTTCCCGGAATTGTCAATAACATTACCGCTTTCGGGTGTTTTGTAGATCTGGGAATAAAAGAGAGCGGACTGGTACATATTTCCCAGTTGAAGGACGGATTTGTTTCGGATGTGAATGAAGTGGTGAAGCTGCATCAGCATGTTCAGGTAAAAGTAACGGATGTGGATGAAACAAGGAAAAGAATACAGTTGAGTATGATTTTATAAATTATTGTGAAAATATCAGAAATTAGAGAGCGAAAAGTGATACACAGGCCGACTTTTGATTTTGACAGGTACGGCAAAAGGATCTATCATGCCTACGAATACTATCTGCCTTATAATCCCGGATTTAAAGGAAATGAAACCCAGAGATTATTTGCCAAATGGATTGATATGGCCTTATTTTCCGCACTTTTCTATTCTTTGTTTCATGAGAACATCCTGATAAGTATTGGATTGTCCGTTCCATCTTCTATTATTTCCGGAGCGATAACCGAATCTTATTTCGGCACAACATTAGGAAAAAAAATATTCAGGATGAAAGTGATTGATGATGGAGGAAATTACCCTGTTTTTCTTCACTCCCTAAAAAGAAATCTGCTGTGTCTTGTGAATTTATTTCCCATTTTTACGGAATACAGTTCAAAAACTGCCGCAATGGGCAGAAGAACAGGAATACAGATGAATTTCCGCATGTATCTCAATAATAAAATCTGTACTACTTATATAGTTAAAGAAAGTAAGATGAAAGAAATAAAAAGTATATCGGATGCAGATTCAGTTCAACATACCGGGCTGATTGACTCCGAAAACTGATAAGATAATTTTTCTGATAAAAAACAAAGCCGGCAAAATAAGCCGGCTTTATTATTATTTTTTAGATTCCTCAACAGAAACTTTTCTGAAATCCTTGAAAAGTTTGCTTAGTTCTAAGGCTGCTTTGCGAGCTCTTGTACCAGCCGCTTTGTTTCCTTTTTCTGCCTGTTGGTTTGCTTCAGTTGTAAAAGCTTCAAATTCCGCGTTGATTTTTTCAATTAATTCTTTCATTATTTTTAAAATTTAGGCTGCAAATATATGTTTTATGGCAATTCCAGCCTAATAGAGAAGAAAAAAAATAGAATAATTAACCAAATTTAATCTATTCCCAGTCATTTCAATTTATTTTTTAAATAAAATCTTATCTTTTAATGTTTTTTGTTCGGCATTCAATCCTATATCTTTTACATTTATGATATGAAATTGCACTAAAAAAAAGTCTTTAAAAATTAATTTAAATACTTCATTCATTTTACTTTTTTAACATTTATCTCCTCGCAGTTTTTTTTACTGACCTTGCAGTACAAGCCCCGATTTCTGAGTATAGACGATCACTTCAGTTGTTACCAATCCCAAGTAGACCTCGGCCCCAAATCGGTAAAGTTATTATGAAATCAGGATTCGCCGGTTAGTTTTTTAAGCATTCCTTTAAAAATAATTCCGTGAAAAGGCAAAACGGCAAACCAATATAATCTTCCTGAAATCCCATGCGGCCTGAATACGGCTTTCTGCCATAATTTTCCACGATATATTTTAAACATCAGCCAGGCTTCACCGGGAAGTTTCATTTCAGCAAAAAGAATCAGTTTCCCTTCCTGTCGATCTGCATATAAAACCCTCCAGAAATCCAGCGCATCACCTTCGTGAAGGCGGTCGGGATGTGTTCTCCCACGCCTTAAGCCGGGTCCTCCCACCAGAAGATCCATAAAACCGCGGATTTTCCACAAACTCTGTCCGTACCACCCATTGCTTCCTCCAAGCCGGAAAATTCTTTCGATACATTTTTCGCGATCGTCGTATGTTCCGCTTCTCAGGTCTGTAAAACATCCGTAATGAGGAACTTCCATAAAATCTTTTAGGCTGGTGTCTCTCCGGCTGCTGATAAAACTGTCTTTCCAGCTGGAAACAATTTCGTTCGCCTGAATTTTTGCAAGTGTTCTTTTTAAAGCTGTTTCATACGAAAAAGGCTGTATTCCGGTGATACGTTTTATTTCAGCGAGGCTTTCAGGTCTGCAGATCACTTCAATTTTCATGCTTCCTACCAAAGCTGTCGCAAGATTATATGATGTTGAAGTAATAAAATAAAGCCAGTATGAGGAAAGTTTCGGGGTCATTACCGGCAGTGTGAAGATTTTTCTTTTCAGATTTCTTATCCGGGCAAATTCCAGAAGCATCTGTTTGTAAGTAAGCACATCATCACAGCCGATATCAAAACTTTTATGATAACTTTCTTCTTTAAATAAAACAAAAATCAGGAAATCCAGGACATTTGCAATTCCGATAGGCTGACATTTCGTATCGAGCCACCTCGGAGCCACCATCACCGGCAGTTTTTCTACCAGGTCCCGAATAATCTCAAACGAAGCACTTCCTGATCCTATAATAATTCCTGCCCGGAGAACCGTAACCGGAACTTTAGATTCCATTAAAATTTTTTCAACCTGAAATCTCGAACCCAGATGTTTTGAAAGTTCTTTTTCATTGACCAGACCCGATAAATACACGATGTGCTGACATTGTGTAGTTTCAATAAATGTTGCAAAATTATCTGCACATTTTTTTTCAGAATCTTCATAGTCATTACTGTTGCTCATAGAATGCATGAGATAATACGCTCCGGAAATATCTTTGGGAATATTTTCCAGAGTTTCAGGTTTCAGGAAGTCTACTTCCACCACTTCAATGAGAGATTCGTCAATATCCGTATTTCTCGAGAAACGGCTTGCATCTCTACAGCAGCAGACCACTTTATAACCCTGTGCAGCAATCACGCTGATCATTCTCTTTCCGATATATCCGGTAGCTCCCGTAAGCAGTATTCTTTTCATATTTTATGATTCTGTGAATTACTATTCAATCCCCGAAAAAATCATACCCTTTCCAGAAGATGGCCAAAATAATCTTTCTTTTTGACCAGATAACTTTCATTGACCTCGTTTGAATCGATCTCAAGAGGCAGCCTGTTTTCAAGAATAATTCCACTGTTCTCGAGGGATTTTAGCTTATCCGGATTATTGGTAAGAAGATTTATTTTTTGTATTTCCAGCATTTTCAGAATCTCAACGGCTACATCGAAATTTCTTCCATCGGCCGGTAAACCCAATTTAAGATTGGCTTCTACTGTATCCAAACCTTTTTCCTGAAGTGCGTATGCTTTAAGCTTGTTGATGATTCCTATGTTTCGGCCTTCTTGTCTCAGGTAAATGATGACCCCTCCGTTTTCTGCCATAAATTTCATTGCGGCATCCAGCTGCTGCCCGCATTCGCATTTTTTGGAATGAAAAATTTCTCCGGTAATACACTCCGAATGGAAACGGACGTTAACGGTTTTATTAAAATCCGTGTTTTGCGAAACCAGCACCAGATGCGGATTCCAGTCGGACTCATATTCAGAAATTGCATACATTGAGAATACTCCGAAATCGGTTGGTATATTGGATTGTGCCTGTATCTTCATCATAATAATTCATTTAAGTGATTTTTTATAACACAAATTTATACTTTATTTATATATAAAGTAAATTAATTTACTAAATTTGAATATTATTGTTTAATATAAAAGAATAATCATATGAAAACCATTGTGATCGTAGGCTGCGGGAGTGGTATCGGATTTGAAGCAGCAAAAATACTTTCTGAAAAATACGATATAATAGGAATTTCCAGAACTAAATCTCCGGAACTCGAAAAAATTAATCTGAAATTATATGAAAAGGATATTGTATCTGATAACCTCGATGATATTGCTTTTCCAGATGTAATTGACGGACTGGTGTATGCACCGGGAAGTATCAATCTTAAACCATTTAACAGGCTTTCTGAGGAGGATTTTAAGCATGATTTTACCATCAATGTCCTTGGTGCCGTAAAGTGTATACAAAAACTGCTTCCCAATCTGAAAAAATCCGGTAACGCATCAATTGTTCTTTACAGTTCGGTAGCTGCGAAAACGGGAATGCCTTTCCATGCTTCCGTTGCTTCCAGCAAATGTGCTGTGGAAGGACTAACTAGAAGCCTGGCTGCCGAATTTTCGGCTCAGAAAATAAGAGTAAATGCTATTGCTCCTTCTTTAACAGATACACCGCTTGCTTCACAACTTCTATCTACCCCTGAAAAGCGGGAAGCTTCAGCAAAAAGACACCCGCTACAAAGAATAGGTAACGCTAATGAGATTGCGAGACTGACTGCTTTTTTACTTTCGGATGACACATCATGGATTACAGGTCAGGTTTTTGGGATTGACGGAGGTTTAGGTACCATAAAACTATAAAACCCGGTATAAAATGATATTTTTACTCTAAATTTGTACTATGAATACTGATTTTTTTATCGATCTGCTTCATCAGGTAAAAGATTTTGAGAATTCGGATGCGCACAAACCGAATTCCAGTGTGGAAGACTTCCGTCTCTGGCTGAATGATAAAAAATACAGGGAAGAAAGCCCTACAAAACTATTTACCACTGAAGAACATGAAGTTTCGTTTACAGAAAATGAAATCTGTAAGCAGGTATTATTACTGAGCAGATATTCCAGACAACTGATCAGGAAAGGTTTGGGAGAATTCCCTAATCTTGCCAATGAAGAGTTTACTTATCTCTATCGTCTCAAAGATGAACCGAACCTTACAAAAATTCAGCTTATTGAAAGAAACGGTCATGAAAAGCAGACCGGAACCCAGATCATCAAGCGTCTTCTGGAATCCGGTATAGTGGAAGAAAGAAATGATGAGGAAGACAGAAGAAGCAAACGTCTGAAACTTACAGCAAAGGGTGAAGTAATTTTTCACGAATCAGTAGAAAGTGTTAATAAAACCTCCCAGCTTCTTTCGGGTAAATTATCCAAAGAAGAACGGAAAGAACTTTTAAAGCTGCTTAAAAAACTAAATGAATTCCATTCTCATCTTTATCAAGAGTATAGAAATTCCGGTTTTAATGAGATGATTCAATTACTATAAAGTTGGTTTAATTTTTTTTGTGATAAAAAGTACATTTACTTATCAATATTTATTTACAGATATAAAAAGTTCAATATATTTGTTTTATTATATCATTAATAAGAGAACTGTCTAACCATTCCCCGTTTCAATGAAAAAATATATTGGGTTTTTATTACTCATATTGCTCCCGTTTCAGGCATACAGCCAGCAGGATCTGTCTGCAGATGAATTATTTGTAAAGGCAAGAACTGCCGCATTTGACGAAAAAGATTATACAAAATCAATTGATCTTGCCAAACAGGCGCTGCAGAAAGCTCCCAATTATACGGATATTTCCGTATTTTTAGGAAGAGTATACACCTGGAATAAAGATACCGAAGCTGCAAGAGCCGTTTTTGAGGAGCTTGGTAAAAAAAATGTTCAGGATGAAGATTATTTCATTGCGTATACCTCTCTTGAATATTGGAATGATGACAATACCAAAGCTATCGCAATTGCTGATAAAGGACTATCTTACCATCCACAATCTGAAGCATTATGGCTTCTGAAAGCAAGAGCGTATTTTGCCGATAAGAATTATAAAGAAGCTGAAGATGCAATTAAAAACCTTTTAGCTATCAACCCTAAAAATACGGAAGCGATCAATCTTGCCGTAAGAATTAATGATCTGGCTGCTAAAAATGCGATCAGTGTTAATTATAATTATTCCCATTTTGACAAGCAGTTTCCGGATGACTGGCACATTGTGAGTGTGGGCTATAAAAGAGTTACTTCTATCGGATCTGTAATTCTGCGAGCCAACTACGCCAATAAATTTGCGGAAAATGGCATACAGGCAGAACTGGAAGCTTATCCGAGATTATCCGATATGTTTTATCTATATGTAGGCGGAGCTTATTCCAATGATGTAGGCATCTTTCCTAAATACCGCACCGGAGTTTCGTTAAATGCAAATCTGCCGCACAGCTTTGAAGCGGAAATCGGTTACCGACAGCTTTATTTCAGCAATAATATCTGGATGTACACAGCTTCTGTAGGAAAATATTATAAAAATTTCTGGTTCAATATCCGCACATATATTACGCCTGACAATAAAAATATTTCCCATTCTTATACAGGAACAGTACGGTATTATACCAAAAGTGCGCAGGATTATTTTGCGTTCCAGATCGGAACGGGAATCAGCCCTGAAGAATCCCGCAATAATCTTTTGGAAAATGAAACCTTCAAACTGAAAACGTTTAAAGTGGGCGCCGAATATAATTTCTCCGTTAAAAGAAACCTGTTTTCGATAGGTACCATGTATTTTAACCAGGAATACCGGCCTGATGTAAAAGGAAATCAGTTTGATCTTACTTTAGGATATACCCGAAAGTTCTGATTGAATGGGTAAAAAATTAAGAATTTAAATATATAAGGTTTAAATTATTTTCAATTTAACCGCAAAAGTTATTTGATCTATTTTGTTAAAAAAAAGCTTTCTAAGGAATAAAAATTAAAGATTTCATTCCTTAGAAAGCTTTAATTTTACTTATTAAGATTGTTTAAAAGGTTTAAAGTCAAAATAATTTTGCTTCTTTAGGAGCAGAATCTGGGTAGAAATAAGAATAAATGCATCGATCAATCCTGCAGATTGATATTCATAATACCAATAAATGTTCTAAAAATAGCGTTCCTACGGAACGCTGAGCATCTTGCGAATATGATTTCTACACAGATAAAACTCCATAGAGTTTTACTTTTTTAATTTAAATAGCTTCATTGATAATAAGCTTTAAATTAATTTTTTATATCTCTTACGGGAAATAAAAGTTTAAAAATTTAATGACATTAAAATCATTCACCTGTCTTTTTCTTAAAATTGGTGAATACCGAATCCGGCATCAGCTTTTGGGTCTGATAAAATTTGGAATTCATTCTTTTAAACTGATCGAAACGCCCTTTTACTTTTTTGAAAACATCAGCATTATCATAGCTTTCTTCATTCAGATTATTAAGAATGAATAGCTTATTGTCGTGCAGATAATATTTGTCGGAAACAAAATCGGTCAGAAGGCTTTTACTCTGCATGATAGGATAATCTGATTTCGTAATTTCGGCATCTGAAGACAGCCCTTTTCCAACCCATGTAACCGTAGATGGTGTGCGAAGATTATAATTTTTTCGGTAATAAGCCAGGAAAGAAGGCGCAATATCAAAATGACTTACCGTTTTCAGGAATTTTTTAGGACCTTTCAATAATGGCGAATAAATCATCATCGGGACATGGAACCTGTCTATTTTATCCTCAATAAGAATTTCCGGCATACTGTGATCTCCTGTGATGAAGAAAATAGTATTGGCAAAATCCGGTCTTTTACGATAGTTTTCGAAGAACTGCTTTAAGGCATCATCTGCATTCAGAATTGAGATCAGCTGATTTTTATATTGTCCAGCCCATTTTTTCTGGTCAGCGGTTAAAAGATTGGAATTCAATCTTTCATTATACATTTTTTCATAATACGCTTTATTATTAATCAAAAACGGATTGTGGGTGGAAAGCGTAAGAATCATGTTAAAGTAAGGTTTCGTTTGCACCTTCTGCACTTCAAGCGCTTTTCTGAACACTGCCTGGTCTTCATAGCCCCAGCTTTCACCTTCTGCAGTTGCCGGAAGCCTTTTGTACCCGTCACCATAAGAACCGATATCTACAATATGATTGACTTTATTGTATTGCAGGTAATTCCTGTAGTTGTCGAAATTCAGGTTTCCACCGTAATAAAACCCGGTTTCAAAACCGTTGGCCTGAAGAATATTGAAGAGGTTAAAATGATCCGGAATCTTTTCCATTTCAAGAAATCCGTTTTTACCGAAGGGTAAAGAGCCTGTAAGCGACGGTAACGCGGCGAAGGTTCTTCCCGCAGTACTCAAACCGTTTTCCCAATAAAGACTCTGATTGGAAAGAGAATTCAGGAAAGGGGTAAAATTGCCGACATATCCTTTTGGAGAAGTATAAGCGTGTCCGAAGCCTTCTAATGTGACAAATACAAGATTCGGGATTTCATCGGATTTGTTTAAATAAGCTCCCAGAAAATCCTGGGTGTCTTCTTTTTTCCAGAAAGGAAATTCTTCATTCAGCATCCTATTGGCAGATGCAATCTGATCATCGTCATTACCAAAAAAATCTGCAATTTCAGGATGATCACTCATAAAATTTTCTTCATTCGCTTTAAAGAAATATTCCCATTTGCTCTTTCCCGCATTCTGGCTGAATTCATTAGCCTTATTGAGCGTTTCAGAATGCAGGGCTTCCGCAGGAATAAAAAAAGCTATTAATCCCAGCGACAGAAAAGCTATGCCCGGATAGATTGATTTGAGGCCGGAACGTCCGGACATCCACAACGGAATAAATGATACAGCAAGCAAAATAGCAAACAGCGCATAATTTTTAAAATTGAGCATTCCGCTGGCCTGAAGAATCTGTTTCATCTCTTCTTTGCTGTAATAAATAAGGTCCGCACCCAGTAAATTTCCTGTTTCGGAAAAATAGAGAAATAATATGTACTGTAAAACCACAACAAATCCGCAAGCGGCTATTGCCAGTGTTTTGGCCCAGCTTTCTTTAATAAAATTAATAATGAGATACAGAATACCAAAGCCAAACATAAGTTCGAAGATAAAAAGAATATTGTCTGCGAAAAGAGATCCTGCCACGGCAGAAGTATCAATTCTTGTAAATGTATATCTGTACCAGAGCCACTCTGCCAGAATCCCGACAAGAAAAAGAGTACTGAAAACAGAGGCTAAAATGCCCCATTTTTTAAGCCCGTGCTTCAGAATAGCCCATATTTTTTCTTTCAGTGGTAAATTTTTTGTATTCTGATTAAAGCCCTGTCTGGTCATTTCTCCCCAGCCGTGAGACTTTTTAAAATAATCGATAAAACCGTTTACGCCGGCTCTTACAACAATCGGGTGAAAATAGAATGGTTCTGAGAACGCTGTACTTATCAATGCAAAGAAGTCCTTTCTTTTACCGTACACCTGCCGGCTTACCATGTCTACCAATATTCCGTAAACCGAATAAAGGAATCCCATCGAAAGCACGAGTGCGAACAAAACAAAGAAGAAAGGCCAGTTGATGATTCCTAAAAGAAGAAATATGATAAATACGATGTATCCTGAAAATTCTACCAAAGGTCCTAAAAACTCAAAGAAGAACCAGTATGGAAGGCTTATCATTCCTAATTTTTTATATTTAGGATTAAACATCATTTTGCGATGTTTCCAGAGGGTTTCTATGGTTCCGCGCATCCAGCGGTTTCTTTGTTTTTTGAGGATATCTTTTGTTTCCGGAACTTCTGTCCAGCATAAAGGATCCGGAATGGTAATTACTTCATACGGCTCATCCCGTTCTTCCATATATTTTCTCATCCTCACAACAAGTTCCATGTCTTCTCCTACCGTATTCCTGTCGTAACCTCCGCAATCCAGGACAATTTTCCGGTCGAAAACCCCGAATGCCCCTGAGATCAGAATAAGCCCTGAAGCTCTTGACCACGCCATTCTTCCCAATACAAATGCGCGGATGTATTCCAATGCCTGTGTTCTTCCCAATAATGTTTTCGGCATATTTACGCTGACTACTTTTCCGTCTTCGATCACACAATTATTTGCCAGTCGGATCACTCCGCCACAGGCAATGATTTTTTTGTCGGTCTGTTCAAGAAAAGGTTTTGCCAATCTCAGAATAGCATCCTGCTCCAGGATACAGTCTACATCGATACAGACAAGATATTCTCCGGAAGAAACATTAATCCCGACATTCAGTGCATCTGCTTTCCCCCCGTTTTCTTTGTCTACAACGATGAGTTTTCTAAAAGCCTGATTCCTGCTTTTATAGATTCCTTTTATTTTATTGGTTTCAATTTTTCCCTGTACAAAATAAGAAACGCATTCCAGATCGTAAGCTTCAATAAGCTTCTGCATAGAATCGTCCTTACTTCCGTCATTGATGATAATGATCTCAAGATTATGATAATATAAAGAAAGCAGCGATCTTACATTTTCAACAATGGTCATTCCTTCATTATATGCAGGAGCAAGAAGGCTGAAAACCGGCGCATTAGGATTAGCAGCAATAATGCTGTAATCGGTAAAAACATTTTCTTTTTTATAGCGTAATACTGCTCCGACCGCATATATTCCGACCCAGCCGTAAATAATTGCTACTGCTGTACCGTACAGTAAATACAGCCATATAACTACATCATATACAATGTGTGAAAATTCTAACATACTTTTTCCTGCAATGCGTATTTAACAATTTCAACTAATTCTTCTGAAGCTTCTTCCTCTTTGGCGAGCTCTGATAAGTAATCACCATGTCCAAGCTCATACAGAGCCTGTGCGGCATTTACTTTTATTCCGGAAGGAATATCTTCCGCAAGCTCTTTTTTAAGCAAATTGATACAGCACTGATCTTTAGATATTTTCATGACCTTGAGAATTTCAATACGGACTTCGTCCGGCTGATCGTAATAAATCCCGGAAAGATACTGTACAGTTTCAGGATTTTCCAGTGACATGAGAGTTTGTACAGCTTTTACCCTTACTTCAGCTGAAGCAATATTCAGCAATCCTATAAGTTTTGGATAAAAGTTAAGAAGCTGAAACTTTTTTATTAATTTAAGCGTAAAAATAATAACCGAATCGTTTGTGCTTTCAAGCCATTTTGATATTGCATCTTCCGAATCTGCGGGTAGTGAAGAAATAGATAGCAGAAATCTGAGCTGCTGCCATTCTGAAATCCTGGTGGGGAAACTATCTAAGAAATGAAGACCTTCAAATCCTTTGAACCGCACCATCGCGTATTGTGCTTCCTGATAGACCTGGGGTGACGGATGTGAAAGATACTGTTCTATTTGCGGAATAGCATCCTGAACTTCCATTACGGTAAGTTCACGTATTCCTCGGGCAATGAGATAAGCTTTCTTCTGATTAAGCTTTTTCATCGCTTCTTTACGGAGATCATATTCTCTGAAAAGCTCCGTAATTTTATTTTTAGCTGCTCCTGAAAACTTTTTTTCCGAATCCACAAGTTTCTCCAAAAACAGATTCCTGAATGAAGAGTTAACAGAAAGGGCTTTAAAGTAGATATCTTCCGGGATCTCATCATCCGCATATACAATTACATCGGATATCTTCTTATTGATCACTTCAGACCAGCCTGCTCTTCGTACGGATCTATTGTATTCTATAATATTGTAAATAAGTACAATTAACGCCAGCATCAATACCAATGACAACATTATAATAAAAACAACAAAAAGAAAATGGACCGATGAAATTACCATATCTCTTATTTTGACAAAAATCTTTTAACCCTCAACATCAATTCACTGGGACTGAACGGCTTTACAATAAAATCTGACGCGCCCAGATCAAAAGCATTAAGTACCACCTCTTCCTGCCCCATACTGGAAAGCATAATTACGGGCACATCTTTTCCCATTGTTTTTATTGCTGAAAGAATCTCTATTCCGGATGCGAAAGGCATCATAATATCGGTAATGGTAAGATCTACGTCTTTTTCCTTTAAGGTTTCAATAGCTTCTTTTCCGTTCCTGGTCAAAATTACTTCATGCCCTTCTTTCAACAATTTGTGTTCTATTGTTTTAAGAATCAGTTCGTCATCTTCTGCGATCAAAATTAGCATAGCTCTGATTTTTTACTTTATTAAATTTTTTATGATATTTATTCCTCTTTTTACTTCTTCCTGTATTTCTTTATTCATGGCTGAAAAGTCCATTTCTTCCTCTGCTTTCTTTTCCCATTTCAGTGCACATTCAGAAAGCTTAAAAAGTCCGGCAATTCCTCCGGTTCCTTTAAGTTTGTGAAGAATCATTCTGGTTTCTGCAATATCTTTTTCCTGTGCTGCCTTTTCTACATTTTCTACTACCTGTACAAGTTCCTGGATCAGCAGATTGAGAAACATTTCCTTAAAATCATCGTCATCATCACCAATCTGTTCGTTCAGCATATTGATATTGATGTATTTTTCAGGTTTTACCGCTGATTGATCTTCGTTATTTTTATGAAGATCAGGCTTTTGATTTTTACTGCTTCCAACACTGATGTATTTTTCAAGCATTTCCTGAAGATCTGTCTGCCTCAGCGGCTTAGGAAGAAAGTCAGTCATTCCGGCTTCCAGGCATTTTTCTTTTTCACCAAGCACATTTCCTGCGGTAACCCCAATAATCGGGACATCAGAGTAATCCGGAAGCAAACGGATTTGCTTCGTGGCTTCAATACCGTTCATTACCGGCATCTGCACATCCATAAGAATTGCGGAATACCGCTTTTTCCTGCATTCTTCCAGCGCTTCAAGACCATTTACGGCTTCCATAAGATGCGCATCCGGAGCAATGGATTTCATCATTCTGTTATTCAATACCATATTTACAGGATTATCATCTACCAGAAGTACTTCCAGATTACTCATGAATGAGTGAGAGTCATTTTCAGGATGTTCCTGAGCTGCAGCTTCTGTCACACTACTATGCGCTACCCTTCTCAGTGTTTTGTATAAATCATCAGATTTAATTGGTTTCAACAGGAAATAAGAATTATCTTCTTTTTTAAATGAATTAATAACATCATGTTCCTCTGAAGAGGTATGAAGAACCACCAGTGGTGAAATTTCTTTTCGCTGATTAAACAATTCCCTGATCTTATCAATGGTTTCCAACCCCGAAATAACCGGCATATGGTAATCCATAAGAATTACATCGAAGTGCTCGCCTTTCAGAAGAATCTGCAGTGCTTCCATTCCGTTGGCAGCCAGTGTAGAATCTATATTTTTATACGCAAGCATATGCTGAAGAATAATCCTGTTACTTTCGTTATCATCTACCACCAATGCTCTTTTTATCGTCATATTTTCTTCTTCTTCCCTGAATTCTGACATTTCATAAGGAATCTCAATATCAAAGAAAAATACCGAACCTTTATCCGGTGCGCTGATCAGCGACAGATGGCTGCCCATATACTTCAGAATATTGTTCGAAATGGTAAGCCCAAGACCTGTTCCGCCATA
>NZ_FQVO01000003.1 GCF_900129385.1 Chryseobacterium takakiae | reverse complement strand
GACTGATTACCAGATAAATATACAAAATACTCGCTAATATTACAACTTTTTTTAATAAAAAAAACCGCCTCAGTTGTGAGACGGCTTCTTTTTGTAATTATAAAAAACTGAAAAGATATGTTTTTAATTAACTTTGATTGTCGTTATTTTAGACTCATCAAGGTTATAATATTTTACTACTGCATTATAATCACTTGTATCAACTGCTGAAGCTCCTTTCGCAGGGCTTGCAGGAACCAAAACCACTCTGAAAGTCTGGTTGGTAAGATACTGTGATACCTCAGATGAAGTCATTGTTGTCTGATCAAAATTGGCTTCAGTGTAAATTTCTACATTTTGAGAATCAAACAAAGCATTGTAATCGAGTTCTCTTCCACCTGACAAAAAGTAAGTCTTAGGGATTAACTGCCAAGCATTACTTGCCGCAGGATCTCTTCTGTATATCAATACAACATCTGTATTTTGAATGTTAATCGGAACTGTAAAGGAATATCCGTTTGCATTGGTAAAGCTTCCACTCACATCTCTCATTTTAGGGTAAGTATCGCCGTCTCCCACAACGTTATCATTATCATCACAGCTGAATATAAATAAGCTTACAAAAGCTAACAGCAAAATTGGAAGATATTTTTTCATTTTATAAAAGTTTAGTTGTTCTTGTTATTTATAAAGCGTATTCAAATCATATACCAAAAAACTTAAAAACATTGTTTTCATCATCTTTTTAATTGTATTTTTGTTATTATTCAAAATTATGAAGAAACTGGTCTGTACATCAATCTTTATTATCTCATTATTCAGCCAAAAAATGGCTGCACAATATGTCCCGAAAAATCTTTCCAAAGAAGATATAAAAAAGGCGAATCACTGGGTTGATAAAACGTATAAAAATCTTTCACAAGATGAAAAGCTCGGACAGCTTTTTATCATTGCATTATACACCAACAAAGGTGAAAATGAGATCAATACCGTACGGAATATTGTTGTAAATGAAAAGATCGGCGGTCTTATCCTGATGCAGGATGACGCAGCAAGAGAAATTAATCTGGTTAATGAATTCCAGCAAAAATCCAAAGTACCGTTGATGATCGGGATGGATGCGGAATGGGGACTGTACCAGAGAATTGCCACAGCACACAAATTTCCCTGGGCAATGACCCTGGGTGCTATTCAGGATAAAAGACTTATTCACCAGATGTCTGCCAAAATAGCTGAAGACTGCCACAGAATGGGAATCAACTGGGATTTTGCGCCGGTTGTTGATGTCAACACAAATCCTGACAACCCGATTATCGGCAACAGAAGCTTCGGGTCTGAAGTAAGCAATGTTATCCGTTCTGCATCTGCTTATGCAAGCGGGCTTCAGGACAATACTGTTTTAGCGGCCATTAAACATTTCCCCGGACATGGTGATACCAGTACAGATTCTCACCTTGATCTTCCGGTAATTTCCCACAATCTGGATAGGCTTAATACGGTTGAGCTTGCTCCTTTTAAAGCATTAATGAAAGAAGGTATCGGAGGCGTAATGGTGGCTCATTTATATGTCCCTGCATTAGAATCAGGAAAAGGAATTCCCGCTTCGGTTTCAAAAAATATTATTACCGGTCTGCTGAAAGAAAAATTAGGCTATAAAGGACTCATCATTACCGATGCATTAAACATGAATGCAGTGGCAAGCAAATACAAACCGGGTGAACTGGATGCAATGGCTTTCAAGGCCGGAAATGATATTATGCTTTTCTCCCAGGGTGTTGCAGAAGGAAAAAAACTCATTCAGAAAGCTATTGATAATGGTGAAATTCCGCAGTCCAGAGTTGAAGAAAGCGTTAAGAAAATCCTTCTGACAAAATATTTCTTAGGTCTTGATCATTACAGCCCGAAAAACCCTGAAAACATCAATTCAGATTTAAATAATGATTCTCATAAAACGCTGGTGCAAAATTTATATTTAAATGCTTTAACCTTATTGAAAGATGATAAAAAACTACTTCCCCTGAAAGGAAAAACAATCTATTATGTTCCTTTGGAAGAAGCGCCTTACCAGACCTTTGTTAATGAAATGGGTTCGGAATTGATGGTTAAAAAAGCAAATGAAATCAATACGATTCCTGCCAATTCTACCGTGATTATCGGATTGCATAAAGATAATTCAACCGCCTACAAATCGTATAAAATCTCTGAGGCATCAAAAAAGGTTTTATCTGAGGTTTCAAAAAATCAGAATGTTATCTTAAATGTTTTCGGAAGCGCTTATGCCCTGAAAGATGTTGATCTCTCAAATATTTCAACGGTACTGGTTTCTTATGAAAACAATGACGATTCTATGACAGCTACAGCCAATGCTCTGAAAGGAAAAACAAAAATATGGGGCAGGCTTCCTGTTCTGGTAAATCAAAAATTAGAGGCAGGAATGGGAATTGACCTAGAGCCTGCGGCTGAAAAATAAAGTGAATATATATTTACAAAATCAAACAACAATACATCAATGAAAATAGGCATACTTTGCTATCCCACTTACGGAGGAAGCGGAATTGTAGCAACAGAACTGGGAATGTCACTGGCCAACAAAGGTTATGAGGTTCACTTCATTAGTAATGCACTTCCGGCGAGATTGGATATTACCAATCCGAATATTTTCTTTCACAGAGTAAATGTTCAGACCTATCCCCTGTTCCAGTATCAGCCTTATGACATTGCACTAAGCTCAATGATTTACCGTGTTGTGAATCTCTATAAGCTGGATCTCCTTCATGCACATTACGCCATTCCTTATGCGTATGCTGCATTTACTGCAAAACAAATGCTGAAGGAAGATCACAATGATATCCCATTGGTTACTACCCTTCACGGCACTGATATTACTTTAGTTGGGCAGCACCCAAGCTATAAACATGCTGTAGAGTTTTCCATTAACCAATCAGACGCTATTACTTCTGTATCCGAGAGTCTAAAAAAAGATACACTGCAGTTTTTTAACATCAAAAAAGAAATTCAGGTGATTACCAATTTTATTGATAACTCCGAATTTGATGAGCCTAATGACTGCCAGAGAACTCAATTTGCCAATCCCGATGAAAAGATTCTGATCCACGTTTCCAATCTACGGCCTGTAAAGCGGGTGGATGAAGTGCTTCAGATCTTTAAAAATGTACAGAAAAAGGTAAAATCGAGACTAATCATTATTGGTGAAGGTCCGGATATGGAGAAGGTTAATCAGTTCCTTGAGGAAAATCCGGAACTCATTTCAAAAATCCGTTTGCTTGGAAAAGTGAATGATCTCTACCGAATCCTTCAGCTATCCGATGTATTTTTACTGCCTTCGGAACAGGAAAGTTTTGGTCTCGCTGCACTGGAAGCCATGGCTGCTTATACACCGGTTATCAGCTCCAACGCTGGCGGGATTCCGGAAGTAAATATCCAGGGAGAAACCGGATTTTTAGCAGAAATCGGAAATGTGGAAGCCATGAGCAACTACACTATTAAACTGTTGAGCAATGAAGAGCTTTTAACCGAAATGAAAAAAAATGCAAAAGAACAGGCCATTAAATTCGATCTGAAAAACATTCTTCCGATCTATGAGGAAATGTACAGGACGACCATCGAAAATTTTAAAAATGAATTGACGAAAGTATAGGATTTTAGATCTAAAATACAGGCTGCATTATCGGAAATGCAGCCTTTTTTGTTTGATGCTATCATTTTAACATTAAGTTTTTTATAAGGTTTTAAGAAGAATTAGGCAAATAGCTTCGATATTCTATAAGAATTAATGCTTCATTTTTTGATTTCCCAACCTCAATTCCTTCTCACCTCTCACATCTAACTTCTCACCTCTTACTTCTAACTTCTCACCTCTTACTATTTAAAAATCTACTCCTGTGATAGTGCCTGCCGGTTATTCCCAGGCACACTCTTACGGTTTACTAACAATACATTATACTGATCCGTAAGCGCATTCAACTGATTAATAACGGTTGGGTACGGTAAAGGCGAGATTTCCACCAAGAGATGAAGCGCATCGATCCGGTCACGCAACGCATAATAGGCAGCATTCACCTCTTCCCTTTTGGTCTTAATGTTTTCCGGGTTGACATCTCCATATTCCTGGGTAAAGGAAAGACAGGTAGTATTGAACAGATCATTGACTGTTTTTATTTCATTGATCCATTCAGAAAGATTAAAGACAGCAACCGCATTTGTCAGTTCGGGCTTATTTTCCCAATCTCTGACAAGATTATTAAGTATAGCGGTTTTAGACTGGTAGTTTAAACAGGAGATTCCGATTCCGTACAAAGCCATATGGTCTAGAAGCAATTGTGCTTTTTGTTTTTTATCTGCTTCGGAATGACAAGAATGCTCCAGAAGAAAATAATAAATTCCGTTGATGGCATCATCCCTTCTTTCATCCAAAAGCAAAATATCCTGCGTTTTCTCATTGGCCAACGCTTTTTTATACAGGCTTTCCAGCTCGGAAATCTTGGTGTCGATCTGTAAGGCTGAAGGATTGTTCAGGGCGATAATTCCTGAGAAGTCTTTTACGTATTGCAGGTATTCTGCATTGCGGAGTAAATGTAGTTCAATTGTATTCATAATTTTTTGACATTATTTGCGTTTTTTATCCGGAAGACCTGTTGCGAGGGTGCAAGAAGGTTTCCCGCTTCAGGGAAAGCTTGTCGCAGGGGTGCAGCAACCGTTCCCGGTTTCCGGAAAGTTTCCCTCAAGGGTGTGGCAAACTTTCCGGAAGATTTAAATATTATTTGCTGTTTTCAGCCTGGCTTTTCAAGAAAGCAAGATGGTCTTTCAGCTGGACACGGGTACAGTTCCTAAAGACCTATTCAAATAATATTCAGCTAATTTACTATTTTTTTATATTCAAAAAATAGAAATTTTGTTGGAGTTTTTACAATTTTAATTCAGAGGGATGTAAAATATTTTGTTTAGATTTGATCCTCAGCTTTAGATTAGACTTAATAGTATTCTTATCCTAATAAGGACTTAGCAAAACACAAAAAAACACTATGAATGAAAAACTACTCCAATACCTTTGGAACCATAAGATCTTCAAATATATCGACTTCAGGGATATTGAAGGAAATCCCGTTGAAATCATAGACTTCGGAAAATGGAACACCGATTCCGGACCTGATTTTTTAGAGGCTAAAATTAAAGTCGGCGATGTTATTTTAGCCGGACATATAGAACTTCACATAAAATCTTCCGACTGGATCTTCCACCATCATTCTCAGGATCCGAATTATCAAAACATTATCCTTCATGCCGTTTTTGAACATGACATAGACATTAATGAGCTGAAGAATAAAAATATTCCGACATTGGAACTGAAGCACTATATTGATGAGAATATGCTGTGGAAATATGAAAAGCTGTTAAACGGAAACCAGTTCATTGCCTGCGAAAATAGCTTCGATTCAAAACATATTCCAGTCGGTTTTCATGAACAAAATATTTTGAGAAAGCTGAATGAAAAATCTAACGACTTCGAAAAAAAACTGAAAAAGTTTAAAAATAATTTTGAAGCGGTTCTATTCCATAGTCTGGCCTACTCGTTCGGGTTAAAGATTAATGCTGAGATTTTCAGGCAAATTGCAGAAAGCCTTGATTTTTCCATTATTCTGAAAGTCCGACAAAGCAGAATTCAGCTTGAATCGCTATTATTCGGGATTGCGGGATGGTTGGAAGATCCGAAAGATGAGGCTATGAAAATCTGGAAACGGGAATACGATTTTTTAAGAGCAAAGTTTGCTATACCGGATGTAAAAATTCACCCTAAATTTTTAAGGCTGCGTCCGCCTAATTTTCCCACCCTGCGTCTGTCCCAGCTGGCGGATCTGTATCATCAGCATCAAAATTTATTTTCAAAGGTTATTCATGCAAAATCCACGGAAGAATTGTTCAGTTTATTTAAAGAAATTAAAGCTTCGGAATATTGGGACAACCACTTCAATTTCGGAAAAATTTCCACGGTATATCAACCGAAAGTATTGAGCAGAGATTTTGTTGAACTCATCATCTTAAATACAATTCTGCCTCTGAAATACACTTATCATCAATATCAAAATGAAGAAATTGCAGACGAAGTGCTTGTTTTTTATAAGAATCTGCCTGCAGAAAAAAACTCGTTGATTGAAAGCTGGAGTAAAATGAATGTCAAAATTTGCAGTTCCCTTGAAAGCCAAAGTTTCATTTATCATTTCAATCATTTTTGTGTACAAAAAAATTGCTTAAATTGCAGTATTGGATTTACACTTCTAAAAGAATCTTAAAATGCTAGATAACATCCGCCACAAAATGGAGAGAGAATGGTTCGGTGTTCTTACGAGAACCGGCGCAAAACTGGGTATTCCGGTATCCAAACTCAGGGTATTCTTTATTTACTCTACTTTTGCTACGGCGGGATTTTTCTTTCTGATTTATCTCGGGCTGGCATTTACGTTATGGGTGAAAGATATTTTCATCACCAGAAGGCCTAATGTTTTTGATCTTTAAACTATGGAATTTTTACAGATTACTTCCCCGGAAGATTACAGAGTAGAACAGATTTACAGTTCATACTGCACCACTTTTTGTGAAGATGAAAGAAGAGACTGGGAAAAACTGGTTACTTTGTTTACCAATCCTAAAGTGAAAATCATATCCGTTCTGCACAAGTCAAACAATATAGGATACCTCATCCTTTGGGAACTCAGCACTTATACTTTTGTGGAGCATTTTGAAGTTTTTGAAGAGTTTAGAAGCCAGAAACTCGGTTCACACATTACAAAATATCTTTTTGAAAATTATCCCAGAATCATCCTGGAAATAGAACCGGAACATTTGAGTGAAAATGCGGCAAGACGCTATACCTTCTATCAGAGAAACGGATTCCATCTTATTGATGAAATGTATGTACAGCCCAGTTACGGAAAGGGTAAAAAACCACTGGATTTATGGTTATTATCCAATTACACCCCGGAGAATGTAAAAGATATTAAAGATGAAATTTACGACATTGTCTATCATTAATGTCTTAATATTTTCCAACAGAACTTTCTTTCAATCTTTCAACGAACACCGGAAGAGATTCTTCCATTCTTGATAAAGCACCAGTGAGGTTTCTAGCCCTTACAAACGTTCTTGTCTGTGGCTTGTCTAAAAATGAAAATTCAATAAACTCAGAAATTCTTTCTTTAGGAATGCCTTCTTTGATGAAATAATCATCTTCTATCCTTTCGCGGATCCATGCAATATCTTCCTGGAGGTCATCATATCTGTACTGTCCTTTCATTCGTCTTGCGTCTCCGCTGACGAGATCGTAAAGCCCCTGAATATTGAGATTTCCCAACAGAATAGGAAGCAATACCTGTTTTATATCTGCAGGTGTTTCCCTCATTTTCCCCACTGGCTCCGGAAGACCTACTGCATCTTTCACCATCTTTCCTTTATCAATTTTAGCCATCGCACGGGAATCTTTTTTAATATCGCCGGTAAGGTTGGCAATTTCCACTTCTTCGATCTGTTCGGCGATTCTTATCAGTTTAATTGAGGCTTTATTTTCTTTAAGATATTTTGCCTTTATGGAAGATCTTTCATAGCCGGAACGAATGAACCTAAGCTCATCTTCCGGTGTTGCTTCGATAGAAAAAGTACCGTCTAATGCAGTATAGGTCTTTTTCTCTGAAGAAATATTCATGATCATCACAGCCGGAAGCGCAACACCGTCTTCATCAGTGATGGATCCTTCCACTGTTTTTTGTGAAAATGCATGAAGAAAAGGAAATACTACAAAAATTAAAAGTTTTATTCTCATTACTTTTAAATTACACAGCAAATTACGGAGTTTTGTAAGCTGAAATTCTATTGAGTACGGCACTTTTAAACCTGTTCAGATCCGCTTCGGTAACATAGCCGTATTTAAGGATATTTTTTCTTTCAAAACCTGTTCTCAGAATATAAAGGATAAAATGCTGTATCTGTGCTTTTTCAATTTTAAGATCTTCAAAAAACGCTGTCCCGAGAGCGTTCTGGAGGTAATTCAGCAGATCCATATCATCCCATTTATTCTTGACTTTTCCAAGAGAAAATACACCTTTTGTTACCGGCTGTACAAATTCTCCCGCGCGGGGTGCCAAAACCGAGGGTGCTGATTTTTGCTTCATGTAGACAGCAAGATCACTTTTAAGTTTCTGGACTTTCCTTGGAGGATTGAGGTTTTTAGAATCAATTTTTATATCTCCTGTAATTTCTTTCTTCAGCTCCACTTCTGCAATAAGTGTTGGCGATCTCATGAGTGTTACATTAACAGGTGCGCTGATGTTTTCTTTATTGATTCTTCTGTTGGCCCTTTCGTAGCCGTTTTTTACAAACCGAAGCTCATCTCCTGCTCTTCCGGATATCATGAAATGGCCGTCACGATTGGTTGAAATTCTTTCATCGGTTCTTATATTAATGACCGTTACATCGGAAATTTCGTTATTATCTTCAGTGGTTACCTTCCCGAAAATATAATCCTGGGCCTGAATATTGATGAAAAGAATGGTAAATAAGACAAAAAGTAGTTTAATTTTCACGGAAAGTTTTTTATTAGAGCAAAACTATAATTATTTTTAAATATTTCGGGAAGTTTAACCACAGTTAACGTGTTTTAGCATTTCTTTTTGATTTATCGCTTTAAAACTGTTAAATCCGTAACTTAATTTGTTAAAATTTCACTTAAAAATTAAGTAACTTGCACATTGAATTCCACTCGAAATGCAAAATTCTTATACCGTTATCAATGCTTCAGCGGGCTCGGGGAAAACCTATGCGCTGGTGCAGCGGCTTTTGATGATCTGTCTCCGGTATCCTAATCAACAGCAGTCGATCAGGAATATTCTAGCGTTGACATTTACCAATAAGGCAGCCAACGAGATGAAGGAAAGAATTCTGACATGGTTAGGAAAGTTCTCGTCCGATGATTTCGCGGAAAATGGTGACCTTAAAAATATCCAGAAAGCGTTTGAACTTGAAGGCATCAAGATTACCATTGACGAACTTCATATCCGAGCAAAAAAACTGCTGGATTATGTTCTTCACAATTATTCCACGCTGAATATCGGAACCATAGACCGCTTCAACTCCAGACTGGTGAGAAGTTTTTCTTATGAGCTTGGACTGGCTAAAAATTTCAATCTTGAAATTGAAGCCGAACCCTTCCTTATTGAAGCCGTGGATAAAATGCTTGACCAGATCGGGGAAAATGAAGTAATTTCCGAATCGTTCATGGATTATGTAGATTACAGCCTTGAGAATAATGAAAGGATTAATTTAAATAAAAGCCTGTACGATTCTGCGAAAGAATTTGTAAAGGATATTCATTATGAACATCTGAAAAACAATAAAGATTTCGACAGCACGAATTACGAAAATATTAAAAATACGCTTCGTAAAGAAATTGTATTCAACAAAAAACAGGCGAGTGATCTTGCTGCAAAATCGATAGAATTATTCAAATCGAAAGGTATTGAGGTTGAAGATTTTGCGCAGGGCAAAAATGGAATCGGCGGATTTTTTACTAAAGTACTGGATTTTTACCAGCAGAAAAGAACCGGCTTCCCTTTTCCTACAACTGCAGAAGAATCCGTTGTAAACAATTACCGAAAAGGTGCGGCAACAAAATCAAAAAACAAGGAAGGTGATATTTTAGAAATTCTTGATCAGCTCCTGGAAAACAGGATGCAGCTCATTCTTCTGTATATTGAAACGCAGAAAAAAGAAAAAATCCTTTCTGCACTTCTCCCACTGAAAGTAAATAAAGACATTCAGGACGAGCTGAGAAAGATCGAACAGGAAAATGATCTTGTGCTATTGAGCAAATTCAATATTCTGATCAATGAAAACCTTAAAAACGAACCTTCTGCTTTTATCTATGAAAAAGTAGGCTCGCAGTTTCAGCATTATTTTTTCGATGAATTCCAGGATACGTCTGAGCTTCAATGGCAGAATTTCCTTCCTTTGAGAGATCATTCTATTTCTACGGAAAACACATCATTCACACTGGTTGGAGATCCAAAACAGAGTATTTACCGCTTCCGGGGCGGAGAAAGCAAACTGATGCTTGATATTATCAACAAAAAAGAAGTTACCCCGAAGGAAGCCGAACTTCTGGTGCTGAAAGACAACTGGCGGAGCGCCAAAAATATAGTCCGCTTCAATAACGATCTGTACCGCTTTCATTCTGAAATCTTAGAAGAAGAGCATAAGAATATTTTCGGAACAGATGCAGAACAGACTCCGAGATCTTCCATGGAAGGCCGTGTAAAAGTCAATTTAATTGAAAATCTCACGAATGAAGATTTTTACAATGATACTTCCGAAAGGATGCGGAAAGATATCCAGGAAAGTCTGGACAATGGTTTCAGATTTTCAGACATTACCATTCTCTGCCGCGGGAATTTTGATATTTTCAGCTATTCCCAGAAATTAGGAAATCTGAAGGTAAATTATAAAGGAGAGGAAACCAATATCAAGACCATTTCTGATAAAGGTTTAACCTTAGAGCTTTCCAATACGTTAAAAGCCGTGATCGAATTCCTGAAATGGGAGGTCAATCCAAAGAATAAACCCAACCTGATTATGATGATGTATTATCTAAACCAGCTGGGAAGAATTCACATGGCAGATTTCACCCTGGAAATGAAAGCAATTCTTGATCTCATTTCCCATGAAGAAACTTTGGATTTTATCCAGAACAAGTATGCTTTAAAGCTTAAGCAGGATCATTTTCCGAGGTTTAATCTTTATAATTTTGTGGAATATTACATCAATGAATTCTCTGTTGAAAATAAAGAAACGGATTTCCTGCTGAATTTTCTGGAAATGCTTTTTAATTTTACCCAAAATGCCGGTGCAAGTACAAAAGAATTCCTGAAATACTGGGACGAAGAAGCTTCCACCTACACCATCCAGGCATCCGAAAATATTGATGCGGTACAGATCATGACCATCCATAAAGCTAAAGGCTTGGAGTTTCCTATCGTATTTATCCCGATGATGAATAAAAACCGTGATGCAGAATTTACCAACTGGTTTGAAACGTCAAAAGATACGCCGCTAAAGTCGGTCAATATTAATCAATTCAGTAAAAATCTGGAAGTGTATGATGAAGAAATTGAAAAATTCAACAGACAAAATTCATACAAAAACTTTGTAGACCGGCTTTGCCTGCAGTATGTTGCCACAACACGTCCCGTGGAACAGCTGTTTTTCTATATTCAGAAAGCCAACAAAACTTCAAACAATCTTGAGCTGCTGGAGTTTCTTCAGTCGAAAAATCCTGAAAATCTTGATGAATTTGATCTGTATGAGGTTAATCCTGAAATGCTGAAAAAATATTCGAAAGAAAAAATTTCATCTTTTAAAACCAAGGATATCCGGGTTCTGAAAAACATCAGCGAAAGCAATACTTCGATAAAAATTGCGACTCCTTCCAGGAATTATCAGGTAAGAAATGAAAAGGTAAGAATCGGGCTTTTCGTGCATGAACTTTTATCTCAGATCAATACCGCTAAAGATATTTCTAAAGTTCTGGAATGCTATATTCTAGAAGGCCAGGTAACTATTGAGGAAAGCCGTAGGATACAGTCGGAACTTGAGAACATCATAGAAACGCATGCCGAATTCTTTAATGAAAAATGGGAAGTTATCAACGAAAAAGATATTATGATCTCCGAAAACGGTGAAAGTAAAGTGTACCGGCCCGACCGTATTCTGAAAAGTAAGGAAGGCTATATTATTGTTGATTTTAAAACGGGAGAGGAATCTTCCAAGGATGAACGGCAAATTGATAACTATAAGAACATTCTTGAAAAACTGGGAAAAAAGGTATTGAAAACAAGGTTGATTTATTTGTAAATTAATCACAATCAAAAACATAGAATGAATTTTCGGCGGCACCTTTGGTGCCGCCGAAAATTTATATCATTAAGGCCATTCAACTTATTCTCCTTTAGGATTAAAAACCCTTTGCGCCAGTTCCTGGTCAAAAAGGTACAATGCTGAAGGATTATCAGATACCATCTTAATTTTCGTTACCAGCTGGGAAGCACTCGCCTCTTCTTCTACCTGTTCATTAATAAACCACTGTAGAAATGAAGTGGTGGCAAAATCTCCCTCATCATTGGCATTTTTAACGATATTGAAAATACTTTTTGTTACTTTTCTTTCGTGTTCCAGTGCTTTTTCAAAAATATCAATTGCTCCAAGGAATTCATGTGGAGGCTTAGGAATTTCACCGATGATTATTTCTCCTCCCACATCATTAAGATAATCAAACATTTTATCAGCATGCATTAATTCTTCCTTGCTCTGCACTCTGAAATAATTGGCAATTCCATCCAGATCTTTTCCTGAAAACCATGCGGACATTGACAGATAATATTGTGCAGCGTACTGTTCGTGAGCTATTTGTTCATTAATTAATTTTGCAATTTTTTCGCTAACCATAGGTATAAATTTACATTCAAAATTAGGGAATTAACTCTTAAAACAAAAGTTTTAGTAAAAAAATAATAAAAAGGGCAGGATAACTCCCGCCCTTCAACACATTAAAAAATCAAAATTATAAACTACTTTGTTGCATCCGGAGCTACCGTATTCATTGGCTTATGCATTCTGGCTCCTCTCTCTTTCATCGCCATTCTTCTTTGCTCCATTTTAGCTTTTCTATCGGCCTGCCATTTATCATATTGCTGAGGCGTTAAAATCTGCTTCATTTCAGCATCCATCTGAGCTCTTTTAGCTTTCATCTGCTCTGCTCTTGCCTGTCTTTCCCCCTTATTCTTTTCAAACTCGGTTTTCATTTCAGCTTTTCTTTTATCATGAAGCGCTTTAATCTTATCAACCTGTGCCTGATTCAAGTTTAAATCTTTCTGCATCTGAGCCATACGTTCCTGCTCTTTTTGCTGAAACTTCTGATGCATTTCAGCTTTCTTTGCCTGTCTGTCCTGTGGAGTAGTCTGTTGAGCCATTGCAAAACCTCCGAATCCGATAAATGCTACCGTTAATACTAATTTTTTCATATTACAAATTTTTAAATATTTCTTTTTATATCTTTTTGATGATTAGTTAAAATAAAAGTTAAACAGAAAATATCACAATTATTGTTAAAATTTAATACAAATAATTCAACAATGAAACACTTAAAAAGGCAGGTTTATAAAACCCGCCTTCACACCACTTAAATATAATATATGAAAATCTATTATTCAATTATTCTTTCTATATCTTTTTGATAATTAGTTAAAACAAAAGTTAAATACAAAATATTATAATTATTGTTAAAATTAAATACGAATATATCAATCATCCAAAAAGATGTAAAAAAGAGCAGATTTATAAAACCTGCCCTTCACACCACTTAAATATAATATATGAAAATTAATTCTTCGCAAATCCGTTTCTGAAACCGCCGTTACCTCTTTTTTCACCACCATTATTCTGCTGTCTTGGAGCGGTATTTTCACTTCTTCTGAAACCTCCTTCATTTCTGAAGCCTCCGTTACTTTCTCTTTTAGGAGTCTCTTCTCTTCTGACCTCTCCCCCTCTGAAGCCACCACCTCTATTACCATTATTTTCAGCTCTTGGAGCACGGAATCCACCCTCATTTCTTACACTACTATCATTACCTCTGAAACCTCCGTTATTTCTCGGCGTATTACCATTATTTCTGAAACCTGAATTATCGTAACTCTTATTTCCAGCATTATTATTGCGGAATCCTCCATTATTGCCATTGCTGCCATCTCTCACAGACCCGCGGAATCCATTATTTGGCCTGTCGCTTGATCTTACAATATTAAAGGTAGGATTATCCATTCTTCTGAATTTTGCCCTGTCCACTCTGTAAATATTGATATTTACATTTCTGTATCTTGGTATCGGTCTGCAGATTGCCGCATAATGTGTTCTTCTGTAATTCTGGAAATATACTACCGGATTGTATCCTCTGTAATAATTATTCTGAAATACTACAAAAACTCTTGGACCCATAATTCTCTGTAGAGCATAAAATCGGTCATAATACCATCTGTCCGGATTGTATCTGTAGAATCTGTTCCATGATGAAAAACTTACATACAGATTATTCAGTCTCAGGATCTGATCGATTTGCCATGGATTCAATCTGTTTTGGGTAAAGAATACGTTCCAGTTGATGTTAACGATACTGTTTCGGTAATCGTTGTAATTACTCTGGTAATAATTCTGCGGATAATAATCCTGTGGATAATTGTAATAATAATCATCCGGGAAATAATTCTGATCATCTTCGTCGCTGTAATAGCCACCATCATTCTGATAATATCCGTCATTGTCGTATCCGTAATCCGGATACTGCTGAGCAAAGGAAAATACTCCGAGACTCAAAGCAAAACCGATCAATATTTTTTTCATTTTTAAAGCCGTTAATTGGTTAATAATATAGTAGAATTCTTGATTCTATCTTTTTGATATAAATAGAAAAAAGAAGTTAAATCTTTCGATAAAACTTCTTTTAATTATACATTAATAAATTGATAATCAATTGTTAAATTTACAACCTTCCACTATCTTTGATCCAATACGCTATCTTTTTATTAAAGTCAGCTTCATGCTTTAAGTCTTCCAGTTTAAGGTGCATACGGTATCTCCAGTAATGTGGAAAAACGGCAGGATTGTTAATTCTTTCGTTATCCATTTCAATATTAGCCAATCGCTGATCGGTTGCCAGAAATTCCTGTATCGGGAAAATCGCCAGCATTGCATCGTTGTAAAGATGTTGCTTCATAATAATTTCAGCAAGATAAGGATCAAGATTTTCCGGTGCCTGTCCGTACTGGATCAGCTGAAGATTAAAATACTGCTGAGTAAGTGCAGAATTTTCTTTCCACCATTGCCTTAATGTGGAACTGTCGTGAGAAGATGCGGTTACCACATTCAGATACCCTGCATTTTTAGGATTATAGAAAGGAATGTTATCGGAGGGCATTCTCTGGACCTTCAAAGCAACAATTGCCAGTTCATCCATCACTACCGGAACACAATCCGGAACAAGCCCCAGATCTTCACCGCAAATAAGCATCTTGGTTGCATTCAATATTACAGGTAATTTTTCCATGGCTTTTTCATACCAAAGATGATCCTGCCTTTTGAAGAAGTAATCGTGGTACAGATCGTAGATTGCTTTCTTTTCCCAATCTGAAAGGTATTTGTATGATTCTGTTTTGTAGACATTAAATCTTGGATGATAAACAACCTGCCCGTTCCTTTCTTCGATTAAAAATAAAACATTGGCGCAAAGCGATATAAGCTGATTTTCAATTGATCCGCGAGGATTTTTTTTGAAGAAATCCGACAATTTTCTTTGGGTATTGAATTCTTCTTTAAAGGAATAAGTACCATCGTAATTATTGTTGATAAACTCAAGCGCTTTCCCATTTTCTTCCCCAAAGTAATTCCAAAGAATTTCATCGTTGATATAAGGTTTACAATACCTGTCGAAATTAAAAGGAATATGCCATCTGCCGAATTCTTCGAGCGTAACGGGAACCGCCGGATAAAAATATCCTAAAATTCCCTGTGTAGCAGAAATAGGCATTCTCCAGATTCTGAAAAATCCTAAAATATGATCAATCCTCATCGCATCAAAATACTGCTCCAATGCTTTGAATCTGTTTTTCCACCATTTGTAGTCATCCGCTTTCATAGCTTCCCAGTTATAGGTTGGAAACTCCCAGTTCTGGCCCAGCTCTGTAAACTGATCCGGCGGTGCTCCTGCCTGGAAATCCATTCCGAATAATTCAGGCTCCGTCCAGGCTTCTACTGAATATCTATAAATCCCGATTGGCAGATCTCCTTTTACAGAAACACCAAGTCTATGCGTATAGTCAATTGCCTCTTTCAATTGCCTGTGTAACTGATACTGCACCCATGCATGAAGCATGGAAGCATCATAATCCTTACTTTTTGCGCTAAAAAAAGGTGCAATTTTTCCGGCTATATACTTTTTATGCGTTTTCCACTCGTTGAAATTCGGGGTTTTATATTTATCTCTTAAAACACAGAACGCAGCGTAAGGAATCAGCCAGGATTCATTGTCTTTAATAAATTTTTTAAAGTTCCTGTCTTTATAAATTTTCTCTTTATCAGCATCAAAAACCGCTCTCAGGTATTTCCATTTTCCTGAGATCATTTTCTCATAGTCGATTAAATCAAGCGCATTCAAACCTGATTTTTCAGCTTCATATTCAGCAAAAAGATGTTCAGGCAAAGGAAAATCCAGTTGTTCCAGAGAAATATACTGCGGATGAAGAGCATAGACGGAAACCGCCGCGTACGGATAAGAATCTGTCCAGGTATAATTTGCGGTAGTATCGTTGATCGGAAGAATCTGAATAATTCCCAGATTGGTTTCTTTTGCCCAGTCTGCCAGTTTTTTAAGATCTGAAAATTCTCCTACGCCAAAGCCGTCATCCGTTCTCAAAGAAAAGATAGGAACAGCAACCCCTGCATCGTGATACATCTGATAAAGCTTGAATTTAAAGTAATGATCCGAAACAACATGCAAAACATCTTTGGATTGATTGGGAAGTGCAAAGCGGTTTTCGCCTGCTTCAACATCAAAAACTTTTCCGGCAGCCTTATCGTAAAGACAGTATTTGTACTGAATAAATTCATTTTCAGGAATTTCAACTGAAGTTTCCCAGATCCCAAAATCCGTCTGAGATAAATGAATTGCTTTATTATAGTCCCAATTCCCTAAAGAGGCTGTGCTTCCAAACAGCACAATGATCCAGTCGGGATTATAGATGGGCACTTCAATTCTGAATAAATGAGTATGTCTTTTTAAAACCGATATTTTTCCGGGTTTAAATGTATTCAGCTTATTATAAAGTATTTTATTATTAAGATAATTTTCAGGGAAATTCTTATTGTTCCACTGATCGAAAATGACAAATTCTTTATAATTATGGGGAAAATTCAGACGGTGTGGAACAAACTCTTCACGCAGCATATTTCCTTTTTCATCTATCACCTGATATTGATAAGAAATAGATTTTGAAAAGTAATCCACTTCACATTTCCACTGTCCGTTTTCTTCATAAAACATAGGATGCGTCTGCGAGACAGCATTTTCTTCGCTGATAATCAGCTGAAGCCTTTCTCCGACTTTCGTACTGTAACCTACATTAAAGTATATCTTCATTTACATTTTTTTATAAAAATACATTATAATATCGAAAAATAAAACTTATTGAATATCAAATATTCATTAAAAAAACCTTCTCAAATATTTTGAAAAGGTTTGACATATTGTAAAGATGATGATTATTCTGTCACCACGATTTTCTTATTGAGCAGTACTTTTCCGGATTCATCGCTAATATTTACGAGATAGGCTCCGCTAACAAGATTTCCGAGGTCAACCTGCTGTCTCAAAAATCCGTCTTTTACAGATAAAGACTGCACGAAAACATTCTTGCCGGAAAGGTCGAAAACATTCAGTTTTACAGCTCCTTTTACCGATTTGTCATTAATCGTAATGTTGATTAATTTTTCATTTACTCTTGTAGGATATAGATCAATGTTTGCGAAAGCATTTGCTGAAATTGCTTTGTCATTCGCAAAATACTTACTTGCAAGATCGTAAATATGAAGATTCTGCTCGCCCGGAAGCTGTTTAGCCTGCAGCGTATTCAGGTCAACTTCGTATAATGAGCCACCTTTTGCACTGGCAATAACAACATTTCCTTTTGAATTGACCGCAGAGCCATTTACCGAATAATTATCAGGAATTCCGGCAATTTTACCAACAAATCTGGCTTTCAGTTCTTTCGTCAAGACTTTAAATACATTTCCTGACGCAGAAAAAACATAAAAATTACCTTCTGCATCAGCAATCATATCACCACCAAAACCGGTTTCCATGATTGTGAAAGAACTTTTGCCATTGGCAGAATCATCCGTAATAATACCAAGATCAGTTACCGAATATTGATTTCCCGATTTGCTTATTTTAATAAACTGCGTACCGACATTGTTGATTGCATAAATACTTCCATCATAACCTGTTGCCATTCTTGTAAAATGAGAATTGATATCGCAGGCTGTTACTCTTGCCACGTTATTCTCAATCAATGTTATTTCGCGGGATTTTGCATTTAAAACATAAATATTGGAGGAAAACATTGGCATATAAACCAGATTATTGTTGGAAGCATCATAAGCCAGAGTCGCCATATTCACAGCCTGGGCATTGTTATAGGTATTCTTATCTTCCGTAACCGCACCGTTTCTGGTTTGTGAAAAAACTTTTGCAGAAGAAGTGTCCGTAAAAATTGTTTCTCCTGAAGTTCCTTTGTTTGCATCAACAGCACGGAAATCATTAAAGATAATATTCGGTGAGTCTTTGCCGACAAGCGCAAAAAAATCCTGCTGTGCAGATGCATTAATACCGATAAATAGCAAGAATAAAGGGAATAGATGTTTTTTCATAGTTTATAATTTTAAATTTTTAATCATTTTATTATGACTAAGTTACACATTTTTTGAATTGATTTAAAAAAAATTTAGATTGAAAATAAAGTTTTAAATTAATTTTGAATCATTAGGAAATGTATTCTGCTCTTCGTTATTAAAACAGAATTCAGATATTACATGAATGTTTCTTCAGTATGCAGGCCAATTTCGTTCGTAAAATTTCATTTTATTCAGAATGAATTAACATAAAAAAAATCCCGCAGATTTTACAGATTGTGCAGATTTTGAATCATCTGCTAAATCCGCAAGTCTGCGAGAAATATATGTAAGGTAAAACTTTAAACTTTAATTCAAAACGTACGTTGTTCCGTCTCTTCCGTCTTTCAGCTCGATACCTTCCGCAAGAAGCCTGTCACGGATCTGGTCTGAAAGTTCAAAATTTTTTGATTTTCTAGCCTGATTTCTTAATTCAATCAAAACCTTCAGCGTCTGATCCAGTTTCTCATTGTTATTTTCTTCAATCGCCTGAAGTCCCAAGACATCAAATATTAAAGCATTTAAAGTAGATTTTAAATCTTCCAAGTCTTTCGTTGAAATTGTTTCTTTTCCATCATTTAAAGCAAAAATATATTTTACCGCTTCAAACAAATGAGCGATAAGAACCGGTGAATTAAAATCATCGTTTAATGCATCGTAGGCTTTATTTTTCCACTCTTCAAGATTAAAACCGGATTGTTTTTCGTCGTTCGGAGTAACGGATTGTAAAACTTTCATGGCTTCCATTAACCTGATAAAGCCTTTTTCACTGGCCAGCATCGCATCATTGGAAATATCAAGAACACTTCTGTAATGAGCCTGCAGGAAGCAGAAACGTACAATCGACGGATGGAAAGGCTTTTCAAAAAAATCATTTTCACCGGTTACCAGCTGCATTGGCAGAATATAATTCCCTGTGGATTTACTCATACGCTGAGAGTTCATGGTCAGCATATTGGCATGCATCCAGTAGTTTACCGGAGCCGCATCATTGCAGGCTTTTCCCTGTGCGATTTCACACTCGTGGTGAGGAAATTTCAAATCCATTCCGCCTCCGTGAATGTCGAAAGTTTCGCCTAAATATTTGGTGCTCATTGCCGTACATTCCAGATGCCATCCCGGGAAACCTTCTCCCCAGGGAGAATTCCATCTCATGATGTGCGCAGGCGAAGCTTTTTTCCAAAGAGCAAAATCCTGGGGATTTTTCTTTTCTCCCTGCCCGTCCAGATCACGGGTATTGGCAAAAAGTTCTTCAATATTTCTTTTTGATAATTCACCATAATTCAGTCCTCTCCTGTTGTATTCCAACACATCGAAATAGACGGAGCCGTTGCTTTCGTACGCGAATCCTCTTTCTATTAGTTTCTGTGTAAGTTCGATCTGCTCCACGATATGACCTGTTGCGGTGGGTTCAATATTAGGAGGCAGTAAATTGAACATTTCCAAAACTTTATGAAAATCTACCGTGTATTTCTGCACGATTTCCATCGGTTCCAGCTTTTCCAGCCGAGTCTGCTTTACAAATCTGTCGTTGTTAACATCGCCGTCGTCGGTAAGGTGGCCTGCATCTGTGATATTTCTAACATATCTGACTTTGTACCCCAGATGTGTAAGGCTACGGTAAATGAAGTCAAAAGAAAGGAAAGTTCTTACATTTCCAAGATGGACATTGCTATAAACCGTCGGCCCACAGACGTACATCCCGACATTTCCTTCTAAAATGGGTTTAAATATTTCTTTTTCGCCGGTAAGCGAGTTGTATATTTTTAGTTGCATAATTTAATTAAAGTTTAAGATTTAAAATTCAAAATTTCATAACTAGCTTTAACAACAAATAATTGTTGCAATAAAAATTTTATCAGAAACTTTTTTAAATTTTATCATTGTTTACATTTCATTTAATCCAATTTTGCATGGCTTCCTACATAATGAAGGAATTCCTGTCGTGTAATAGGATTGGTTCTAAAAATACCACTTAATTCTGCGGTAATGGTAGAGCTTGCGGTATCTTTTATGCCCCTGCAATTTACACAAAGATGTTTTGCATCAATAATACAGGCTACATCTTTTGTACCCAAAGCTTCTTTTAATGCATCTACAACCTGCATGGTGAGCCTTTCCTGAACCTGCGGCCTTTTTGCATAATAATCCACGATCCTGTTGATTTTTGAAAGACCGATTACTTCGCCATTGGAAATATAAGCAACGTGCGCTCTTCCGATAATCGGCAAAAAGTGATGTTCACAGAATGAATATACGGTAATATCTTTTTCCACCAACATCTGGCGGTATTTATATTTGTTTGAAAAAGTAGAAATTCCCGGTTTATTTTCAGGAAGAAGTCCGCCAAAAATTTCGTTAACATACATTTTGGCAACCCTTCGCGGGGAATCTTTCAAAGAATCATCCGTCATATCAAGTCCGAGTGTTTCCATGATTTCTCCGAAAAGCGCTGTAATTTTTTCTATCTTCTCTTCCGGTGATTTATCAAAAGCATCTTTCCTGATCGGCGTATGTTCTTTTCCAGTGAAAATATCATCGTCGTTATCCGTAAAATCAACCATTTTTATTTAATTTGCACAAAAATACGGATAAAATCTGTTCATCATATTTAATTTAGCCGAAAAACATTATCTTTCGCCGCCAACATCACATTACGCTATGATTATTGCTGAAGAAGTACAAAGCAAAGCCCGGAAAAGGGAATTTTTAGAATTTCCGTCAAAACTTTATCAACAAGATCCCAATTATATCAGACCTTTAGATAAGGATATTAATGATATCTTTAATCCTGAAAAAAACAGATTCTTTAAAAACGGAGAATGCGCCCGGTTTTTGTTTAAAAACAAAGAAAATGACACCGTAGGAAGAGTTGCCGTTTTTGTCAACAATTTTTACGAACAGCAGCAACCGACCGGCGGAATAGGGTTCTTTGATTGCATTAACGATCAGGAAACAGCCAATTTCATTTTTGATTATTGCAAAGAATGGCTCCAAAAAAGAGGTATGGAAGCCATGGACGGATCCATCAATTTTGGAGAACGCGATAAATTCTGGGGTGTCTTAACGGATGGCTTTGAGCAACCTCTTTATGGAATGAATTATAATTTTCCTTATTATAAAGCGCTTTTCGAAAATTACGGATTCAAAACCTATTTTGAGCAGCTCTGTTTTTCAAGACCTATTTTTGCGGAGGTTTCACGCGTTTTTATGGTTATGCATGCAAAGCATCAACGAAATCCTGACATTTCGGCTCAACCCATGAAAAAGAATGCCCTGAAAAAATTCGCAAAAGATTTTACGGAAATTTACAATAAAGCCTGGGCGGCTCATGGTGAAGGAAAATGCATGGAAGAATCTAAGGTACTGAAAATGTTTAAAACCATGAAACCCATTATTAATGAGCATATTTCATGGTTTGTTTACGAAAATGAAAAGCCCATAGCCATGTGGATGAATATTCCCGATCTGAATCAATGGTTTAAATATATGAACGGAAAATTTGGCTTTTTTCAAAAACTTAAATTCTTATGGGTAAAAAGATTTAAGAAAAATGAAAAAATGGTAGGTCTTGTTTTCGGGGTGGTTCCGGAATGGCAGAGGAAAGGGATTGAAGGCTATATGATCTGGGAAGGGACACAGCATTTAAGAAAACATACTGATTTTACAGTCACGGAAATGCAGTGGATTGGGGATTTCAATCCTAAAATGATTAAAATTGCGGAAAATCTTGACACCACGGTGACAAGAAAACTGGCTACCTACCGGTATTTATTTGACCGGAATCAGGAATTTGAAAGGCATCCTATTTTATAATTTGATTTGGTTTCGGCGGCTTCGCCGCCGAAGCCAAATCAAATCAAAAGAGTTCTGCAAAAATGCAGAACTCTAATCAAATATTTATTTTCAGTTTATTAGAATAGCTCTCCCGCTACTTTCTTAATATTATCACTTTTCCCCATGGAGTAAAAATGCAGTACCGGAACGCCGAAATCCAACAATTCTCTGCATTGAGTGATTGCCCATTCTATCCCGATCTGTTTTACAGCTTCGTTATTTTTTGCGTTTTCAACTTCATTAATAAGCTCCTCCGGAAGATCGATTTTGAAAACCTGCGGAAGAAGTTTCAAATGCTTCTTGGTTGCAATTGGTTTGATTCCCGGAATAATAGGAACATTAATATCCATTTCCCGGGCCTTGTTTACAAATTCTATGAATTTTTTATTGTCAAAAAACATCTGCGTGACGATATAATCCGCTCCGGCATCTACTTTTTGTTTCAGCCATTTTAAATCGTAATTCATGGAAGGCGCTTCAATATGCTTTTCGGGATAACCTGCAACGCCGACACAGAATTTATTGTGCTCGTCGCACTCCTGGTCTTCATTGTGAAGATATTTTCCTCTCCCCAGATTGTTGATTTGGTGCACGAGATCCATCGCGCTCGTATGACCACCTATAGTTGGCTCAAAGTACTGATGCCCTTTCATCGCATCGCCTCTCAACGCCATCACGTTATCAATTCCAAGATACATACAGTCTACTAGAAGATATTCTGTCTCTTCTTTGGTAAAACCTCCGCAAAGCAGATGCGGAACGGTGTCTACATTGTATTTATGCTGAATAGCGGCACAGATTCCCAATGTTCCGGGGCGCATCCTGGTAATTCGACGCTCCATCAAGCCGTTTCCTTTATCAATATAAATATATTCTTCTCTTGAGGTAGTCACATCGATGAAAGGCGGTTTGAATTCCATTAAAGGATCAATATTTTTGTAGAGGTCTTCGATCCCGATGCCTTTTTGAGGCGGAACGACTTCGAGCGAAAATAAGGTTTTTCCGTTTGCGTTTTTTATATGGTCGGTGATTTTCATTTAGCTTAAAATGTTGTTTTTTAAAGTTTCGTTTTTAATTTTTAAAATTTCTCCAACTCCAATAATTTTTGCCCCTTCAAGGAATTCAAATTTTACTCCTTCATATAATTTATTTTTAAAAAGGTGTGGAGACATTAGTGTTATTTCAGCTTCGACTTCTTCACCAGGGAAAACGCATTCTTTATTAATGAAAACTTGTCTTCCGGATGATGTTGATTTTTCAAAATCAAACCTTACTTGAGGCCTATAACCGGATTGAACAGGGGTCATTCTTCCTCCTTCGTCATATGTTTGGTATTTCAAATAAGCAATAAAGTCGAAATCGTCTTTCATTATTTTAATTAAATTCCGTCTGCCAAATTAGGATTCAGCCATTTTCTCGCTTCCTGCAAAGAAATTCCTTTCCTTACCGAATAATCTTTCAGTTGATCTTCTGCGATTTTTCCCAATCCAAAATATTTGGTGTGAGGGCTTCCGAAGTAATATCCGGAAACCGAAGCAGTCGGGAACATGGCTAAACTTTCCGTCAGGTAAACCCCGATATTTTCTTCCACTTTCAGCAAGTCCCAAATTGTATGTTTTTCCAAGTGATCCGGACAGGCAGGATAACCGGGAGCCGGACGGATACCTTTATATTTTTCAGCAATCAATTCTTCATTGGTTAAATTTTCCTGATTGGCGTAGCCCCAATATTCGGTTCTGACTTTTTTATGCAAAAATTCGGCATAGGCTTCTGCGAAACGGTCTGCTAAAGCTTTTACCATGATGGCGTTATAATCGTCATTCGCTTTTTCATATTCCTGCGCCAGCTCATCTGTTCCGAAACCTGTTGTTACACAGAACGCTCCGATATAATCAGTTTTGCCTGAACTTTCAGGTGCAATAAAGTCGCTTAAAGCCAGATAGTCTTTTCCTTTAGAACGCTGCGCCTGTTGTCTTAAAGTAATGAATGTTGCTTTCTGCTGATTATTTTCGTCAAAGACAAGAATATCATCCGTTTCGTTGGAATTGGCTTTAAAAATACCGAAGATTGCTTTTGCTGTTAAGAGCTTTTCATCCAAAATCCTTTTTAGAATAACCTGGGCATCTTTGAATAATTCTTTAGCCTGCGTTCCAACCACCTCGTCTTCTAAAATCTGAGGATATTTCCCATGAAGATCCCAGCTCCTGAAAAACGGCGACCAGTCGATAAAGGGCAATAATTCCTTTAAATCCTGATTTTCAACAACGGTAATTCCTAATTGATTGGGTGTGAAAATTTCTTCGTTTTTCCAGTCGATTTTAAACTTATTTTCTCTGGCTTCTTCAATGGAAACATAGTCTTTTTCCACCTGCCGGTTCAGGAACTTTTCACGGAATTCAGAGTATTCAGATTTCAGATCATCAACATATTCCTTGTTTCGGTCTCCCAATAACGAACTTACTACATTTACCGCTCTTGAAGCATCGTTCACATGAACTACCGCATTTTTATATTTCAAATCAATTTTTACAGCGGTATGCGCTTTTGAAGTTGTTGCACCACCTATTAACAAAGGAAAATTTAAATTTTGTCTTTCCAATTCCTGCGCGATATAAACCATTTCATCCAGGCTTGGAGTGATCAGTCCGCTTAATCCGATCACATCTACTTTTTCTTCAATAGCGGTCTGGATAATTTTTTCAGCAGGAACCATCACTCCGAGATCAACAATCTCATAATTGTTACAACCCAAAACGACACTCACAATATTTTTACCGATGTCATGAACATCACCTTTTACCGTTGCCATCAGAATTTTTCCCGCCCTCTCTCTCCCAGAGGGAGAAGAATCGCTAATACTATTATTTTTACTTTTTTGAAGTTCTTCAGAAATTGTATGTAATACGGAATCAAGATTTGTTAAAACATCCTCATTCGTAAACCGAATAACTTTAAAGCCATACGACTGCAAAATTTCAGTTCTTGATGCGTCCTTTTCTTTTTGTGCTTCCTCATCATGAAATTTCCCGTCAACTTCTATAACCAAATTAGCCTTCAAACAGACAAAATCTACTATATACTGGTCAATGATATGCTGTCTTCTGAATTTATAGCCTTCAAATTTTTTACCACTTACAATATTCCAAAGTAAGGTTTCTGCTTCCGTCATTTGATCTCTCAACTCTCTCGCACGTATTTTCAAATCTTTATATAAGACCGGGTTTGCGGTTTGCCAGTCATATTTTTTATTTTCATTATTTCGCGGATCATTTTTAGAGATTTTCTCCCCTTCGGGGGAAAGGGGGCCTTTAATAAATGGTTCAATATACGCCACCGCTTTTTTCATGACCCTCGCTGATTTTACTACCTGTGGCAAAAACATTTTTCCGCTTCCGAACAAATCTCCAACAACGCCCATTCCGGTCATTAAATTAATTTCAATGACATGGAGCGGCTTTTCTGCCTGTAATCTTGCTTCTTCAACATCTTCTTCAATGAAACGGTCGATTCCTTTTACCAAAGCGTGTGTAATTCTTTCCTGCAACGGATAATTTCTCCATTCCAAATCCTCAGCTTTTTCTTTTTTGACTGATTTATTCTTTTCGGAATAATCTAAAAGTCTTTCGGTAGCATCTTCCCTTTTATCGAGAATAACATCTTCCACCAACTCAAGAAGCTCTTTATTAATTTCATCATAGACTTCCAGCATCGCGGGATTCACGATTCCCATATTCATTCCTGCCTGGATTGCATGATATAAGAAAACAGAATGCATCGCTTCCCTCACCGTATCATTTCCACGGAATGAAAAAGAAACGTTCGAAACCCCTCCGCTTACCGATGCATACGGAAGATTCTGGCGAACCCATCTTGTTGCTTCAATGAAATCGATGGCATTTCTTCGATGCTCATCCATCCCTGTAGCAACCGGGAATATATTTAAATCAAAGATGATATCTTCTGCAGGAAAATTTAAACGATTCACCAAAATATCGTAAGAACGCTTTGAAATTTCAATTCTGCGTTCGTAAGTATCGGCCTGTCCCACCTCATCAAATGCCATCACAATAACAGCCGCACCGTATCTCTTGATTGCCTTTGCCTGCCTGATAAATTCTTCTTCACCTCCTTTGAGACTGATTGAATTGACTACACATTTTCCCTGTGCCACCTGAAGTCCGGCTTCCAGAATCTCCCACTTCGAAGAGTCGATCATTAAAGGAATTCTTGCAATGTCGGGTTCTGAGGCAATCAGGTTTAAAAATTTAATCATGGAAGCCTTTCCGTCGATCAATCCATCGTCAAAATTAACGTCGAGAATCTGCGCGCCGCCTTCAACCTGGTGACGGGCAATATCCAGTGCTTCCCCGAATTTTTCTTCTTTTATTAATCTTAAAAATTTCTTAGATCCGGCAACATTGGTTCTTTCACCAACATTGATAAAATTACTTTCCGGTGTTATGATCAAAGGCTCAAGCCCCGATAATCTTAAATATTTCATTAATTTATTCTTCTAAAATAAAATAGGCGTTGTTTGCATTCTGCTTCAGCAAATCAACATGTTTTTCTAAAGCGGTTGCCATCGGAAATCTTTTATAGGCTAATCCGTGATCTCTCGCAAACTGCTCAATTTCTTCCGTAATTTCATTATAATAAGCATAACTGTAATTTGGAAAAAGATGGTGGGCAACATGAAAATTGAAATTCCCCAGCACGTTTCTTACAAACCAGTTATTTTCCTGTAAATCATTAGTAACTTCAAACTGATGGTGCAGCCAGCTGAAAGGCAATCCGTTTTTTTCATCCAGTTTTGGGAAAGCGTTATCAGGTAGCGGGTGCAATGGAAGCAATACAAAAAGTGCAAAAATACTCGCTGCAATGACCTGTAAAAACCAGGCTCCCAATGCAAGGCCTATTGAAACCTTAAAAAACAAAACCGGAACTGCAATCTGATAGAAAAAATAAAACAGTTTATAAGCAATCATCTTTACTTTTTCTTTTACCGGAATTGCTCCCTGCGTTTTCAGGATTACACGGTCATTATCAAAAAAATCCCTAAAGTCTCTGATAAACATCCAGTTGAATAAATATAAAGGATACACCAGAAAGAAAAACCTATGCTGATATTTCTGAATTCCTTTGGCTTTAATCCATGGAACAATTAATAAAAGACCGCTTTGTTCAATATCCGTATCCCAACCTTCAACATTAGGGTAGGCATGATGGCTTGCAATATGTCTTTTTTTCCAGATGTAGGAATTGGCTCCTACAAAATCAAAAATCTGCAATACCAGGTTGTTAAGCTTTTTACTTTTAAAAATATTATTATGTGCCGCCTCGTGAATCAAATTAAGATAAATTAAAACAAGTGATAACCCCATCAAAACAAAACTTAGAATATATAATCCGGCGTTTTCTGCATTAAATAATGCAAAAACATACAATCCGATATACAATAAAGGCAATATAACGGCTTTGATTTGGATATAAATATCTCTGTTTTCCGGAATTGATTCCACCCTCTGGTTCACTTTTTTTCTTAATTCATTAAATAGTTTTGCATCCTCTGAATCTTTTAAGTAAATAGGTTTTTCCATTATATTTAAATTTTGTGTGATACTTAAAGATAATATTAAAAAGCATTCCTTTTCTTCCTATTCAATTAAAAAATTCTATTAAATCAGACAAATTCCTTCAATTTCCTTGGTGGATATTCTGAAACCAGATCAGCAATCGCTTTGATATGATCCGGTGTTGTTCCACAGCATCCTCCAATGATGTTGATCAGTCCTTTTTCCACATACTCTTTGATCTGTGCCGCCATATCTTCCGGTGTTTCATCATATTTTCCGAAAGCATTTGGTAAACCCGCATTCGGGTAAGCAGACACATAAAATTCTGAATTGTGTGCCAATGTTTCGAGGTATGGCGTCAACTGATTGGCTCCCAAAGCACAATTGAAACCTATGCTTAGTAAGTTCAGATGCGAAACAGAGATTAAAAAAGCTTCCGCAGTTTGTCCGCTCAGCGTTCTTCCCGAAGCATCAGTAATGGTTCCTGAAACCATAATCGGAATTCTGATTTCTCTTTCATCCTGAATTTCATCAATAGCAAACAGAGCCGCCTTTGCGTTGAGGGTATCAAAAATGGTTTCTACCAGTAAAATATCTGAACCTCCGTCTAATAAAGCTTCGCACTGCTGTTTGTAGGCAATTCTCAATTCTTCAAACGTAATGGCTCTGTATCCGGGATCATTCACATCCGGGCTTAAGCTAGCCGTTCTGTTTGTGGGACCGATGGAACCAGCAACGAATCTTGGTTTATCAGGGTTTTTAGCGGTGAATTCGTCACATACTTTTCTGGCGATTTTTGCAGATTCGTAATTTAATTCATATACCAGATCTTCCATATGATAATCTGCCATGGCAATCGTTGTTCCCGAAAATGTATTGGTTTCGATAATATCCGCTCCTGCTTCCAGGTATTTGCTGTGGACTTCCTCTATTGCATGAGGTTGTGTAAGGGAAAGCAGATCATTGTTTCCTTTCACGGGATGTTGCCAGTTTTTAAAACGTTCGCCACGGTAGTCTTCTTCTTCAAACTTGTATCGCTGAAGCATGGTTCCCATAGCTCCGTCCAGAATTAAAATTCTTTCGGACAATGCTTTGTATAATTGTTCTGAATTTTTCATTTTATTTATTTTTCATCGATGAATTAATTCGTGATTGATATTTTATCCATAGGTTTCACCTACGGTTATTATTGTTGAACCTTTCAGGTTCGTTGTTAACCCAATGCCTGCTTTAAATCTGCAATAATATCATCGATATTTTCCAGACCAACGGAGCAACGCACCAAACCGGCTGTAATTCCAACTTCATTTCTTTCTTCGTCTGATAATTTGGAGTGCGTGGTGGACGCGGGATGTGTTACAATGGTTCTGGTATCACCTAAGTTTGCGGAAAGTGAGCACATTTTTATGTTGTCTAAAAAGTTTCTTCCGCCTTCAATTCCGCCCTTGATTTCGAAGGCTACAATATTTCCGCCCAGTTTCATCTGTTTTTTGGCAATTTCGTAGCTGGGGTGAGATTTTAAGAAAGGATATTTTACCAGTTCCACATTGGGATGACTTTCCAGAAATCCTGCAACTTTTAAGGCATTTTCACAGTGTTTTTCTACACGAATCGCCAACGTTTCTAAACTTTTAGACAACACCCAGGCGTTGAAAGGCGACATTGCCGGACCTGTATTTCTGGCGAACAGATAGATTTCACGGATCAGGTCTTCTCTTCCGACAGCGACTCCTCCTAAAACCCGGCCCTGCCCGTCAATTAATTTGGTTGCGGAATGCACCACGATATCGGCTCCATATTGTATCGGCTGCTGCAAATAAGGTGTTGCGAAACAGTTATCCACAATAAAAATTAAATTGTGTTTCTTCGCAATTTTCCCGAAAAATTCTAAATCCAACACCTCAATCGCGGGATTGGTAGGTGTTTCCAGATATAAAATTTTTGTATTCGGCTGAATGTATTTTTCAATATTTCCAGCATCTTCTGCTTTGAAATACGTTGTTTCGATATTCCATTTCGGGAAATATTTTGTAAACAAAGTATGTGTAGAACCAAAAACCGACTGACAGCTTACGATGTGATCTCCTGCATTTAATAAGCTGGCAAAGGTTGAATATATGGCCGCCATTCCTGTTGCGAATGCATAGCCTGCTTCGGCACCCTCCATTTTGGCTATTTTCTCTGTAAATTCTGTTACATTCGGGTTTGAAAAACGGCTGTACAGATTTTTCTGTTTTTCTTCTGCAAAACTTGCCCGCATATCTTCTGCATCCTGAAAAATAAAGCTGGATGTTAAATATAAAGGTGTTGAATGCTCATCAAACTGAGTTCTTTCCGTCTGGGTTCTGATGGCAAAGGTTTCAAAATTTTCGTTTTCCATTTTTTGCTTTAAACCTTGAAGGTTTGTTTAGGTTGTTTAATTTATTTTGTCCATAGGTTTCACCTACGGCTATTGATATTGAACCCTTTCGGGTTCTATGCCTGTCTTATTTCGTTTCGCTTACTCTTAAAATATCACCGAAAACGCCTCTCGCGGTAACCTTCGCTCCGGCACCGGCACCCATAATGACAATCGGGTTTTCTCCGTAGCTTTCCGTATAGATTTCAAAAATGGAATCTGATCCTTTTAACTGTCCTAAAGCGGAAGTTGCCGGAACTGAAATCAGCTTCACATCAAGCTCGCCTTTATCTTTTTGTAAATCTCCATGAAGGTCGCCAACATATCTTAATACATGACCGGCTTCCTGATTGTTCTTGATATTTTGATATTCTTCATCTAACTCGCTCAGTCTCGAAAGAAATTCCGGTTTTGAAACGGAAAGCAGGCTTTCAGGAACAAGATTCTGGATATTGATGTCTTCAAATTCATTGATAAGGTCTAATTCTCTCGCAAGAATCAATAACTTTCTGGCGACATCATTTCCGGAAAGATCTTCTCTCGGATCAGGTTCCGTGTATCCTTTTTCCAATGCTTCATTAATAATCGTGGAAAACGCATCATCTCTTAAAGAAAAATTATTGAAAACATAACTTAATGTTCCTGAAAAAACACCTTTAATTCTTGTAATATTCTCTCCTGAAAGGTGGAGAAGCTTGATGGTATCAATCAATGGCAACCCTGCTCCAACATTGGTTTCGTAAAGATAACGACGGTTGTTCTTATTCAACGTATATCGAAGCTGTCGGTATTCCGAAATCGGAAGCGTGTTGAAAATTTTATTAGATGAAACCAGATCAAAACCGTTTTCTGCCAGCGTATGATAATTTTTCACAAAATCCTTACTTGCCGTGTTATCCACAACGATTAAGTTTTCAAGCTGATTTTCTTTTGAAAAACGAATTAATTGCTGAACATCTGAAGGATTTTCCGCTGTTACAACCTCATCACTCCAATTGCTGTCAAAACCTTTTTTGTTAAAGGCAATTTTTTTTGAATTGGCAACTGCTACTACTTTAAGATCGATTTTTTTCCTTCTTTTAATTTCTTCTGAAGACTCTAATACCTGCTCTATTAAAGTTCTTCCAACATTTCCATGACCAATAATAGCCAAATGAACTGTCTTCGGTTTTTTAGAAATTTCAGATTCTATAATATTTTTTGCTTTCTCATCCTGGGAAGAAGTAACCACAATATTTACCCTTTTTTCCGCTGCAATCTGATTAAGCAACAATGGGAACACATTATTCCTCGCCAGTTCAGTCAGTATTTTATTTAAATCTTCTGCAACAAAACCTAAAACCGACACATTGTTGATGCTGTAAATCTGAGAAACCTTTCCCGATTTTCTTTCTGCTTCAAATTCATCAATCAGGCAATTCACCGCTTTTTCGGAATCATTTTCCTGAACAAGAATGGAGATTCCGTTTTCTATTGCCTGCTGGGAAATTACCCCAACACTGATTCTCGCTAGCGTGAGCGCTTTAAAAATTCTTCCGTCAATACCGATTTCACCTAAGAAGTCCTCCCCCTCAAATTTGATGATTGACCTGTTTCTCAAAAATTTTATTTCGTTTGCATTGCTTTTCATCTCCTACAAAATATTTTTAATGATCGTATTTAATTGTTCGTATTCCATTAAGAAGGCATCATGACCATGATGAGATCTGATTTCATGATAAGATACATTCTCTTTATCTTTCTTTAATTTTTCAAAGCACATTCGGATTTCGGCAGCAGGAAAGAAAAGATCCGTATCTACAGCGATGAGATGTATCTGAGCCTTTATCTTATTCAGTTCGGATCCATCCGCATTGATGGTCATCAGCAAATGATTCATTAACCGGTACGATGGCAAACTAAACCTTTCATTCAAAGTATCACCATGAAAAATAAGCCAGTCCTCCGACTCCAGCCGTTGTTTTTCCAGATTATATCTGTTTTGAAATCTGTTATTTAATGATTCCGGCGTTCTGTAACATAACATCGCATGAATTCTGGCTTTTTGCAGGGGTCTATCATTTTGATTTAACAAAAATTTCTGAACAAGACATTGCGCATGAAGCCAGTCGTGGGTTTTAAAATCACAGGCAATGGGAATAAATACTTCTGCAAGTGCAGGATTTTTAACCAGCATTTCCCAGCCGACACTCCCTCCCAAAGACCCTCCGATAATAGCATGTAACCTTTTAATATTTAAAATATCAAGACCCTGTAAAAAGATATTGGCAATATCCGCAGCAGTAAAATCTTCATAGTTTTCGATAAAAAAATCATCGTAGCCATTTCCCGGAATATTGAAGCATAAAATGGTATACTGATCTGTATCAATAACCTGCTTTTTTCCAATCAATTTTTTCCACCATCCTTTTTCACCAGCAACATCTGAATTGCCGGTTAAAGCATGATTTATCAGAATTACCGGTGCAGAAAACAATTCTTTTCCGAAAAGCTGATAGCTTAACGGAATATGATATTCCTTACCTGAATGGGTTTGGTACGAAAAATTAATATGTATGAGTTCGGTTTCCAATTCTATTTATTTTAAATACAATTGAAAATGCCACAGGAAATGGCTGAAGAACTTCAGTAAGTTATCTGTCCAAAATAAATCTGGTAGAACGTAGCACCTTCATTGCTTGCGCAAAGGGTTGCTAAGGTTTCATCGGGTCTAATCCCTCAACCTTTCTTGATAACATTTTCAATATTTGAATGAACGAATGGTGCAAAGATAAAACTTTTATTTTAATTTTTTATAAAAATTTAACTTAACACCTCAATACCTATTCTAAAAGCCTTTTCGGCATGATATTAAGTTTAATTCAAATTAAGGAAGTTGGAATTTTTTAACAAAAAGGCTACCTTCGTAATGAAAAATGATGAGATATGATTGCTGAAAAACATAGATTACAAAACACCGACTGGAAAAACTGGGGACCATATGTCAGTAACCGGCAATGGGGAAATGTAAGGGAAGATTACAGTCCCAATGGCGATGCATGGAATTTCGCCAATCACAATAATGCAGAGAGCTACGCTTACCGCTGGGGGGAAGAAGGAATAGCCGGAATCTCCGATGCCAAGCAGATTTTTTGCTTTGCCCTTTCATTCTGGAATAAGAAAGATAAGATGGTAAAAGAGCGTTTTTTCGGGCTGAGTAATCCGCAAGGGAATCACGGTGAAGATATTAAAGAGATTTTTTATTATCTGGACAATACGCCTACTCACAGCTATATGAAAATGCTGTATAAATATCCGATTAATGCTTTTCCTTATGATGATATCCGTGCAGAAAACGCAAGAAGAAGCAAAAAAGAAGCAGAATACGAAATTTTCGATACCGGGATTTTTGACAAGGATGAATATTTTGATATTTTTATTGAATACGCCAAAGCGGATCATGACGATTTCTTAATACGGATAACAGTTTTTAACAGAAGTGATCACGCCGCTCCTATTGTAATTGCACCGACAATATGGTTCAGAAATAACTGGAAGTGGGGATATAATACCTACAAAGGACAGACTGCTGCTTCGCATGAAGGCTGCATCAATATTCAGCATGACAGTATTTCGATTAAAAAATTCTATTCAAAAGATACGCAAGCAGAAAGCGTTTTTTGCGAAAATGAAACCAATAATCCCAAATTATACGGAGCTCCTTATCCTGGAAACACTTATTTTAAAGATGGAATCAATGACTATATTATTTATGGCAGCAATACTATAAATCCTGAAAAAAGAGGGACAAAAGCTTCGTTCATTCTGGATGAAATTATTGAAGCCGGAGAATCTAAATCTTTTGACTTCAGACTTTCTCCGCAAGACCTTGATGAGCCTTTTGAAAATTTTGATGAAATTTTCAGCGCACGAATTGAGGAAGCCAACGAATTTTATCAGGAAATCCAGAGCGATGTAGTAGATGAAGACGAAAGAAATGTACAGCGACAGGCTTTTGCCGGATTGCTATGGAACAAACAGTTTTATCATTATAATGTAGGAAAATGGCTTAAAGGTGATCCTAATTATGAGGCGCCACGGGATTTCTCAAATTATGTAAGAAACACGGAATGGAATCATCTCCATAATAAAGATATTATTTCAATGCCCGATAAATGGGAATATCCGTGGTACGCTACGTGGGATCTTGCCTTTCATTGTGTTCCGTATGCGCTGATTGATGCGGAGTTTGCGAAAGGACAGCTTCTCCTGCTCACCAAAGAATGGTATATGCATCCTAACGGACAGCTTCCTGCTTATGAATGGAACCTGAGCGATGTAAACCCACCGGTACATGCCTGGTCTTGCTTCAGGGTTTTTAAGATTGATGAAAAGCAAAACGGAAAGCCCGATCTTTTATTTTTAGAAAAAGTTTTCCAAAAGCTGCTTCTTAACTTTACATGGTGGGTAAACCGAAAGGATAAAAACGGAAAAAATATTTTCGGAGGAGGATTTTTAGGCCTTGATAATATCGGCGCTTTTGACCGGAATATGGTATTAAAAGACGGGCAGCATCTGGAACAGGCAGATGGAACGAGCTGGATGGCAATGTATGCATTGAATATGATGCGTATCGCAATGGAACTTGCCCAATATTATCAGGTATATGAAGATATGGCTATTAAATTTTTTGAGCATTATCTTTATATTGCAGAGGCCATGGAGAATCTGGGTGATGGAACAAAAGGACTCTGGAACGAAGAAGACGGATTTTTCTATGATGTTTTACAGCTTGGAAACGGCGACAGTGTTTCCCTGAAACTAAGAAGTATTGTAGGTCTTATTCCAATGTTTGCCGTTGAAATTATAGATCATCATCTTCTTGATAAAATGCCCAATTTTGTTGAAAGAATGGATTGGGTGCTTAAAAACAAGCCCGAGCTTACAAAACTGGTTTCCCATTGGGAAGAAGAAGGCCAGGGAAGAAAACATCTGATGAGCATCCTCAGAAAAACAAGACTTACAAAAGTACTGAGCCGTATGCTGGATGAAAAAGAATTTTTAAGCGATTATGGGATACGGGCCATGTCTAAAGTTTATGAAGAAAATCCATTTGTCTTTTCTGTCCACGGAACACAGAATGTTGTGTACTATACTCCGGGAGAGAGTGACAGCCGAATGTTTGGAGGAAACAGCAACTGGAGAGGCCCTATATGGTTTCCGATCAACTTCCTTATTGTGGAGAGCTTGCAGCGATTCCATTTTTATTATGGAAACAGCATGAAAGTAGAGCTTCCCACGGGAAGCGGCGATAAGAGAAATCTTGATGAGGTGGCCCAAAATATAAGCAACCGGTTATGTTCTATTTTCCTAAAAGATGAGGTAGGACAGCGCCCTTTTAACGGGGGAAACGCCAAGTTCAATTATGATGAGAATTTTAAAGATTATATTACGTTCTTTGAATATTTCCATGGTGACAACGGCCGTGGAATAGGTGCTTCCCATCAGACCGGATGGACAGCAACGGTTGCAAAGCTGCTAAAACCAAGAATGTCATTCTAGAAAATATATTTTACTTATTACAAATCCGTCTCACAACTGAGGCGGATTTTTTTATATCCCATTTATTCATTCTTTCAATTACAGCATTAAGACATATAGTTAAAATCTATTTAATCATTAATATAAAATCATTATTACTATAAAATAAATATAATATTTGTAATATTTTTAAATTTGAATTGATTTTTTAACATTATAATATCTATATTAGCAAATAAATTTAATAAACTATTTCTTATGAAAGGAAAATTACTACCTCTTACAGCTTTGGTACTATCAGCTGTATGCCATTATCAACTTAATGCCCAGGAATATCAGCCGCTGCCTATTCAAAGTGGCTTCAATGCTGATGTAGTTGCCAATGGTGTGGGACCTTCAGCATCTTCCACCAACAATGATGTAGATGGTGTAAGCTATGCTTTTATTTCACGGGATTTTCAACTGACTGCAGCAAGTACTCCTCTTACGTACGGGCTCCCTACAAATGGGATTATCAATTCCGTTGTAGCTACAACATCCGGCCTATCTTACCAACTTGGCGCATACAGTGCAAACAATACCCTCAGACTTCAAAATACTAACGACAACGGGACTTTAATTTTCACCACACCGATGCAGGCACTTACAGTATATATGCTGGCAACTGGAGGAAGCGGAGCCTGTACCGTAGATGTGGACGTCAATTTTACAGATAATACTTCACAAACATTTTCAGCAGTCAGTATTTCCGACTGGTACGGAGGTAGCAGCTATGCTATTCAGGGGATTGGAAGAATTAATATATCAAATGACAACCTTGAATCAGGCTCGGGAACCAATCCAAGGCTGTATCAGATTCCTTTGGCAATCAGTACGGCCAATCAATCGAAAAGCGTAAAAAGTGTTACGGTAACAAAAGTTGGAACAGGAGGTATTCCTAATATCTTTGCGTTTTCCGCAGATGCCTACAACGCATGCAGCACACCGACAAACATCACCGCTACAACTACCATGACGGAAGCAACATTAAGCTGGACAGCACCGGCAAGTGCTCCTGCATCAGGATATCAATATTACTACAGCACTTCATCTACCCCTCCTACTGCATCAACAGCTCCTACAGGAAGTGTAACTTCAGGAACTACGGTAACTCTTAATCAGCTTACAACCGGACAAACGTATTATTTCTGGGTAAGATCAAATTGCGGAGGTTCATCACAAAGTTTCTGGAAAATGAAAGAATTTACCCCGGGACAAATCAGTACCTTATATACAGCAGGAGATATCAATACAGAGTTTAACAATTCCGGAGTTACCACTTCATCTACCACCAGCTGTGCCGGAACTTTGAGTGTTAACGTACCTGCTGGATATAAAATAAAATCTACATCCGTTTCTTATAAAATGTCAACGGCATCGAACGGATGGATGGGTGAACAAAGAAGCCTCTTGGTTTGCACTACCAATAATGTTACAGAAGCTTCCGTAGCATCGGGATCCGGATCTTCTACCGGTACGTATTCTTACAACAGAACAGGACTTACCTTGGCTAATGACCTTACCGGAACTGTAAACTTCGAACTGAGAGCATGGAGAACGTATGGAGGATCAGGCTGTACTGCAGAATATAACAAAGTTGATAACAATACATTTACGGTAACAGTTACTCTGGAACCATTAGCATTGGCAACAAATGAAGTTACGGTAAAAGAAAAAGAAAGAATTGCACATCCTAACCCTTTCGTGGATACTTTATACCTTGAGAAAGCCGAAAATGTGAAAAAGGCTGTCATAACAGATCTCTCGGGAGTAGTGGTGAAAACTATTGAAAACCCTTCTTCATCAGTATTTTTGGGAGGGCTAAAATCCGGAATGTATATTCTAACTTTACAAATGAAAGACGGCTCTCTAAAAAGCATGAAAACCATCAAGAAATAATAATTGCAAATCATATTAAAAAACCCGCGGATAAAGATTTATCTGCGGGTTTCTTTTATGAGTATAACAAGATTAAGGCTGAACAACATCCCCGTTAACCCAAACTTCATATCCTATTTCTACAGTCGGTTCCAGCGTTTTCGAAACAGAACAGTACTTTTCAAATGACAATTGGGCTGCTTTCTGAGCTTTTTTAGGATCAATATTTCCTTCCAGTAAAAATTTTACTTTGACGGATTTAAAAGGTTTTGCATCATCAACCGGAATTCTCTCCCCTTCTACCTCAGCTTTAAAGTCTGTAATTTCCTGTCTTTGTTTTTTCAGGATAGAAACAACATCAATGCCGCTGCAGCCTGCAACGGCCATCAGAACACTCTCCATAGGTGAAACGCCTTTTGCGCCCGGCTGTGTTGTATTATCGAGAAGAATTGAATTTCCCTGAGCATTGGTACATTCAAACAAAAAATCGTCATTAATTCTGTTAAGTGTTATTTTCATTTTACATTTATTTTTATTCTGTAACTCCGATCATGACTCCAAAACTCCCGTCTTTCTGTATCCATTTTTCCTCAGGACAATAAGTTCTTGAAACAAAACCATCGAGATACAAAGCTTTATTACATCCTAATTCTCTAAATATTGAAGCAAAATTATAAAAATTAACCTCTAGTTTAGACATAATAAAAATTACATTCCCGTTTTTTAAAATCCCAACTCCATTCCTGATATTAATATTCTTAGAATCTTTTTTAAATATTGGATTTACTTTTCCATTAATTAGTAACAGTGGTCCTGACTGAGTGGCATATTGTATGTCTGGATTATCTCTAAACGATTCTGTCTCAATAATTTCTGCATCCTTATTTCTCGTGAGATAAAATATTCCGTTAGGCTTGAGATAAAAATTTCCCTTTCCGGCTAGGGTATCAATTTTGTTTAGAATATTAAAGTTTTCAATATAAAGTCCTTTCGGAAAATTATTTGGTTCAAACATTCCTCCGTTCATCGCAAACCTTAATTTCTTTTTATCCTGCTGTGTTTTATCTTTTAAATTATTAATGCTCTTTAGAATTATTCCGTCATTATCTTTCCAGTAAAAAGCAATATTTTCAATCTTTGGATTTACTTTGAAAATTACAAAATTATTTTCATCTTTGATTTTTTTATCACAGGACAAAACAAAATAGAAAGATAATATGATTAATGCAATTCTCATTAATAAGAAACTTAGATAATTTAAGCTCAAAATTATAAAATTCCTCTTGCTTTTATCTCCAGGTATTTATTGATAACATCGATATTTAAATTCTCCGGCAAGGTATAAACCGTGTAAATACCGTATTTTTTAAGTTCCTGAATAATCAGTTTTTTTTCAAATTCAAATTTTTCAGCGATAATCTCATCATAAATTTCCTGCATGCTTTCCGGATTTTTATGGATTAAAGTCTGGAGTTCGGAGTTTTTAAAGAAAACCACTACCAATAAATGGTTTTTGGCAATTCCGCGCAGATATTTCAGCTGGCGGTTAAGTCCGTCCAGCGTTTCGAAATTGGTGAACAGCAGTATAAGACTTCTCTGGTTCAAAGAATATTTTACATCCTGATACAGCCTGTTAAAATCACTTTCAAAAAAATCGGTTTTAATATTATAAAGTGCTTCCGAAATTTTTCTGAGCTGCCCCGATTTATTTTCAGCCGCAATTTTATTTTCCGTTTTTTTAGAAAAGGTCATCATCCCGGCCCGGTCACCTTTTTTAAGGATAATATGAGATAAAGCCATTGTTGCATTGATGGAATAATCCAGCAGGCTTAACCCTTTAAAAGGCATCTTCATCGTTCTTCCGGTATCGATCAGCATAAATATCCGCTGTGATTTTTCGTCCTGAAACTGGTTGACCATCAGCCGGTTTGTCTTGGAAGTTGCTTTCCAGTTGATCGTCCTGATATCATCTCCCGGTACATATTCTTTGATCTGCTCAAATTCCATGGTATGGCCCAGCTTTCTTATTTTTTTAATTCCCCCCATCAGAAATTCGCTTTGAATAGCCATCAGCTCATATTTTCTCAGGTGAATAAAAGACGGATACGAAGGTAAATTAGCATCTTTTTGAAAATTAAATCTTTTCGAAACAAACCCCAAAGGTGAAGAAACATATATGTTCAGGTTTCCGAAATTATATTCTCCACGCTCTTTCGGTTCAAGGATATACTGAAAAAAGGTATTCCTTCCGGGTGCAATCTGTTTTTCAATCAGGAAATCACGCTTCTGAAACTGAAAAGGAATTTCATCGATTACTTTAATATTAATTTTAAAATCGTAATTGTTTTTAATATCAATTTTCACCGGGTTTTCATCACCGTTCGACAGCTTTTCAGGCAAAATCCTTTGTGCCGAAATTCCTTTATTTTTGTTAAAAACAAAGAGCGCATCTACCATTATTGCTAAAAAGCAAAGCAGTAAAACAATATGCGCTGCCCACATAAGAATCGGGAAAAAGAAGGCAAAGACATACAGGATTCCCACTCCGATGAGCATGTAAAAAAAGCGCGTATTGATGTATAAGTTTTTCATTTTTTAAGATGGCGGCTTTCAGGTTGGAGATAGCAGTTAATCACGTTACTGAATAATTTCTATCTTGGAATTTCAATTCCTTCTAAAATTTGTCTGATGATTTCATCAGCCGTAAGGCCTTCCATTTCTCTTTCAGGCGATACGATTACTCTATGTCTCAATACGGCATAACTTGCTTCTTTGATGTCCTCCGGTGTCACAAAATCTCTCCCTCTTAATGCAGCATAAGCTTTTGAAGCTGTTAACAGTGCAAGACTGGCCCGTGGAGAAGCGCCCAGATACAGGAACTGATTTTCCCTTGTATTCACAATAATCTTGGCAATATATTCCATCAGCTGGGACTCAACAATAATCTCTTTTACAAGCTGCTGGTAATTTTTCAACTGTTGAGCCGTTATGACGGGGTTTACCACATCTGTCTTATCTTCCGTTTTATTTTCGTGCTGATTTTTTATGATGGCAATTTCCTGCGCCAGATCAGGATATCCTACATTGATTTTAAACAGGAAACGGTCAAGCTGCGCTTCCGGCAGTCGATAGGTACCTTCGTGCTCAATAGGGTTTTGGGTAGCCACTACCAGGAAAGGCTCTTCCATGGTGTAGCGTGTTCCGTCCATGGTAATCTGTCTTTCTTCCATTACTTCGAACAGGGCAGCCTGTGTTTTTGCAGGGGATCTGTTGATCTCGTCAATCAAAATAAAGCTGGAAAAGATCGGTCCTTTTTTAAATTCGAATTCGGAATTTTTTACGTTGAAAACCGAAGTTCCCAAAATATCCGACGGCATAAGATCCGGTGTAAACTGTATCCTGCTAAATCCTACATCAATGGTTTTTGCCAGCAATTTGGCTGTAATTGTTTTTGCCACTCCCGGAACACCTTCGATAAGGACGTGTCCGTTTGATAAAAGTGCTGCCAGAAGGTGTTCTACCATGCTCTCCTGCCCCACGATTACTTTGGCAATTTCAGATTTTACTTTATCCAGGCTTGTTCGAAGCTCAATCATATCTATCCTAGACTGAAACTGGTCTTCTTTTTTATCAAGAGGTATAGAATTCTGGTCTTCTGTATTCGGGTTTTCAAAATTTTCCATATTGTAATTTTTTTCAATGTAACAATGGATCAATGTAACAGTTTACCAATTAAACCGTATTCATTATTATATTGTTACACTGTTACATTATTGTATTGTTATATTTTTAAATTATCTCGTCAAGCAATTTATTCATTTTTGCAAGATCTTCTTTCATTACCTGTGCATACGGATCCTGTGCCTTTTTGATCAGCTGAATGGCTTCATCAATCATTTCCACAGGCTTGCCTGTTTTTAGATGAAGTTTCTTGGCAAATTCGTGATCCAGATGCTGCGTGTCAATCAGCAAATCCATTCTCACCTTGTTCAGGAAGTACTGTGCTTTTTTAGCCATCATATCGTGAAAGTCTCCTTCCTGAAGATAAAGATTTCCGATGCTTTTCACAAAATCAACAGAGGTATTTTTTAACGGCTCTATGATCGGGACAATACGCTGTTTTCTTTTAGCATTAAAGAAGATAAACAGCAAAAGACCTCCTAAGAATACCCACCATGCATATTTAAGTGCAGGATTGGAAAGAATGAACCTCAGGAAAAACTGCGAAACTTTTGCATCATTTTCTACAAACCAGATGGTTTCCCGGTCATCAAGATACGAGAAAACATCCTGCGCATATCTTACGTTTCCATGTTTTAAAAGGTAATAATTGGTAATGAAAAGCGGCTCACAATGTACATAAACATTACCCTTTCCGAATGATATCTTAATAAAGTTTGCTTGATCAGAATTGTTTTTTTCAACGGTCTTTCCCAAGACCTCCACACCGGGTTTTATGAAAGTAAAACCTCTTCCCGACGGGAATTTATCCAGATGAATAAAATCGTTGGTGAATTTTCGGTCCGTAAGCTTCAGTACATTTTCGTCTTCAAAAGAAATCTGGGAATCATAATAACCAATGCTGTCTGAAATTTGTTTCGGCATTTCACTGACAATAAGCATCGCATCCGAACCCCTGGACACCTGATCCAGAATCTTATTCCACGACTGCCTGTCTAAATCTTCTTCTACAACCAGAATATTGTGCGGCTTTTTATCAGCCTGATAATAATCGTAGGGTGTTTCTGATGTTTTTTTGATTTTATTTTTAAACAATGCATTCACCTCGTTATTAAAAACAAACAAACCGAAAGGTGATTTTTGGCTGATATCGAAATTTTTTCTCCAGTCCGTTCTTTCCGTTTTATTGGCTTCAAACAATACCAGAATAATCATCACAATGATGAAAATTACAGCATATATTTTGAATGTTTTATTCATGGTAAGGATTACGGTTTAAACGATTGATACTGGTTTTTAAATTTCTGATAGCTTTCTTCCGAAATGCTGAATTCTCCGTACCATACATAATCAAAAATGTAGGAAAGCTGAAAGAATTCTTCCTTAAGATGTGGGGTTTTTAATTCTGCCACATAATCTTTGTTGGTTTTTTTAGGGTTCCAGGCAATAAGTTTTTTATCACTGAGCTTTTTTAACACATACAAAAACTGGTAGCGCACTGCGGAACGGAAATCACCGGATTTTTCAAATTTCAGGATACTTTCCGGAAAATTGATCTCATGAATATTTTCATGGAGCTCTTCATCTTTAAGATCAACTTTTTTGTTTTTCTTTCCGAACAGGAAACTTCCTTCCTTACCAACGAGATATTTAATAATAAAATACAGCAGAAAGCCCACAAGAATAATAGCAAAAAGCCGTACAAGGATTCCCGCAATGTTGGATGAATTCGTAAAAACCGTCTCCCCGAAAATGCTGTTCAGGATTTCACCGATTTTTTTCATCAGCTTTTCCCAGATCGACATTCTCGGTTTTGTTGTGGTATAGTCAAAATCTCCGCCTTTGTATCTTGACGGAACGTTTTCTTTAAATTTTTTAGGATAAACCGTATTATCCGTAACCGGTTTGTTCTGCAATACAGAATCTGCCCGGTACATATTTTTGTAGTGGCTTGTACTGACAGAATCTACATACACTTCTGCCGTCGGCGGCGGATCATCCTGTGCATGAACAGATCCTACCGCTAAAAAAATCAGTAAAAAAATAAAAAACTTATTCATTAATCCCGATGGTATCTATTTCTGCCAGTTCCATTTTCTGATGAAGATCTGTGCGGCTGTCGTAATACATTAGTCCTGAATTAATGTATAAAACATTCATGAGCAGTGTTGAGATGATAGAAGAAATTCCATACATTACAAAAAATAAAATCCCGAAACTTCCGGCAAAAGGGTTTTGCTCAAATTGCGCATCAGGAGCCGTTGTTGAAAGTTTCATGATAAAGAGAATCATCGGAATAGATGAAAAGAAAATGCTCATAATATAAAACAATACCATCATGATGATGGTTGATCCCCAATATTTCCAATATGGAGAATTTTCCCTTCCGTTTTTATAGGAGAACTGTGATCTTATAGCATAGCTAAGTGATTCAAAAAAACCTCTGTTCCCGTTAAAATAATCGAAGCAGAAAAATAAGATGATATTAAATAAATTAGGTACCACAAAAAGCATAATCAACAATCCTATAACAATAAAAATAAGAATATACGAGATCCCGAAAATGACAAATGCAATGGGTAACACCAGGAATGTCAATCCGAAATAAGCAGCGACTATCTTTTTACCGTTTGTTTTAAAATCACTGAGGATATCATCTGCCTTTATACTTATTTGTCCTTCCGCAACTCTTTTCATATAGAAAACAGGAAACAGGAAATTAACAATCATGAGAACTGATGAAAGAACGAAAAGCAAAATCCCGGTTATGATAAGCATTCCCATATTATCACTGAGAAACTGCTCAAAATAATAACTTTGCCCCGCCATATTGGAGCCGAAAATTGCCCCCAGGAATTCTTTATACCCGAAAACAATAACTACCAACATCAGAATCAGCAGTAATCCGTTCAGGAGCAGGAAATTTTTAAAATAATTTTTACCGTATAATTTAAAAAAATTGAAACTGTCTGTGATAAACGTTCCGAAATCTCTCTTTTTATAAAACTGCATCATGGATCTGGTTATTGATTTTTCTGTTAACGATGGAAGGATATATAAAATAGTAAAACCCAATAATGATAAGTGATCCGAAGATAATGATCAGGTTTAAAGACAGCGGCATATTGAGCGCATGTCTTGTAACGTAACCTTCGATAATTCCGGCACAGATGGTAAAGGGTACCGTACTTAAAAATATTTTAAAGGAATCTTTAAATCCGTTCTTAAAAGAATTGAATCTTGAAAACGTCTTTGGAAATAAGATGGACGCCCCGAGAATAAGCCCGCACATGGCTTCCACCACCATGGAAAAGATCTCAAAAACACCATGCAGCCATATTCCGCGTGCACTGTCGCCCAACGCTCCGTAATCATAGAAAAAATACTGGAAAGAACCCAGCATCACACTGTTTGACAAAAGCGCCCACAAGGTACCGACCCCTCCAAAAATCCCGTAAATATAAAGCTTGGCTCCTACTCCGATATTATTGAATATAATCCCGATTGTACTTCCCCAGGTAGATCCGCTCTGATAAACGCCAACGGCATTACCTTTGTTAATGTTTTCAATAGTCTGGTTTACATAATCTTCGCCCAAAATAATTTTAGCAAAATCTTTATCATACACTGCAGAAAGCAGACCGATCAGGGTAAATAAAGTGAAAAACAAGAATGCATATCCCAGATATCTTCTGTACTGATAGACAAGCAAAGGAACTTCCGTCTTGAAGAAATACAACAGGCGGTTTTCCTCCACTCTTTTAGTTTTATAAATTTTCTGAAAAATCTGCGAAGAGAGGTGATTCAGATAAACTGTTGTATTGCTTTTAGGATAATAGGTCTGTGCAAAAGAAAGATCGTTGATAAGATTAATGTACAGCGAAGAGAGGTCATCAGGATTTTTTTTAATTTTCCCTTGAATAACCTGTTCGATTCCCAACCATTTTTCTTTATTTTGTTTAATAAAATAAACTTCTCTCATAACTATAAGGCTAAAATAATAAAATTATGTCTCAAATTGCGATTAATACTTCACAAAATGTAAATATTAATTTCAACGTCGCCAGTGTTGGAGACCGGCTGGTTGCTTTCTTTATTGACCTTCTCATAAAAATTGCTTATGGGATTTCTGTTTTGTATATTTTCTTCACCGTTCTGAATCTTGGTTATCTATTACAAGGCCTGGATCAATGGTCAACTGCAGCAGTTTACATCATCCTTCTTTTTCCTACCGTTGTGTATCCTGTAGTTTTTGAAAGCCTTATGGAAGGTCAGACCCCCGGAAAAAAAGTTATGAAAATCCGTGTTGTAAAGATTGATGGTTATCAGGCTGGGTTTGGGGATTACCTGATCCGATGGGTTTTCAGGATCATAGATACTTCTTTTGCAGGAGTTGTAGGACTGGTTTCTATGATTGTTTCCAAAAATAATCAGCGATTAGGAGACATTGCTTCGGGAACGGCTGTGATTTCTTTAAAAAACAAGATTAATATTTCACATACTATTTTAGAAAATATCCGCGAAGATTATATTCCTACTTTTCCTCAGGTAATTGCACTGAGTGATAATGATATGAGAATCATTAAGGATAATTATCTCAAGGCCCTGAGAATTGATGACCGCCAGGTTATCCGTAAACTTTCGGATAAGATCAAAACGATTCTAAAGCTTGAAGTAGATCCTACAAAAATGACGGAAAGACAGTTTATAGGAATTATTATCAAAGATTATAATTATTACACCGGAAAAGATAATTAAGATGAATGGTCAGTTTAAATAATATTTAGAATGATGTCTGTATCAGAATATTCACAAAGTACAGCGAATTGACGATTGACAATTCACTATGCCTTTCTTTAACGTACATCAAAACTTCAGCGGTGCAGTTTTTGTATTTTTACTTTTAATAAAACTTAGATTATGAGATTTGAAAATAATAAATCCGGAAACGGCGGGGTCATTACTTTAAATAATGAATTAAAGGAAATCGGAAGGCTGACATACACTATTTTCCCCGAAGATAATAAGTTTATCATTTCTTTCGTATTGGTACATCCCGAATTTGAAGGCCGCGGAATGGGAAAATATCTGGTGGAAGAAGCCATAAAATTTGCAAGAGAAAACAACTGGAAAGTTTATCCGCACTGTTCTTACGCAAGATCTGTGATGATGAGAATGAACAATGTTGACGACGTTTTTCTTAACAGATAGCTTATTCCTGATAAATAAAAAAAAGACCATTTGTGGTCTTTTTATTTGAAGTCATTACGATTTATTTTGGCTGTCCGGGACATTGTATACCATTGCAATTAACAAATCCGCACGGCGGTAATTTCGGGTCACAACAAGAGATCACGCATGATGGATTTTTATCTCCTGCATAAAGACTTTTGAGCTCATTTTTAGACAAGGCTTTACCTTTTAAGATTTCTGATTTTTTCATTTTAATAATTTTTGGTGTTAAAAGTTTTGTTTTAGATAATGTAAATATAACTATTTATCTTTAATAATATCATCTTAAGACATTAACCAAAACCCAAAACTTCATTTAATAATATACTTTCAATATCATCAGGATAATCAACTTTCAGATGCTGGTCTGAATCTACCCAGTCCTGAATTTCCTCAAGCTTTAAAATATTGGAATTCGGTATTCCCATTTTGTCTAAAGCGCAGGCATTACATTCCTGTTCATACTGATTATGAATAGGAATCACAAATAGTTTCTTATCCATGAAAAGCGCTTCTGCAGGAGTTTCAAAACCCGCATTGCAAAGAATTCCATCGCAATTTTCGAAACTTCTGAGATATTGAATTTCATCTATGGGGAAAACTTCAACATTATTTTCTTTAAACTGAAGTTTTGAATATTTGGAAAAAACTTTCCATTCCACCGGAATTTGTTTTAAAACTTTAATAATATTTTCATCTGAAAAACTTGGAAGATAGACAAGATAAAAGCCTTTTTTATCGGGATTAAGGTTTCTTATTTTTCTTCTTATTACGGGCTTTTTAATCTGAGGATGATAATTTTCGAAATGAAATCCGATTTTATGGTTGCTGGGAACATAATATTTCAGCACAAGCTCTCCAAAAAAATCTTTCTTATCCGGTTTCGGAGTTTCTTTAAATAGCATAGAAGCCTGATGGCTCAACTCAATCATAGGATAATTTTTGATCTTGCATGCCCAGCCGGTAAGCGGTTCATAATCATTAATGATAAGATCATATTCAGAAAGGTTGATTTCCCTGATCGTTTTGAAAGCTTCCAGAAAATTATTATCCGTAAATGTTTTACGGTAGGATAATCCTCCTGCTTTATTATATAATAGGGAAATTCCTTTATGCTGGTAATTAACGTCAAAATCTGCCTTCAGCTGTGACTGGTGACCGCTGATCAGTGTTTCAACAGACGCATACTTTTTCAGAATAGGAACAATCTCCTGAGCACGTGCAACATGCCCGTTTCCTGTCCCCTGAAATGCATATAAGATTTTCATTCGGCGAAATTGGTTACTATTTTTAAAAGATCAGTGCTGCTAATATCCTGGATTTCGTCTGTAGCATCATCTTTCAATAAATGCTTATGCTCTTCGTAGTAAAAAATTTTCCATTCTTTATCATGATATTCCAAAGCGGAAAGATTTTCAATCCAGTCCCCGGAATTAAGATAAATGCAGGAACCCTTTTTATTAGAAACTTTACGAATCTGTGGCTGATGAATATGTCCGCATACTACATAATCATAATGATTATCAATAGCCAGTTCGGAAGCGGTCAGTTCAAAATCTCCGATATACTTAACTGCCTTTTTTACGTTATTTTTGATCTTTTTAGAGAATGAGTATTTTTCTTTTCCCACTTTTTCCAAAAACCAATTTACGATATTATTGATAACAATTAACAGATCATAACCTTTTCCTCCGAGCTTGGCAATCCATTTAGAATGCTGAACGGAAGCATCAAAAACATCGCCATGGAAAATCCACGTTTTCTTATCATCAATATGTAAGCAGATTTTATTACAGACTTTCAGATTACCCAATTCGAAATCGGTAAATTTCCGGAACATTTCATCATGATTTCCGGTAATGTAATACACATCTGTATTTTTTGTAGCCAATGAAAGGATTTTTTTAATCACTTTCAGATGAGCTTTAGGAAAGTAAGACTTTTTGAATTGCCAGATATCAATGATATCACCGTTCAGAATCAGTGTTTTCGGCTGAATAGAATTGAGATACCGCATCAATTCCTTCGCCTTGCAACCATAGGTTCCCAAATGCACATCCGATATGACAACTAATTCAACGTTTCTTTTCATAGTTTTATGCAAAGAAACTACTTGAAAGTTAACTGTATATGAATATGATGTTATTTTTATGTATTGCAAAAAACCTCACAGTTTAAACTGTGAGGCTTGTATGATATGAATTCCAAATATTAAAGCGTATTCATCATCTCTTCCGAGATTTCCATGTTATGATAAACATTTTGTACATCATCATCATCTTCGAAGCGCTCAAGCATTTTCATATTTGCTTTAAACTGTTCTTCATTTACTTCTTTTATGTTATTAGGAATTCTCTGAAGCTCTGCACTTTTTGCTTCAATTCCAAGTTCATCTAATTTATGCGATAAAGAACCAAAATCTTCAAACGCAGTAGTAATCATTACTTCTTCTTCATCTTTTTCTACATCTTCTGCACCTCCATCAATCATCTCCATTTCAAAATCATCCCAATCCATTTTAATCTGAGCCAGATCAATGGTAAAAATTCCTTTTCTGTCGAAGATGAAAGCCAGTTCTCCGTTTTTACCGAGGTTTCCGTCAAATTTATTGAAAACAGCCCTTACGTTGGCAACCGTTCTTGTTGTGTTGTTAGTTGTACATTCAATAAAGAATGCCACTCCTCCCTGGCCATAGCCTTCGTAGGTGATTTCCTCGTAGTTTTCAGCATCTGCACCACTTGCTTTTTTAATCGCTCTTTCCACATTATCCTTCGGCATATTTGCCCCCTTCGCATTCTGGATACATCTTCTCAGTGCAGGATTTGATTCCGGATCAGGACCGCCTGCTTTTACTGCTAATGCGATATCCTTTCCTATTTTAGAAAAAGTTTTGGCCATTTTATCCCATCTGGCCATTTTAGAAGCTTTTCTATATTCAAATGCTCTTCCCATTTTATTTTTAAATTTTCAACAAAATTAATTAAAAGTGAACGAAAAAAAAATACCTCCAGAACACTGGAGGTATTTATTATTTAGAAAAATTGATTATTTTCTTTTTTTAGCCGGAGCTTTTTTCTTAGTCGGAGCTTTTTTCACTGGAGCATCTTCATAATCTTTCTTCTTGATCGCATTCCACTCGTCAGCGTTTTCGATAGCTCTTACCACAACTTTTCTGTCAACTTGTCTTTCAGCGTCAGAAGCCGTTTCAGCAACAGTCGCTTTAGACTCACCAACACCGATAGATTTAAGTGCATTAGCATCTACACCTCTTGCATCTAAAGCAGCAACTACTGCAGCAGCTCTTTCTCTAGATAGTTTCAAGTTGTAAGCTTCAGATCCTTTAGCATCAGTTCTACCTTCTAATAAGTAGTTACCACCATCTTTTTTGATGATTTCAGCAGCAGCATCTAAAGCAGGAGTAGATTCAGCCTTAATAGTAGCTTTATTGAAATCGAAGAATACACTTCCTAATTTAGTTTCAACATCAATAGCAGTTTGTGTCTTAGGCTTAGGACATCCGTTGTATTCTGGAAGACCTGGAACTGTAGGACAAGCATCATCTTTATCTAAGATACCGTCACCATCTGTATCTGGCCAAGGACATCCGTTGTTTTCTGCAGGACCTGCAACAGTAGGACAAGCATCATCTTTATCGATTACACCGTCACCGTCTGTATCTGGCCAAGGACAACCGTTGTTTTCAACCGGACCAGCTACGTCTGGACATTGATCATCTTTATCTGGAACTCCGTCTCCATCTGTATCAGGACATCCCTGGAATTCTGGTAAACCTGGAGTATCAGGACATAAATCGTCTTTATCTAAGATACCGTCTTTATCTCTGTCTCTGTTACCAAATCTGAAGTTCAATGAAGCAGAAGCTTGCCAGAAGTTAGCAACGTTTGATTTATCACCTGGAGTTGATACATAATCTCCCTGAATACCTAAACCGAAGTTTTTAGTTAACCAGAAGTTAATACCAGCACCTGTAGCAACAGTAAAGAAGTTTGCTTTACCGTTTTCGTTACCATTGTCACCATTTCCAATTACTTCTCCAGTAGGCATTCCGTTAATAAGAGCCTCTCTTGGGAATGTAAGAGATGTATAATCATGTCTCAGGTAGTTAGCACCAACTCTTAAATATGGGTCGAACCAAGATTCTTCATCCCATAAAAGACCTGCAGCTTTTGCTTGGAAACCAAGACCTGTCATCAACATGAATTCTTTACCCATGTTAAATCTCTTGTTTTCAACATTACCTACAGTAGTTTGCCAGTCGATAACCAAACCTTTACCTATGTTTCTAGCAACAGTAAGCTTAGATAACGGCGGAGTAATAGAGAAGTTGTTCACATTGAACATGTTCTTCGTCAAATTATTAGCAGAGAACGTATTACTGAAGTTGTCTCTCTGTGCCGCGTGGTTTTCCGCATGAGCACCAACCCCGATTAACCACGGATTGTTGGTAGTCTGAGCGAACACAGTAGAAGCGACAGTAAGCGCCAATGCTGAAATTCCTAATTTTAGATTTTTCATAGAATTAAATGATTAAATAATTGATAATGCAAAATAAATATAATTTTTCTTTATATACAAAGTTTTTCCGATGATTTTTAACTTTTCTTTAATATTCTGTCGAGGTTACGTTTATTTTCTCTATCTTTAATGCTCTCCCTTTTATCAAAGAGTTTTTTACCCCTTCCGAGGGCAATCAGCACCTTTGCTTTTCCCTTATCATTGATATATAATTTCAAAGGTATAATGGTATTCCCCGCATCCTTTAATTTCTTTTCCAGCTTTTGCAACTCTTTTTTGTGCAACAGCAATTTCCGTTCCCTTTTTGTTTTATGATTATAAAATGTGCCCAATTTATACTCATCAATCATCATATTAATTATATACAATTCCCCGTCAATAAACTGACAGAAGGATTCTGCAATAGAAGCTTTGGAAGAGCGCAAAGATTTTATCTCCGTACCGGTAAGCACCATTCCTGCTTCATATTCTTCAAGAATTTCATATTCAAATCTGGCTCTTCTATTGAGTATATTGACTGTCTTTTCTATTTTCATCTTGATTCGTCTGATATCTGGATAAATAAGGTTATCTGATTACACATCAAATTATTCTTGAAAAATCCTTATTTATATAAATTTATTAAATGAAATATATAAAAAATACCTTACATTTAAAAACTTGAATATTACATTATTACGAAATACCCAAATTCTTTTCGTATTTTTGCGCCAAATTTACAAAACTATATGTTAACAGTATCTAACTTATCTTTACAATTCGGGAAAAGAGTTCTTTTTGACGAAGTAAACATTATGTTTACGAAAGGAAACTGCTACGGGATTATCGGAGCAAATGGTGCAGGAAAGTCTACATTCCTTAAAATATTGACCGGAAAACAGGACCCAACAACAGGACACGTATCTTTAGAGCCTGGAAAAAGAATGTCTGTTTTGGAGCAGGATCACTTTGCTTACGATCAATATACTGTTCTGGAAGCGGTTTTGAGAGGTAATAAAAAACTATTCGAAATAAAAGAAGAGATGGACGCGCTTTATGCGAAAGAAGACTTTTCTGATGAAGACGGCATCAAGGCAGGAGAATTGGGTGTAATCTATGATGAAATGGGAGGCTGGACTGCAGAATCTGATGCACAGACGATGCTTTCCAACGTAGGAATTACGGAAGACATGCACTGGCAGATGATGAGTGAGCTTGAAAACAAAGACAAAGTAAAAGTCCTTTTGGCCCAGGCACTTTTCGGAAATCCGGATGTTCTGATTCTGGATGAGCCTACCAATGACCTTGACATTGATACCATTTCCTGGCTGGAAGATTTCCTTGCAGATTATGAAAATACGGTTATTGTTGTATCTCACGACCGTCACTTCTTAGACACGGTATGTACGCACATTGGTGACCTTGACTATGCGAAATTAAATCTTTATACCGGTAATTACTCTTTCTGGTATCAGGCATCCCAATTAGCAACGAGACAAAGAGCACAGGCTAACAAAAAAGCGGAAGAAAAGAAAAAAGAACTTCAGGACTTCATCGCAAGATTCAGTTCAAACGTGGCAAAAGCGAAACAGGCTACCGCAAGAAAGAAAATGATTGATAAACTGAACATCGATGATATTAAACCTTCTTCAAGAAGATATCCTGCCATTATTTTCGAAATGGAAAGAGAAGCGGGAGACCAAATCCTGGATGTAAAAGGTCTTGAAAAAACAAAAGACGGAGAATTATTGTTCTCCAACATCGATTTAAATCTTAAAAAAGGAGACAAAGTTGCGGTCCTTTCTAAGAACTCTTTAGCCATTACCGAATTTTTTGAAATCTTAGCAGGAAATGTTGAAGCAGACAAAGGTACAGTTGCATGGGGAGTTACAACTACTCAGTCCCACATGCCTTTGGATAATACCAATTTCTTCCAGGAAGATCTTAGTCTGGTTGACTGGTTAAGACAATTCACGAAAAACGATGAAGAGCGTCATGAAGAATTCGTAAGGGGATTCTTAGGAAGAATGCTTTTCTCAGGTGATGAAGCGTTGAAATCTTGTAAAGTACTTTCAGGGGGTGAAAAAATGAGATGTATGTTCAGCAGAATGATGTTACAGAAAGCCAACGTCCTTTTGCTTGACGAACCTACCAACCACTTAGACCTTGAAAGTATCACTACATTAAACAATTCATTGTCTAACTTCAAAGGAAATATTTTATTGGCTTCTCATGACCACGAAATGCTTTCTACAGTCTGTAACCGTATCATCGAACTGACTCCGCAGGGAATCATTGACAGAGAGATGACTTATGACGAATATCTTGCTGATAAAAAGGTAAAGGAATTAAGAGAAAAAATGTATTCTTAACTATTTAAAACCGTTCATATCCTGAACGGTTTTTTTTAACATCCTGTGACAGCATTAAAACTTTCCTTTTAAAATATATTTCCCTATTTTTGTGAAATGAGTCAAAAATGGATTTACAAGCCCGAACCCGATGAAGAAATTGTGGATGGATTAAGTTCGTCTCTTGGTTTTGGAACTTTTGAATCTAAACTCCTCGTTCTTAGAGGAATTGACAATTATCAAAAGGCCAGAGAGTTTTTTAAACCGAACCTTACCGACATTCACAATCCGTTTTTAATGGCAGATATGCAAAAAGCGGTAGAGCGCATTGCTACCGCCATTGAGAATGGAGAAAAAATACTGGTGTACGGAGATTACGATGTAGACGGAACTACTGCCGTTGCCCTGATGTACCTGTACCTCAGCAAAATTGTTCAGAAAAAATACCTTGATTTTTATATTCCCGACAGAAATTCTGAAGGGTACGGAATTTCCACTGAAGGTATCGATTTCGCCAAAGAAAACGGCTTTTCATTAATCATTGCCCTGGATTGTGGAATCAAAGCATTGGATATGATCAATTATGCTCAGAATTTAGGCATTGATTTTATCATTTGCGACCACCATTTACCCGGCGAAGAAATTCCGAATGCAGTTGCCGTTCTCGATCCCAAGAGAAGCGACTGCCGTTATCCTTTTAAAGAACTTTCCGGATGTGGCGTTGGCTTTAAACTTTGCCAGGGTTTAAATACGATCTACAAACTCCCTGAAGCAGAACTTTTTGAACTTACTGATCTTCTTGCCATTTCTATTGCCGCAGATATCGTTTCTATGACCGGCGAAAATCGTGTGCTTGCTAAAATGGGTCTTAAAACCCTGCGAAAAACGAGAAATTTAGGCCTAAGATTATTAATTCCGGATGACAAACTTTCTCATTTTGAGATTTCTAATATAGTATTTGAAATTGCTCCCAAAATCAATGCTGCGGGAAGAATTTCTCACGGAAAAGCCGCTGTAGAACTCATGGTTTCGGATAATCTGAAACATGCCCACCAGATTGTAAGCGATATTATGGATCTCAATGATGAAAGACGTGAGCTTGATATGAATTCTACCCTTTCTGCCCTAAATCAAATAATTGAATCCCAGCAGGAAACCAAATATACCACGATTGTTTATCATCCTGAATGGAATAAAGGCGTGATCGGAATTGTAGCATCGCGATTAATTGAAACTTATTATAAGCCAACTTTGGTTTTTACTGATGGAAATAATGGTGAAATGGTTGCTTCCGCGAGATCTGTAGCAGATTTTGATGTTCATGAAGCTTTGGATATGTGTTCTGAGTATTTTCTTAAATTCGGAGGACATCACGCTGCGGCAGGACTTTCAATGGAAAAAGATAAGTTTGATGCCTTTAAGGAAAAATTTGAGAGAGTAGTTTCAGAAAAAATTAAGGAACATCAAAAGGAACCTTCCATTACCATCGATTCTGAAATTCAGATCGATGAGATTAACCGGGAGTTTATTAATTTTCACAGAAAGCTGGCTCCTTTCGGGCCTCACAATATGAAACCGATCCTTGCTTTGACCAATCAGAAGGTTTCAGGCTATATTAAGACGATGGGTAAAGATAATAACCATCTCAAATTTTATATCAGACAGGAATCAACCGGAAGAAATATTGAATGTGTAGGTTTCAAATTGGGACAGTTTGCCGATGATTTCAGAACGAAAAGCTTTGATCTTGCTTTTACTCTTGAAGAAAATCACTGGAAAGGTAACGTTACGCATTATCTTAACATTAAAGATGTGAAATTCAGAGATTAGGAAAATGAAAAAAATCGGTCTCTTTTTTGGTTCATTCAATCCTATCCACATCGGACATCTGATACTTGCGAATTATATTCTGGAACATACAGATATGGATGAATTGTGGTTTGTGGTGAGCCCGCAAAATCCTTTCAAAGAAAAAAAATCGTTGCTGAAAGATCACAACCGCCTGGATATGGTGCAGCTTGCGGTAAAAAATTATCCGAAAATGCGCGCTTCCAATGTGGAATTTTCTTTACCTCAGCCGAGTTATACCATTGATACACTCACTTACCTTCACGAAAAATATCCGGATTATTCTTTCAGCTTGATTATGGGCGAAGACAATCTGCAAAATCTTCATAAATGGAAAAATTCGGATACGCTTGTTAAAAATCACCATATCCTTGTTTATCCAAGGGTATTTGAGGGTGAAAAAAAAGAGTCTGAATATATGCAGCATGAGAACATTTCCTTTATTGAAGCCCCTGTTATTGAACTTTCTGCAACCGAAATCCGGAATATGATCAAAGCCGGAAAAAATGTAAGACCCATGCTTCCTCCTGAAGTGTTTGAATATTTGGATGGGAGCAGTTTTTATAAGTAATTTTGTGTTTGTTTAAGACTGAAAGATGAGGGTAGACGTTTCTGATTTTAGTCCTGAATTCCAATAAATAAACAATTATGAATTTCTTAGAAAAATTATTCTTAAAATATCCACAGGAAAAAGTTATCAAATGGTTTAGGAATATCTGCCTTGCAGAAGCGGCTTCCTGGTTTTTTCTTTTTTCCGCGATGATCTGGATTCGGACAAATCCTGAAGATATTCTTCCCATTGTTTACATCAGTACAATCGGGAGTATTCATGGTTTATTTTTTACACTTTATCTTTTATTTTTGCCGGCCATCAGAAAAATATTTGAGTGGGATGATGAAGACAGTGTTTTTTCGCTGATTGCGGCTTTCTTTCCTTTCGCCACCATCTGGATCGATAAAAAGCTTGCACGCTTCGACAGAGAATAAATCATTTTAGAGAATCTTTTTTAGATTCTTTTTTTTTGAGTATACTAATATTTGGGCTTTTTTAATCCGTTTTTTATTCAAAAACCTTCCAATTTTATTTACCTTTTTTAAATTGAGATGTAATATTCTTTGTCTCTAAATTGTCTTACAAATAACAAAGTCAATAAAATTTTAAATATTAGCTAATTTTTTTAAACTGTAAATCAATTAGTTAAAATAATTTTAAAAACATTTTAAGTACTTTGTATTGCAAGATACTAGATTTATTATATATCTTTGTATTGTTAAATAATAACAAATACAAGCTATTAAACTCTCTAAAATTTAAAACATGAAAACGACAATTTTAATTGCAGCTATATTTTTCAGCGGAATGGCCTTCGCACAGGAGAAAAAACAAGACACTGTAAAAACTAATAATATAGAAGGCGTTACCATGACCAAACAGGTTTTTAAAAAACAAAGTGACCGTTTTGTGTATGACGTTGCTGCTTCACCGGTAGCAAAAGGAAATACTACTTTTGATCTTCTGAAACAAACTCCTCTTTTGTCTACCACCGATGACAAGACTTTAAAAATTGCAGGAAAAAACAACGCGCTCATCTTCATCAATGGCAGAAAAACCAATATGGATGCGGAATCTTTAACCCAATTTTTAAAAAATACTCCTGCAGAAAATATTCAGAAAATTGAAGTGATTACAGTTCCGGGTAGTGAATATCAGGTAGAATCTTCCGACGGGATTATCAACATTGTTCTGAAGAAAAAAATGAGTGACGGTACAAGCGGAAATATGAGAATGTCCAACTCTCAGAATAAATATAACGCCAGCAACGCGAGCTTCTCTGTAAATTACAGAAAAGACAAACTGGGAATTAATGCCAACTTAAGCGGTGGAGAAAACATCAATCCGCAAACCTACATCTTGAGGAACAGATCGGGAAATGTTCAGAATGAATCCGTAGGTGATATTGATGATCCCAACAAAAATCTTGGTGGCTATCTGAATATTGATTATCAGCTGACTGAAAAAAGCAATCTTGCATTATCCTGGAATTCATGGGCAAACAGAAGCTATAATTCTACCATCGATTTGTTGAATACCATTACAAGATATGATAACAATGATAATTTGCTTTCAACAGATTATACGAGGACTAAGAATAAAGAAAACGCCAGAAATTATAACAATTCAGTAAATCTGAACTATGAGCTGAAACTTGATTCTCTCGGAAGTAAATTCAATGTCAATGCAGCTTATCTCAATTATAAAAGATTTCAGTATTCTGACAACAATACGATGATTTCGGATATTGCAGGAAGTAATTCCGGATTTTCAAGAACAGGAAAGAAAATTATCCAGGATATCCCGCAGATCATCAATAATTTTTCTGGAACGGTAGATTATATTCAGAAATTTAAAAATGATTTTACATTTTCTGCCGGAGGAAATTTTAATAAAACCAAAACAGACAACGATACCAAAAATTACACTTACGATTACATCTACAACAATGCGGGACAGTTACAAATGATCGACTTAACAACAGATCCCAACCACTTTATTTATGACGAAAACATTTATGGAGCATACCTTACTTTAGAGAAAAAATTCTCAGATAAATTTTCGGGAAAAATCGGCGCAAGATATGAAATTACCAATAGCCTGGGAACATCTGATAATGCAAAACAGCCAGAATATCAAAGAATAAAAAGAAATTACAACAACTTTTTACCGTATTTAAGCTTTAACTACGCAATTAATGATAAGAACAATATCTCATATTCTTTTTCAAGCAGGATGAGAAGACCAAGTTTCTGGGAGCTTAATCCTGTGAAAAACATCATTACACAGGATAACTATACCCAGAACAATCCTTTTGTAAAAGCATCTTCTACTTACAACCAGGAATTAACGTACATGTATAAAAATTCATATTTCCTGATCCTGAATCATACCTATGAAAAAGATCAGATTACGCAGGTGCCTTTACAGAGAAGTTATATTGATCCTGAAACCAATCAGAAAAGGGTGCAGTTGGCTTACATCAGAACTAATTTTGGTGACAAGCAGGAAATGTCTGCGATGCTGGGTGTTCAGAAGTCGCTTTTCAAGCAATATCTGACCTTGAATTTCAATGCGGGAGTTCAGCACAATATCAACAACGGAACATTGAACACGGATCCTACAACAGGACAAGTTTTTGACACCTATATCAACAACAGAAAATCGACCAGCCTAGTCATCACCAGCAACAATACCCTGCGTCTTGACAAGAAGAAAACGTGGTTCCTGGGAGTCAATTTCTTTTATGTAGATCAACAGCAAATCGAACTCGGAATTCTGAAGGACCTCATGAGCCTTGACCTTAGCATCAAGAAAAACTGGAACGACTGGACTTTTGCCATAAACGTGAATGATGTGTTGAGAACTAACTTGGTGGAAATAGAAGATTTTCAGTCCAGCGGAAATTACAATTACATCAGGAATGATCAATACAGAAGAAATCTTACCGTAAGCATTACCTATAATTTCGGAAATCAGAAAGTGAAAAAAGTAAGAGATATCGAAAGTGCTTCTGATGCTATTAAAAACAGAACCCGATAACAAACAATCATTTCTTCATATATATTATTTTTTGTGGTAACTCACCGTTTTTGCGGTGGGTTTTTTATTGCTGAAACACAACGTACAAATGAAGCATAATTTTTGATTCAGCATAATTATAATCAGGAAAGATTATTATATGAAAAACATTTTGTCTGTTTTCGGTATTGTATTCATGATCCTTTGCACCGGATGTCAACAAAAAACCGTGGATTTCGGTAATAACATTTCATTTACGATCGAGAAAAACATTCCTTACGGAAAAGATTCTCAGCAAAAGATGGATATCTATTTTCCCGAAAAGCGGAAGAGAAAAAAAGATATTTTCATCATTATTCACGGAGGCGGATGGCGCGGCGGCAGCAAGTCTGAGCTCACCGCCTTCACCCACAAGCTGATGGAAAAATTTCCGGGAAATATCTTTGTTAATGCAGATTACCGACTGGCTTCCACAAGACATTTTGCACTTCCTAACCAGACGGATGACATCCGCTATATAACGAAATATCTCGATCAGACCTTATCGTTCAAACCCCGATATATTCTTCTTGGAAACAGCGCAGGAGCAAATCTTTCCATGTTGTATGCCTATCAGTTTGACCGGGATAAAAATGTAAAAGCAGTAATTAACATTGTCGGTCCGGCAGATCTTAACGATTCCGGATTTAAAAAATACGATGATTATTCATTCCTGGAAAAACATCTGATTGATCCTGCAATCGTTCCAAAAAACATCTCGTTAATGGATTTTGGAAGCCCGGTACACTGGGTAAGTAAAACCTCTCCTCCCACTCTTTCTTTCTATGGAACTTATGATGATGTCGTTCCGTTGTCACAAATGAAAATTTTAGATTCCGCATTAGAACAAAATAAAGTCTATCATGAATCGTATGAATTCAATGGAAACCATGTTAACTGGATCAATGAACCCAATTCCGATTTTCTTATTCAAAAAATACATATATTTTTAAAGAATATTGATAAAAATAAAACGCCCTGAAATTTCAGAGCGCTTATTAACATTTTTAGAGTTTGTTTAAATGTATAATTTATTTTTACCATTAAGGAATTAAGCCTTTTTAGCTTAAAAAACTTAATAAAAATCAATTTATTGATTCCTTACTTACAACAAGTTTAACTAACTGAAATCCTTAATGTTAAATTTAATAATAAACAAAGTTTATTTTAATTTAGGAAATTAAAATAGGCTATAAAAATTTATTTAGCAATATTTAGACAGGCTTTTATTCAGACTTAAAAATTTCCGACTTTTCCGAAACTCCGTTTGCATTGAAAGCTTCGATCTGGAAATAATAGGCATCGGTTCTGTCGGCTCCGGTGAAGAAATATTCATTTTTCCCATAAACCATAATGCTTCCGTATAATTTCTCAGGAGATTTCCCCCAATAAATGACGTATCCATCTGCATCAGAATTCTGTTGCCACTTCATCCAGATGCTTCTTCTTTCACCGTATTTTTTAGGATCAGAACGTAAAGGCACGAAATTCTGAACTTTTCCGGGAACTGCTCCCGCACCTTTTCCAAATACCCTGAATCCACTTAATGCAAACTTTCCTGTCGGCATTTTTAAATTTTCCATCTTTAGAAATCTCGCTTTGGCAGGCTTTTCCAGTTCAATATAATCGTGCGGAACATCTTTGGTATTTTTGCTTTTATCTACAATCACATTCCATTTTTTGCCGTCATTGGATCCGTAAATTTTATACTGATGCATTTTGCCCAGCGTTTTACCCATAAATTCAACATCCTGATCGGCGTAGTTGATCTGAATCGCATTGATAGTAGAAACCTCTCCTAAATCCGTTTGAAACCACTCTCCCGAATTTCCTGTTTTGGCACTCCAATAGGTTTTGATATCCTCATCCACCGCATAATTGGAGTGATAACCGCCTAACGTTGAAGAAACCTGAACCGGCTTATTGTAATTCAGCAGCATCCATCCTGCAAAAAGTCCTTTGGAGAAATCTTTTCCCTGTGCATACTGTGGAAGATAGGTCGGATAATCTCCGTAAGCCGTATTGCAGTACATTACATCATCTTTATCAAATCCGGCAGGCCAGATTCCCAGACGTCTTTCAAAATTATTTTTGGTGGAAATGAAAATGGTTGAAATATGCCACCAGTTTTTATAATTATCTTCAAATGTGGCGCCGTGTCCGGCTCCTCTTGCAAAACCTCCCGGTTTGTAAGAAAACGGATTGTGCTGTTGGTATTCGAAACCTTCCAAAGGGCTTTTACTTACATACACACCGTCTGAATACCCGCTGAATTCTGTTGCCGGAGCACCATACTGCATATAGTATTTCCCATTATGCTTCGTCATCCATGCGCCTTCCACAAAAGGCTGCAGGAAAACATTATCATTATACTCCCCGAATCTTTCCCAGCCGTGATCTTCAGGCTTCAGTCTTACAATTGGTTTCACAAAACCTTCCGACTGAAGCGTGTTCACTTTCACTTCTGTTCCCAGCAAAGGCCATTCGTTGCTTGATCCCCAGTACAGATACAGCTTGTTTTTGTCTTCATCGTAATGAAAGGCAGGATCCCATGCTCCGACTTTTAAAGTATCAACGGCAATTTTCCAGTCGTCTTTGGTTGGATTGGTGCTTTTCCAGATTGGGAAATCCTGCTCCCAGGTAGATCCGAAAACGTATAACGTATCTTTCATTGCCCAAACTGCAGGAGCGTTCAGATCGTGGGTATATTTATTGTCTCTCAGAAATTTCCGGTGAACAAACTTCCAGTCGAGCATATCATCGCTGTACCAATATCCTTCCTGATTGGTAGAAAAAAGAAAGAGCTTGTTTTTAAAATTAACAATTACCGGATCTGCGGTAGCACGGTGTTTTCCCTGCTTTGAAAAAACTTCAAACGGAGTATAACCGTAATCGATATTGATCGGGTTGCAAAATGTTTTTTGCTGGGCCTTCAAATTAAATATTCCCAACAAAAGCATTAATGACAAGAGATACTTCTGCATTTTCATACTTTTTAACTTTGAAGACAAAATTAAGTAAGTTTTTTCGGTTTTCTCCAAATAAAACCGTCCAATAAATAATGGGTAAGCTGAGGAACGACCAATAAAGGGACTAAAAACTGAAACCAGGTAAGTGAAATATTCAGATTTAAAGAAAAATGTTCATTCCAGATTAAAATTTCCCATAAAAATTCTTCGAAAAATGCAAAAGCAAGAATTATTGCAATAAAAAGAAAGATCCCGAAAGTTGATTTAAAAAGAGAAAGATTGGCGAGATTTTGATCGTCCTTTTGTTTTATTTCTCTGATATAGATTAAAGCAACGTAAGGTATACCGTGGGAAATGACATTCAGGAATGTGAATACCAAATCATTGTTAAAGTATACAATTCCGAAATACCAGGAAAGATAGGTTCCGGAGATTAAGGCAACCTTGGGAACATTACATTTTTTAGTTTTCAAAATTTCATCTATCGTTTTCAATATCCAGATGATTAAAATAACGGAATACAGAAAAGTGATTAAAGGAATATAATCCGGAACGTTCTGAAACCAATTGAATTCGTTTTCTACAAACCATGTGAAAGCTCTCGGTGTCTTAAACCAGTACAGCATTGGAAAAACCGTAGCTGAATATACAGCAATTCCGTCTATCTTTTTATTCCAGTTGTCTGGTTCAAACCGGGCATAAATTCTCATGAAACCATATTGCTGCCTGATAAAATGAAAGACAGCAATCAGGGCAAGAACCGACCAGAAAGTCAAACTTCCGAACTGATATAAAATTAATCCAAAAACCCAGCTTACAGCAGGAATTCCGTAATACAACAGCTTTCTTTTTCTAACCTCTTCCTTTACAAAATATGTTTTAAATAACGTTGAATACACATGAGCAACGTCTACAAAAACAATCAGAAACAACCATGTGTAAAAAGAATACTGATTTTCCAGGCCCTGAATCTGCTTTTGAAACAGGAAAATAATCAGCAAAATGATGAAAGGCGGTGATAAGATCAACCAGCCGTCTGTTTTTGCGTTATGGATCCAGGGTTGTTTCATTTTTATTTTTTTGGGAAACCTTATAGGTTTGAATTTTTATTCAGTCTAATCAAATTGCTGCATCTGTTTTGCGGTTCTCCATCCCTGATAAAATGCTTCCTCGAAAATAGAAATTCCCGAAAGATCCGAATGGGCAAAAAAAACTTTTCCGTCGATCGGCTGTTTTGCTTTCTCGGAGTTTTTGAAAATCTGCCCGGGAACCGGCGCAATCATCGCATGTCCGATCTTATGAAACTGTATTTCTACAATAAAATCTTCAATCAAAGGATGAGCTTTTTTTAAATCTTCCAAAACGAGTTTTTTCAACTGATCCTCTTTCAGAGCATATAATTTCTTTCTGGCTTTTTTACAATTGCTGGTGGAAAAACTTCTGTAATAGGTGATCACTTTTTCGCCCATAATCTGGTCTACATTCTGGTGCTGATCATAAATATAACCCAAACCGTCAGAACCGTAGATGACATTATCCCAGGCAAGTTCATCATCTCCTCCGAAATCATTTTGTAAAGTAATCGTTGTTAAAAGCCACGGAACATAATTGAAATTTTCAGCCCTGCTATTGTTGAAAATCCTTTCATTCACAAATTGGGGTGTCGCGAACAGAACTTTTCCAGCAATGATTTTTTTTGTCTTTTTCTGAGTATTGTCAAAACTTAGCACTTCAACATCAGTATCGTTAATTTTAACATCAAAAACCAGATTATTTTTTGAAGATTTATCTATCGTATATTTTGAAAGATGCTTTGCCAATCTTGCATTTCCTTCCGGCCAGGTAAAAACCTGATCTTTGTATTTTTTGCTCCAATTGTTTTTCCTTCCTGCGAAATAATGAATTCCCGCCCAAGCTGAAATGTAATCAATTCCCAAACCGTAATCGTCGCGGCACGAATAATCTAGCAGCCAAAATAATTCTTCAGATGTAAACTTTTCTTTTTTAAGCCAGTCTTTGAAAATAATCTTCTCTAATTCCAAAACCTCATCTTCCCGGCTGGAATCGTTCACCGGAATGGCAAACCAATATTTTCCAGATGTATCTTTTTTGTCCCTGAAATCGTCCATCAACTTAAAAAAACGGTCGAACTCCGCTTTTGTTTTTGCTGAAATTCCGTTTTGAGGAACAATATCATTCTGCCAGGAATTTTTGAAGAACAGTCTTTCTTGTTGAGGGAAAGTCAGCTGGTATTCATCTAAAATCGGATCGCTATTTTCGTCATCTCCCTGATAGATTTTGCATTCTTTCAGAAATTGGATGATTTCAGTATTTTCTTTGTTGGGTAATGGTAAATAATGCGCTCCTAAAGGAAACTTGGAAAATCGGTTCTGTCCGTTGGAGGAGTTTCCACCCAAATGATTTTCCATTTCCAGCAAAAGGTAATCGTTTTCATTATTCTGACTGAAAAACCTGCAGGCCGAAAGTCCTGAAATTCCGCCTCCTACAATAAGATATTTTGTGTGAATTTCTTCTGAAAATTGGGGAAAATCTTTTGCCCAGAGTTTATGACCTAAAACATGATTGGTTCCGGTGATTTTAAGCAATAACGATTTGCCTTTCTTACTGCAATATTGTAAAAAAGGAATCATCAGACTGCCTAAGAACAGGGTTTTAAGGAAATCTTTTCTGGAAAATTGAGTGGGTTGAGTTGGCAAGATTTAATGGTTATTTTGAGATGCTTTCGTAATTGTCATCGGGATTCTGGAAATTGTTGATAATTCTTAAAACATAGAGAACATCTGCTCTGAGATCACAAATCATGGTATTATGTTTTGTTAAAAGGAATTTTCTATACTTGGTATCTTCATATTTTTCAAAAAAGACTTTTCCTGATTCTAAGATTGTAATTGCATTCTCCAGCTTATCGTAAAAATTCAACAAAACCCTTTCGTTCCAATTTTGCAGAAGAAATTCTTCAATATTGTCAATATCCTGTTGAGCTTCTTCAGTTATTTCAACTCTTATCATTCTTAGACTGTATCAAATTTTTTCTTTTCTCTGCTAAAAACTCTCTGAAGGGAACAGTTCTGCCATTTTCAATATTTTCTTCAGCCCTTTTTAAAGATTCAAGAATTTCTTCTTTAGTTTCGTTTCTATAAACAGGTTCCATTACTTTAGCAATGGAGAGCAGTTCTTCGGAAGTAAATCTCTTTTCTTTCATTTTTTTGAAAAAGGTCGGCTTTTTAATTCCTGTTTTTTCAATGATGTAAGAAATTTTAAAGGGTGAATCTTTCAGAATCTGATCAATATTATTCTGGATTTCTATATATTTTTCGATTTCAGCTATCATATTTTTATAATTTAAGTATCAATTTATGACACAAATATAATAAATAATTGACATTCTTCTACTGAACTTTGCCCCATTCTTCATCGAAGTAACGAACTAAAATCTGATTATCCAAACGATTCACTTCGATATCTTTGGTCTTCATATCTTTCGTAAAGTAAGAAAGCTGTGAAAAATTATAATCATAAAATTTCAGATTAGGAACTTTGCGGTAAATTTTATTGTTAATCGGTTCAAAGGAAGCCATTGAAAATCCCCATTCTCCGAAGGAAGGGACGTAGGTATGATATGCTGTAGCGAAAGGAAAAACCTCATTGATTGTTTTTTCAATACACCAGAAAGACTTCGGCGCAAAATACGGTGACGTTGTCTGAACCACAATTTTTGTATCTAAAGCTGTCAGCCTTTCGAGTTCTCTGTAAAACTGTAACGAATATAATTTTCCCAAACTGTAATTGGACGGATCCGGAAAATCGATGATGATGACATCGTATTTTTTCGTATTTTCTTTCACCCAAATGTAAGCGTCTTTGTTAATGACTTTAAGTTTCGGATTGGATAACGAACTTTGATTCAACCGACGCATGGTTTCATTATTTTTGAAGAAATTCGTCATTTCTCCATCCAAATCCACCAAAGTGATGTCTTTTACTTCTTTGTATTTTAAAACTTCACGGACTGCGAAACCGTCTCCTCCGCCGAGAATCAAAACATGATCGATCTTTTTCGCCATCGACATTGCGGGATGAACCAACGCTTCGTGATAACGGTATTCGTCTACCGAAGAAAATTGAAGATTGTTATTTAAATATAATCTGAATTCGCGGCTGTTTCTGGTTAAAACAATTCTTTGGTAAGGCGAACTTTTGGTGTAGACGACATTTTCACCGTATAATTTTTCTTCTGAAAATGATAAAATCCTGTCTGAAAAAATAAAGAGAACTACAAGCAGAAGAAAGGCTGCGATTGATTTAACTCTTAAAGAAACGGGCTTTGATAATTCCTTTTTCAGATAAAAACACAAAAATATGGCTATGGAAATATTAATCAAGCCAAAAAACAAAGGTGTTTTTACAATTCCTAACTGCGGAATCAAAACCAGTGGAAATAAAATGGAAGCCAGCAATGCTCCTATATAATCGAATGCAAAAACATTAGATACCAAATCTTTAAACCGAACCCTGTCTTTTAAGATATTCATTAAAAGCGGAATTTCCACACCGACCAGACATCCTGTAAAAAAAACAAAAAGATAAAGAACTGCTTCAAAATGAGCCAGTGTATTAAAGAGAATAAATAAAACTACAGAGCTTATCCCGCCGATGATCCCGACCAGAATTTCAATTTCTATGAATTTATCTATTAAATTTCCTTTGATGAATTTAGCAAAATATGATCCCACTCCCATCGAAAAAAGATATACTCCGATGATGAAGGAAAACTGCTTCACGGAATCACCCAAAAGATAACTCGCCAAAGCTCCCGCCACCAGTTCGTAAATAAGTCCGCAGGTAGCAATGACAAATACTGAGAACATCAGCAGCAGCTCAAGAGGAATCCTCTTTTTATCCATGAATCGCTGCGCTTATGATGATTGAAATCCCGATGATAAAAGCGCCGAAAATAATGGCTAAAGCTGTATTCTTGTTATGAGCGATTTCGTGCCAGGTTTTTTCGGGTGTTAATTTTTCGATAATCAGGTAGCAAACCAGCAAAATTACAATTCCGAGAAAAGAGTAAATGACTGAATTGATAGCGGGTAAAAAGTTTATTTGATCCATAATTTATATTTTTATTTGTGATAATATCTGTAATAACCGACTCCTGAAGAATGATATCTTCTCGTTGTCCCGTCGCGGTAGGTTTCCGTTTTTTCGCAGTCACAAAACTGGTTTCCGGCAAAGGTAAGATAGGTAAACCAGCCGATAAAAAACATTCCGCAGAGACACAAAATCCAGTTTTCTTTTAAGTAATGAAGTATATTTTCCATCTTATGAATAGGTATACGGTGAATTTGAACTGTTGAACCATTTTGATCTTTCGAAAGCTCTCCTGCCAAAATACAGTGCTAAAGCCAATGCTACGAGAAATAAAAGAACAAACATAAAATTCCTGAAAGAAACCGGAAGCCATTCTGCTTTAATTTTTACAGATTTATTTTCAGGCACGGCAGATATAGTTTCTGCCTGAGCATTTGCGTTTAATAAAGAATCAATATCCGATTTCCCAAATGTCTTATGAATCAATTGTCCGAGCGCGGTTACCGAATCTCTTTTGATCATTTTAGCATCTCCGAAAGAGGTGGTTTCGAACGTTGTCTGATTGGTTACATCGATCGTTCCGTTTTCCTGTCTTGATATCAAAAGATTACCATCCGGAGAAATGTATCTTGCAGGCTGTGAAGTTTTAAGAGGCTCCTGCCTTTCCGCAGAGATTACAAAATGGTATTTTCCGGGAGCCACACCACAAAAATTAAATGACTCACGCTGACTTCCTTCACTCCAGCTTTCACCATCTTCATAGCCGTGGTATTCTTCAATATCTTTTGAAGCAAAAACAATTTCGTTGTTTTTTTCATTAACAAGGCCTAGTCCTACATTTGCCCACGAATTATCTACATTAGAAGAAGCTTCAACATGCAACGGTGCGGAACCGCCCGATAATTCGAAGCTTTTACTAATCATTTCCTTATCGGCAACATCGGCAAAGTGAACCTCCTGCTCAAAAACCAGCGCATTTGTTCTGGTTCCCACCACGTAAAGCTGAATAAGACAAATCAGCAACGCTGAAACACCGAGAATATTAATCGCTTGTTTTACATTAACGTAAAAAGGCTGAACAATTCCTATTCCCGTATAGTTGGGAAGATTAGAAATGTCAAATGCTTTTTTTACTTTGTATTTTGAAATATGTTTCCCGAAGAAAAACTCAGTTTCACTGCCAGATTGCTCCTGAGAGATCATTTGGGTTCCGTTTACATATTCTTTATAATTAGCAATTGAAAAATTGAGTTTGTTTTCAAAGAAACCTGTTGCCGCATGTATTGTACATTGGGTAGTTTCGTACCATCTGTAGTTTTTCATATGGAATTCTGCAACTTTGCCATTAAGCTTTTTCTTGACGTCCATGGCATTAATCACATGCAGAAAAACCCAGTGTCCGTCGCTTTCGCTCAGAAATGCATTTGCTCCTTTTTTATCTTTTAAATAATATTCCCGCCAAAAAATAGTGCTTCCATATTTTCGGATGACAATTCCGGTTACAGTATATTCTGTACCATCAATTGTTCCTTTTTGTCCGACTTCAAGAACTACATTTTCGGTGGGCTTTTTAACAACTTTTGTGGAAACATTTTTCGGAACATCAATGATATTAGAACAGGATTTACAGACATATTCACTGATCTCAAAATCTGGATCAATCTTATTTTCGGTTTTACATAAAGGACAAATGTAATGCATCTCTATCTGTAAATTTTGTGTTTTTGAATGGTTTTAGCTTTAAAGTATGCTGTGAATTCATCGGCAATTTTTTCAACTTTTGCCGTATTATCCTGTAAATAATTGCATAGGAAAACATCAAAGGTAAGTTGCCTGAATTCCGGCCAGGTGTGAATGCACAGGTGAGATTCTTTAAGGCAGACAGCAGCAGTAAAACTATGGTTTTCAAAAACATGACTGGTAATCCCTACAATTTCAACATCTTTTGTTGATAGTATATTTTGAGTAAATTCCAAAAAACCTTGACTGTCTAATAACAAAGCTTCTGACTCCGTTTCCAAAGTCAGAAGAATATGTAAACCTTTGCTGGTAATTGATTCCAATTCAATATATTTTCAGCAAATATATTATTTTTTCGGCAAGAAAACTTCAGCAAGCATACAACGTGCACTCCCTCCTCCGTTTACTTCAATGGTATTTAGGTCTGAATAAATAATTTCACAGTATTTTTCTATTGCAGCAACCTGATCTTCATGTAAAGATTTGTAAGCGGTTTCGCTCATGACCAGGAACTTTTCGCCATTTTTGTTTTGTACCTGCAGCATATTTCCTGCAAACTGCTGCATCTGTTCTTCCGAAATTTCAATAATTTCTTTTCCTGAATTTTTAATGGTTTCAATGACTTTGCTTCTTTCCAATTCATCATCGATACAATCCAGACAAATTACTACAAATTTATCTGCTACACACATTATTACATTAGTATGGTAAATCGGAAGCCTTTCTTCGCCAACCGTCTGGAATGAATGGAAAACAACCGGTGTAAAACCATATTTTTCACAAAATTCTCTGAAAAGATTTTCATCCAGCCTTAATGAAACCGAGCCGTACGCAATTTTGTTGTCGTGATCGAAGATCATGCTTCCGGTTCCTTCCAGGTAATGCCCCTGCGTTTCAGGAAAAGACCAGTCGTCGATCTCTGAAACTTCATAGCCTTGTTCCTTGATGTTTTCGATGATATCATCTCTTCTTTCCACTCTTCTGTTGGAAGCGAACATCGGGTATAAAACCACTTTCCCGTCTTTATGGAAGCTTACCCAGTTGTTGGGAAAAATAGAATCCGGAGTATGAGGATCCAGCGTATCTTTTATAGTGATGACGTTGATTCCTTTGTTTCTTAGCTTTTCCACAAACATTTTAAATTCTGACAAAGCTTTAAACTGAGTGTCAAAACCTTTTTGTTCTACCTGAAAATAGTTGTTTTTGGCCGTCTCTGCATTGAATCCGAATGCAATCGGCTCTATCATTAATACGGTATCTGTTGTCTGCATACTTTGAGTTTGAGGGTGTTTTGGGTTTGAGTGTTTTAGTGTTTTAGTGTTTTAGTGTTTTAGTGTTTTAGTGTTTTAGTGTTTTAGTGTTTTAGTGTTTTAGTGTTTTAGTGTTTTAGTGTTTTAGTGCAAAGTTATCTCTATTCATTTACAGTAGAAAATGTACACCAACTTTTTGATTGACTCATCATATTTACCAACATCCCTATTATCTGGTTGTACTGATTGTTTAGAATAATAAATTGATCTTCATTTATATAATTACATTTCCTGGCAAATAATAATCAGGTCTGAGTTTCTCTTGCTTCACCTTCTGAATCTGTAAGCTTGGCAACGAAAGACTTTTCGTACTTTCTTTTTCCCCAAGCTTCACTTATATTAGCAGAGACTGATCTTGATGAGCGCCTGATTTGGTCTGTAAGAGAATAGAGCTCTTCTTTCGGAAAGGATTTTGAAAGTTCATAAATCGTCATTACAAATTCTACTGACTTTTGAAAAACATTCAAATCCTGATGAAATTTTATAGTAGGCATAATCATTTGTATTTAAGTTTAAAAATATAAAACTTTTCAAGTAAAAACAATTCTCCTACCCTCAGACTCTAAAACTCTACCACTCTAGAATTTATCACTCTCTCACAAGAGGCATTGTAGAACATCTCAGCAATCCGCCCATTTTTGAAATTTCCCTATAAGGAATTTCTTCTACCGTCATTCCCCATTCATTTCTTAAGTGGTTGTTCATTCTGGTAAAAGTTTGGTCTGAAACCACGACTTCCGGAGAAATCGAGAAAACATTCGGGAACATTTCAAACATTTCCTCCGCTGTTACATGGAAACAGTTTTCTTCCCCAAAAATATCGATGATCAGCCGATAGTCACTTTCATCCACAAAACCGTCTTTGTAAATGATGCATTTGTCTTTACCGATCGGGTTGAAGGTACAGTCGAGATGCAAAATACCTTCATATGGAATTTTATCATTTTTCTTCAGTTCCAGGTCGATAATCCTTTTTTTAGGAAAATATTCCTTGAGAATTTCTATGGCATATTCATTAGTTCTGGCTGTTTTATAACTTCTGTAGTCTTCGCTGAAACAGGTCCCGATAAACAGAAAATCGTCCCAGACAATAACATCACCTCCTTCAATATGTGCCGTTTCAGGGAGATTAATAATCTTTCTCCATTCCACTTTTTCAAAAATATTCCTGTAAGCTCCCTGTTCATCTGCTCTGTCGGTAATGACATTAGAAATGATCATTTTATCATCAATAACAAAAGCAACGTCTCTTGCGAATACCTGATTATAATCTTCAATAATGCTTGGGCGCAGTACTTCCACGTCGTATTTTTTCAATACGGATTCGAAAGCATTCATTTCATTAATAATATCCTGCTCGTTCGGGTAAATGTTGTTTTGTATGGAGTAATAGGATTTGGCATCATAACTTTCCTCAAGAGTAGGAACACCTCCCATAGAATTCGGCTGTCCCAGAACCACTGATTTCAGCCTTCCTGTTTCGTTTTTTATATTTAGTTTCATAAAGATTTATGCAATGCTACAAATATAAGTAAAGGCCTGAATCTGGGAAACTTTTAAAGCGTTTTTAGACAAAGGCTGCAATATAAATCTGAAAAACATTCTTATTGCAGTTTTTTACTTGAGCAATTTGATAGACTAAAACAATTGATTGCTTATTGAAGCTACTTTAGCAGATAATTTTTTAACTGATTTTTGTTGTTAATTTTAAATTAAAATTCATACATTAGTGATATAATAATAGAGCTAAGTTATTAAAATTCAATCAACAAAAATTATTACATTATGAAAAACAAAAAATCAGTGCTAAAAAACGCACAAAAACTCGGTAGAGAAGCTCAAAAATCTATTATCGGAGGAGCGTCTGCAGCGAGACGATGCTGTGAATTTGACTTTGAAACAGGAGCATGTACACTCTGGACTTGTGACAGATGCCAATGTCCTTAAGAAAAACCAGAACCTGCTTTATGCAGGTTTTTTAATATTGTATTTTTGCAACATATGAATACAAAATGGAAAAATCAGACAAATCAATTCATAACATCTGTATCGCAAAAATTAAACGGAGCACACTAAAACCTTATGATTTTAAATGGACAAAATTTTACGAAACTGATTCTAAAAATCTATTCAGAAACTATCCTTTCGAATTGGATAATAAAGAATTAGCGATCTGCTCAACTGTTATTAATTCAGAAAATTTCAGCATTTTAACCACAAGAAAATTGATTACCCTCGAAAACGGCAATTTATTTTCCGGAAATCTGACGAACGCAAAAAATAGATTGTACGGAGAATTTAAAAGTAAAAAGGAAGCGCTTACTTTTGGTTCAGCAGAACTTGAAAATGGCGCTATTTTAAAATACTTTATTGAAACCGGAACAGCTTCAATGGTCATGATTCACGGTGTAGGGACAGCAATAAGTATTCAGAATACTCGTGCGGAAAACTTCAAAAAGCCACTAAAATAATCAATAATAAATTGCAGTAATTTTATTTTTTGTCTGCTCTTAAAACCTTGATTGAATACCAAAAAGAAATTACACCGACTATCAACTGCCCCGGAACTAAAGTTCTTCTGAAAAGCATGCTGAAATCATTGGCTCTTTTATAGATAAAGGGCACCCACCTTTCTTCAGTTTCGTAAAAATATAGATAATACACTGTTCCGATTCTAAAAATGAAAAGGCTAAGGCTGATAAAAAGCAGCATCTTTACAGATTGTTTTGTTGATACAAGAATAATCAGAGTAAAAGCACAAAGGAAACAAATGAACATCTCCATCTGGTAAAAGATAACGTTTACCAAGCTGTAGGTGGGTGAATAATCAGCAGGTTTGGAATGCAGCATTTCAAGGAAATCGAATGTTTCAATCATGAGGAAAAGCCCGTAGATGATGTAGAGAATAATATTAATCCTCATTGTCTTCTTAAGCGAATTTAATTTCTCATTTTCCATGCTTTAAGTTAAAAAAATTCCTTGAAATAAAAAATCCCAAAGCAAGCTTTGGGACTTATTTATAATAAGATGAATGATTATCTGTTCACCATATCAATGTAGTCTCTCTTTTGAGCGCCCTGATATACCTGTCTTGGTCTTCCGATAGGATCTCCTTTCAATCTCATTTCTTTCCACTGAGAAATCCATCCCGGAAGTCTTCCCAAAGCAAACATTACTGTGAACATTTCCGTAGGAATTCCTAGTGCTCTGTAGATAATTCCTGAATAGAAGTCTACATTCGGATATAGCTTTCTTTCTACGAAATATTCGTCTTCCAAAGCCACTCTTTCTAACTGCATTGCGATATCCAATGCCTTATCCTGAATTCCCAATGCGTTAAGAATATCGTCTGCCGCTTTTTTAATGATTTTCGCTCTTGGATCGAAGTTTTTGTACACTCTGTGTCCGAAGCCCATTAAACGGAAACTGTCGTTTTTATCTTTAGCTTTTGCTACCCATTTGTTTACATCGCCACCATCTTTTTCAATAAGCTCAAGCATTTCGATCACTGCCTGGTTTGCACCACCGTGAAGCGGCCCCCAAAGCGCAGAAACCCCAGCTGAGATAGAAGCGAAAAGACCTGTGTGAGCAGAACCAACCATTCTTACAGTAGATGTAGAACAGTTTTGCTCGTGATCTGCGTGAAGAATTAATAATTTATCCAAAGCCTGAACAACCACAGGATCAATTTCAAAATCTTGATTTGGCATTCTGAAGGTCATTTTGTAGAAATTTTCTACATAATTCAGGTTGTTGTCACCGTGGTTAAGCGGTAATCCCTGCGTTTTTCTGTACGTCCATGCACAAAGGTGAGAGAATTTTGCAATAAGCAATTCTGCAGCATGATCCATTTCTTCTTTAGAATTTACATTAACGGATTTTGGATTAAAGGCCGTTAAAGCGGAAGTTAAAGAAGAAAGAACTCCCATAGGGTGAGCAGAACGAGGGAAAGCATCGATGATTTTTTTCATCTCCTCTGCTACGAAGTTATATTTTTTAATATTTGATTCGAAAGAATTAAACTGATCCTGATTCGGCAATTCCCCGTGCAATAAAAGGTACATTACTTCTGTGAAGTTTGATTTATCGGCAATCTGCTCGATAGGATATCCTCTGTAGAATAATTCTCCTTTATCTCCATCTAAGTACGTGATGTCACTAAGTGTAGCCCCGGTATTTTTATACCCTAAATCAAGTGTGATCAGACCCGTCTGGTCTCTTAATTTTGAAATATCGATTCCTCTGTCTCCGATAGTACTATCCACAATTGGATATTCATATGAATTACCATCGTAATTCAATATTACTTTGTTGTCTGACATTATTTATTTTTTTTCTAAATATACTATTTATTACAAAACACGGCAAACTAAAAATTTCGCTTGCCGTTATTTATAATTTCAATTAATTATCTTTTGATTTTAAATGCATCCAATCCAGGGAATACTGCAGTTTCACCAAGTGCCTCTTCAATTCTCAACAGCTGGTTGTATTTTGCCATTCTGTCTGATCTTGAAGCAGATCCGGTTTTAATTTGGCCGCAGTTCATTGCTACTGCAAGATCAGCAATAGTAGAATCTTCTGTTTCCCCTGATCTGTGGGACATAACGGATGTGAATCTGTTATTTTGTGCCATTTGTACTGCAGCCATCGTTTCAGAAAGAGAACCAATCTGATTTACTTTAACCAAAATTGAGTTGGCGATACCTTCTTTAACACCTCTAGACAGTCTTTCAACGTTTGTTACGAATAAATCGTCTCCTACTAACTGTACTCTGTCACCGATTTTATCCGTTAACATTTTCCAACCTTCCCAGTCGTTTTCCTGCATTCCGTCTTCGATAGAAATAATCGGGTATTTCGCAGCCAGTTCAGCAAGGTAAGAAACCTGCTCACTGCTTGAGAACTGAGCGGCATCCGGAGTCTGGAATTTTCTGTAATCGTAAATTCCGTCTTTGTAGAATTCTGAAGCAGCGCAGTCAAGTGCCAACATGATGTCGTCACCAGGCTTATATCCCGCTTTTTCGATAGCCTGAAGTAGGGTATCAAGAGCATCTTCAGTTCCTGAGAATGTTGGTGCGAAACCACCTTCATCACCTACGGCAGTTGAGAGGCCTCTTGAGTGAAGTATGGATTTTAGGTTATGGAAAATTTCAGTTCCTTTTCTCAATGCGTGGGAGAAAGAATCTGCTTTCACCGGCATGATCATAAATTCCTGAAATGCAATAGGTGCATCTGAGTGAGAACCTCCATTAATAACGTTCATCATCGGAACCGGAAGGGTATTGGCATTTACTCCACCTACATATTTGTATAAAGGCATTTTCAGTTCTGCCGCCGCCGCTTTAGCCGCCGCTAAAGACACTCCTAAGATGGCGTTGGCACCCAGATTTCCTTTATTGTTTGTTCCATCAAGATCAATCATGATCTGATCGATAAGATTCTGATCATACACCGGAAGCCCTACCAGTTCAGGCGCGATTACTTCTCTTACATTCTCAACAGCTTTAAGAACACCTTTCCCCATATATTCTGAACCGCCGTCACGCAGTTCCACTGCTTCATGCTCTCCTGTAGATGCTCCCGAAGGTACTGCTGCACGACCCATAGCGCCGCTTTCTGTAAATACATCTACTTCTACTGTAGGATTTCCTCTTGAATCTAAAATTTGTCTCGCTTCTATGTAAGAAATGTAACTCATTGTTCGTTTTTTTATAGTTCAGACAAATTTAATCAATTTTTAACTTTTTGAAGCAAATGACACGTAATTTATACGTTTATTCAGAGTTAAATTTTAGTTAATTTCTGAATTTAAAACAGAGTTGTTGTTATCAAAATAAGCATCCCTTACAAATGGTGTTTATTCCATTATTTATTTAAATTATATTTATCCCTCTCTTGCGGAGTGAGTGCTCTCAAGGTTTTGGCTTCTTCCGCTCTAGCCTCATTAGCAGCTGTTTCTGAAATTTCGCCTTGTAATTTGACTATTAAATCTACAACTTTATCAAAGCTGTTAAAATATTTTTCATCTTTGCATTGTTCAGGAAAATTTACACAATGTTCTTCCAGCCTGTACAATGCGTCTCTCAGCATGTTTACCGGTGCCGTTCTCTCTCCCAGTTTGGATAATGTTTCAGCTATTTTTGTTATTTGTTCGGCGGATACGCTGTCTCCGGTTTTCAATTTGCCTGTAAGTTTACTGGTAATATCCGTTGTGGTTGCTATAGCGGCATCAGGCTGAACTTCTGATAAAATCTTATCAATTTTTCCATTATTATCAAGACTTATAACAGCGCCTCTGCGGGTAGCGTCATAGGACATCTGATAATTTGATCCTTTATTCTGCAATTCTTTCAGTGTGGCTTTATGTCTTATATTACATGAAATACATGACAAAATTACGAGTAGATAAAATATTATTTTCATGGCATTACATTATAAATTGAGTTTTCCGTATCATCAAATCTTGCATTTCCTTTTTCAAGCACTATGGCTAATGCTGAAAAATCCTGGTAGTTCAGATCTTCTATAATTTCCGGATCTGCATTTTTAAGTTTCAATATGACCTTTCCTTTTTTGGAAGATATATTCCATTCTAATAAATAGTCAACAATTATTTTCATGATTTTATTGGTTTAAGTGGTTTGTTTTAATTGATAAAGTATATTTATTTTACAACTACTGTGTTAGCAATCTATACTTATTGAGAAATACTTTTGTATGATTTTTCATTTGTTTTGACAAGTAAGTAGCCTGCACTGCTCGTCCCCATTAAAGCTAAAGCATAATTATCAAAAACAGGGAACTCTGTAGTATTGGTAATGAATTGGCAGACAAATACCAACCCGAAAATAATATTAAACAATAAAGCCTGGTAGCGGTGTACGCTTATTCCGCCGGCATCTGATAGTATATCTTTTATAAAACCCTTGCTATCCGTATTTTTTTTAGGGTTGGGTATTTCATTATCAATATACGTTGCTACACTTGCAGTTCCCACACTAATTCCTAATAAAAGTAAAATTGAAGGTTCTTTCAGTTTCAAAAGCAAATCAAAGTTACCATTGTTTCCCATACCAGCGCACAAACATATTATCACAATCATTGTCCAGTAAAACAATTGACTTCTGGAAAAGCTGAATGTTTTTTCTGTCTCATTATTGCCTGTTTGCGTATCTTTTAATAAATCTGTTTTAACAGCAAGCCACATTCCAAATATAAAGATGGCTGTAGGAAGAGCATATTCGAATAAAATTTTCATGGTTATTAATTTTTAATTATACTTCAAAGTTATTTTAAAAAGTAATCTATGTCCATTACACCAAAAGGTGATTTATAAAAATACTAATAAAATTTTGCTTTTCTCACAAATACATTTTGAAAAACAGATGAGTTCCGTTTCCATTAGTAATTTCACAATGTCCATTCTGTTCCTCCATTCTCCGCTTCATATTCCGAAGGCCATTTCCTGCCGGATTTTTATGGTTAATTCCAATTCCGTTGTCGGAAATTTTCATAATGAATTCATTATCTTTTTGAAGAAATGATAAGGTGATCTGGTTGGCCTGACTGTGCTTATAAATATTATTCAAAGCTTCTTTCAGACACAAGAACAAATTTCTTCTCTGTTCTGTTGAAATGGTTGTTTCTTCAACTATATTTTCGTTTTCTGTAATGATCAGAATGGTTGTTTTCTTAAGAAAATTCTGTGTATAGATTTTGGCATAATTGATAAAGCTTCCGAGTGTATCATTTCCTGAATTGAGACTCCAAAGCATTTCTCTCATGGAAATGTTCATTTCTTCCGAGGTTTTGAGAAGTTCGTCAATATCATTTCTCAGACCATCATTATCAGCCCGCTGTTTTAAAAATTCTGCCTGCAGTTTCAATGCTGAGATTCCGGCACCAAGATCATCGTGCATATCGTGGGAGATTCTTTCCCGTTCTTTTTCGATGAGCTTTTGTTTTTCGAGCTCTTTCTGGAGGAGCTGATTTTGGTATTCAGATTCTTTGAGCTGTTTTTCTTTAATGTATAATAATTGTTTTCTATTGTACATTAATACTGTAAAAATTATAAAACCCACAAATAACATCATTACTAAGATTGCAATGATGTAAACTATTTTTATTTCTTCAGGAAGATTTTTCATTTTTCACAAAATTGGCTTCGAAAGAAAAGCAAATACGTTATAATATTGACAATAGTAAATATCATTGAAATACCCTTTAAAAAATCTGGATCAAGATTATTAAAATAATACATTGGAAGACCTCTGAACAAAAAGAATACAGACCAAATCAGTAGACCGCAACTGATCCAAAATGACTTTTTATCAAAAATAGGACCTTCTACTTTTTGATTTAAAATATATACAAACCAACCCATACTCCCAAAAATGCAAAACAACGGTAATAAAGCAAGCGTAAAAGAAGTCAGTTCGTCGAAATTATATCGTATTTGGTGAATAAGTGTCATTCCAAAAAACACACTAAAAACTATCGTCCAAATACTTCTGTAAATTTTTTCTTTGAAATTTTTTCTAAAGAAATAAAAAAAATATAAATAAGATATTAATATAAAAATGAAAAATAAATAATTAGAATTCATTACATTTTCTAATTTAAGAATCGGAAATATAATATCTATTATCGTCACCACTGATATATATACGTAAAAATGAAATTGCTGTCCAGATTTACCTTTCATCAATATATATATTGAAAGTAAAAGATTAACCAGAACTACAATTTCATAAATTTTGTTTAAAATATCCAGTTTTGAAATCATTAGTTGGGAGGTGAAAGTGAGTTTAGGTCATAATATGATAAATTATCAATTAAATTTCCATCTACATCATATGCATTTGTTATAAATGTAATCTGACCTTCATTATTTATATATTTATCTTTCAATCTTGTCATTTCTTTTGTAGGAATACTTTTTTTTACTGATTTTGTTTGTAAAAAAGTTTCTAAATATTCATTCCAATGAGGAATTTTACCCAAAATAAAACGATATTCTTTTAAATTAGAATTACTAGTAGAGTTTTTAATATATTCTTGTAAACAATATTTAGGGATTTTAACTTTCATTGTATTTTTTCCGTACTTTTTTGCATATGCATCTAGTTTGCTTCTCGTGTTACTATTGTATAAATTATGCATCAGATCTGCATCAGATTCATCAATAATTATATCTTTTCCATTAGCGATAAGATGATATTTTGTATTTATTTTCGATCCATCATAATTAAATAAAATTAATAATTTATTATTAAGAGGGGATAATTCAGAATATTTACCATTTAGGTTAAGCTTAGCATCGCATTCCCCGAAAGTACAGTTTAATACATCTGAATCAGAAGGGAAATTATTTATTATACTTTCATAAATATTTTTATTGATAACCAATTCAGATTCGTTAATGATTTTTAGATCTAAGACATTTTTCTTAAAATCTTTAATCATAATTTCAGAAAGTAGTTCTGGAATTGGTGGGTGGCAATATTCAGTTCTTGCAACAACCGGTTGACCAGTATTAATACTATCTGCTGTAGGTTTTTCATCAGTTTTTTTACATGAAAAAAGTAAAAGTATTATTCCCAGACTCAAAAGAAAATTAATTTTTTTCATAATTTCTTAGTTTTTAAAATGGTTAAATTTATTAATTGCCTCCACTTTGTTGCTGACGTGGAGTTTTCTGTAAATGTTTCCGACGTGTTTTTTCACGGTATCAATACTGATAAATTTCTTATCTCCAATTTCTTTGTAAAGCAAACCTTGAGATAAAAGCTCGAGAATTTCTTTTTCACGTTGTGTAAGTTCATCAAAACCTTTAATTTCAGGCAGCTTTTTTTCAAAATGGCTTAATACTTTTCTGGCGATGGAAAAACTCATGGGAGCACCACCATTGTAGACATCCCGGATGGATGAGAGAATCTTATCCATGCTTTCTCCTTTTACCAAATACCCCATTGCTCCGGCTTTTAAAGAATTGAAAACTTTTTCATCGTCTTCAAAACTCGTACACATGATAAATTGTGTATCCGGGAGTTGTTTTTTAATTTTTCCAATGATCTCGATACCTAACATATCCTGTAGCTGAATATCCATCATTACGACATCTGGAGAAATATCAGGGAGATTTTCTAATGCATCAAGACCATCAAAATACTGGGCAACTACTCTCATATCATCCTGGTAATTGATGATTTTTTTTAACGCATTATTGTAGTTTTTTTCATCTTCTACGATGGCAATGCTGATTTTCATTCCGGTAAGGTTTAAATTATAATTCAGAGTTTATTTTCTTAATGAAGGGCTTTATGCACAAACACAGAAAAGCCCCTTCATTATTAGTTGGAAGGACAAAGGCTGTCGCCGAGTGTAACAATCATTCCAATCACACCTTTTACAACCGGATTTTTAATAATTCCTGCGAGAACCTGAAGCCCCGTTTTTGCAGATGGCCATATTGCACAAAAATTAACGCTTTCCGGACTTTTTTCCAATGAAACATTTTTGATGTCTGCTTCTGTTAACATAGTAATAAGTTTTAAGATATGCCTACTCTATACAGTTTTCGGCTTTCCTGATTTATTACTGTAAAGTTCAGAATCATATTGAGGGCAAACAATTACACGTTTGTGTAATTTTAGAGAGATTGAATTCATGATGGTTGGTTTAGTTTTTGTTTTTACTAAATTTAGCAAAAAAATAAATATATCTGAAAATATTTAACAATCAATACATTAAAAAAAATTAACATCATGAAAAAGGGACTTTGGGGCGTAGTTACAGTGATTGCGCTATCTTTTACAGGCTGTAAAAAAAGTGAAACGGGGAATAAAGCCGTATTGCAATCAGACGGTACCGAACAATCCATGACGGACAGCGGTAAAGCAGATCCTAATATTCAGTATGAAACTGACGTTAACGGAAAAAAATATGTAAAAACAGATTTTGTATATAAGGCGACTGATGGAAGTCTTGCAAAGGTCGTCTTTGACTATAAAGAAAAAACAATGAGTATCAGAAGCAATAATAAAACTTTCATTCTGAACAAAGTTGATTCTAAAGGCAATGAGGCCGTTTATGAGAAAATGGACATGAAAGCTAGGGTAAAAGGTGACAGCCTGATTCTTGATCAGGGCAATAATATCATTGAGCTGGTAAAAACTAAAATCTAAGCAATAAAAAAACCGTTCAGGATCTGAACGGTTTTTTTTATCTGAAAATGAAATATTATTCTTCAGTTTTTTCCTCTGTAGAGTTCGCAGCTTCAGCCGTTGGCTCAGCAGCTTTTTCTTCTACTACAGGAGCTTCAGCTACTACAGCTTCTTTTTTAGCTGTTGCAGATCTTCTGCTTCTTCTTGTTGTTTTCTTCTCTTCAGCATTAGGATTATAAAGCTCGTTGAAGTCTACCAATTCGATAAGAGCAGTATCAGCAGCATCACCAGGTCTGAAACCAGTTTTGATGATTCTTGTGTATCCACCGTTTCTCTCAGCGATTTTAGGTGCTACAGTTCTGAACAATTCTGCAACTGCTTCTTTATTTTGAAGATATGAAAAAACAATTCTTCTATTGTGTGTAGTATCTTCTTTTGCTTTTGTTAATAGAGGCTCAACATATACTCGTAAAGCTTTTGCTTTAGCTACAGTAGTGTTGATTCTTTTATGCTCAATTAGAGAACAAGCCATATTAGAAAGTAAAGCACTTCTGTGAGAAGCTGTTCTTCCTAAGTGATTGAATTTTTTACCGTGTCTCATTATTAATTATTTATCAGCGTCTAACTTATATTTTGCAACGTCGAAACCGAAGTTAAGACCTTTTGAATGCACTAATTCTTCTAGTTCTGTCAAAGATTTTTTACCAAAATTTCTGAATTTCATCAAATCAGACTTACTGTAAGAAACCAATTCTCCAAGAGTTTCTACTTCAGCCGCCTTCAGACAGTTAAGGGCTCTTACGGAAAGATCCATATCTGCTAATTTAGACTTAAGAAGTTGTCTTGTATGAAGAGTTTCTTCATCATATTGGATAGATGCTTTTACAGCTTCAGTTTCAAGCGTGATTCTCTCATCAGAGAACAGCATGAAGTGATAAATTAATATCTTGGAAGCTTCTGTTAAAGCATTCTGAGGACTGATAGATCCGTCAGTTTCTATATCTAATACAAGTTTTTCGTAGTCTGTTTTTTGCTCTACACGATAATTTTCAATGCTATACTGTACTTTCTTGATTGGGGTGAAAATAGAGTCGATTGCAATAGTACCTACCGGTGCATTGTTTGACTTATTTTGTTCAGAAGGAACATATCCTCTGCCTTTTTCAATATTGAAAGTAATTTCGAAAGTTACATCACTGTTTAGGTTACAGATCACCAAATCCGGGTTTAGCACCTCAAATCCGTTGATTGATTTTCCTAAATCACCAGCAGTAATAACCGTCTGACCTGATACTTTGGCATTAACCTGCTCGTTGGACTGGTTTTCTGCCGTAGCTTTTAATCTTACCTGCTTAAGGTTAAGAATAATTTCGGTAACATCTTCGATTACTCCTGGAATAGTTGAAAATTCGTGCTCTACACCTTCTATTTTGATAGATGAAATAGCATAACCTTCCAGAGAAGAAAGCAACACTCTTCTCAAAGCATTACCGATTGTAAGCCCGAAACCTGGTTCTAGTGGTCTGAATTCAAATTGACCTCTAAATTCATCAGAGTTAAGTAAAATTACTTTATCGGGTTTTATGAATTGTAAAATTGCCATATTATTGGGTTGAGCAAAAATTTGATTAAAAAATTATTTAGAGTAAAGTTCGACGATAAGCTGTTCCTTGATGTCTTCCGGAATTTGGATTCTCTCAGGAGCAGAAACGAAAGTACCTTCTTTCTTCTCATCGTTGAATTGTAACCACTCATAATTTGCTTTAGAAGCCAATGCATTGGTAACAACTTCAAGAGACTTAGACTTTTCTCTTACAGCAATTACATCACCTGCTTTAAGCAAATAAGATGGAATATTTACCAGCTCTCCGTTCACGGTAATGTGTCTGTGAGAAACCAATTGTCTTGCAGCAGATCTGGTTTTAGCAAATCCTAATCTGTATACTACGTTATCCAATCTTGATTCGCAAAGTTGTAATAGAACTTCACCTGTTACTCCTTTACTTCTGTGTGCTTTGTCGAATAAGTTAGCAAACTGTCTTTCTAAGATACCGTAAGTGTATTTAGCTTTTTGTTTTTCAGCCAGCTGAACTGCGTATTCAGATTTTTTAGCACCTCTTCTTTTGTTAGGACCGTGTTGTCCCGGCGGTTGGTTTTTTCTTTTCTCGAAGTTTTTGTCATCTCCGTAGATTGCAGCACCAAACTTTCTCGCAATCTTAGTTTTAGGACCAATATATCTTGCCATAATGGATAAATTCTAAAAATTAAACTCTTCTTCTTTTTGGTGGTCTACATCCATTGTGCGGCATAGGAGTCACATCAATGATTTCGCTAACTTCAATTCCTGAATTGTGAATAGATCTGATGGCAGATTCTCTACCTGCACCTGGACCTTTCACAAACACCTTTACTCTTCTTAATCCAGCTTCGTGAGCTACAGCAGAGCAATTTTCAGCTGCCATCTGAGCAGCAAATGGAGTATTCTTTTTAGAACCTCTGAAACCCATTTTACCGGCAGAAGCCCAAGAGATAACCTCTCCGTTTTTATTTGTTAAAGAAATGATGATGTTATTGAAAGAAGCCTGAATATGCGCTTCACCAATAGCCTCAACTTTTACTTTTCTTTTCTTAACTACTTTAGTTTGTTTTGCCATAATTCCTAACGATTATTTACTAGCTTTTTTCTTGTTAGCAACAGTTTTTCTCTTTCCTTTACGGGTTCTAGAGTTGTTTTTCGTTCTCTGGCCTCTTAAAGGTAATCCAAGTCTGTGACGTATTCCTCGTTGGCATCCTATGTCCATTAATCGCTTAATGTTCAATTGCACTTCAGATCTTAATTCTCCTTCTACTTTAATGTTTTCAGAGATATAGTTTCTGATTGCAGCCAATTCATCGTCATTCCATTCGTTGACTTTCTTGTCTTCGCTGATACCGGCAGCTTTAAGGATTTCTGAAGAAGTACTTCTTCCAATTCCGTAGATGTAAGTTAAACCGATAACACCTCTTTTGTTTTTTGGTAAATCAATACCTGAAATTCTCGCCATAATTTAATGTTAGCCTTGTCTTTGTTTAAATTTTGGGTTCTTCTTGTTGATTACGAATAGTACACCTTTTCTGCGTACGATTTTGCAATCAGCGCTTCTTTTTTTAATTGATGCTCTTACTTTCATTTTTGAAAATATTTATTTTTTTAACAATAGCCAAATGAAACATATGCTTCATTTGGCAGATTGTTTTTAATATCTAAATGTAATTCTCCCCTTCGATAAATCGTAAGGAGACATTTCTAATTTTACCTTATCACCAGGTAATAACTTAATATAGTGCATACGCATTTTACCGGAGATGTGAGCGATGAGAACATGCCCGTTTTCCAGCTCAACACGGAACTGCGCATTCGAAAGTGCTTCCGTAATAACGCCGTCCTGTTCAATATGTTTTTGTTTTGCCATAAATTAATATCCAGTCGTTCTTGATAATTTAGACTGCATTAAGCCATCATAATGATGGTTCAGCAGATAGGTATTAATCTGTTGAACAGTATCTAAAATTACTCCCACCATAATCAATAGTGATGTCCCCCCGAAAAATAAGGCGAACGCATCTGTCTGAACAAAGCTTCCGTGTACAATTGCCGGAAGGACTGCAAAGATAGATAAAAAAATTGCACCTGGCAAGGTAATTTTTGATAAAATATCATCTAAATAATCAGCGGTATCTTTTCCTGGTCTTACTTTCGGTACTAAACCTCCGTTTCTCTTCAAGTCATCAGCCATTTGGTTTACCGGAATTGTGATCGCAGTATAGAAGAATGAGAAAATAATAATCAATAGCGCAAACAATACGTTGTACTGCCAGCTAAAAACATTCTTGAAACCAGCAAGAAAAGTATTGGATTCATCCACTTTAGTTAAAAGTCCCGGTACGAACATTAACGCCTGCGCGAAAATGATCGGCATTACACCGGCAGCATTTACTTTCAATGGAATCCACTGTCTTGCTCCCTGCATAAGATTTCTGTTTACACCTCCTCTTGCCTGAGCTCTGCTTACATACTGGATTGGGATTTTTCTCACAGCAACGGATAATACCACTGCCAAAAGAACTACCAACATCCAGAAAATCACTTCAATAAGGATCATGATAGACCCCATTCCTCCTTTTCCGTTCTGAACTGCCATTTCCTGCACAAATGCTTCCGGTAATCTTGAAAGGATCCCCACCATAATAAGGATAGAGATACCGTTCCCGATACCTTTGTCGGTGATTTTCTCACCCAACCACATTGCGAATACTGAACCGGCAACCAGAATAACAATACTTGGTAACCAGAACATAATGGAATTTGGCTCTACATAATATGCAGATGAGAACTGAGCATATGGTAAGAATAATTGAGTAATAGAAGTTAAATAAGAAGGTGCCTGTACAAGACAAACCCCTATTGTTAACCATCTAGTTATCTGGTTCAATGTATTTCTACCGGACTCTCCATCTTTCTGAAGCTTCTGAAGATAAGGAATAGCCATCCCCATCAACTGAACAATAATAGAAGCAGAAATATAAGGCATGATCCCTAACGCCATTACGGAAGCGTGGCTGAAAGCTCCCCCCGTAAACGACGAAAGCAAGCCAAGGAGACCTGCTCCTTGCTTGTTACCGCCTTGATTTTTATAATGCTCTAAGAGATCTCCCACTTCTGCAAGGTTAATTGCAGGTAAAGAGATATAAGATGCGAATCTATACACAAGGATAATTCCTAAAGTAAAGATAATTTTATCTCTAAGTTCTTTAAGACTCCAAATATTTTTGAGGGTTTGTATAAATTCTTTCATTAGTAATTATTATAAGGTAATTGCTTTTCCACCTGCTTTAGCGATAAGCTCTTCAGCAGATTTAGTGAATTTGTCAGCTGAGATAGAAACCGCAGATTTCAATTCTCCTCTACCCATAATTTTCACTAATTCGTTTTTAGTTGCCAAACCGTTTGCTACCAAAACTTCTTTTGTAATATCTCCTGTGATGGATTTGTTTTCAATTAAAGTCTGGATAGAATCAAGGTTAATAGCTCTAAACTCTTTTCTGTTTACGTTTTTGAATCCGAATTTAGGTAATCTTCTTTGTAAAGGCATCTGACCTCCTTCAAAACCGATTTTCTGAGAATATCCGGCTCTTGATTTTTGTCCTTTGTGCCCTTTTGTAGAAGTACCACCTTTTCCGCTACCTTGTCCTCTACCAATTCTTTTTGAGTTGAAAGTAGATCCTGCAGCTGGCTTTATGTTGTTTAAATTCATTTTAAAATTATTTTAAAAATTATTTTTGAACTTCAAGTAAGTGACTAACTGCAGCTATCATTCCTAAGATAGAGGGCGTAGCTTCGTGTTCTACAACTTGGTGAAGTTTCTTTAGTCCTAATGCTTCAAGCGTTCTCTTTTGGGTTTTTGTTCTTCCAATAGCGCTTCTTACTTGCTTTACTTTGATTGTTGCCATTGTTTTGTTTATTAACCGTTAAACACTTTACTTAGTGAAACTCCTCTCATTCTAGCAATTTCTTCAGGTCTTCTGATATCCAATAACGCTTTGAAAGTAGCTTTCACCACGTTGTGAGGGTTTGAAGATCCTTTAGATTTTGAAAGGATATCGTGAATACCAGCAGATTCCAATACCGCTCTTACCGCACCACCGGCGATAAGCCCTGTACCGTGAGAAGCAGGTCTTAAGAAGATGTCTGCACCTCCGTATCTGGCAGTAGTCTGGTGAGGGATTGTGTGGTTCATTACAGGAACTTTCACAAGGTTTTTCTTTGCGTCTTCAACTGCTTTTGCAATTGCAGAAGCAACCTCTTTAGATTTTCCTAAACCGTAACCGATAACTCCTTCTTCGTTTCCTACAACAACGATTGCAGAAAATCCGAAAGCTCTACCTCCTTTAGTTACTTTTGTTACTCTGTTAACAGCTACGAGACGATCTTTAAGTTCTAATCCTCCCGGTTTTACTCTTTCTATATTATCTAGTCCTAACATATTTCCGAAATTTAATGATTAGAATTTAAGTCCTCCTTCTCTCGCACCGTCAGCAAGAGCTTTGATTCTCCCGTGATATACGAATCCGTTTCTATCAAATACAATATTTTCGATTCCTGCAGCAATAGCTTTGGCAGCGATAGCCTTACCTACGGCAACAGAAACTTCAGTCTTAGTTCCGTTAGCTTCAACGCCTTTCTCTCTTGAAGAAGCAGATGCTAAAGTTTTTCCACTGTTATCATCGATTAACTGAGCGTAAATTTCCTTATTACTTTTGTATACAGATAATCTTGGCAATTCAGAAGATCCGGAGATTTTCCCTCTTACTCTTCTTTTGATTCTTATTCTTTTTTCTACTTTAGTTAATGCCATAATACTTATAATTTATTAAGCAGATTTACCAGCTTTACGTCTAACAATTTCTCCTACGAATCTTACCCCTTTCCCTTTGTATGGTTCAGGCTTTCTGAAAGAACGGATCTTTGCAGCTACCATCCCTAGAAGTTGGTTATCGTGAGACGTTAAAGTAATAATTGGGTTTTTACCTTTTTCAGTCAATGTATCTACTTTAACTTCGTTTGGAAGTTCCAGTACAATACCGTGAGAGAATCCTAAAGCCAACTCAAGTTTTTGACCTGCGTGTGAAGCTCTGTATCCTACCCCTACTAATTCCAGTTTCTTTTCGAAACCTGTGTTTACACCAACAATCATGTTGTTGATTAACGCTCTGTATAAACCGTGAAGCGCTTTGTGTTGTTTAGCATCAGATGGTCTGTTTACGTTCAGTTCACCATCTTTCTGTTCTATAGTAATTCCGCCTGTAAGCTCCTGAGAAAGTTCTCCTTTAGGACCTTTTACAGTTACCACACCATTGTTTTCAGTGATTGTAACTCCTGCTGGAACTGTTATAATTGCTTTACCAATTCTTGACATTTTCCTGTGATTAAAAATTAATAAACATAGCAGATTACTTCACCGCCTACTTTTTCTTCTCTAGCTTTCTTGTCAGTCATTACTCCTTTAGAAGTAGAGATGATAGAAATACCCAAACCATTTAGTACTCTTGGAAGTTCTGTAGAACCTTTGTACTGTCTCAAACCTGGTCTTGAAGCTCTCTGAATAGACTTGATAGCCGGTTTGTTGGTTTGCTTGTCGTACTTTAAAGCGATTTTGATCGTTCCCTGAACAGCGCTATCTTCAAACTTGTAGTTTAAGATATACCCCTGATCAAATAAGATCTTAGTAATCTCCTTTTTGATTTTCGATGCAGGAATTTCCACCACTTTGTGGCCTGCGCTTTGTGCGTTCCTTACTCTTGTTAGGAAATCTGAAATTGGATCTGTTACCATTTTTCTTTTATAAATTATTGGTTAAAGAACAATCAGTATTGTAAGGACTTGAAGAGTAAAATATCAGACCTCAGAAATCTTCAGTCTGATATTATTTATCTTTAGTATCCAGACAACTTAATTGTCCCGATTTTTAATTAGTAATTATTACCAACTAGCTTTTTTCACTCCCGGGATAAGACCGTTGTTTGCCATTTCTCTGAAAGTTACTCTGGAAATACCGAACGTTCTCATGTATCCTCTTGGTCTTCCTGTTAATTTACATCTGTTATGTAATCTTACAGGTGAAGCGTTTTTAGGCAATTTTTGAAGTCCTTCGTAATCACCTGCTTCTTTAAGAGCCTGTCTTTTAGCAGCGTATTTAGCAACTAGTGCTTCTCTTTTGCGCTCACGCGCTTTCATTGATTCTTTAGCCATTTCTTAGTTCTTTTTGAATGGTAAACCGAAGTGAGTTAATAATGCTTTAGCTTCTTTATCTGTTTTCGCAGTGGTAACGAAAGTGATGTCCATCCCCTGGATTTTTTTCACTTTGTCAATTACGATCTCAGGGAAGATGATTTGTTCAGTGATCCCTAAGTTATAGTTACCTCTCCCATCAAATCCGTCTGCTTTGATACCAGAGAAATCTCTGATTCGTGGTAATGCAGAAGAAGTTAATCTGTCTAAGAACTCATACATTTTGTTAGCTCTTAAAGTAACTTTAGCTCCTACCGGCATTCCTTTTCTCAATTTGAAAGCAGCTTCGTCTTTCTTAGAGATTGTACCAACAGCCTTCTGACCAGTGATGTTCGTTAATTCTTCAACAGCATAATCGATGATCTTTTTGTCTGCTGTAGCATCTCCTAAACCTTGAGATAAAACAATTTTCTCAAGTCTTGGTACCTGCATTACAGATTTGTATCCGAATTCTTCCATCATTGCAGGAACAATCGTTTCTTTATATGCTTTTTTGGGTCTTGCTATATATTCCATGTGTTATTTAAAATTATAAAGTTTCACCCGTTTTTTTGTTGATTCTAACTTTCTTATCTCCTTCGATTTTGTAACCTACTTTGATAGCTTTTCCGTCTTTACCAACTAAAGCTACGTTTGAGATATGAATAGAAGCTTCTCTTTCAACGATTCCTCCTTGAGGATTTGAAGCTGAAGGCTTAACGTGTTTTTTCACGATATTAAGTCCTGCAACCACAACTCTAGGGTCTCTACCTTCTTTTTTGATCACTTCAATAACTTCACCAGTTTTACCTTTGATATCTTTTTTACCAGTGGTAATGATTACGTTATCTCCTCTTTTTATTTTTAACTTTGACATTTTTTTTAAAATTTTAAATATTAAAGTACTTCAGGAGCTAATGAAATGATTTTCATATATTCTTTGTCTCTCAACTCACGAGCAACTGGTCCGAAAACACGGGTTCCTCTCATTTCTCCCGCTGCGTTTAGTAATACACAAGCATTGTCTTCGAATTTGATGTATGAACCATCTTTTCTTCTTACTGCTTTTTTAGTTCTTACTACTACAGCTTTAGATACCTGACCTTTTTTAGCGTTTCCTGATGGTGTAGAATCTTTGATAGTAACAACGATTTTATCACCAACTGAAGCATATCTTCTTCTGGTTCCTCCCAGAACTCTGATAACCAATACTTCTTTAGCACCTGTGTTATCAGCAACTTTTAATCTTGATTCTGTTTGTAACATTATTACTTAGCTTTTTCAATGATTCTTACTAATCTCCATCTTTTGTTTTTGCTCAAAGGTCTAGTTTCCTGGATTAAAACTGTATCTCCTTCTGCGCATTCGTTGTTCTCGTCGTGTGCAGTATATTTTTTCGTTTTCAATACGAATTTACCGTACATCGGGTGCTTCACTCTCGTAGTTTCACTAACAACAATAGTTTTTTCCATTTTATTGCTGGAAACCACTCCGATTCTTTCTTTTCTTAAATTTCTATCCATTTTAAAATGAAATTATTGTTTGTTAGTTAACTCAGTGTTTAGTCTAGCGATTGTTTTTCTCAAATCTCTGATTTGGATCGGGTTTTCAATTGGGCTGATTGCATGAGCCAACTTCAATTTAGAATATTGAGCTTTTGCTTCAGTTAATTGAGCTTGAATATCACCCGCGCTTAAATTTTTAATATCAGCTTTTTTCATTGTATTCAAAGATTAAAGAGGTTTTACAAAATCGTTAGCAACTACAAATTTAGTAACAACTGGTAATTTTTGTGCTGCAAGTCTAAGTGCTTCTTTCGCTACTTCGTAAGGAACACCTCCTACTTCGAACATAATTTTACCTGGTTTTACTACAGCTACCCAATATTCCACGGCACCTTTACCTTTACCCATCCTTACTTCGGCTGGCTTTTTAGTAATTGGTTTATCCGGGAAGATTTTGATCCATAGCTGGCCTTCTCTCTTCATATATCTTGTCGCAGCGATACGAGCAGCTTCAATCTGTCTTGCAGTGATCCAAGCACCTTCTGTCGCCTTGATTCCGAAAGTTCCATAAGCAAGTTGACTACCTCTCTGGGCACTCCCCTTCATTTTCATCTTATGTACTCTACGGAACTTGGTTCTTTTTGGTTGTAACATAATTTCTAAATTTTAGATTTTAGATTTTAGATTTTAGATTTTTTTTATTTTAAAAAAGTAACGGTAATTTAAAATTCAAAATGTTCTAATCTAAAATTTTTAATTATTATTGTTATTATTATTGTTGTTTTTTCTAGGTCTTCTGTTGTCTCTGTCTCCTCCTCTGTTATCTCTTCTGTCAGACTGACCACCTTTTTTCTGTTGTCCCACTAATGGAGAAAGTTCTCTTTTACCGTAAACTTCACCTTTCATGATCCAAACTTTAACCCCTAGTTTTCCGTACTGAGTCAATGCCTCACCTATGTGGTAATCGATATCTGCTCTGAAGGTAGACAATGGAATTCTTCCTTCTTTGAAAGATTCTGATCTTGCCATTTCAGCACCGTTCAATCTACCGGAGATCTGAACTTTGATACCTTCTGCACCCATTCTCATTGTACCTGCCATCGCCATCTTCACAGCTCTTCTGTAAGAGATTCTGTTTTCGATTTGCTTAGCAATGCTGTCTGCAACTAATACTGCATCAAGCTCAGGTCTTTTGATTTCGAAGATGTTGATCTGAATATCCTTTTTAGTCAATTTTTTCAACTCTTCTTTCAGTTTATCAACTTCCTGACCTCCTTTCCCGATGATAAGTCCCGGTCTGGCGGTAGTAATTGTAACTGTTACTAATTTTAATGTTCTTTCAATATAAATTCTTGAAATCCCACCTTTAGATAATCTAGCTTCAAGGTATCTTCTGATTTTGTAGTCTTCCGCGATTCTGTCTCCATAATCGTTTCCGCCAAACCAGTTAGAATCCCATCCTCTGATGATACCTAATCTGTTACCAATTGGATTTGTCTTCTGTCCCATACCTTGATTAATTTTCTTTATTACCTAAGATTAATGTAACGTGGTTAGATCTTTTTCTGATTCTATACCCTCTACCTTGTGGAGCTGGTCTTAGTCTCTTCAATTGTCTTGCACTATCCACGAATATTTCTTTAACGATAAGGTTTGCTTCCTCAATGTCAGCTCCTTCGTTTTTTACCTGCCAGTTGGCAATTGCAGAAAGAAGTAATTTTTCTAATTTGTTAGAAGCTTCTTTCTTAGAATATTTAAGGATATAAAGAGCTTTATCTACTTGCTCTCCTCTAATGATATCAGCAACTAATCTCATTTTTCTAGGAGAAGATGGGCAGTTATTTAATGAAGCTTTAACAACGTCCTTGTTAGCTTCTTTTCTTGCGATTGAACTATCTTGTTTTCTTGATCCCATGATTATCTGCTTCCTTTGTTTTTGTTACCACCATGACCTCTGAAAGATCTTGTTGGAGAAAATTCGCCTAACTTGTGACCTACCATGTTTTCTGTAACATATACAGGGATAAAAGATTTCCCGTTGTGTACAGCAATAGTTTGTCCTACGAAGTCCGGAGAGATCATCGATGCTCTAGACCAAGTTTTGATAACTGTCTTCTTACCAGACTCTATATTTGCCTGAACCTTCTTATCTAAAGTATGATGAATGAACGGTCCTTTTTTAAGTGATCTTGCCATAATTATTTTCTTTTAGATACGATGTAACGGTTAGACACTTTGTTTTTCTTTCTAGTTTTGTAACCTTTAGCCGGTTTACCGTTTCTAGATCTTGGGTGACCTCCAGAAGAACGTCCTTCACCACCACCCATTGGGTGATCTACAGGGTTCATTACAACCGCTCTTGTTCTTGGTCTTCTACCTAACCATCTGCTTCTACCTGCTTTACCTGATACAGTTAATTGGTGATCAGAGTTGGAAACTGAACCGATCATTGCCATACATTCAGTAAGGATCATTCTAGATTCTCCTGAAGGCAATTTGATGATCGCATATTTCCCGTCTCTTGAAGTTAATTGAGCTGAAGAACCAGCACTTCTTGCTAAAATAGCACCTTGACCAGGCTTCATTTCAACACAAGAAATCACAGTACCCAATGGAATATTTTTCAATTTCATTGCGTTTCCTACGTTTGGTTCTACGTTCTCACCTGAAACCACTTTCTGATCTACTTTGATACCGTTTGGAGCGATGATATATCTCTTCTCTCCGTCTGCGTACTCTAATAAAGCGATAAATGCAGTTCTGTTTGGATCGTATTCTACAGATTTTACAGTTGCTTCAACGTTTGCTTTGTTTCTTTTGAAGTCAATAATTCTGTATTTCTTTTTGTGTCCACCTCCGGTGTAACGCATGGTCATTTTACCTGTTTGGTTACGTCCACCTGACTTTTTAATACCAACTGTAAGAGATTTCTCTGGTTTGTTGGTAGTAATTTCCTCAAAATTGTTTACAATTCTGAATCTCTGTCCCGGGGTGATAGGTTTTAATTTTCTAACAGACATTACTATTATTTATAATTATAATTAATTTACAGCAAAAATATCGATAACCTCCCCTTCAGCAAGTTTGATTACCGCTTTTTTCAATTTATTTGTCTTTCCAACCTGAAGACCTTTCTTAGTATATTTCGCAGAAACTCTAGGAGCATAAATCATTGTATTTACGTCTGCTACTTTTACACCGTAAGCTGCTTCCACAGCTTTTTTAATCTGGATCTTATTCGCTTTGGTATCTACCAAGAAAGAATAAGTACCTCTTAAATCCGTAAGGTAATTAGCCTTTTCTGAAATAACTGGTTTAATAATAACTGACATGATTTATTTCTTTAAATTTTCCTGGAATTTTTCAACTGCACCTTCAAAGAATACGATCTCACCTGCATTTACTAAATCATAAGAACTTACTTCGTTGTAGTTCATTACTTTAGTTTTAGGTAAGTTTCTTGAAGATAAATACACATTCTTGTTAGCTTCAGGAAGAATAAACAAAGATTTTTTACCGTTTAATGTCAACGCATCTAATACAGTGATGAAATCTTTAGTCTTAGGAGCGTTTAGGCTCATATCTTCTAAAACTCTGATGCTGTTATCTCTCATTTTCTGAGATAAAACAGATTTTTTAGCTAATCTCTTAAGAGCTTTGTTCAATTTGAATCTGTAGTCTCTTGGTTTTGGTCCGAATACTCTACCTCCTCCTCTGAACACAGGAGATTTGATATCCCCGTATCTGGCAGAACCAGATCCTTTTTGCTTCTTAAGTTTTTTAGTAGAAGCAGTGATTTCGCTTCTTTCTTTTGCTTTATGAGTCCCTTGTCTTTGTGCAGCAAGGTACTGTTTAACTTCTAAGTAAACCGCGTGCTGATTTGGCTCTATTCCGAATACTGTTTCGTCCAGAGTTACTTTTCTTCCGGTCTCTTTTCCTGATGTATTTAATACTACTAGTTCCATTTTCTGATAATTACATAAGAATTTTTAGCTCCCGGAACAGCACCTTTTACTACTAAAAGATTCTGATCTTGATCCACTTTTAATACCTGAAGGTTTTGTACAGTTACCTGCTTACCTCCCATTCTACCAGCCATTCTCATCCCTTTGAATACTCTTGAAGGGTCTGATCCAGCACCGATAGAACCTGGAGCTCTAAGTCTGTTGTGCTGACCATGAGTTGCCTGCATTACACCTCCAAAGCCATGTCTTTTAACAACACCTTGGAAACCTTTACCTTTAGAAGTACCTGTTACGTCAACAAATTCACCTTCAGCAAATAAGTTAACCGTTACCTCTTCTCCTACTTTCACTTCATCAACGAACTCTCTGTAGAATTCTACCAATTTAGCTTTAGGAGCAGAACCAGCCTTTTTAAAATGACCAGCTAACGCTTTACCAACGTTCTTCTCACTCTTGTCATCGAAACCTAATTGAACTGACTTATAACCGTCTTTTTCAATGGTTCTGACCTGTAAAACCGAGCACGGACCAGCTTGAATAACTGTACAAGGAATATTTTTCCCTGCTTCGTCAAACAAAGAAGTCATACCGATTTTTTTACCAATAATACCTGACATTGTTTATGTTATAATAAAATTTATCCTTTATTTATCGTCATTTTCAGGAAGTCTGAAGTAATTTCTACGTTTGATGTAGGCATACTACGCCCCTAAAATGAGTGTGCAAATTTATGAATAATTTTATAACTGACAAATATTTCGTGCAAAATATTTTGATTTTTAATCAATTAGATCATTTTTGTAAAATCGGAAGAAAAATTAGGAAGAATAATTTGTGAATAACAAAATCTTTTCATTATAACCATTCTTCGATTAAAGTAATTACGGTTTGATTTTTGTTGGGTTAAATTTATTTAAACCTCCTGATGATATGAAAAACACGTACAACCAACTAATTCCGCATTTGAAGAATGTATTCAATCGTCCTTTTAAATTCTTTGAAAGAAACATCAGCAATGCTGTAGAAACCATAAATTCTGCTTATACCTTTGATGATATTGATTTGTATCAATAATGAAATCACTGAGATTCTTATTAATTCTGCTTCTCATATTTTCCTGTAGCACAAAGGAAGATCATCCGTACACTTTCTATTACTGGAAAACAAAACTTAGCCTCAACGACGACGAAAAAATGGCGTTGAATAAAACTACGGTTCCTTATCTCTATACCCGCTTTTTTGATGTTGATAGATCCGGAGAAAAATTCCAGCCTGTAGGTATTATTATCCAAGACAAAAGTTTTATCGTCCATCAACAAATAGTTCCCGTTATTTTTATTACCAACCGCACTTTTCTTTACATCAAAAAAGATGAAATAAATTTTCTTGCCCGAAGCATCAATGAGCTGGTAAAAAAGAAAATTACAGACTATCATCTGAACTCAGCATCAGAAATACAGATCGACTGTGACTGGACAGCGGGAACGCGTAATGATTACTTTACCTTTTTAAAAGAACTGAAAAAAATCTCAGGCAAAGAAATCACCTGCACGCTCCGTCTTCATCAGGTACGGGATAAATCCATGACAGGCATTCCGCCGGTTGATAAGGTTTATCTTATGTGCTACTCTACCTCCTCACCGCTGGAAAATTCCGGTAAAAATTCTATTCTGGATGTCCAGATTCTTAAAAGTTATTTAAAAGATATCGATAAATATCCCATTAAAAGCATAGAGGTTGCGCTGCCCATTTATTCCTGGGGAATTGTTACCAATCATTTAGGTAAGCATAAACTGATTAACGCTTTATCTGAAAAAGATCTTGAAAATTCAAATTTCAAAAAGATCTCCGATCACGAAATTGAAATTCTCCAAGACGGCTTTTATTTCGGAAACTATATGAATAAAGGTTTCAGGATTAAAATCGAATCTATTTCCGACAATCAGCTCACTGAGGTTACGGATTTTCTTGATAAAAAAATTTCCCGTTACTCTATTATTTATTATCAGCTTGACCGTAAATTTGTTAATAACCGAAATTTGAATTTTTAATTTTTCTATTACCTTAACGATTCAAACGATAACCAAACACCGCTATACAATGAAAAAATATTTTCTTTCACTCGCCGTTGTTTCGCTGTTTTATACACAATCCGGAGCCTGTGCCTGGTCTGATCCGGATTATGAATATTTCAATCTTTTTACACAAAGTATTATTAAGGATAAATCTTACCTTCCTTTTCTTCACAGCTATTCAACCAGATTTTATACTGATTTTAAACCGTCCCTGATTCCGGATGAAAATATTGAATCATGGAAAAGATATTTCAATAATCAATTAAGCTATGCGCAGACGGAATACCTGGTCAATAAAATGAATATGAATGACCTGAATGCTTTAAAAAAAGGATCGCCCACCAACCAGCTATTAGTAGCATTAGGACCGGGATTTTATCAAAAATACCTTGAAGGAATCGATTATCTTATCGAGGCCAAATATCTGGAGCCTTATATGAAAATTAATTATATTGAAACTGCAGATTCCTTTTATTATAGAGAGCCGGGAACAGGAAAGAACGCAACCAATCTTGATTACAATAAAACCATTGCTGCATTGACTTCATTATATAATGCTGCAAAAAATCCCGAAATAAAACAGCGATACGGCTATCAGCTCGTACGGTTCAATCATTACACAAGAAATTACGACGCAGCGGTAAAAGCATTTAAAGCCTATGTAGAACCTTTGAGATTGAAAGGAGCTCCTTACATCATGGCCCTTGACCAGCTTGCGGGAGCACAGCGGGGCCTGGGAATGAACAGTGAAGCCAACTGGAATTTTTTTCAGGTTTTCCGGGACAGCAAGAGCAGAAAAGAATCCGCTTTTGTCTCCATGAAACTTTCAGATACTGCTTCTTTCAATAATATTCTTAAGCGCGCAGCAACGGATGAAGATAAAAATATGGCTTATTTCCTTTTAGGCTACGAAGACTTTAATAATCCTATCCCCGTAATGGAAAAGATGTTTGACATCAATCCGGATTCGGAGATCCTGAAAGTAATGGCGGTGAGAAGCATTAATGAGTTAGAAAGAAGCTATCTTCCTATTTATTATTATAATGACGATAACAGTAATGCCGTTCAGAAACATACCGCAGATAAAAACACAAGACAGAATGCAACAGAAACTGCAGAGCCTAAAAAAGAGGAACTATCATTCTGGCAAAAAATAGTACGATTTTTCAAAAATCTTTTCAGCAGTAAGAAAGATAAAAATTCTCCTGATGGAAAAGCAGATCAAAGTGACGATGAACTTCTTGATAATCCGGACAGAATTCCTGTTTTCACCAGAAATAATTACTGGTATGATGATAAAACCAGGGATTTTCTGGACGACCTGGAAAAATTCACTTCTAAAACAAAAGAAAAATCCAAGGATGAATATTGGCAGATTGCAGATGCATACCTGAAATTTCTGAAAAAAGATTATAAAGCAAGCACCGAAATTCTTGAGAATATTAAAACTTCCAATCCGGAATATACAGAAGAGATTAAAAGAATGAAAGTTCTGAATGATATTGTTTCCCAGCCGAAAATTGATGCGGATTACGAAGATCATTTAATGAAAGATTATTCAGAATATTTTGCAGAAAAACCGGAGGTAAAAAAAGACAGCACCGAAACAGATGAATACAATTATTACGGTGAAGTTCCCTCTACAGCAGACTTTCTGAAAGACGTTCTTGCCAACCGTTATTTTCTTCAGGGTGAAGACGGCAAATCTTTCCTGATGAATAATAAGCTTTCCGATCTGCAGTACAGTCCTAACTCAAGTCTTGTGAAAAGTGTGGAAGAGTTTTACAGGAAACCTAATAAAACACAGTTTGAGCAACAGATTATTGCTAAAAATATTAACGATGTAGGAAATATTGATGCATTTTTTGCTGTAATTTATGGAGACCGGGCCATGAGACAGGCAGATTTTGAAAAAGCTAAATCATATTATGCAAAAGCGCAGAACTTCTCCGGAATTCCAAGATCCGAATGGAACTATGATGAGAAAAGAGTTACTCCGTTGAAATATCCGGCAGGAGCATATAATGGATTCAGCAATATCCCTGATCTTGTCTTTGGCCATAATGTTTGGATAAGTTATCAGAGTGCACCTGAAGAAAGCATGAAGAAGGAAGATTATTCGGCATTTCCATTTATTAGGCCCAACATGAATAAACTGGAGCTGGCGGATGCATTGATCCAACTTAAAAAAGCAGGGAACGGGAAAGATGAAAAATCTGCTGCGGCCAATCAGTTAATAGGAAATGTATTGTACAATACTTCAATTCTCGGATATTACAGACAGCTTTTTGTGATGGATCTTGATAATTCAAACGGAGGAAAATACTATTTTGACAATTCGGAAAGGGCAAATCCATACAAGTATTATTATAAAGGATTTCCGGACAGAATTTATATTGAACCGGATAATTTTGATCTGGCCATCAACTATTATAAACGAGCTTTAAATACGTCGACCAATAAAGAACAGAAAGCAAGAATTCTTTTTCAAATGGCGAGTGCCGAACAGGGTAAATATTATCAGTACGAAGCTAAACACCCTTCCAATGTAGATTACTCTGATCCGAAATGGAGTGAGAAAAGTGACGCTTATCAGAAACAGCTTGATCAGATTAAAAACCAGAAATACAGAACTTATTTTTCTCTGTTAAAATCTCAGTATGCCGATACGGAAACAGCTAAAAATCTCATGGGAAGCTGTACTTATTTCAGTTACTTTATGAAGTAATAAAAAAAGGAATCATTGGGATTCCTTTTTTTCTTGTTCACGCAGCCATTCTTCATGTTTTTCTCTGAACAATGCATCTTTATAATCCTGATTTCGTTGTGCGGCATCGATGGAATGCGATGAATGAATATCGGTATCTTCTTCCGCAAAATCCGCAAGTTTTTCATAGTAACAATGCAACTGGTCAAGCTCCTTTTCCGTAAGATCTTCAATATCCACTATTCTATTGCTTGCTTTTTCATTTGCGGCAATCAGCTCATTCAGTTTAATCTGAATGGCTTTAGAATCTTTATTCTGCGCTTTCTGAATTAAAAAAACCATCAGAAAAGTGATAATGGTCGTCCCTGTATTAATGACGAGCTGCCAGGTTTCAGAATATTTAAAAACTGGTCCTGAAGCAGCCCAGATAATTACGATTAATGTTGCTCCGATAAATGCATAGGAACTTCCTGTAAATTTTGTTGCCCAATTTGAAAATCTTTCAAATATACTTTGATCTGACTTAGACATTATATTAATTTTTTCAATAAAAAAGCAGCAAAAACTCCGCCGAAGTGGCAGAGTTTGGGTCAAATTAACTGGTTGTAAGATTAGTTATAGTGTATTGCTTTATCAAGTTCTATGGGATTGTTGTTTTTTTTAATATTTTTCTGCATCATTTCAGAAAGTTCCTTGAACTGTTCCGGGCTTTTCACCTCGATTCCCATTACCATAAAACGGGCATCAGGATGGGTGTTGTTTTTATAATGTTCTTTAAAGGTATGTAGCGGGTCGTTATAATTATCAAGCAACATTTTTTTAAGCCTGGATTCAGGAATTTTGACAGGATTCTGGCCTCCGAACTTTTCGAGAATTCCCAATGTTTCGTATGTTTTGGAAAGTTTATAGCTTTTTATCAATGAGAATCTGAAGTTATCTTTATCATCATAAATCTCAAAAATCATTCCGGGAAGGCCATTAAATTTGTACGGACCTTCATTCAGGCTGATCTCCTTAGTAAACCAGGCGGTCCAGTTTCTGCCTCCGTATTTTGCCGTTGCTTTCTGAAGCTTATAACCTCCGGTCATTTTTGTCTCATTATCAAGATTCCAGCTTATTTTATCACTGGTTTCCACAATAAACATATTCTGAACCATAATATAATTTGAATTTACTGCCGAATTTTTCTTTCTTGTAAGCGCAGGAGTATCATCCCAAACCACATTGTTTTCGCCTTTTGTCTTATTGATAGAGTCTGTAAGAACAAAATCATAGTTATAAAATTTGACATCTTCCGGATTCACATCGAGCACCATATTTACTTTTCTCTTTTCGGATGCGGTAGAATCGGTTTTAAAATGATATTCGTAAATGAATCGGTGCGTTTGTGCAGTGCAAGATAAGCTAAACAAGATCATTGCAAGTAGAAATTTTTTCATAGTAATAGTTGTATGTTTTTGCTGACTTATTTTTTTACTTCAGGATAATTAACAGCTTTGTCAAGTTCAATTGGATTATTGTATTTTTTAATTCGCTGCTGTTCTTCAAGTGCATACTGCCGAAGCTCTTCGGGCTTATAAATTATTCTTCCGTCTTCAAGTCCTAATTTATGTTCTTCATTAATCTCGATCTGGCCGCTGTTGATAAATTTTATAGGATCATGATAGTAGCTCAACAACATCGACTGGTATTTTGAGTACGGAATCTCCACCCCTCTGGCTTTAGCGTTTTTATAGAATTCTATGAATTGTGTTTCGGTAAAATTTTCGGATTGGTTTAATGAAAAATGATAATTCTCCTTATCATCATAAATTTCAACGATCAGTCCGGGTAATCCGTGAAATTTGTACGGGCCTTCCTGAAAAGGAATGTCTTTTGAAAACCAGGCGATCCAGTTTCTTCCACCGAATTTCCCCGTTGCTTTCTGGAGCTGAAGTGAGGAAGACTTCTTAGTCTCTTTTTCAATTTTCCAGAAGATTTTAGGTTTATCTTTCAACTGGTAAATATCATAACTCTGGATGCTGTACAGAATGTACTGCCCGGATTTAATTTTTTTACTTATAAGATCAGTAACCTTACCGCTGAATGTTCTTAAACCGGAAGCTTTTTCAATAGAATCGCTTACAAAGAAAGGACGTTCATAATAAAATACTTCATCAGGATTAATATCAAGATAGTAATTGGCTTTGCGGACTTCCGTTGACGCAGAATCCGGCCGGTAAACAACATCATATATAAAACGGTGAGTCTGCGCGGTAACAGATACTGCCAATAGCGTGATCAGATAGAAGAGTTTATTCATAGTAATATTTTCCACAAATATACATATAAAATAGAACCTTGCAATACATAATACTAATTTTAACAATTGATTATATATTTTTATTATATGCAATAAAAAATCCCTCTTCTTTCGAAAAGGGACTTTTTATCATAGCACGCTTCGACTACGCTCAGCGTTTGGAAACTCCATTGTGAGGACTAGAAAACTTCCATCTTCAGACTTCCATCTTCCAGCATATTTATCACACTTTAATTTCTACGTCTACACCTGAAGGAAGTTCTAATTTCATTAGAGCATCAACAGTTTTAGAAGAAGAAGAGTAGATATCCATTAGTCTCTTGTGAGCTGATAACTGGAACTGCTCTCTTGCCTTCTTGTTTACGTGTGGAGATCTCAACACAGTGAAGATTCTCTTGTTTGTTGGCAATGGAATAGGTCCGTTTACAACAGCACCTGTAGCCTTTACCGTTTTTACGATTTTCTCTGCAGATTTATCTACCAGGTTGTAATCGTAAGATTTAAGTTTTATTCTGATTCTTTGTGACATTTTAATCTAATTTAATATTAACCTTTAGCCTTAGCGATTACTTCTTCAGCAACGTTTGTAGGAGCAGCTTCATATTTCTCGAATTCCATAGAAGATGTTGCTCTACCTGAAGATAACGTTCTAAGAGAAGTTACATAACCAAACATTTCAGAAAGCGGAACGAAAGCTTTGATAACTTTAGCGTTATTTCTGTCATCCATACCGTTTACCGTACCTCTTCTTCTGTTAAGGTCACCTACGATATCACCCATGTACTCTTCAGGAGTTACTACTTCCAGCTTCATGATCGGTTCCATGATAACCGCTTTAGCAGCTCTACCAGATTCTTTGAAACCTAACTTCGCAGCCAATTCGAAAGATAACTGATCCGAGTCAACCTGGTGATAAGATCCGTCTTTAAGGGTAACCTTCATAGATTCAACCTCAAATCCGGCTAAAGGACCATTCTTCATAGCTTCTCTGAAACCTTTCTCAACGGAAGGAACGAATTCCTTAGGAATGTTACCCCCTTTAATTTCGTTGATGAATTCAAGACCTGTTTTACCTTCGTCTGCAGGACCGATTTCAAATACGATATCCGCGAACTTACCTCTACCTCCAGACTGTTTTTTATAAACCTCTCTGTGGTTAGCTTTTTGTGTAAGCGCTTCTTTGTATTCTACTTGCGGCTGCCCTTGGTTAACTTCTACTTTAAATTCTCTTCTCATACGGTCTACGATGATATCCAAGTGAAGCTCACCCATACCGGAGATGATAGTTTGTCCTGAAGCCTCGTCAGTCTTCACCTGGAACGTTGGATCCTCTTCAGCTAATTTAGCCAAAGCGTTACCCATTTTATCCTGGTCAGCTTTCGTTTTAGGCTCAACAGCGATACCGATTACCGGATCCGGGAAGATCATTGATTCAAGAACGATTGGGTTCTTTTCATCAGATAATGTATCTCCTGTTTTAATATCTTTAAATCCTACAGCAGCACCGATATCTCCAGCCTCGATAAATTCAACCGGATTTTGCTTATTCGCGTGCATCTGATAGATTCTTGAGATTCTTTCTTTGTTGTTTGAACGGGTATTCAATACATAAGAACCTGCATCAAGTCTTCCTGAATAAGCTCTGAAGAATGCCAATCTACCTACGAACGGGTCAGTAGCAATCTTGAATGCTAATGCAGCGAAAGGCTCATCAACAGATGGTTTTCTTTCGATATCAGCGTCAGTTCTTGGGTCTGTTCCTTTGATATTATCCTTATCCAATGGAGAAGGAAGATATTTACAAACAGCATCAAGCATGAACTGTACCCCTTTGTTTTTGAAAGAAGAACCACAAGTCATTGGGATAATAGAAAGATCGATCGTAGCTTTTCTAAGCGCTTCGTTGATTTCCTCTTCAGAAATTGAATCCGGATCTTCGAAGAATTTCTCCATCAAAGTTTCATCATAATCAGCTACAGCTTCTACTAATTTCTCTCTATATTCAAGAACTTCATCTTTCATGTCTTCCGGAATTGGAACTACTTCATAAGTAGCACCTTGTCCAGCTTCATCCCAGATGATCGCTCTGTTTTTAATTAAGTCTACAACTCCTTTGAAATCCTCTTCAGCACCGATTGGTAAAACGATTGGAACGGCGTTGGATCCTAACATTTCTTTTACTTGTTTTACAACGTTCAAGAAGTCAGCACCCTGTCTGTCCATTTTGTTTACGAATCCCATTCTCGCAACTTTGTAGTTGTCAGCCAATCTCCAGTTTGTTTCAGACTGAGGCTCTACACCGTCTACGGCAGAGAAAAGGAATACCAAACCATCTAATACTCTCAAAGATCTGTTAACCTCTACGGTGAAGTCAACGTGTCCCGGTGTATCGATAATATTGAAGTGGTAAGGCATTGTTTCAGGTAATTTCTTACCTTGATCTGTTGGGAAATTCCAGTTACAAGTAGTTGCAGCAGAAGTAATGGTAATACCTCTTTCTGCTTCCTGTTCCATCCAGTCCATTGTAGAAGCACCATCGTGAACTTCTCCAATTTTGTGGTTTACACCTGTATAGAATAAAATCCTTTCTGTAGTGGTTGTTTTACCTGCATCAATGTGAGCAGCAATACCAATATTTCTTGTAAATTTAAGATCTCTTCCCATTTCAGATTAGAATTTGAAGTGTGAGAAAGCCTTGTTAGCTTCCGCCATTTTGTGAGTATCAGTTTTCTTTTTGAATGCAGCACCTTCTTCTCTTGAAGCAGCTACTACTTCGTTAGCCAGTTTCAAAGCCATAGACTTATCATTTCTAGCTTTAGAATATTTGATTAACCATTTCATTGCCATAGAAATTTTTCTATCTGCTCTGATTGGCATCGGGATCTGGAAGTTAGCACCACCTACTCTTCTGGAACGTACTTCTACGTGAGGCATAACGTTCGTTAATGCATCTTTCCAGATTTCAAGGGCTGTTTTCTCAGTATCTCCTTTTTTAGTTTCTACAATATCCAACGCATCATAGAAAATTTTGAATGCGATTGACTTTTTACCGTCAAGCATTAAGTTGTTTACGAATCTAGTTACCAATTGATCATTAAATTTCGGATCTGGTAACAACGGTCTTTTTTTAGCTTTCGTCTTTCTCATTGTTTTATTCCTTATTTAATGATTATTTTTTCTTTCCTTTTGCTGGTGCAGCTGCAGCTTGCCCTGGTTTAGGTCTCTTAGCTCCATACTTCGATCTTCTCTGTGTTCTTCCATTAACACCAGCGGTGTCTAATGCACCTCTTACGATGTGGTAACGTACTCCCGGTAGGTCTTTCACCCTTCCGCCTCTTACCAATACTATCGAGTGCTCTTGAAGATTATGTCCTTCGCCCGGGATGTAGGCGTTGACTTCTTTACCATTAGAAAGTCTTACCCTTGCAACTTTTCTTAGTGCAGAGTTCGGTTTCTTAGGAGTGGTAGTATATACTCTCGTACATACACCTCGTCTTTGTGGACAAGAATCAAGGGCAGCCGATTTGCTCTTCTTGGCAAGCGTGGCTCTTCCTTTTCTTACTAATTGTTGAATAGTAGGCATTTAATTGCTTTTTATTTTAGGGTGCAAAAATAATAATATTTTTTTAATTAACAAGCAGTTATATAGAAATAATAATTTTATTTAAAATTTAATTAACAGACACTTACGGTTGAGCCATGATTGTTACCTCAACATTTTTATTCCATCTAAAGCTTCTTACATTTTCTTTAAGTTTTTCGAGGTTATCCTTATCAACAGCATAAATAGATACCTTATCTCTTGCTACGGTAATCGGATTTTTTATTTTCAGTTCAGCGGCTTTTTTCCAGTTTGTGGGGATATGGTTTTGAAGCCATGCATCGTAAATAATGACAATATCATATTTATTATGGATCGTATAATCCTTCAGAAAATTTTGGAATTCCGTATCCGGAGTTCTTTTATTTTCATTAAAAACAATTGTTTCCACAGAGCCTAAGCCTGCAGTATCCAACAAATGAATGTCAGTAAAATAGGTAATGGCACCGATATCATTTGCCACTACTTTTGATTCATTATAATAGGTATGCAGAAATTTTGCGGACTGCATTTGCTGTTCATAAATGTTTTTCCCACCGTTTTCCAACATCAGATGCGCGAAAGAACATTTATAAATCAGCAAAAGAATATTCATCAGCACAATCGCTGAAATTATTTTTTCATTTTTAATGTAGCTTTTAAAATTCTCAAAAAGATCTTTAAGCTTAGGAATAAGAGCCATTGAAAACCCCGTTAAAATATAGGCCTCATACCGGAACATACCTTTAAGGTCTGCAAACATGGAATGACAAATCATCAGCATAGAGATCACTATTAAAAGAAAGTTGCTTTTAACAAGTTCGTGGAAATTCTTTTTATTATAATCTCTTACAATAAAAATAATACTGAGCACCAAAGGAAAAAAACCGATTTTATAAAAGCTTATATTCAACAAAAAGTTATCTAAAAAAATGGCCTTTAACTGATGTGGAAAGTTTGAATCAAAGCTGAATTTTGTTCCTTTTACAATAACGGAATTCGGGAATAAAAACCCATCCTGCTGATAATTAAACCAACAAAAAAGTACTATCGGAATAAATCCCGTTACTAAAATCAGAATGGTTTCTTTCCATTTTTGCATTAAGGCAAAGACAAAAGCAAGAATAACAAAATAAAACATGCTTTCGAAACGCACCAGTCCCATCAATAATAACGACAGATAAAATCCTGCAATTGAATATTTATTTTTAAATGTTGATAAACAGTATATATTCAGTACAAATAAGAAAACATGGAAAACATGTTCCATCCCGGACAGCACCTGTAGATGCAGCACCGAAAAAAACAAGGTAAAAAGTACCGAAATGACAATATATTTAGCTTTACTGAATATTTCTGAAAAATACCGGCTTAAAAAATACACTGTCCCAAAACCGAATACAATATTAAAATAAAGAGATAGCTGATCATTATTTCCCAAAAGCCTGATCAGCACACTGAGAAGACCGGTAAAAAGCGGTGAGGATGAAGTTGAGGAAAACTTATACCGAGTAACTCCCCAGACATCATACAGTGCGAAATTTTTAGCCATCGCCAGATGTATATAGGCATCATCAATAAGATACAGGTAGTACCCATCTGTTTTAGAAACAGACAATAAATAATATCCGGCACATACCATTGTAAAAACAGTCATTGAAACTAAAAAGCTTTTTAAGGCAAGCTTCGATTTACTGAACATATACATTAATTCTAAGAATTTCAAAGATAAGTATCATCAATCACCAAATAAACATTTCGGCATAATATTTACTTAAATTTGTCATATAAAAATAAACTATCATTCATATGAAAAATGCAAACATTATAGGACTTCAGGAAGAAGACTGCCAAAAAATAGCGGAAAAACTGAACGTACTTTTAGCCAATTACTCCATATTCTATCAGAATACAAGAGGTTCTCACTGGAATATCAAAGGAGATCAGTTCTTCACCCTTCACCCGAAATTTGAGGAACTGTATAATAATCTTGTCTTAAAGATTGATGAAATCGCCGAAAGAATTCTAACGCTCGGCGCAACACCGGCTCACAACTATTCCGACTATCTTAAAGTAGCAACCATTAAAGAAAGCCAGGAAGTAAATGACGCGAACAAAAGTGTAGAAAACATCCTCAATTCATTTAAAGTGGTGATTGATCTGCAAAGAGAGCTCCTGGATATTACAGATGAAGCCGGAGATGAAGGAACCAATTCCCAAATGAGCGACTACATCACAGAACAGGAAAAAGAAGTCTGGATGTATAATTCTTACTTAGGTAAATAATAAAATTTTACATCTTCAATTAAAAAAATCACCTTACATTTAGGTGATTTTATTTTTATTAATTATATTTGCGTATAAATTACACAATTATGCATGACGTCCGATTAAATTCCATTCTGGATAACGATTTCTATAAAATTACCATGCAGAATGCTGTGGTAAAACTTTTTCCAGGCTCTGTGGTAAAATATGAATTTATCAACCGCGGAAAACACCAGTTCCCGGAAGGTTTTGATGCCGCTTTACGGGAAGCCGTTAATAAAATGGCAGAGCTCAAGCTTACCAAAGAAGAAAAAAAATACATGGCGAGAACCTGTCCGTATATTGATCTACCCTACCTTGATTTCCTTGAAGGCTATCACTACGATCCTTCTGAAGTAAAAATACACCAGGAAGGAAGCGAACTTTCCGTAACCGTGGAAGGACTCTGGTACAGAACAATACTTTGGGAAGTTCCCCTGCTTGCTTTAATCAGCGAACTTCATTACGAAATGAACCATATGGAAAGAGATTCCAATGAAATCGTGATGAACAGAACTCTCGAAAAAGCTAAAACCTTAGAAAAACTCGGAGTTAATTTCGCAGAATTTGGAACACGGAGAAGACATTCACACAGGGTACAAAACCTGGTAACGGAAGCTTTAACCCAAAATAAAAATTCAACATTTATTGGAAGTTCCAATGTTCATTTCGCCATGAAATACGGAGTAAAACCAATCGGAACCCATGCCCATGAATGGTTTATGTTCCACGCTGCAGAATATGGTTTTAAGATGGCCAACGAATTGGCTCTGGAGCATTGGGTAGATGTTTACCGCGGAGATCTTGGAGTAGCTCTTTCAGACACTTATACCACTGATGTTTTTTTTCAGCAGTTTGATAAAAAATTCGCCAAATTATTTGACGGTGTACGTCACGATAGCGGCGATCCACTTGAATTTGCAGACAAAACCATTGCTCATTACCAAAGACACGGCATCAATCCTTTATTTAAATATATTATTTTCTCCGATGGGCTGAATCTTGAAAAAGTGGAGGAAATCACAAACTATTGCAAAGGAAAAATTGGTGTATCTTTCGGAATTGGCACTAATCTCACCAATGATGTAGGCTTAAAACCAATGAATATTGTGATGAAATTAATTGGTGTTCAGGCTCCGAACAAAGAATGGATTCCTACCGTAAAACTTTCCGACGAACATGGAAAATATACAGGAGATCCTAAAATGATTGAGCTTGCCAAAGAATTTTTAAGAATAAAAAATTAATACAATGAAAAAAATCCTGTTCCTGTTGTTCCTTTCTTCCCTTCTTTCTTCCTGTATCGTTACCAGAGGCAAAGACGGAGAACCCGGAAAACCCGGAGCCAATGCTACCGGAAACAATTCAGAAAATACATTTAACCAGAATCTTGCAACAAAACTCGGTGCCGATCAGTACGGGATGAAACCTTATGTTATTGTCATGCTCACCACCGGTCCTGCTAAAATTGAAGACAAAGCCAAAATGACAGAATTGATGAAAGGTCATCTAGCCAACATCGGTAAGCTTGCTGATGAAGAGAAAATTGTTGTTGCAGGTCCGTTTCTGGAAAAAAACAAGGAAAACTACCGCGGCATGTTTATCTTCAATACCCAATCAAAAGAAGAAGCGGAGCAATGGGTAAAGACTGATCCTGCTGTTCAGGCCGGGGTTTTCAGCTACGAGATTTTCCCGTGGTACGGATCAGCGGCATTGCCGATGTATCTGAAGCATCATAAGGAAATAGCGAAAGAGAATCACTAACTAACTAACTAACTAACTAACTAACTAACTAACTAACTAACTAACTAACTAACCAGATGACTCTTCTAAAACAAATCCAAATCCAAATTGATAATGATATGCCAGATTTTGTTAATAAAAAAACTGGTGGGATAGTATATTAGAACCAATTACTAAACTAAATTTCAAGCAACTTATCATTTTATTCCTAATACCAATAACAATAATATTCTTATATGATTATTTTGATAATAATTTTTTAGGATTTGTAAAATTTAATTATGATGATGTGTTGAAAATATTAACAAGTAGCGCCATTACATTCGTAACATTAAACCTAACAATAACTAACTTATTATTGACTCATTTAAAAGATGATAGAGATCATTTCGAGCATATCATTCAAAAAAAAGTTAAATATAAATTTATTACTTATTTAGGATTTTCTATAATCTTTTATTTAGTCCTACTAAATATCTGGGGAGAATCTATTCCTCGAACTAAACATGACATTCTTCTCTTTTTGGGATACTCTTTCATCTTTTTTATTCTATTAATAATTAATTTATATAACAATGTATTTACTTTCATTTTAAGCAATGACAGAAAAAAAATATTGAATGAAGAATTAATAAGAGAAATAAAAACAAAATTTTATATACAAAAAGTAAAAAAGGACTTCAATAATTCATTAGATCTTTTTTTTGAAAAAATGATGTTCACAAAATCGTCAAGATTCTTGACTTTTGAAGATCAGAACAAAAATAAGATTTATATCAATTTTACATCAACAAAATATCTTACAGACTTCAAAATTGATAAAGCCGAAAAAACATTAAAACGCATAGCAAATCAAAAAATTTACACTTACCATATTGATTCAATGTTTGAAATAGACAATGACTATCTTTTTGCTTCTTCTAATGAAGATATATCTACTATAAAAGAATTATACATTTTTAAAAACAAACCAAACTTTAAAATAACAGACGATCAAATTTTCAAGCTGTTTGTTAAAAGATTAAATAAAAATATTGAAAGCGGAAATATAGAATCACTGAGTGATGATTTTGAAAATATAAATGAAATAATTGAATTGTATACAAAAACGCAAATATGATTTTTACATCTAAATATAACCAAAAATATGGTAATACTTTACCAGATGAACTTAATAGCATTATAAAAACTTTAGAAAATGGTTTAATTAGTAGTGCCGAGAAAAATGATATAAAAATATTTAATAATTTACTTTTCTATATTAGGGATACATTATTTTTTTTAACATCAGATAATACAAAAAAACTGTATGTCGATCTAGTATTAATTCCATCGAATATATACAGTTACCTAACAGAATTTCATCAAAAAAATTTGATAGAAATATTTACAATTAGATTTTCAGAAAACATAAGAAGTTATGAATATTACGAAACAAAAAATGATTTTGTAGAAATTTCATATTATGGCCTTGTAAATTTATTAAGGGTTATTTTGCAAAACAGAAATGTTGAACACTTCAATATTTTGATGAAAAGCTTGAAAGAAACCATGTTTAATTCAAGTTTTGATGAGGCTAAAAAATACCGATATTACTTTAGTTTAACAATTTATTTTTGGCTGCTTTACCTATACAATCAAAAGAAAATTGATATTTCTCAGTACGACTTAAGCATTCTTGAAAATATTTTGAATACCAATATTTACGAAAAAAAAGAATACATATTCAATACATATTACGATTTACTTGATGAAGTAGATAATGGACTTTGGGGAATAGCAGATTGGTATTTGGAAAAGCCACCAATTGGAGAAGCTTACTTTGCATTAACTCCACGAACATGGCTTTCATTTAGTTTTGTCGTATTTTTAATTAAATTCAATTTGCTATCATATAATTTTAATATTGAAAAAGTTAACATCAAAGATACTTTTAGATTTGAATTAGATACAATAGAAGAAGAGTTCATTAATATAGAAAGAGAACTAGATCTTTGGCTAAAATTCTTTTATCATAATATAGAAAACACAGAGAAAATATATACCGAATACAAAAAGATAGTCAAAGATATTTATTTACAATTAAAAAATTATCAAGAAAAACAATTCCTAACAAAAATTATCGAAACACCTCTTTCAAAAGCCAAAATTGAAGATTTTACAAATGCTGTTGGAGATTTATTTAATAAAAATGCAATTATTCCAAATATTTTAAAATATTTTGGAAGAGTTAATTATGCTAATAATATTGTTGAAAAAAATGGGCTAGGTGAACATATTAATATGCAAAAGTCTAGGTTCGCATTTATTGATGGAGATTATTACCAAAGCATTATAGGCCTTTCTGATATTGGAGCAAGGGTAGCTAATTTTATTAATCAGGATTTTTTTTCACAATTACATCGTCAGCAAAATAAAAATAGACTAACAACATCAAATGAAAATTTGGTCTCACAAATTGATAGGTTTTTAAGACAGCTTGACAAACCTTCAAATCCATTAATCTTTGGAAATTGGAAATCACTAGAGATTTTGAGAGATCACATTGAATATAATTCAACTGAAATTCCCTATTGTCATTCATTTTATAAAACAATACCAATAATTAATATTTATAATTTTAATAAAAAAATACTCGTAATAGATATAAATTCAATTAATTATAAGATTTATCAAAAAGAAGAATGGTATAATAAAGAATTACTTATTGAAATAACTGAGCCTCAACCAGATCCTGATAACTATTTAAAATTAGCAGATGTTAAAATAAAAATCCTGTTTAAATCAGAATTTACAATAAACAACGAAAACGGTTATAAATTTTTCAAAACAGAATAATTCTTTTCCAACAAATAAACAAAAACACTATGAAAACCATTGAAGAAGTTCTGAAAAAATTAGACGATATTATCCTTTGGGCAAAGAAAAATCAAAGTCCGGTTGGATATTTTGCCTGTACGTACCGCATCATGACCGCGCAGGTTTTGAAAGGAATCCAACAGAAAAAATTTGTGGACAATCCAAGAATGATACTCCTTGATATTGCTTTTGCAAATCGTTATCTCCAGGCATGGGAAGCATATTCCAAAGGAAAAAAGTGCACCCATTCCTGGTATATTGCTTTTGAAGCGGCAAAGAATAAAAACCTGTTGATTCTCCAGCATATCTTCCTCGGGATGAATGCTCATATCAATCTCGATCTCGGCGTTTCCGCAGCTTCCATCATGCCGTACCGGAAAATCAATCCTTTAAAGAAAGACTTTGAAAACATCAACAACGTGATTGCGTCGATCAACCAGGAAGTTCAGGACTAATTAAATAAAATCTGCTATCCGGTAGACCTCATTGACAAAATTTCAAACGGAAAAGACAACGCCGTTCTGGATTTTGCCATTTCAAAAGCCAGGGAAACTTCGTGGGCATCGGCAGTCATCACTTCAAACACGCCCGGTTTTTTACGGGAGTCCGTCATCGGGATTATTGATTATGCCGCCGCAAAAGTAGCTACGCAGATTGTAAACCCTAAAATGACAACATCGGCTTTGCTTAAAGAATTAAAGAAATGCGAAAGCAATGATGTTGTAAAAAATATTGAAATTCTTGCTTCAACAAAAAATGTGTAAGCAGATTTATTTTACCCCTAACTTTTTAATCAGGATAGATTCCATCTTTTCGTACCCTTTTGCAGTAGGATGAATTTCGTCTTCCGTATAGATTTTATCCAGTCCGTTTCTTGAATCTTTCATTTCTGAATGATAATCCACATACGGAATATTGTGCTTTTTTGCATACCTCTCAATCATCGTATTGAGGGCAATAACCTTTTCCGCCGGATGCATATTTTTTCTCCATCCGAAATCATAGGCCGGTAGAAGTGAGCATAAAACCACTTTAATATTGTTTGCCTTTGCCAGCTCAACCATCGAAACAATATTTCCGAATACTTTATCCAGAGAAATCGGACCCTGATTTTCAGCAATATCGTTTGTTCCCGCAAGAATAATCACACGTTTCGGCTTCAGATTAATAACATCTTCCCTGAATCTCAAAAGCATCTGCGAAGTCACCTGTCCGCTGATTCCTCTTCCGACAAAGTTATTTTTCGTAAAGAATGAAGGATCCGTAGAAAACCAGCCTTCCGTAATGGAATCTCCCATAAACACTGTATTCGGAACTATGTGTTGAGATAAAATCTCTTGGTTTTGCTTTTCATATTTAGCATAATTGGCAAAATCCTGTGCTGATACAACGGCTGAAAACATAATGGCTGCGATCGTTAAAAATTTCATTAAAAATATTTTAAATTTAAATTAATGGAATCATGAATAATATTTACAAATATACGTTTTGAAACGTTTACCACCTTTCCATGAACCAATATTTAAGAAATTTATTCCTGAATTAAAACTTACGGTTTCCCGCAAAAGAATTCAGCTTTCCTTTTTGTAATTTTGAAAAATGGAGATCATATATTTAATAATCGGATGCATCATGGGCGGAGTTATCGGTGCGGTCATTCTTTATTTTGCTTTAAAATCGTCAATGATTTCAAGAAAATCTTTTGACGAGCTCAATAATTTATACATTAAAAGCAATTCCGACCTGGAAAATTCAAATCTCAAAATTCAGGAACTGAATCAAAATATTCTGGAAGATAAAGAACTGAATCTTCAGCAGGCTGATTTGTTAAATGATTTAAAAAACGAATTTGCAAAAATTTCAGCGGAATACACCTCATTAAACACACAGTTTACAGATCAAAAACTAGTACAGCTAAAACAGACTTCTCAAATCGAAAATCTTCTGGCAGAGAAACAATCGTTATTTGCCAAAAACTCCGAACTTATAGCAATCAATGAAAGCCTACAGAAATCTCTTGAAACCCAAAAACAGGAAATAACCAAAATTCAGGAGGAATCTAAACTTCAGTTTGAGAATTTAGCCAATAAAATTTTAGAAGAAAAAGCAGAGAAATTCACCACTTTAAATCAGCACAATCTCAAAACTATTCTGGAACCTTTTCAGGAAAAAATTACAGACCTTAAAAACAGGGTTAATGAAGCTTATGAAAAAGAGAACAAAGAACGCTTCTCACTTGCAGAAAAGGTAAAAGAGCTTGCCGAGCTGAATCAGCAGATTTCAGAAGATGCCAAAAAACTGACACGCGCCTTGAAAGGCGAAAGCAAAACACAGGGAAACTGGGGAGAAATGATCCTGGAAAGTATTCTGGAAAAATCCGGATTGGTAAAAGGCAGGGAATATTTTCTGGAACATGAACTAAGAGACGAGGACAACAAAGCATTGTTTTCAGAATTTTCAGGAAAAAAAATGCGCCCGGATGCTGTAGTAAAATACCCCGATGAAAGAAATGTGATTATCGATTCAAAAGTCTCTCTTACTGCCTTTACCGAACTTGTTGACGAAACAGATCAGGACATATACCGCATAAAGCTTAACCAGCACCTGTCATCCATAAAAAATCACATCACCCAACTGAGCCAGAAAGCCTATGACGATTACGGGAAATCCCTGGATTTCGTAATGATGTTTATTCCGAGTGAACCGGCATATATTGCTGCGATGCAGGCAGACCAGGATCTCTGGAACTATGCCTATGAAAGACGTATTTTACTATTGAATCCAAGCAATCTGATCACCTCGTTAAAATTAATTTCAGATCTCTGGAAACGTGAATATCAGAACCGGAACTCTATGGAAATTGCAGACCGCGGAGCCCGTTTGTATGACAAATTTGTAGGCTTTATCGATAACCTGGAAAAAGTAGGTAAGAATCTTGATTTGGCCAAGAATGTTTATAATGATGCTTTCAAACAGCTTTCTACAGGAAATGACAATCTGGTTATACAAACCCAGAAACTGAAGCAATTGGGCATAAAAAACAAAAAAGAACTTCCTCAGAGTCTCATTGACAGCTCGCAGATCCATCTTGATATTTCAGGGGAGTAAACTTCACAAAGCATAAAGAATTACATAACGAATACGCTCCGGCCGGAGCGTATTCGTTATGTACAATTATGAGAAGGATCTTAAAAAGATTTTACATAATTTTGCAGTATGTTAATAGAAAGCTTTCAGAACGACAAAGTAAAGTACATCACCAAACTCCTTACCGACAACAGATTTCGTAAAAAATCCGGCGTTTTTGCTGTTGAAGGACTGCAGGAAAATGAGCGGGCACAAACCTTCGGTTTTGAACCTGTTGAGTTTTTCATCTGTGAAAATATCTTTCAGAAAGTATTTCCAAAAGGTAAAATCCATCTGGTAAGCGAAAAAGTGTATGAGAAGATTGCATATCGTGGAAGTTCGGAAGGAATAATCGGTATTTACAAAACGAAAGAAACCGATCTATTTTCATTTAAGCCTAAAGCAGACTCTACCGTCATTGTAGTGGAAGGTGTTGAAAAGCCCGGAAATTTAGGTGCCATTTTAAGAAGTTGTGAAGCTTTCGGGATTGATGGGCTTATCGTCTCCGACGGGAAAACAGACTTTTACAATCCCAATGTTATACGATCTAGTGTAGGGTGTCTTTTCGGGATGAATGTTTTCCAGGCAGCCAATGAGGAGACTTTAGAGTTCCTGAATAAAAACGGTTATGAAATTTATACCACGATTATGGATGAAAGTTCAAAAGATCTATACACAAGAAATTTCAGGCAAAAAACAGCCGTAATCTTTGGAACGGAGCACTCCGGCTTGAGTGAATTCTGGATAGGAAAAGGAAAGAACACGCTTATTCCCATGGCCGGAAGTATAGACTCTTTAAATTTGAGCAATGCGGTAGCCATTACCTGCTATGAAGCACTGAGACAAAAAAGATCATAGATAGTATAGACAATATCGGCTGCTGACGATGTATAAAGATAAAAAAACCGCATCACTGAGTGAGCGGTTCTTTTATTTTAAAAGCGTGCTTTAATTATTTAGCAGCTTCTTCTTTCTTAGCTTCAGCTTTAACTTCTTCTTTAGCTACTTTTGCATCAGCTTTAACTGAATCTTTAGCAGCTTCAGCGTTAGCGTTTACTGAATCTTTAGTAGCTTCAGCTGTAGAATCGATAGCTGTAGTAGCTGAATCAGCAGTAGCGTTTACTGAATCTTTAGCAGCGTCAGTTGAATTAGTTTCAGTTTTTTTACAAGCAACTAAAGAGATAGCAGCGATAGCAGCTACGAATAATGACTTTTTCATAATAAATTAAATTTAATTTTGTTAATATTGTTTTATAAAATCTTTTTCTCTGTTCGGTTATTTGAACGAGACAAAGGTATAGCAGATAGAAAATTTGTTTAAGAAAAATAATTGTAATACCTTTGTAAAATAGTTTTACAAATAAATACAACTGATAATCAATAATTTAATTATTTAAAAATAAATTGACTGATTTAGATTTATTACACTTTGAGCAGCTGAAAAGGGATGTACAGGCTCAATATCTGAAAGAACATACCCCTTCCTATGATGATATTTCTAAATGGAAGGGTATTGATATCATCTATTTTCAGGAAGACCTTCGCAAAAAAGCGAAAGGAAACATCAGCGAAAAATCTTTTTATACCTATTTTAAAAACTCTCCTGTAAACAAATTACCCAGAATTGACATGCTCAATTTATTAAGTATTTATGCGGGTTATGAGTCTTGGTATGAATTTAAAAAGCAACATCTTTTTGCCGGAGAATTACTAAAGGATGAGGAAGAAATTACCGATGAAGATCTTATTGAAATAGAAAAAACAGTTTCAGAATCTCTTATTCACTCAACAAACGAAATTTCCGGTCAAAAACAGGATCAAAAAGCAACTGACAATATAGATTTACAAAAATCGAATACTGAAAATCAAACAATTAATCAAAATCAGGAGTTACAAACCGCCATTAATACCGATGCGCTAAAACCAAAGAAAAGTTTTATTAGAAAAAACGTTTGGGCACTTGTAACATCTCTTCTTGTCATTCTTACTGGCCTTTTAGGATTTAAAGATGTTATTTTTTCGAAAACATATAAATATTGTTTCACTGACGCAGACAGAGGAGTTGGTGTTGTAAACACGATAGAAATTAAAGTGATCAAGGAAAACGAATCCCCGATTCTTTATAAAATCAAACCGGGAGAATGTTTTTATTATTCAACAAAAGACAAAAACCTGAAAATGCAGATCAGTTCCCCATTCTATGAATATCTGGAAATCAACAGAAGTCTCGAAAATGCACCGGATGAAGAAATTATAGAATTAAAACCGGATGATTACAAGATGGCAGCCTATTATTTCTCCATTAAAGACGCCAACGGCGATCCGGAAGAACTTAAAAGAAAAAGAAACCAGCTGGAAAGTTTAATCAGCAGTAATGCTGTTATTTACCAGATTTATGACAATAACATTTATGGAATAGAAAGGCTAGACAAACAGAAATACATTACGCTGGTAACAACACCGACAACCTCCCTGAAAAATTTAAGTGTTATTGAAATGAAAAAAGACAATAACGGAAAAATCATCTCCATCAAATTTAAAATTGCAACAGATGAAAAGAATAAATAACTTTTTAATATTTACAGTTTTGCTTCTTGCATTTGTTTCCTGTAACAACAAAAAAAATGAACTAAGTGATCTGGATAAGCTTCGAAACAGCAACAATACCAAAACTTATCCTGCGGTACAGATGGACAGCGCACAGGCTATTAATTATATTACCAAACAAAAAGTTCAGGAACTTCTGGACCTTTCAACGCTGTATTTATCAGGAAATAAAAATACGGAAATTGACACCCTGATTTATTCTCAGATGCAGAGCTATTTCCATAAACCGGACAGCCTAACTTTCAAAAATCTCTTTCATGAGTTAGACAGCTTGAAAGTAAAAACCGTTAAAGTAAATAATCTGGAAGTATATAAAGACATCCACAATCAGGATACGCTGGATTTTGCCAAGTTTAGTGTAGAATATTTCGACAATAAGAATAAAACATTGGGAACGTTTGAGAAAAATGCACAATACATCCTTGTTTCCACGCCGAATACAAAAAAGGAGTTTAAATTTTTCTTTCTTAACTTTTATTCCAATCCATTGTTGAAGAAAGACAGCACCTCGGTAGGAGTAACCAGATAATCCAAAGGAACGTCCTCTTCCCGGACATCATCGATAATTTCATCGGGGTTAAAATAATTAACTCCGATTTTTTTTGATTTTGCAGAAATATTTTCAAAAAAACGGTCATAAAAACCTTTGCCATATCCTATTCTATTGCCACATCCGTCGCCGTAAAGCAATGGCGTAATAATATAATCGAAATCGGAAATTCCGGAGTCTTCGTTGGAAACAGGCTCTGAAATATTCCATTGATTATATTCGAATATTGTATCTTTAAAAATTTCCACAGAAATCAACTTGGTATCTACTACTTTCGGTACAAATACTTTGATATTACGGCTAAAAAAATAATCGATGAAAAACCGGGTATTAATTTCCCTGAATTTATGAATCGGAATGAAAATATGTACTTTTTGTTCCGGTAAAGGTTTAAAATATCCAATGAAATTTCTAAAAATTTCTTCAGACTGCTGAAATATTTCTTCATCAGACAAAGACATTCTTTTTTCAAGGTATTTTTTTCTAAGCTCAGACTTTTTCATGTTTAAATTTATAAAAAAGATAGCGCTCCTACGGAGCGCCATTTTTATTATTTTAAAATTATTGTTCTACACAGACACAACTCTTATGGAGCTTTAATGTTTTTAAACATTACTCCACAATTTTATACAATTTATCAGAAAGACGAACTCTGAAAGGCAGTTCGAAAGTAATTTGGTCACCTGTCTTTGCTATATCGCTAAAACTTCCGTTCACAAAAATCTGTGATATCGTTACTTCCTGCTCTCCTGTTGTAGGCCCGGAAATTAAAACCCTATCCCCTACAGCAAGCTCCCCATTCTCAATTAAGAACTGAGCGATTTTAGATTTTGAATAATAATGCTCTGCTTTTCCGATTAATGTTTTTTTGACTTTAATCTTCTGGCGGATATCTTTCGTTTCAATTTTTTCTGCCTTTGCCAATGGTTTGCCCGGCAAGTCCCCTGATTTTTTGAATTTCAAAGCTTCAGATTTTCCTTTTCTGAATACTTTATTTCCCACCTGCAGTCCTTTTCTCAATTTCACCTGCTCTTCCCACGGCAAATGAATGGTCTCAAGACATTCTGTTGAACAGCAGTTTTCCATAGCTTCTTTACACTCATCGCATTGAATAAACAGCAAATGACAGGCATCATTCGCACAGTTGGTATGGTTATCACATGGTTTTCCGCACTGGTGGCACTGCGCGATAATATCGTCGGTAATTCTTTCTCCTAACCTATGATCAAATACAAAGTTTTTACCGATAAATTTACTTTGAATCCCTTCTTCTTTGATTTGACGGGTGTATTCAATAATTCCCCCTTCCAGCTGGAACACATTTTTGAAACCCTGATGTTTGAAATAAGCACTTGCCTTTTCGCAACGGATTCCCCCGGTACAATACATCAAAAGGTTCTTATCTTCTTTGAAATCCTGCAGTTGCTCATTGATAATCGGCAGACTTTCCCTGAAGTTTTCAACATCGGGAGTAATGGCTCCTTCAAAATGACCTACTTCACTTTCATAGTGGTTTCTGAAGTCTACGACAATCGTATTGGGATCTTCAAGCAATTCATTAAATTCTTTTGCCTTTAAATGAACTCCTTTATTGGTAACATCAAAAGTTTCATCGTTCAAGCCATCGGCAACGATTTTATTTCTGACTTTGATCGTTAATTTTAAAAATGAATGATTATCCTGTTCTACTGCCACGTTAAGACGAATACCTCTCATGAAATTATAAGCTTCAAGCGTTTCACGAAATGCCTCAAAATTATCCGCAGGAACACTCATCTGAGCATTGATTCCTTCGTGGGCAACATAAATACGGCCTAATGCATCAAGGGCATTCCAAGCTATAAATAAATCGTCGCGAAACTTTTTGGGATCTTCAATTTTGGCATACGCATAGAAAGATAATGTAAGGCGCTCTTTTCCTGCCTCATCTATAAGTCGAGCTCTTTCTTCTGCGCTTAAGGTGTTGTACAGTTGCATGCTATAAACGTTTTAAGTGAGAAAATTTTTGCAAAGATAACGAATTTATATATCTAAAAAAAGATAGAGGTATGGTATTGTTTTGGTGGTATTAATTAGATCAAAAAAATTTAACTTTATGACAATAAAGACATCAATATGTCAGAATGTCATTAAGTTTTTTTTAAGTTTCGTTAATTAAGATTTCAAATTTATGGGAAACTATATAAAGTATTACAATTGCTGTTAAATTTTAGTTAAAATTGAAACATTACATACTAAGTGCATACCTATTTAGCATTAAATTTGTTCACAATAAAAAAGAAAAAATTCATAATAATTAAATAAGAAAGATATATAATGAAGAGTACTTTAAAAAAACTATTACCATTTGCCGTAGTAGGAGTGATCTCAGGAGCTACTACCGTTGGAACATTACAATATTTTAATCATGACTCCAACAGTGCAGACAAATCATACTTTACCAAATCTGCTTCCGATGTTACCTTTGCGGGGATGAATTCTTCCGCTGTTGGAGATGATTTTGTAAAAGCAGCAAAGACTACTGTTCCTGCCGTAGTAACCATTAAAAATTACCAGTCCAGAACTGCCAACCGTGCTTCTGAGCAGGATCTTTTTGATTTCTTCTTTGGAGACCCTTTTGGCGGAAGAGGCCAGCAGCGACAGCGACAGCAACAGGCTCCGGATAACATGCCTTCAGGAATGGGTTCAGGCGTTATCATTTCTCCAGACGGTTATATTATTTCCAATAACCACGTTGTAGCAGGGGCTAATAAGCTGGAGGTTGTTTTAAGCAACAAAAAATCGTATATCGCGACTTTAGTAGGCACAGACCCGAATACCGATATTTCCTTACTGAAAATTGAAGAAAAAGGACTGCCGTACCTGAATTTTGCAAATTCCGATAATATAGAAGTAGGACAATGGGTGCTTGCCGTAGGAAACCCACTTGGATTGAATTCTACCGTAACTGCCGGTATTGTTTCAGCGAAAGGAAGAGGAATTGGAATTTTAAGTTCACAGGGGAAAGCAGCTAATCCAATTGAAAGCTTTATCCAGACCGATGCCGCCATTAACCCAGGAAACTCAGGAGGTGCTTTGGTGAATACGAATGGAGACCTTATCGGTATCAACTCTGCGATCCAGTCTACAACAGGATATTACCAGGGATATGGTTTTGCGGTACCTTCCAATTTAGCAAGAAAAATTGTTGAGGATATCAAAAAATTTGGTATTGTACAGCGAGGTTTCCTTGGAGTACAGTCTTTGGATTTATCCAATGATCTGCAGGTAGCAGCTTATAACAAAGAGAAAAAAACCAATATTAAAGCCGGTTCCGGAGTATATGTAACCGGTTTCGGGGACAACAGCGGCGCTGAAGATGCAGGATTAAAAGTAGGCGACGTTATTACGAAAATCGATAATACTGCAGTAACAGACTTTGCAGACTTATCCATTGCAATCGGAAGCAAACGTCCTGGTGACAAAGTGGCTGTAACGTATGTAAGAAACGGTAAAGAAAACATGACCACCGTAACATTGAAAGACCAGAAAGGCGGAACTTCAACGCGAACTAAAGCAGACCTTAGTGTTACTGAAAAAATCGGAGCCGAATTCGATCCTCTGAGCGAAAGATTTAAAACAGATTACGGATTGAACAGCGGTGTGGTTGCCAAAAATGTAACGGAAGGAAGTGAAATTGCCAAAATAGGAATTGTAGACAATTACATTGTTATTGAGATTAATGGCAAGCCTGTGAATTCACAAAAAGATGTTGAAAAGATTCTTGATAAATATTCAGGGAATGTATCTGTGAAGTTTGTAGATGCTTATGGACAGATTTATACAAGAGGATTTAAAATGCCTTAATAAATATTTTCAATTTATACCATAAAAAACGCTGCCGTCGGCAGCGTTTTTTTTATGATTGATTTACTTTTTCGGAGATTTTTCTTTTATTTTTTCGCTCATAAATAATCTCTACAATTTTTCCTCCTATCCATGAAAACGGGAAAAAAGTTAAGAAAATGGAAATTTTATAGAACGTAGGATGGTACGGGAAAATAATAATATCCAGCATAGCCAGAAATAGCATAATAAAACCGATAAGGATTGCATAAGCTACCTTCGCATATTTTACAATGATAGCCGTAGCCACGCCTCCTACTGTTGTTCCCAGTCCGGAAATAAATAAAAGAAAGCCAAAGAATGCGTCATCATTCTGCATACTTTGAAGAAATCTTTCCCAATGCTCAAAAGGAGCAAAAGCTTCAAAAGTAATCCATTGCGGAAATACTCTTATTCCAAGAGTAATGATGAGTCCTGCAATTCCGAGGCCTACAATAACCGCAATTGTATTTCTTATAAAATTCATTAATCCTGATGAGCGATCATAGAAATTTCGATATCCACATTTTTAGGCAGGCATGACACCTGTACCGTTTCACGGGCAGGGAAGCTTTCCGCATCAAGGTAAGATGCATAAATATCATTCATTACCGCAAAATCATCCATACTTTTAAGGAAAATGGTAGCCTTCACCACATTTTTAAATGTCATTCCTGCTTCCGTAAGAATAGCTTCAAGATTTTTCATTACCTGATGTGTTTCCTTTTCAATCCCTTCCACCAATTTACCTGTTGCAGAATCTACAGGAATCTGACCCGAAATATACAAAACTCCGTTTGCCATATTGGCTTGTGAATAAGGCCCGATTGCTGCAGGAGCATTTACAGTGTTGATTATTTTTTTCATTAGAATTTATTTTGGGTGCAAATATAAAATTTATATTCTATTTCTATAATCAAATATCAAATCTAATGCTAGAATGGTGCATTCGGCTGTGTAAAACTTCTGTCTTTATATTTTAAGGCATCACTTAAGATATTGGCTTTAATGCCTATAAAGAAATCATACACCTTATATTGCCCGAAAGGCACCCAGTTGAAATTAATGGTAAAACTTCGCTGGTCCCTTGCAAAACCAATCCTTGTATATGCCAATTCTTTAGTTACCATATCGTAGTGTGTACTGGCATTGATATTCCAGAATGGGGTAAGCTTGATACTCCCGTCAAGACCTACCGAAGCAAGTCTTGTAGGCGTTCTTGAAGCATAGCTTTTCGTGTAGGCATAATTTGCATTTACATTCAGGGTCCAGGCCTGATCAAAATGAGCATAATTATCGTCATCAAAATAATAATTCTCATTTCTCACTTCACCCTTCGACTGATACTTTTTGGAATAATCTGTTTTTTCGCCGAAAATTTCGCTGCTTAAAGGATAAGACAGCTGCACATTAAACCCCTGTACGCTGAAGCCACCCAAATCTTCGGTTCTGATTCCGACATCCTGACCGGGAAGATAAATGATTTTATAAGGATCTAATGATAAACTGGTGTTGACACTTAATTTATTATCAAAGAATGAAGACTGCCCGTTGATTGTAATGATGGAAAAAGGATGGTCTTTTGCAGCAAAATTATAATTTCCGGAAAGATTTAAAGATTCGAAAATTTTTATCTTTTTTACTCCCGTAGAATCTTTTTTAGACTTCACTTTCATTTCAATATTGTTTCCGATATTGAATCCGAGCGCACCCACCATTCCACTGCTTGGAGTTCCCACAATACCGCCTTCAAAAATAGAATAAGGAGTTAACGCTCCGTTGGCGTCATAATAATTCCTGTAATAACCGAAACCGGAACCTCCGAAATCAGGAGAATAGGTAAACCCGATGCTTGGCGTCATCATATGCCTGATAGCCTCAATTGCAGAACCTTTTTTGAAATTGGCCTGTCCGTATAAAGTCGTCTGAATACTCGCCGTTGTTGAAAATGTAGAATATCCCGCCACTCCTTTATCCGTTGCTGTGATGGCTTTGTTTGCTATAGGATCGTAATATTTTCTAACGGTTTTAGTCGTTAAAGCATTATCGATATTAGCTCCTAAACTGAATGTGAAATATTTTGCGACGGTGGTATTGGTTCCTAAAGCAATATTATTTTTCAGTCCGGTCTGTAATTTATCCCACATTGCCGCTTTAAAAAGCTCTCCTTCATCTGTCTGAACAAAATTGGTAAGGTTAATCCCGGTATTTACGGTGATATTTTCCAGCAATCCTGTTCTTGTTCCGGTTTTGGAGCCGAAAAGATAAAACTGGTTAATTGCCACATTCATCTGCGGGAGACGAAGATCCGACAATCCGGTAGCAAAGTTCTGGGAATAAGATGCCGTTGCCGTAATGGTTGCCGGTAATCTTAAAAATCTCTTAGTAACCGTTACGGTTGAGTTTTGCTGGGTATTTAATACGTTTTGATTTAAAATATAATTGTTGTTCAGGGTATTGTTGTAGAATTTTGTACTTACAATATCCACCGATGCGGAAAAATTCAGGAACGGATTTGATTTCGTATCCTGAGTATGTCTCCACGCAATTCTGTAGGTACTTGTTTTTCCGTAATCATCCAATCCTTTAATACCTCTTACTGCAGTTCCGACATCCGCAGAGAAATTTCCGGAATACCTGTATTTTTTGACATAATTCATTTCCGGACGTAAGTTCCAGCTTCCTTTTGTGTAAATATCTGCCAGAATCTTAAGGTCAAAATGCTCTCCAATCGGCTGATAATATCCCAGTCCGTTCAGGAAAAAGCCGACATCCTGTCTCTCCCCGAAACTCGGAATCAGGATCCCTGCAGATCTTTTATCTGAAAACGGCAAAATTGCAAATGGCATGATTAACGGAGTAGGAACCTGTTCGATATACATCTGAATAGGTCCGGAGATAATAGAAGACTTATTCTTAGTTTTTACCAGTTTGATATTGGATGCCCGCAAAAAATAGTCTGCCGCAGTATCTTTCTTTTTAATAAAATAATCATCGGTTGTATAATCCGCCCGTCTCATGGCGAAGACCGAATCATTGTATTTTTTCGTTTTTTCAGCAACAATTACGCCCTCACTTTCTTCGGTTCTTGCATTAAATGCAATTGCCTTTTTTGTTTTTGTATTGTACTGAAATTCGTCGGTTTCATATTTCTTTCCGGCCTGCGTAATAACAGCGGGCTCAATATATCTTCCTAAAGAATCCTGCTTCCCGCGCGCGTACATGAGACTTTTGGTTTCATCGATGGAAATATAATCTGCATCGATCTGAACATCCTGATATTTCACCTGTGCATTTTTGTTCAGATAAATCATTTTTTTCTGAAAATCCCTGCGGTTATAATCTGCTTTAGTCTGAAGAACACTTTCAAGCGGCTCTTTCTTCAGAACAACAGTATCTTGTTTGGGAATAGTATCATTAACCGTATTTTTAGTCAATTTTCCAGGAGCTTCCTGTGCTAAAAAATTGTTAAAAATTAGGATAATTAAAATTTGTAATATATTTTTGGAGACGGTTTTGACCAATTTATTTGTTATATTTATTGATATACAATTAAGGCTCAAAATTAATATAATTTTTAAAACTGTAGGATGCACAAAGTAAATTTTAAAATAATTTTATCATTTCTCCTTCTTCTTTCGATCAACTTTATTTTTTCGCAAAAGAAATTCACCATTGTTCTGGATGCAGGACACGGGGGAAATGATCACGGAGCCAACAGAACCTATGATGATATAGGCAGGATTGCTGAAAAAGACATCACACTAGCCATTACCTTAAAAGTTGGGGCAATGCTCGAAAAAAATAAAGATTTCAAAGTTATTTATACCCGAAAAATAGACGAATACCCTTCCTTATCAGACAGAACCAACCTGGCCAACAGAAGCAAAGCGGATCTTTTTATTTCCATACATTGCAATTCTTCCAAAAAACCTACCGCCTACGGAACGGAGACTTTTGTACAGGGGCCGGATCAGAATGACACTAATCTTGAAGTTGCCAAAAGGGAAAACGATGTGATTTTTTTGGATGAAAAAGATAAACAGACCTTCGGTTCCTACGATCCGAGTTCTCCGGAATCCCTTATCGCATTAAAACTTCAGCAAAGCAAATACCTGGAATCCAGCCTACTTCTAGGCGGTCTTGTGGAAGACAATTTTGTGAATAAAGACAAAAGAACTTCCCGCGGTGTTTTCCAGAAAAACCTCCATGTCCTTCGTATGAACGCGATGCCTTCCGTTCTTATTGAGACGGGTTTTATCAACCATCCTGAAGAAAGCCATTACCTGGCTTCAGATAAAGGACAGACCGAAATTGCAGAAAGTATTTACAGAGCGGTTATAGATTACAAAAAAGCGGTCGACCGTAAATCGGGATATGCTGCGTCAACGAAAAAGCCGGAACCGGAAAAGCCTGTGGAAGTTGCCCTGAAAAATGACTTCAGAATTTTACTTCTGAGCTCTCCAACAAAATACAATGACGGAGATCCTGCATTAAAAGGATTAAACTACATTCTTCCTATTAAAGAAAACGGACTGTATAAATATTATTACGGTGTTACAAATCTGGCTTCCGTGCGGGATATCAACATTAAAACTGCTAAAGATGCAGGATTCCGGAATGCATATGCGGTAGGTTTTATGCCGAATCAGAAACTGAATACAGGGTATTATACTATAGAAGTGTATACAGGTGATAAACTGAACGGAAATTCATTTATCCTGCAGAACCTCAAGGATGTAGAACGAAATAAAGAAAACGGTGTGTTCTACTACACGTATGGAAAAGTACAGACACTGGAAGATGCGGTGAAACTTCAGAAAGATCTTGAAGCTAAAGGCATTAAGAATACGGTCATTCAAAAAGTAGCTAAATAAAGCAATATAATTTTGAAGTTAAAAAGTTAATAACTACTTTTGCAACCTCAAAATTTGGCCTATTCGTCTAGTGGTCAGGACTCAAGATTTTCATTCTTGCAACAGGGGTTCGATTCCCCTATAGGCTACGAAATACAGCAATTAATCTCTGATCTGGAAAGGTTGGAGATTTTTGTTTTAATAATGAATTGAGAATACCTGTCTATTTAGAAGTTTGTTTTGCCAAACAATTGATTTTGTGTTGCTACTGGTTTTTTAGAATATTATGTTAAAAAAAATCACACACATTGTGAACAGTTTATCATAAAAAATACTCAAAAGCGACCAGAAGTATTTTCTTGAAAAGAAAAAAATAGTATCTTTGCCCCGCTTTAAAGTAGAGTTATTATTCTACTAAAGCCACAAATGTATATCATGCCGGATTTAAAAATACAGGAAGCTAAAATGCTTTTTAAAAAAATCCACTCTAACCCAAAAAGTTACGATTTAAGAATCAATGAAGACGGGATTACAGGCAGTGATGATGAAATAAGTTTCAGACTTTACAGGACAGGAGAAAGAGTCGATTTTGCAGTAACGATTGACGGACTTACCTTCACCAACACCACTGGAGAATGGAACAATGCGATGGCCATGCTTACCGCAACCATCAAAAAATTAGAAAGAGAAGAAGAGAATATTAAAATAGAACAGGCAATTGATAAACTCCGAAAATATTTATCAGAAGAAAATTAAAAATTTTTGAAAATAAAATTTGGTAGATAAAAAAAAAGTTTTTACTTTTGCACTCACATTTGAACGATATGGCAAATCATAAATCAGCATTAAAAAGAATTAGACAAAACGAAGTAAGAAGACTTCGTAACAGATACTACCACAAGACTGCTAGAACAGCAATGAAGGTGTTAAGAAATGAAGAAAACAAAGCTGCTGCTACAGAGCAATTGCCAAAAGTTATCGCTTTGTTGGATAAATTAGCTAAGAAAAATATTATCCACAAAAACAAAGCTGCTAACTTAAAAAGCAAATTAACTAAGCACGTTAATAAACTAGCTTAATAAGTATAGTTGGCCCGTTCGTCTATCGGTTAGGACCTCAGATTTTCATTCTGGTAAGAGGGGTTCGATTCCCCTACGGGCTACAAAACTTAATTACTACTCTAACCTGGTAATTAATAAGAGTTGAAACTTATAAAAACAAAAACTAACATACTGGTAACAGTAGAAGATAGCTGGCCCGTTCGTCTATCGGTTAGGACCTCAGATTTTCATTCTGGTAAGAGGGGTTCGATTCCCCTACGGGCTACTTTAAAAGAGATTCGGTTTTGAGTCTCTTTTTTTATTTACTTGATAACCGGTTTTATTTATTGAGTTACGATATAATAAAACCTTCACCATGCGATGAAGGTTTTATGTAAATTAATATTTTAATTAAATTCCAAAATTCACAAAAATACTGAACCGTGATCTGGCTTCGATGTCTCCTCCGGCAAGATTCGTATAAGCAGGAAGCATTACTTCACTTCCCAAACTGAATCTTTTATAAGAAGCTTCAAAACCAAGCTTTCCGTACAAAGCACTTCCTGCGGTTTTGGGCATTACTTCTCCAAACTGCCTGTTCCAGTTGTAAACTTCACCCTGCATTCCGAATTTCCCGGAAAGAATGCTGTTTTCGTTTTTCCAGAACCTGTAAAAACCTGCTGCCGCATAATTCCACTGGTTTCCGAAACGGTAATGCTTTTTGTTTTCAGTTTTCAAAGTATAATCTGTGTTCAGCAGCACCGCCAGTTTATCTTTCTGAAATTTATAATTCAAAACCATTTGATAATCCCAGCTTCCTGTTCCGAGCTGAAAACTCGGATTTACTCCGGTGATTCCTTTTTCATCGAATTTTCCGATCGGGATCTTCACTCCGAAACCACCGTTCAGTTGGTGAGAAGAACCTTTGGAATCGATGATTTGGTAGATTCCCATCACATTCGCATCCCCGATTCCTTCAATCCTGATATCTCCCTGTAACGTTTTCTTGGTGTGGAACTGAAACGGAATATTGGCATACACACTTACATTTTTAGTAACCGGAATTTTTCCCCAAAGCTGAACCGTATTGAAATACTGATCCTGAGTAAGATCCCTGACAAATAAGTTTTCTTTCGCTCTGTAATGCTGTGCAAAATATTTAACGCCGATAAACTGAGGATTCAGTAAAGATTCAAAACCGGAAGAACCGTTTCCTGCGGCGCAGCCACAAGCGTCACAATCATCAAAGAACATTGGAGTGATTTCTTTAGTAATAAATAAACTGTCATGGATTTCTCTTGCCTGACTACAAAAACACCCTGCTAAACCCAATGCTAAAAATATCTTCTTCATAACTTTATTATTCTGCAAATTTTGGGTTGGTTATAAAAGTTTTATCGCTTAGCGTTTTCAGAAATGCGATGATATTCTGTTTTTCCGAGGTTGTCATTGGAATTCCGAGGTGTCCGTTTTGTTTTAGCAACGGATCCAGATTGTGTTGGTTTTCTACATTTTCAGAATAAAAATTCATCACCGCTTCTAAGCTGTAAAATCTTCCATCGTGCATATACGGTGCAGTATATTCTATATTTCTTAAACTTGGAACCCGGAATTTCATATTGTCATTCCAATCCAGCGTTACCCGGTATCTTCCTCTGTCGTCCAACTGCGGATTGTAATACATTCCCGTGTTTCGGTAGCTTTCATCAGTAAATAAGTCTCCCGAATGACAAGATGCACATTTATTCTGAAACAGAGCCATTCCCTGATTTTCTTCCGCAGTGAAAACAGCATTTCCTTTTTTCATCCGGTCATATTTTGAATCCGCGGAAACCATGGTGGCCATAAACTGGGAAATGGCTTTGAGAATTCTTTCCCCGGTAATGTTTTCGTCGCCGAATGCTGCTTTAAACATTTTCTTATAATTTGTATCTGTCTTCAGTTTCCCTACCGCTTCAGGAAGAGAGCTGTCCATCTCAAAATCGGTTGTAATAGGAACCAAGGATCTTTCGTCCAAATTGTGGCTGACCCCGTCCCAAGTATAATTTTTAAGAAACGCCATATTCTGTATCGGCGGTGCGTTACGCATTCCCAACCGGTCATCAATTCCATGACTTACGGTATGACCGTGATGGGTAAAAGCAAATTCCTGAATGTGACAAAATCCGCATGAAATGGTATTATTTCTCGATAATTTTCCTTCATAGAAAAGTTTTTTCCCCAATGCCACTCCATTTACAGTAATGGGGTTTCCTGTACTATCAAAAGTTATTTCCGGAAATCCGGATGGTTTGTCAAGACGATATGCTTCATCTCTGGGCAAAGGTTCAATAACCTCATCGTCGGTGCATGACACTATTACAACAGCAGCAAAAAACAGGAAAATCCATAGAAAGTAGAATTGCCCTCTTTTGGATTGTAGGAAAAAATTAATCATTGTGAACGTGATCTACTTTAAACATTTGTGAAATATTGTTCGTCACATTCACCAGATGCGGGCTCGACCCCATTGCCATATCGTTGGAACTGTCCAATGTTAAAGCAGTTTGTCCGCTCAGATATTGGTTAAAATCTGCCAGAATATGAACGGATGGGGTAATTTCTTTTGAAACTCTCGCCGTTGTAGGAAAATCAAGGGTAATTTCCCGGTACAGATCCGGAGTATTGTTGGCTGAAGTATTGCCCATATTTCCGCAGTGATTCATGAATTCTGTTGTGGCTGAAGACGTTCCGTATCTGCCTTCCAACTTTATAAAGATATATCCGGCAGCCCAGGACCAGGCCATTCCTGCGGTTTTTGCTTTCTGCCAGAAAATTCCCTGCCCGTTCTGTCCCAAAAGATAAGCTGACTGACTGATTCCTAAACCGATTCTTACTTTTTTGTAATTGTTTTTAGGAATTTCTTTCAGGTTGATGTAATTAATTCCGGCAACGGCTTCTGCCTGATCTACGATGTAAGCACCTTTATCCGGGTCGTTGTAATGGTATTTGAACTCTCTTCCGTTTTCATCAATTAAAGTGATGTTGCTGATTACATATTTCAGGGTGGAAAACTGATGTTTTTGTCCGTTAACGGAAGTTTGTGTGATTTGGTTCAGCACAATGTCTCCCAAATTATTGAATCCGTTTTCGAATTTTAGCTGAAGGTTTCCGGGAATGGAATCTGTAGCTTCATCATCGTCGCTGGTTCCGCATGATGAAAGGGTGAATAAAGTAAATGCAATAAAGAATAATGATAAAAATTTATAAATTTTCATTGTTGATTTTTTAGTGATAAATATATTGATGTGCCCCATCGCGATAGGGATGGAAGCGGTTATCCTTTTTTTTGGATTCTGACGTAAGGAAGAATCTAAAAAAAAGATATGAGCGGACAGCCCGACCCGTGCAGCCGGAAAAGCCAGGGAAAGGGGATCGCCCAAAATGATAAAATGATGCACTAAAAAACCGGTGGTCTGAAAATAGATTTTAAAAACAGAAAGGAATACGCGGTTTCGTACAGAAAATGAGCGTTTGAAAAGAATACGTTTTCTGTTGTATGGATTTTGGTGATTTCAGGGAGTACGTATATATCAAGAAGTTTCTGTCCTGAATTTTTTGTTTTGTTTAAAGGGGAAGAATCCGTGTCATTGGTTTTGGCAATTTCTTTACTCAGGTAACATTTTCCGTTACAGTGAATTTCGGGATTGCTTTTGTTGACACACAATACTTCGGAGATGTAATCATAATTTACAGCATATTCCACCAATGGCACCAGAGGTCTGAATACCACAAATAAGGTGAGAAATATGCTGCAAATTAAGTTCATTGGATTATTTTTTGCTGATGGCTTCTTCGTATCTTCTGCTGATTTCTTTCCAGTTGGTTACATTCCAGATCGCCGTTAAATAATCTGCTCTTTTATTCTGATATTTCAGATAATACGCGTGTTCCCAGACATCGATCCCGAAAATAGGCGTTCCTTTTTCTTCTACCACATCCATTAAAGGATTATCCTGATTGGGTGTTGAAGAAACAAATAATTTTCCGCTCTTATCCACAGAAAGCCATGCCCATCCTGATCCGAAACGGTTGGCTCCGGCTTTTGCCATCTTTGCTTTAAAAGCATCCATGCTTCCAAAAGCATCATTAATTGCTTTTGTCAGTTTTGCTGAAGGTTGTGTGTTTTTTTCAGGTGTTAAAACAGTCCAGAACAATTCATGGTTGTAATGACCTCCTGCATTATTTCTTACAGCAGCCGGTAATTTTGAAGCATTGGACATGATCTCGAATAAGGTCTGTTTTTCCTGAGGCGTTCCTGCAATTGCCTTATTCAAATTCGCAACATACGCTGCCGCATGCTTGGAATAGTGGATTTCCATGGTCTGCGCATCGATGTTTCCTTCCAACGCATTGTAAGCATACGGAAGTGGAGTCTGTTTAAACTGAGCTATCGCAAACTGCGCCGCAAATACTGCACTTAAAGCAGCAATTTTCATAATTTTCATACTTTTTTATTTTATGTGGTTTTTATTTTGGCTGGGAGATGGGTGATGGAAGGTTGAAGTTCTTTTACATGCTGCATAAAACCTCCAGCCTCTAACTTCCATCTTCCATCTTCCAAACCTCTATTTCAACAATTTTTTAATATCTTCGATTAATATTTCTCTGTCGGGATGGTATTTCCCATTGAGTTTGGGTATTTTTCCTTCCGGATCTTCATAATTTAATCCTGAATAATATAAAATCGGTATGTTGTCTTTATTATATCGGCAACGGAGGTTTCCTTCTTTATCTACGAGGGCAATCATTCCGCTGTGGTTCAGGCTTTCGCTTTCGTCTTCTTTATCTCCGACATAAATATTGAACTGATCTGCCAGTTTCCCGATGTAATCTCTGTCTCCCGTAAGAAAATGCCAGTTCGGAGATTTTGCCCCGATTCTGTCGGCGTGCTCTTTCAAAGTTTGCGGCGTATCATTTTCAGGATCAATGCTTATGGAGATGATTCCGAAATCGGGACTGTTGATTTCATCTTCAATGGCTCTCATATTGGTATTCATAACCGGACAAATCGTAGGACATTTGCTGAAGAAAAATTCCACCAGATATACTTTACCCAACATATCCTTATTGGTGATTTTTTTATTATTCTGATCGGTCAGCTGAAAATCCGGAACCTTCATCACCGTATACAGATTTTTTTTGAAATAGCCCATTCCAACACCGATCCCCAGGAAAAGTAAAGCAAGAACCGCAATCGGAACAATTACTTTGCTTTTGGAGTTATGGGGCTTTTTATTTCTGGACATATTTCTCAGGGTTCTTTTTGAATTCATCTTTGCAATACGCACTGCAAAAACCGTACGTTTTATTTTTATACACTGCCGTATCCTTCATATCGGCTTCGGTGGGCATATTGCAGATCGGGTCTACCGCATTGGCAAATTTTACCGGTTTTGCATCAGCCTTTGCCGCGGTCTTTGCTTTTTTATGCTTTACTTTAGGCGTTTCCTGGGCACAGGCCATAAGGGAAACAGACAATAATGCCGTTAAAATAACTTTTGATTTCATTTTATTTAAATTGAAATTAATACTTGTATTAGAAAAAAAAGGTTGATTTTTAAACTAAATTTAATATTATAAAGAGCTTCTGAACCATTAAGAATATTGAAGGAGTTAAGTTTAATTAAGAAATCATACAGATTTGTAAGCCTTCAGCTTAAATGTAAGCGATTTCCTAACAGTCTTAAAACTAAATTAATTCTTAAGGGTTAAAGTGAATATAAATTTGTTTAACCGTTTATGCTAAAGGTGGATGGAATATTTTGGAAAAATATTCTGAAGTATGGAAATTAAGGTAATCCGATTCTGATTTTTTGTTTAAAACGTCAAACAGATTGTTATCTGAAAAGGAAAGAACTTCATGAGAAATAAAAACATCCAATCCTGAAATCTTTATCGTCTGATTGGTATTGGACTGCTTTTCCGTTTTTGCCATTTCTTTGGCGACATAACATTTTCCTTTACAGGTAGACTGAGGGATATTTCTGTTTTCACAAAGGTTTTTTACGATGTACTCATAATTAACGGCATAATTAATCAAAGGCAAAACAGGACGTAATGCAATCGTAAAAATGATAAATATGGAAATAAGAAACTTCAATGATATATTCTGTGTTACAAATATACTAATGAAATTTTGTATTTAGGATAGATTATGATGAAAGTCAGTTGTGGCAACTGTTAACTGTACGCTTTAGTTTCGCACAGATTTCTCAAATAATAATGCTTAGGATAAATAATTTAAAGCATTAAAAACCTACGGAAATTGTGAAAGCTATGGGAGTTTTTATATTCTTAAACACGGATTGCACTGATTTCCCAGATGAATAAAAATAGTTATTATGAAACTTAAAAGAATCTGTGTAATTTGTGAAAATCTGCGGGAAACTTTATCTCCCGCAGATTTTGCTGATAAAGCTGATTATTATTTGATCATGAAACCATCGATTTTCACAGATAATTATTTTTAGAATTTCATTCTCTGGATTCTTACCGCATTCAGAATAGCGAGTAAAGCGACTCCGACGTCGGCGAAAACGGCTTCCCACATGGTTGCCAAACCTCCTGCTCCGAGAATAAGAACAACTGCTTTAATGGAAAATGCCAGAATAATATTTTGCCACACGATTTTCTTTGTCTGTTTTCCAATGTTAATGGCCATCGGGATTTTACCCGGCATATCATCCTGGATAACGATATCCGCAGTTTCAATCGTCGCATCACTTCCCAATCCGCCCATCGCAATTCCGACATCGCTTAATGCGATAACGGGAGCATCATTTACGCCGTCGCCTACAAAAGCAACGGTTTCTTTCCTTGCTTTTATATCTTTGACTTTGTTGACTTTATCTTCCGGCAGCAGATCACCGTATGCATTAGCAATTCCTAACTGGTTTGCCACATGCATCACCACTGAAGCTTTATCACCACTGAGCATTGTCGTTTTTACATGCAGAGCTTTCAATTTGTTGACCGCCAACTGCGCATCAGCCTTTATCGTATCTGCAATCGTAAGGTATCCTGCAAACTTCTTATTATACGCTACTGCGATAAGCGTATACACGATGTTCTCACCATTGATATCATAGCTGATATTAAATGTATCCATCAGCTTCAGATTTCCGACCAGGAGTTGTTTCCCATTAACGGTAGCTTTCAGGCCATGTCCGGCAATTTCTTCTACGTTATCCAGCTGAAGAGAATGATCAACTTCTCCCACATATTCGTGGATAGCAGTTGCCACAGGGTGTGAACTTTTACTTTCTAATGCATTTACGAGATTTAAAATTTCCTTCTTATTAAATTCATCATTAAAGTGAATTTCCTGAACTTTAAAAACACCTTCCGTTAACGTTCCGGTTTTGTCCATTACCACATGCTGAATATTGGCCAGCAGATCGAGGAAATTACTTCCTTTAAATAAAATTCCGTTTCGGCTTCCGGCGCCGATTCCTCCGAAATATCCCAACGGAATGGAGATTACCAATGCACACGGACAGGAAATCACCAGGAATATCAGAGCTCTGTACAGCCAGTCCCTGAATTGATAACTTTCAACAAAAAAGTAAGGAAGAAAAGTAATTCCTATAGCAAGAAAGGCCACAATCGGGGTATAAATTCTGGCAAATTTGCGGATGAATAGTTCAGTCGGAGCTTTTTGAGCCGTCGCATGTTGCACCAGTTCAAGAATTTTACTCAGCTTGCTATCTTTGTAAGCGGCGGTAACTTTTACCTGGCTTATGGTGTTCAGATTAATCATTCCTGCCCATACAGGATCTCCTTTCATTTTCGTATCAGGCTTGCTTTCTCCCGTTAAAGCAGCCGTATTGAACGATGCTGTTTCAGAGAGCAGTTCGCCATCCAAACCCAATTTTTCTCCGGATTTTAGCTGAATGATTTCCCCGATGTTTACTTTTTCTGCTTTTACCGTCTCCGGCTTTCCATTTTTTAAAACCGCAACTTCATCAGGTCTTTGATCCAGCAACAACTTAATATTGGTTTTTGCTTTGGTTACGGCCATACCCTGAAAGACTTCACCAATGGAATAAAAAAGCATTACCGCAACTCCTTCCGGATATTCTCCTATCGCAAAAGCGCCGACAGTGGCGATTTCCATTAAGAAAAACTCAGAAAACACATCGCCGTTTTTTATGCTTTCGAACGCTTCTTTCAAAACCGGAAGACCAACAGGAATATAAGCGATGAAGTACCAAACCAGGCGAATCCAGCCGGTAAACCATTCAGCTTTAATGAAATTTGCTATAACAATTCCTATTAATAATAATCCAAAAGAGATGATTGCAGGAAGAAACATCCGGAATAAAGACTGATCTCCGGTCTTATGAGAATGATCGTGATTGTGACCTTCATGGCGTTGGTATTCTTTTTTAGGCTTTGCGCTGCAGCATTCTTCCATAACTAATTTTTTTTCAAAAATACAGACAAAACCAGTGCAACACTATTGCAAACTTTCCATGCAGCCCTCACAGATTCCTTTGGCAAACAGCCTTATTTCATCGATCCTGAAATTGGTTTGAAGATTTTCAGGAAAAGAAATATCTTCTTTGCAGGTGGTCTGTTTACAGATTTTACAGTAGAAGTGAAGATGCCAGTCTTTGTGTGTATTTTCGTTACATCCGTCGTGACAGAGTTTATATTTGGTAGTGGTATTTTCCTGAATGCTGTGGACAATTCCTTTTTCTTCGAATGTTTTCAATGTTCTGTAAATGGTGGTGCGATCTGCGCTTTCAAAATAATTTTCAATTTCAGATAATGATAAAGCAGCCTCCTGAGAACTCAAAAAATCATACACCAGGATTCTCATGCTGGTAGGCTTTGTGTTTTTGTCTATCAATTTGTTTTCGATATCTTTTCTCATGGTGCTGAATCATTTTATCTATAGCCTGTAATGGACGTCATTTACAGAATTGATTATCAAAGTTAATGGTTTTAAAATAGATAATAGGATCATTTTGTATGTCTTTCCCTGCAAATGGTATTAGATATTTTGTTAAAAAAATAAGCTCAGTTATCAGATCTTACTGTAAAAACCTTTAATTTTATAACATGAAAGTTTTAATTGTCAATGGCCCGAACCTGAATTTGTTGGGAACCCGTGAACCCGAAATTTACGGAACCACAACTATGGATGTTTTTTTGGAAAAATTAAGGTCAGAATTTACAGCTTACGAAATAGAATATTACCAGTCGAATATTGAAGGAGAACTTATCAACAGGCTTCAGGAAGATGATTTTGATGCATTGGTGATTAATCCGGGAGCTTTTACGCATTATTCTTATGCGATTGCGGATTGCTTAAAAAATATTCAGCAGCCCAAAGTGGAAGTCCACATCAGCAATATTTATAAAAGGGAAGAATTCCGGCAAAAATCTGTAACAGCCGCTAATACCGATGCGGTACTGTCAGGTTTCGGAATGGACGGATATAGACTGGCCATTTTAAGTTTAAAATGATTAAAAAAATGAAGATGCGTTGACAGGCTCAGCATGACATACTCTGATACTAAATGTGTTATTTAATATGAGTTTTAACGCCTAAGTATTTACAAATAAAAAAATCCTCATCGTTTGATGAGGATTTTTACATTTATTTAATTGTTTGTGTCTGCAACTGAGGACCTGAAGTGACTAATTTTTTAGCTTCTTCAGAATTGCAGTATTGTTCAAAGTTTTTGATGTATTTTGCAGCAAGATCTTTTGCTTTTTCTTCCCATTCTTCAACATTGCTGTAAGTATCTCTCGGGTCAAGGATTCCCTCGGAAACATTTGGCAATGATGTAGGCACTTCCAGGTTCATAATCGGGATTCTTGTCTTTGGAGCATCTTCGATGGAACCATCGATAATGGCATCAATAATTGCTCTTGTATCTTTTAGGGAGATTCTTTTTCCGGTTCCGTTCCATCCTGTGTTTACCAGATAAGCTTTAGCACCGTGTTCTTTCATTTTCCCGATGAGCGTTTTAGAATACATGGTAGGATGCAATGTTAAGAACGCTTCTCCGAATGCCGGTGAGAATGATGGTTCCGGTTCTGTAATTCCTCTTTCCGTCCCGGCTAATTTTGAGGTATACCCGCAAAGGAAATGGTACTGTGCCTGATCTTCATCCAATACTGAAACCGGAGGCAATACTCCAAACGCATCAGCAGAAAGATAAACGATTTTACTGGCATGTCCTGCTTTTGAAGGCAAAACAATCTTATTGATATGGTATATAGGATATGATACTCTTGTATTTTCCGTAATAGAATTATCCGTATAATCTGAAATACCGTTGTTCACCACTACATTCTCAAGAAGTGCATCTCTTTTAATAGCCGCAAAAATATCCGGTTCCTTTTCTTCAGAAAGGTCAATCACTTTTGCATAACAACCGCCTTCATAGTTGAAAACGCCATTGTTGTCCCAGCCGTGCTCATCATCTCCGATAAGGTATCTTTTCGGATCAGCAGATAACGTTGTTTTCCCTGTCCCTGAAAGTCCGAAGAAAAGGGCTACGTCTCCTTCTTCACCTACGTTTGCAGAGCAGTGCATAGAAGCCATTCCTTTTAACGGAAGATAGTAATTCATCATGGCAAACATTCCCTTTTTCATCTCGCCGCCATACCAGGTTCCTCCGATGATCTGAAGTTTTTCGGTAAGGTTAAACATGATAAAGTTTTCAGAATGTAACCCTTGCTCTTCCCAATTCGGGTTTGTTGTTTTCGATCCGTTGATTACCGTGAAATCCGGTTCTCCGAAGTTTTGCAGTTCATAATGAGAAGGACGGATGAACATATTCGTAACGAAATGCGCCTGCCAAGCTACTTCCATAATGAATCTCACTTTTAGCCTGGTATCTGTATTGGTACCGCAAAAAGCATCCACCACATAGACTTTTTTGGAGGTTGAAAGCTGATCGAGCACCAATTCTTTACAAGACTGGAAAATTTCCGGTGTTGTTGGCAGGTTTACTTTACCATCCCAGAAAATTGTATCTTTCGTAACATCATCCTGAACAATATATCTGTCTTTAGGTGAACGACCTGTGAAAATTCCTGTTTTTACTGATACTGCACCAGATTCCGTAAGCTCAGCTTTCTCAAAGCCCTGATTTTCAGGAGAAACTTCCGCCTGATACAATTCTTCGTAAGAAGGATTATAAACGACTTCATAGTTTCCTTTAATCCCTAATTTTTCTAAATCCTGGATGATTTTAGCGTTTTTCATTTTACTTATATTTTCTATTTCTTTTTTGGGTCTAACAAAATTAATATTAATTAATTGTTAAAAGTGGTTTAAATATAATGATATAAGTCAAAATAGCAAATAAAAAAACAAGTTTATAATTCACTGATTATAAATCAATTATATCCTTCCATTCTAAAATTGTGTTAAAATCTTTTCCCCAAAAATAGTCCTTAAAGCCATCAAATTTTGAGCTCATGACAAAATCTCCGCCCCATGCGCCCAAACTTTTAACAAAAACAGGACAATCTGCGAAAAAACGGGCCTTAACTGCAGGAATTTCAATAAAATTTGATATTTTTTGCTCATGAATCAACATTAGTTCAGAAAAATTTTCCAATTCTCTGCATAACAAAATTTTTCTTGTGAGATCCGAAAATTCATCAACCAATTTTTGGGACTTATTTTTCGACCTGTATAAATTGATTCCTTCCCGGCTGTCCTGCTTCTGATTTAGGTGAATAAATATCAGTTCATTTTTGAATGGTGGATTGAAATCTACCTTTTCATATTTTATCTCTGGTTTACTCTGATAAAGTACGGCAGATTTCTCTTTTGCTACCGCAATATCGTATCCGCTGCCACCGAGACTTATCGTATTTAAATAGAAGGGATCAATATCTGCCCATTCGGCAAGATTATTCATTAAGGTAGAACTGCTCCCCAATCCGTAATCTGCGGGAAACTGAAGATTGGTGGTAAGGTAATAGGTATAATTGCTTTTAAATTTAGTTTGGGAAAGCAACTGAACATTTTTTAGTGTTTTTAAAATGAATTTAGCGCTTGCGGGAATATTGGTTTCCACAATCTGCCAGCTTTTATAATCGATGACAGCTTTTAACCAATGTCTGTTCTGATGATATGCTTCCCAGAAAATAAGAGATTTTCCGTCTAGCTCTTCTTTAAAAGAAAACTCTTGTCCCAGCCTGGTAGGTACCGCTAAGACAAGAGCTCCGTCCATTGCGAAATATTCTGAAGTAAGCATCAGCTTTCCCGGTGAAAATATCTCGCCCATGATTGTAAATTTTAGATTGCAGACGCCGCGTCAACAGTACTGTCAATTTTTTTGATCAGTCCCTGTAACGTTTTTCCAGGTCCTACTTCCACGAAATTGGTAGCGCCGTCTTTAATCATATGCTGTACTGACTGTGTCCATTTTACAGGACCGGTAAGCTGTGCAATCAGATTTTTCTTAATTTCATCCGGATCAGAAACTGCTGTTGTGGTAATATTCTGGTACACCGGAATGGTGGCTTTTCTGAACTTAGTCTGCTCAATGGCAGCAGCAAGCCTTTCTTGTGCAGGCTGCATCAAAGGAGAGTGGAAAGCTCCGTTTACAGGCAATACCAGTGCTCTTTTTGCTCCTGCTTCTTTTAATTTTGCACATGCTTCTTCAACGGCTGCTGTTTCACCTGAGATCACCAACTGCCCAGGGCAATTGTAATTAGCAGGCACAACGATTCCGTTAATCTGGGAGCATATTTCTTCCACTTTTGCATCTTCAAGGCCAAGGATTGCAGCCATAGAACTCGGGTTGGCATCACAAGCTGCCTGCATGGCTTTTGCTCTTTCAGAAACCAGTTTCAGCCCGTCGTCAAAAGATAAAACACCATTGGCAACCAATGCAGAAAACTCTCCTAATGAATGCCCTGCAACCATTTCAGCTCCAAGACCGTTCACTGCTTTTAATGCAGCCACCGAATGTATAAAAATTGAGGGTTGGGTAACTTCGGTTTTCTTAAGATCATCATCCGTTCCGCTGAACATGATAGAAAGGATATCGAATCCTAAAATTTCGTTGGCAGATTCCATCAGATCTTTGATGTCTTTTCTAGAATCATACAATTCTTTTCCCATTCCTACGAACTGAGAACCCTGCCCGGGAAACACAAGTGCTTTCATCTATTAATTTAAATATTTTTGCAAATATAAATATAATGTTAATAATATTCTCCAGAAGTAATCAGATGATTTACGGAACCAGTCTGATGACACGATATCCCGTATTCACATAAGCTCCGTTTGCTTTTGATTTCACAAACTCAAATTTGGTAGCCAGCTGTGTCTGAACTTTATTTATTTGTTTAAAAATCTCTCCTTTTTTGTTTTCACGGGTCAGCATATCGTTAACGACGTCAAAACCGATGATGGCATATTTCGGAGGTGTCTTACAGTATTTACTTTTATAAGCGGCAAGAATTTCTTTTTCAAAACTTCCATCTGTATTGATTTTCCTGTCCATGAGATAAACCAGGTTGGCCTGAGCAAGATCATCTACTTTTTTCTCAAATGCCGGAACATAATGCATGCTGAACGCTTTTACGCCCTGAACTTCTTTAGACAATGCAATAACCCTGTTGGCAAAAGCTTCTCCTGTCGCATCGTTGTCACTTGCAAGAATGGCCATTACGGGAGCAGATTGTCCCGTCATCATATTCTGATCCAGCTGGATATCCGAAGCGGAGCTTACAATGGTAACGTTTGGATTTTTCAATATTTTTTCAAGTCCTGCTTTGATGTAATTGGCATTTTCCTTTTTAGCATCAGCAAGAATATATATCTTCTGATCAGAATAAGCCGCTTTTACTTCTTCTACAATTTTATCAGCATAGGTTTGATCGTTTGTTTCAACGATGATAAGATTGCTGTAACCGTATAATTCCGGAGAATTGGCAAAAGGCGCTACGATCGGGATTTTTTGGTTTTTTGTAAAATCAAGAACGTCCACCACATTCGATTTAAAGAACGGTCCGATGATGAGGTCGGTATTATCCGGGTTGATCTGGGTCAATGAATTCCTGAACGATGCTTCATTTCCGGAGTCCACAATTTTCACATCCAGTTTTTGTCCGTTTCTCGCATTTCTTTCAATGGCAAGTTTTGCTCCGGTAAGGAAATCCAGCGCCATTGTTCTGTATTGTGTTTCTCCGGTACTGTACCCGAAAGGTAACATTACAACAACACTTAATGCATCTCCATTTTTCTTTACATACGCAGGATCAAGCTTTTTGATTTTTAAAACCATTCCTGCTTTTAATCCTTTTGATAATTCCGGGTTTAATGCAATTAATTCATCAATAGAAATTCCGAACTTATTGACAATGGAAAATACCGTATCTCCCTGCTGAACAGTATAGGTAACATAATCATCAGCGGCAGTATTGTTATTTTTTGAAGAGCTTTCGTTTCCGGAATCTACTTTTGCTTTTGAAGTTTTTATTTCTTCAAAGACATCTGCACCGGATTCGTTTCCGTTTCCTGATTTTTTAACTGAAATTTTATCGCCAGGTTTAAGACCCCTTTCTTCAAGTCCCGGATTTAAGGCAAAAAGTTCTTCTCTGGTAAGATTGAATTGTTTTGAAATTTTGTAATAATTATCCTTCTGCTGAACAATATATTCTCCCTCGGAAGCTGTAACAGCAGGCATTTCCACTATCTTTTCCTCGGGTTTCGCCGTTGAAGCTGTCACTGAAGTTTGCTGGCCGGCTCCATATTTTTTAATACTTTCAAGAGGCAGAGTAATCTCATCACCGATCTTCATATGAGATTCAAGGTCGGGATTGAGTTTTCTGAGATCCGTTTCCGAAATCCTGTATTGCTTTGTAATTCCGTAAATGGTCTGTTTCGGTTGTAGGACAATTTTCCCCAGCTTCCCGCCAGCGGCAGGTTTTGTAGTAATATTCACTTTTGACGAAGATACCGCTTTATCGTTTTTAACCGTTAAAACTTCTCCGATTGCCAGTTTCCCGTCTTTTACAGAAGGATTAAGCTTCAGCAATTCGTCTACAGTAAGGCCGTATTTTTTAGCAATATTATAAGGAGTATCGCCTTTTACAACGGTGTGCGATTTCTGAGCAGACACCCCCAAAACCATACATAAACTGGACAGAATAAAAAACCTCTTTATCATATTGGATCATTATATTTACAAAAATACTTCTTTAAAATTAAATGGCAAGGATTATTAATTTAGACTCGTCAATTTGCATTTCTTCTAAACAAGTCTCAAGCCATGCGTTTCCGTGGTCTGCAAAAAAGACACTGAAATTGTATACTCTTTCCTGCCAGTTTTTAGAAGGATGCACATCCAGAAACAGATTTTCTAGCCTTTCAAGCATTTCTTTCTGTTTAATTTTTTCGGCATGGAGAAGTCTTTTTTTCATTCTTTTAAAAGATTTCATCTGCCGCACCTCTTCCGCTTTTATCATATTTCCGAAAGATTTTTCGGTGGTTTCCGCAACTGTTTTTAGTTCTGCAAACTGATGTGCTAACTGAAGTTCTTTTTCTTCCAGCAATCTTAAGATTTCATTATTATCTAAGATCTTATTATTGGTAATTACTGTAAAATTCTGAAAAAAATCTTCAATTTTTAATTGCAGATTTTCAATTTTTCCTAATGTTTTTTGGTTAAGAAATAACATGGAATTCCTTGGAATAAGAAGCGGGAAAGGCAGATTATTTTTTTTGAAATAATCTTTCAGTTCCAGCCAGTACATGATTTCAGCATTACCTCCGATATAAGCAAGATTGGGCAAAATCGTTTCCTGATAAACAGGGCGCATTAATGCATTCGGGCTGAATTTCTCCGGGTTACTTTCCAGTTTTTCCAGAATTCCTTCTTTTGTAAACGTTCTATTTTTATCAACAATAACATACTGATTCCCGTTAAAATCAATTCGGTCTCTGGTTTCCGTAAGATAAAATAGATTGATTTCACGTGGATTGACCTGAACTTTACCGTATTTTTCAGTTAAGAAATCTATTTTTCCTTTTGATTCTTTATACAAACTGAAATTCAAAAGTTCGTCTTTGAATGTTTCTTTCATTTGTGCTTTCAATTCCGTCGAGTCTCCGTCGAGGATCAGCAAGCCAAATTCTGAAAACAGTCGACTGACCAACATCTGAATAGCCTGAGTTAAAGTATTGCCTGCTTTATAGGCTTCCTTCAGCATTAAAATCAATTCGGTTCCGAAAACAAAATCTTTAAATTCTTTTTCAAATTCTGAAATGAAAAACGTATCACTTAAAGGAATTCTTCCTACCGCTCCGCCGGATTTTTCATTGATTTCGTAATAGTTATTTTCGGTTTTAAAATGATTGATTTCCGCAAAATCGTGATCTTCTGAAGCCATCCAGTATACCGGGACGAAATTGAACTCCGGAAAGTGATCTTTTAAATAAGAACAGGTTTTAATGGTCTGTAAAATTTTATACACAAAAAAAACCGGCCCCGAAAAAAGATTCAGCTGATGCCCTGTAGTAATGGTAAATGTATTTGTAAGCTTCAGATCTTCCAGATTTTGCTTTTGCTTTGGAGAAAGCGTAAGACCTGAAAGCTGTCTTTGCAACACTGCAACAAGAATTTCTCTTTGCTCTGAAGTGAAAGAGTTTTGTTTTTCCGGGATTTTCTTTTCAAAGTGTGGTAAAGAAAATGTATTCTCTTCAAAACCTTCAATGTTGTGATTTAAAAAATCCTTTATCAATTGCGGAATACTGACGATATCCTGAAAAGATATTTTTTTAATTGTTTTCAACCTGACTGAATTTTAGTTGAATAAATACCATACAATCCCGATATTCAACCTGAAATCATAGGTAGGATAACTTGGAAATGCATACGCTTTATTGTGTGAAATAACGGTTCCGATCTGTTGCCCTTCAATGAAGAAGAACATTTTTTTAATTTTCATATTAAAGTAAACATCCGCAATCGGCTGTCCACCAATTGAAAAAGAGTCTGTTCCCGGCAGAATATATTCATTAAGAATCGGGAAATATTCTCTGGACGCAAATTTTGAGAAATAATAGACTTTGATACCGGTTTGTATTTCGGCTGCATTTTTAAATGCTTTTGACTGGTAAAAGAAATTGGCACGTCCGATAAATCCCGGCAACGGCAGAAGATCTTTGTTCGTGAGTACATTCTGGAACTGTAATCTTGTATTCAAATGAAAATTTCGATAGCTGAAAGTGGCATCACCTCCAATCTGGGAAATATTCACGGAGTTTCCGCTTTGCTTAGGCATTGCTGCCATATCAAAATAGGTATAGTTTTCAATTCTGAAATAATTGGCAAACAATTCAGTTTTGAACCATTTCAGATTAAGGCTTCCGCCGGCTTCCATTACCGTCTGGTTTTTTGCATCCTGAAAATAGTAATTGAAATTATTATAAATTGAAGTATTCAGAAGATAATTGAATGAAGGATAAGCAGTCTGAAAATTCAGTTTCGCATTAACAAAGTAATCTTTTACCGGCTCGAATTTCAGATTGTTTGCTGTTCTCAGATAACTTCCAAACCGGCTTCCGTTGGAGAATTCCAAAAATGAATTGAGCTGAAATTTATTAAATAACCTGATCTGTAAATTTCCTACAGCCCCAATCCTGTTTTCTTTGATTTCCGTAGGAATTTCGAGCAAAGGCAGAACGACCTGGCTTGAACCTAACTTCAGCATTTGATACCGGACTCCCGCATCAAGCTTAAATTTTTCATTATCCCAAACCAAGCTTACGGTATTGCTGAAATTATCTGAATATTTTTTGGAAGACAAAGGAGCGTCTGCGACAAGCTGTTGTGGCGCTTCGTACCAAAATGCCTCCGGTGATTCCTGAGTATAGTAATATTTATTTCCCTGATGAGAAATGGTATGTCTTATTTTAAAAGGAATGTTGTCTGAATTAAAAGGGGCAAACTGATGCGTCAGATAATATCTGCGGTACGAAAACTGAGAACTGGAAGATGCCAGATTGACCTGCATATTCTGCCTGTTTCTGGAATCACTGTTGCCATTCTGGAAAAGGCTGTCTACTGCAATTCCCCCGTTTTCCTGGTTATTAACATTCTGATGGAGATAATGGGCAAACAATTCATAATTTCCGCTTTTGGATACATAGTGTCCGGTAAACAGAGTATTGTTATTGGAAGCGAGGGAATTCCTGTATACTCCCTGAGATCTCAATCCACTATATTCTAAAGAAAAATTAAATCGTTTTCCGATATTCTGGGTGTAGGTAGACCTTAGAGCCGCCCCGTTTTTCATGGCATTATGGTAAATGAATGTTGCCGTAGGAGTCTTTACATCGTAATAGTGAATATCATTAACACCGAGTATGCCATAGGATTTGTTGGTTGGCAAAAGTGACAGGTTTTGTTCAGCATTTAGCTCATAAGAGAGTGGGTTAAACCCCGCACCAATATTGGCAACCTGAACCCTCCCGAAGTTGTCCCTGTTGTTGTATTGCGAAAAGATATAGGTTTTGTCGAAAGTCATTACCGTATCAAATACTTTTTTCTCTGCAAATTGTGTCTGATATAAATAATCATTGATGGTAGGTTTAAAGATTTTTAAGGAATCTTTTGTTCCTGAATCAATGACCAGAGTATCTTCTCCGTTCTTAGGAAGCTGATTTGAATCGGTCTTATTTTTGACCTGAGCGTTTATAGTAAGGCTGAAGAAGAGTATGATTGAAAGTATATACTTCATGTGCTGATTTTTATACAAAAATGCAAGTGCAGATTTGGTAAGGCAAAAATAAGAAATAATGGGGAATAAAAAACCCGCACTTTAAGTACGGGTTAAAAAAGAATAATCGTATTAAATTGATATTAATAGCCGGGGTTTTGTTTCATATTAGGATTTAAGTTTATTTCAGATTGAGGAATTGGTAACTGCCATCTGTAATCTGATGATTGCAAAGTAACTATACTTGCTCCAGGACCAGTTCCAGTACCATCTACATTTGGTCCGAATGAAGATCTGTTAACAGGGAGTCCTAATCTCTTCAGTGTCCAAAATCTATCATTTTCGAAAGCAAGTTCTAATCTTCTTTCAGAATAAACAGCATCCAATAAAGCTGTTCCAGTTTCTGTTCCAGCAGTATATGGTAAATATCTTTGTTCTCTTAAAGTATTCAACAATTGCAATGCCCTTGTAGAATTTGGTGTGGATGACTTCATATATGCTTCTGCTGTATTTAAATATACTTCCGCTGTTCTTATAAATTTAACATTAACAACCTGAGCTGTAATAGATCCTGTTCTGGTTCTATATTTTATTACATGATTATAAGGCGTTCCTGCATAATTTGCTGTTAGAAGATATCCTGTCCTTCTTATATCAGCAATTCCAGTTGGTGAGTATTTTAGAAATAAATCATAATTAACATTATATTCAGATCTAATACCAGATGCATTTTGATTATAACATACACCAACTGTAGTATTATCTGTGTTTACGTTACCATTAAGTAAAGAGAGTAGCACTCCATCTGTACTGGCATCTGTCCAAATCCCAGCAAAATTTGTTCTTGCGCCAACAGATGAAGAGTTTGTTATAACAAATTCACCGTAAGTAATTGCGTTTGCATAATCTCCCATGTATAAATACACTCTGTTGAGAAGAGCTGCAACAGAAGTTTTATTAAATCTACCAATGCTGCCATTAGTTGTATTGATATTATTATAGGCGAATAACAAATCTGAAATTACTTTATTATAAGAATCTGTTACAGTGGCATCTCTAGTAGGTTTTTGAAAAGGATCAAATACTGTAACATATGGTATCCCCATAGAATTTGATGCACTACCATCTTGGGTGGGAATTTTGCTATAGGCTCTCAATACCTCAAAGTGCATAGCTCCTCTTATTGCTTTAGCTTCAGCCTCAATATTTTTCATAAAAGCCGTGTAAGGTATTTTGTTTAAATTATCAAGTACAAAGTTTGCTCTTGAAATTGCAAAATAAGAATCACTAAAGAGTGCAGTTGCACCGCCAGTGGTACCATTATAACTCCACTGATACTGATCGGTATTTGTTAATCTGCCTTGAGGATTTAGTATCAAATTATCTGCTAAAACATCAGCTAATATTAAGGCATTTCCATTATCGCCATCAAAAATATTTTTCATCGCATCATAAGCACCATCAGTAAGTGATCTGAATGATGCTTCTGACTGCGTTACAGAATTTGGATTATCCAAGTAATTTGGTTCTACATCAAAGTGTTCTTCACTACATGATACCAATAACAATAAACACGAAAAAGCACCTATTTTAAATATATTTTTCATTTTATAATTTTTTAAAATTCTACATCAATTCCAAATAAAAATGTTTTTACCTGAGGATAACTATATAAAGCAAAAGCCCCACTTATAAATGTTTGTCCAGCTCCAGTTTGAGACTCTGCAGAACCAATTGATACTTCAGGATCTCCTTCAAACTTAGTCCATGTCGCTAAATTTTGCCCAGTTATTGACAACCTTAATTTCTTAAGCGGATTATTTTCTCCTAAGAATTTTCTATCAAAAGTATATCCTATGGTTAAGTTTCTAAATCTGATATATGAACCATCCTGTAAAAATCTATCGGAAGTTTGAAGACCAGTTAAACCGTTAGGAGCAGCTCCAGGTTTTGGTAAATTTGCATTTGGATTTTCCGGAGTCCAGAAATCGATCGCATCTGTTCTAAGATTATTATTAGCTCCATTATTTGAATTCAGCATATTTAAAGCCATGTAATTGTATATATAATTTCCATACTTGAAATTAAAATCTGCATTTATATCAAAGTTTTTATATCTGAATGTTGTGCCGAAACCTCCATAACCTTTAGGTAAAGGTGATTTTCCGGACAAAGCAACCTGATCGGCCGGGCTGTAATTCTCTGTTATGTTTCCATTAATATCATAATATTGTTCGTTTCCATTTAAAGGGTTAACCCCTGCACTTCTTACAAGATAAAAAATAAATGGTTCTTCTCCTTCTTTCAACATATTGATAGTCCCTACAACCCTTTGACTTTCAAGATCCCCCCTCAGCTTGTTAAGTTTATAATCTAAAAGCGAAATATTTGCTCTTAAAGACCAATTGAGATCCGATGTCTTTATCACATCCCCATTTAAAGAAAATTCCCAACCTCTGTTTCTCATATCCCCTGCATTGATAGAAGTTGCATATCCTCCTCCTGAGTCTCCTACATTAGGTATTGATAATATAAAGTCCTTTTTACTATCTATAAAGTAGTCAACAGTACCACTTATCCTATTTTTCAATATCGAAAACTCTGCTCCATAATTTTGTGACTTTGTGACTTCCCATTTCAAATCGGGATTCCCTTGAGTAGTAGACGGTGATAATGTAGTAAAATTGTTTGGCGTATTCAACCCACCATAAGCCCCTCCTGATACTAAAGGTTGATTTATGAAAAGAGGAATATTATTATACCCTCTGGTTCCCCAAGAAGCTCTTAATTTAAAGTTATTGATATAGCTGTTATCTTTTAAAAAGTTTTCTCTTGTAATATTCCAAGCTACACTGGCAGACCAGAATACATCTGACCATACATTATTCGCACCAAATCTAGAATCCGCATCTCTTCTGGCTGATCCAGTTACAATATACTTTTTCATATAATCATAACTTGCCAAAATACCATATCCAAATAACCTTCTACCTCTACTAAATCCTGTTGCAGAAAAAGGCGTAGATGTGTTCGATACTTCTGATAAGCTTGGAGACGAAAAATTCCTTCCCACCGCATTCAATCTATCTAATTTAAAATTAACATATTCAGCAAGTGCAGTTGCTTCAACATTATGCACTTCACCGAAGGTTTTACTAAAAGTTAATAAATTTGTAAATGTATAATTAAAAGAATTCTCAAGTGTTTTTGAAGCTTGTCCACCAATTCCTAAGATCTGATCTAATACTGACCCTCTAAAAATCCTGTAATCATAAGTATTTGCATCAAAGACTCCGGAACCTTGTATTTTATATGCCAAGTATGGTAATATTTTATACTGGGCAAAAATATTAGCATCAATAATAACATCAGAGTTATACTCTGGATTATTCTTTAAGGCTTCCAATATAGGAAACCCCTGAAATGTGTTGTTAAAACTTCCATCAGGATTATAAACAGGCTCATAAGAATTATAACCATACATCGCTCTAAAAGGGTTCTGAACATTGTTTCTATCTCTAGGATCCTGTGTTCTTCTATACGATGCTCCTACTCCAACTCCAAAATCAAGTTTTTCATTTACCTGTCCGTTATACTTAAATCTACCAGAATATCTTCTGAAAGCATTCAAATACTGAACTATACCATTATCGTTATCATATGTTAATATTAAAGAGTAATTACTTTTATCATTACCCCCTCTGATACCAAGATTGTGGCTTTCAATAAATGACCTTCTAAGAATATCTCTTTGCCAATCGTGATCCAGGCTTAAAGCATCATTTATTTCCTGTTGATCAGGCCAAGAATAATAGCCGGCAACAGTTCCTAAAGCTGCAACTTTCTGCTCATAAGCGATTTTTTCTGCAGCATTCATCATGGTGAAATTTATATCTTTAATCTTTTCAGAAAAACCAAATTGAGCAGAGTAAAAAACAGTTGTTTTTCCTTTACCATTTTTGGTTGTAACAACTATAACCCCATTAGCCCCCTGCGATCCATATATAGCCGCTGATGCCGCATCTTTAAGTATCGTAATATCTTCAATATCACCAGGAGGTATTGAATTCAAAAGAAACTGTGCTGTATCATTATTTCCTACAACATTTCCATCAATAACAATTAAAGGTGAACTGGCACCTGACGTAGTAGTAACATTTCCTAACCCCCTTATATTAATATTAGCTCCAGACCCCGGTTTTCCTGAATAAGCTGTAATATCAACACCAGGACTTTTCCCTTGTAAAATATTTGCTACAGTAGTAATTGGAGAAAACCTTTCCAATGTTTCAGATTTAATACTTGAAACTGCAGAGGTAACAACATCCTTATTTTTTTTGGTATACCCTACAACAACAACCTCTTCAATATCTTTAACGTTGGTTGCTGTGTCTTTCTTTTGATTAGTTTTTTGCGCTAACATCTGCCCTCCCATAAAGAACAAAACACCAGCACTTAATACACGTAATTTCACATTCATATTAACAAATTTTAATATTTAATGGGACAAATATGTTAATAAATATTAAAATCACCAAACCAAAAACAACCATAATTCATTGAAAATCAATAATATAAATTAAGCAAAAGTTTACATTTAATTAATATTATCAACTCATAATTTTTTTTGAAAAAAATATTTGATACAAAAACCGTTTATGAATATATTTTTTTAGTTAGTAAAATTTTATTTAGAATTATTCTAAATTTTAAAAATTTTAAAAAATCAACTTACCTAAAACAGCACATCATAGATACTTTACAGCTCCTGAAATCATTGCTATATAAAAACTTTAGTTTACTATTTGTCGTATATACTGTTTATAGATGTATGCTTTGTTCGTCTGTTTATAGTAGAATTAATTTAGCATTGTATATTGAATGTATTTTAACATGGAGAATAATTTCATTTATGACCATAATATACATTTACCATGTATAACTGAAATAAATTGACATATTGATATCTATAAAAATAATATATGCGCACTTTTTTATAAAAATTGCAAATTAATTTCATAATTTATTATATATTAGCTCATTTAATTTAATTTCATAATCTATGAAAAGTAGAAAACTATTATTTGCTTGTGTATTTTCCACAGCATCGTTCTTTTTAGTACATGCTCAAAGTACAGAAGAACGAGAAAAAATTGCAACTTATTCTAATAAAGAGGCTAACGTCTTATTAGAGAAAAAAATAAAAGAGGAGAAAAGTCAGCGTGATCTTAGACTGTCAAGGTACTTAAGCCAGAATCCCGGAGTTTCAAAAAAAATCAGTCTGCCTAACAATGGAATCAAAGAACTGATTGATGTTTTACCAAATGGAGAATTCATTTACGCTCAAACAGATAATGCCGGTGCTGCTACAACAGCCAGAGCTACCAGGCTTTATAGCGGTGGAAGCCTTGGACTTAATATTCAGGGACAGAATATGATTGCCGCTGTTTGGGATGAAGGAAGTGCTAGAGCCACTCATCAAGAATTTATGGTAGGTGGAAATTCAAAACTCATAAATATGGACGGATCTTCTGTTTCATATCACGGCACCCATGTTACAGGGACAATTTGCGCACAAGGGATTGTTCCGGAAGTTCGTGGAATAGCATTCAATGCTTCAGTTCGTAATTATGATTGGAATAATGATATTGATGAAATGCTTTCCGAAGCATCCGGTGGTCTGCTCACGTCAAATCATTCATATGGTATGGGACCTTTAAGCAGTCTATGGTTCTTTGGAGCTTACGATTCACGGGCTCGAGCCTTTGATGAAATCTGTTTTAACAACCCTTATTACTTACCTGTTGTCTCAGCTGGAAACAGTCGAAATGCAACTACTGCTCCAGGTTCAACGCAGCTTGGACTAAAAGGGGGATATGATATGATTTTTGGCCATGGAAATGCAAAAAATGTTATGACCGTTGCAGCTGTTGGACAGGTAACAAATTATGTTGATGCAGGTAGTATCATTATGTCAACATTTAGCAGTTATGGACCATCAGATGATGGCAGAATAAAACCTGACATCTCTATGAAAGGGGTTAATGTAAGATCAACCCTACATACATCTGATACTTCCATAGGTATTGAATCAGGGACATCAATGGCTTCTCCCGGAGTTACAGGCGTGGTATTATTATTACAACAATATTATAACCAACTGTATTCAAGCTATATGAAATCTGCTACCGTAAAAGGACTGATCTTGCACACTGCAGACGAAGCAGGAGCATGGCCAGGGCCAGATTATGAGTACGGATGGGGCTTAATAAATGCGGAAAAGGCAGCCATTGCCATACGAGACAAAAACTCTACCACTTCTACAAAAAGTGTAATAGAAGAGCTTTCTCTAAATAATGGGGGCACTTATACCAAAAGCATCACAGCAAGTGGCACAGGGCCACTAAAGGTTTCCATATCCTGGACAGATCCTCAATCAACGTTGATTAATACCAATACTGTGGATCCAACTACAAAATACCTGGTAAATGACTTGGATATAAAAATCACTAAAGACGGTGTTACCTATTATCCTTGGAAAATGCAGGGGATGTCTGCACCTTCGGACGTTGCGACCAACAACGGTACTAATAACGCCGATAATTTCGAGAGAATTGATATTAACAATCCATCAGGAACCTATACCATTACGGTTACCCATAAAGGTAGTCTTGTGAATGGAAGCCAGAATTTTTCTTTAATTGCAACGGCACCTGCCCTTTCTACTTTAGGCACAGGAGAAATTAAAGAAGGTGAAAAAGTGAACTTTTATCCAAATCCGGCCAAAGATTACATTTACATCAATGAAAAGGAAAACAATATAATGGTAACTATCCATGATATATCCGGAAAAATTGTATCGAGATCTGCTTTGGTAAATAATAAGCTAAACATCAGCAGTTTAACAACCGGAAATTATATTGTGACGTATTCAACTAAGAGCGGCACAAAGAAAAGTTTCAAGTTTATAAAAGAATAAATATAATTTTTATATTTATAAAAGACTGCCTTCAGGGCGGTCTTTTTTGTTTTGAGAACCCCCCAATCAATAATTCGGCTACATACCACATACAGCTCCCAATAATGGATTCAGGATATTTATCAACCTAAACAATCAGCCATCATTAAAAGAATATAAAAACCCATACAATTAGACTGAATATCTTGATTCAGTTTTCATGAAGATTGATTAGAAAAGACGCAATATATTCTAAAAAAAGTAACTCGGATTAGCTTACAGCGATAGAAAAATTTCGGTAAAAACATTCAGCGGATAAAGACTAAGGTGATCATTTTAATATGTGTAATTTCAGCATATTGAAGAAAAATGCATCTACGGCTGTATGCAAAAATTACACAGATCCACATCATTCAATGAGATTGTGAGAAGCTATTAAACGATTATCTACATAATATAAGTTGAATACTCATAATTGAAATCAATCTATATAAACAGACGAAGAAAATACTTTCAAACAAAAAAAATCATTCCCGGACGAACCGGAAATGATTTTTAAATTATTTTATTTACCTAATTAATTAGGAAGAAATTTTATAATCCTGAAAATTTCTCTGTTTGGTTACCATAAGATCCAACTCCTTGGATATAGTAATTAATATACAATGTCATCTGTCTTGTACAAGGATTGAATGTAGAAACTTGTGTAGCATCAGTAGATGGTTTTGCGAATATATATCCGTTATACTGTGCAACAAAAGCTCCTGTATTCTGATCCGGAACGGAAACAACATAGGTAGTTGGGTTATAGTTTAGAACTAAATCGATTCCGAAATCCCAGAAATCTTTAACCAAAAGCTGGTTAGGCACTGCCGGATTTTCTACAATCTCATATGCTCCACCAGGTCCAGCATTCCACCATGTTGCCGTGTTTGAGAAATCTCCAACGAAATAAGAGATAGGGCAAGTTAATGAAACATTTAATGTGAATTCATTATTAAATGCTGCAATTGGAAGAGATGAAGACTCTAATCTGAAAACAGCTTTCTTACCGCTTTGAGTAGCTCCTGTTTCTAAAAGTTTAACAACGAATTTACCCATTGTTTCCCCGTTTGAAATCTCATCAGTTCCAGTTACAATCTGGAAATCTGTTCCTAATACTGCAGTTGATTTAGACTGATCAAATACTAGTTTTACCTGATGGCTTCCTTCAACACCTTTAAGAACCCCGTAGTTGATATCATAGTTCAATGAATTAGTCCCTGCTACTACGAAAGCATTTGAACTTGTCCCTTTATTAAACTGTACAAATGAATCTCCGTCATAGTACATCTCTTCTTCTTCTTTACAAGAAGCAAAAAGGACCGCTATAAAAAGAAATATTATTTTTGAAAGATTTTTCATAACATTATTATTTAAAGATTAATACCCAGGGTTTTGCTGAATAGATGGATTACCTAAAAGTTCAGCAGACGGGATAGGCAATGTAAATCTGTAGTCTGTGATATTTAAAGTAAGTGGAGTATTAGGATTGAAATCGTCATTAGGATTTCTATCAATACTTACACCTGCTTCACCTCCAAGTCTTTTTAAGTCAATATAACGGTGACCTTCAAAAGCAAGTTCTGCACGTCTTTCTGTTAAGATATCTCTAAGAGCATCCACCTTTGTAGCATATACCGGAAGTGGTGCAGTAGTATTAAATCTTCTTGCATCTCTCACCGCTTTGATGTAATTCGCAGCTGCTACATAACCTGTAGGTGTCTGTGCTTCACATTCAGCAAGGATGAAATACATTTCTGATAATCTGAACACTTTGATATCGTTTCTCAAAGGCGCGTTGGTTTTACCAGGATATTTGTCAATAATATAAACTCCTTGTGCAGGTACTGATGTAGGATCGATAAATGCATATCTTCTGATATCAGCTGAAGTTCCGGCAATTGCAGGGTTTGGTACATTCAGTACATTGAATAAATTTAATCCTACAGTCCATAGTGGAGAACCTGATAAGTTCGTAGTATTGGTAGTATAAATACCCGCAATATTTCCTCCTGTTCCGTTTACCGGTCTGCTTAATGTGAACAGGTTTTCTCCGTTATTAAGATCTGCCCACAATCTTCTGTAAGGGTTGGTAGGAGCGGCTGCATAAAATGCAGTATTCCAAGTTGCACTTCCAGGAGTACCTGATGGTACAGGAGTAGAAGGTGTTAATGTAACCCCTGAAGTTGACAATACATTTTGAGCATATTGCTTAGCCAATGTATAGTTCTTTCTGTATAAATACATTCTCGCTCTGATCGCGTTAACCAATGTTTTGCTTACAAAGAAAGGGAAATTGTGTGATGAAGGCGGAGCTAAATTAGCTTCAGCGAACTGTAAATCACTTTCAACAAAAGCCCAGATAGCACCATTGTTGCTTCTTGGTAACTGCTCCTGAATTGCAGGAACTCTGTCAATCAAAATTACCCCTGTAGCATTATTATCAGCCATATTTGGAGAAAAATAAGCCTCCAGGTTCAAATAAGCAAGTGCTCTTAATGTTCTTGCTTCTGCAAGGATGTTATTATACTGAGCCGTTTCTGAAGCAGCAGGAGTGATTTTCTGCGCAGCTTCTATTAAACGGTTTACTCTGTTGATGCTTGTATAATTTTGTTGCCAGATAGCTGTTGCATATCCGTCTCCCGGAGTCAATACATATCTGTAAAGTCCCTGGTCTTGCCCTGTATTACTAGGTCCTACTTTTAATTCGTCTGTAAAAACAGAAGAAAATTTAATCTGGTTGGTGATATCCACACTCGTATATACCGATCCCAGTAAATACTTTTCCAGATCTCCTGTAGTTTTAAAAACAGTCGCATCATTAAGCTCCCCTTCCTGTACAATGTCAATAGCATCGTTACATGATACTAAAACAGTGCAAGCGAAACATACTGTTAAAAATTTATAAAAAATATTTTTCATTTTAATTTTATTAATTACTGTTAATTAAAAGTCAATATTAGCTCCTAAAGAAACGGTTTTCATGTTAGGATAAACTGACGTTGAAGTTGCGAAAGTTGGTTCCGGATCAAATCCTTTCCATTTTGTAAGTGTTAACAAGTTTTCAGCCTGTAAGAATACTCTAACCCCTCTGATTCCGCTATTAGTAAACATTTCACTAGGAACTTTGTAGCCTAACACAACATTTTTCAATCTAACAAATGAAGCATCTTTAAGGAATCTGTCTGAGTTTCCGTTATAAGCAAAGTTTGTTGCAAATAAAGAAGGTACATTTGTATTGGTGTTTGTAGCTGTCCATGCATTCAATAGATCTCTGGATACGTTATATCCGTCAACAGTAGTTGCATCATATACATAGTCTAACTGGTTGTCATACTTGTATGCTCCCTGCTGATAAGAGAAGTGTACATCTAAAGTAAATCCTTTATAAGATGAATTTACACCGAACCCTCCGATCCATTTTGGTAAATAGTTTTTACCGGTTGCTCTTGCATCTCTGTTGATATCAGGAGTTTCAGTTACGTTCCCGTTGATATCTAAGAACAATAAGTTACCATTACTTTGGTTTACCCCTACGTAAGGAACCATATACCACTCGCTAAGTTGTCCTCCTACAACGTTTCTAATAGTTCCTGTAGTGTCATCTTTTAACAAATCAGTAAATTTACTCTTGTTATATGCAGTGTTAGCATATACTGACAATTTGAAATCTGAGTTTCTTAATAAATGATATTTTACACTGAATTCAACCCCTTCGTTTTGAAGTTTACCATTATTACCGTTGATAGAATATAAACTGGTGATCGCAGAAATATTAATTGGGTTGAAAAGCTTATCAGTCATTTTCTTATAGTAATCTACACTACCTTCCAATCTTCTGTTTAAGAACATGTAGTCTAAACCAACGTTGAACTGGCTGATTTCTTCCCACTGGATATCAGGGTTTGCAATTGTTCCTGTGTAGTATACCGCATTAACGTTGTTATATCCTAAACCAATTGTATTTGTATCTCTAACAAGGTTAGTTCCAACAAGTAATGGGTTTGATCCATAAGTAGCAGCAATTACGTTAGCATTACCGTTGGTACCGTAAGAAGCTCTTAACTTCAACATATCGATGTTAGAACCTTGCATGAAGTTTTCTTTATCAATATTCCAACGTCCTGCTACTGACCAGAAAGTCGCCCATTTGTTATCTCCTACGAAACGGTAGCTACCATCTCTTCTTACTGTTCCGGATACACCATACTTGCTTGCATAGTCATAATCGAAAGTACCAAAATAAGCCAAAGCTCCGGCAGTGATTTTAGAAGCACTGTTAGAAGGATTGTAAATATTTGGTGTTGCCGGGTTAAATGCTACCCATCCTGTACCTGCTCCGAATGACCAGTTTAGTGGGTTTAATCCGTTCTGACGTAAAGATGTTGCTTCATAGTGAACCTTCATGTAATCTAAATAAGCACCTACTTCAATCGTATGATCTCCAAATGCTTTTTTATAATTCAAATTGGTAATTGAACTGATCGTGAAGTCTGTTGATTTGATATTATCTTCAACCCCTCCGAATTCAGTACCGTTACTGTTTGCAACAACTAATGCCAGGTAAGACCAAGGTGCTCTTGCGAAAATTCTCTGGTTATATTTGTAATCAACCCCTGTTCTGTTACTAACTGTTAAATCATCAGTTAATTTATAAGATACTGAAGCGTTGGTTATAATACTGGTCTCTGTAAGTTTATTCGGAAGTGTCCCTTTCAAGATATCCTGTAAAACGTATACGTTGTTACCATTACTGAAATCTGACCCGATACCATTTAAAAGTTCCTGACCATTGGCATAAAGACCCGGTGCTAACGTTGGTAGTCCTACGATAGAACCTAATAATGGGTTCTGGATTACGTTAGAAACAATATCAGTTCTTGTTTCTTCTTCCAACTGATGTCTTCTTGAATATCCTAAACCAATATTTACTGAGTAGTTAAATCTGTTATCTTTTGATTTACCCATCAAGTTGTTTCTTAATGTAAATCTTTGGAAATCAGTTGTAGGCACAATACCATCCTGCTGCATGTATCCAACAGAGGTATAGTTGCTTAGGTTTTGTCCTCCTGCAGAGATCTGAACGTCATGACTCTGAGTAATACCTGTTCTGAAGAACTGCTTTCTCCAGTTGGTGTTGACTCCGTAATTAGCAATCTCTTGAGGCGTCATACCGGCACCCATTCCGATTCCTGCACGATTCTGAATCGTTAGCAACTCCTGAGAGCTTGCCATATCGTATTTTGTTTGCGGCAGGAAGCTTGTTCCAATTGTTGTATTATATGAAATATCGAATCTGCTTCCGTATCTTCCTCTTTTAGTATTGATAATAACTACCCCATTCGCACCTCTGTTACCATAGATTGATGTTGCAGCAGCATCTTTAAGAACAGAAGAACTCTCAATATCATTAGGATTTAAGTTACGGAATTGAGTTGCATTGGAAATCATACCATCAATAACATATAATGGATCAGATTGAGATGTAATAGAACTTACCCCTCTAATAATAAGATCCATTTTTGCAGAACCCGGAGATCCTGAAGTAGAGCTTACACTAAGACCAGCAACCTCCCCCTGCATTGATTGTAGAAAAGAAACATTGGGTCTGTTTTCCAATCTTTCTCCAGAAATCGTTACCGTAGCGGTTGAGTTTAGCGGTTTAGTTTGTGTTTTACTATACCCTAATACTACTACTTCTTCAATATCCGAAGTCTTTGGAACAGTATCAGTTACCTTTTTGGTTGATTGTGCCATTGTTAGTTGTCCTCCTATGAAGAACAATACTCCTGCACTTAGCACTTTTAGTTTACCATTCATTATTAACAATATTTATATTATGGTTGCAAATATGTTAATAAATTTTAACAACTGCAATATTTTAATATTTAATATTTTTTTTAAATATCTTTACATATATCGCAAAGATAACAACTTATTAACATAAATGATAATAATACATAATTGATTACTAATTAAAAATAAATGAACATTATTATAATGAAATTTAACATAACGGGGATAAGGGAAATAAAATTATTTAGAATTATTCTAAATTTTATTTTGCATAAAAAAAGACCCGCTCTTTTTCAAAAGCGGGCTTTTTATCTCTATCAGGTGATTTTTATTTTAGCTTCTTTTTAACAGCTACTTCTTCGTAAACTTCCAGAATATCACCAGTTTCTATGTCATTATATCCTTTAAGATTTAATCCACATTCATAACCTTTTGTGACTTCTTTAACATCATCTTTGAAACGTTTTAAACTTTCAAGTTCACCGTCAAATTTCACAATACCGTCTCTTAGTAAACGTACTTTGGATTGTCGTGTAACTTTTCCTGTAAGAACCATACAACCTGCAATAGTTCCCACTTTGGAAATTTTGAATACTTCACGGATTTCAACATTACCGATTACCTGTTCCTGAATTTCAGGAGAAAGCATTCCTTCCATCGCTTCTTTTACCTCATCGATTGCTTTATAGATTACAGAATATGTTCTGATTTCGATTTCCTCTCTGTCTGCAAGATCTTTGGCATTAGCACCGGCTCTTACATTGAATCCGATAATAATCGCATCAGACGCTGCCGCCAGGTTAATATCAGATTCTGTGATCTGACCAACTCCTGAGTGAAGAATTTTAACACTGATTTCTTCTGTAGATAATCTTTGTAACTGATCAGAAAGTGCTTCTACCGAACCGTCAACGTCACCTTTCAGGATAATGTTCAATTCTTTGAACTCTCCTAAAGCAATACGTCTGCCCAATTCCTCAAGTGTTGTGTGCTTTTTAGTTCTGATTGAAAGTTCTCTCTGTAGTTGTTCTCTCTTATTGGCAATGGCCTTACCTTCACTTTCATCTGCATAAACCCGGAATTTATCACCTGCTGTAGGCGCTCCATCCAGACCTAAAATAGTTGCAGGAATTGAAGGTCCTGCTTCAGAAAGGTTTTTCCCTCTTTCATCAAGCAGAGCTTTAACTTTACCGTGATTTTTACCTGCTACTACATAATCTCCGACTCTCAAAGTTCCGGTTTGCACCAACATTGTCGCCACATAACCTCTGCCTTTATCGAGAGAAGCTTCAATAACAACTCCGTTTGCTGAACGATCAGGATTTGCTTTTAGTTCAAGTAATTCGGCCTGTAATAAAACTTTCTCAAGCAATACATCTACATTATTACCAAATTTAGCCGAGATTTCCTGCGCCTGAACATTTCCACCCCACTCTTCTACCAGGATATTCATCCCGGAAAGTTGTTGACGGATATTATCAGGATTTGCATTCGGTTTATCAACTTTGTTGATGGCAATAATCATCGGTACCCCTGCAGCCTGTGCGTGGGAGATTGCTTCTTTTGTCTGAGGCATTACATCATCATCAGCAGCAATTACGATAATAGCAATATCGGTAACCTGAGCACCTCTCGCCCTCATTGCCGTAAAGGCTTCGTGACCAGGTGTATCTAAGAATGTAATTCTTTGTCCGTTTTCCAATTTCACATTATATGCACCGATATGCTGCGTAATTCCTCCGGATTCACCGGCGATTACGTTCGTCTTTCTGATATAGTCAAGTAACGATGTTTTACCGTGGTCCACGTGACCCATTACGGTTACGATCGGAGCTCTTGGAAGAAGATCTTCCTCAGAGTCGATTTCTTCTTCTGCATCAGATTCTCCAAGATCAGCATCGGAGAATTCAATTTTATAACCGAATTCGTCTGCTACTAATAATAAGGTATCTGCTTCCAGTCTCTGGTTCATAGTAACCATTACTCCTAATGAGAAACATGCAGAGATTACTTCTGTAGGAGACACATTCATTAAACTTGCCAATTCACCAACCGTGATGAATTCTGTTACCTTTAATGTTCTGTCTGCCGCATCGATTTCCTGCTGACGTTCGTCCTGTTCTCTACGGAAATTTCTTTTGTCTTTTCTGTGTTTTGCAGATTTGGATTTACCCCCTTTATTGGTTAATTTTTCAAGGGTTTCCTTGATCTGGTTTTTTACTTGTTCATCAGTCAATTCAACAGGCATTGTTCTTTGACCCGGTCTGTTTCCGCCTTGTCCGCCTCTATTGAATCCACCTCTGTTTCCGCCCTGACCTCCTTGCCCTTGAGGACGGTTTTGACCACCTTGATTATTGTTTCCAAAACGATTTCCACCTTGTCCGCCCTGACCTTGAGGACGGTTTCCTTGTCCGCCACCCTGGTTATTGTTTCCAAAACGGTTACCGCCTTGTCCGCCCTGACCCTGATTACGGTTTCCACCTTGACCTTGGCCCTGACCTTGTGGACGGTTTCCTTGACCCTGGTTATTACCTCCCTGCTGATTATTGTTTCCACCTTGTGGGTTTTGTCCCGGCTTTTCAATTCTCTTTCTCTTCTTTTTAGCACCTGCGCCCTGTTTAGGAGCAAACTGCGTTAAGTCGATTTTTTCCCCAACAATTTTGGGCCCGTCAAGCTTCTGATAAACGGTTTCAATTTTCTGAGGCTCCTGTTGATCATCCTCCTGTTTTGGAGTTTCCACTTTCGTTTCCGCAGGCTTCGGAGCAATTTCTTCAGCTGGCTTAGGCGTTTCTTTTACAGCTTCAGGTGCTTTCTCCACAGGTCTTTCCTCTTCTTTTTTATCTTCTGTTTTTGGTTTGTCTTTTTTCACGGGTCTGTTTCGGGACTCGATCTGAGACAAATCTATTTTATCCAGAACTTTGAATTCCTGTTTTTCAGGGGTTGCTTTTACTTCAGGAGCAACTTCTTTTTTCTCTTCAGCCACAGGTTCCGGCTTTGGAGCAGGAGTTTCTTCCACTTCAGGTTTTTTAGCCTCTAGGTCTATTTTCCCTAAAATTTTAGTTTCCGGTTTATTAGCTTTAGCTCTTATTACTTCAGGGGTTTTCTTTTCTTCAATTTCCAGTTTTTCTTCCGGAACTTTTGTGATCACCACCTCATGGGAAGCCTTTCGCTGTTCGCCGTCCTTGGCAAACTCAGCCTCCAATGCAGAATATGCCGCTTCTTCTAATTGAGCGTTAGGATTGCTTTCAACCTCAATGCCTTTTGACTGTAAAAATTCTACTAATCTGGACATGGAAATGTTGAATTCCTTAACCGCTTTATTTAATCTAATTTTTGGCATCTATATTATTTACTGTTTTTTAATTCTTAAAATTAAAGTATTTCTTTTTTACTGTTTATTAAAATTTATTTACAAATCTTAATCTTCGAATTCTTCTCTCAGAATACGCTTCACTTCTTCAATGGTTTCCTCTTCAAGATCTACCATATTCAATAAACTTTCGGTTTCTTTATCCAAAACAGATTTTGCAGTTGTAAGACCTACTTTATTGAACTCATCAATAATCCACTGATCGATATCATCATTGAATTCTTTCAGTTCAACATCATCATCTTCGCTGGCTTCTCTGTGTACATCGATCTCATAACCTGTCAACCAAGAAGCAAGTCTGATATTCTGGCCCTGTTTTCCGATTACTTTGGAAATCTCTTCAACCGGAGTGTATACCAATGCATACTGTTGTTCTTCGTTGATATCAATTTTATTAATGGTAACATTTCCTAAAGCTCTCTTCACCAAAATTTCAGGGTTTTTAGACCACTGGATTACATCGATGTTTTCATTTCTCAATTCTCTTACCACACCGTGAATTCTTGACCCCTTCACTCCTACACAAGCTCCTACCGGATCAATTCTGTCGTCGTAAGCATCTACTGCAATCTTAGCCTTCTCACCAGGAATTCTCACTACTTTTTTCAAAATAATTGTTCCATCCTGGATTTCAGGAATTTCCAGCTCCAATAATTTCTCAAGGAATTTAGGTGCAGTTCTGGAAATAATAATCTGTGGTTTTGAACCTTTGAAATCTACTGTTTCTACAATAGCTCTGATATTTTCTCCTTTTTTAAAGAAGTCTGAAGGAATCTGATTTTCTTTAGGAAGAATAAATTCATTTCCTTCATCATCAAGCAGAATTACGTGCTTGTGACGAATATGGTGAATTTCTCCTACAACAATCTCCCCGATTCTGTCTTTAAACTGCTCATACAACATAGCATTGTTGTGCTCCTGCAATTTCGTAGCCAAAATCTGCTTCAGGGTAAGAATATTTCTTCTTCCCAGCTGTGCAACAGGAATTTCCATAGTAAAATCTTCTCCTACTTCAAAGGTTGGATCAATCTTTTTAGCCTCGGAAATTTCTATTTCAAGATCATCGTCTTCAGACATTTCGTCTTCTACAATGGTTTTATTTAAAAATATCTGAAAATCTCCTTTGTCAGGGTTTACAATCACATCAAAATGATCATCTGAATCGTATCTCTTTCTTAAAAGAGTTTTCAGTGAATCTTCAATAATTGCCATAAGATCAATCTTACTGATTCCCTTTTCGTCTTTAAAATCACCAAAGGATTCAATCAACGCTATATTGTCCATGTATTCTTTTTTCTTTTAAAATTTAATTGTTACTAATGCTTTTTTAATGTCAGAGTACGGAATTTCCTTTTCCTCCTCCACATCTACTTTACCTTTACCAATATCTTTTGGTTTGCGATACCTTAGGATAAGTTTAATCTTTTCTTCGTCTGCTTTCGCCAGCTCCCCTTCAATTTTTGAAGAGTCATTCATTAAAACTTCAATCTCTCTTCCGATATTTTTAGCAAACTGTCTTTGAGTGGCAAGAGGCTCGCTCAAACCCGCAGACATTACCTGAAGACTGAAATCATGCTCTTCACGATCCATATTGAATTCTATGGCACGGCTTGCATCAAGACAATCCTGAAGAGACACCCCGTTATCACCATCCAAAATCACTGTAATGTCATCTCCGGCAGAAATCTTCAGATCTATAAGGAATAAATCTTTTCTGGTCTCCAGAAAATCATTTAATAATTCTTCAATTTTTTTTCTAAACTCCATATGTTATTTAAAATGATGATTTATCGTACGAAAAAAGGCTTTCTTCCGAAGGCCTTCCCATGTTTTTCCGTAAATCCAATGCAAATATACGAATATTTCTCGGAAATGCAAAATATCTTAGTATCAATACAATAAGTTAATTATTATTTAAAATATTACCATGATGGTATTTTTATTACTTTTGTACTAATTTTAAAAATTCATTTACTTTGAATATTACTATTGTAGGAACAGGTTATGTAGGATTAGTCACAGGAACGACTTTAGCAGAACTTGGAAATTCAGTATACTGTGTAGATATTGATGAAAAAAAAGTTGAGGGGATGAAAAACGGCATAGTTCCCATTTATGAGCCGAATCTTGAGGAGATGTTTCTAAGAAATATCCAGTCTGAAAGATTATTTTTCACAACCGATTTAAAAGAAGCATTAGATAAAAGCGAAGTTATATATCTCGCTTTACCGACCCCGCCGGGAGAAGACGGATCTGCAGACCTTTCTTATGTTCTGAAGGTTGCTAGCGATATCGGAGAGATGATGACCGATTATAAAGTTATCGTCAATAAAAGTACTGTTCCTGTAGGTACAGCCGACAAAGTAAGGGAAGTCATTGAATCCAAAACAACAATTCCTTTTGATGTGGTTTCAAATCCCGAATTCCTGAGAGAAGGTTTTGCCGTTGAAGATTCTATGAATCCTTCAAGAGTGGTGGTAGGTTCCAGTTCGGAAAAAGCAAAAGACATTATGGCAAAAATCTATCAGCCATTTACCAATACCGGGATTCCTATTATATTTATGGATGAAAAATCGTCTGAGCTTACAAAATATGCGGCCAATTCATTTCTTGCCGTAAAAATCACCTTCATGAATGAAATTGCCAACTACTGTGAAAAAGTAGGAGCAGATGTAGATAAAGTTCGTCTGGGAATGGGAAGTGATGACAGAATAGGCCACAGGTTTCTGTTTCCGGGAATCGGGTATGGTGGCAGCTGTTTCCCAAAAGATGTAAAGGCTTTGATAAAATCAGGAAAAAATGAAGAATTTGATTTTCAGATCCTGGAAGCAACTGAAAAAGTGAATGCCGCTCAAAAAGTAATTCTTGTAGGTGAAATTGAAAAGTATTTCGGCGGAAGTATTGAAGGAAAAACAATTGCGATGTGGGGATTGGCTTTTAAAGCAAATACCGATGACATCCGCGAGGCATCATCCCTTGATAATATTTCTATTTTATTGCAAAAAGGCGCAAAAATTATTGCGTATGACTCCGTTGCAGAAAATAATGTAAGAAAACTTCTGGGGGATAAAATTCATTTTGCCAAAACCATGTATGAGGCAGTAGAAAATGCAGATGCCTTATTCATCGCAACTGAATGGCCGGAATTCAAAAATCCTAATTTTGAACTGATGGCTAAAAAAATGAAAAACAAAGCTGTTTTTGATGGAAGAAATATGTATCCTCTGGAAATTCCAGAGCAAAACGGATTCTATTATAAAAGCATTGGCAGAAGAACCATTGAACAAAATTTAACTTAAAAGTAAATGCCAAAAGCCAAAAGCCGATGGCCAATAGCACATATCATATGAAAAATATAATTATTACCGGTGGCGCCGGATTCATCGGCTCGCATGTGGTAAGAGAATTTGTAAAAAACAATCCTGAAATTACCATCATCAACCTGGATGCTCTTACCTACGCAGGAAATCTTGAAAACTTAAAGGACATTGAAAATGAGCCAAATTATGTTTTCGAGAAAGCAGACATTACCCATCCTGAAGAATTAAGAACAGTTTTTGAAAAATATAATCCTGATGCCGTTGTACATTTGGCTGCAGAAAGCCATGTAGACAGAAGCATCACGGACCCTATGGCATTTATCAATACCAATGTCAACGGTACGGCGAATCTTTTAAATTTATGTAAAGAATTCTGGACGCTTAATCCTGATCATACCCATGGGAGATTCCCGGATGAAGAAAGAAAAAACCTGTTCTACCATATTTCTACCGACGAGGTGTATGGAAGTTTGGGTGAAACCGGATTCTTTTTAGAAACAACACCATACGACCCACAGTCGCCTTATTCTGCTTCAAAGGCAGCGTCTGATCACTTGGTGAGAGCTTACGGAAATACCTACGGTATGCCTTTCATCGTTTCTAACTGCTCAAATAATTATGGTCCGAACCATTTTCCTGAAAAATTAATTCCTCTTTGCATATCCAACATTATCAACGAAAAACCTTTGCCAATTTACGGTGACGGTAAATATACAAGAGACTGGCTATTTGTTATTGATCACGCAAAAGCAATCCACCAGATTTTCAATGAGGCCAAAACAGGTGAAACCTACAATATCGGAGGATTTAATGAATGGCAGAATATTGATCTGGTAAAAGAGCTTATCAAACAGATGGATGCAAAACTGGGCAGACCGGAAGGCTATTCTGAAAAACTGATCACTTTTGTAAAAGACAGACCTGGCCACGATAAACGCTACGCTATCGATGCTACCAAGCTTAATACAGATCTCGGATGGAAGCCTTCTGTAACATTTGAGCAAGGATTGGCAAAAACCATCGACTGGTATCTGGAAAACAAAGAATGGCTGGAAAATGTAACAAGCGGAGATTACCAGAAGTACTACGAAAAACAATATCATTAAAAACACAATACAATGAAAGGAATTATTTTAGCAGGAGGTTCAGGAACCAGACTTTATCCTCTTACCATTGCAGTCAGTAAACAACTGATGCCTATTTATGACAAACCGATGATTTATTATCCGCTGTCAACTTTACTATTGGCAGGAATTAAGGATATTCTTGTTATCACAACACCGCATGATCAGGAAGGCTTTGTCAAGCTTCTGGGTGACGGCTCCCAAATAGGATGCAACATCCAATATGTTGTGCAGCCAAGCCCGGACGGACTGGCACAGGCATTTATTCTAGGAGATCAGTTCATTGGAAACGACGCTGCTGCGTTGGTTTTAGGTGATAATATTTTCTATGGCTCCGAGATGGGGACATTGCTTAAAAATAAAACCAACCCGGAAGGCGGAGTTGTTTTCGCATACCACGTTTCAGATCCCGAAAGATATGGAGTTGTAGAATTTGATGATGATTTTAAAGCGGTTTCCATTGAAGAAAAACCACTGAAGCCAAAGTCCAATTATGCCGTTCCGGGATTATATTTTTATGATAACGAGGTTGTTGAAATTGCAAAAAACATACAGCCTTCCACAAGAGGCGAGCTTGAAATTACCGATGTAAATAACGTTTATCTTAACAAAGGAAAACTTGAAGTAGGTGTTTTAGACAGAGGCACTGCATGGCTAGATACCGGAACATTTGAATCTCTTAATGATGCTTCGGAATTTGTACGGGTGATTGAAAAAAGGCAGGGATTCAAAATCGGGTGTATTGAAGAAATTGCCTTCAGAAATAAATTCATCAATGAAGAAAAACTGTTGGAAACTGCAGTAAAATATGGAAAAAGTGGCTACGGCGAGTATTTAAAAAAGCTGGTAAATAAATAAACTAGGTCAAATTAACTTAACAGCATTTTACCGGTTTTCACAATATATGCTCCCATATTGGAGATAACCTTTAATTTTTTTAACTAAATAACAAATTTTTAAGAATAAATATACTACATATAAGAAAATAATATAAATTTGCAGTAAACATAACACAAATGAATGAACCACAAGAAAAGTGGACCGAAATAATTGAAGCCCGGCATTCTTTGCTCGATTTAAAATTAAAAGAGGTATGGAATTATAAAGATCTCGTTTACATGTTTGTAAAAAGAGATTTCATATCTGGTTTTAAACAGACAATTTTAGGTCCCACCTGGTTTTTTATAAACCCGATCTTTACGACAATTACCTTTCTCATTGTTTTTGGCAAAATAGCAAGGCTGCCTACAGATGGAGCACCGCCTTTGTTATTCTATCTTTCGGGGGTTACTCTCTGGAATTATTTTTCTTCGTGCCTTCTGGGCACTTCTTCCACATTCGTAGGAAACGCAGGCATTTTCGGAAAAGTATATTTCCCAAGACTTGTAACACCTGTATCTATTGTTATTTCAAATCTCATGCGTTTCGGTGTACAGTTTCTTTTATTCCTGTTGGTCTGGATGTATTACCTGTTTAAGGGAGAAATTCATCCTAATTTATGGATGCTGGCAACACCATTCCTTATTATTCTTATGGCGTTTTTTGCATTAGGTACAGGAATGATATTTTCCTCCCTAACCACAAAATACAAAGACCTCAGCATGCTTCTGGTATTCGGAGTAAACCTGTATATGTACGCAACTCCCGTTATCTATCCTACGTCATCCTTACCCGGATTTTTTAAAAAGCTGGCTTTTTATAATCCATTAACAGGAATTTTCGAATGTTTTAAATATGCATGGCTGGGCGTAGGAGATTTTTCTCCTGTAATGCTTGCAGTAAGCACATGCATCATTCTTTTACTTTTAATGACGGGAACGCTTATATTCAATAAAGTTGAGAAAACTTTTATGGATACCGTTTAAAAAAAATTTATTAACATTCCCAATACTATTATTATGCTGGTCTTAAAAGCAGAAAATATATCAAAGCAATACAGATTAGGACAGGTAGGCACCGGAACCCTTTCTCATGATCTCAACCGTATATGGTACAGAATGAGGGGAAAAGAAGATCCTTATCTGAAGATTGGTGAAGCCAATGACAGAACGGTACAAGGTGAATCCGAATATGTATGGTCTCTGCGGGACATCAATTTCGAAATCGAACAGGGCGATGCTGTAGGCATTATCGGAAGAAACGGAGCCGGGAAATCTACTCTGTTGAAATTATTAAGCAAAGTCACCAAACCTACAACAGGAAAAATATATACCCGTGGACGAATTGCATCGCTGCTAGAAGTAGGAACAGGTTTCCATCCTGAAATGACAGGCAGAGAGAATGTATTTCTGAACGGCGCCATCCTCGGGATGACCCGGAAAGAGATCAAAAGGAAATTTGATGAAATTGTGGATTTCTCAGGAGTAGAAAGATATATTGACACTCCCGTAAAAAGGTATTCTTCCGGGATGTATGTACGTCTGGCGTTTGCCGTAGCTGCACATCTGGAATCTGAAATTCTGATTGTAGATGAGGTGTTGGCAGTGGGCGATGCAGAGTTTCAAAAAAAATGCCTGGGCAAAATGGGTGATGTTACGAAAGGAGAAGGCAGGACAATACTTTTTGTAAGCCATAATATGACCGCCATAAAAGAGCTTTGTAATAACGGAATTCTTCTTAATCAGGGACAGATAAGCTATCAGGGAGATATCCTCAGTACCGTAATCGAGTATCAGAAAAATAATGAAGCAGAAAGTTCTTATCATTATGATGGAAATCTGGAAGAAGCCATAGGCAATGAAAATATAAGGATCAAAACGTTTGCCGTATCCCCTATAAAAGGGAAGCTACTAGACATCGAATCAGGTGTACATGTGAAACTCGTTTTTCATAACTACTGCCCGAATATAACTCTTGATACGACATTTGAGCTGAAAAATTATGAAGAGCTCGTCATCTTTCACGTAGGAAAATTTGTTTCTGAAAATAATGATTCGCAAATAGGAGAATATACCGTGGAATTTGATATTCCTGCTGGGTTTTTGAATGCAGGAAATTACTATTTTAAATTGTACTTCGGAAAAGATCAGAGAGTTCTTCTCTTTGGAGTTGACAATTTTATCGGATTTGAAATAGAAAATGTAAAAGTAGGAAAAATGCTGCATGTTTATCCAGGCATTACAAGACCCACATTTGATTATAAAATAATAACGCCATGATCCCTCAGATAATTCAACTCCCTAAGATTTATGACAAAAGGGGAAATCTTTCTTTTTTTGAATATCCTAATCAACTACCTTTTGATATTAACAGAACCTATTGGATTTATGATGTACCCGGGGGAGAAGTAAGGGGAAGCCACGCGTTCAGAGAACAGCAGGAATTTATAATTGCCTTGTCCGGAAGTTTTGATGTTGTTGTGCATGATGGAAAAGATGAGCAGAGATTCTCATTGAACAGATCTTATTATGGGTTATACATTCCCGAAATGTACTGGCGAAGATTAGAAAATTTCTCCACCAATTCCCTTGCCCTTATTGTATCTGATAAACCCTATAATGAAAATGACTATATAAGAGATTTTGAAGAATTTAAAATATTGGTTCATGAAAAACAGCAGCTTTTCAATATTTGACTGCAGCGTGATTGATTTAAATAAAATTACTTTCGATGAAGGCAATCTCACTGTTGTAGAAAACAATTCTCCATTTCCATTTAATGTAAAAAGAGTGTTCTATCTCTATGATATTATGGGTGGTGAAAGCAGAGGAGCACACTCCCACAAAGAATGCCATCAGTTTTTAATTGCGGCAAGCGGAAGCTTTGAGATTTCTCTGGATGACGGCAAATTCAAAAGACAGGTTTTTTTAAACCGTCCGAATATAGGATTGCATATTCCTCCTGGAATCTGGGCATCGGAAATTAATTTTTCATCCGGTGCAATCTGCCTGGTACTGGCATCACATCATTATAATGAAAATGATTATATAAGAAATTATGAAGATTTCCAAAAATTAAGAAAATGATTTTTTACAAAGAGCAGATCATCTATCCCGAAAGCTTCAGACAGCCTTCCTTTTTTATCAGTCCATTTTCCACTGCGGATCTGGAAAAAAATGCCATGATTGTAAAAGACTGCTCTTGCAACGAAAATACAATAAAAAAGTATAATTCATTTTTTGGTAAACATGAATATTTCTTAAGCGGAAAAGAAGCGATCAATAAAGCTTTAAGCCATTACCTCCTTCAAAAAGAAGATGAAGTACTTATTCTTACAACAACCGCAAACTCTTATGTGAGCAGTTGCGTTACGAAAGAGATTGAAAAATTTTGCACATGGTCCAGACAAAAAACGGACAAAACCAAAGTGGTTTTCATCATTCATGAATTCGGTAAAATTTATAATGATATGGAAACCGTCAAAAAATTTAATCTGCCCATTATTGAAGATTGTGCCATGAGCATGTTCTCTAATGATGAGAATAACCTGATTGGAACCCACGGAGACTTTACCATTTACAGCATCCCCAAGTTTTTCCCCGTACAGTTTGGAGGAATTCTGAAAATAAACTGCGAAAACTACTCTATTACCCACACCAAAATTTATAAGGATTATCTTCAAAAATTAGTGCTTCATTATTTTCAGGATACGGAACATATCATTAACCAAAGAAAAAATAATAACTGCTACATGATAGCAGGATTAACGAAGCTTGGTTTTACTTCCTATTTTGAGTATTCGGAGTTTGAAACGCCGTCAGTATGTATGTTTGAAAACAACGGCTGCGATATTGTAAAGCTGAAGGTATTTCTACAGCAGCATGGGATTGAATGCAGTGTTTTTTACGGAAAAGATGCTTTTTTCCTACCGGTGCATCAGGCTTTAGGAGTCTTCGAGATGGATTACATTCTTAACCTTATTGAATTCTTTATCCATGAAAACAAGTAATATTTCTTTAGGAGAAAATGTTGTGATTGATCCCAGCACAACAATAAATAACGTGAAAATAGCAGATCACGTAAAAATTGCAAAATTCTGCAGTATATACGGATCTGAAACCCATCAGCTGGAGATCGGAAAAAGATCTTATATAGGGATGTTTTCTATCCTTAATGGCTATAGAAAAAAACTCAGGATAGGCGAATCTGTTTCTATAGCCCAAAATGTAAATATCATGACAGATTCCGGTCCTAATGCAAGTGAAGAAATGCAAAAGATATTTCCGGTTACTGAAGATGAAGTATCCGTTGGTGATCACAGTTGGATTGGGGCCAATGTGGTCATAATGCCCGGAGTACATCTTGGGAAATTTTGTGTTGTAGCAGCTAATAGTTTCGTAAACAAAAGCTTCCCGGATTACTCTATGATCGGTGGAAATCCTGCAAAACTTATAAAAAAACTTCCGCAGCCAGATGAAATTTGAAATAGTAAAATATAATAATACCCTCAAAAAGGATTGGAATGCCTTTATCTCAACTTCAAAAAACGGACTTTTCTTTTTTGAAAGGGAATTTATGGAATATCATTCTGATCGCTTTACGGACCATTCTCTGCTTATCTTCAATAAAAACACAATTCAGGCTGTATTTCCTGCTAATGAAGACGGAAAAGATATAATATCTCATGCAGGGCTTACCTTTGGGTCATTAATTATGTCAAAATATGTGAAAGCTGCTGAAGTTCTGGAAATTTTCAGTGAAATAATAAAATATTATCAGGAACTTTCTTTTAGCCGGATGATCTATAAAACGGTTCCGCATATTTTCCACAAATATCCTTCAGAAGAAGATTTATATGCTCTTTTCCGCCACAATGCCATTCTGTTAAGAAGAGATATTTCTTCGGTCATCAATCTTTCGGAGCCCATCCGCTTTTCAGAAACAAAAAGACAGTTGGTGAAAAAATGTAAAGAAAAAGAAATTGTTGTATCCGAAAATAAAGATTTTAATGAATACTGGAAACTGCTCTCGGAAGTCCTGCAAAAATTTGGTGTGAAACCCGTGCATACAATAAAAGAGATTTCATTATTACAAGAAAAATTTCCGGACCAAATCAAGCTTTTTGAAGCCCGGAAAGGCAATACACTCTTGGCCGGAATTGTCATTTTTGATTTTGGGAATGTGATACATACACAATACATGGCAGCTTCTCAGGAAGGAAGGAAACTCGGTGCTTTAGATTTTATCAATTATATACTCATCAATAAATACAAGGAACGCAAATATTACAGCTTTGGTATTTCGACAGAAAAACAAGGCATGTTATTGAACGAAGGTCTTATTCAGCAGAAAGAAAATATGGGAGCCAGAGGTATTGTGCTGGATTTTTACTCTATAAAACTTTAAAATATGATTAAATTCTTAGATCTACAGCAAATAAACTTACAGCATCATACTGAAATTGAAGCAAAACTATTGCAGGTTTTCCAATCAGGTTGGTATTTAATGGGACAGGAGCTAGCTTCATTTGAAGCAAATCTTTCTCATTATATCGGGGTAAAACATACTATAGGTGTCGCAAACGGACTGGATGCGCTGCGTCTTATACTGCGTGCCTATATCGAATTAGGAGTCATGAATCCCGGTGATGAAATTCTCGTCCCTTCGAATACATATATTGCTTCTATTCTCGCTATTTCAGATAACGGGCTGATACCTGTACTGATAGAACCTGATATTGATACTTACAATATTAATCTTACCCATATTGAAGAAAAGATCAGTGCAAAAACAAAGGGAATTCTCATTGTTCATTTATATGGGCGTGTTATTTTTTCTCAAAAGCTTAAAGATTTATCCGAAAAATACAATTTAAAAATTATTGAAGATAATGCTCAGGCTATCGGAGCAGAATGGAATGGCATAAAAACAGGAAATCTTGGTCATGCCGCCGGATTCAGCTTTTATCCCGGAAAAAATCTGGGGGCAATTGGTGACGCCGGCGCAGTTACTACCAATGACGATACCTTAGCAGCGACGATAAGGGCCTTGGCCAATTATGGGTCAAATCAGAAGTATTTAAACATTTATAAAGGACTCAATTCAAGGCTGGATGAAATGCAGGCCGCAGTTCTGAATGTAAAATTAAAATATCTTGATCATGAAAACACCTTGAGAAGAAAGATTGCAAAACGATATATTTCAGAAATTAAATCGCCTGAAATTGTAGTTCCTGAATATCCTGAGCATGAAAAAGAACATGTATGGCACTTGTTCGTCATCAGAACCTCCGATAGGAATGCTCTGCAGAGTTACCTGACTGATAATAAGATTCAGACTTTAATCCATTACCCGGTTGCTCCTCACAAACAGCAGGCGTATAAAGAATGGAATGAGCTGTCATATCCTTTAAGTGAAAAAATTCACGCAGAAGTATTAAGCCTTCCTATTTCTCCTGTGATGGATGATGAGCAAATAAATATGATTATTAGGACTATTAATACGTTTTAATCCATGTCAAGACTTTTAGAGAATAAGAAATATTTTCTTAAAACATTAAAGATTGCTAAGCTTCTTTTTAAAGAAAAGAAGTATGATGATTGTTTGATGTATATAGAGAAAATTTCATATTCAGCGTGGTATAATTTCCCCGGATATTACACCTCTAATTGTTTTGAATCAATCATTAGAAAAATAGCTCTTAAAAGTTTAGATTTCGATAATGAAGAAAACAATATGCATACGCAGGATACAACATTACATCTTTTTTCCGAAATCTGTAATATAGGAGGACATTCAAGGCTTATTTTCAGCTGGATTGAGAATGATACAACCAGTAAACATTATCTGATGAGTACATGGCAAAATTTTCAGGAAGTTTCTGAAATAGCAGAATCGTATCTCTACAAAATCAACAATAACTTATTTGTTTACGATCAAAACCTGAGCATTATTGAGAAAGCACAAAAAATAGTAGATACCTTAAAGAAAAATCAGTTCAGCAGAATTATTTTGCACATTCATCCACATGATTTGATCCCATCAATGATTTTTTCATCTAAAAAAATAAAAAGCCCTGTTTTTTTTCTTAATCATGCTGAACATACGTACTGGTTAGGAGCACCTGTTGCGGATTTCCTTTTACAAATCAGAGAATCAAATATTTTAAAAGATTCGAAAAACAGAAATATCCCCGTACAAGATCAGTTTTTTTTACCAATACCTGTACGTCAATCATATTCGGTGAAAAAATTAGAAAAACAAACATTCAACATTATTTCGATTGGCAGAGAATCGAAGTATGAACCCAATCAGGAATATAATTTTTATGAAGAGGCGCTGAGAATTGTTAAAAAATTTGAATATGTTGTCTTTACCATCGTGGGAATTGAATCAAATAATCCTAACAGAAAAACTTATCAGCACGAAAGTTTAATTTTCATCCATCCTACAAGAGATATTAATTTATATATTGAAAATGCAGATTTATATTTAGAGGGCTTCCCTATCCCCTCTTTCACCTCTCTTCTGGAACCGGCAATGGCTGGAGTTCCTTTTGTATTACACTATAATCCGGCAAGCGTCTATAAAGTTTTTGAGGATCATGAAGAAAAGGGAATATTCTATCCTAAAGACCTGAAAAACTGGCAAATTGAAGTAGACAGGATGATCACAGATGAAAATTACAGGAACTTTATCAATAATTTACAACTAACATATTTACAAGAAAATTATTCCTCACAAGGATGGAATTTGAAACTGAAAAGAATCAAGGACTTTTCTAGAGATAAACAACATAAAATTCGTTCTGTTTCTAACGAAGAAAAATTTGTAAAGGGAATAGATGAAGAACTGGTATCAGTTATTGAGTCAAAACCAACCGATCATTACTCCTACACCACCAGTCTAGGATTTTTTTCAAAATTAAAAGTCATAAAACTTTCCATTAATAATCCGTTATGGGTGAAAGTTTTACCTTGTAAACAAACGATCAAATATTTATTCAATAATTAGCAGATGAATATGAAGTTAGACCAATTGCCAAGCAGCCTATTTCATACTACCATTGATAGACGTACAAAAAAGAATATGGTGAAAGCAAATTAAAATACGTAATTAAATTACACTCAAAAAATAAATACATACACATGAAAAAAATAAGACCTATTGCCATTCATCTCCCTCAATACCATCCTTTCCCAGAAAATGACGAATGGTGGGGTAAAGGTTTTACAGAATGGACTAATGTAACAAAGGCAAAACCATTATTTGAAGACCATTATCAGCCCCATCTTCCCGCAGACTTAGGATTTTATGACTTAAGGCTGGAAGAAGCAAGAATGGCGCAGGAACTTCTGGCCAAAGAATACGGAATTTACGGATTCTGTTATTATCACTACTGGTTTAACGGGAAAAGATTAATGCATGAGCCTATTGACAGGAAATTAAAAAATCCGAAAGAAGATCTGCCATTTATGCTGTGCTGGGCCAATGAAAACTGGACCAGACGTTGGGATGGCAGTGATCATGAAATACTTCTTGAACAAAGATACTCCGTCAAGGATGACGAAGATCATATTGATTTTCTGCTGCCTATTATGAGTGATCCAAGATATATCAAAATAAATAATAAACCCATTATCGTCATTTACAAGCCTAATATCCTTCCTAATATCCAGGAAACCATTAAATGCTGGCGGGAAAAAGCCAAAGCAGCCGGGATGGAATTGTATTTATGCCATATGGGATTTTCATACTTGGAAGGATGGGATCAGTTAGTAGATGGGTTTGATGCCGTGATTGATTTTGAACCTTTCGGAATACGCAGAAAAAGTGTTTTGAAAGAAGCTCATGACAGAAAAAGGAAACCTAAAAAAGGGATTATACACAAAATTAAAAGACGGCTTGGTAAAAAAATAACAGAGAATACATACAATTGCGTTCCCTACCAGTGGATGGGAGAAAATTTAACCCCTCAGAAGGATTTTCATTGTAAAATCTTTCCATCTATTGTGCCCGGCTGGGACAACACTTCCAGAAGAGGAAAAAACCCAACCCTGATACTCAAAGATTCGTCACCGGAATATTTTGAAAAATGGCTTTCAAATATTAAGTTGGATTTTAAACCATATTCTGACGAAGAGAACTTCATTTTTATTAATGCATGGAATGAATGGGCAGAAGGCAACCATCTGGAGCCTGACCAAAAGTTTGGAAGACAATATCTGGAAGTCGTTAAAAAATTATTTTTAAATCAATGATGAAGAAAATAAAACCCCTTGCATTCTACCTCCCTCAATACCACCCTGTTCCCGAAAATGACGAATGGTGGGGAAAAGGTTTTACAGAATGGACCAATGTAACAAAAGCAAAGCCTCTTTTTGAAGGACATGACCAACCTATATACCCTGCTGATCTGGGATATTATGACCTTCGTGTTCCGGAAGTTAGAGAACAGCAGGCTCAGATGGCAAAAGAGTACGGAATCCATGGATTTATCTATTACCATTATTGGTTTGGCAATAGAAAACAATTGCTGGAAAGAATTGCAAATGATGTCCTTACATCCGGAAAACCAGATTTCCCCTTCTGTTTCTGCTGGGCAAACGAAACCTGGTCCGGGATATGGCATGGGCTTGCAGAAAAGATTCTGGCAGAGCAAGTATATCCGAATGATCAAGATTTAATAGATCATTTCAACTACCTGCTCCCATTCTTTAAAGACGAAAGGTATATCAAGGTAGATAATAAGCCTCTTTTCATCATCTACCACCCGAATCATTTAAATGAAGGAGCCCCCCACTATATTTCAAAATTCAGGGCGCTGGCAAAAGAGAACGGATTTGATGATTTATATGTCATGGCGTCTAATAAGCTCCGTGATGATATTGATTTAAAATCAATGGGGTACGACGGCAAAATATCCAATGCATTCCAGAAAGCATGGATTCCTTATATTAAAAAAGGGGAATATATTTCCCATTATCAATATTATAAAAACAGAATAACAGAACTACTCGGATATAAGAAAAAAAACAAACCAAAAGTACTGACTCAGGATGCCCAAGCTATTGTTAATGATCTGCAGTTTGTAGAAAGCAATGTTCCTACTTTTCCATGTCTTCTGCCTAACTGGGACAACACTCCAAGAAGCGGATACAGAGGAGTTGTACTTACCAATACATCACCGGAACTATTTGAAAAGCAGATTGAAAAAGCGATTGCTTATCTTGAAGATAAAAATGATTATCCCGAACACTTATTGATTATAAAATCATGGAATGAATGGGCAGAAGGTAATATTCTGGAGCCTGATAGAAAGTATGGCTTCGGATACCTGGATACATTAAAAAGAATACTAGATAAATACAATAAATAAGAGCAGCTAAATAATCGTACTTATTTAGGTCTGATTAATTATGTATAAATAAAAACACATAATGAATGATGAGTAAAGTTTCCATTATAATTCCCTGTTTTAATCATGCTCTGTATTTAGAAGAATGCATACAGTCTATTATAGCTCAATCCTATACACATTGGGAATGCATTATTATAGACGATGGCTCCACAGACAATACATCAGAGGTAGCTCAAAAACTGATCAATCATAAAATACGTTATATCTATCAGGAAAACAAAGGAGTATCCTCTGCCCGAAACCATGGAATAAAGCAAGCGACAGGAGACTATATTTTACCTCTTGATGCAGATGATACCCTAAACCCATTAGCATTAGAGAAAATGTTAGAAGTTTTTGCTAAAAATAAAGAAACAATGATTGTTTTTTCTGATACGGTGACGTTTGGCCATATCAATAATAAATTAACAATGGAGGAAAAATTCAGTATTAAAGAATTATTACTGCAAAACAAATTATTTTGTACCTCCATGTTTCCAAAAAAATATTTCGATCAGGGGATAAAGTATGACGAAAAACTTACACATGGTCTTGAAGACTGGGAGTTTTGGATACAGCTTATTTCTTCTCATCGCAATCTGCCCGTTACCAAAATAGAGTATCCGGTTTTCAATTACAGATCTCATTACGGCAGTTCAAGAAATAATGATGTTTTTAAAGATGATCATAAAAAAGAAATTATCTATCATATGATTTACGAAAAGCACAAAGCGCTTTTTCATGAGTTTTACCCAAGCTACCTCTCACTTTTAAAAAGAATAACCTTTTATGAAAAAAAACTAGAGCATATTTACAACAGTAAGCTTTACAGAATATATAACTTTTTAATTCATTTATTCAGATAAATCAGGTACATGCAAAGTGACTACATCTAATGAATTTTGTAAAGGTATATTGAAGAATTACATTAAAAATACAAAGCCCTCAAAGTTGAAAAATGGTTAAAATAATTATTGTAAATTATAATTCCGACAAGTGGATTGATCGCTGTCTTTATTCTATTGACCAGGCAGGATTAATAGAACATACGGTTATCGTAGACAACGCATCTACCGATAATAGTGTTCTTTTTATCGAACAGAGGTTTCCTAAAGTTCAGCTTATTAAACTTTATACTAACTTAGGTTTCGGACAGGCAAATAATATCGGGATTAAAAAAGCGTACGAACAAGGGGCCGATTATGTATTTTTAATGAATCAGGATGTTTATATAACCCCCGAAACGATTAACCAATTGGTTAAAATTGCAAAAAAAAATCCTGACTTCGGTATTCTGAGCCCAATACACCTCAACGGAAATGGTTCCGAGCTGGATTTTGGTTTTTCAAATTACATAGTTCCTTTAAAATGTGAAAAATTATATTCAGATATATTTTTACAAAATTTAGCGCCACTGTATGAATTGCCTTTTGTCAATGCCGCTGCCTGGTTATTGACAAGAAAGTGTATTGAAAAGGTTGGCGGTTTCAGCCCTTCATTTTACCATTATGGAGAAGATGATAATTATTGTCAGAGGGTATTATTTCATAGCCTGAAAATAGGTATTGTACCGGAAGCTGTGATCTTCCATGACAGAGAAAAGAGAACCGAAAATAAGTATTTTGATAATACCGCTCTGTTGTATGAAAGAAAATTAATTATGACGCTTTCAGATCCTTTTAATAATAAACAGTCAATAAGGGAAATATATATGAATTCCTGTAAAATGATGATAAAATCTCTATTAACATTCAGGCTGAAATCCCTTAAAGAGCATTATATCAAAAGTAAAATCTGTTATTCGTTGGACTGGAAAAGGATTCTTTATAACAAAAAACAATCTCTAAAAGAAGGAAAAAGTTTTTTATAACCATCAGACTATCCGGAAGGTGTCATCAGATGATCTGGTGTGATATCTTGAGCGATGAACAGAGCCGGGAAAAGACCTGGATTATTTTTAAAAATATCCTGCCGTTTCTAAGTTTTAAATAACAAATGATGAAAAAATAATTTATGATTATAGGTAATGGAATTATGGCAAATGCCTTACAATTTTATGACAAAGAAGACATTGTTTTCTTTGCATCGGGAGTTTCCAATTCTCTTGAAAATAAACTTTCTGAATTTGAGAGAGAAACTTCGCTTCTGAAATCTGTTATCAGCCATAATCCTGACAAAAAGCTTGTCTATTTTTCTACCTGCAGTATTTATGATCCTACGAAAACTGAAAGTCATTATGTAATTCACAAATTAAATATTGAAAAACTGATTGCAGAACGCTGCAGAAACTTTATCATCTTCAGAGTGGGAAATGCGGTAGGACGTGGCGGGAATCCTAATACATTAATCAATTTTCTGAAAAAATCAATCCTTTCGGAAAATAAGCTGATGCTGCACAACAATGCAAGACGAATCCTGATCGGTACAGATGACATTGCATCATTTATCAATCGGTATTTGAAAAACTTCAGTAATGAGATTGTTAATCTGGCATATCCCTATCAATTTACATTATATGAAATTTTATCACAACTGGAGAAACATCTGGGCAGAAAAGCATATTATGAAATAATTGAGGAAGGTTCCTTTTATACAATAGAGTTCAACAGCTACACTGAAGATTTTTTCTCAGAAATACCACCAGAAGAATATTTAAAAAAACTATGTTCATCGTACCTATAAATGAATTGCAGATAACTCTTTCATCTAACTAAAACACATATCAAATGAAAATTTCAGTTATTATTCCCGTCTACAACGCAGAGAAATATGTTTCCCAGGCAGTAGAATCTGCTCTTCAGTTTGAAGAAGTATTTGAAGTCATATTGGTAGAAGATAAGTCTCCTGATAATGCACTGCAGGTATGCCGGGAACTCACTAAAAAATACAGCCGGGTAAAACTTTATCAGCATCTCGACAAAGGAAATCATGGTGCAGGAGCCACCAGAAACGTAGGAATAACGATGGCAGAAGGTGATTTTATTGCTTTTCTCGATGCGGATGATTATTATCTCCCCAATCGTTTTGAAGCAGAAAAGAAGCTATTTATGAACGAAAATGTAGAAGGAGTTTATGGAGCAATAGGTGTTCATTATTATTCGGAAAAAGCAAAAAAACAATATTATAAAATATTCGGTGACAGGCTGACCACCGTTTACCAACAACATCCGCCGGAACATGTTTTCCCCGGGCTGCTGAACATGAAGGGAACATTTGGATTGTTCAGCATTGATGCCCTTACTATACGGAAAAGTGCTCTGCAAAAGGTAGATTGTTTTTTTAAAACCCATTTAAAGCTTCACCAGGACACGGAATTTTTATTCCGTCTCTCCTATTATCTTGATCTGTATCCTGGAATACTCGACAAGGCAGTTGCTGTACGCGGTGTTCACGAGAACAACAGAATCACCAAAGTAGATGCCAGAGAAATCAAGCCTGCCTCAACAAGGGTTATTTTTTGGGAGGAAGTTAATCATTGGGCGAAGAACGAAAGCAGCATTCCCGATGAGGTCAAACTACATATTAAAAGAGTATACCGAAGCTTCCGTATTGCCAATGCTCATTTTCTGAAAAAATGGGGAATGATTGTAAAGTACCTCTTTACAGATTACCAAAGCATCCGTTCCGGACTGTACAATATAAATTTCCGGAAAGATCTTTTTTAATATTTTAATTTAAAATTATTTAAACTAAATTTATCGGTAAGCCTGATTTATCGCCTTAAAAAATTTACTTTCCTCAGATAATCACGCATCGGTTTTTCAACAAATTGATAAAGGGCAGCCGAAACAATCATTAAAACCGGCATATAGATCCAAAACAATGTATTGCTTTCAGACATTTGGAAATAATCCCATAAAAATGATCTTACAATATACAGAACAGGAATATGGATGATATAAACAGCATAGCTGATTTCTCCGAGAAATTCCAGCGGCTTAATGGCGAAAATTTTAGTGATAAGACCGTTATTACAGGAAATTAAATAAATTACAGGAACAAAGAAAACAGCCATTAACCCATTATGAAAATTCAGTGGAATAAAAATTAAAGACAGGAGAATTGCCATAAAAAATACAACAACTGCCAGGTCATAGTTCTTTTCTTTACGGTTTTTCACAAAGAGCAAGCCTGCAATATTTCCTATTAAGAACTCGTTGATGTGCCAAAGCGGGAAATAATGACTGAATTCATGACTCTCAGTGTGCGGACCTTTATAGGCAGGTGAATGAACGTATAAATTGGAGAATACCTGAGTTCCGATCCAGATCAAAACGGCAATAATCCAAATACTTTTGTTTCCTTTAGAATATAAATAATTGTAGAGCCAGGGAAAAACCAGATAAAACAAAAATTCTACAGAAATAGACCAGCCCGGAAAATTCAGAATGAGCGCTTTTCCGGGAATCCAGCTCTGGATCCCTAAAAGATATAAAAAACTTTTATAAAAACTGATATCCGAATATCTGGTAAAAAAATAAAGCAGCAAGCCGACAATATACAAAGGATAAATCCTGGCTACCCTGTTCCGGTAAAAATCCAGATACCCTATCTTTTCTTTTTTGTGATAAGCAATAATCATGATAAAGCCGGAAAGAATGAAAAAATAGCTCACTCCCACGTTGGCCCGGAGAAAAATATCCGAAATAAACCTGATCTTGTATAAAAACAAATCTTTATTAAAATGAGAAATAACAATCGCCATTGCAGCGACAAACCGGGTAAATGTAATCTGACTAATCTTCACAGAATCGCAACATGCTTTACTTTATTCAAAAGCACTCCGGATCGGAGACTTTTAGCATAAAGTATTAATTTTAAGGCACAAAAATAAGATTTATTCTTATAATTATGTAAAACAAATTATATTTGTATGATACAAATGAGAAAAAAAATACTATGCTTAATGAATTTTTAGCAAAAGTCCAGAGAAGGAATCAGATTTCTCTCCTCAAAAGACATCCTAACGTTTATTTTCAAGAAATAAGACTGGGAACCAGTGACCATTTCATCCTGCATGAAAATTTAAATAAAGTTACCATAGGAAACCATGCTAATTTTAGAAATTATGTACATATCCTTGTAGAAAAGAATTCCACCTTAGAAATCGGGAATCATTTTTTCATGAACAACTTCTGTTCCATCAATTGCCTGGAACATATTTCCATTGGAGATCATACATTGTTCGGGGAGAATGTAAAGCTGTATGATCACAACCATCTCTACCAGACTCAACCGGAATTTAAACTGTTTCATTCAGATTTTACTAAAGCGCCGATCAGAATCGGCAGCAATTGCTGGCTCGGCAGTAATGTTACGGTATTAAAGGGAGTTACCATCGGCGACAACTGCATTATTGGAGCAGGATGTGTTATTTACAGGGATATTCCGTCCAATACAACTGTAGTCAATCATCAGGGTTTAATGTTAAAAGAACAGTCATGAAGTTTTCTATTCTTATTGCACACTACAACAATTCTCATTTCTTCAGGGATTGTTATGAAAGTATACTTGAGCAGACACATACGGATTGGGAAGCCATTATTCTGGATGATGCTTCCTCTGAAAACGAGAAAAATAAAATACGGGAAATCATTTCAGGAGATTCCAGATTTAAGTTTTTTGAAAATGATAAAAATTCCGGCGTAGGCGTCACTAAAAGTAAGCTTATTGAGTTGGCTGAAGGAGAAATCTGCGGATTTGTAGATCCTGATGATGCCATTACTCCCACCGCCATCCAAAGATCGATAGAATTGTTTCAGTCGAAACAAGATACCGTACTTACTTATTCCAGATTTATGATCTGTGATCATCATCTTAAACCAATTGCACCCTTCAGGTCTGCCATGCAGATACCGAACGGCAACCTTTATTTTTTTAATTTTCCTATTCAGATTGCACATTTTGTAGGATTCAGGAAGGCTGTGTATGACAAAACAGAGAAAATGAATCCTGAATTAAAAATAGGTGAAGATCAGGATCTCTACCTGAAAATGTATGAAAAAGGAAAGGTGCGGTTCATTGATGAAACCAATTATCTTTACAGAACCCATGAGGGAGGAATCTCACAAAATGAGAACAAAAAGAAATCCCATGAGTATTTTGCCCAAGTGATCTTCAATACGATGAAACGAAGAAATCTTAAGATCATCAACGGAAAAAAAATCCCTGAATTTTACACAAGTGCTGACGAAATATTTGACCTGCTTCAATATCAGCATCAAATGCCTTTCAGAATCAGAAAAAAAATACAGATAACTTTACAATCAATCTTCGGATAATGTCAGAAAAAAAAATTAAAATATTGTTCAGACACCGTTCTATGGAAATGGGAGGGGTAGAAAAAGTATTGCTTAGCTTACTTAACAATCTTAATCCTGATCAATTTGAAATGACTGTATGTCTTACGCTCAACCAGGGTAAACTGCGTGATGAAATCCCTAGACACATAAGGAAAATACATCTTACTCCGGGAAAAGAAGATTTCTCCAGCAATTCTCTGCTGAAAAAAATCCAGCTTGCAGGAAGAAGATTAAAACTGAAGAAGCTGAAAAATAACCCCTCTATTGCAGACAGCATTATCAATGATAGTTTTGACGTGGAAATCGGCATGGATTACAGAGATTATGATGCAATACTTAATTCTACCAACAAAAATTCGAAGAAAATAGGATGGTTTCATTCCGAAATCAATGTTCCTAAATTTCAGCCTTTGGTACCGGGAATTTTAAAAAGTTTTCCCAAGTTTGACCATATGGTCTATTGTTCCCATAAAATCAAGGACATGATGCATCATTACTATCCTGATCTTAATTACCCGCCAGAAAGTGTAATTATCAACCCTATTCCTGTTGAGGAAATTAAACTTAAGGCAAAAGAGGAACCGGAACACTTCCCTGAAGGACCCGTTTTTGTTTCCATCGGAAGGCTTCATTCCAGGAAAGGGTACCATAAACTTATTGAAGCCCATAAAAAACTTATCAATGAAGGATTTCACCACAGTATCATTATCATAGGTGACGGCGATGAAATGAAGAACCTGACTTCACAGGCAGTAAAATACAATGTTGAAAAAACCTTTATTTTAAAAGGAAATCAGATGAATCCTTATCCTTACATCAGGAAAGCAGATTATTTTATTCTTCCCTCAGAATCTGAAGCCTGGCCTTTGGTAATTGCAGAAGCATTAATCCTCCGGAAACCTATTATTGCTACCAATGTTGGAGATGTAGGACTCATGATCAAAGACCGCAAAACAGGATATCTTATCAGGTATGAAACAGATGAAATGTATTCTGCAATAAAAACTTTCCTGACTGATCCCGAGCTGGTTGCTAAGATCAGAGAAAACCTTACAGATATTGAAAGCCAGTTTGATAATCAAAGAATATTTAACAGGATTGAAGAAATGATCATCACGGTGTGTAAAAGCTGATTACTGTGCAGAATATCCGCCGTCAACCACCATATTTGTTCCGGTGACCCACTTTGAAGCATCAGAAAGCAGGAAAATACAGGCGTTTGCCACGTCTTCAGGATTTCCTATTCCCAGAGGGTGTTTCCTGATAATTTCAGAAGAAGCTTCTTCGCCAATCTCTTCAAACATCTTTTCTAAAATCGGGGTGTTTACCATCGCCGGACTTATGCTGTTAACACGTATATTGTTTCTGCAAAGCTCCATCGCCAAAGAACGTACACCGGAAATCACCGCTCCCTTGCTTGCCGAATAGGCTGCTTTTCCCGGCTCTCCCACTAGGCCGGCAGCCGAAGCAATAAATACAAAGCTGGAAGTTTCATCTTTATACTTTTTTAGGGATAAAATTTTAGCAATTTCAAAGCCTGCGATAACGTTAATCTCAAATATATCGCGGTATAGTGCCGGACTATGTTTTTTTAGCGGCAATGTCTTTTCAATCCCCGCGCAATGTATAAATCCTGATATTTTGCCTAAGTCCGCAACCTTATCTGCTATCATCGCTTCCAGATTTTCAGTTTGTGTAATATCTGCAGCAATAATCTCGGCTTTAGTTCCGGGAGCAAGCAGGGATACGGTTATCATCAGTTCGTTATGGTTTCTTCCCACAAGAATAAGATTCGCTCCTCTTTTGCTGCATTCCACAGAGCAGCTTCTTCCAATGCCGGAAGAAGCTCCTGTAATAAGAATTACTTTGTTTTTTAATGAAAAGGGATCCATTACTCTTCAAAATTTTCTTTCCCGATAACATTCATAAGATCCGAAACCGTTTCTATATCTTTAAAATGTTTGGTGTCGATTTTCTTATTGAAATTTTCATCCACAAAAGCAATAATGGAAAGCAGGCTTATTGAATCGTAGCTTTCCAAAGATTTCAGATTGGTTTCTGTAGTTAAGGTTTCATCTTCTTCGAGTTCCTCCTGTAGTTTTTCTAAAAAAACAGATGTTTTCATTTAATATAATTTAAAATTTGTTTTACATTTCCATAACCGTTGCGCCCCAGGAATATCCTACACCGAAACCAGCCATAAGGATCTTATCTCCTTCTTGTAAGATTCCTTTATCCATCATATTTTTCAGGGCAATGGGAATAGTTGCAGATACGGTGTTTCCTGTTTTTTCCATATCAATGTAGAATTTATCTGCCGGAATTTTCGTTTTTTTCCGTAAATAATTCAGCATAAAAGAATTCGCCTGATGAAAAACAAAATGGTCAATATCATCCATATCCATTCCGTTCACCATCAAGGTCTCTTTTACCAGCCCAGGGATATTTTCAATCGTAAAATTAAAAATTTCAGGACCATTCATGTATATATTTTCAGGATTAAATTCATGTTCGGGATTAGGTTCAAAATCTTTTTTAAAAGCTCCTTTTTTCACGATAAGATTTTCTGCCCCGCTTCCGTCCGTGCCGAGGCAAAACTGATAATCGCGGTAATTTTCTGCCTTTTCCACAATAACAGATGCGGAGGCGTCCCCGAAGATGCTGCGATTCCCCTTATCTTCCGGATGAATATGTTTACTGTAGGTTTCTGAAGTTACCAGGAGAATACTTTTGGCAATTCCTGCAGAAATCAGACCTTTGGCAAAAGCCAATCCGTACACAAAACCAGAGCAGCCGAGATTAAAATCAATAGCGCCAATATTTTTTCTCAGTTTCAGGCGGTCCTGAAGAAGGCAGGCGGTTGTCGGAAGAAAATAATCAGGGCTTTGGGTACAGAATAAAATAAAATCTACCTTACTGCGGTCGTAGCTTTCAAAAACTTTTTCAGAAGACTTTACAGCCATATCCAAAACCGTTTCATTATCAGAAGAAATGTGGCGCTGGGAAATCCCTACTTTTTCGTGGATTCTTTCTGAGCTCCATTCCGGAAATAATTTTTCAAGATCATCATTAGTGAGCACAGACTGAGGAAGATAATATTCTATTTTAGAAATTTTCATCATGTTAAAAAATTTTCTTTCTTTGCAAAAGTAACAAAACAAATGTACACTTTTGATGATTTTTTTATTTAGAGTTTTAATAAAAACGCACGCATTCTATCATTCCCTCCTTAATAGAGCCAGCCTTGCGGTTGCCAGATATAAAGGCATGAAGGTAGGCAGAAATTTTAACATGCCCGATAAAGTTTTTTTCGGAACCGAACCCTACCTTATTGAAATTGGAGACGATGTAAATATTGCTGCCGGCGTCAGGTTTGTAAATCATGGCGGAACCACTACTTTGCTGAGAAAACTTCCCGGCTACGAAGATGCCAGAATCCTGGGAAGGATAAAAATAGGAAACAATTGCACCATCGGCCTGAACTGTGTGATTATGCAGGATGTGCAAATCGGGAACAATTGTATTCTGGGAGCCCATTCCGTATTGTCGCAATCAATGCCTGATAATACGGTTTTTATCGGAAATCCTGCACAGTTTCTCTGTACAATAGAAGATTACGGAGACATCGTTTTAAAAAATAATCCTGAATATCCCAGGGAACTGGAAAAGGACAGAAAAAAACTTGATGCTTATATCAAAGAAAATCTTCCTCATAAGTACAAGAAAGCGAGAAAAATTAAATAACTTAGTTCTCGTAAACACAAAAGAAAAAAACAAATTGAAAAAGAAAAAAATCCTCATTCGAATAGGTTCGCTGCGTCATGGCGGCGCAGAAAAAGTATTGGTTAATTTCCTGAAAAACCTTCCCCCGGATAAATACGAAATTGATCTTCTCCTGAATCTCTACTCCGGGCTGTACCTACAGGAAATTCCTTCCTGGATAACGCTGCATTACCTCATAAAAGGAGAAATGATCACCACCAACAGGCCGAAAGATATTCCCGTAAAAGCATTCAGGGTACTTTATGAGAAAATGTTCCTTTGGTTTCCTTTTCTGCTCTACAGATTTATTTTAAAAAATAAAAAATACGATGTGGAAATTGCAGCCATTCATGCAATGTACCGGGAAATACTTTCAAGTCCGCAGAAAAATTCAAAGAAAATTATTTGGGTGCAGAATGATATTTTCAACGTAAAAGGCTATACACCAAAGGTAATCCGTGAATTTTTCAGGTTTGACAGAATTCTTGTAATTTCCAATAAACTCCGTGACGGGATATACGACCTGGCAAAGAACGAAGCAGAGAAAGCTTCCGTTATCAAAATATTCAATCCCATCGACAGGAATGATACGCTGAAAAAAGCAGACGCCGAAATCCATGACTACCCTTTTACCGACAATCTCCCCACTTTTGTTACAGTAGGTACGGTATATCCTCAGAAAGGCTATGACCGACTGCTGAATGTGCATAAAAAACTGATTGATGAGGGATTCAAACATCAGCTGCTAATCATTGGAGATGGCTATGATTTCAATAACATTCAGGATCAGCTTAACAGGCTTGGTCTTCAGGAGACGGCAAAAATGTATGGTTTCAGCAGCAACCCTTATCCTTACCTGAAAAAAGCAGATTTTTATATTATGTCATCGAGGCATGAAGGTTTTCCCACCATTATTGCAGAAGCGCTTATCCTCAACAAACCGGTTTCAGCAACCGATATTTCAGGAATACGGGATCTTCTTGAGGACGGAAGGCTGGGAACCATCACTCCCAACTCCGAAGAAGGAATTTATGAGGGAATGAAAAAATTTCTTACCGATACAAATATTGCTGAAGAATATAAAAATAGAATTGCAAAGACTGAGCTTCCGTTTGTTTTGGAAAAATCGGTGGAACATCTTCAAAAAATTATTGACGAAGTTTAAAAAAACACGCATTATGTCAGATTATTCTATTATTCAAAAAGATTTTTACCGGGAAAGCGGAAAATGGCTCTCCAGAATTGAAATCTGGAAAAAATGCATCAATCCCAATCTTCATTTTGTTTATATTTTGAGGATGGCTCAGAAACATCACAAAATAAGACTTTTAAATATATTTTGGAGAATCGTTTTACGGCATTACCAGATTAAATATGGTTTTCAGATTTATCCTGAAACACAAATTGGGGAAGGTTTTTATCTTGGTCATTGGGGAAGCCTGGTCATCAATCCGGATACGATTATCGGAAAAAACTGCAATATTGCCCAGGGAGTGACTATCGGGCAGCAGAACCGTGGCAAAAATGAAGGCTCTCCTGTTATCGGTGATGAAGTATGGATCGGAACTAATGCGGTTATTGTAGGAGCTGTGACAATAGGAAATAATGTATTGATTGTTCCCAATTCTTATGTGAATTTTGATGTTCCCCCCAATTCCGTAGTTCTTGGAAATCCTGCTAAAATAATTCCGGCAGAAAATGCCACAAAAGGATATATCAACCGGAAAGTATAGTATTTGAAAACTTACCAAAAAACACAATATCATGCTAAAAAAAATAATTCCCGCACTTATCATTTTACTTTACCTTACAGGTCTTTTGCTTTCTTTTCAGTTTATTTTTCAGAAACTTTTCGATAAAGAATGGTTTGAAAGCGTCCGAAATATTCTGGAATACGGGATCATGTTCTTTTCTTTTCTTGTTTTTAATGCACTCCTTTTTAAAAATAGATATACCACTGTACTATCAGTCATATTATGTTTGCTGCTAAGTATCAATTTTCTTATTTCCGTATCCTGTTTTTTTGTTTATCATTCCGGATTTAATGTGGGAATGGCTATAAGTATTCTGGAGACGAATACGAATGAGGCTTTCAGTATGTCTTATATGTTTATTTTGCCAACACTTCTGTTTTTAGTTTTTTTTGGATTGCTATTGTATTCTGCCATTTATCTTAAAAACAATATCATCAGATTCAACGGTAAATTTGTTTTTATTGCTTCGTTATGGATTATAATGCCATGTGCTTTTTATCTTAAACACCGATACATAAGCAATAAAGGAGGCGGAAAAATGATTAAAAACGTATATTATCATCTATCTGATTTTAATATGGCTATGAAAGTACAGAAAGATATTGATGCCATTAAAAAGAATGTACCGGTATTCAATATCAAAAAAATACAGCCGGGAGTAAAAAATGTAATTCTCATTATCGGAGAATCCGAAAGAAAACAGAATATGTCCTTATATGGCTACGGAAAAAGAACGACTCCCAATGCAGACCGGCAAGCCAAAAATATGATGATTTTTGACCATGCCGTTTCCCCCGCAGGAATAACCAATCTTAGCGTTCCGCTGATGCTCTCCAGTATTCATCCGGATGAATTTAAACAGCGGTATGACAAGCTTTCATATAATGTTATTAATCTTGCCAATCAAAGCGGGTACAATTCTTTCTGGCTTAGTACACAGGCCAGTTCCAGAGGAATAACGGCAATGGCTTCACTCTCAAAAAATAAGAAATGGATTAACGGATATGATGAGGTAATTGTTCCTGAACTTAAAAATGTTATCACAAATAAAGAAGATAAATTTGTGGTTCTGCATATCATGGGGAGCCACCCGAATCCATGCAACAGATTACCTTCAACCTGGAATTCCGAAGGATTGGACTGCTATGACAGCTCTGTAAAATATACGGACTACGTTATGGGAAGTATTTTCAACATGCTAAAAAATACAAATTCAGTAGTTATTTATGTTGCCGATCACGGGTTAAAAATACAGGGAAATAAGCTGCTGCATATTGACTCTAAAGAGTCTACCCAGGTTCCGTTTTTTGTCTGGTTCGGTGATAAAGTACCTTCTGTTTATAAAATCACAGGCCGGGAAACCTTGCAGACACAGACCACCTATATTTATCCGCTAATTATGAAATATATGGGATTGGAAGCACCTTCCGTTTATAAAAACCAAGAAAATAAATATTTAAACCTGAAAATGGAAAGTATAAATTACAGCCAACTTCCAGAGTAGTAAAATGCATTTTACAATTTGAATTTCAAAAATCATTTAGTTGCAGCATTTTTTAAATTAATCCTAATTTTTTTAATTTTACTTTGTAATTTTATTTAATCTAAATTATTTGTATGAATCGTGGTAATGTCATGTGATTTTAAGCATATTTTAATATTAAACTTTGTTAAAAAACATTGATTTTTCACTAAAAATTCTATTTTTGTAGCATTATTGATTTAGTCTATTGATTTTAAAAATAATTTACACGAAATAAATAATTATACCAATAAAATTATGTCACAATCGTACGAAGTTATTTTTGAAAACAACAGAAAATGGGTAGCGTCTAAACTGGCAGACAATCCGGAATTCTTTCATGATCTTGCAAAGACCCAGAATCCAGATTATCTATACATCGGATGTTCCGACAGCAGGGCAACCGCAGAAGAACTGATGGGCGCAAAACCCGGCGAAGTTTTTGTCCACAGAAATATTGCCAATATTGTTAATACATTGGATATGAGTTCCACAGCGGTTATTCAATACGCTGTAGAACATCTGAAAGTAAAACACATTATTGTCTGCGGTCATTACAACTGCGGCGGTGTAAAAGCAGCCATGACGCCCGAAGATTTGGGACTTCTGAATCCATGGCTTAGAAACATCCGCGATGTTTACAGACTTCATCAAAGCGAGCTGGATTCTATTGAAGATGAAGGCCGACGTTATGACAGGCTGGTTGAACTTAATGTTCAGGAGCAATGCATCAACGTCATTAAAATGGCCTGTGTACAGGAAAGATACATCCTTGAGGAATATCCTGTTGTCCACGGCTGGGTGTTTGACCTCAGGACAGGTAAGATTATTGATCTGGAAATTGATTTTGAGAAAATCCTTAAAGACATCCAGAAAATTTACAACCTTACGGGTTCCGATTGGGTTATGAGCAGAAAAACCAAATAGTTTTTCTTAAAAAAAAGTGAAATGAAACTCTGGAGTATTATTACATTACTGTTTTTCCTGAACTTCACGGCTTTACCGGGTATTGCTTCGGTATTGGGCTGGGATCTCACGAGAACCAATGTTGTAATTAATGAAGAAGAACCACACTCTCACCCATCCTCTTTTATTGTTTACGAAAAGACCCTTCCCAAAACTCTGGATGTTTTTGATTATCTGAAGTTTTTCGAGCCCTCTCTGGAAGAAAAATCTTTTGTACCGGTAGATGATTCCTTTCATCTGTCTCCTTTATTATCCATATTTTCTCCGCCTCCGGAAGCTTAATTCTTAGTCAGATTTTTTAATCATTATTCATATCATTTTTGGTATTGGATACGATGTACTATTTATAAAATTAAATTTCCAATTTTTTGTAATTGATTTTATTAAAAGAATAATAAATCAGTTCTATTCACAGCAGTTTATCATCATGAAAAAAACATCATTAATAGGAGGAATAAAGGAGAATTTCCCTTCAGGACTCGTTGTATTTTTAGTAGCGCTTCCTTTGTGTTTAGGAATTGCACTTGCCTCGGGCGCCCCACCGTTATCCGGAGTTATCGCGGGTATCGTAGGAGGCTTGGTCATAGGTTCAATCAGTAATTCCAATATTTCCGTATCGGGTCCGGCGGCTGGATTAACAGCCATTGTACTTACAGCAATTACAGATCTTGGCGCATTCAATATTTTTCTTTGTGCCGGAATTATTGCCGGAATTATTCAATTGGTTTTAGGCTTCGTAAGAGCAGGAAGCATTTCCAATTATTTTCCCAATAATGTTATTGAAGGAATGCTTGCAGCCATCGGGATTATTATTATTTTAAAACAGATTCCGCATGCTTTGGGGTTCGATAAAGATTATGAAGGACACCAGTCGATTTTTGATAACGGACTGAACTTCGGATATTTTTCAGAATTATCCGGAGCCATACATCCGGGAGCAATTATTGTAACGCTTGTTTCTATATCTATATTAATCACCTGGGACAGGGTTCATTTTCTGAAAAGAATAAAAATGCTGCCCGGCGCCCTTGTAGCAGTAGTTGCAGGTATCGTTCTGAATGAAATTTTTAAAATGTCCGGCAGCTCACTGGCGATACAAACGCAACATTTGGTATCTCTTCCGGTACCACAGTCGCTGGACGATTTTAAAAACCTTATTACCACTCCCGATTTCAATGGCTTTCTAAATCCGAAAGTATGGATTGCCGGAGCAACAATTGCTATTGTAGCTTCAATCGAAACGCTGCTTTGTATTGAAGCTTCCGACAGGCTGGATGTTCAAAGAAGAATTACAGACACCAATCTGGAATTAAAAGCCCAGGGAATAGGAAATCTGGTAAGTTCATTTATCGGCGGGCTTCCCATGACTTCGGTAGTTGTCCGAAGCTCGGCGAATGCAAATGCCGGAGCTACATCAAAAATGTCAACAATCATCCACGGAATCCTTCTGTTAATTTGTGTTTTATCAATTCCTGTTATTTTGAATCTTATTCCTTTATCAACATTGGCGGCAGTATTGATTATGGTGGGATACAAGCTTGCAAAACCGGCCACTTTCAGACATTTTTGGCAATTGGGAAAATTCCAGTTTATTCCGTTTGTGGCAACCGTAATTGCCGTTGTGGCAACGGATTTGCTGAAAGGAGTAGGAATAGGTCTTGCGATCTCGGTTTTCTATATTCTGCAGGGAAACATGAAAAGAGCATATTATCTGAGCAGGGAAAAGCTTGATGATGCAGACGAAATAACGATTAAACTGGCTGAAGAAGTTTCATTTCTGAATAAAGCCGCCATAAAAAAAACATTGAAAAATATAAAACCGAACTCTACCGTTACCATCGACGCCAGAGGAACTTCTTATATTGCCACCGATGTTTTGGAGATGATCCAGGATTTTGCTAATATCAGAGCCAAAGAAGAAGACATTAATGTAGAATTGTTAGGATTCAAAACATCATACAGAGACTACGAAAGAGATGAAAATTCTCATATTGTAGTCACTCATAAAAGAGCAATGTAAGCTCTTTGTTTAATAATTTTTTAACTTTAAAAATATAAATAGATTATATGAAAGCACACACTCACGAAACTCAGTCTACCATTACCCCTGAAAAAGCATTAGAGTTTTTAAAGGAAGGAAACCAGAGATTTGTAAATAACCTTAAAGCCAACAGAGACCTTTTGGAGCAGGTAAATGCTACCCGTGAGGGACAGTGGCCATTTGCCGTAGTACTAAGCTGCATAGACAGCCGTACTTCCGCAGAACTTATTTTCGATCAGGGTCTTGGTGATATTTTCAGCATCAGAATCGCAGGAAATTTTGTAAATCAGGATATTCTGGGTTCTATGGAGTTCGGATGTAACGTAGCAGGTTCCAAACTGGTAGTTGTATTGGGGCACACCAAATGCGGCGCATTGAAAGGCGGACTTGATGCCGCGCAGATTGAAGGCCTTGGAATGGATAACCTGAATCATCTTATCAATCACTTCGACCCGATCATCAAACAAGTAATAGAAGACGGCGAAGAGCGTTCTTCGAAAAACAGCGATCTTTTAGAAAGATTAAACCATCAAAATGTAAAAAGTGCTATTGAAGATATCCGCAAGCAGAGTTCAACACTCAGAAAACTTGAGGAAGAAGGCAAGATTAAAATTGTAGGCGCTAACTATGATGTGGAAACCGGAGCCGTAAGCTGGTTGTAATCAACTCTTATCTATCAGTCAACTACGAAAAGACAATCAATAAATATGTTATAGTTAGATAGATTGGAAATTAAATTTAAAAGTACATCAGAAGGCCATCAAGATCGATGGCCTTTTTTGGATTACATGAAGTACATATCTTTAATGATAAAAACATAAATAGATCAGATGATTTATTCCGGAAATGCTTACTTTTGAACAGCAAAATCATGAATATCAACCATGCCAGTATCAATAAAATTGCTTTTTTCTATATTTCTCTTCTTCCTCAATGGTTTCGTTAAATCTCAAACTTCCGGGAAAAAGGCGGTAACGGATACGCTTTCTTATGCTAAAAAATTTGAAATTAATAAAGAAAAATACATCGGGAAACCTTTTTCACTGCTCTTAAAGGATATGACCCAGATGCAGCCTAAAAAAGCTAAATCTGAGTTTAGAGAAGATATGAATAATCCTCTTCCGAGCACTTCTTTTTCATTTTCGGATAAAAAAGATATCAATTCTGGAAGCGATGTTATAATGATCATCAAATGGAAGGCGGATGATACCGCAACTACTCCGTTGGAATTTTTTGAGCAGGAACACAATTACCAGTTTACACCCAATGAAAAGAATTTTCTTGAGAAAAAAATTGTTATGGACATTACGGTATATAAGCGTTAATTGTTAAAAAATCCTGTTGTGTACATCATTTCCCGTTGAAAGCAGACATGGTGTTATTAATTCCTGCAAATACAAATGACAAACTTGCTTTCGAGAATTTTTCAATTCTTTCGGGAAGTGCTGCATTTTCTTCATCATTCCATGTTCCGAGAACATAATCTACTTGTCTGCCTTCGGAAAAGTCTGCCGAGATCCCAAAGCGAAGTCTTGCGTAATTTTGTGTCTGAAGGATTTCATTGATATTTTTCAGTCCGTTATGCCCTGCATCAGATCCTTTTCCTTTCATTCTTAACGTTCCGAAAGGAAGAGCAAGATCATCGGTTATGATCAATATATTTTCCAAAGGAATATTTTCTTTTTGCATCCAGTATCTTACGGCATTTCCCGAAAGGTTCATATAGGTATCCGGTTTTAGAACCAACACTCTTCTTCCTTTGTACTTTCCGTCTGCCATCCATCCGAAGTTGGTACTGTTAAAAGGGACTTCCAATGTTTCAGCAATTTTATCCGCGACTTTAAAACCTATATTGTGGCGTGTATTTTCATACTCCGAGCCTTTATTTCCGAGGCCTACTATCAAATATTTCATTGAGAAATTTTTTGCAAAATTAAGGTATTAGGAACAAAAAAACTCAATCTGTAATAGATTGAGTTTAATATTATGTGAAGATTATTCTTATAGCGGTTTGTAAATGTAGTTTATGCCATATCCTTTTCGCATATACGTTTGGGCGTCATAATTGTAATCTGTAGATACAACTACTGGTACCGGTACCGGCTGCATCAGATCAGATACAGATTTTCTTTTAGGGCTGTTTGGAGAAAGAATCCAGCTTTCCATGTCATTTTGCTCAGTAGATAATAATCTGGAAATTTTATAAGCCATCGGCAGTAACGTAAATGGATTGATCTGGGCATCATAATTGGAGTACTCATAGCCATATTTTGTATTTACTGCACCGAATACACCTCCTGCGATAGGTCCGTAACCTCTTATTACTTTAGTTACATTATCCCCTGAATATTCATAGGTTGTTTCAGAAAAATTACTGTACGCAAAAGGAACACCTATTGTTTCGTTCCCTGTCTGCATAACAATCTTAGCAAGCTTTGAAGTTGTAGAATTGTATGTAAGGTTATAAAGGGTTTTTGATTTTCTAAGAATCGTCCAAGGCCCCGGAGTTGTTGATGGCGGAACCGGCGCTGTTCTGTTGTATACGGAACGTGTTTCGGAAATAATTTCCAGTCTTCCCGTATTGCCATAAGTGAACTGTTGTTCATATGAAGTACTGTCTGCATCAGGTGTACCATTATTATCAGCATCAAGAAAACCTCTAAAGGTTATCCTGCTTATCTTATCCCCACTATACTGTACATTTGTTACGGAAGCCTTTCTTGTATCCACTCTGGACAATTGGAGGCCATTATAATGATATGTAGCCAGTGTATCAGCATCTGTAATTTCTCTGTAAAGTGCACGTGCACCGATAAGTCCGGTATTATTGTTAATATCCAGCAGCGGATTTCCGTCTTCATCTGCCAGATCTTTACAAGAATGAACTGCAGAAATACCTACTAAAAGCAAAACAAAATAAAAAAGTCTTTTCATTCCAAGGTGGGATTATTTATTTTTTCACAAATATAGTTTTTTTTTGAATAAAAATCATATTTTTATTCCTTTTCAAACAAAACTAATAAAGATAAAATATAGTTATAAAGCTTTATATACATATTTAATAACCTGCCCGGGATCTGAAACCGGATAATTCTGAGAATCATACAGGTAAGATTTCGGCACTGTGGTTTGCGGCGCACCCGAACTGACTAAAGTAATTTTTCCGGTATTATTAGATGATAATGCATTAAAGTTAATCGGGAATAAAGTACCCGTTATCATGAAATATTCTTTCGGTAAAGTGGTATAGGGATTTATTTTGTTATCATAGTTATCATAAGCATATGACACGGTAGTTGAGGTTGAAGGATCCGGATTGCCTCCATTCATGAGCATGGTTGTATAATCAAGCTTTGCTACATTACCTGCAGCGAAAGTAAATTTATTTTCCACATAATGGGTATAATTGGAACTGCCTCCCATTTTTTTCTTTTCTACAATTCTGTATAACTGTCCGTTTGCATCATAATAAATTGTGAAGTCACTGTGATTTGAGGAAGAAACCAATGTTTGATCCATTGATATTTCAGATAATTTATCTCCGGTATATGAGAGTGTATAAAGATGATTAATAACATGAGGCGTTACATTATCCAGATATTTGATTTTCGAAATCTTGTCGCCGGAATAAGTAACCGTAGCAGTAATGGTATTGTTGCTGCCTGCATCTCTGATAAAAGCTTGCGAAAGAATTCCTGCATTCGTAACATACTCTTCCTGGTCAATATTTCCGTTTGTAATTTTGCTTAAAATTCTTGGCCCTGTAATGGTTGTTCCGCCCGAATTATTATTATTTTGGTTAGGAGGATCTTCTGTAGTATTATCACAGGAAACAGAAAAACTTAATGCCAAAAGAGCAAGAGATGAAATGAAGTATTTCTTTATCATACGTTATTAATTTTAAAGCTCTCAAATATAATTGATTTCTTTGATCGAAAAACTAAATTTTGAGATAAATATTAAAATAAAAATCTAAAAACACTATTTTTTTTAGATTTAATATAATATTTCACACATCTAATAAGGTTGTAATACTGAAGTTGTAAAGACAGATTGTGCCATTGCAGCATTAAGAAAAGAAGTATTAACTGGAAAACCTATTCCCAGCGTTCCTGAATTTAGATTTCTTTTTGTACACGCTACTTTTACTGAATAATTATTTTTAGGAACAATATTAGTGAGTGTTGCATTCAGATTGAAAATTTTATAACTCCCATCCGCACCCAGCACTACATCTGTTCTTACAGCCTTTAGTTTATCATCCAGAAAAACACCACAAGCAAATCCTGATGAAGAATTACCATTTCCTGTTTTTTGTGCGGTTGTCTGAAATGAAAAGACCACTTTGTTAGTAGGTTTACTGATTGAAAAGGTATCCTGTGTTCCGGATAATACAATCCATGTATTATCAATTGCAGAGTCTTCCGCATACGGAATGGTAGCTCCGTTGGATCCGCTAAATGTTGCCCCAGATTGATCTATTAAAGTATTGATGAAGAAAATAGACATGCTGCCTTGTCCGTCAGCAACTTTTATATTTTTCCAGTCGTTTACAGTAAGATCGGAACTATTATGAAAAATCATCCCTGCTGTGCCTGCATTTCCTTTTACAGTATTTGTTCCCCCTATTCTCAACTCATTTCGTACGTTTAGATCTCCGTTAATATCCAAGGTACCCACCGGAGTAGCCGTATTTATACCCACCTGCGCATATGTGCCACATGAAAATAGCGAAATTAGAATGATAAATATTTTCTTCATGATTTAGTTTGTTACTGGATTAAATACTTCGGGAACTTCATAAGCATCCACTTTAAGAGATGATTGGGCGATAAAGCTGTCAATATTGGAGGCTACATTAATTCCTATTCCAAGGGTCGCCGTAGAATTGTAGGATTTCAATCTCGCACAGGCTACGCTTACCGTATGGTTACCTTTTGAAAGATTTTCTGCTATACCTATCTGATTGTGAGTAATAAACGTATTTGTTCCGGAGCTTGCTTTAATATTTCTTTGTCTTAAATTAACCAATTTATCGTCAACAAAAATTCCGCAAGCATAATCTATGGCAATATCCGGATTCCCATTTGAAGGGAAATCTGCCTGCACTACGGTTTCAAACTGAAAATACATTTTACTTGTAGCACTATATAAAGTAAAAGGCTGAGATAATGATGAAATTTTTCTGAACAAATTTAATGAACTGATGTTTGCATTTTTTACAAGTGTGGTGGATATTGTTGCAGCATTCGACGATTCTTCCGAAGAAGTAAATTTTACTCCCGTCCTGTCTGCAAATGAGCTGCTGAAAATAAGATAAAACTTATTCTGCTCATAATCTGGGATACGTAGAGTTTTCCAGACAGGAGGATATCCTTCCCCCTGAGAAACAAGTATCTGATCATTAATCCCCGTAGTGATCTGATTGTTGCTGGTATTCAATACCGATAATTTTCCTCTTAGATTCATATCTCCGTTTACATCAAGAATAGATTTGGGAGAACTTGTATTGATCCCCACCTGAGCACAAAGATAAATTTGGGTTACTGATAATAATATTACTAATAGTTTTTTCATAATTATATTTAGTAAGTTACAAATTCAATGATATCTAATTTAAATACAGATTCTAGAGTAAAGGCATTGGAAATTGTATTGCTATTAGAAATATTCCTACCTATTGTGAATTCAGTAGTCAGACTGGAAGAATCTATCTTACGACAGGCTATTTCTATTTTCTGATTACCTGCGGGAACATCCTGTTCCGTGTAGTTAAGTGTAAAGATATAATCCTGAAATCCTAGTTTGGCGCTATTATTATTCGAAGAAATTTTGTCAGGTCTTACTGCTACCAATTTTCCGTTTCTGAAAACACCACATGTAAAAGTAATATTCTGCGGGGTTGTTGCAGCCGGCGCTCTCAATTCTACTCCGGTCTGAAATTGGTAATTCAGCTTATTTTTACTGTTTTTAATAACAAAGTTACTTTCATGAGCTGCAATTTTGACCCATTTGCCTTTGGTAATATCTGTAATATCATCTCCTATATTGCTTTGATATATCCCATCAGCAGCAACGTTGGCAGAAAGACTTGTTATACCCACCTGATCTGTTGACAAATAGGAATTGATTAATTTATATTGTCCTTCCTCCACAAAGGATACATTCAAAGATTTCCAAACCGGAGGCAGGCCCTCGCCCTGAGAAACCAAAACCTGGCCATTAAGTCCGGCATTGCCCACCTGAGTCGCAGTGCCACCAACTCTGAGTTCTTTCCTTAATGAAGCTGTTCCGTTAACATCCAGCGTAGCATTTGGATTATTTGTTTTAATACCAACCTGTGCATTGAATGTCATATAAAAAAACAACCCGGCTATACATTTGTGTCTATTTTTCTTCATAGATACAAATATAAAAAAAATCACACCGAGTTGATATACTTTAAAAAAAATATAAAAAATAAACTATATAAAATTTATCACTTTCCTTGGTTTAATAAGCTTTAAGCATAGATATTAAAAGAGAATTTACCTCATCAACATTCCTGATTTTATCTTTACGCATCATCAGCTGGTTGCCTTCTTTTCCGGTTTTCTCTTTCAATTGTGCTTCTGCCGGGTTTTGCGTAAGGTAGCTGATGATATGTCTGAATTTTTCCGTCTGATAAAACTTATCCTGAGGATTACCCGGGAAATATCCCAGAAATATCCCGTTTTTCATAACAATTTTCTCGAAACCGATTTCCGAGGCAAGCCATTTTAAACTGACACTTTTAAGTAAGTTCTTTGCTTCTTCAGGCAGATTACCGAAGCGGTCTTTCAATTCAGATTCAAATTGCTCAAGGCTTTTTTCGTTATCAATATCGGCGAGCTTCTGGTAGAGCAGTAATCTTTCTTCCGTATTGGAAATGTAGGAATCTGGCAGCATCAGCTCAAGATCCGTATCAATATTAATATCTTTTGTTGTTTTAAAGAGCTTGTTTCTTTCTTCCTCGTTTTCGAATAAATTTTCAAATTCCTGGTCATCTTTCAGTTCCTCCAGTGCTTCCTGCATCAGCTTTTGATAGGTTTCAAAGCCCATCTCATTAATAAATCCACTTTGTTCAGCTCCTAATAAATCTCCTGCACCACGGATTTCAAGATCTTTCATAGCAATCTGGAAACCGCTTCCCAAATCAGAAAACTGCTCGATGGCTTCCAGCCTTTTTCTGGCATCGGAAGTCATCATATCATAAGGCGGTGTAATGAGGTAACAGAATGCTTTTCTGTTGCTTCGTCCTACTCTCCCTCTCATCTGATGCAAATCTGCCATACCGAAACGCTGTGCATCATTAATGAAAATAGTATTCGCATTAGGAACATCCACTCCACTTTCAACAATCGTTGTAGAAACCAGCACATCATACTTTCCTTCCATAAAGTCGAGGACGTTTTTCTCAAGCTGCTTCCCTTCCATCTGTCCATGTCCCGTAATCACCCTTGCATCCGGCACAAGACGCTGTATTAATCCTGCAATTTCTTTCAGGTTTTCAACTCTGTTATTGATAAAATACACCTGTCCGTCACGCTGGAGCTCATATGAAACAGCATCCCGGATTATTTCTTCATTAAAGCCTACCAATTGTGTTTCCACAGGCTGCCTGTTCGGAGGCGGCGTCTTGATTACCGAAAGATCTCTTGCCGCCATTATTGAAAACTGTAATGTTCTCGGAATAGGTGTAGCCGTAAGCGTAAGCGTATCAACATTGCTTTTAAGCGTTTTCAATTTATCTTTTACGGAAACTCCGAATTTATGTTCTTCATCAATAATCAGCAATCCCAGATCTTTAAACTTGACGGAACTGCCCGCCAGCTGATGCGTTCCGATAACGATATCAACTTTCCCGTTTTTAAGCGCCTCCAGAGTCTCGGATTTTTGCTTGGCCGTTCTGAAACGGTTAATGTAAGATACATTCACAGGAAAATCCTTAAGTCTTTCTTTAAAACTTCTGTAATGCTGAAAAGCCAGAATGGTGGTTGGAACCAATACAGCAACCTGTTTTCCATCTGTTGCCGCTTTAAATGCTGCTCTGATTGCCACTTCCGTTTTTCCGAAACCTACATCCCCGCAAACCAGCCTGTCCATTACCGTATCTGCCTCCATATCTTTTTTCACATCAATGGTAGCTTTCTCCTGATCCGGCGTATCTTCATATATAAAGCTCGCTTCCAGTTCATTTTGCAGATATGAATCCGGGCTGTAAGCAAAACCCTTTGCCGTTTTTCTTTGAGCATAGAGTTTTATAAGGTCAAAAGCAATCTGCTTTACTTTTGCTTTTGTTTTCTGTTTTAAAGATTTCCAGGTTGGCGATCCGAGCTTACTCAAAACCACTTCACGTCCTTCAGGACCATTGTATTTTGAAATTTTGTGAAGCGAATGAATACTTACATATAAGAGATCCCCATTTTTATAAGTAAGTTTAAAACATTCCTGAATCTTACCGTCATTATTTACCTTTACCAGCCCCATAAACTTTCCTATACCGTGGTCAATATGGGCAATATAATCTCCTATTTTCAGAGACATTAAATCTTTCAGGGTTAGCTGTTCTGATTTTGCAAATGTATTTTTTGCCTTGTACCGCTGATAACGGTCGAAAATCTGATGATCCGTATATACCAGCAATTTATGATCATGATCTACAAATCCTTCGTGGAGTTCAGATTTAAAGCTTTTGAAAGGAAGCTCATGCTCCAGTTCTTCAAATATAGATTCAAGCCTTTCTTTCTGCTTTTCTCCCGTAAATGAAATCCAGGTATCAAAACCGTTACTTTGTTTTTCTTCAAGATCTTCTATCAGCAATTCAAAATTTTTATGAAACGATGGCTGCGGAATCTGATATATTTTAATTTCCTTTAGATCAATAAGACCTTCAATGGAAGCACCTCCAAAATCTACCGTATTAAATTTTTTATAATCAAATAAAAATTCCTGATCGGAGATAAAAAGTTCCTGAGGCGTTCTGTGAGCGATATCTTTATTTAAATTATCATATTTTTCCAGTGCCTTCTCGTAGAATGTTTTGAGTTTCTGCATTCCGATAATCCCGTTTTTGGAAACCACCATACTTTCCTGTGGCAAGAGCTGAAGAAGAGAAACCCGGGTTCCGGTAACCGTAAAATTCATATTGGAAACCAACTGAAAATCCTCAACTTTATCTACAGAAAGCTGTGTTTCGATATCGAACGTTTTGATGCCTTCAATTTCATTTCCGAAAAAGGTAATACGGTAAGGCTTTTCATTGGAGAAAGAGAAAACATCTACAATCCCTCCTCTTACGGAAAATTCTCCCGGCTCCGAAACAAAATCAGTCTGCTGAAAATTATAATGATTCAGAAGTTCATCCACAAAATCAAAATCAAGCTGATCACCCACTTTTATATGATGGGAAATAGCTTTAAAATCCTCCTTTTTCAGCACCTTTTCCGAAAGCGCTCCAGCGTAGGCTACAATTACTTTCGGAGATTTCCCCGAAGTCATTTTATTAATAGCTTCTGTTCTTAAAACAAGATTTGCATTTTGGGTTTTCTCCACCTGATAAGGCTCAAGATGAGTTGCCGGAAAGTACAGCACCTTATCTTTTCCCAGAAGGTCTTCCATCTCTGTATTGGCATACAGTGCATCTTCTTTATCATCAACGATATAAAGAATATTCTTTTTACGGGTGAGAAAAAGTTCGGCTACCAATATGGAAACGGCGGATCCTGCACTGCCTTTTACGGATATATGTTGGTGTTTTTCCAGTTGTATGAAAATTTCTTTCCCAAATTCCTTCTGAAGGAGATCCGGAAGGAATTTTTCATTAATGGTTTTTAATTGCATAAAAAAAGTATAAACGACAAAAGCGATTTCGGGAGTTTTCCGAAACCGTTTGATCTTTACAAAGATACGACTTATTTCCATTCCAGAATCAGGCCAATTCTTTATAAACTCACTGTTTTAAGCTTAAAATCTTAATTTTTTATTAAACTTTCAAACAAAAAGTTAAAATAAATAATCATTCTCTAAATGGCACATTGTTTGGAAATTCAAGACTACCAAAATTAAAAGAAATATTATTATGAAAAAAGCAATCAGAATTTTAGGAATGTTCGTTTTACTATTTTTTGTAGTCACGACAATTACATCATGCAGCGACGATGACGATCCTGCCAACAATGACTTTTTTGCAGGAACTTACAAGGGTAGCGTAGGCTATACAGACGGAGACAACAACATCAGCTCGAATGACGGAAGTGTATTCGTAACCAAAATTGCAAGCGGAACCAAATACAACTTCGCTTTCTCAAACGGAATTCCTGATCTTAACGGGGTAGAATTTAACCAACAGGGAGACAACACCTTGGTAATGGTAGGATCTACAGCAACATCTTACATCAGAATCGATAATAACGAACTTAGAATACTATATTTAAAGGACGGGAAATCGTGGACAGCTAACTGTACCCGATAACCAACTTTTCATACATTATGTTAGGACCTGCTTTTCTTTTTAAAGGGAAGCAGGTTTTATTTTACAATAGGGTTACCTGAAAGTGTGTTTAATATTTTTTTAAGCTGTGATAAACTTTAGTTAAGGTTCTGGAATTGAGTTTTTTCAGTTAGAATTTTATCTACCTTTGATTCAAGAAACAAGAAAAAAAATTCTTATGAAAAAATTCTTATCCGCAATGTCAATCGCACTTGGACTTGGCCTTGCAACCGCTCAGCAAACTGCTCCGGCAACTGCTGCCAATCATCACAAAACAGCAAAACCTGCAGCAACGGCTACATCAGCCAAAGCTGAAGCAGCTCCGGCTGCCGCGAAAATGAAAAAGGACGGAACGCCGGACAAACGTTATAAGGAAAACAAAAAAATGAAAAAAGACGGCACCCCGGATAAGAGGTACAAAGAAAACAAGTAATACTCAACAATAGTTGTTATTTTCATAATCAAATTTCGAGAACCGATGACCACTCATTCATCGGTTTTTTGTTGGATATTGCTCATAAAGTTTCAAAGATTCTTCAGTTATTTATAAATTTGAAGAATGGTAAACTTCCTTAAGAAAAATATCGCGTTACTGTGGGCAAAAAAACATGTGCACAAAGCTGAAGAATTCAAAAAAAATGCTGAACAAAACCAGGAGAAATTATTACTTTCCCTTGTTGATACTGCAAAAAAAACACTTTTCGGAAGAGAACATAATTTTGAAACCATCAGTTCTGTAAAAGATTTTCAGGATAAGGTGAAAATTTCGGATTACGAAGATCTAAAACCTTATATTGAAAGAGTAAAAAAAGGGCAGGCAAATATCCTTTGGACTGATGTTCCTGTATATTTCGCAAAGACATCCGGTACAACTTCAGGGTCAAAATACATCCCTATTTCAAAAGAGGGAATGCCGTTTCAGGTGAAAGGTGCCCAAAGCGCTCTTTTTCATTACATCGCTAAGAAAAATAATGCTGATTTTGTAAATGGCAAAATGATCTTTCTTCAGGGAAGCCCTGAGCTTGAAGAAGTTTTCGGGATTAAAACCGGCCGTCTTTCAGGAATTGTAGCCCACCATATCCCTAAATACCTGCAAAAAAACAGACTCCCAAGCTGGGAAACCAATATCATGGAAGACTGGGAAGCCAAGGTTGACAAGATTGTAGAAGAAACGGAAAAGGAAAATATGACTCTGATTTCCGGAATTCCGCCATGGCTCATTATGTATTTCGAAAAACTTATCGAAAAGCATGGTAAAAAAATCAAACAAATCTTTCCTAATCTTCAGCTGATTGTAACCGGAGGAGTCAATTACGAACCTTACCGTGACAAGATGGAAGAGCTTTTAGGAGGAAAGGTAGATATTGTACAGACATTTCCGGCTTCTGAAGGTTTTTTTGCCTTTCAGGATGATTATACAAAAGAAGGATTATTACTTCTGACGGATCATGGAATATTCTACGAATTTGTCCCGCTGGAAGAATATGGTAAGCCGGATGCCACAAGACTTACCTTAAAAGATATTGAGTTGAATAAAGATTATGCTTTGATTTTAACCACAAATTCAGGATTATGGGCATATTCCATAGGTGATGTCGTGAGATTTACCGGAAAAAATCCGCACCGGATAGTGGTAAGCGGCAGAACGAAACATTTCACGTCTGCTTTTGGAGAACATGTCATCGCATTTGAAGTAGAAGAAGCGATGAAAGCCACCTTAGAAAAATATCCTGCACAGATTACTGAATTCCATCTTGCCCCGCAGGTGAATCCTGAACAAGACCTCCCTTATCATGAATGGTTTATTGAATTTGAAAAACAACCTGAAAACCTTGAGCTGTTCCGGGATGAACTAGACAATCAACTCAGGAAACGCAACACCTATTATGATGACCTTATTTCAGGAAATATTCTTCAGAAGCTTTGTATTGCAGTTTTAAAGAAAAACGCTTTTCAGGAATATGCAAAATCACAGGGAAAACTGGGCGGGCAAAACAAAATCCCGCGACTTGCCAATGACAGAAAAATTGCAGATTTATTGAAAATATATAAACTTTAAGCACATTTTTTCAATTCCGGAAACATATATTCGAAAAAAATTATAAATTTGGAAAACTAAAAAATAATAATGAAAGCATCTGTACTTTTAAAATCATCTTTATTAACGTCGTTATTTGTAATTTCATCTTGTGCAACCACAAAATATAGTATGGATACTGCTAAAAATGATTATTCTAATCTGGAAGCAGGAAGAACGTATACTGTAATGATGAGAGACGGTTCAGAAAATCAAAAAATATTATTCCGAAATGTAGAAGGAGATAATATCATTGGAACTGCCGGCAAAAAAGACAGTACAGTTGTAACAATACCGAAGGCTAATGTAGCTGCAGTGAGAGACAGCAGAAAAGCAAAAACAGTGATAGGAGCTTCAATTATCGGAGCCGCTGGTGTTGCAGCTTTAGTAATCAGCGCATCACGTGCAGACAACTAAATAGATTTTATCTTTTAGGAGTCATACAATTTTTCATTTAAAAATTTACCGTATCCATAGCCTTAAATCCATATTTGAGGCTATTTTTGTGGAATGATTTCTTTTACCCCGTTACAGACATTGAAAAATGTTGAGTTCAGAAACCTTCTTACGGGAAGATTTTTTATTGTTCTTGCCTTCAGAATGCTTGCCACTTTATTGGGATGGTGGGTATATCAACTAACAAAAGATCCTTTTTCAATTGGTCTTATTGGCCTCTCGGAAGTAATTCCCGCAGTAAGCTGCGCACTTTACGCCGGTCATGTGATTGATATGAATGAAAAGAAAAGATTATTATTGATTTGCAATTATGCTTATATTTTTTTAATCGGTCTGTTATTGATTCCTGCCTTTTTTAATGTAGAAATGCATTTTACAGGACATCAGATTACTTATTTCATCTATAGTGTAATTTTTTTCACCGGTATTGCAAGAGCTTTTATAGGACCTATCGTACCATCTATGATTCCTAAAATTGTAAAAAAAGACAATCTTCCGAACGCCGTTACTTTAAATCAGGCAACATTCCTTATTTCCTCTGTTTGCGGTCATGCAGCAGGAGGATTTCTGATTGGCTATTTTGGAGTAAAATGGACTTTGGTTGTAATTATTTCACTCATCCTGTTGGCATCATTATTTTTTTTCCAGCTAAATAAACAACATTCCGAATACAAAAAAGAGAATATTAACGTTATAGAAAGTATGAAGGAAGGAATTTCTTATATATTAAAAACAAAAGAAATTCTTGGCGCTCTTTGTCTTGATATGTTTGCCGTGCTCTTTGGTGGCGCCGTTGCCATGATACCGGTGTACGCTACCGACATTCTTAAAGTAGGTGCTGAAGGTTTCGGCCTGCTGAATGCAGCTTCGGACATTGGTTCTATGTGCATCATTACCATTTTGTCCGTAGTTCCGCTCAGAAAGAATCAGGGTAAAATTCTGCTGGCAGTAGTTACGGGATTCGGATTGTGCATTATCGGTTTCGGATTATCAAGATTATACTGGCTTTCTTTTTTCTTTTTAATGATAAGCGGAATGCTGGATGGCATTTCCGTTGTGATCAGAGGAACTATTGTACAGCTGAAAACCCCGGATAATATAAGAGGAAGGGTGCTTAGTGTGAATTCAATTTTCATTATGTCTAGTAATGAAATGGGACAATTTGAAAGCGGGCTGATGGCAAAAATGCTAGGAGTTGTGCGCTCTGTGGTGTTTGGCGGAACAATGACCGTTCTAGTTGCTTTAACTGTAGGAACCACGAATAAAAAATTGAGAAAAATGCAATATTAAAACAATAAGGATCAATTTATTAAATTAATTTTAAAAACTTTAATTTAAATTTAATAATTTTTTATATTTGTGATAAAATTCCCTTACATGAAAAAAACTCTACTTATTTGTTTTTTGGTAATTGGTTTTTGCCTAAATGCTCAGAACTATACCGAAAAAGACTTCAAACAAACTGTTTCGCAGATAAATAATGCTAAAACAGAAAACGATTTTGACAATGCTTTTCAAAAGCTCTCCAGGTACACTTCTACAAAACCCACGGAAAAATGGGAAGCATATTATTATGCGGCGGTTGCCATGTATTTAAAAGCAGAACTGCAGCTTAAAAAAGCTCCTTCCCAAGATGTTTCTGAAACCAATGCTCTTGCCAGAAAATATGGAAAAGCAGCTTATTCAGACAAGCAGAATAATGCAGAAGCAGATATACTGCTGGGGCTGATTGCGCTTCAGAGATCCCAGATCGGTGGGACAGATGCTAAAAACGACCTGGAAGCGGCTTCGCAATTCATTACTAAAGCTGAACCCAATGCACAGAACAATCCCAGGCTGGCTCTATTGAAAGCCAAATTTCAGGAAAGATCCGGTAATAAAGCAAACGCCGAAAAACAGTTTCAGAACGCATTGAAAGCATTTGAAAATAATGCTTCTTCTGGCTCAGCAACATGGGGCAGAGCACTGATTCCATCCATGAATTAATCTTGCATTGCAAACTTTAAAACGACTAAAATGAAAAAAGCTCTATATATTTTTTTAATTTTAATTTCCCAGACCATTTTCGCACAATCCAGTTCAGATTGCGGCGGAAACGTACAGGTTTGCGGAAACACTCCGATATCTTTTACACCAACGGGACCTGGAAACGTCATGGAAACACTTGGCGGATGTTTAGGTACCGAACACTTCTCCATTTGGTACACGTTTACCATTGCTACTTCCGGGACATTAACTTTTGTTATTGATCCAAATAATTTTACTGACGATTATGACTGGGCTGTATATGGGCCCAATGTTACTTGTGGAAATTTAGGAGGACCTATCAGATGTAATTATTCCGCAGCAGACGGACCTACGGGACTTAATACAACGGCAACCAATACGACGGCAGGAGCAGGAGGCTCTCCTTTTTGTTCTGTTATGAACGTAGTAGCCGGACAAACCTATTATCTGATTGTAGACAACTTCTCATCAAGTGCAAACGGTTTCGTATTGTCCTGGGGAGGGACTGCTACGCTGGTTTCACCATTTAACAGCGCATTTCAGCCGCATCCTTTCATAGAACCTGGAACCCCTGGACCTACACCGAACTCTCCAAGAGAAGTTATTGTATGTTCAAATCCTGCTGTATTTGATTTTACAACCCTTACTGCTGGTATCGTGAACAACAATCCTAACTTTAACGTATCGTATTATTATACTCAAAATGATGCAATCTCAGGAAATAATCCGATTATAGCACCTATTACGGTAAATACAACAGATACTTATTATTATGCAATTACCTATACGGAGCCTGGCGCTCCGGCTACCGCAATCAACAGATGTAGAATTCCCGGTAAATTTAAATTTATACAAAAAGCGATAACCGGAACCAATGTAACATTAACAAAGTGCAACAATAATAATCAAGGTACTGCTGTTTTTGATCTTACAACAGCGAACGTTAATGCTGATCCTACCGTGACCCGAAAATATTATCCGACATTGGCTGATCTTAATGCAGGAACCAACGAAATTACCAATCCTTATCAATATGTTTCTGCTGGCGGTAACGTTTATGTATTGCTGACTTCACCATTTGGCTGTAAGGCAACTGCAATAATTACATTAGCTTTCTTCCCGGTAGTAACGGTAACAGAAGCAACGCTTAGATCCTGTTTCATCGAAACAAATCCGGCTACAGCTTCATTCGATCTTACCGTAGCACCGGTTACTACACAAACAGGAATCAAAACGTATTATCCATCTATGGCTGATGCGGTAGCAGGAACCAACCAGATTGCCAATCCGGGTACCTATATCTCTCCAAACGGCGTGGTATTTATAAAAGTAACGGATGGAAACGGATGTTATGGAGTTGCTAAAGTAAACCTTGTTGTTCTGCCACCGGTATATTCAAATACGCTGGATGATAAGATTATTTGTATAGAAGATACAACAACACTGGATGCAGGCCCAGGATTTACAGGATACAAATGGAGCACGGGTGCTACCACACAGACCATCAATAATGTAACCGTAGGTACTTATTGGGTAGAACTGAAAACAGGAGATTGTGTTACAAGACAAACCGTAAAAGTATATCCTTCTGACCAACCTGTCATCTCCGGTATTGATATTGCCAATAATAGCGTAACCGTGAATGTTGTAGGTGGAACCGCACCTTACAAATATTCTCTTGACGGAATCAACTGGCAGGATTCTAACATTTTTACAAATATTCCAAGAGGAGATAATTCAGTATATGTAAAAGACGGGTATGACTGTGATCCTATTGTAATCACTGTAGTGGTCCCGAATCTTGTAAATGTTATTACTCCTAACGGAGACGGCGTGAATGATGTAATTGATTATTCTGCATTGGCAAGCAAGCAAAATCTGATACTAAGTATTTTTGACAGATACGGCGTAAAAGTAGGCCAGGCCGATAAATTCAACGGATATAAATGGGACGGAACCACAGGTGGCAAGAAAGTACCTACCGGAACTTATTGGTACACCGTAACATGGAATGAAAATGACAAGAAGAATACACCATTCAAATTCTCCGGATGGGTAATGGTGAAAAATAGAGAATAAAGTAATAAATAATAAAGAAAAACCGCTTTCTTAAGCGGTTTTTTTCACATGTAATAAATTATAAATTATAAAATCAATTTCTAATGAAGAAAGTACTATTGCTGATTGTTTTATTTTTCTCACAATTATTTTTTTCACAGTCGGATTGTATTACTGCTATTCCTGTATGTGGAAATTCAAATATTTCCTATGATCCTACGGGCCCCGGAACAGTTACTGATATCCCCAACCCAGCCCCGGACTGGCTTTGCCTAAAAGGTGGAGAACACTACTCTGTATGGTACAGCTTCACAGTAGCAACTTCGGGCACACTCACTTTCGAAATAACACCTAATGTGGATTTAACCCTTCCTGCTACCGCACCGGGAAACTCAGCCGATTACGACTGGGCAGTATGGGGACCAAGCCCTACATGCGGAAACTTAGGAACGCCCGTTACCTGTAATTATGCAGGAATGACGGGAACCTGGCCAAATCCAACCGGATTATCGGCCAACCCGCCAAATGCACCGAATGCAGGCTATAATCCACCGATGAATGTAACTGCCGGACAAACTTATGTTTTATTGGTAGATAACTTCAGTCATAATTCTTTAGGATTTTCTTTAACCTGGGGAGGAACGGCCACCCTTACTTCTGCATTTACAGACCCTGCATTAACACCGAATCCGTTCATTGCACCAGGTTCGCCGGCTGCAAATCCTGCCGATCCGAATGAAATTTTAAAGTGTGCTCTGCCTACGATGTTTGATTTCAGTACACTATCAACAGGGATCATCAACGGTAACCCGAACTTTACGGTATCTTACCATTTAACAAGTAATGATGCCATCACAGGAAATGCACCAATTACAACACCTATTATGGTGAATGCAACGACAATTTATTATTACAGATTAAAATATACCGATCCGGCAAACCCGAACAATCCTATAAACGGATGTTTCCAGGTTGGTAAATTCAAATTCAGGTCAGGTAATATTGTAGTACAGGATGCAACGATTTCTTCATGTAATTTTGATAATACCGGCATCGGGTACTTTGATTTAAATTCTGCTCCTGTCTACGGCCCTACCAATGTTACTAAAAAGTATTATCCTACCATGGCCGATCTGAATGCAGGAACCAATGAAATTACTAACGCTTCTGCCTATTCGTCTGCTGCTCCGAAAACAGTATTCGTAAAAGTTACCACTTCAGAAGGATGTGTGGGAACTGCCCAGATAACACTGCAATTCTTACCTGCTCTTGACGTAGTTCCTACTACGGTAAAAGCTTGTAATAACAATAATGCAGGAACCGGAGTTTTTAATTTGACAACTGCAAATTCTTATCCTACTTCAACGAATGTAACCAAAAAATACTATCCTACTCTTGCAGACCTCAATGCAGGAACCAATGAAATAACAACCCCTTCGGCATACACCTCTGTTGCTCCAAAAACAGTATATGTAAGAGTAAGAACGCCACAGGGATGTACAGGATATAATCAGATTGCTTTACAATTCAATCCTGTTGTTGTAGTGAATGATGCCTCTATTGAAGAATGTTATATAGCCACAAATGTGACAACAGCTTCGTTTGATTTAACACAAGCAGTAGTAACATCTCAGACAGGAACTTCCAAAAAATATTTTAAAACAGAATCGGATGCTATAGCAGGAACAAATGAAATATTAAACCCTGCAGCTTATATTGCAACAACAAGCGTTGTATATGTAAGAGTAATCAATGACACGAATTGCTACGCTATTGCAAAAATCAATCTGAAAGTTTTACCTCCGGTAACATCTACCGTTCTTAAAGATAAGATCATCTGTATAGAGGATAAAACCACGTTAGATGCAGGCCCTGGCTTTGATGCCTATGAATGGAGCACAGGTGCTACCACACAATCCATTTCCGATGTGTCCGCAGGTATTTACTGGGTTAAATTAAAAACAGGAAAATGCTGGACATTACAACCTGTAAAAGTAAGCGCTTCCGTACAGCCGGTTATTACCAATATAGAAATTACAAATGATTCATTTACCGTAACAGTAAACGGAGGAAAAGGTCCTTATCAATACTCACTTGATGGCGTAAAATGGCAGGACTCAAACGTATTCACCGGGCTACCGAGAGGAGAGAACAAAGTATACGTAAAAGATTCTTACGATTGTAATCCGATCAGTGTTCAGGTAACGGTTCCTAATCTGATTAATGCCATTACACCGAATGGAGACAACAAAAATGATTATATAGACTATTCAGCATTGTCTTATAAGAAAAATGTAGTTTTCACCGTGTATGACAGATACGGAAACATGCTCTACCGTGCCGATAAAATCAGAAACTATACATGGGACGGAACTTCCAACGGTAAGAAAATTGTAACCGGTACGTACTGGTACACCATAACATGGACTGAAAATGATAAAAACAATACCGAAACCAAATACAGCGGCTGGGTATTGGTAAAAAACATCGATTAATTAATCATTTAATAATCACATATTTAAATCACCTCTGTTAAGGGGTGATTTTTTTATGCACATCAACACAAAACCTCATTATCATTATATTTTAACAATGTTGTGTTCATAAATTGTTGAATACTATTTTTTAATTGCTTTTCAAAAAAACTATCTTTGCAGAACTATGGCGCAGAAAGAAACATTATCTTCATTGACGAACGGAAACTTTGCAAAAGAACTCTCCATTGCTGACGGAAAAATGCCGCCAAACGCTCTGGATTTCGAAAGGCTGGTGATCGGAACCTTTTTAATTGACAAAAAGGGTCTGGACCATTCTATTGACTTACTGACCCCCGAAGTTTTTTATGATCCGAGACATCAGGTAATTTTTTCTACCATTTTAAAACTGTATGAAGGAAACCAGCCGGTTGACTTAATGACCATCATCCAGGATCTGAAGAAAGATGGCAGACTGAATCTCGCCGGAGGAGACAGCTATATCATTGACCTTACCATGGGCGTTAGCTCATCGGCTCACATTGAATACCACGTTCGTGTTATTCTCGAAAAATATATTTTACGAAGCTTAATTAATGTATCGGCCAACGTTATTGACGCCGCCTATAAAGAATCAACCGATGTTTTTGAATTGCTGGATAAAGCCGAACAGTCATTTTTCGAAATCACCAACGGAACCATTAAGAAAGGATTCGACACTGCCAATTCATTGGTAAAGCAGGCTATTGATACCATCAAATCTTTAAAAGACAAAGAAGGACTTTCCGGAGTTCCTTCAGGATTCCGTGATGTGGATAAAGAAACCGGAGGATGGCAGAATTCCGACCTTATCATTATTGCGGCACGTCCCGCGATGGGAAAAACGGCATTTCTACTTTCCATGGCAAGAAATATCGCCGTAGGACACAAAATTCCAATGGCATTGTTTTCCCTGGAGATGGCTTCCGTACAGCTTATCACCAGAATGATTGCCTCCGAAACAAGAATTTCATCTGAAAAATTAAGAAAAGGAACGCTGGACGATGAAGAATGGCAGAGGCTTTTTTCCAACGTATCAGAATTGGAAAATGCACCTTTGTATATTGATGAAACCCCTTCCCTTTCTATCTTCGATTTCCGAGCAAAATGCCGAAGACTTGTAATGCAGCATGGTGTAAGACTCATCATGGTCGATTATCTTCAGCTGATGACAGCCGGTGGCGGTGGAAAAGGAACCGGAAACCGGGAGCAGGAAATTTCCATGATTTCAAGATCACTAAAAGCCATAGCAAAAGAACTCAACGTTCCTGTGATTGCCCTTTCACAGCTTTCACGTAGTGTGGAAACACGTCCCGGAAAAAGACCTCAGCTTTCCGACCTTAGGGAATCCGGAGCAATTGAGCAGGATGCAGATATTGTATCCTTTATCTTCAGGCCGGAATATTACAAGATTACGGTTTGGGATAATGATGAAGAAGGCCAGGAAACCTCAACGGAAAATCAGGCTGAGCTTATTATTGCAAAACACAGAAACGGTGCAACGGCAGATGTTCGTTTATCCTTCCTGAAACATTTTGCAAAATTCGGGGATATTGAAGCCGCTTTCGACGGAGGAATGGGTGGCGGATATCCATCTAATTTTGGACCTAGCGAGACCAGTGGTTTTGATAAAATTAAAACAACCATCCAGCCCGGAGCAGCCTTTGATCTTCCGAACAATTCCCAGGTATCGGGATCTTCGATGAATGATTTTGATGATGATGATGATTTCCCTTTTTAAAATAATTAAAGGTTAGATCATTCTTGATTTTTTTAAACTAAATCTTAGCCTCAGCCTCAATCTGATATGAGAATTGAAATATACACCGACGGCGCATGCAGCGGAAATCCCGGAAAAGGCGGGTATGGAATTCTCATGCGGGTCCCCGAAAAAAACTACCAGAAAACATTCTCAAAAGGTTTCAGGAAAACTACCAATAACAGGATGGAGCTTCTCGCCGTGATTACTGCTCTGGAAAAGCTAAAATCTCCCGAAAACGATATCCATATTTACACTGACAGCAAGTATGTTGCCGATGCCATCAATCAAAACTGGCTTGCCGGATGGATCAAAAGAGGCTGGAAAAATGTGAAAAATCCTGATCTTTGGCAAAGGTTTGTGGTATTATACAATCTGCATAGGCCAAAGTTGCACTGGATTAAAGGCCATGCCGGACATTTTGAAAATGAACTATGCGATAAACTCGCTGTAACTGCTGCTGCATCAACAGATTTAGCCATTGACACTTATTTTGAAAACATGGAGAAGAATTCTCTTTTTTAATTTATATTCAAACTAAATACAAGTTAAAACCTTTCAGTATTTACTGACATAACTTATCATTTATTATAAAATAACCATTATTTTCAGTAAAATTAACATTAATTATATATTTATTGGTTAGGATTTAATATCTTTGACACGTCTAAATCTAAGTGTCTAATAAATGAGTAAAAAAATCTACCTGTTTTTATTGGTAAATGCATTGCTTCTTTTTCCGAAATATGCTTTATCCCAAACTTATCAGCTAACAGGAAATCCCGTGAATACAACAGGATGGACGATGGTAGCCCCCACTGTGGTCAATACAGATTTTGTACAACTGACTCCCGATACCAATAACCAGTCCGGATCAATCCGCTTAAACGATCCAATTAACCTTAAATACTGTGATAAATGGCGCGTGGACTTTGATTTCAGAATGGATTCCAACCAGACTGCCAATGGAGACGGCATCGCTTTCTGGTATCTTGCCAACCCACCGGTGGCCAGCGTTTTAGGTTCGGGACTTGGTGTATCGCAGAATGCGGTAGGATTTATCGTAGGATTCGACACCTACAACAACACCACTACGGCCGTAATGAGCAAAGTGCACGTTGCCTACGGACAGGTTGCCAATACTACCGACAATAATAATGTTGAATTTTTTAACATTCCGGGAAGTTCTTTTCACTCACCGGATATGAACACTACTCTGCCTTTTCAGGGAACAACCTATAAGCATGTTGAAGTAACCGCACAGGTAGATCCGGCAGCTCCTGCCAACTGGATCGTAAAAATTACCATTGATGGAAATCAAATATGTAATCAGTCCTTTGCTCCATCAGGGACAGCAGCGGCAATGACGGTGGGTTATTTCGGATTTTCAGCATCCACCGGAGGAAACAGGTCAAGACATTCTATTAAAAATGTAAAGGTTTATATTGATAAAGTAGCCCTTAATCAGACAACAGTAACCGACACATTCTGTCCAAACCCGAATACAGGACAGGGAACGGTGAACTTAACGAGTTACCAGAATCAGTTTGTAGCCAATCCTTCAAACTATACTTTCTCATACAGTGTATCAGGGACACCCATTACAAACCCTACGAATTACCAGTTCAGTGCCAATACCACTGTTTCGGTATTGGTTAAAGATAATTCAGGATTACTCTGTGATAATCCGGATGGTAAAATACAGCTCAATTTATCACCATTTACAGCAACTCCGGCCACGCTTACTGCATGTAATAACAATAACGCCGGAACAGCAACCTTTAACCTTACTTCAGCAAATGTAAATGAACCCGCAGGTTCCACAAAAAAATACTATAAAACATTAGCAGACCTTACTGCCGGTCTTGAAATTTCAAATCCTGCAAATTATGTCTCTGCAGCGGGCACGGTATATGTAAAAGTAACCACACCGTTAGGATGTGTGGGTTCAGCACCAATTACGCTGGCATTTTTCCCACCGATTGTATCAAATGATGCCACGATAGAATCATGTTTTATAGAAAATGCCCCTGCAACAGCATCATTCGATCTTACACAGGCAAATGTAACTTCAGCATCAGGCATTACAAAAAAATATTATAAAACCGAAACTGATGCACTTGCTGATACCAATGAAATTGTGCCGGCAAACAATTATATTGCGACATCGTCTACAGTGTATGTAAGAATCACCAATCTTGCCGGCTGTTTTGTGATTGTTAAAATAACACTTAAAGTTTTACCTCCAGTTTATTCTTCTATACTGAAAGATCAAACCATCTGTATTGATGATAAAACAACATTGGATGCAGGAACAGGATTTGATACCTACCTGTGGAGCACGGGTGCCACGACACCATCTATTCAGGATATTACACCAGGCTTGTATTGGGTACAGCTAAAAACGGGAAGATGTATAACCAAGCAGATGGTAAGGGTAAATCCTTCACCTCAACCCGTTATTGCTACGATCGACATTATGAACAATACCATTACCGTAAACGTGAAAGGAGGAAAAGGTCCTTATCAATATTCCCTTGACGGTGTAAACTGGCAGAATTCTAATGTATTCACAGGACTCGCGAGAGGTGAAGTAAAAGTATACGTAAAAGATGCTTATGACTGCACACCGATTCAGATACAGATTACGGTTCCGAATCTTATTAACGCCATCACTCCTAACGGTGATAATGTAAACGATGTAATTGATTATTCTTCGCTTGCATATAAGAAAAATCTTGTTTTCACCATCTTTGACAGATACGGAAATAAGCTTTATCAAGCTGACAAAATCAGAAATTATAAATGGGACGGAACAACCGGCGGTAAAAAAGTAATCACAGGTACCTACTGGTACACTATTACCTGGAATGAAAATGACAAAAACAATACGCAAACTACTTACAATGGCTGGGTATTGGTAAAGAACAGAGAATAATAATTTACATTAAGATCACTTCGGTTTGCGGAGTGATCTTTTTAATCGATACTAAAAAACCAAAAACATAAATGACCAACTAAAAACTCAATAATTAATAACCAATCACTTCATGAAAAACAATCTGCTTTCTTATTTTTTCCTGATTTTAATCTGCCTTTCCGGCAAAATTTCAGCGCAGACCTATCAACTTACGGGTAATCCTGTAAATACTTCCGGGTGGGACCTGGTTTCCAGCGCATCTATCAATACGGATTTCATACAACTCACCCAGGATATCGGAAATCAATATGGAGCGATAAAGCTTCAGGATCCAATCAACCTGAAATATTGCGACAAATGGAAAGTTGAATTTGATTTCAGGATAGACGGAAACGGAACTGCACAATATGGAAGAGGTGACGGATTTACTTTTTGGTACCTGGCTAATCCTCCCACAGGATTTGTTTCGGGAGGAGGCCTCGGAATCCCTGCTAATGCGAGCGGGCTTATGGTAGGATTTGATATTTTTAATAATTCTACAGAAGGTCAGATGAGTAAAATCCATGTTCTGTACGGAACCAATAATGGCTTAAATAACAATATCGAATACAACAATACCGCAGGAAGCACTTTTCATTCACCAGATCTTAATCCTACACAGCCTTTTGTGGGATCAACTTATAAACATGTGGAGGTAAATGGAGAAACAGACCCGGCCAATCCTGCCAACTGGCTTATCAAAATAAGAATAGATGGCGTACTGATTGTTGACCAGTCTTTTGCCCCTTCCGGAGGAGCCGTAGGCATGACGACAGGCTATTTCGGGTTCTCTGCTGCAACCGGCGGTGCGAGCGCAAGGCATTCCATTAAAAATGCAAAAATCTATATTGACAAAGTTCCGATCTTGACGAATACAATCAATCCTTTTGTATGCGTAAATCCAGCAACAGGAAACGGAACTGTGGATCTAACTTCATTCCAGAACCAGTTTGTAACAAATCCGGCCAATTATACATTCTCTTATTTCGGACCAGGGGGAACGCCAATTACCAATCCTGCTGATTATCAATATTCTGCCGGTACAACTACGATTACCGTGGTAGTGAAAGACCCTTCCTCCACACTGTGCGACAACGGCGACGGAACCATTGTGCTCACACCAAGCCCTTTTGCCGCGAACGATGTAACGCTTACCGGATGCAACAACAATAACGCAGGAGGAGCAGTGTTTGATCTTACATCAGCAACGCTATCATCTGTTCCGGGAAGTACCGCTGTATTTTATAATACAATGTATGACCTTAATAATCATATCAACCCGATTACCAATTCTTCTGCTTTTCTTTCTCCCGCAGCTACTATTTATGCTCAGGTCACTACTCCGCAAGGATGTACTGATGTAGCTCAGATTACATTAGCGTTATATCCTGTAGTGGAAGTTCAGGAAGCTACTTTAAGAGCGTGTGCTATTGAAAGCAATCCTGCAACAGGATTATTTAATCTTACAACAGCCCCTGTGACAACTCAAAACGGAGTTGTGAAAGAATATTATCCATCTTTAACTGATGCTCAGAACGGAACCAATTCAATTTTAACATTTAATTCTTATATCTCTCCGAACGGAGTGATTTACATCAAAGTTATTAATGGAAATGGCTGCTATGCCATCGCCAAGGTTAATCTTATCGTTATTCCCCAGGTTTTCTCAAACACTCTTGAAGACAAGATTATTTGCATGGAGGACACAACAACTCTTGATGCAGGCCCCGGATTCACATCATATCAATGGAGTACAGGTGCAACAACCCAAACAATTTCAAATATTGGGGTGGGTACCTATTGGGTAAAACTAAAGACAGGAGACTGTGAGGTAACCCAGACCGTAAAAGTCTATGCATCTGACCAGCCTGTTATCTCAAATGTTGATATTTCAAACACGACCGTTACAGTATATGTTACGGGCGGAACCGCACCGTATCAGTATTCTACAGACGGAATTAAATGGCAGGATTCTAATGAATTCAACAATATACCTAGAGGTGACAACCATATATATGTAAAAGATGCATACGACTGCAATCCTATTGAAATCAATATTGTAGTTCCAAATATCATCAATGTAATAACACCGAATGGAGACGGCATCAATGACGTTATTGACTATTCTGCTCTTTCAGGAAAACAGAATCTCCTATTCAATGTTTTTGACCGATACGGAGCATTGATCCATAAAGCAGATAAAACCAACCAATACCGATGGGACGGAACCATGGGAGGAAGAAAAGTTTCCACGGGAAGCTATTGGTATTCCGTTTCCTGGAATGAAAATGACAAGAAAAATACACCTGTCACCTACTCAGGATGGGTTCTTGTAAAAAACAGGGATTAAATTATCAACCTTATTTTAAAACTTCCGGCGGCCTTTCAGGCCGCCGGAAGTTGTTTTTCTGGGCAAACCTTCAAGGTTTTGAACCTTGAAGGTTTCATCTAAAATAGATTGATTAATTACAATTTAAAACGATATATTTTATATTAAATCCAATTAATTCACCTTCAATCCTTAAATTTGTGATATGAATTATTTGGAAGCTTTAAGCAGAAGATATTCTGTGAAAAAATTTAACAACGAAATTATTCCCCGGGAAATACTGCATAATATTCTGGAATCAGGAAAATTATCTGCAAGCTCTCTGGGACTTCAGCCTTATAAAATTCTTGTTGTGGAAAGTAAAGAGATGAAGGAAAAACTAATTCCGGCATTTTACAATCCTTCACAGATTTCCACATGCTCACATCTGATGGTTATTATTTCCAAAAAGACATTAGACGAAAGCTACGTCAACGGATATTTCAGACACATTTCGGAAGTGAGGGAAACTCCGGAAGAAAAACTGGATCTCTTCCGAAAAAGCATCAATCAGCATATTAATCAAAAAACTCACGATGAAATTTTCAACTGGGCAGAAAAGCAGTCTTACATTGTATTGGCAAACCTCATGTATGCTGCAGCTATTGAAAGCATAGACACTTGCCCCATGGAAGGCTTCCGCCAGGATCTTATTGAGGAAATTTTAGAAATAAACCCGGAATCGGAAAAGGTAACCGTTACCCTCGCTTTAGGCTACCGTTCGGAAGAAGATCATTTCCAGCACATGAAAAAAGTAAGAAAACCAAACGAAAAATTGTTTAAATTTATTTAATTATTTAGACGATTGTCTTAAACTAAGGATATGATAAAAGCGGATGTACTAGTAATCGGTTCCGGGATTTCGGGGCTTTCCTATGCTATTAAAGTTTCTGAGCAACTTCCTGATGCCAAAATAATTATTGTAACAAAATCCGATGAGGACGAAAGCAATACCAAATATGCACAGGGCGGACTTGCCGTAGTAACGGATTCTAAAAATGATAATTTCGACAAGCATATTGAAGATACCATGCGTGCCGGAGACGGTGAAAACAAACGCGATGTTGTAAAAATGGTGGTAACGGAAGCTCCTGCAAGATTCAATGAAATTGTGGAATGGGGCGCCAACTTCGATATGAAAAACGGAGAATTTGCTCTAGGAAGAGAAGGCGGCCACACGGAAAACCGAATTGTACACCATAAAGACATTACAGGTTTTGAGATTGAAAGAGCTCTGTTGGAAACAGCCAATAAAAGCGAAAATATTGAAATCCTTGACCATCATTATGTCATTGACATTATTACTCAACACCATGTTCCCGGAAAAGAACTGAACGAAGGTGACATCCACTGCTATGGCGCTTATATTTTAGACGAAAAATCTAAAAAAATTAAAAAAATCACCTCAAAAATAACCTTGGTAGCCACAGGAGGAGCCGGACATGTTTATAAAAACACCACCAATCCCACCATCGCTACAGGAGACGGAATTGCCTTCGTAGCCAGAGCAAAAGGAAAGGTTTCCAATATGCAGTATTACCAGTTTCATCCTACTGCTTTATACAGCAAGATTGATGGAATGCTGTTCCTGATTTCCGAAGCTGTGCGTGGAGACGGAGCAAAATTAAGAACAAAAAGAGGAGAAAAGTTCATGCACAAATATGATGAGCGTGAAGAGCTGGCTTCCAGGGATATTGTCGCAAGAGCTATTGACGCCGAGATGAAAATTACCGGAGACGAATATGTAGGACTGGACTGTCGTAAAATGAATCATGAAAAATTTCTTGAGCACTTCCCGAACATCTACAAAAAATGTAAAGATGAAGGAATTGACCCCTTTACACAGCTTATTCCAGTAGTTCCTGCCTGCCATTACCTCATGGGAGGAATTGAAGTGGACAAGGACGGACAATCTTCTATAAGAAATCTTTTTGCGGTAGGAGAATGCACCAATTCGGGACTTCACGGGGCAAACAGGCTAGCATCCAATTCATTGCTTGAAGGATTGGTATTCGGGCATAACGCAGCCATTAAAACGGTTGATCTTTTAAATGAAAACCATTTTAATTTCGATGACCTCAAGGCTGTTCCGGAATGGAATGAAGAAGGAATGAAAATCATGGATGAAATGGTGATCGTTTCTTATCTCCGAAAACAGCTTCAGGAAATGATGAGCGATCTTGTAGGAATTGTACGCAGCAACCGCCGTCTGAATATGGCACTTCAAAAACATCAGGAAATTGCCGCTGCCGTAGATGAAATTTATCACTATTCTATTTTATCTCCACAGCTTTCAGAACTAAGAAATTTAACGACCGTGGCCCACCTCATCATCACCCAATCTATGGAAATGAAAGAGAATAAAGGGGCGTTTTATAATAAGGACCTGGCTTAATATTTTAAAATTATTAAGAAAAATAAATTTTTTACTTTTTATAAATCATGATCTTTCATTTGGAAAAAGATCTTGCTTTATTAATAAAATATGAAATATGAAAAAACCACCATACGTTACTGATAAAGCCTTAAAACAATTCATAAAAAATGCTTTGGAAGAAGATATCCAGGACGGAGACCACTCTACCCTTTCTACTATTCCTAAAGACCTCGAACAAAGCGCCAAACTTCTGGTAAAACAGGATTGCATTATTGCAGGAGTAGAACTGGCAAAAATTATCTTTAAAATTTTTGATAAAAATTTAAAAATTGAGACTTTTGTGAAAGATGGCGATGCCGTTAAAATTGGTGATGTCGCTTTCATCGTAACAGGAAGTGCAAGATCTATTCTTTCAACGGAAAGGCTGGTATTAAACTGCATGCAGAGAATGAGCGGGATTGCTACCCTTACACATGACTGGGATACCCGTCTTGTCGGCACTAAAACAAAACTTCTTGATACCAGAAAAACAACTCCTAATTTCAGGATTTGTGAGAAATGGGCGGTCGCAATAGGCGGCGGAACCAATCACCGCTATGGCCTTTATGATATGATCATGCTGAAGGATAACCATATTGATTATAACGGAAGCATTACCAATGCTGTAAAAATGGCAAAAGATTATATCAAAAAAAATAAGAAAAAACTCAAAATTGAAGTTGAGACCAGAAACCTTGAAGAAGTTCGTGAAGCAATCAATGCGAAAGTTGACAGAATCATGCTTGACAATATGGATGTTAAAATGATGAAGGAGGCAGTGAAGATGATCAATGGCTCATGCGAAACCGAAGCATCAGGCGGAATTACCCGTGACCAACTGAAAGAGATAGCTTCTACCGGGGTTACCTACATATCCGCAGGAGCTCTGACACACTCCGCCGAGAATATGGATCTTAGCCTTAAAGCCGTAAAATAAAGTTGAATTTTTAATAAAAACCACAGCCTTTTGTTAAAAATTCAATAATGTGATTTTTTTCATGTGAAAATTCGATTATTATTCAATACATTGTAAATCAGAAATATAGAGCTTATTAAGATTGAGTAAAAATTAACATAAAGTTAATATTAGTTAAAATTTATTTCCCGAATTTTGCAGAAAATTTAAATCTAACTATTACTAACGATTATGAAATTAATCAACAAATCAATGCTAACTGCGATAATTACCTTATCTACAGCTAGTGTTTATTACGCTCAACAGGTTCAGGATACGGCATCAAAATCCAAAGACATTGAGGAGGTAGTATTAACAGGTGTTGCCGATATCGCTAAAGATAGAAAGACTCCTGTTGCAGTTTCAACAATCAAAGCCGCACAGATTGCTGAAAGATTAGGAAACCAGGAACTTCCTGAAATCTTAAACACAACCCCTTCTGTATACGTTACAAAGGGAGGTGGAGGTTTCGGAGACGCTTCTATCAGAGTAAGAGGTTTTGGTAATTCAAATATCGCAGTGATGATTAACGGTATTCCTGTTAACGATATGGAAAACGGAGCCGTTTATTGGTCTAACTGGGCTGGTCTTTCAGATGTAACTTCTGCAATCCAAATGCAGAGAGGGCTTGGATCTTCTAAATTAGCCATTGCTTCTGTTGGAGGAACAATGAACTACATTACAAGAGCTGCAGATATGAAAAGACAGGGAAATGTAACCGTAGGTTTAGGTAATGATGGATATTTAAAAACTTCATTTGCATATAACACTGGCAAGTCAGCAAAAGGATGGTCAACATCTTTTCTATTAGGTAGAACTGCAGGATCAATGTATTTTGAAGGTTCGGAATTTGAGGCATACAACTACTATTTTGCTTTAGGCTACCAACCAAACGAAAAACATGATTTCCAGTTTACCTTCACAGGAGCTCCTCAGTGGCATAATCAAAACTTCACAAATTCCATTGCGACTTTCTTAGATATGGGTGATGGATTATTAGATGGTAAAAAAGCTGCAGATCCAAATAGAAGATACAACTCCAATTGGGGACTATTAAATGGAGAAGAATTCTCAACAAATACTAATTATTATTCCAAGCCAATCATGTCATTGAATTGGGATTGGAAAATTTCTGAAAAATCAAAATTATCAACAGTTGGATATGCTTCTTTTGGTAGAGGTGGAGGAACCGGTTTCTTGGGAAGCATCAACGGTAAATCTATTTTCAACGTAGCAAAAACCGCAGACGGTCAAATGAGATGGGATGATATCGTAAGATGGAATCAAGGTGCTGTAATTGCTGACTTCACTAATAATGCCGGTACAGCTGCTCCTGCCAATGCAACTCCTGGAATTGCTACAAGAAATAACGGTATTGTAAGAAGAGCGCACGTGAATTCTCATAACTGGTACGGAATATTAACTAATTTCCAGCATAAAATTAATGAAAACTGGAATTTCTCGGCTGGTTTTGACGGTAGATACTATTACGGTTACCATCCTGGTGTAATTACAGATTTCTTAGGAAATAGAGAATATAGAGAAAATCAGAACCTAAACCAACAACCATATTACACTGTTACAGAAGCCTACAAAGCAAAGCCTTCTGCAAATCCATTTGTAAAAGCAATCAAAGATGACTCTCAGATCGCAAGTAGAAATTATGATGGAGAAGTATTATGGTACGGAGTATTTGGTCAGGTTGAATATTCAAAGGACAAAATCTCAGCATTTATTCAGGGGTCTGCCTCTAATCAAGGATTCCAAAGAATTGATAACTGGGTAGTTGACGGAGTAACCAGACAGCCAAATGCTGTAACGGGAGAAGTTGTTCAAAGAAAAACAGGATTTAAAAATATTTTAGGATATAATGCAAAAGGAGGTGTTAACTATAATATCGATGAAATGCATAACGTATTTGCTAATGTCGGTTATTATTCAAGACAACCTTTCTTAACGGCAGTATATCCAAACAATCAGCAAGTTCTAAATCCAAACTTAACTAATGAGAAAATATTTTCTGCAGAATTAGGATATGGTTTCAGATCTTCAGACTTTAAAGCAAACGTTAATTTATACAGAACATCTTGGGCAGACAGATTCCAAAGAAGAACAGGTTTAACCATTGACCCAGATAACAACCCTGCGACGAATAACTCTTTCTTAAATGCATACGCTGAAGTAAATGGTATTACTGAAGTTCACTCAGGTATCGAATTTGAAGGATTCTATAAAGTTGGTAAATTTTTAGAATTGGAAGGTGCTGTATCAATAGGAGATTGGAAATACACTAAAGATGCAACAAGTACAGCATATGATGAAAACAACAACCCAATTAACTTATCTTCAGGATCTAATGTATCAACACTTGCTTTAGATGGTGTAAAAGTTGGTGATGCTGCACAATTTACTACTTCATTAGTAGCGATTGTAAAGCCAATAGAAGGATTAAGAATCTTTGCTAACTGGAGATATTATGACAAACTATATGCTGGTTTCAACGTAAATGATTTTGACAATTCCAGAAACAATGCAACTTATACAGCTCCAGCTACAGAATTTGGTGCTCTAGAATTGCCTGATTACCATTTGTTTGATCTTGGAGCTTCTTATAGATTCAATATAAAAGGTGGGCAAAGCTTCACAATTGGTGCAAATGTTTACAATTTGTTTGATACAACATATATCTCTGAATCAACATCAAACGTACACGCAAATCAATCAAGAAGAAACTTTACTTCTGATGCTGCGTACAACTCTTATGTTAATGCAGGGCAGTGGAATGGTGTTAGCCAGCAAAATACAGTTTATTTCGGATTCGGAAGAACATGGGCTGCTAATGTAACTTTCACATTTTAATAAATTAGATTTTCTCAATATCAATCCCGGCTTTTCGCCGGGATTTTTGTTATATTTGTGTACTTTAAAAAAGAAAAAATTAGGATATGGATTTTTACAAAATTTTCCTTAGCGCCCACAAAGGCTTCGGGTATTTAGAATTAGTTTTAGTCGCTTTATTTACCGTTGCCCTTTTAACGGTTATGTTTGGTTTCAGCGGTAAAGTGAACAAATTCTTGAAGAAAACAACACTTTTCACGATGATTTTCTTTCACGTTCAGTTTTTAGTGGGAATTTGCTTGCTGTTAATTTTTTCACCAGGCTTTAAAGCAGCTCTGGATTCAGGAACCTTAATGAGTGATTCTTACGCAAGGTTCCAATATGTAGAACATCCGTTTTCTATGCTGATTGCGGCCGTTTTAATGACGATCGTCAACAAAAAAGTAAAAGCCAACCCTACCATCTCTTTAGGAGTGGTGATTATGGGACTGATCGCGGTAGGTTTATTTGCATTCGCGTTCCCGTGGACAAGAGTCTTCGGGGCATAATATATTAACATAAATAATTTTTAAACAAATCAATGAAAGTAGCTGTAGTAGGTTCAACAGGAATGGTTGGACAAGTTATGCTTAAAGTTCTCGAGGAGAGAAACTTCCCTGTCACAGAATTAATCCCGGTAGCATCCGAAAAATCTGTTGGTAAGAAGGTGAAGTATAAACAGGAAGAATTTACGATTGTAAGCATGAAAGACGCTATAGCTGCCAAACCTGATATTGCCATTTTTTCCGCCGGAGGTTCTACATCACTCGAGTTTGCGCCGCTTTTTGCCGAAGCAGGAACAACCGTGATCGACAACTCTTCCGCATGGAGAATGGATCCTGATAAAAAGCTTGTCGTTCCGGAAATCAATGCAGATGTATTGACAAAAGAAGATAAAATCATTGCCAACCCAAACTGTTCTACCATTCAGCTGGTGATGGTTTTAGGACCGTTAAATAAAAAATATGATCTGAAAAGAGTAATCGTTTCTACCTACCAGTCTGTAACAGGTACCGGTAAAGCAGCTGTAGACCAGCTGAATTCCGAGATCAGCGGAGATGAAACCATTGCCAAAGTATATCCTTATCAGATCTTCAAAAATGCTCTTCCTCACTGCGACGTTTTTGCAGATGATGATTATACCAAAGAAGAGATTAAGCTGATGAAGGAACCTAAGAAAATTTTAGGGGACGATACTTTTAACCTTACAGCAACCGCAGTACGTGTTCCCGTTCAGGGAGGCCACTCGGAAAGTGTGAACATTGAGTTTGAAAATGAGTTTGACCTTGATGAAGTAAGAAAAATCTTATCCGAAACTCCGGGTGTTGTAGTGGTGGACAACGTGAAAAACAACGAATATCCGATGCCTCTTTATTCCGAAGGAAAAGATGAAGTTTTTGTAGGAAGGATAAGACGGGATCTCTCACAACCCAAGACCCTGAATCTCTGGATTGTGGCAGACAATCTGCGGAAAGGCGCTGCAACCAACGCAGTACAGATCGCAGAATATCTTGCAGCCAACAACTTAGTATAAACTAACAAACATAAAAAGAGTCTCAGAATTGAGATTCTTTTTTTTATCAAACCTATGAACATTCAGAAAAGTAATAATAAAGATAAATTGGCCTTTCAGAAGCTTATTGCCGCTTTTGGAGTCATTCTTTTTATAGCGAAAATCATAGCCTGGAAGCTCACCAGTTCAGATGCCGTATTTTCCGACGCCATGGAAAGCATTGTCAATGTTATCAGTGCATTTATGGGACTGTATTCTTTATATTTAGCAGCGAAACCTAAGGACGAAGACCATCCCTACGGACATGGAAAAGTAGAGTTTGTAACATCAGGAATCGAGGGCGCCCTGATCGCCATCGCAGGTATTATGATCATTTATGAGGGAATCAATAGCTTGATTGTTGGAAAAGTCCTTCAAAAACTCGACTGGGGAATTGCCATTATCGCCGCGACCGCAATCATCAATTATCTTTTAGGATATATTTCCATTAAAAAAGGCAAGCACGAAAATTCACATGTTCTTATTTCATCCGGAAAACATCTTCAATCCGATACCATTACCACATTGGGTGTAGTGGTTAGTTTGATTGTGGTCTATTTTACCAAAATTTATTGGCTGGATTCCGTTGTTGCACTATTCTTCGGTTTTTACATCATCATTATAGGCTATAAAATTATTCGTAAATCGCTAAGCGGGATTATGGACGAGCAGGATCCAGATCTTCTGAATCAGATTATTAAAGTTCTGGAAGAAAACCGCCGCACGGAATGGATCGATGTTCACAACATGAAAATCCAGCAGTTTGGTGCCAATCTCCACATCGACGCCCATATTACATTACCCTGGTATTACAGCCTTCGCGATGCGCACAATGAAATGGAAAAAATGATTATTCTTCTGGCAAAAAATACCAAAAGAAGCGTGGAGTTTAATTTTCATATGGACGACTGTAAGCCTATCTCATGCCCTATTTGCCAGATTGCCGACTGCCCCGTTCGAGAACGGGATTTTGTAAAAAGAGTAACCTGGACTCCGGAAAATGTAACCTGCGTTGATAAGCATACGGCAGAATGATATTTGTAATTATCAATCATCACAATTCTTGGTTTGTCGAAGACTGTATTTCTAGTAAGAATTTAAATTAGTTATACTTCTATCTCTGCTCCATTACCCTTTTTCGATAATAAAACAAAGGAATAATGAGTAATAAAATCAAAGGCTGGATCACAAACCTTCTCATATAGAAAGAAAAGAGATAACCCGACTCAAACCGATCAGAAATACAATAGAGATAAATTGGAAAAGTAATGGCAAAAACAATGACCATTAAAAAAGCTCCCTGTATAGTCCACCGTTTATTATTGAACCAGAAATGAATAATTAAACAGGAGAAGAAAAGATTTAGAAAAAACCTGAACAGATTACCGGCTATCAGCTTCCCCCATTCAAAATCAGGAAAATGCTGGTTTTTATTGACTTCGCGAAAATAATCAAGGAAAGGGTCATAAAAAAGCCTGTCCTCCAAAACCCGTACGGCGATAAGACCGAAAACACCTAAAATAACGACAAACCAGCTAAGAATTTTCATTTTTTTAAAGCAAAGAATTTTATCCAGACCAGCCAGAGGAGGACAACAGTTCCGTAAATAACCGCCGGGAAAACAAAATCATGAAAGGCTTTACCGTACTGCTTGTAATCAGTCATTACAATATTCAGAGCTACAATCCGGAACAGGTTCATTATGTAAAGCACCATCAGTCCTGCCAGCATGAAAACAAAAGTTTTAAAACCTTTATAGAAAGCAAAGATAAATGCTGTAAAAAGAATCATGACTGATATTGCATTGCATCCTTCCACCATTCGGGTAGGATAAAAATTTTTTACATAAAAATAAACCTGCTCTCCCTTTATATCATCATAAAGCTGAGTAGGATACCCTAGATAATTCTGAACATCTTTTACCTGTTCCGTAATGAGACGCGAGAAAGGATCAAGACCTTGATAGCGGAAACTATTCAGGTAATACTGGTAAGCAAGGAGCAACACCACGTACACAATGACGAAGCGCAACAAAATGTTTAGCACCGGTTTAAAATCCTTTAACATGTAACAAAGATAGAAATTAAGCTGTAATTTACTATATTTGTTTTGCTTATGAATGTTGAGAACGCTAAACGGTTTTTTGAAAATATTACAGAAAAAAAGTCTTCTGAGTTTATCATGCTAGCTCAAAGTGGCTCCTCGAGAGTAAATTTTTTCGCTAAAGCCGACAAAAAGTTTATAATTACTTACAATGAAAATATTGCAGAAAATGAAAGTTTTCTGTATTATTCGAAAATATTTTCGGATCTAAAACTCAATACACCTGCGATTTTTGCTGTTTCTGAAGACCGGAAAATGTATATCCAGGAATATCTGGGAGAAAACACCCTTTCTGATATCATCACCAAAGAAGGTTTGTCTGAAAATGTAAAAAACTTAGTTCAGCAGTCCTTGGAAAAGCTTTATCAGCTGCAGATAGCCACGCAGGATAAAATCAACTTTAAAAAAGCCTTTGAATACGAAAGCTATGATGAGCTTCCCGTCATTCATGATCTTTATTATTTTAAAAATTTTGTGGCCGATGTTCTCGAACTGGAATATCACAAATCTGCTTTGCTGAAAGAGTTTAAAAAAATAGCCGTATTGATAGAAAGTCTTGAACCCAAAGGTTTGATGATCCGCGATTTTCAGTCCAGAAATATAATGGTGAATAAACTGAATAAGGTTTCATTCATTGATTATCAATCTGCTATGAAAGGACCTTTCATGTATGATGTAATCTCATTTTTGTTTCAGGCAAAAGCCAATTTTCCGGAAGACTTTAAAAATGAGATGCTGAATTTTTACATCCATCAATTTGAGAGCGAAACTACAAAACAGGATTTAAAAAAATCCATAAAACCACTTCAATTAATGCGTTTTCTACAGGTACTCGGAGCATATGGCTTCAGAGGTTTGATCCAAAGAAAGACACATTTCATATCAAGTATTGAAAAAGGAATTGAAAATATTACAACATTTGCAGACAGTTGGGAGAATATGAAAAATTATCCCGAACTGAAAAAAGTAATAGGACAGCTCAACCTGCCGAAAACCCGGTTAAAAATTGAAGGGCTATTAAAATAAAAAATAGCCTTTGACAAGTTCAGATTGACATTAATTGAAATTATTTGAAAATTGACGATGTCATCCTGAGCGCGAAGCAGTCGAAGGATCTTTTAAGGTAGAACTTAGATTCCTACGGAATGACAAAAAAAATAAACAAAACCTTAATGGTTAAATAAATTAAATAAAATAGAAATGCTACACATCGACATACACAGTTTTTCCTATAAAAAAGGTGGAATTCCCAAAGACACAACAGGCAACGGAGGCGGTTTTACATTCGACTGCCGCGGTATCGTGAATCCCGGGAGAATTGAAGAATATAAAATCCAGACCGGCAATGATATCGGTGTTCAGGAATTTCTCGAAACAAAAACCGATATGCCTAAATTTTTAGATCTTATCAAAAACCTTATTTCCATCAACATAGACAATTACCTGGAAAGAGGATTTGAGAACCTTCAGATCAATTTCGGGTGTACCGGAGGACAGCACAGGTCCGTATATTCCGCCATAAAAATAGCCCATTTTATTGAGGAAAAATATGGTGATAAAGTAGAAATAAGCCTTCACCATGACGAACAGCATCAACTTAATTCATAAATGATAAGCGATAATTTATAAATGATTTTAACCCTTTTTTATAGATATCAATCATCATTCATCACTTATCAATTCTAAACAATGAAAGCGTTAATTTTCGCTGCCGGCAAAGGCACAAGACTGAAACCATTTACCGAACATCACCCGAAAGCATTGGCAAAAGTGAATGATATTCCGCTTTTGGAAAGAAATATTAAATATTTAAAAAATTTCGGGATAAATGATTTTGTCATAAACATTCATCATTTTGGAAATCAAATCGTTGATTTTTTAAACAGGAATAACAATTTCGGGTGTAAAATTGAAATTTCAAATGAATCTGAAGAATTGCTGGAGACGGGAGGCGGCTTAATTTTTGCTAGAAAATTCCTCGATCATGGAGAAGATTTTTTGATTATGAATGCTGATATTCTTACTGATATGAATATCACAGAATTTGTAGAATATCATAAAAAGATAAAAGATTTTGCTACATTAGCCGTTTCGGACAGAGAAAGCTCCCGTAAATTGCTTTTCAATGATGAGATGATTTTAAGAGGCTGGCTTAATGTACAGACCGGTGAACAAAGGCTTGCAGAGTTCAACAAAGGCTTCAAAGCATTAGCTTTCAGCGGAATTCACTGTATTAATCCTCTGATGTTTGACAAAATAAAAAGAACGGGCAAGTTTTCCGTGATGGAGGAATATCTTGACCTTATGCAGACGGAGCAAATTCATGGATTTGTACATGACAGCATATTGATTGATGTAGGAAAGCCGGAATCAATAAAACAAGCCGAAAAATATTTTAAATAAGTTGAAATGGGAATTGAAGGAACCAGAGATGAGAGTTTGGTAAATCCTGAACTTGACAGCAATGATGTAAAGCTTCAGAACAGTCTGCGACAGAAAACATGGGACGAAACCATTACCAAGGATAGTTGGATGGTCTTTAAAGTTATGGCTGAATTTGTGGACGGCTATGAAAAACTGGCCAAAATTGGTCCGTGCGTTTCTATTTTCGGGTCAGCAAGATTAAAACCGCAGAGCAAATATTATAAAATGGCGGTGGAAATTGCAGAAAAAATCACAAAGCTTGGTTTCGGGATCATTACCGGAGGCGGACCCGGCATTATGGAAGCCGGAAATAAAGGCGCTTTCAATGCGCAGGGCAAATCAATCGGACTTAATATCGATCTTCCTTTTGAGCAGCATTTCAATCCTTACATTAATAGATTATATTCCATGAACTTCGATTATTTCTTTGTAAGAAAAGTAATGTTCGTAAAATATTCACAGGGTTTCGTTGTAATGCCGGGAGGATTTGGTACCCTGGATGAGCTTACGGAAGCATTAACATTAATTCAGACCAATAAAATCGGAAAATTTCCGATTGTTTTAGTAGGATCTGAATTCTGGAGCGGCTTGCTGGATTGGTTTAAAGCCACTTTACTGAAAGAAAAAATGATCAATGAAGCAGATCTGGATCTTTACCGGGTGGTAGATACAGCAGATGAAGCAGTAGCACATATTAAGGCATTTTATGACAAATACTCTGTTAATGTAAACTTTTAATTGGCATATTATTTGTCACTTTTAATAAACAATCATGATTGTAAAGCGATTATCTAAGATGAAAAATTATTTTTATATATCAGGAATATTAACACTTTTTGTGTTAATGAGTTTCATGAATGTAGACTTTTTCTCTTCAATGACAAAAGTGGACTATATCGAGGGAAGCAAAACCCTGAAGTTCACCACGAAAATGAATACAAACCATATTTCCGACGCTATTAAAATAAACCCTAATACGGCAGCATTTGAAGCAGAAGTAAAAAAATATGTAAATAATAATTTTGATGTGTATGTCAATGGCGCTCCTAAAACAATAACGTTCACCGGAAGCCAGGTAAGTGGAGAAACAGTATGGGTATATTTTGAAACGGGAGGCGTTTCAGACATCAATACCTTAAGAATTAAGAATACCATACTCCTCAGTGCTTTTCCTAAGCAGATTAACCTTGTGAATATTGCGTACAAAGGCAGTCAGAAGACAATGAATTTCCAGCGGGGGAAAGAAGTGAATGAGGTTTCCTTTTAATTTTAAAAATATAATATTATATAGCCACTGCAGATGCGGTGGCTTTTATTTTCATTTAATATAAATCATCCTAAAATATCATCATACAGGGATTTATTGCGTAAAAATACGCAAATAAAATTTCAGCATTTATACTCTATCATTCTCATTTACAAACATATAAATTTGCTATGTAATATTACACAACCAAAAGTGGAGATCAGAAACCACTATAAATAACGAGGCGGTTTCCGAAAAGCCAAACGAGTAGGAAAACCAAAAACAAAATAATACAATGGACTTAGAATTAAACTCATCGAGCCAGGAGATTGATGTCTTGGTAGTAATTGACACCGACTATGTAAAGTCAAATTATCCGAATCCAAGTCAGGATCCCAACAACCCGACAGGAATTGATCACAACAGTCAGCATATGATTGTATCAAACACAAATGCACTTTCAGGACAGGGTACCGCAGATCTAAATTTCAGTGCAAAGGCAGGGGATGAAGTGTCTTTCAGAAGCACTTCAATATCTCAGAATTCAGATGATGCAGTAATTATATACAATATTAAATACTGGTCCGGCGATCAGGTATTTAACACATTTGTATATGATGCTGTAACGAGACAACAGGCTGTGGTTCCCAATTATAATTCGGCAAACGGGCTACCTGCAAATACTGCCAATATTACATTCTCAAGCTTCGATTCTAAAGTAAGAAATACCGGAACTGAGAATTTCTATGTACAATTTGCACTCTATCAGCTAGATCCAAATAATAGTAATAATCAGATATTATTTGGTTATTATTACTGGGATCCAACGATTACAGTAAAATAAGGCAAACTTGATCCTTTTATGAATTTAAAATCATTGAAATAAAAAAGACTGTCCTTATTGGACAGTCTTTATAATATTTAAACATAAATCTTACTGAACCTGAATATTATCCAGCTGAATGGTAGTAGTAACACCACTTCCGTTTCCGGAATATTCGAATAAAATAAATCCGTTACCCGTTAAGGTAGCTGGGAAACTGTAAGTACCTGCAGGTGTTAAAGTTCCGTATCCGCTTGTAGGAAGTACAGGAATTGTAAATGCAGAAGTAATATCTGTTTTGGTAGCCTGTGTAATATCTCCCAGCGGAGTATAGTTTGTCGTGTAATATACTTTTAAAGCATTCCCGTTGAAGAATCCTACGTTTACATCAAACTTCAAATTATTTGCAGCCGTAAAATCAACAGGCACCGCAAAATAGGTGACATATGGTCCTGAACCTGAATTTGCTCCAAGCTGAATATATTTATTGTTACTGAAGGTTTTCAGCTGCCAATATCTGTTTCCTAAAACAGGATCGTTTACATATTTAGGATATACTTCAAGATTGGTAGGATTAGTAGGATAACTTTCAAAATTTTCAAGGAAAGATCCTGAATAAGTGATGGCCGTACCTCCTTTTGGCGGTGTAGCATCTACTCTTGTTCCTGTAAACTTAATATCCGAAATACTTCTGATAAGCATCTGCCAGGTTGAATTATAACGGCTTACTACGAAAGTGATATTTCCATTTCCTGTAGGAAGAAGCTCTCCTCCGGTTTTAAAGAAGCCCGAATTTCTGATCACCGCAGAGTTTCCTAATTTATCCTCAATATTTCTGTCGGTATCTAATCCCTGGCCTCCCGCATCGTAATCGATATATTTTTTCACAGTAGGATAAATTTCAGCAATATTAAACTGAACATCCGGTACAGTAACCAAAGTATTGATTAAAGCAGGGTTTTTAGCTTCAGCCAACGATGCAAGCTGCTTAGGAACAATCGTCTGGATATCCAGTCCGTTTCCGTTACAAACGCCGGACATATATCTTCCGACAAGAGCCTGAGGAACTCTTCCGATTGCATATACAGGATCTTCAGAACCTAATTTGATTGTGCCTCGGTCTGTACCCAGACGTAATCCTTTAGCATTAATTCTGATGTGTGCTCCCACCGGGAAATCTGCAAAATTACTTGACTTATCTACTTCAATCTGTAGCCCAACAGTAGGGTTTGAAGTTTTATCCTGAAAGGAAATGGTTTTATAGAAATTTCCCTGCTCATCGGATGAAACGATATAACCGTCGAAAATTTGATCCGTAGTAATCAATTTATATCCTGAAGAAGGAGTTTGAGCAACGAAGTCAGCCATTGCAATAGTAGGCTCCGGAAATTTATTTGAACATTCGATTGGAGGTGTTTCCCACTCGTCATTCTTCACGCAAGAGGACACAACAGACAATACTCCTACTGCCAGAAATGCCGTTTTTAAAAAATTAGTGATATTATTCATAATTGTTTTATTTTTATTAGAATCTGAATTGTAAATTAACAAAATAAGAACGTCCCTGATTGTACCAGTATTTTGGTCCGAAAGAAGGGGTTGGACTAAGATAATCTGTAGCAAAATCAACAGCTTTAGTCTCCCTTGTCTGCTCAAAGCCACCTGTAATGTATTTTTTATTATCTAAAATATTATTAACAGATGCCGTGATTAAAAGATAATATTTTCCGAATACAAAAGATTTTCCGACATTGGCATTTAAGAAAAATGCAGAAGGAAGTTTTACCGGCTTAAGCAAATCTCGTACGTCATCATTTGTAAGACCTAAATACGGCGTGCTTGAATATGCATTCTGAATAAAATTATTGGTTCTTAATGCCGGGGCCGGATCCAGATAATTATCATCCAGATAATTCCAGTTGGCACCTATCCACCAGTATTTCGGGCTGTTGTAACGGAAGCCTAAAGAGAAAGCCTGCTGAGGCGTACCTCCCTGCTTATAGTTTTTAATATAAGCTTTTCCGAATGAAGTAACACTGCTTCCCGAGGCATCAGATACCAAATAAACATCCGGATTGTTTCTGTACACGAACTGTCCGTAGCTTGCTAATCCTTGTAAGGATAAGGTTGGTAATACTTTAACATCAACCCCCAATTCGGCGCCCATGTTTCTTTTCTCAACATTAGACATTACCTGTGTTACAAAAGCACTCTGAACCTGAGAAACGGTCCCATCCGGATTTGTGTTATTTAACTGAATACCATCGGCAAAGAATCGCTGTACATTTGTTTCATTTTGAGTACCAACCAAATAAGCTGTAGCTCTTACTTTCAGAAAAGGTGTACTTATAACATAACTTAAATCATTTGCTGTGTATACCGTACTTCTGATGGTAGGATTTACAAGAGCATTAATTCTCGGATTAATAAACAAATCTTCAAGGAACGGCGCCTGATTGAACATTGCTCCGTTATATACCAGGAAGTTTCTACCATTGATTCGGTAAATAACCTGTCCTTTCAGACCAAAATTCCAGAAATTATAATCCTTGCTTTTCCCGTAAGAATTTTCATATAGATAGTGCTTAAACAACCCTTCTCTGCTTGAAGAAGAATAACCTGCCAACGCAGAAACAAAAACATCAAAATTTCCAGTCGAAAATTTAAGCCCAGGATTCACTTTTGCCTCCTGTCTTCTGAGAATATAGTTGTACATCATACGGTCTCCAACCTTCACCTCAACATTAGAATCCAGCGTATTGTAGAATCCTGTAGATCCCGGTTTTGCCGTTTCTTTAAAAGGATCTACGTTAATCGCATAATCTCCTCCTAAAAGGTCCTTCACTTCACGGTAAAGTTCAGATCTGTAGTTTTGATAAGAAACGTTTAAAATAAATTTCGTACGGTCATTGAAGTTGTAGGTATAGTGCGTTCCGGCATTAAATATTTTATCATCGCTTACATCATCAACCAGATAAACTTTTGATCGTTTTCCGTTTAATCCGTAAAGTCTGGACATTTCAGCCTGATCTACAACATCAGTCTTCATATTATTTCTATAAATTCTGTCCCAATTAATCTGCGTAACTTCCGGATCTCCGTTTACCCAGCTGTTCATGCTTGTATTGTACCCGTCAATTAAAGAAGTAAACTGACTTGGTGTAAACTGCGGATTATTGGTTGCATTATAAATAATACTGTTGAGATAGTAGCTCGGTAGATTTCTATAGTATGTTGGAGACGGATTGGTTACACCATTCCAGTCTAAGCGGGAACCTCTGTCTTTACCAAGCTGATAAGAAACCGTAGTCCAAAGACTTGAGTTTTTATTGATCTTCCAGAAATCCTGTAACTGGAAGATTGGCTGGAAACCTTTTCTTACCCTTTCGCTTCTCTTTTCTCCATCCTGCCATCCCCAGTAAGAATTGTAATGCACACCCCTATAATCATAAACTTCCTGAGTACTCGGACTTGCAGTAGATCTTCTGTATGGAGAACCGATGAAATTGAAAGTCATCGTATGTTTATCACTGAATTTTTTCTCAACGCCCAGATACGTTCCGTAGGCATCATAGAATGTTCCTTCCTGGATGCCTTCTTCAGCCCATCTTCTCGCTCCCATCAAAGTGAACGCCCAACCGCTTTTGCCCATTCCTGAGCTGTATCGAAGGGATGTTCTGTTTCTATAGTTTCTGTTGGTTAACGATTGCGTAAACTGAAAACCTTTTCTGTACTCACTGGCTTTCGTATTTTTATAAATAACCCCGCTGTTTCCACCGAATGCATATTCTGACGGAGAATGGTTGGTTGCGATTTCAGGATATCTTGTAATTTCATTGAGGCCTCCCCAGTTGCTGAAATCTACATTACCATTATCTGATTTTACCATGGACACCCCATTCATCATCGTTTCTCCCGTTCTGCCATCAATGCCTCTCGGACGGAACCAGTAAAAACCTAAATCAAACGCTGCAATTCTGTTGAACACATCCTGCGAAGACTGCAGCAGGCCTACCGTGGAAACCTGGTTGCTGCTTTCATCACTTTCATCATCACTGTCAATAATTGCTAAACCCTGATCCGCGTTTGTAAGTGTAGAATAAAGAGTAATTACTCCCAAATCCTTTTTCCTCTCACTGTCCATTACATCAAACTCCATTACTTTTGTTTCATAATTCGGTTTGGTAATCACAATTTGGTAATGTCCCGGCATAAGATCTACAAACTGGAAATATCCTATTTTGTCTGCCGTTACATCATTGTCCTTCCCTTTTAGATCTACTTCTGCCCTTTCAACAGGCTTTCCATCAGCATCTTTCAGATACGCAGAGACAGTTGTTTGCGCAAAATAATATGAAGCTGGAAGCAGAGTAAATAAAGAGACTAATGATAGTTTTTTAATCATGAGTATATTTATTTTAAATACTTTTCTTATTAATTCTCAACAGTTTAAAAGTTGGGGAGGCAAATTTAGTCAAAATTTATAATCTACAATGTTTTTCAGGTTATTTTTTCTTAACATTGCAAACTTTTAAGAATGATTATAAGTAAAAACATAACCGTAACATCTGAAATTTACAAATATTTAAAATATCATCAATTAAAAAAAAGTAAATTTGCAGATTAAATAATATTAATAATAACTCTAAGATAATGAAGAGATTTTCAAGTTTCCTGGCCATCTTTCTATCAGTGATGGCATTCTCTCAACAACAGGGAAAACTGAGAAAGGTAGCAACAGTGGGATTTCTGAATGTAGAAAACCTCTGGGACACTATACGTTCGGCAGATTATATCGACGGAACAAAGGACATTAAAAACCCTGCATTCCACAGAAGTATTCCCTTGGATTCTATCAAATTTTTAGAAGCCGAAAAATATGACGGCGTATGGAGTGATGGTGCATTAGCGGGTAAAAAAGCAGTAAGATACCAAAGCGGTTCGGAAGAATTTACGCCTCAGAGCCCCAAAAATTACAATACTAAAATTTATAAGGCCAAGCTTGCCAATGAAGCAAAGGTAATCTCCGAAATGGGCGCACAATATACTAAAACCGCTCCTGCAGTTGTCGGACTTATCGAGGTTGAAAACAGACAGGTAATTGAAGATCTTATCAAAGAACCGGCCTTAAAGAAATACGATTACGGTATCATCCATTATAATTCCTATGATTACAGAGGAATTGATGTGGCACTTATCTATCAGAAAAGAAGATTTACGCCTACCAATTCGTTAAAAAAAGAGCTGAAAGTTTTCGGTGATAATGGAAAAAGAGAATACACAAGAGACATCCTGGTTGTTACCGGTTTTCTCGATAACGAAAAAGTAGCATTTTTCATGAACCACTGGCCTTCAAGAAGAGGTGGTGAAGCAGCTTCCCTTCCTAAAAGAAATGCCGCAGCCGCTTTATTGAAACAACAAATGGACAGCGTAAGGGCAGCAGATCCTTCTACAAAACTTTTTGCGATGGGCGACTTTAATGATGATCCGGTAAGTTCAAGCTTAAAAAATTACCTGAAAGCCCAGCCAAGTCCGAAAGATTTAAATGAAACAACACCATATCTCAATTTGATGTATCCTTTGTACAAAAAAGGAGTTGCATCACTGGCTTATCAGGATGCCCCGAATTTATTTGACCAGATTATTGTTTCTAAAAATTTAATCTCAGATCAGGTAACAAAAGAATATTCAGTGTACAAAGCAGAAATCTTCGCGCCACCTTATCTTGTGAATAAGGAAGGGAATTATAAAGGATATCCCTTCAGGTCCTGGAATGGCGATCAGTTTACAGGAGGATACAGCGACCATTTTCCGGCGTTTGTAGTTCTTCAGAAAGAACCATAGAATAAGCACTCATTTTGAGTGCTTTTTTTGTGTACCTTTATGTATATGAAAAATTTAATCCTTATCATAATCACTATTCTCCTGCCATTCAGCTGCATGGTTCAGGATAATCCTAAAAACAACAAGGAAAAATCCGAAATGAAACCATCTAAAAACGACGATGGCGAGTGGGATCTTACGGTAATTGACACGCAGTTTGATTATTTCATGAGCGCGGTTGCAAAACCTATCACCCAATATTCGGAATCTTATCTTAAAACAAAAAATACGCTGTTGGTAAGTGAATGGAATTCCTACTTTTTTTCAGGAAGATATCGAAATATTATAGAATCTTCCATCGATTATGATCCTAAGGAAAATTACGGGATAAAGTTTGAATATAAATTATACCAGGTTTTCGCCTATGTTAATTGGAGGTACGGATTGAGGATGAATGGGCTTTCAGGAAGCGATACTACGAGATATTAAAAAAGGTTCAGAGCAATTCTGAACCTTTCTTGTTTTTATGAATAGTTTTAATTATTTGTTGAATAATTCCTCCACTTTATCCCAGTTTACCACATCGAAAAATGCAGCTACATAGTCTGGTCTTCTGTTCTGATAGTTTAGGTAATAAGCATGTTCCCAAACATCAAGACCTAACACCGGAGTTCCTTTCACATCTGCAACTGGCATTAAAGGATTGTCCTGGTTTGGTGTAGAGGTTACAGAAACAGAACCGTCAGTATTTTTTACCAACCATGCCCATCCTGAACCGAATCTTGTTTTAGCAGCATCGGAAAAATCAGTTTTGAATTTATCAAAACCTCCGTAAGTTTCAATAGCAGCTTTTACATTTCCCACAGGTTCTTTGCTTCCTCCCGGGGTTAAAATTTCCCAGAATAAAGTATGGTTGAAATGTCCTCCTCCGTTATTTCTAACCGCCGGCTTATCAGTTCCTGCCTGGCAGATTTCTTCGATTGATTTCCCTTCAAGATCAGTTCCTTTGATGGCATTGTTCAAATTATCGATATATGCCTGATGATGTTTTGTATGGTGAATTTCCATTGTTTTTGCATCAATTGTGGGCTCCAATGCGTCGTAAGCATATCCTAGTTTTGGTAATTCAAATGACATATTTTTATTTTTAATGTTATTAACCCAAATTTAACCATAAATAAGCCTACATTCAAAAAACAGGCATTACTTTAATAAATCTTTAACATTGATATATTGAGTTGGAATGAATTGTATTAGTAAAAGTGAGAAGTAAGATGTAAGAAGTGAGAAGTGAGAAGTGAGAGGTGAGAGGTGAGAAGTTAATGATATGGATTAAAATAAAAAAAGCACGAACCAATTGATCCGTGCTTTCTAATTAACAAATAAATTAATTATTATTTATTCATTGACATCAGGAATTCCTCATTGTTAAGAGTTCCTTTGATGTTTTTATCCACAAATTCCATTGCTTCAATAGGATTCATTTCAGAAAGATATTTTCTTAAAATCCACATTCTCTGTGACGTAACCTCATCAAGAAGCAAATCGTCTCTACGGGTGCTTGAAGCCACAAGATCGATCGCAGGATAAATTCTTCTGTTGGCAATTTTTCTGTCCAGCTGAAGCTCCATATTTCCTGTCCCTTTGAATTCCTCAAAGATTACCTCATCCATTTTAGAACCTGTATCAATAAGTGCCGTTGCAATAATCGTTAAAGAGCCTCCGCCTTCAATTTTTCTTGCCGCCCCGAAGAATCTTTTCGGCCTGTGCAGCGCATTGGCATCCACCCCTCCGGAAAGCACTTTTCCTGAAGCCGGTGTTACGGTATTATATGCTCTTGCTAATCTTGTGATGGAATCTAACAGAATAACAACATCATGACCACATTCTACCATTCTCTGAGCTTTTGCCAACACGAGATTGGCTACTTTTACATGTTTCTCTGCCGCTTCATCAAAGGTTGATGCAATTACTTCCGCATTGACGCTTCTTTCCATATCGGTTACCTCTTCAGGCCTTTCGTCGATAAGAAGCACCATCATATAAACTTCAGGATGATTGGCTGCAATAGAGTTGGCAATATCTTTCAAAAGCATGGTTTTACCGGTTTTCGGCTGGGCAACAATCATTGCTCTTTGTCCTTTTCCGATAGGCGCAAACAAATCTACTACTCTTGTAGAAATTGTAGACCCTTTTCCTGCCAGATTAAATTTTTCTTCCGGGAAAAGCGGTGTTAAATATTCAAAAGCAACACGATCCTTAATGAACGCTAAATCACGTCCGTTAACTTCTGTTGGCTTTAATAAAGAGAAATACTTTTCACCTTCTTTTGGTAATCTTACAATCCCTTTTACGGTATCTCCTGTTTTTAATCCGAAATTCCTGATCTGCGCTGTAGAAACATACACATCATCCGGTGAAGAAATATAGCTGAAATCTGATGAACGAAGGAAGCCGTAGTTATCCGGTAAAATTTCCAGTACCCCTTCAATACTTACCATTCCGTCGAAACTGAACTCCTTTTTTTGTTCCGGGTGTTCATCATTTCTTTCAGAATGCTGCTGTTGTTGCTGCTTATTCTGATTATGGTTCTGGTTTTTATTCTGATTTCCGTTGTTGTGCGGATTGTTGTGTTGTCCTTTTTGGGATCTGGCCTGAGTCTGAGGATTGTTTGGCCTTTCTTCTGCCGGAGCAGGTTCTGGAGATTCTGTGTTTTTATGGGCTTCCGGTTTTTCCTGCGGTGTTTCTGTTACAGGTGCATTTGCTGTGGAAACTCTTTTCCTTTTTTTCTTTGCAGCCGGTGCTGAAGTATCTTCTGTTATTTCTGCCGATTCTGCTTTTACCTCTTCCTGGGCAGGCTCCTGTAAAGGTTTCTCTTCTGCTTCCGTTTTTTCTTCAGCTTTTTGGTTTTGTTCCGCTTTAGCCTCTGTTTTGGGCTTGGCTGCCGTTTTTTTCGGGGCTGCTTTTCTTGCAGGTGCTTTCGCAGGTTTTTCAGTGGCTTTCTCTTCAGCAGCTATACTGCTTTCTGTGGCGTTGAAATATTCTTTTGCCACTTTGGGATTCGATGCCTGAAAGTCAAGAATTGCAAAGATTTTGTCATTTTCAGTGCTGTTTCTTGCAACTTTAACGCCCAAATCCTTTAAGATTTTAGTCAGCTCCGTTACGGATTTTGACCTTAACGTTTCAATGTTAAACATATTTAATGTAAAAAATGTAATTAATTGTGAGTAAGAAAAGTAAGTCCGGTGACTTTGGTTTTCAAGTACATTTGTATAATGCAAATCTACACTTATTTTTGAATTGTGCAAAATTTATGCTATTTTTGCAAGCAATTTAATTATAATGATACAAAGGATACAGACAATATGGACATTTCTGGCAGTTTTAGCTGCTGTATTTCTGTTCATTACAGGTCAGGATGTAATCATTTCAGAGAGTGCGCCTGTGCTTGACGGAGCCTGCATAATCCTTGTTTTGATCGGATTATTAAGTGTATTCAGTTACAAAAAAAGAAAAAGACAAATTTTGCTGAATAACATCAGCATCATTATAAACGCTTTGTTGGTTGGTGTATTGATTTACTGGCTGCTCAACTTATCCGGAGGAATTCAGTTTCCTGAGAAGGGTATTGAGCCCATATTTCCATTCATTGCGATGATATGTCTGTTTATTGCAAACATATACATCAAAAAAGATGAGAGGCTCGTAAAATCTGTAGACAGACTTCGATAACCGTACAACGATTTTTTGAGTGAGAACAGCTTCTTTTACAGGAGCTGTTTTTTTTATTTTAAATAATTTTTTTTACACCAGATTACCGTTTCAAGTTTTAAACAGATAATTTCAATCATTACATGCAACATTTTTATTTAAATTGCGACAGATTATCTATAAATTGTATTACATGAAAAAACTTACCTACCTTACCTTTTCACTGTTCTCGGTATTTTCCTTTGCCCAGGAAGTTTCGAAAGAAAGAATTCAGACCATCCTTTCAACGCTGGCCTCAGACGAAATGAAGGGACGCGAAATCGGAACTCCGGAAAATGAAAATGCTGCCCACTATATTGCAACACTTTTTAAGGAAAATAATCTTGAATACTGTACAGGAAACTCCTACCTCGTACCTTTCACTTACAAAGGTAAAACAGCGTATAATGTTTGCGGAATCAAAAAAGGCAAAACAGATAAATTTTTAGGCTTTTCAGGCCACTTTGATCATATCGGAACCAGCAATAACTCCAAAGATAATATTTATAACGGAGCGGATGATGATGCCAGCGGAATCACAACACTTGTAGGCATTGCAGATTATTTTAAGAATAAAGATCCAAAATTTTCAATGGTATTTATAGCCTTCAACGGCGAAGAGAAAGGAATGCTTGGATCGAAAGCTATTTCTACTGATAAAAATCTGGATAAAATTTACAATAACCTTACCGCTCTTTTCAATTTTGAAATGGTAGCTACAGAATCGGCCTTTGGAAAAAATGCACTTTTCATGACCGGTGATGAATTTTCCGATCTTGATGAACTTTTCAACGAAAATGCGGCAAACGGGCTTAAAATCAATCCGGATCCTTATGCGGCACAGCAGCTGTTTTACCGTTCTGATAACGTAAGCTTCGTAAAAAAGAAAATTATCGCCCACTCTTTTTCAACAGTTGATATGACAAAAGCACACCATTACCATAATGAAAGCGATGATATCACCGTTGTGGATTTTGATAACCTTACAGAAATCATCAATAATTTCGGGAAAACACTTGAGAAATTATCTCCGGAAAATTTCACTCCGAAATACAACAATTCTGTAAAGTTTTAATCATATAGAGCCACCGGAAAAGGTGGTTTTTTAATTTCCGAAAATATTTGTAACAAAACCGGAGCTTTGAAAACATATTAAGGAAAGTAAAAGGTCTTTAAAAACGTCTTGTTATTTAATTTCCTTATTTTTGTAAATTAATCTAAATATTTAATGAGTTACTATAAACGAGCGATAGATAACATACTCCCCTATAAAAAATCAATTGCGGCCGGCATTCTCTTTAACGTTTTATATGCACTGTTCAATATTATTGCCATGCTGTTCTTCATGCCCGTTCTGAATATTCTTTTTGATAAAGAAACAGAGAAGATTGACCGGCAACCAACTTATGAAGGCATTTCAAAAGCAGGAACATTTTTAAAGGAAAGCTTCAATTACCAGATTCAGCAGATGCAGATTGAGAAAGGACCGGAATATATTCTTCTTATCACTTGTATTCTGTTCATATCCATGTTTTTCCTGAGAAATATTTTCAGTTATTTATCAGAATTTTACCTTACCTTTTCAAGGACCGGGGTTTCCAGGGACTTCAGAATAAAGCTGCATGATAAAATTTTAGATTTACCCGTATCGTTTTTTACAAATTCCAGAAAAGGTGATGTCTTTGCCAGAATAACTTCTGATGTAAGCGAGGTGGAAGGCAATATTCTGAACAGCTTAATCGACCTTATCCGTTCTCCTATCGTTATCATCATTACCATGGGATACCTTTTGTATTCTAATTTTGAGCTTACTATTTTTACACTGATCGTTTTCCCGATTATGGGGACGTTAATTTCAATGATCGGGAAAAGCCTGAAAAAAGATACCGGGGAAGCTCAAAACGAATTGGGAAAAATGTATTCTTTTGTCGATGAAACACTGGTAGGGCTAAAAATTATTAAAATTTTTGACGCTTCACCTCAGATTAAGAAAAGGTTTGATGACGTTCTCAATAATATCAGAAGGCTTTCCTTAAAACTTTTTAAAAAGAAAGCACTTGCGTCGCCGGTGAGTGAACTTCTGGGTGCTATTACTATTGGTATGATCGTTTATTTCGGAGGAAGGCTTGCCATTCAGGGAAAAGGTCTCTCCGGAAGTGAATTTATTACCTATATTGCTTTATTTTACACCATTCTGCAGCCTTTGAAGGCTTTATCTTCAGCCATCTCCAATATTCAGAAAGGAGAAGTTTCTGCCAAAAGAATTTTTGAAATTCTTGATGCCGACTATCATATTAAAGAGCTGAAAGATGCTAAAGAAATTAAGGATTTTGAAAGAAATGTAGAGTTCAGAAATATTACATTCGGATATGAGGACCGTGAAGTATTAAAAGATTTTTCGTTATCTATTCCGAAAGGTAAAACCGTTGCTCTGGTAGGACAGAGCGGCAGTGGGAAAAGCACATTGGCGAATCTTATAACCCGTTTCTATGATGTTAACAAAGGCGAAGTTCTTATTGACGGAGAAAATATTACCAATATCAAATTATCCAGTTACAGAAAATTATTCGGGCTTGTAACACAGGATAATATATTATTTAATGATTCTATCCGGAACAATATTTCTTTAGGGAAACCTGATGCTACGTTAGAGGAAATTCAGGCTGCGGCAAAAATTGCCAATGCCCACGATTTTATTATGGATCTTCCAAAGCAATACGATACGAGCATTGGTGAAGCCGGAGGAAAGCTATCAGGAGGACAGAAACAGAGGATTTCTATTGCACGTGCGGTTCTGAAAAATCCGCCGATCATGATTCTTGATGAGGCAACTTCCGCATTGGATACCGAATCTGAAAGATTTGTGCAGGATGCCCTTGAAAAAATGATGCAAAACAGAACTTCTCTCGTTATTGCGCACCGTCTTTCAACGATCCAGAAAGCCGACTGGATTGTAGTGATGGAAAAAGGAAAAATTATAGAACAGGGAACCCACCATGATCTTATCGCCAAAAAAGGCATGTACAATAAGCTGGTGGAACTTCAAAATTTCGATTAAATTTAATATAAATGAATCCCATACAAGAGTATTTCTACAGACTGGAAGAGCCTGCAAGAAGTACTCTTCTTTTTTTACGCGAAAAAATCCTGAAATCCGACACGGAAAACATCACGGAAACCTTCAGCTTCGGATTGCCTTTTTTCAAATACAGGAAAAAAATGCTGTGTTATTTTAATTTCAGCAAAAAACACAAGAAATATTATATCAGCTTTTACCACGGTGACAGAATTAATCATCCGAAACTTCTCCAGGAAGGCAGAAAGAAGTTTAAAATACTGCTGATTGATATGGATGAAGATTTACCATTAGAATTAATTTTAGATCTTATTGATGATGTTAAAAAGGTTTATTGAAGCTTCTCATTTAGACAAAAAAAGTCCCAATATTTAAATAACATCGGAACTTTTTGGTTTTTTAACGCTTATAATAATATGTTCTCACAATATAAAAGCTGAACTTTATTTTTTTATCACTTTATGCTTAAACTGAATCCCGCCTTCAAGAATAATATCCAGTATATAAACTCCCGCAGGATAAGCTGAAAGATCTGCTTTTGAATCTTTTACCTCATTTAATTTTCTTCCTTCCGTAGAATAAACAGTGATACTTCTTACATTATTATCTGAACGGATATTCACAAGATCCGCTGTCGGATTGGGAAAAACAGAGACATCCACCGTAGAGACATCCTTTACAGATAATTGCTGGCTATTGCCCTGCATATACATTGAGAGGACAATTCTTCCATCCTGCCCATAAAAAACAGCTGTGGGCACTTCGTATTTTATTGTATGATTTCCTGCTGATAAAGAAGCAGCGGTAAAGCTTCTGATAGGAACCGCATCACCCGGACACCAGTTGTTCCAGGAAGTCCACCATGAATCCGGCTTCGGACTGCTTCCATAGATCCCATTTCCCTGAGTATTATACATTCGGTAAGGCTCACAGGAAGTCCCGCCGGGAGTGAAGGTCAAAACCTGGCTATTGTCGAGGGATATAAAGTTTTGTCTTCTCACATATTCTTCTCCGTTGGTATTGGCTCCGTGAGGTGTTGAAACAATAAAGAACTTGGCATTGCTTACGTTTTGTGTAAGATTGAAATTAATAAGCCTTACGGTTTCACCTGGCTCATCTGTGCTATTGTAATTATTGAGTTCATTAGAATCCAAAAGTGGGAGCAAGCTATTGAATGTTGCCGTAACGGAAGGATCATTATAGGTAACAAAGCTAAGAGTTCCTGAAAATACATCATTTCTTCCTGCACAACCTGCAACTTGGGTATTGGCTGCATAAGGAACCCCGAAAACATCCAGTTCCACCCAAATATCATATGCATTCCGGATTGCCACATTGCTGAATATAGAATAAAGATTATCCACCTGATAAGAATAAGGAACTTCTGTTGGAGAGAGATTTTTGTTCATAAAAGGAGTAATATATCTTGCTATTTCCAGTCTCTTCACAGAAGTATCGTTTAAAGTATAAGAATTCTGGCCTTTCGGAACCAGTGCCAGGTGAACGCCTCCGATTCTGTCATAATTATCACAAAGTGCTCCGATAGTCACGTTCATTTGAATCTTATTCTGAAATGAATTCAGTTCTGCATCTGACAATTTTTTTGCATATCTGAAATTAGCAAGCTTAATAATATTTGCCGATACAGGCACAAACACATTAGAAGCATAGCCGTCATAAAATACAATTTGTGAAAATACATCCACTGAAGTTTGAGCCGCAGTTTTGCAAAGTCCTGCAAAGATTAATAAAGAAAGTAAATATTTTTTCATGAATATTAAAATTATTTCATCAAAAATACAACTTTAGCCACCACTATATACCACAAAATATTAAATAAGTATCAAAATAATTATTATAATACTATATTGATGCAAATTTACTAATGAATTTAGTAATAAAATAAAGAAGGCCGCTTCATAGAAACGGCCTTATCGTATTTATAATACTTAATTATTCTTTCATTCTTGCGATCACATCCAGTCCTCCTTTTGTAATATCGCCGATCTTACAGATAATCTCAGTATCCAGAGGAAGAAAAACATCCATCCGTGACCCAAATTTAATAAAGCCGAACTCGTGCCCTGCTTTAGCATCATCCCCTTCATTACAGTAGAAAACAATTCTTCTGGCTACATATCCTGCAATCTGACGGAAAACCACCTGATGATTGGTAAGACTTTCCACCGCAACAGTAGTTCTTTCGTTTTCCGTAGAAGATTTCTCATGCCAGGCTACAAGATATTTTCCGGGGTGGTATTTTTTGTAAATTACTTTTCCTGAAACCGGATATCTGCAGATATGAACGTTAAGCGGAGACATGAATATAGAAACCTGGATTGCTTTTCCTTTTATAAATTCATCTTCTTCCACTTCTTTTATCATTACTACTTTTCCGTCAACCGGAGCAATTACATTTTCCCTATGATCAAGAATATCACGGTTTGGCACCCTGAAGAACCAAAATACAAGACTGTAAACGACCAGTAAAGGCAGAATGATCACCAGCGACCACATTTCAAGAAAATAAATGGCCAACGCACTCAAAATGATAAACAATAAGGAGGCAACGGTGATTGTTCCTTTTGATTCTCTGTGTAATTTCATGAGATTAAATAAATTTTTCTAATATAAAGTACAAATATACGACAGGAACGCAGATTAAAAAACTATCCAGCCGATCTAATACTCCGCCGTGTCCCGGAATGATGTTTCCGCTGTCTTTAACACCGAAATTTCTTTTCAGCTGGCTTTCCACCAAATCTCCTACAGGAGCAAATGCGGCCACCAGAAATCCTACCATCATCCAGTTTCCGCGAAGATCAGGATGGTAGTATTCAATAAAATACGATAATATTAACGTAAGTACAACCCCTCCGATATATCCTTCCCAGGTTTTTTTAGGAGAAATTTTAGGTGCCATTTTATGTTTCCCAAAGAATTTTCCCGTTAGATAGGCAAAGGTATCACTGCTCCATATTAAAACGAACAGGAAAAAAACTTCCAGCGTAAATCGATCATCAAATCTCGAAAATTTTGGAAGACCTAATGCAAAACTAAACGGCAGCGCTACATAAATAACCGTAAAAATAAGCTTTCCGCTGTCATAATACAATTCATTCGGATATTTGAATAAAGTGACCACAGCGATGATTATTAGAGCCAGAGCCAGAATTTCACTAAATCTGAAATCAAAATAAAAATCAAAGCTGAAATATCTTTTAGAAAAAATATAAAAAATAAAGATGATCAATGGGAGAACCACCCATCTCTCGTATCCGTTGCCGAATTTCATGATTTTAAAACATTCCCATGAACTTACGCCCAAAAGAAATGTGATTAGTCCGTAATAAAGATATTCCTGCTTAATAAGATCGGGACTTATGCCATTGATGAGCTCCGCTCCAAGTGGAGTTGTACAAAGAATGATGATTGCTACATAAACAATTCCTGAGAGAGTTCTTTGAATAAGGTTTTTGTCCAAAATGTTAAAAATTTATACGGTTGATGCCTAATCTTCAAGCAACAATAAAAAAAGTTTGGTGTTGCTGTTGGAAGAAGTATCCAGTTTCGACTGTGCTCCGCTGATGGAAGTAAGGTTTTTGATATTTCCGTTTCTCTTGATTTTTCCCATTGCATCATTAAGGTTGTTCACAATCTGTGAAACATTAGCCATTACGATAATCTTGTTGGGCAGTCTTGAGGAGTGGTAATGTAAGATATTATTATGAGAAAGCATAATTCTTCCATCATAAGCAATAAGATATTCGCAGGTAATAAAACTTGCGTCATTGTCACTCTGAAGTTCTTCAGTGTAAGGAGTTTTTACAACATTTAAAAAATTCTGGAGATCTTTATCCCAGCAGAAAACATTGCTGATTCCCTCTATTTTGATAATCTGATTGAGCGTTTTTAATGCCTCTGCCTCATCCGCGCAGTAATTGAAAAATCCTCCTGAATGCGTAAACAATTGGGCAAATTTATAGTCAAGATCCGCATTTTTAAGCGAATCCCCGAGCTTTTCCAGACTTGGCTTTTCTTCTTCAGGCTGGTTGGTAAGTTTGCTTACAATCCTTTTGAATAAATTCAATTTAATTTATTTTTTAGACACTTATACAAAAATATAAAATTATCATGTAGAAATCTAAAAACGTGCCGATAAATATGAAAAAACCTGACAAATCAGAGACTGTCAGGTTTTTCTAATCTATTTCAAAAGATTTTTAGATTTGTGTAGGACTTTCAGGTGCCTGAATTTCACTATCTTCCTCTTTATCTTTGATGATGATTTCTTCATTCGGCTGCTGTGATGCAGGAATTGTATTGGTAACCGGTTTTTCCGTTAATTCCGGATCCCATGCTCTTTTCCCGAATACTTCTTCGAGATCTTCTCTGAAAATCACTTCTTTTTCCAGAAGTTTATTGGCAAGCGCATCAAGCTTATCTTTATTTTCAGTCAGAATCTGAACAGCACGGTCATACTGAGTTTCAATAATGCCTTTGATTTCTATATCGATTTTTTTTGCTGTCTCCTCAGAATATGGTTTTCCGAAATTGTATTCGGACTGACCTGAACTGTCATAATAAGAAATATTACCAATGTTTGGGCTTAATCCGTAGATCGTAACCATTGCCTGTGCCCTTTTCGTAACACTTTCCAAATCAGAAAGAGCTCCTGTTGAGATATTATTGAAGATCACCTGCTCTGCAGCTCTTCCTCCTAAGGTAGCACACATTTCATCAAGCATCTGCTCAGTGGTTGTAAGCTGTCTTTCTTCCGGTAAGTACCATGCTGCTCCTAAGGAACGCCCTCTCGGAACGATGGTTACCTTTAATAGCGGTGAAGCGTGTTCTACCAGCCATGAAATCGTAGCGTGCCCTGCTTCGTGATAAGCTACTCTTTTCTTTTCAGAAGGTTTGATCGCCTTATTCTTCTTTTCGAGACCGCCGATAATACGGTCTACCGCATCCAGGAAATCCTGTTTTGTAACTGAAGTATGGTTGTTTCTTGCTGCAATTAAAGCTGCTTCATTACATACATTGGCAATATCTGCTCCGCTGAAACCAGGGGTTTGTTTTGCTAAAAACTCTCGGTCTACAGTATCATCAAGCTTGATTTTCTTCAAATGCACGTCAAAGATCTGTCTTCTTTCATGCAATTCAGGAAGATCAACATAGATGGAACGGTCGAAACGTCCTGCTCTCATTAATGCCTTATCAAGAATATCCGCTCTGTTGGTGGCAGCCATCACGATGACATTGGTATCTGTTCCGAAACCATCCATTTCCGTAAGAAGCTGGTTTAATGTATTTTCTCTTTCGTCATTTCCGCCTGAAAAGTTATTTTTCCCTCTGGCTCGTCCGATCGCATCAATCTCGTCAATAAAAATAATGGCCGGTGATTTTGCTTTAGCCTGGGCAAATAAATCTCTTACCCTGGAAGCTCCCACACCTACAAACATTTCCACGAAATCCGAACCAGAAAGAGAAAAGAAAGGAACTTTAGCTTCCCCTGCTACCGCTTTCGCCAATAGTGTTTTACCGGTTCCCGGAGGCCCTACCAAAAGTACCCCTTTAGGGATTTTACCTCCCAGTTTCGTATATTTTTCTGAATTTTTAAGGAAATCTACAACTTCCTGTACTTCTTCTTTCGCTCCTTCCAATCCTGCAACATCTTTGAATGTCACCTGAATTCTTTCTTTCTCATCAAAAAGTTTAGCTTTAGACTTACCGATGGAGAAAATCTGTCCTCCGGGGCCGCCTCCACTTCCCATTCTTCTGAAAAGAAGGAAATAAAATAATCCCAAAATAGCGATCCATATTAATGCCTGGATAAGAATACTCATCAACGGGCTTTCCCCTTCTGCATAGTCTTTAGATGTGGTTATCTGTGGATTCTGCTGTTTCAAAGCATCGAATTTTTCAAGAAATAATCTCAGGTCTCCGTATTTAAGCGTGTAGTCTGCTTTCGGGGCCATTGAGAGGCTTGAAAAAGGGTTTGCCTTATCATCTTTTTTTACGGTAGCTGTCTTCGCAGCCTGTGTTAAAAACACATCAGCCTTTTGGGCTTGTTTATCTATTAAAACTCTCTGGATTTTTCCTGCCTGCATTTCTTTAAAGAAACCGTCTTCATCAATTGTCTTTGCCCCACTGTCGCCCATGGAATTGACCACAAAAAACATCACGAGTGCTACAATCATGATAGGAAAAAACCAGTTAAATCCTTTATTGTTCATTGATACTTTTTAAAATTAAAATTCATTTTCGATTCTGGTAATGACCGCGTCACCCCAGAGCTCCTCTATATCGTAATACTCACGTACCTGTTTCTGGAAAATATGGACAACTACTGAAACATAGTCTACCAGCACCCACATTGCATTTTCAGTCCCTTCTACATGCCAAGGTCTTTCTTTTAGCTCGTTTCTCACTTTCTTTTCAACACTTCCTGCCAGTGCAGCTACCTGTGTATTGGAGTTTCCGCTGCATATGACAAAGGTCTCAGCGACAGAGTTTTCAATGTTTGAAAGATCGAAGATCATGATATCTTCTCCTTTTACATCCTGAATTGCCTCAACGATTTTATCTAATAATTCTTGTTTTTCTGCTGTTTTATTCATTAAAAAATACTATAATCTGCAAATTTATTGTTTTTCTTTCACTTTAGCCTTACTTTTAGCCCCCGAAAGTCTTAAAGTTTTCTTAAATGAGTCAACTCTACTATTTAAAAGAATGCTCTTCTACTAATGACGAAATTTCAAAGTTTTTACTTTATGAAAATTCTGATTTTGTTGCGCTTCACACTTTTAACCAAACCCGGGGCAGGGGACAGTATGGAAATACATGGTCTTCAGCCGCAGAAAAAAATTTAGCCTATACTCTTGCGGTAAAGGCGGAACATTTTCCGTTGTCCGATTTCATGTTCAATTATTATACCGCAATTCTTATTCGTAATTTCCTGGCCAATTTGACTGGAAATACCGTAAAAATAAAATGGCCTAATGATATCATCCTTAAAAATAAAAAAATCGTCGGAATTCTGATTGAAAAGAAAAAAATTAATCAAAATAATTATTTTATCGTTGGTGCAGGCTTTAATATCCTTCAGGAAAAATTTGATGAAATATCAAACGCAGGCTCAATTTTAACACAAACAGGGCAATCTTTCAACCTTAATGACTTTACGGTAGCTCTTCATGATTTTCTTGTTGAAAACTTTAATAAATTTCCTTCTGAAGAGGAAATCATGCACCTTTTCAACAACAGCCTGTTTAGAAAAGATGAAATTTCTGTGTTTGAGCTCAACGAAAAGAGACAAAATGGCATTATTAAAAATGCTGACAGAAATGGCAATCTGTGGATTGAACTTGAAAATGACGGCTTACATTCCTTTTATCACAAAGAAATAAAACTGCTTTACTGATTGGCTCTTTTCAGATACAAGTATAAGGCGAGTGGAGAAAAAACAATGTTAGGAAACCACATCGCAAGTATTGGCGACATACTTTTGTTTTCTGAAACCACTTTAAGGGCTTCAAATGAGAATACAAATACAAAGGCAAGCGAGATCCCTACGGCGAGGTTGATCCCCAATCCTCCACGTTTTTTTTGTGAAGAAAGCGAAAGCGCCAGAAAGGTAAGAATCACGATAGAGACAGGCATGGAAGTTCTCTGGTAAAGCTCATTCAGGTGGGCATTCAGGTTGCTGTTTCCTTTTTCCGTTTCCCGCTGGATAAATTTCAGCAGCTCCGGAGTTGTTTTATTTTGGCCTAACAATTCATTGGGGAAAAGCTCTTCCGGATCATGCCCGAAACTTTTCTTTATATCAAAGCCGTTTGATAATTTTTCGGTATCATCTTTATTGATGGCTTTTTCAGTATAAGAATTCAGTACAAAAACCTTTTTATCTTTATCCCATGAAGCATCAGAAGATTTAAGTTCGTACACCATTTTTCTGTTTTTATCAAACTTCTGGTACACAAATCCTGACCCTCTTTTTTCACGTTTATTCCACGAGTTGATAAAAATATACTCCGTTTTGCTGAGCTGTGCGGAAACCGGAGCCGTCCCCAACACTTTTTCTTTATTGGCGGCATTATAGGTATACGCTTCCAGCTGATTTTTCTGAATATTTGCCCAGGGTAATACAAAATGGTTAATGCCTAAGGAAATTACAGCGATAAAAAGCGATGTGAGCAAATAAGGCCTTGCAAACCTGTGGAAACTTGCCCCACTACTGATAATGGCGACAATTTCCGTGTTATTTGCCATTCTGGAAGTGAAATAGATCACTGAAATAAATACCAGAATAGAAAGAAATGTCATTACCAGATTGACGATCCAGAAGGGATAAAAATGAACTAGGAAGTAGGTAAGGTTCAGTTTCGGATCAATGGCGGTAGCGTTTTCAATTCTGGGAATTTTCTGCTGAACATCAATCACCAGAACAACTACAGACAGCAATATCAGCATGAAACTAAAGGTTCCAAGGTACTTTCTTACAATATATCTGTCTATAATTTTCAGCATTACTTTATTTTTAATGCGTTATAAATTTGTTTTATGTTTGATAGGATTTGCATCCTATTATGATTTAGGTCGTCCCTTCGGGACTTCTATATCATTTGCGTTAAATTAAATAGGATTTCATCCTATCCTTATTTAGGTCGTCCCTTCGGGACTCCCATTGATATTTTCAGTTTATAATCGTTGGCGAAGAATCGGAACCACAGAATTTTTCCATTCGTAGAAATCTCCTGCTAAGATATGTTCTCTAGCAACTTTCACCAAATCCAAATAAAAAGCTAAGTTATGAATAGAAGCAATCTGCTTAGCCAGATATTCTTTGGAAACAAACAAATGTCTCACATAGGCTTTTGAATATTCTCTGTCTACGAAACTTGTTCCAAACTCATCCAGCGGCGAGAAGTCCTTTTTCCACTTCTCATTTTTCATGTTCATGACCCCTTTCCAGGTGAAAAGCATGGCATTTCTGGCATTTCTTGTCGGCATCACACAGTCCATCATATCAATTCCTAATCCGATTGATTCAAGGATATTCCAAGGTGTTCCTACTCCCATAAGGTATCTTGGTTTCTCTTTTGGTAAAATGTCTGTAACCTCATCGGTAATTCTGTACATTTCTTCCTCAGGCTCACCTACGGAAAGTCCGCCGATAGCATTTCCCTCTGCCCCGGCTTCCGCAATTACCTGTGCGGATATTTTCCTTAAATCAGAATAGGTTGAACCCTGAACGATCGGAAATAACCTTTGTTTGTGTCCGTATAATTCGGGATTATTTTCTGTCCAGTCTATACATCTTTTCAGCCAGCGGTGCGTAAGCTCCATGGATGATTTGGCCTGGTTGTATTCGCATGGATACGCCACACACTCATCAAAAGCCATAAAAATATCTGCCCCGATCTGTCTTTGAATTTCCATAGATTTTTCAGGAGAAAACATGTGGTAACTTCCGTCAATGTGGGATTTAAATCTTGCGCCTTCTTCAGACATCTTTCTGCTGCTTGCCAATGAAAACACCTGGAAGCCTCCGGAATCCGTTAAGATCGGAAGATCCCAGTTCATGAATTGATGAAGACCTCCCGCTTCCTGCATGGTATCCATTCCCGGACGAAGGTACAAATGATAAGTATTTCCCAGGATAATCTGGGCTTTTATATCTTCTTTTAGTTCTCTCTGGTGAACCGTTTTTACACTTGCTACCGTTCCAACAGGCATAAAAATCGGCGTTTGGATCTTACCGTGGTCTGTAGTAAGTTCTCCTGCTCTTGCCTTTCCCTGAGAGGTTTTTTCTATGGTAAAAAACTTTTGCATTTTTATAATTATCTTGACAAAAGAGGAAGATTTTCTGTATTTCCTGTTTTGCTCATTTTATCCTTTACATATTTTTCTGCCTTCGGATCTTTTTTCAACAATATTTGCTGTGCATCCTCAACAATCCCGTTCATTTTCTCCTTCACTACATAATATTTAAAGCTTTCGATATAGTCTTCCGATTTTACATTATGCGTTTTGAGAACATATCTTGTTCCAGCTTCAAGATTTGAATTTGGGTACATGAAAGTTGCCTGATCGTTGATGGCCAGATCTGCCATAATTTCAGCCATTTTATCCTGTGAAACAAGATTTTTTGGTTTATCAATATAATCTCCGCATGAGAATAAAGATATCAGTACGAAGAAGAAGATCAATTTTTTCATCAGCGAATTTTTATATGTTTCGATGAAATTGCGCACATATATTCTGAACGGACATTTATACTGCATCATTTTCATAACCTGTTGATGATTGATTTCCATTTTAAGTTTAAAACTCCAAAAACCGCTTCATGAATGATCCCGCCGTTCATTTTGCTTTCTCCCAGGATTCTGTTGGTAAAAATAATAGGTACTTCTACAATTTTGAATCCTTTTTTAAAAGTCCGGAATTTCATTTCGATCTGAAATCCGTATCCTTTTAATCTCACATTATCCAATCCGATTTCTTCCAATACTTTTCTTGAAAAACAGACAAAACCTGCTGTTGTATCATGAATTGGCAGCCCCAAAACGAACCGCACGTATTTTGATGCAAAATAAGAAAGCAAAACCCTTCCCATTGGCCAGTTGACAACATTTACACCTTTGGAATACCGCGATCCTATTGCCATATCGGCATTCAGACACGCTACAAAAAGTTTCGGAAGATCAGCCGGATTGTGCGAAAAATCGGCGTCCATCTCAAAAATATAATCGTATTTATTTTCAATGGCCCATTTAAACCCATGAATATATGCTTTTCCTAATCCGTCTTTCACTCTTCTTACCGATAAATGCAAAAAGTGGAGATGTTTTTTCTGCAGTTCCTTTACCAGCTCTGCGGTGCCATCGGGAGATGAATCATCTACTACCAGAATATGAAAATCGTCTTCCAATGCAAAAACTGCGGAAATAATATTTTCAATATTTTCCTTTTCGTTATACGTGGGAATGATGACGAGCTTTTTCATTTCAGTTTGCAAAGATAGTTTATTTAACCTTTTTATTTTATACAAAATAATCTATAATTTTGCAAAAAAATACTCCTTTGCCGTTATCACAACATTTTACAAATCACATAAGAATACCTGAGAACAACGATTGGGTAATCTTTATATTGTTGGGCTGCATCTTTTTGTATCTTTTCATGATGAATATCGTCGAGAGGGGAGCAAATTTAAAAGACTTTCTGTTACAGAAATATTTTGATGCAAGTAACAATCTTCCGAGCTGGGTCATCACTTCCTGCGTTACCGCTCTTACTTTATCCGTCCTGATATCGCAGTATATTCCCACTGTCCCAAAATACATTGCCGATCTTCAGGTTTTGGATTACCAGCTGAATAAATTCGGGTACTGTCTACTGGCGGTTATCTTTTTTTATATGATTAAATCCGGTTTGGGATTTTTATTTTTTCAGAGTACGGGCGACGGAAAAAAGTGGACCGTTTTTTATTTTACTGCAACAAAATTTTATTTTATCCTGTCTTTTATGCTCATTGCTTTATGTGTAACCCACTATTATTTCCCGCTGGACAGAAATAAAATGTTTTTGTATTACTTATGGTTTTTTTCTTTCGTATTCATTTTCAAGGTTTTTTTCTATTTATTTCACAAGAATAATATCCTACCTGAAAAATGGTATTATAAATTTTTGTATATTTGCACCCTCCAAATTGCACCTCTTTTGTTGCTTTGGAAATTATTATTTTTTTAATAACTGTCAATGATGAGAATAAAGTCAATATTGGTTTCTCAACCAGCGCCAAGTGAGTCGTCTCCGTACCTGGATATTGCAAAGAAGGAAAAGATAAAGATAGATTTCCGCCCTTTCATCCACGTAGAAGGAGTTGACAATAAAGAATTGAGAACACAGAAGATCGATCTTACGCAATATACCGGAATTATTTTCACGAGTAAGAATGCGATTGATCATTATTTCAGATTAGCAGAAGAGCTGCGTTTTGCGGTTCCTGACACCATGAGATATATCTGTCAGTCTGAAGCAATTGCCAATTATCTTCAGAAACATATTGTGTACAGAAAAAGAAAGATCAGCTTCGGAGAAAAGAATTTCTCGGATCTTCTTCCTTTATTCAAAAAATTCCCGACAGAAAAATATCTTTTGCCATCTTCGGATGTATTAAGCCCGGATATTGTGAAAACAATGGAAGCTTCCAACGTAGACTGGAAAAGAGCCATCATGTACAGAACGGTATGCAGCGATCTTACCGATATCAATGTAAAAGATTACGACATGCTGATATTCTTCAGTCCGCAAGGGATTAAATCATTACAGCAGAATTTCCCGGATTTCAAGCAGGAAGAAACAAAAATTGGCGTTTTCGGGACCACAACATTGGCAGCCGCTGAAGAAGCAGGATTGAAAGTAGATCTTATGGCTCCTACAAAGGAAACTCCGTCTATGACCATGGCGTTGGAAAAGTTTATTAAAGCTTTACATAAGTAAGTTTTACTGCAAAATATAAAGTAACCGTCTTTTCATACAGGAAAGATGGTTTTTTTTTAACTAAATTTGAACAAGAATTAATATTGAATGGAAGCTCCAAAGGCAAAAAAAATAGAAAAAATCCTTGAAACACACGGTGATAAAAGAATTGACCATTATTTCTGGCTTAATGAAAGGGATAATCCGGATGTTATGCAATATCTTGAGGAAGAAAATACCTATGCCGATTTCGTAATGAAGGATACGGAACCTCTGCAGGAGGAACTTTTTGAAGAAATGAAAGCCCGTTATAAAAAAGATGATGAATCTTTACCTTATTTTTTCAACGGGTATTGGTATATCGTTCGCTATGAAGAAGGAAAAGAATATCCTATTTTCTGCAGAAAACATCAAAGTTTAGAGAACGACGAAGAAATTATTCTCGACGTTAATATTCTGGCGGAGGGTGAAAACTATTTTGAGGTGGGAAGCGTTGCCGTTTCCCCGAATAATGCGCTTGCTTCTTTTTCAACGGACAATGTAAGCCGCAGAATCTACAGCATTAATTTCAAAGATTTAAAAACGGGAGAAATTCTGCCTGACAAAATTGAAAACACCACCGGAAAAGCAGTCTGGGCAAATGACAACGAACATGTTTTCTACATCAGAAAGGACGAAAGCTTAAGAGCTTTTCAGGTATTCAGGCATAAACTTGGAACTGATACTTCTGAAGATGCTTTAATTTTCCATGAAAAAGATGATACTTTTGATGTAAATGTTTTTAAAACAAAATCTTTAGAATATATCTTTATCGCAAGCTCCAGCACCATTTCGGATGAGCATAGGTTTATTCCATCAGATAATGTTTTTGCAGACTGGACGATCATTCAGCCGAGAATTGACGACCTGGAATATTCCGTGGAACATTATGAAGACGAATTTTATATCATCACCAATGCGGATGATGCATTTAATTTTAAAATTGTTAAAGCAAAGATCAATAACTGTGGCATAGAAAACTGGGTAGATGTTATTCCGCACCGTCCGGAAGTTCTCCTTGAAGGCTTCGAAATTTTTAAAAACTATCTTGTTCTGGAAGAAAGAGAAGAAGGATTGCTGCAGATTAAAATCATTGATGAAAAAACACAAGAATCTCATTATCTTCCTTTTTCAGACCCAACATATACGGCCTATATCGGCGTGAATCTTGAATTTGACACAGAAGTGTTGCGCTACGGCTATACTTCTTTGACACAGCCAAGCTCCACGTACGAGTATAATATGAAGGAAAAAACCACCAAACTCCTGAAGCAACAGGAAGTTTTGGGAGGAAAGTTCTTTGCTGAAAATTATATTTCCGAACGCATCTGGGCAGACTCAAGAGATGGCAGTTCTAAGGTTCCAATCTCTCTGGTTTACCATAAGGACACCCCAAAATCTAAAGACACCCCTTTACTTCTGTACGGCTACGGAAGTTACGGACATACTGTTGATGCTAGTTTTTCAAACGTGAGACTTTCCATTTTAGACAGAGGCTTTATTTATGCGATTGCCCACATCAGAGGAGGAGAATATCTTGGCAGAGAGTGGTATGAAGAAGGAAAAATGCTGTTTAAGAAGAATACTTTTTTCGACTTTATTGATGCTGCTAAGTTTCTAGTTAAAGAAAATTATACTTCACCAAAACATTTGTACGCGATGGGCGGAAGTGCGGGAGGATTGCTTGTAGGTGCGGTTATGAATTACGAACCATCTTTATTCAACGGCATTTTAGCGCAGGTTCCTTTCGTGGATGTGGTTACTACCATGCTGGACGAAACCATTCCTTTAACAACCGGAGAATACGATGAATGGGGAAATCCGAATGATGAAGAATATTATTACTATATGAAAGAATATTCGCCGTACGATAATGTTGAAGCGAAAAACTATCCTAATCTTTTGATTACAACAGGATTACATGATTCACAGGTGCAATATTGGGAACCTGCGAAATGGACAGCAAAGTTACGCGAGCTTAAAACCGATGATAACATTCTTATTTTCAAAACGGACATGAGCGCCGGACATGGCGGAGCAAGCGGAAGATTTGAATCTTTAAAGGAAGACGCGCTGGAATATGCGTTTTTACTTATGATTGAAAAAAAATAAATTATAATTGATTTGACCTTATGACATTAGTGATTATTTTTTTATGTATTGCTGTTGCCTATTATCTTTTTCAGAAAAACAAGATTGACAGAATTGAAAAGCAGGAATATATGCGAGAAAAGAAGAATGAGAAATTTGAACAGCTTCTTGATCTCGCAAGAAAACAGGATGTTACAAGATCCGAAGCAGAAAATGAAACTAAAAATAAACAATCGCAGAATTGATTTATAGTTATGATTAACGAAGCAGAATACTGGCAAAAGATAGAACAATTTTTCGTTGAAAATTTTGATACGGAAAAGAATGCACCGATAGAAACCTATCTGTTTCTGATTGGCCTTCAGGAATTGGGCAGCGGTCAGCAGAAATATACAAAAGATGACAAGGTAAATCTCATTCATATTGCGGTGTGCAGATTACTGGAGCCCTTCGGGTATTATAAATTTTCTCATTATGATGATGACGGCTATCCGCATTTTGAAAAACTGGAAGATCTTCCTGAGCTGAAACCCAATGAGCAACAGCTTTTAATGAAAAAAGCCATCATTCAGTATTTTCAGGATGAAGAAATAATTTAAATTAAAGTGTACGAATAAAATGGAGAGTAATTTTTTACTTTCCATTTTTATTTTTAAGTATTGGCTAAAGCCGGTGATTTTTTCATCAAAAAACGGGCTTTAGCACGCTACTATTGATCGTATAAATATTCCTGTAAAAATTATTGACTCAAAATCTCCTCCAATTGATCCAAACCTGCTTTGAAGCCTTGTTCAAATCCCATTTCCAAAAGTTGATTCATTGCTTGTTCAGACGCAAAATGAATATTGATCGTTATTTTCGTGCCTACTTCCACTCCTGTAAATCCGAACAACCATTTAGCTTCCGGAAAATCAGGGTTTACATTTCCGTTTTCATCGCAGAAAGAATCTGTGCTGTCGAAGCTCCGGTGTTCTGTAATTTCTCCGTACTTCACCTGAGCATAATGTCTCTCACCTTCTGGTCCGACCATGGAATAAAGCCATGTTCCCCCGTTTTTAAATTCCTGACTTTTGGTTTCACACTTCCAGGGTTTCGGAGCCCACCATTTGTCAAGCAATTCAGATTTTGTGAAATGATCCCAAATAACAGAAACTTCAGCATTATAAATTTTCATGACATAAATACCGGCAGATTCCGCATCTCTTTTAAAAATAATTTCAGATTTCATATTAATAATATTATGTACACAAATCTACTTTTTTATTTTATGAAAGCTCTTTTCCTATGATAATGAATTTAAAATTTATAAATAAATGTTAAAAAACACATTTTTAAGAAAAATTACACAATTTTATGGCTCGTTTTTTGTTTATGATCTCATAAAATATTTAATTTTAACATTCTGTTTTTTAAATTAATTAAGTAATGAATAATAAATTCATCCCAATAATATCGGTGTTTATGACGATTTCACTGATTGTGTTCGTCACGCTCCAGTTTTATTGGCTGAAAAGATATTATGGTGCATTGGATCAGGATTTTTCTTCTAAGGTTTATTCTGCACTGGAAAATACATCAAAAATTATTGGTGAAGCTGAAGTGGATAAATATCTGAATGTTGAAAATAAAGATTTCAGAAACACCATTCTTGCGAACAATAATCTGCCTTCTCTTACCACAATACAGCAGGTAGAAGACTCCGGTACACAGAGACAAATTGTCTACTCCAAAAGTATTATTGAAAAAAACCAGCTTCCGATTTCGCCTAAAGGAGACTCCCTGAATCTTACCAAACTGTATTCGGACGAAGCATCCTACAAAATAAAAAGAGACACTACCAACCGTGAACTCCTCACCGCAGATATCAACCGTGATATTGAAAATGGGGATTATGCCATGAAAGAATTTGTAAGAGTAACCGGTAATAACCTGCCGATTACCAAAAGGGTAGATGAAAAAACACTGGATTCCGTGATTACCAAAGAGTTGAGAATAAGAGGAATTTCAGCAACTTTCGGATATGGGATTACCGATAAAAACAATAAACTTACGAGTGTTGTCAACAAGCTGTACAAAGAAAAAAATAACAATAATACATACAGCTACCCATTGTTTACCGATTCTAAAGAAAGAACGTTATACACACTGGCGCTGGTTTTTCCTAAAAAAGAATATTCGCTGGCAATGAATAACTGGCCGATGCTGCTGGGAACTTTCCTGTCATTGCTTACGATTCTGGGAATTTATATTATTTCCATCAACTACATGATGAGGCAGAAAAAACTGGCAGAAGTAAAAACGGATTTTATCAACAATATGTCGCATGAGTTTAAAACGCCGCTGGCAACCATTTCCGTTGCCACCGACTCTCTTGCAAATGATAAAATCGCAACCAATCCGGATAAAGTAAAATACTATTCCGAATTGATAAAACAGGAAAACCTGCGAATGAAAAAACAGGTGGAGAATGTATTGAACATGTCAAAGCTTGAACGAAATGAAGTAAAGCTATTCCTAAAAGAAACCAATGTAAGAGAGCTTATTAAAAAGACAACAGAATCCTTTAACCTCATTATTCAGCAAAGAAACGGAACCTTGATTCAGGAATTCAATGCAACAGAATATAATTTTAAAATTGATGAATTTCACATTTCCAATATGCTGGTAAACCTTCTGGATAATGCGAATAAGTATTCTCCCGAAGCACCGGAAATTTCTATAAAAACAAAAAATGAAGGACATTGGTATGTGATAGAAGTTTCAGATAAGGGAATGGGTATGGAAACCCAGAATAAAACGAAAATTTTTGAAAAATTCTTTAGAGAAGAAACAGGGAATATTCATAATGTAAAAGGTCAGGGGTTAGGACTTTCCTACGTAAAAAAAATTGTAGAACTTCATAAAGGTCAGATTCTGGTAGATTCCCATAAAGGAAAAGGAAGTACATTTACCATTAAGCTGCCGATGAGTTAAAAATAAAATAAAATCAACCAAATAAACAAAATATAAGAAGGAGAGAGTGAAATGTTCATTCTAGTTATTAATTATTAAAGTCAAAAACTATGAGCAACAGAATATTATTAGTAGAAGACGATCAGAGTTTCGGAGCAGTACTGAAAGATTATTTAACCATCAATAACTTTGAAGTTACTCTGGCCACAGATGGAGAGCAGGGATTAAAAGAGTTCACCGAAAATGAATTCGATATCTGTATTTTCGATGTGATGATGCCGAAAAAAGACGGATTTTCACTAGCGGAAGACGTAAAAAAAATTGATAAAAATACACCTATTATTTTCCTGACAGCAAGAAATATGAGGGAAGATATTCTGAAAGGGTATCAGTTGGGAGCAGATGATTATATCACTAAACCTTTTGATACGGAGTTGCTTTTGTATAAAATAAAAGCGATTCTTCAGAGAAGTTCAACCCTGGAAAATGAAGAGCAGGAACAATTCAAGATCAGCAATATTTTCTTTGATTCGATGCTGAGACAGCTCAGAGTGGGAGATAACGAATATAAACTTTCACCAAAAGAAAACGAGCTGCTTAAACTTCTCTGCATCCACAGAAACGATTTTATGCCGAGAGATCTTGCATTAAGAAAAATCTGGAAAAAAGAAAACTATTTTACCGCAAGAAGTATGGACGTTTATATTGCAAAACTGCGTAAGCTGCTGAAGGATGACGAAGGATTGGAAATCATCAATGTACACGGTGAAGGATTCAGACTTTTGGTAAAAAATTAATACATATCAGCATCAACTATAAAATTGGCAAAGCAATTCAAAATGTTTTGCTAATTTTGTTTTATATGAAGAATACATTTTTTGGCTTATTTGCCATCGCTATAGTAACCGTCTCATGTAAAAAAGACGAAAGAGCCACTTATATCAAGGAAGAAGCAGGTGTTCAGCAGCCAGCCGTTGCTGTAAACCAGGTTCCCAAAGCTTCACTGTTGGATCAGGCAGGAGTTCAGCCCGCACAAAATCCTTCTGCAGCAGGAGCAGCTACCGCACCCGGAATGAACCCTCCGCACGGACAGCCGGGTCACAGATGTGATATTCCTGTAGGACAGCCTCTGAACAGCAAGCCGGCACAGACTGCAACAACAACCAATCAGGCACAAACCATCCAGATAGATCCTAATTCTTTACAACCCGGAAAATTCTCTGTGGAAAACGGAAAAGCTCAAAATATCAAAACAGCAAAAGGAATGAATCCGCCACATGGTGAGCCGGGCCACAGATGTGATATTCCTGTAGGACAGCCTTTAAACAGCAAACCGACTCCGCAACCGGTACAGCAGAATATTGCCCAAAACACGCCTGCTCCCGCTCCAACACCTGCACCAACAGGCCCGAAACCTGCTCTGAATCCTGCCCATGGTGAAGCCTGGCATAATTGCAGCGTAAAAGTTGGTGAGCCTTTACCATAATTTTTGTATTTTTGCAGTGATGAAACTCGTTCAGATCATAACAATTGTATTTTGTTTAGGGATTTTCCTGATTCCTAAAGACAATTTTTATGCTCAAAACATGCAGGAGAAATGCTGCAAAGAAGGTTCTGTAAAATCCTGCTGCGAAAAGCAGAAGTCTGAGAATTCTAAACAAAATCACGACGGTAAACAAAAAAAATCTTCTTGTAATGACGATTGCTGCTCTTATTGCGCAACATGTTTCAGCTTTATAGAAACTCCTTTTTCCAGAAGCCTGAAACTAGATATTTCATACTACAAATCCAATAAGAATTTAAATTTCCAGTACTCAGATCCTTATATTTCAGGACGCCTGAGAGAAATCTGGCAACCTCCTAAATTAGGTTAATTAAGAAAAGTGCAACAATGTACCTATTTATCAGTCTAGCAATGATTGAAAATTACATTGTTAATGGCTACCATTAATTTAATTAATCTAAATTTTAACCAACAATGAAATTATATATTTCCAAGACTATTCTTGGTGTATTCTTATTATGTTCCTCTTTTATATTTGCACAGCAACTTTCTCAAAATCAGTTTAAAGTAAAAGGAAACTGTAACCTGTGTAAAGAAAGAATTGAGACAGCTGCCAAAAAAGCCGGCGCAAAAACAGCAAAATATTCCGTAGATTCACAGATTTTAACAGTAGAAACAGAACCTGATGTTTCAGCAGACAATATTTTAAAAGAAGTTGCAAAAGCCGGTCACGACAACGAAAAATTTCAGGCAGATGAAGCTACTTACCAGTCGCTTCCTGCTTGCTGCCATTATGAAAGAGACAGTACGCTGACTGCCAAAGAACACCCTGTTCGTTCAAAAGCAGAAAATGAGTTTTACGTGAAAGGAAACTGCGAATCCTGCAAAGCAAGGATTGAAAAGGCTGCAAAAGATGCCGGAGCCGATTCAGCAGAATGGAGCGCAGAAAAACAAAGCGTCACCTTAAATTTTAATGCTCAAAAAACCTCAGCCGATAAAATCCTCAGGAAAATTGCTGAAGTGGGACACGACAATGAAAAGTATAAAGCCGAAGATCAAACATACAAAAACCTTCCGTCATGCTGTTTATACGACAGGGAAACTCAGTTTGGAGAAGCTAATCCTAAAGTTCATATTGAAGAAGCTAAAGAATCCGGACATGATCATGCTGCCTCAAATAACCACCAGGAAAAAAGCATTGAAGGCGTTACCGTAACCGCATCAAAAGCATCCACATCATTGAATAAAAAAGAAGCCGGATTAATTTTCAATATCGATAAAAAAGAGTTGTTGAAAGCGGCATGCTGTAACTTATCCGAAAGTTTTGAAACCAATGCAACCGTAGATGTCTCTTTCAGCAATGCTGTTACAGGTACAAAACAGTTGAAAATGCTGGGTCTTGATCAGAAATACACAAGTTTAACCAAAGAGCTGCTGCCTGAAATCAGAGGACTGGCTTCTGCTTACGGACTGAATTTTATCCCCGGAAGATGGATTGAAAGCATTCAGCTTACCAAAGGAGGAAGTACTGTAACGAATGGTTATGAAAGCATCACGGGGCAAATCAATACCGAATTGCTGAAACATTCCGAAAAGCCGGAAACATCACTGAACCTTTTTGCCGATTTCAACGGAAGAACAGAAGCCAACATTACAAGCGTTTCCAATATCGACGACAAATGGTCGCAAACCTTTCTTCTTCATGGGAACGGAACTTTCGGCGATACGGATATGAATGACGACAGCTTCTTGGACAGACCGAAAGGCACTCAGCTGAATGCCGCTTACTTACTGAATTATAACGATCTGGAAAAATCAGGTTTTGGATCTCATTTCGGGATCAACTTTATTAAAGACGAAAGAACGGCAGGTCAGATAGGATTTGATAAAAAAATTCCGCAGGCTCTACAATCTCTTTACGGAGTGGGGATCGATATTTCAAGATTTCAGGTATGGAATAAAACAGGTTATGTTTTTAAAGGAAAACCTTACCAGAGCCTGGGCTGGATGAACCAGTACACATTTCATCAGCAGGACAGCTTCTTCGGATTGAGAAATTATTCCGGAAAACAGCATACCTATTATTCAAATTTGATTTTTGAAAGTATTCTTGGCAATACGAATCATAAATACAAAGCAGGCGCCAGCTTCATGTATGACGGATATGACGAAAATTATTTGGCAGGAAATTTTAAAAGAAATGAAATTGTTCCGGGAGCATTTGCAGAATATACATTAACAGGATTAAAATATACATTGGTCGCAGGAGCGAGAGTTGATTTTCATAATCTGGCAGGCACCCAGTTTACACCGAGATTGAATTTCAAATATGACCTTACTCCGCAAACGATCTTAAGACTTTCGGCCGGAAGAGGTTTCAGAACAGCAAATATTTTTGCGGAAAGCCAGCAGTATTTTGCTTCCAACAGAACGGCTCAGATTCTTGAGAATGGTGGTAACATTTATGGCCTGAAACCAGAAATTGCGTGGAATTACGGAGCCAGCCTCCAGCAGGAATTCAAAATATTTGGAAGGAAATCCAGCATTGTCGCAGATTTCTTCAGAACGGATTTCCGGGATCAGGTGATGGTAGATCTTGACCGTTCTCCTCAACTGCTTACATTTTACAATCTGGAGGGAAAATCCTTCGCCAATTCATTCCAGACTCAGTGGGATCTTATACCTTTTAAAAACTTTGAATTAAGATTTGCCTATAAATATTATGATGTACAGGCCGATTACCTGAGCGGGAGAAGGGCTGTTCCTTTTATGGCAAAACACAGAGGCTTTGTAAATGCAGCCTATTCAACCAATAAAAACGATAAAGGCGGGTTCTGGAGCTTTGACACGACTTTAAATATCGTAGGAAAACAAAGACTTCCGGATACTTCATCCAATCCTTTGGAATTTCAATTGCCTGCTTATTCACCATCGTATGCGGTCCTGAATGCACAGATTTCAAGAAATTTCAACCAGAAAATAAGAGCTTATCTGGGTGGTGAGAATTTAACTTCATACTCACAAAGCAATGCGATTGTTGATTTTAAAAATCCTTTCGGAAATTATTTTGATGGCGGAATGGTTTATGCTCCTATCATGAAAGCCAATTTTTATGTAGGACTGGACCTAACATTCTAAACGGGACAATATTTAACTAAAACTTAAACAGCATGGTTTCAACAGCAATAAAAGAAACCATGCTTTTTTGTATCTTTAAGGTAAAGTTAAATCATGCCTCATACGCTTATTTTTGAAGATCAGTACAAAAGACTCGGTATTGAAAATTTCTCGGAGAATAATCTCGAAGCCATTCATGGAAATAAGTTTCGTTATGATATTAAAGTCATGTATATTCCGGCCGGCTTCGAAATATCGGTAGATTTTAATCACTTTGAAGTTGAAAAGCCAAGTCTTTTTTTCTTAACCAATCAGCATGTAAAAATTATAAAAGCGCAGGAACAGGCGAAATTGTTATACTATAATCGTGATTTTTACTGTATTCAAATTCATGATAAGGAAGTAGCATGCGATGGACTTTTATTTCATAATATTTTCGAAATTCCTTTCGTAGAGCTTGATCATGAAGAAAACAGCGTCATTCAGCATCTCTTTCAAAATATTGAGCATGAGCTTAAATTGAAAGATTCTTCTGCAGAAGAAATGATCCGGACGTATGTGAAGCAGATCATCATTCGGGCTACCAGAAAATGGAAGAAACAGAATCTTGATAACGAGTCTCTGAAAATTCCCAGCAATGAAGTTGATATCTTCCGCGATTTCAGCAGGCATCTGGAAATTCATTTCAGGGAAAAACATAATGTTTCTGAATATGCCGAACTTCTGCATATAGCTCCTAAAACATTAACCCATAAATTTAAAAGCTTACACCTGGAACCTCCCAATCAGCTTATCATCAACAGGATAATTCTGGAAGCAAAAAGACTTCTCGTATATACGGAGAAACCTGTAAAAGAAATTGCTTATAATTTAGGATATGAAGATCCTGCTTATTTTAACCGTCTTTTTACCAACAAAACGGGAAGCACGCCTTCGAATTTCAAGAAAAATTACATTCCGGGAAAAAAGTACAATATTTAGATCCTTTTATCTATTTACTCAGACAGAAACTCAGCATATCTTTGTAACATCAAAAACAACAATACTAACAACAAAAAAATTAAAGTATTATGAGACGTAATGCAACAGCCGTTTGGAACGGTAACATCAAAGAAGGTAACGGACATTTAACTACTCAAAGCACAACGCTAAACCAGACTCAGTATTCATTCAACAGCAGATTCGCAGACGGGGTGGGAACAAACCCTGAAGAATTGCTGGCTGCAGCCCATGCAGGATGTTTCACCATGAAATTGAGTGCAGAGCTTTCCCAGGCAGGATTTACGCCGGAAGAATTAAAAACAACTTCTGTAATTACTCTTGATCCAAGTGTAGGGAAAATTACAAAATCAGAGCTTACCTTAACGGCAAAAGTTCCGGGAATTTCAGAAGAAGAATTTCAGAAATACGCTAAAATTGCAGAAGAAGGATGTCCCGTAAGTGCGGCATTTAATTTTGAAATTACTTTGAATGCTACTTTGGAAAACTAAAAAAGCATCACATTAATCTTGTTTAAATCAATAGGAGCGGGCTAAAGCCCGCTTTTGTTTTAAAAAATCATACGGCTTTAGCCAAAATATAACAATGAAACCACTTACATTCTCAGCAATTAAAACAGATAAAATTTTAAAAATAAAATATACCAATCGGTATATTTTGTATATTTGTAGAAATTTTTAACTCTATATGTCTAAAGCTGAAAAAACAAGACAGTTCATCATTGAAAAAACGGCATCTCTTTTTAACACTAAAGGATATACTGCTACATCACTTTCAGACATTACAGAAGCTACCGGACTAACAAAAGGAAGCATTTACGGAAATTTTGAAAATAAAGATCAGGTCGCACTGGAAGTCTACAAATACAACGCCCAACTTTTAAAGCAAAGCATGTCCCGGTCTTTTGGTGATGAGTTTCCTACAACCTTAGATAAACTGCATGCCTTTGTTGCATTCTACAGAAAAAACTGGCCGTCTGTATTTTTAAATGGAGGCTGCCCGCTGATGAATGCCGCTACCGAAGCGGATGACACTTCTCCTTTACTTAAAAGGCAGGTTACCATCTCTTTCCAGGAATGGATTTCTAAAATTTCTCAAGTAATTGTAGAAGGTCAGAAAAACAGAGAGTTGTCAGCCAATGCTGATGCCGAAGAATACGCATCCCTTTTTATCATGCTGATTGAAGGCGGAATTTTATTATCCAAAACAACAGGAGAAGAAAAATTTTTAAACCAGGCTTTAGACAGAATTCTCATGATCATTAACGAAGAATTAAAGCAAAATATCACATAAAATATATGGATAAACTAAAGATCCTCCAATCTTTCATCGGAAAAGAATTTACGGCATCACCCTCCCCTTTTATGAGATGGCTGAATCCCATAGTAATTTCCGCAGAAGAAGGCCAGATAGAATTTCAATACACCGTAAGAGAAGAATGGCTCAATCCGATGGGAAATCTTCACGGTGGAGTTACCGCTGCAATAATGGATGATATTATCGGAGCCACAATGTTTTCTCTAAACGAAAAAAGTTTTATCGTAACAGTGAATAACACCATCGATTATTTTTCCACTGCCAAAGAAAATGATAGTATTGTGGCAGAAACTAAAATTATTAAAAGAGGAAAGCAATTTGTAAATGCCCAGTGTGAAATCTGGAATGGAGACAAAACACGCCTTATTGCAAGAGGAACCTCCAATTTATTCAAAATCAACAATTAAAAATCATCCTTTATACATTGATGATACAGATCAAATAAAAGATAAATATGTACTTATGAAAAGAGTGGTCATTACAGGTCTCGGCGCGGTAACACCTTTGGGAAACAACGTCGGAGAATTTTGGGAAAACAGCATTAACGGAGTAAGCGGAGCCAACACAATTACCCATTTTAATACGGAAAAATTCAAAGTGCATTTTGCCTGCGAAGTGAAAAACTTTGATCCGAAAGCGCATTTAACCCACAATGAAATTAAAAGGAGTGATCTTTTTTCACAATATGCCATGTATTCAACAGCCGAAGCGCTAAAAGATTCCGGGCTGGAGCTGGAAAATATGGATCCATTTGATACTGGCGTGATCTGGGGAACCGGCCAGGGCGGAATGTGGACGTTTGAAAGCGAAGTGATGGAATTTACAAAAGGGGATGGTACTCCAAGATTTAATCCTTTTTTCGTTCCGAAGTTCATTGCCAATATGGCTTCAGGGATGATCTCCATGAAGTTCGGGCTACAGGGAATCAACTATACAACGATTTCAGCATGCGCCACGGGAAATACGGCATTGATGGATGCTTTCAATTATATCAGGCTCGGAAAGGCAAAAGTTATTGTAAGCGGAGGTTCTGAAGCGGCCATTACGCCGGCTTCCATCGGAGGATTTTCCATTATGAAAGCGATGTCTACAAGAAATAATGATTTTGCTACGGCAAGCCGGCCTTACGATGCAGACAGAGACGGCTTTGTGATGGGAGAAGGTGCAGGTGCTTTAATCCTTGAAGAATACGAGCATGCAAAAGCAAGAGGCGCAAAAATCTACGCAGAATTGGTAGGGGCAGCCATGACTGCAGATGCGTATCACATGACCGCACCTCATCCGGACGGTGTCGGAGCTATAAAGGCAATGCAGTTGGCATTAAAAGAAGCAGAAATTAATACGGAAGATATTGGTTATATTAACCCTCACGCAACCTCCACTCCAATGGGTGATTTGGTGGAACTCAACGGAATAAACAAATTGTTTAAAGGAAGTAAAAACCTGGATATCAGTGCCACAAAATCAATGACCGGCCATTTGCTGGGTGCTGCAGGGGCAGCTGAAGCGATTCTTTCCATAAAAGCTATTGAGACAGGAATTATTCCGCCTACCATTAACCTTCATTCCATTGACGAAAATATTCCTAAAGATATCAATATTGTTTTTGGCGAAGCTAAAGAGAAAACCATCAATTATGCGTTGAGTAATGCCTTCGGGTTCGGAGGCCATAATGCGACATTGATTTTCAAGAAATTTTCATAACAAGATTTCTTCAAAGCACAAAATAGGCTGTCCCAAAAAGAACAGCCTATTTGTATTTAATCAATTAAAATATTTACTTATAATCAGGGATAAAAAAACTTTCCCCGTGATCAGGAATAGGAATATAAAGCCGTTCCCATGTTTCTCCTTCTTCAAATTCCCAGCTGTGCCCTTTTCCTTCTACATCTTCTGCTAAAAGAATAATTCCGGGTTCAATAAGAAATGTTTTTCCACTGCTCACTTTAAACCTGATTTTCCCTTTCACCGTTACCACATATTGTTTTCTTGGTGCGGGATGATCAGATTTTTCCCATTCTTCAACGGTATTGCTGATGCGAAAAGAAGAGGTACTGATTGTTTTCAGAACAGGAAGCTTTCCCGTTTCGAAAGTACTTCTACCGTCAGGAGTATTCATTAATCGTATTGCTGGAATAAATTCCGGTGTTTCATTCATTTACACTGATGTTTTCAGCCATTCCGATTTGGAAAGATAATTCTGGTCAGGATAATAGATAAACAGAAGGTTTCTTCCTTTGATCGTATTGATAATCGGCTGGGTAAGATCTCTCGGTACCGCCGGGCAGCCCCAGCTTCTCCCGATTCTCTTGTGCATTGCTGCAAATTCTTCACTTACATAATCCGCTCCGTGCATTACGATTGCTCTTCTGTAAGCCGCATCATTAAACCCTTTATCCATTCCCAGTAATCTCAGGGAAAATCCGTTGTCCCCGTTGTACGTTGCATCCGTAATATAAAAACCTAAGCTGCTCTGAAGCGAGCTTTCGGTATTTGAAAAATTGGTGGCAAACTCTTCTCCGGTATTTTTACCGTGTGCTACCAGTGAGTTGAACAGTACTTTCCCCTCATTCATATCAATTACCCAAAGCCTTTTCGTATTGGAGGACATGGAAAAATCGCATACGGTAAGTAAATGCGAATCCTGATTAAGCAAACCAGCTTTCTTCAAATTCTCAAACCCTGTTAAGGCTTTGAAGAAAACTTCTTCGTTAAGTTCATGTCCCGGTTCAAATGCGATAGACTTGTATAACTCTGCTGAGGATGATACTGTTTTCACTGTGGTGCTCTCCGATTTTTTATCGGCTGCTTTTTCAATCTTTTTTGTACTGATTTCATTCTTTGTCACTTTTTTTTCCGGCGACAAGTAGAATGAAGTAGTGACCATGTAAACAATACTTAATAAGCTATAAAATCCTTTCATTCAATATTATGTTAAATCCAATTGAGTCAGCAAATGTATAAAAACATCCTTATCTGAAAGAATAACTCTACTAATTTAACTCAAATTTAAGAAACTTTAACTTCCTGATTTTGTGAATAAAACCTATTTTATATATGCTCATCGGGAACAAATTCCAGGCTTACGGAATTCATGCAGTATCTTAATCCTGTCGGTTTCGGGCCATCATCAAAAACATGCCCAAGGTGGGAATCACATCTTTTACAAAGCACTTCTACCCTATCCATTCCGTACGTTAAATCCCTTTTATAATAAACGCCTTCTTTATCTGCTTCAAAAAAGCTTGGCCAGCCGCAGCTGCTGGAAAATTTTTCAGTAGACCTGAACAGATGATTTCCGCATACGGCACAGAAATACTCTCCCAATTCATCAAATTCATTGTATTTTCCGGTAAAGGCCCTTTCGGTTGCCGCTTCTCTTGCTACGGCGTACAGTTCCGGCGAAAGTATTTTTTTCCATTCTTCGTTGGAAATATTCACCGCTGTTCTGTCTGTTCGTGAGTAGTATGGATTGTTTTTTGCTTCGTTTTGCATAAGATTTACTTTAAAAGATTTAGTTAAATAAAAATTAACCACAACAGTCATAAAAGTTTAAGCTTAAATTGATCCTGGTAAAAAGTTCACGTTGTAAAATCTAATGTGTGCTTTTTAGTAGAATATTAGAGTTTACCTATCTTGTAAATTCTTTGTGACTTTTGTGGTAAAAAATATATACCAAATGTACTAAATTTGAGCATATGAATGATGAGGCTAAAAGAAAACAGTTAAGAAAATACAAAGCATTTGCCACAGGATTATTCCTTTTAATGACAGTCCTGTTTATCGCAACAACTCTCCTCCAGAAAAATGTAGAATCTCACTGGGTAGGTTACGTACGCGCTTTTTCTGAAGCAGCAATGGTAGGCGCTCTCGCCGATTGGTTTGCTGTTACCGCTCTTTTTCGTCATCCGTTGGGATTACCCATTCCTCATACCAACCTTATTGAAAACAGCAAGCAGAAACTGGGAGATAATCTGGGAAGTTTTGTGGTGAGCAATTTTCTTTCCCCTCAGAATATCCGCCCTTATATAATGAAACTGAAGATTTCCGGATTTGTGGGAGAATGGCTGGCAAAAGAAAAAAACCAGGATATTTTGATTAAAAATCTTTCAGATATCGTTCTGGATATTTTAAATAAGCTTGATGATAATGCTGTAAGCCTGTTTATCAGTAAAAAAGTTCAGGAAATGACCGATGATATCAAGCTCAACAAAATCGTAGGAAACGGAATTAGTTATATTATTGAGAAAAATGATCATCAGAGGATAGTCACCAATCTTTCTTCACAAATCAAAAATTATATCCTTGAGAATGATGAAATGATCAAAGAGCGGGTAAAAAAAGGAAGCTATACTTTTATTCCTTCTTTTGTTGATAATAAAATTGCCGATAAAATCGCCAACGGGCTATCAGACTTTTTCAGGGAAATAGAAGAAGATCCGAAACATGAAATCAGAGGGTTGATCACACAAAAAATCCAGGAATTTTCTGTTGATCTGAAAGAAGATCCGAAGTGGGATGAAGAATTTAAAAACATTAAAAATGACCTCCTGAAAGGCGATAAGCTGAACGAATACTCCAATGATATCTGGATTTCCATCAAAAACACCTTGAAAAGCGAACTTCAGGAAGAAGAATCATCTTTAAAAAAATACATTTCTAAAAACCTGAATGAATTTTCTGAAAATTTAAAAACAGATGAAAATCTTCAGAATAAAATCGATGAATGGATTCGGGTGACGGCTTACAAATATATTCTCAGAAATACGCATCAGTTTGGAAATCTTATCAGTTCAACTGTTGGAAACTGGCAGGGAAAAGAGCTCAGCGAAAAACTGGAACTGGAAGTGGGGAAAGACCTTCAGTTCATCCGCGTCAACGGAACTTTAGTGGGCGGACTGGTAGGTTTGATCATTTACACGATCGCGCATTTTTTCCTTTAAAATATTAAAAAAAGAGAGTTCAGTTTAAACTCTCTTTCTATTTTATCGTGAAATTCTGCCTGCTCTCATTAAAATTTCCTTATTAATATCATTGATCAATTCCGGCCCCTCGTAGATAAAACCGGTATACAGCTGAACCAAAGTTGCTCCGGCATCCAGTTTTTCCAAGGCATCTTTTGCAGAATGAATTCCGCCCACTCCAATAATCGGGAAAGATCTGTTGCTTTTGTCGGAAAGATATTTAATCATTTTCGTGCTTCTTTCACGAATAGGTTTTCCGCTGAGACCGCCGTTTCCAATCTGCGCCAGCACTTCCGGAGAAGTTTTCAGTCCTTCTCTGTTAACAGACGTATTGGAAACTACAATTCCGTCAATTTTTGTTTCTGCGATCAGTTCTATAATCTCGTCTAGCTGATGGTTATTAAGATCCGGAGCAATTTTCAAAAGGATCGGTTTTTGTACCGCCTTAGACTGATTGATTTTTTTTACTTCCGTTATCAATTCTCTCAGATATTCCACATCTTCCAGCTTGGCGTGGCTTCCCACGTTCGGACAGCTTACATTCAATACGAAATAATCTACATAAGGATGAAGGCCTTCAAAACATTCCAGATAATCCCGGGTATAGTTTTCCGGCGCTGTATCCGTATTTTTTCCGATGTTTCCGCCAATGATGATTTTTCCTTTATTGCCTTTCAGCTTTTCAATAGCCTCTTCAAGACCATCATTGTTGAAGCCCATTCTGTTGATGATTCCGCCGTCTTCAATCAAACGGAAAAGCCTTTTTTTTGGATTTCCGGCTTGTGCTCTTGGGGTAACCGTACCGATTTCCACAAATCCGAAACCCAGATCTCCCAGCTCATTAAACAAAACCGCATTTTTATCAAAACCGGCAGCAAGACCTACAGGATTTTTAAATTTCAGTCCGAAGACTTCTCTTTCCAGGCGTTTGTCTGCAATAGGTTTCGGGAAAAATAATTTCGTAAGAAATCCGAAGTTTTTCAGCATTGAAAAAGTAAAATGATGGACTTCTTCAGGATCAAATTTGAAAAAAATCGGGCGAATAATCGATTTGTACATTGAAAAAAAGTTTTACAAAAATACTCATTTTAAAATTAATGATCTGTTAACCTATGATATGAATGAAAAAAATGTATTATATACACCGTCTATAACACAGAGATGAACATAATCTGTAAGATACCTGTAATATTGAAGGATAATATTTTAAAAGCTGTTTCCCGCTTTCCATTGCAATCTTTTTTGCAAAAAGGATTTTCATTGCAATCGGGGCTAGGTTGCAGTCGCTTATTCAATAGTCTGAAAATAAACCCAATTTTGTGATTCTATAGAACTGAAATTATTATCAATACTTTGTTTAGATCCTTCCAGAATGACAAAGTGTATGTTAAGAGTAAGCACTCAAGTCAAAATTCAGAATATCGCCTACCATCTTGAATTCTTTATCTATTGCAGCATTTAATGTAATTTTTTCATTAGAAAGCGGATGATTAAACATCAGCTGATGCGCATGAAGTGTCATTTTATTAATCCCAAAGGTCTGAACCCACAATTTGTTCTGTTTATTGCAACCATGTTTCCTGCATCCTAAAATGGGATGTAAAATATGTTTAAAATGCTTTCTCAACTGGTGAAACCTTCCCGTTTCAGGGATGGCCTCCACCAGGCAATATCTGGAAGTCTGATGTTTTAGAAAAGGCAAATCGATTTCCGAAGTCTGTAAACGGCGGTATCGCGTAATTGCATTTTGCTTTACTTCATTTTCATTAATCAGATCATAATCGATGGTCTCCTCTTCTTTAGCCCAACCGCGCAGAATCGCAATATACCTTTTCTCTACAGCTCTTGCAGCAAAAAGATCGCTCATCGTTTTAAGCATTTCTTTATCTAAAGTAAACAACAGAACACCCGAAGTTTTCCGGTCTAAACGATGTACCGGATACACTTTCTGCCCAATCTGCTTTTTAAGCTCCTGAATCGCATAGGTATCTGCTTCCCCGGAATAAAAAGATTTATGAACCAATAATCCAGCGGGTTTATTGATGGCAATAAGATGTTCGTCGCGATAAAGAATTTCTAACATCCGGCAAAAGTAGAGAATTTCTAAATGATTTTTTCAAACCTCATTTTAAAAACCTATGAGGTTTATTTTGAAGTTTGTTATCACTAGTCCTGATTGAGCGGCATGTCTGAGCTCATTTTCGGGGATTTCGGGGGCGCGGCTTCGCCGCGCCCCCGAAATCCCCGAAAATAGCGAGTAGCGAAAGCAGGTTCCCGACTCCTGAAATTCTGTATTATAAAAACTTCTAACTTCCCGGTTTTTCACTATTTTTGCAACTTCAGACGTTAAAAAAATTATGGCAAAGCAAGAAGATGTTTTCAAGAAAGTGATTTCTCACGCTAAAGAATATGGTTTTATTTTCCCTTCGAGTGAGATCTACGATGGTTTATCCGCTGTTTACGATTATGGTCAAAACGGTGCCGAACTTAAAAATAATATCAAGCAGTACTGGTGGAAAGCCATGGTACAGCTTAACGAAAATATTGTCGGCATTGATTCTGCAATACTGATGCATCCTACAACCTGGAAGGCATCGGGCCACGTAGACGCTTTCAACGATCCATTGATTGATAATAAAGATTCCAAAAAACGTTTCAGAGCAGACGTCTTGGTAGAGGATTACTGCGCCAAAATTGAAGACAAGGAAAACAAGGAAATTGAGAAGGCCGCGAAAAGATTCGGGGAAGCTTTTGATAAAGACCAGTTTGTGGCCACCAATCCGAAAGTACTGGAATACAGAGCCAAAAGAGAAACTATTCTTTCCAGACTGGCAAAATCGCTGGAAAATGAAGACCTTGCGGATGTAAAAGCACTAATTGAAGAGCTGGAAATTGCTGATCCAGATACCGGTTCTAAAAACTGGACGGAGGTAAGACAATTCAACCTGATGTTCGGAACCAAGCTGGGAGCTTCTGCAGATTCTGCGATGGACCTTTACCTAAGACCGGAAACTGCGCAGGGGATTTTCGTTAACTTTTTAAATGTACAGAAAACCTCACGCCATAAGCTTCCTTTCGGTATTGCACAAATCGGTAAGGCATTCAGAAATGAGATTGTTGCAAGACAGTTTATCTTCAGAATGCGTGAATTTGAACAGATGGAAATGCAGTTCTTCGTAGCTCCGGGAACAGAACTGGAATTCTACGAACAGTGGAAGCAAAAACGACTCAGCTGGCATAAAGCTTTAGGTTTAGGGGATGAAAACTACAGATTCCACGACCACGAAAAGCTGGCGCACTATGCGAATGCTGCTGCTGATATTGAGTTTAATTTCCCGTTCGGATTTAAGGAATTAGAAGGAATTCACTCAAGAACGGATTTCGATTTGAAGGCTCATGAAAAATTCTCCGGAAGAAAATTACAATTCTTCGATCCGGAAAGAAACGAAAATTATGTTCCGTATGTGGTGGAAACTTCAGTTGGTTTAGACCGTTTATTCCTTGCCCTATTTTCTCATTGCCTGAGAGATGAAGTACTGGAAGACGGCTCCGAAAGAACGGTTTTATCATTGCCTCCTGCTTTAGCACCGATTAAAGCAGCAATCCTTCCGTTGATGAAGAGAGATGGTTTAGCGGAATACGCTGAGAAAATTTTCAACGACCTTAAATACGATTTCAATTTATTCTACGAAGAAAAAGATGCCATCGGAAAGCGTTACAGAAGACAGGACGCCATCGGAACACCGTACTGTATCACGATCGATCACGATTCTTTAACAGATCATACGGTAACGATCAGGGACAGAGACACCATGCAGCAGGAAAGAGTTCCGGTTTCCGAATTGAGAAGAATCATTGATGAAAAGACGAATTTCAGAAATTTACTTTCAAAAATATAGATTAAAAGCCTTGAGAAATCAGGGCTTTATTTTTGTTAAAAAAGGTCATTCTTCTGATGTTTTAAAATTTAGCTTACATTTGTTTAAGATCTATTGATATGACCATTCTTATTTATTTTGTTACATTCATTGTAATTGCAGCAGTACTTTTTTATCTTTTCGGATACAGCTATTTGTTCAGCGGAATATCAAAAACCTACCTGAAAGGAAAAATGAGTGCCCATATTGATGACGGAAAGTTTTTCTCCCATAACGTAATTGCTGCCGGAAACCCGATTCCGTGGGAAAAAGATCAGGAATACAATACAACTTCATTACCGAAAAAGATCGTTGAAAACCTGAGCCATTCCAATACCGCTTCTTTTCTTGTCATAAAAAACGGTAAACTCATTCACGAGCAATACTGGAACGGCTACAATGAGCGGTCAAAGACCAATTCTTTCTCCATGGCAAAAGCTGTTACGGTAATGCTCCTGGGAAAGGCGATTGAAGAAGGAAAAATCTCCAGTGTGGATGATCGTTTTGCCGATTATTTCCCGGAATTTAAAAGCAAAGAATTTGCGGAAAAGCTAACATTGAAAAATCTGGCGCAGATGGAATCCGGGCTGAAATGGCAAGAAAACTATAAAAATCCTTTTTTACCGAACGCTAAAGCCTACTACGGAAAAAGTCTCATAAAAGCTACTTTTTCAAGGAAGTTCAAGCAACATCCGGGAGAAAGATTTGAATATCAGAGCGGTTCTACCCAGCTGTTGGGTTTTGCTGTGAAAAAAGCGGTTAATCAGACTCTTTCGAGCTATTTATCGGAAAAAATATGGACTCCGCTCGGAATGGAACAAGATGCAGAATGGAGCACCGACGAAAGCGGAATGGAAAAAACGTATTGCTGCATCCACTCCACAACCCGGGATTTTGCAAAGCTCGGACAGCTGTTTCTGAATGACGGAAAAGCAGGAGACCAACAAATCCTGAATCTTGATTTTATTAACCAAATGCGGACTCCGACAGAAAAATCCGAAGAAATCTACGGAATGGGATTCTGGATCAATTATGATAATCCAATTAAACACTATTATTTTTTAGGATTACAAGGACAATACATCATTATGGTTCCTGAACACAGTATAGTTATTGTAAGAACAGGAAGTTTCAACAATCTTCCGAAAAATGACCGGGGAAGACCCGACCAAGTAAAGTTCCTGGTGAATGAAACGGTACCATTATTCGCTGATTAATGGAATCTGAAATTGGCTTCCGTAAAAGTATTATTCTTAAGGAAAGCTTCATATTCCGGGGATAATTGCTTCCGTCCGTACGTATTTTCTCCGCTCATACTTCCCAGGCGTACTTTATCTTTCCCGAATTTTTTATTTAATGCATCCATAGCTTTCATGACAGGAAGGTGCTGATTCTGCGTATCTTCTTCGAAAAGATTAATCAGCCTTTGATCTTCAGGAACAAAATCATTAACGATCACTCCGGCTTTTTTATAATGAAAGCCTTCTTTGAAAACCGCCTCGAATAGTTCATTCACTACTCTTCCTATCAGTATGGAAGAATTGGTGGGATTCGGAAGAATTTGTGTAACGGCATTTTTATATTCCGGTAAATCTTTCCTAAAACGGTTGGTCTGTACAAAAACCGTTACCATTTTACAGCAGGTATTCTGCTTTCTCAATCGTTCCGAACAGTACATCCCGAAAGTTTCTACCCTTTCGCGCACGTCTTCTTTTTTGGTAAGCATTTCCATAAAACTTCTTGTTACGGCAATAGATTTTTTCGGTGAGGGAGCGTCCAGTTCCAGCTGGCGGATTCCTTTAAGCTCGTTGATCATTCTTATGCCGTGAATTCCCATTATCTTACGCACCCACATTTCAGGTTTCTGCAGCAGATCCCAGGCTTTATGAACACCGTTGTCATTCATTTTTATGGCAAGCCGGCGGCCGATTCCCCACACATCACCGATGTCTAACCACTTTAAAGCTTTCTCAATTTTATCCGGTGTATCCAGTATAAATACGCCGTCAAAATTATCCGGATATTTTTTTACAATTCTGTTGGCAACCTTACACAGGGTCTTTGTAGGAGCAATACCGATACTTACGGGAATATTCGCTTCCTTTCCTATCCTGTTCTTGATTTCAATGCAGTAATCGTGGATATTAATATATTTAAAACCTGTAAAATCCAGAAACAGCTCATCAATACTGTAAACTTCATAATCCAGCACATACGATTTTGCAATTTCTATAACCTGTTGGCTTTTAAAATTATACAATTCGAATTTTGCGGAGAAACTTTTAACATCATGTTCTTTGAACAGCGCTTTATATTTAAAGGCAGGCGCAGCCATAGGAATGCCCAGATCCTTGGCTTCTCTGCTTCGGGACACCACGCATCCGTCGTTGTTGGAAAGCACAACAACGGGTTTATTTTCAAGCGCAGGATCCAGGGTCCGTTCGCAGGAAACAAAGAAATTATTACAATCTACGAGAGCGTACATGATTTAAAAAACGGGACATTTTAATACGCAAAATTATAACTTTTAAATTATAATATTATGTTTAATACAAATTTTAACATTAAATTTAAAACACTGATAAACAGTGATTTAAATTTATTTTAATACGTCAAGTTTTGTCGTTATAGATCTATAATTTTGTTTTCCAAAACGCTAAATTATTGATATGGATAAAGTAACATTACAAAGAATTGAAAAGCTCCATCCGCTCGTGCGGGAAGAAGTACAACAGATTATTAAAGATTGCGATGAAGCTTTAAGCGGAAGAGCAAAAGTAAGAATCACGCAAGGGCTGAGAAGCTTTGAAGAACAGGAAAAGCTATATGCTATCGGAAGAATTACTTCAGGGAAAAAAGTGACCAATGCCAAAGCCGGCCAGAGCATTCATAATTACGGATTGGCCGTTGATATCTGTATGATGATTGATGGTAAAACAGCCAGCTGGGACACCGCCAAAGACTGGGATAATGACCAGGTAGCCGACTGGTACGAATGTGTGAAAATTTTCGCTAAATACGGCTGGGACTGGGGCGGGAACTGGAAAACCTTTAAAGATCTTCCTCATTTTGAAAAGAAAGAAATTCTTACAGAGAAAGAAGCGATAAAGATAAGCTGGCGAAAACTCATTAAAATGAAGCGCGATAAAGAGGACTATGTGGTATTTTAATTCTCCTTTGTTTGAAAAATTATTTTAAACACGACAAGTTCTGTCGCTTTCCTGTCCTACTTTTGCTTTAGAGAAACACCAAAGCAAACTCTATATAAAATAAAAAACCAATAGTTATTTTTCCAAAATCTATTGGTTTTTATTGTCTCTGGTTGTGAGGATTTTCTCTGAAAAAGCAAAAAAAATGAAAAAGACAACCATTCTTTCTTTGGACGGGGGCGGAATCAGGGGAATTATCACCTGCATTATTCTGCGTTACATAGAAGAACAGCTGCAGATTTATGATAAGCCGGGAGCAAAACTCGGTGATTATTTTGATTTTGTTGCCGGAAGCAGTACAGGAGGTCTGATTGCATCTATTATTCTATGTCCCAATGAACACCGAAAAGCAAAGTATTCCATCCAAAAAGGACTGGAGCTTTATGCTGAAAAAGGTGGCGACATATTCCAGGTTTCTTTTTGGGAAAGACTGGTCAATCCCTTTGGATTGATTAATGAAAAAATCTCCCAGGAAGCCCTTGAAAAAAATCTGAATGACTTTTTTGGAAATTTAGAATTAAAGGAACTGATAAAACCGTGTTTAATAACCAGCTATGATATTGAGAACAGAAGAGCCAAGCTTTTTAACTCCTGGAAAGCCCGGATTAATACAGATAATTTTTATGTAAAAGATGTCTGCAGGGCAACTTCAGCGGCGCCAACCTATTTTTCACCGGTTCAGATCAAATCGTTATATGGACAGATTTTTAGCCTAATCGACGGTGGCATGTTTGCGAATAATCCATCACTCTGCGCTTATGCTGAAGCCCGGAAAATTCCTTTTGCAGAGATTTTAAAGGATCAGCAGAAAACCGATCATCCTGCGGTAAATGACATGATTGTCATCTCCATTGGGACAGGTATTGAGTCAAGATCCTATTCCTTCAGGAAATTGGAGAAGGCAGGAAAGATAAGCTGGGTAAATCCTATCATTGATATTTTAATGTCTGCCAATGCAGAAACAGTAGATTATCAGCTTTGCCAGATGTTTGATACATTGCGACAGCAAAACCAGAAAAATTATTACCGGCTTAATCCCTCATTAAAAAATGCTTCTCCGGCAATGGATAATGTGAGGAGATCCAATATTGAGAACCTGATACAGGCAGGACTCTGCTTCATCGATGATAACCGCAATACGCTTAATGAAATTGTTCAGAAACTGATTAGCAATAAAACATAAGCTTTTTAACTTATAAAAATAAAATATAAGCTATATACCTTATATCAAAATATATTTTAAAATTAATTTTTATACGTCAAGTTTTGTCGCTTTCACAGGGTATTTTTGATTTATGATTAAAAACAATAACCAAAAACCTAAATATCATGAAAAACATTCTACAAAAAATGTAGTTTGATTTGAAATTTCAATAGCCCGATTCCGGGACTACAGCTTTAAACATATCCGACAGCATTTTGTATTCAGCTTCCCTCTGAACAGGATATGTACTACACATGAATATCAGTTTGCTAGCACTGCTATATAATCAATTTATTAACCATTTAAAACCATTAAACATTATGGCAAATTTAGTACAAGAATTAAACAGTTTAGATTTCAGCGTTTACATTGGCGGTCCATTACAAGCTGCAGTAAAGGCACAGCACGACGCATCTATTTCACAGGTGAATTTTATTAAAGAAGTAGGTTTCGTTCCTTCTGATGAAGAGGAGGAACCCGCAGCTTTAAGATATGTGGATTTTAATTACAAAAAATCGGTTCCTAACCCAGAGTATGATCCAAATGCTACTCCTGAAACAGCAGTCAGCCGATTTATTGATGCAGAAGTTAACCTGAAGGTCCCATTTCTTACAATGCTTACGATTCCTGCTTTAAGAATCGATGAAATGACCATTGATTTTAATGCAAAACTAAACTCTGTGGAAACCCAAAACACTTCCAGTGAATTCAGCGGCTCCGCAAGCATAAGCGCTAAATTCTGGAAAGTGAAGTTTAATGCATCCGCATCATATAAAAAGACTTCATCCAGTACTTCTACAACCGAAAGAACCTATACTCTGGGAGTTCATGTAAGAGCTGTAAATGACGAATTGCCAGCAGGCCTTGCAAGGATTATGGACATGTTGGAAGACAGCATTTCAGCAGTTAACGAGTAATTTTTCCGGATGGCTGCTATGGTGGCCATCCTTTTTTATCCTCATAATAACTTAAACAAAATAGCATCATGCCAAAATTAAATGAATACCTGGGAGGCATTGTCTCCGAAATTGCCAATTCCCGAAAGCTGGCCGATCTTCAGACCTTGCAGATCGCAAAAGAATATGCACAGGATGAAATGCTGAAAAATTTTTCAATCCCAAGAATGAAAATAGGAACAGTAGACCTTACCATTCCTTTTGCGCAGGGAGGAAAGCTGCCCATTCTCAAACTTAGAGATTTCGCTTATGACGAAATTACCAAAGTTATGAAAACAGGTTACAACGCTGCCGATACTTCAAGTGATCAAAAACTTAAAGTTTTCTTGGCAGACATGGAGATTTATTATGATGATCTTATTTATCAAATGAAAAAAGACAACATACAGGTCATCACTCCCGAAAAAGAAAAAGACTTTTATATCATTCCCGACTATATTACAGATTATTGTTTAACGCTTCCCAACTTTACCTGGGGAGAAGTAAAGTCGGAAACGCTCAAAAACAGCATCAAAAACCGTACACTTCTTGAAGCCAAAAAAGTGCTTGAAAATGCAGAAGAACATGATATCATTGTAGAAGCCGGCAAGCTTATGGACATTGATCCCAAATATCTAATTTATGCCAAAATGAGCGTGAGCGAATCCGGAATGGAATGGTCAAGATATGAAGACATTAATGGAAATATCATTGAAACCTTAATTCCGGAATAATGAGAAAATCGCAATATATTTTAGTAAGCCAGCTTAAGGAACAACTTCAGAAATTCCCGGGCATCGTTTCTTCGCTTGAAAAAAAAGATCATCATTTTGTTGAGAAAATCATGCTATGGCTGAAAGCGTCGGAAGACATTTTATCGACTTACAATATCAGCGAAGTCTCAGAAATAGCAGGTTTCAGAAGTAAAATATTAGCCGCAAAAATAATTGAGGGAAGAGGAGCGAATATTAAAAAGAATCAAACAAAAGCAGCAGCAGATGCGCTTTATGATATCCAAAACACCATACTTACCGTGCTGACTCCTTTTGAAAGAATGACTGCCGCGAAATTGTAAAGCAGCTGTTGGTGCTTACAGCTCAGGCAAATGCTTTGAATTACAACCAAAGCATTCCTTTCGAAGATTTTATCCGCAGCGTGTGGTTGTATATGCTGTCTGAAAACAATCTTAAAATGGGGGCTGTAAAACTCAAGTCAATACTTTCTGAAATGGACATTCTTATGCTCATAGGCGATGAGATTGAACTAAGTGATTTCTCCTAAAACTTAGTTATTCTGAATTATAATCCAGGGTAATTCTAATAACCATGAAAATCCAAATTATCAACATCTGATCAATCGGAAATTTTCACCTTTAACCATAACCATCTTCATGCATATTATGGAAACACCAAATCAACATTACGATACTGTTTCTGATGATCACCCTTACACTATTAACTGGAGTGACGTTGAGAATATAGAAAACGATTATGAAAACTATCTTGATGATATTGAAACCTTTTTCAGGGATGATTTTGAAAACGACATTCTTGAAGATGAACTATAAAAAACTAACCAACCTTTCACATAAATATTTTATAAACTCCACAGTTTCTATGATGTGGAGTTTTATATTTTTAGGATTATAGTGGAAATTGATCTTAGAAAAACTTATCCACAAAAATAAAACACGACACATTTTGTCGCATTAAGCATTTATATTTGTCTCAGATAATGGAACTATGAAACGCAACCGTTCCATGAAATTTAAGAACCGTAGAAACTGCATCATAAATTATATCGGAATGAAAAAAGATTTTTACCTGACAAGATATGCTTTGATCATTAAAAGATTAGAAAGTTCTCCTGCCACATATCCGCAGCTGGAAGATTATCTGCTCAATTCTTTTGAATTTCAGGATGCAGGGATCAAAAGCTACTCGATACGGACTCTGCAGCGGGATATAAGAGAAATCTCCGATCTTTTTAACCTTTCCATTCACAACAAGAAGAAAGGAGACAACAGGTATTATATTGAGAGCCGCCCGATTATGGAAGTAGATGAATACAATCAGAAATTACTTGAATCTTTCCAGGTAAGCAACGCCCTGAATCTTCATCCGGATTTTTCAGATTTTATCTTTTTTGAAAGCAGGAAACCTACAGGTGTTGAACATTTTTATGATCTGTTTTTCGCCATCAGAAATAAAAGAATCGTTTCTTTTGAGCATTATAATTATAAAAACAAACTGATGACTTCAAGAAAGGTACATCCGTTGGCATTAAAAGAATCCAAAGACCGGTGGTACCTTATTGCTATTGACACAAAGGATAAAATGCTGAAATCTTTCGGGCTGGATAGGATTAATTATCTTGATGTGAATGATAAACAGTTTAAAGAAAAATACAAGTATAACTTCAGGGAACATTTTAAAAATGCCTTCGGTGTCATGAATCTTAGTGCACAGAATCCCCAGAAAATTGTTCTGAAATGCAGCAGGCATCAGGGCGAATACATCAAAAGTTTTCCGCTTCACCAATCCCAGAAAGAAACAAAAGAAACCCCGGATGAGATCTATTTTGAATTCTTTCTTCATCCTACCTATGATTTTATGCAGGAAATTTTATCGTACGGAAAAGAAGTCCAGGTTCTGGAACCGAAGATTTTAGTTGATGAAATACGCAACCATCTGCAGGAGTCCCTGAACAGCTATCTGAAAGAGTAAACACTGTATTGTATTTTTTGATTACATTTACATAAATATATCATAGTGAAATTCCTGCTTCCATATTTTTTATGCTTTATTTCTTCTTTTTGTTTTTCCCAGCAGACTGAAGATTTCAGGCTTGTTAAACAATACTACAATCAGCATCGCTCTATGCTGGGACAGGAGTTCAAGAAAAAATTTGATGCCGAAAAAAACAACTTTCATAAAGCTTCCATAAGAAATGATTATCTGCTTTTCATGCAGAAAATGGACAGCCTAGAAAATGTTGCACTCACTGCCGTTTTATTAAAAACAAAAAATCTGGAAGACCTTGGAAGATTAAATCTCATAAAAACGAATACAGCTTCCCAAGCTTCTGCTGTGCCCAGTGTAATTACTGACAAAGCAGCAGACTATCCCGGAGGTATTAATGAGCTCAGAAAAGAGGTTTCCAATCTGTTTTATCTTGGAGGTGTCTATTCCGAAGTTAAAACAGTTAAAGCTATTGTAGCATTCATTGTAGAAATTGACGGCACGATAACCAACGTTGAAGCCCAGGGAGAGAATTTTACGTTCAACAGACAGGCTGAAATTGCAATATATTCTGTCCCGAAGAGATTTTCCCCGGCTGTTATCAATGGAAATCCCGTGCGGTACCGTTTCCGGCTTCCATTAACGATGAAACTTGAAGATTAATATGTTTACCGACGAATATTTTATGAAAATAGCACTCAGCGAAGCGCATCTTGCCCTTGAAAAAGATGAAGTTCCTATTGGCTGCGTGGTAATCTCCAACAACCGGGTCATTGCAAGAGCACATAACCTCACCGAAACATTGAATGATGTTACTGCTCATGCAGAAATGCAGGCCATTACTTCGGCCGCTCATTTTCTTGGTGGAAAATATCTTAAAAACTGTACACTGTATGTCACCCTGGAACCCTGTGTTATGTGTTCCGGAGCCCTTTCCTGGGCACAAATTTCGAAAGTTGTGATCGGCGCAAGAGATGAGCAGCGCGGTTTCATCAACAAACAGCTTTCCCTTCATCCTAAAACAGAAATCGTAACAGGAATTATGGAAAACGAATGTTCTTCTGTTGTAAAAGAATTTTTTAAATCAAAAAGATGATTATATAATGCTGAGATTAGGCTAAGAGGATTTGAGATTAACAAAACTTGCATGTGAAATTATTTAAGTCTTAATCTTAACCTCACTCTACAAGTCTTTTCCTAAAAAGTAAAGTCCTTTCAGCGTATGAAGGCGGTCCATCACGTGGATTTTATCAGTCAGAGGCTTATAAACATGAGAAACTCCGCCTGTGGCTACTACAAAACAATTATCCTGGACCTCATCATTAATCCTATCGACAAAACCTTCTACCATTCCTAGAAATCCATACACCATCCCGCTCTGCATACAGGTAACCGTATCCAATCCTAAAACGGTTTTTGGTTTCACAAGCTCAATTTCAGGAAGCTGTGCAGTCTGGCTGATGAGTGAATTGAGGGCGGTAATAATTCCCGGAGCAATAATCACCCCCAGGGTTTCGCCATCTTCTGCAACACAGCTTGCCGTAAGCGCTGTCCCGAAATCCAGCACAATCTTCTTCCGGTCCGGATACATATTGTGAGCCGCTACGAGATTGGCATAAATATCAGTTCCCATCTGCTTGGATTTTGCCTGAACGCCAGAAGGCGTATTACGGTCAACAATAACAGGGCTGATACCGTGGATCTTCCTGATTGCCGAGCTCATCACTTTGGTAAGCTGAGGAACCACAGAGCCAATTACCACCTTATCAATTTCTTTTGGCTGAATTTTATAGGTCTGATACAGCATCATCATCTGAGCATATAATTCATCTGCCGTGCGGTAAGGTTTGGTATTAATAACCCATGAGATATCACAATTGTCGTCATTAAAAAGCCCGAACCTGATATTGCTGTTTCCTACGTTGATTACGATTGAATTCATTGATTAACTATAAAATGGAATCTCTAATTTTTTGAATTGTTAAATGTAATGATTTTCATAAAAATACCATTAATCCTTGCGGATGAGATGAAAGGATATATTAAAACAATTTAATTATATTTAAACCACAATTACTCAAACTTAATTTTCATGAAAAAAATCGCCTTTTTAATGCTCCTTTTAAGCGGAATCCATGCTTTCTCACAAACAGCCGCCGCGGCGAAGGAGGTATTTGAAAAAATCAAAAAAGAAACAGCCATTGACAGCGATGACAGATCAGTGTATAATATTCTGGATGAGTTTTACGAGAAAAACCTTCAGGCAGAAAATGATGAGATGACCCGGGAGACGATTGAAAAATTTCAGAAGCTGGCCTCTGATCCTTCCACGAAAAACATTCATATTTTAATGCTGTTCCTGATGTATCAGCAACACATCAGCCAGACAGCTATGGTAGGCAAACAGCCAAATCCCGAGTTTCAGGTAGAAGCAACCCGTTTACTGGAGGAGGAGACCCAAATGATTTATAAAAAAACACCTGCTATCATTTACATTTACAAATATGAAGCCCTGGACAGCGCAAATAAAGCTGAGGAAGCTAAAGCGACTGCTATTCAGGGACTGAAAGAATATCCTGATTCAGTACCTCTAAAAATATATACTTACTTAACCACAAAAGATGAAACCCTAAAAAGTGATTTGCTGAATAAGCATTCCAATCACTGGATGGTAAAGGAATTTATAATGCAATAGTGCTGAGGATAAAATAGATCCCATTTTGTTTTATCCAATTCCGTTTGTAACCAACTAACAGCTACAAAGATTACATGCAAAGTTGTTTGAAACAAAATATGCTCGCCGGAGATTTCCTGCAAGTTGCGTGTAATCACATGCGATCTTCTGAAGTTTCAAACAAAATTTCAGGAAACAAAAGAATTCCGCAGTTTATTAACATTTATCAAATTAAATGACTTTATCTTAACAAAAACTAAAAGATCCCGGATTTTCTTCCAGGATCTTTGTATTTTATTAAAGAATTATTTTACTTCAACAAAATTGTCTTTCATATTCACATCAGCCATTCTTTCACTGAAATCTATTCCTAAAACAGATAACTGTGATTTTGTATAGGGAACGGTAATGGAGTATTCTTTTTGGGTCCATGGCCAATAGGGCATTGTTTTAAATTCACCATACTCATCCTTTTCTTTCCAGGTATGGGTCATATTCATCGGGATCTGATAGGTGATCATTTTTTTATCAGATGTTATGATGCTAAAATCAACCGGCATTGGTACCTGACCATTATTCACCAGCGTAATGGTGGTAGATTTCGCATCGTATTTTACCTCTTTGATAGCATAATCAATTGTTTTTGTCGTATTGATCCAGTAATGATGGAACCACTTCAGATCCATCCCCGAAACTTTCTGGGCAATGTGTAGAAAATCTCTGTCGGAAGGATGTTTAAGCACCCATTGATCATAATATTGTTTCAGGGTTTCCGTTAAATTCTGCTCACCCATAATATAACCAAGCTGGACAAGATACAGTTCTCCCTTTACATAAGAAGCATACGTGTAGGAAGTACCGTTGTCGTGATGATCCCCCAACCACACTGCAGGTTCTTCAATTCCTCTTTTGATAAAATTTCTGTAAGCATTGACTGAATTTACAAATGAATTCGGCAGCTCCTGCGCAGGCGGAAACAGCTGATTCATTACATAGCCTTCCGCATAACTGGTGAAACCTTCGTCCATCCACGGACGCATCGGTTCATTGGTAGCCAACATCTGCTGGTACCAAGAATGAGCCCCTTCGTGAGCCATTAATCCCATCAATCCTTCAATATCCTGAGCTTCACCTAAAATCATGGTACACATTCCGTATTCCATTCCGCCATCACCTCCCTGAATGAAAGCATATGTTGGGTATACATATTTCCCGAAACGGGCATTCATCAGCTGATAGTATTTGGTAAGATAAGACTGTGCCTCTTCCCAGACTTTTGTTTTATCATTATTCTGGTACACCAGGAAAACTTTCGGGCCTTGCGGCACATCAAAACTTTTTACGATATAATCTTTGTCTGCCGCCCATGCGAAATCTAAAATATTTTTTGCCGTCCATTTCCAGGTAACTTTATTTTTATCCGCTTTAATTTTTGCATTCGGATCATATCCTTTTACTTCTGTGGGGTTTTCAAGGATTCCTCCTGCTCCTATTATATAGTCTTTATTAATTTTAATATTAACTTCAAAATCTGCGAACGGGGCATGGAATTCCCTTCCGATATAGTCGAATGTTGCCCAACCGTCATAATCATATTCTGCAATTTTCGGGTACCACTGGGTCATGGTCATATCTACCCCTTCCCGGTTATTTCTTCCGCTTCTTCGGATCTGCTGCGGAATCACAGCATCCCATTCTAACGTAAAGGTTGTTGAAGAATTTGGCTTAATAGACTCGGCCAGATATACTTTCATTACCGTTTCCTGAATTTCAAATTTCAGGGTTTTGCCATTTTGTTTAATCCAGTGAATGTTCTGGGCTCCTTCCTGGTCTTTCGGGATGGAAGCAAGCCTTGAAATCCCGTCTTTCTGCAATCTTGAATCACCGTTTTTTCCTTGTCCGGCAACTCTTTGATCCATCATAGAATTGGGTTTAAAAGCATTCCAGTACAAATGAAAATAGACAACATTAAGTTCGTCTGGCGAGTTATTTTTATAATCCAGTGTCTGTTTGCCTTCATAAGTAAATTTTTCAGCATTAACATCAATGTCCATTTTGTATTTTGCACTCTGCTGATAATAAGGGCCCTGCTGTGCCTGAAACTGAGAAATGATAAACGCAAACAGGATTACAAAAGATCTTTTCATGTATAAAATATATTTTTTCTAAAGGTAAGTATTTAAAATAAAAAACCTCAAATAAGTAATTATTGTTGAGGTTTTGTTTTGTTAATATCTTTTAGATTACAATTATTTGAGTTGTTAAATATTTAAACACAATATCACAAATCTTTATACAATGCAACAAATAATATCCTGATCTATGTTTAGTTCAAAAGCTTTTTAATTAAAGTTATTTGCCCTAAGTGGTAATAGCAATGTTCAATCATTCCGTCAATATTCCTGAGATAGGTTCCGTATTTTTCATCGACAAAAACCTCGTTCATTTTAGAATCCGGCATCTGTTCCAATAATATCGCAAATCTTTCAGCGTCATTCCATAATTTGCTCTTCAGATTTTCCCACTGCTCTTCAGATTCAAGCGGCGGAAGATCAAAGCTGTACTGATCCCTGATTTCCAGTTCTCCACCCTCAAAAACATGAATCAGTCCGGCAATATAATAATCAATGTGAAAAGTAAGCATGGCAATAGTATTCAGAGAACCTATTTTAGCTGTAGCCTCTTCCATATTTACATTTGATAACTGATCTTTAAAATTGGTATTGGCAATCCAGAGACCATCCAGTAATACTTCTCTGAATCTTTTAGCTAATTGTGATGTTGAGCTCATTGTTTTAATTTTTTTAAAGATAAGTTTTCTAAACACAAATTGTTTAAATGAAAATTACAATTTTAAACACAAAAATTTTGCAATTCGTGATAAATCAAAAAATCCTTCAAGGTTTTTGAAGCCTTGAAGGATTTAGATTTTATAATAAAAATTATTTTTTAGCCGGAATTTCTTTCTTTCCGCTTTGTAAAATCTTTTCAAGGATTCTTAACGTAATCAGATAAGTCGGTTTAACACCCGTTAATCCCAATCCACCCGAAGAAAGGGTACTTCCTGTTTCCAACGGATTATCAGAAGCATAGTAAGCATACATTACAAAAAGATCCGGGGTTATATGATGCCTGATTTTGGAAGCTACCTGAATGGCTTTTTGGTAATGCGCACCTTCCATTTCAAGACCAATTGCTTTCCATGAAGTATTCATAAAATAAGAGAGAATATCCCTGTTCTGAAGCGAAGTTCCCAATACGGTAATCATTGGTCCTTCAAAAGCCTGCAATTCATCATCTCGAAAATCTTCTGCTTTTAAGGCGTTTTCAAAAGGATAATTATCGGCTGTTCCTTCAAAAATATGAGAAGTCGGGATCATAATATCTCCTTTTCCGCCGGCAAGAATTCCGGCTTTTCCCATAATGGAAACGGATTTCACTTTCATCATGTAGACTTCCCCTTTATGTTCAAAAGGTCTCAGTAGCTCATCCATTACTTCAAAAGCCTGCTCTCCGAAAGCATAATCGAAAACCATAATCACATCATCGCCCCCGAATTTAATATCCTGGAATGGTGTATTTTTAAGTTCGGTTTTGCTGAGGTCGATGATCTGAACATCAATATTACTCCCACTCTTATCATTTATATAGACCATTCCCTGCTCCAAAGCATATTTTGAAACTTTGTCGCGAAGCTCTTTTTTATCAGAAATTTCTCCGTAGAGTTTGTAATCTACTTCTTTATGATCTTTTTTCTTTAAGGCTTCATTGGCATACAGCATATTTTTCACCGAATGCATATTAGCCGAAATAATATGAAGCGGGCGCATGTGAAGGTCATTTTCATACAAAACCTCTTTCACTTTTTGAGCCCATTTTTCACCGAAATAATGATGTCCTACTCTTTCTTTTAATATTGCACTGAAATGGATTTCACGCTCTCTGGTTTGTTTGGCGTCTTCAAGACTCACTTTAGCGAGATTATAGATAATTTTGAAAAGACGGTCCGGATTGCTGTCTTCGCCGAAAGTGTTGTAAGCATTAAGCGTTTCATCAAAGGTCCTTCCGATAAGAGAAGACAGGTGAATCAGTGCCACTTCTTTTTCCTTTCTGCTGAATTTTTTCTCTCCTTTTACTACTTCCTCAATAATTTTAAAGGCGCGTGTAGGCTTCCAGTTTTCATCCTGAATGAAAGCCAGATTTCTTACTTTATCCGCTTCTATAAATAAAAATGTTAAATGGGTAAGAATATCATAAATCTCGGAACGGCCGAGAAGCACCTCGATATTCATCTGATGTTCATCGATCCTGTAGCAGTTTCTTCTTCTCTTTTTGGGAACAATCGGTTCGAAACTTCCTTTATCAAACCCTTCATCCGAGGTAAGATGAATAAAAGCACATTCTTCAATACCTTCCGGAAGCCTGTCCAGCACATACATCAAACCGTTCAGTTCGAGTTTACTCGGTACATTCATACTTCCGTATATTTCCGGATTGATGGTCTTTAACAAACTTCTGATCGTCTCCCCCGAAACACCGGCAGGTTTAAAAAAACCTCTATAAAAGAGGTGTCTCATAGAAATATACAATCTTTCAATTGCTTCCGTTGTTTCTCTTGCTCTAGAATTTGTCATAAAATAAATTTCACACAAATATACAAAATCTCCGTCTAAATTATTTTAAGTGTCTTTTAATAAATGGCTTAACATAATATAATGTAATACTATTTATTTGCTTTTTAAAATGAAGAAGTGTTCCAAAAAAAAATATCTTATCCCTATCAATATCGCAAATTGATCAGGAGCTTTTCCCCGTTTCTGCTGTAGCTTTTGGTTTCGGGGCGGCGGCTCCGCCGCCCCGAAACCAAAAAGGATGCCGTGGCAATCGGGGCTGAGAAATGATTGTGTAAGACCACCCCCGTCAAAATTTCTTTGAAATTTTGCCACCCCTCCAAAAGAGGGGAATTCAGGTTAAGTATATCCTTATTAAAATTGATAGCTGAAGTTCTTTAAGTCTATTATAAATATATCATTAGAATTATACATTGTCGACTAAACCCGTAATCCAGCATATAAAATAACATATACTCTCATTTTGCTTTGTTTCATCGGAATGACAAATCTTATTCTTTGCATGAAGCAAATCCCGTAAAATGACAGTATTAATAAAATAAAGTCAGAAATTAAGAATAAATGAAAAAATAATTTGCTATTCTTATGATTATAATTTATAAATTGTGCTTAGATAATAATTCTGGGAACGCGAGCAATTCTACAGTTCCATTACTTTTGCTTTTTATAACTCTATTTTTAAGACACCCCTTTAAAAAATTAAATTTTTGTTTAAATTTTTATTAATTTTCAGAATACCCCTCTTTTTTTAGGGTAAAAATATTTTTGTTTTATTTTTTTCGTAAATTTGCCCCGTAAAAATCAAACCTAATATGTCAACTTTAAGATTCAAAGCGTTAGAAACTTTACCATTTAAGGACTTTAGAAGAGATAATTCTGTAGAAGTTCCTGTAAAACTATCCGAATTGTTTTGCCAAAATGTTTTCTCAGAAGAGACGATGAGAGAATATTTAACGAAAGAAGCATTCAATTCTATTATGGATGCCGTAAAAAAAGGAACTAAAATCCAGAGACACATTGCAGATCAGGTAGCTGTAGCCATGAAAGACTGGGCCATGAGCAAAGGCGTAACCCATTACACGCACTGGTTCCAGCCATTAACAGGGAGCACTGCTGAAAAACACGATTCTTTCTTCACCCCGATTGAAGGTGGAAGAGCCATAGAAAGATTCAGCGGAAATTTATTGATCCAGCAGGAGCCGGATGCATCTTCTTTCCCGAACGGTGGTATCAGAAACACTTTTGAAGCAAGAGGTTATACAGCATGGGATCCTACATCTCCTGCATTCATCATGGGAACTACTTTATGTATTCCTTCTATTTTCATCTCTTATACAGGAGAAACTTTAGATTATAAAGCACCTCTTTTAAGAGCGCTTAACGCTGTAGATGAAGCTGCAACCAATGTAATGCAGTATTTTGACAAAAATGTTACCAAAGTGACACCTACTTTAGGATGGGAACAGGAATATTTTCTGGTAGATTCAGCATTATACCAGTCTCGTCCGGATTTGGTTTTAACCGGTAAAACTTTATTAGGACATTCACCTGCAAAAGGACAGCAATTGGACGATCATTATTTTGGTTCTATTCCTACCAGAGTAATGAACTTCATGATGGAATTAGAAGTTGAATGTATGAAACTGGGAATCCCCGTAACAACGAGACATAACGAGGTAGCGCCTAACCAGTTCGAACTTGCTCCAATGTTCGAGGAAGTAAACGTTGCAGTAGACCACAATTCTTTGTTGATGGATGTAATGGCAAGAGTTGCCCACAGACACCATTTCCATATTTTATTCCACGAAAAGCCATTCGCAGGTGTAAATGGAAGCGGAAAGCACAACAACTGGTCTTTGGCTACAGATACGGGCGAAAACCTTTTAAGCCCGGGAAAAAACCCTAAGAAGAACTTACAATTCTTAACTTTCTTCGTGAATACTATTAAAGCGGTTCATGAATATGCAGACCTTTTAAGAGCAAGTATCGCCTCCGCAAGCAATGATCACCGATTAGGAGCCAACGAAGCACCGCCTGCAATTATTTCCGTATTCATCGGAAGTCAGCTTTTCAGAGTATTGGAAGAGCTTGAAAAAGTAACAGAAGGAAAACTTTCTCCGGACGAAAAAACAGATTTAAAACTGAATGTAGTAGGAAAAATACCTGAAATTTTGTTGGATAATACCGACAGAAACAGAACTTCTCCATTCGCATTCACAGGAAATAAATTCGAGATCAGAGCGGTTGGATCTTCTGCAAACTGTGCAGAATCTATGACGGTAATGAATACTATCGCAGCAAAACAGCTTCGTGATTTCAAAAAAGAAGTGGATGCATTAATTGAAAAAGGCCTTAAGAAAGATGAAGCCATCTTCAACGTATTAAGAGAATACATCAAGCAGTGTAAAAATATCATGTTTGAAGGTGACGGATATTCTGACGACTGGGCAAAAGAAGCTGAAAAGAGAGGATTAAACAACCTTAAAACTACTCCGGAAGCTCTTAAGCAGGAAATGGATGAGAAGTTTTTATCGCTTTATGAAGAATTGGGAATTTTTACTCACAGAGAAGTTGAAGCAAGAAACGAAATCAAATTAGAAAAATACTCAACCGTTATTGATATTGAAGCAAGAGTATTAAGTGATATCGCAAGAAACCACATTATTCCTTCGGCATTAAATTATCAGAACAGACTGATTGAAAATGTAAAAGGTCTTAAGGAAATCTTCGGAGACAATGAGTTCAAGTCTTTAGCGAAAGAACAGATGAGCTTAATCAAAAGCATTTCTGAGAACGTATCTAAGATCAAACTGGGCGTTGAAGATCTTATTAAGGCGAGAGAAGAGGCTAAAGCAGTTTCTGAAAGCCAAAAACAGGCGGAAGATTACTGTAATAAAGTGAAGCCGCTATTTGACGATATCAGAGAGGCATCAGACGCTCTTGAAATGATGGTGGATGATGAGCTTTGGCCAATGACGAAATATAGAGAAATGTTATTTACAAAGTAACATTTGTAAAGTTCCATATTAGTAAACTCTCCGGTATTTCCCGGAGAGTTTTTTTATTAATCAGTCTTAACAAGTCCATTTAATTTATTAATCATTAAGCTGAATTTCAACCTGATACCATTTAAAAAATCAGTCTTAAATAAACCATATATAACAATGTCAAAATTAGAGTTATCCTGTTGATACCACAGATTTTGAAGCATATACGTTTTTATTTTGTTAAAGAATCTTAATAAAAAAAACCGCTGACATACCCAAAATAGGCTGTTGCGGTTTATTTTTCTTTAACATACTGAAATAATATGTTAAAATGTGTTAAAAAAAGAACATGATAATATTCATATCAAAGCCCTTTTATAAGGAATACATATTTTTGTATTGCTTTTGAAAAATACTTATTCCTTTAACACGGTAATCAAATATATATGAAGAAAAGAGTTTTGTTTTATTTAGTTGCTTTAATTTCTACAGTATCGTTACAATCATGTGTTACAAATTATGTAGTTTCAAAACCAGCAACTTACGCTAAAGAATACAAAACAGATGCCAAACTAGCTTCTATTGACACTCACAAAATGGAGCAGGACAAGCAACAATTGATTAATTCGTTTCTTGCAGAAAAGGCAGCTTCTTTAGCAAACGCTAAAAATTCTATTAAAAATTCTGAGATTGCAAAAGCAATCATGCATAATAAAACCATCGACAATATTTTAACAGAAGCTCAGACGTACCTGGGAACTCCTTACCGATACGGAGGGATGACCAGAAACGGGATAGACTGTTCGGCTTTTGTTCTTTCTGTTTTCGGAGCAGCTGCAGGACTTAGCTTACCAAGAGTAGCAGCTTCCCAGTCTCAGGAAGGAGAAAGAGTAGAGAAAGAAAACCTTCAGAAAGGAGACTTAATCTTCTTTTCTCACGGAAGAAGAATTTCTCACGTAGGTATTGTAGAAAGTGTATCTGAAGATGGTGAAGTGAAATTCATTCACGCTGCCACCTCAAAAGGTGTAATGGTTTCTTCACTGAACGACTCTTACTGGGGTCCTAAGTACAGATTCGGAAAAAGAATCATCAATGAGAACGGAGAAGCCATCAACAATCTGGCTGCAACAACTCCCGCATCAAACGGAACAAATTTTTAATTTTAAATAATTGATTTAAATAATGAAACCATCAGCAATGATGGTTTTTTTATTTGTTTAATGTTTTTAAATAAGCCAGCAACGAAGGATATTATTGGTAGCTTTAAGCTTAGCTGCTTTTATCGATTTCAATATTAAATTTGTGCAATAGCCCGTCAATTTGAGAAAGGGAGAATTTAGCCTTTTTAAGTCTGTTTTGAGAAGGATCCAGCACATATCCTACCGATGTTCTGAAGTCTGTATTTTCCAGGTTTGTATGATCGAAAACAGCGCCGGACAGATTACACTCTTTGAACACAGCATTTGACAAATTACATTCTGAAAAATCAACTTCTGTTAAAGTACAGTTTTTAAAAACAGTTCGTTTAATTACCGTTTTGTAAAACACAGAATTATTCAGCAGGCAGCCATCAAAACTGAAATCCATTCCAAATTCATTGCATTCATTAAACTGAACACCGAACATTTTGCATTCTTTAAAACTCACATCACGGAAAGCTGTGGAAACAATTTTTGCCATGCTCAGGTTGCATCCGATGAATTCACAATCATTGAAATTAAAACCTGAAAGATCTGCGTACTCTAAATTGCAGTTTGTAAACGTACAGTCTTCATATTCGCCTTTATCTAAAGATTGTTGTGCGAAATCTGTGTTCTCGAAATTTTGATCTGAGAAATATGATTGTTTCATTGAATTTTGATGATATTTTTTGTCTCGTGGATTTAGCAGATTGCGCAAATTTTCAATGTAAAACTTAAACAGAATGGTGTAACTTCCATCACCCCGCTTCCAACTTCAAACCTTTTAAACCAAACTATTCTTATCCGAATAATTTAATTTAAAGAAAATAAAAGTCATCATCGAAAAGGCAAGCAGGGAACTTCCTCCATAACTGAAATAAGGCAAAGGAATTCCAACCGTAGGAAACAGCCCCATAACCATGCCTAAATTAATGGTAAAGTGCATTAAAAGTATCGAGGCAAAGCAATATCCAAAAACACGGTTAAACCCCGATTTCTGCTGTTCTGCCAGATAATAGATTCTTCCAATATAAACCATGTAACAAAGGATCAATAAAGCACTTCCTGCAAAGCCCCACTCTTCGCCAACGGTGCAGAAAATATAATCGGTCTCCTGTTCAGGAACGAATTTTCCCTGTGTAACAGAACCTTCACGATATCCTTTTCCCCAAAGTCCGCCCGATCCAATTGCTGTTTTTGAATACAGCAAATTATACCCTGATGTATCTCTGAACGCTTTTTCACCTTTATAAAGAACTTCAATTCTTTCCCTCTGGTGCTTTGGAAGTTTCTCTAAAATGTAGGGCGAACCGAACGCCAGTCCACAAAGTAGAACAACCGATCCCACAATTCCTGAAATGGAAATAATGTTCCATGACATTTTGTAGTAATTCATGGCAATCCAGCCTCCAATAATAAGAATAATGGTAATAGCCACCCATATAGGATTAACGGCCAGGGAAATCAGGAAAACTGCAGCAAAAAGAAACCCTATTCCGAATAATAACCCGCTCAGTCCTTCTCTGTATAACGCAATGAAAAATGCAATAAAAACCAACATAGAACCCACATCAGGAATAGCCAGAACCACAGCTGCAGGAATTCCGATAATGGCTAATGTAGTCCAAAACGATTTTTTATTCTTTAAATTAAATTCAGGACCGGAAACATAATTGGCAAGCATTAATGCAGTCCCGATTTTGGCAAACTCCACCGGCTGCATCGTAAAACTCCCGAACTTATACCAGTTTTTCTGCCCAAGAATTTCTTTACCGAAAGGAAATAACCCAATCAGGAGCAAAACCCCGCCTATGTAAATAATTCCCGACATGTTTTCAAAGAACTTACTTCTTCCCACGAAAATTACCAGTCCTACAAAAAGGGAAATACCAAAGAAAATCAATTGTTTTTCTCCTAATTTCTGATCTACACTGTAAATATTTGCAATGGCAAAAGCACAAAGCAGAAAATACAGCCCGAGACCCAATTTATCTATTCCTTCTGCCCATTTCATTGCTTAGCCGGTTTTGTTTTATTTACATTCCTTTTTGCTTGCTCCGCTTTTTGCATTTTAGCCTTTCGCTCTTTAACGAGTTTTAAACTATCCTCAATCTTTTTTTGTTTTATAGAATCTTCACTGGGTTTATAAAGACCCTTACGTTTAAGATCGGCAATCCATTGTCTCTTGTATTCCGGCATAAAACTGGAGGTGATCATTTTTTTATAAAGATGTTCACGCTTGATATCTCCGGTAATATATTTTTCTGCAATAATCGTAGCCGCCGGACCCGCCCAGGTTGCCCCGAATCCTGCATGTTCCATAACCGCTGCCACTACGATCTTCGGTTTATCTGCAGGAGCAATCAATACAAAAATCGAATTATCTTTTCCCTGAGGCACCTGTGCCGTACCCGTTTTGGCAAGCTGTGTAAAATCGCTTGACTTTAAACCGCGTGCTGTACCATTCAATACAACCGCTTCCATACCTTTAAGCACCGGATCAAAATGTTTTTTATCGACTAAGGTCTGATGTTTCTTTTTGAATCTCGGATCGGGATTCGGCTTCCCATCAATTGCTTTTACAATATGAGGAGTATAATACCAGCCTTTGTTGGCAATAGCGGAAACGTAATTGGCAAGCTGAAGCGGCGTTACCAGAACATCTCCTTGTCCCATTCCGTTATAAATGGCACCGGTGGACATTTCGTCCCAGTTTTTAAAATCCGTCCTTTTAGAGCCACTGGCTTTCATAATGGCTTTAAATCTGTTTTCATAGAAATCACCAGAAGGAATTCTGCCTTTGGCTCCTACCGCAAAATCGTTATTTAAAAATTCACCAACCCCGAAACTGCTCATAATTTTTTTCCACTCATCTACACCTCTGGAAGGATTTCCCGGATATTTTTTAATGATCGCAATAAAAGCATATGTAAAGAAACAGTTGCTGGAAACCTGAATGGAAGGAATTAAAGGATCTGCGCCTCCGTGGCCTTTAATTCTTTTTCCTTTATAATAAAACCCGCCACCACAGGGAAAAATAGTTTTTTCATCCATTACGCCCATCTGCATTGCCGCCAGTGCAGTTAACAATTTGAAGGTGGAGCCCGGCGGATAAGCAGCCTGAAGTGACCTGTCAAACGTTGGCTTATTTTCGTAAATGGTATCTTTTGAAAGCGCATACAGATTCCTGGATTTATTCGGGCCTGTAAAAAGGTTGGGATCAATATCCGGACCTGTTGCAGCAACCAGGACTTCGCCATTATTAGGATCAATGGCTACAATCGCACCGTGTTTGTTGACCAGCATTTCCTCTGCAATTCGCTGCAGATCATAATCGATGGTAAGGGTAATATCTTTTCCGGTAACTACATCCTTGTCCAAGGAACCGTTTTTATAAGGACCTACATTCCGCAGCTTTATATCTTTCTGAATGTATTTCATCCCTTTTATACCGCGGAGCTCTTTTTCATAAGCTTTCTCAATTCCTGTTTTACCGATGAAATCTCCGGGCAGATAATAAGTAGAATCCTTTTTAATTTCCCTCTCATTAACTTCACTGGTATATCCCAAAAGATTTCCGGACGTTGAAACTTCATACTGACGCTGCGGTCTTGAAACAATGCTAAATGCCGGATATTTAAATATAATCTCCTGAACCCTTGCAATATCTTCTCTGCTGAGATTTTTCATGAAGGTCATCGGCGTCAGTTTGGAATAGTATTTTTCTTTTTTAATGGCTTCGATGGTTCTGACAAAATCATTTTTTGAAATTTTCATCAGGTTGCAGAAGGCGATTGTATCAAAATCAGGTCTCATCAGCGCCTGTGTAAAGGAAATTTCATAGGCAGGCTGGTTTCCCACCATAATTTTACCATTCCTGTCAAAAATAACACCTCTTTGAGGGATTACATATTCTATTTTAATAGAGGTGTTGGCGGCATTCAGGGCATACCGATCGGTAAAAAGCTGTAAATAAGACAATCTCGCTATAAAAATTACAGCGACTACCAGAAGAACGGAAAAGATTTTTAAATAACGTGTGTTCAAACTTTTTGTTTGATTTTAAATATTAATGCATAAATAACTATAAATATAAACGAAATTACACTAGTTACCAATACATTAAATAATATTTCAAAAAATCTGCTCAGCTTAAAGAATTCTATATACTGTACTAAAAGCTGATGTAAAAAGATACTCGTGAATAAAAACAGCAAAAACTGCGCCCACTGAAGGGATTGGAAAGAGAAGAAATCGGTGGAAGTATCCGTAGATGTTCTGAAAATCAAGGTTCTGAAATAAGCAATCAGAGTCGTTGCAAAAGCATTGATTCCCCATGAATAAAGGAAGGCATCAACCGACAGGCCGATCAAAAAACTTAATGCTAAAAACTGGAATTTATTTCTGAAGAAAGGGTAAAACATGACAAATACCGGATAAAGCACCGGAGTATACTTTCCGAAAATAGTGATCCTGTTCAAAACAAAAATTTGTAATGCAACCAGAAAAATCATGATTAATATGTCCGTAAATAAAGTCCTGCTAATCATCTTCCTTTTTTATTACAGATTGCATCGTATCCTGAATTTTTTGTACTTCCGCTTTTTTAAGGTTTTTAACGACATAGACTTTACTTAGAGCACCCATTTTCTCACTAAGCTCAACCGAAATATCCCAAAATCCTGTTTTATTATCAACAGAATATCCTGCAATAGTACCGATCATTACCCCTTTAGGAAAGATAGCAGACTTTCCGTCCGTTACTACTGTATCTCCAATTTTCAAAGCTACATATTTCGGAATATCGGCAAGGTGCATCACCCTGGAATTATCTCCGTTCCACGTAAGCGTCCCGAAGTACCCTGAGTTTTTCAGCGCGGCATTAATCCTGATTTTATTTACACTCAATACCGACTGTACCAAAGCATAGCTGTCTGTAGAGTTAATTACGATTCCGGCAATACCTTTGGGAGCCATAACCCCCATTTGCGGAAATACACCGTCTCTTCTTCCGCGGTTGATGGTAAAATAATTGTTTCTTCTGTTAATACTATTGAAAACAATCTCACCATCCACGAATGTGTATATCTGTCCCCCACCCAGCGTATCGTGAACCTTTCTGAACTGAGGATTTTTTGCGCCTTGCTTTCCGTAAAGCTCCATCATCAGAGCTTTATTCTGAGTAACGAGATCTTCATTGATCTGTTTAAGTTTCAAATAGGAAACCCCTTCGTCAATGTATCCGGAAACCCAGGAATTCAATGCAGCTGACTGTCCAGCAATCCAGGATTTCTGCATGGCGTTTTTAGAGAATATCAGAATCAGAGCAATAATTTGCAGAAATATAAAGAAGACGAAAAGCGCATTCTTCGAAAATAATCTCAGCAAAAATCCCATTCAGATATATGTCGTAAAAAGTTAGAATTATTTTATTAAGAAATTGAATTTATCCATATTCTTAAGGGCGATACCTGTTCCGCGAACTACAGCTCTTAAAGGATCTTCTGCTACAAAAACAGGAAGACCCGTCTTTTTGTGCAATCTGTCTGCAAGCCCTCTCAACAAAGCACCACCTCCGGCCAGATAAATACCTGTTTTATAGATATCCGCAGCCAATTCCGGCGGTGTTAAAGAAAGCGTTTCCATTACCGCATCTTCAATTCTGATGATCGATTTATCCAATGCTCTCGCAATTTCTTTATAACCAACCATGATTTCTTTTGGCTTTCCTGTAATAAGGTCTCTTCCCTGTACCGGAATATCTTCGATATCCACATCAAGATCTTCAACAGCAGAACCCACTTCAATTTTGATTCTTTCGGCGGTTCTTTCACCAATATAAAGATTATGATGTGTTCTTAAATAGTAGGCAATATCATTGGTAAATACGTCACCTGCAATTTTTACAGATTTGTCGCACACAATACCACCCAATGCCACCACCGCAATCTCCGTAGTACCGCCACCTATATCGATAATCATATTTCCTTCCGGCTTCTGAACATCGATTCCTACTCCAATTGCAGCTGCCATTGGCTCATAAATCAGACGTACTTCTTTAGCGTTTACTTTTTGTGCCGAGTCTCTTACCGCTCTTTTTTCAACTTCCGTAATCCCTGAAGGAATACAGATTACGATTCTTAATGCGGGTTGGATGAATTTACCCTTAATTCCCGGAATCTTTTTGATAAATTCTTTAATCATGTGCTCAGAAGCGTGGAAATCAGCAATCACCCCATCTTTAAGTGGACGGATCGTCTTAATATCCTCATGAGTTTTACCCTGCATATGTTTCGCCTGTTCACCGACAGCAATCGGTCTTCCTGTTGAACGTTCAATAGCAACAATCGAAGGCTGATCTATAACAATTTTATTATTATGGATGATAAGGGTGTTGGCGGTACCCAGGTCTATCGCAATCTCTTGCGTAAACATATCGAATAAACTCATACTTTTACTTCTGATTTTTTAAAGAGTTACAAAGATATAAATTTAAGACGTCCAAAGAAATTTAACAAGCAGATAATTTGGTTAAAATTTTATTAAAATTTACAATCCCTTATTAACTTTTACTTTAAGTATTTACAGACTATAATTTAAACCAGATTTAAGATAACACATGCCTAATAAGGCATCACCGGAGTCGGATTATTTTTTTTATTGCACACAGATGTGATTTGACTTGTAATGATTAATTTTTAAATTCTGAACTCTTATTAATTATTTTTTTATAAACAATTATTATTTCTTTGATTATTTAGAATCATCCCAAAATAGTTTTTTACGATAATTATCATATACATTATAAGAAAGCATTTTATCAAAAAATATGTAAATTTGCCACGCTTATGTTACAGTATTCCAACATACATCAGACATCTAATTTTGCTGTACTTTCCATTAGTTATGAAAAGGCTGATGTAGAAACGAGAGGCAAATTTGCATTCTTTGACGAAAATATTAAAAATTTTGTCACCCGGATTCATGATGAAAATTTAGGGGACGCATTTGTTGTCTCTACCTGTAACAGAACTGAAATTTACACTACCACGCCTAATTATCTGTTGGTTGCTGAAGAATATTGTAAAACAATCGGGGTTAATCTGATGGATTTTCTTCAATATGCCAATATTCTTACCAAAGAAGAAGCTTTAGCCCATCTTTTCAGAGTGGCCGCTGGCTTGGAAAGCCAAATTATCGGTGATTTCGAAATTATCGGCCAGATTAAAAAGGCATACAGCAGATTCAGGAAAGAAAGACAGAATTCCAATCCTTATCTTGAGAGGGCTATCAATGCGGCCATTCAGATTTCAAAAAGGATTAAAAACGAGACTGGAATTTCCAATGGTGCGGCTTCCGTATCATATGCGGCAGTTCATTATATTCTTAACAACCAGAAAAGACTTACGGAAAAGAATATTCTTCTTCTCGGAGTTGGAGAAATAGGTCAGAATACAGTGGAAAATCTAGTAAAGCATGTGTATCAGCCAAAAATTAAAATCGCCAACAGAACCCAGGAAACGGCTGAAAAGATTTCAGAAAAATATCATATTCCTCAGATTGATTATGCTGAATTTGATCAGGAGCTGAAGCAAACAGACATTCTGATTGTGGCTACCGGCGCAAGACATCCTATTGTCAATAAATCTCATTTTCCTAACGGAAAAGAAACGCTGGTGATTGACCTCTCCATTCCGAATAATGTAAATAAGGATGTTACGGAAAATAAAAATGTGACCCTGATTGATGTTGATGAACTTTCAAAACAGATTCAGGAAACTATTCAGCAGCGGGAAAAAGAAATTCCGAAAGCTGAAAAAATCATCAAAGAGCTGATGAAAGACTTCCTTGAGTGGGAAAAAAAGAGAAAGCTGGCTCCGAACATCCATCATTTCAAAGCCGTTCTCAAGAACATGGAACGCAATGAAATGCATAATTTTTACAAAAAAAACAAATACATAAACATCACGGATATGGAACTTTCTGACAAAATGATTCAGAAAATTACCAACCGTTTTGCAAAATATATCATCGATAATCCGTTAAAAGCCGAAGAAATTAGTAAATTAATGCACGAAATATTAGTTGAACAACCAAACAACGAATTCAATGAAAAGCATTAGAATCGGAACCAGAAATTCCGCATTGGCACTTTGGCAGGCAAGAGAAGTTGCGAGACACCTTCAGAACAACAATTATTTAACGGAAATCGTTCCTATTGTATCATCCGGCGACAAAAATCTTACGCAGCCGCTGTATGCTTTGGGAATTACCGGCGTTTTTACAAGAGACCTTGATATCGCTTTATTAAATGATGAGATTGATATTGCTGTACATTCTTTAAAAGACGTTCCAACGAATCTTCCCGAAAAGCTGGAAATTGTTTCTTACCTGGAAAGGGATTTTCCTCAGGATGTTCTGATCCGTAAAGAATCTGCAAAAAATAAGGAACTTCACGAACTTAAACTGGCAACAAGCAGTCTGAGAAGAAGAGCTTTTTGGTTAAAAAACTTTCCTCAGGCTGAATTTTCAGACATTCGCGGAAATATACAAACCCGGCTTCAGAAACTGGAAGAAGGTGATTTTGATGCTACCATTTTATCTTTAGCTGGAATCAAGAGAATGAAAATGGACATCGATTATGAAATGATCCCGTTTTTAATTCCGGCACCTTCACAGGGAGTGATTGCTGTTGCAGGGCATTCGGACAAAACAGAAATCAACGAAATCGTAAGAAAATTTACCAACCATACCAACACCCAGATCTGCGTGGAAATGGAAAGAAGTTTCCTGAATACACTAGAAGGAGGCTGTACGGCTCCCATTGGCGCTTTCGCTGAAATCTTTGACGATCAGATCCGTTTTAAAGCGGCACTATGTTCTTTGGATGGCAAAAATTGTATTTCAACCGATGAAAACTTCGTATACAACAAGGAAGAAAACTTCGGCAAAAAGTTCGCTAAGGTTGTTTTGGAAAACGGGGGAAAAGAACTGATGGCAGAAATTAAAGATCAGATTTAAAATTCCATTATTCAAGTTCAGGCTTAAAGGCAAAAAAATGAAAATCTTATTTACCAAAAATATAGACCGAACGATTATATCCAAAGAATTAGGAGACAATATTGTGGCTGATTGTATTGAGGTAATAAGAACGACTCCTTTGGCAGTTCAACCTTTTGACCTGAAAAATTATTCCCTTATTTTTACCAGCGTGAACGGCGTAAATTCTTTTTTCAAAAATGGTTTCAAGCCGGATGAAGATTTTACCGCCAAAAATTACAACAAGATCTACTGTGTCGGCGAAAAGACAAAAAAAGCAGTACGCAAATATGGTTTCGGAACTTTTAAGGTGATGAAAAATGCAGACGCCCTTTCAAAATTTATTACCGCAAAATGTCAGCATGAAAACTTTCTCCACTTTTGTGGTAATCTGGCCATAAGCGTTCTGGATAATGAACTTCCGCTGCAAAATATTAAATACAAAAAAGTTATCGTTTACAACACGGAAGAAATTAATCCGGTAATAACTGAAAAATATCATGCTGTCGTATTTTTTAGTCCAAGCGGAGTTCGTAGTTTTGCAAAGCAGAATTCACTGGAAAATATAACGCTGATATCCATTGGAGAAACTACTTCCCGTGAAATCAGAAAACACAGTTCAGTACCTGTTTTAACAGCAGAAGGGAATACCTTATTATCTGTTTTTAAGCTGATACGAAAAGAAATTGCAAACAAAAACTGATATACAATTGTCCATTGGCGACAATGCTATTTAATAGATTATGATTAAAAACGACCTATATTTAAAAGCACTTCGCGGAGAAACCGTAGAAAGACCTCCCGTATGGATGATGAGGCAGGCAGGAAGATATTTGCCAGAATTTATTGCCCTTCGCGACAAATATGATTTCTTCACAAGATGCCAGACTCCCGAGCTGGCTTCCGAAATCACCGTACAGCCGATCCGAAGATTTCCGCTGGATGCAGCCATTTTGTTTTCGGATATTCTGGTGGTTCCGCAGGCGATGGGAATCGATTTTAAAATGAAGGAATCGGTTGGTCCGTGGCTTGATACACCGATCAGAACGATGGAACAGGTTCAAAATGTTGCCGTTCCGGATGTGAATGATACATTAGGGTACGTTTTTGATGCTATTGAATTAACTTTACAGAAATTAGACAACGAGATTCCGTTGATCGGTTTCGCAGGCTCTCCCTGGACCATCCTTTGCTACTGTGTGGAAGGAAAAGGAAGCAAAGCTTTTGATATTGCCAAATCTTTCTGTTTTACACAACCGGAAGCAGCCCATTTATTACTTCAGAAAATTACAGACACTACGATTGCATATCTGAAAAGAAAAGTGGAAAAAGGAGTGTCTGCCGTTCAGGTTTTCGATTCCTGGGGCGGAATGCTTTCTCCGGAAGATTATCAGGAATTTTCATGGAAATATATCAACCAGATTGTGGAAGCATTAAGTCCGCTGACGCATGTTGTTGTTTTCGGAAAAGGATGTTGGTTTGCACTGGAAGAAATGACACAATCTCCGGTTTCTGCTTTAGGCGTAGACTGGACGATTAAGCCTGAGTTCGCAAGAACGTTGACCAACCATACGATGACGCTTCAGGGAAATTTTGATCCTGCAAGACTGCATTCAACCCCGGAAACGATCAAAAAAATGGTGACTGAAATGATCAACCGTTTCGGGAAAGACCGATACATCGCCAATTTAGGACACGGGATTTTACCGAATATTCCTGTGGAAAATGCAGAAGCATTCATCAGAGCGGTGGTGGATTGGAAACCGAGTGCTGAGTTTTAGCACTCCCACAGATCTCGCTGATTAAAACATTTTTATCGTGCTATCTAAAGAAATTCAAATTAATAAAACAAAACACCCTTTCAGCAATTGAAAGGGTGTTTCTATGAGTAAAATATCAATAATTAGTTGATCTCTGTAACGAAATCTTCTTTCGGTTTTCTTATTTTGGTAAGGTTTACCAGCCAGTCGTTGGAAGCATCTCTATACCCTAAAGGCAGCAGGAGAACACTTTTTAATCCTTTTTCCTGTAGATTCAAAATTTTATCAACTTCTTCCGGAACAAAACCTTCCATCGGGGTAGAATCTACCTCCTCGAAAGCCGCTGCGATTATCGCTGCACCAAATCCAATATAAGCCTGTTTCGCAGCATGAGTGAAGTTTTCTTCAGCAGGTCTCTGCGGATACATTCCTAATAGCATCTGTCTGTAGTTTTCCCACCCTTCGTTTTCAAAACCTCTGATTTCGTTTGTCAGATCAAACATCCTGTTGATTCTATCTTCGGTATAATTATCCCAGGCAGCAAAAACCAAAAGATGTGAGCAATCCGTAATTTGCGGCTGGTTCCAGGCGTGAGGTTTTATCTGTTCCTTAATTTCCTGATTGGTAATGACAATAATTTCGAAAGGCTGCAGACCGCTTGATGTAGGAGCCAATCTTGCCGCTTCTACTATTTTATCCACTTTTTCCTGTGGTACTTTCTGACCGTTCATTGCTTTGGTAGCATATCTCCAGTTCAGTTTTTCAATTAATTCCATACATTAAATTTTAGCAGAACAAAATTAATTCATGTACCACAAATACAGGCAAATAATTTTTAAATCTGAGATATTGCTAATATCTATTAAACCGGATTATTTATACTTTCAGCCGGACTCGAAATCTGATCCGCAAAATATTGTTCCAAATCTTTCAGCGTTTCAGGATTGGTTTGGATATCTTTCACCAGCTGGCCTTTATTTACAACAACAATTCTGTTACACACTTCCGTTGTGTGCGAAAGATCGTGACTGGAGATGAGGAACGTAACGCCCTCCTGTTTTGATAGTTCTTTGATGAGGTTTTTAAGCTTGATCTGCGTGGAAGGATCAAGATTGGCAAAAGGCTCATCCAGAATGATAATTTCAGGATTTCCGATAATGGCTCCAACAATTCCCACTTTTTTCTGGTTTCCTTTAGAAAGGTCACGGACATATTTCCCGGAGTTTAAAATTTCACCGCTGAAAAGATCATGAAACTGTTTTAAAAACTCATCAACAGAAGCTTTGTTTTGGCCTCTTAGCTCTCCGATAAAGTAGAAATACTCTTCCGGCGTAAGATAACCGATCAGGAAAGAATCGTCTACAAAAGCAGAAACTTTATTTTTCCAAGCTTCAGATTCGTGTACTTTGATGCCATCGATGCTTACATATCCTGTTGTTGCCTGAATGAGATCCAGCATCAGACTGAACAGCGTGGTTTTTCCGGCACCGTTGTTTCCTACCAGGCCAAATGTTTCACCATTCGGAATTTCAAGATGTTCTATATTTAAAACGGTTGCTTTGCCGTATGTTTTTGTTAAATTATTAATTGTGATCATATTAATCTTTATTTTTGAATGCTTCTAATGTACTGTATTTTTCTACCTTATAATGTTTCACGATAATCTCGAATATTTTTTCTCTCAGTAAAAATCCTATTAATCCCAAAACAGCAATACTTATCACGCCGGCCTCAATTCCAAGAGAATATTTTACGATCGCAAACACGGCCATCGGTAAGAACAATTTAGGAATCAGCAGCAGCAGGGATTTCATATTAAAGCTGTTTTTCTGCCCGAATCTTTTTTCTTTGGCATTCAGGTCAATCTGCATTTTGTTGAATGCACCAGACCAGAGTGTAAACTGAGAATTAACGCCAATGTTATAAATTCCCGCTGCAAAAAAGGTAAGGTACATATCCCATCCGAAATAGACATAACACAACGCCAGAATGATCGAAAAACCTGTTACAATATTCATCAGCCACCATTTTGCTTTCAGATATTCTTTGTAAGGCACATTAAGGGTCATCATTAACGGATAATAAGAACTGTCGAAAGCGGGAACCCGCTGTCCGAACATAAACTGAAAGCCTCCCGTTACAAACAATCCCATGAACATCATCATGGCCGGTGTTTTATAAATAGGTGAAGAGAACATCAGTAATCCGTAAAAAAGAAACAGGAAGCTTCCCCATACAATTCCTTTGGTAACTTTATTCCGCTTCAGCAATTTAATATCATTGTTGATGAATGTTCCAATGGCTCCGTATTTATTCAGGAACGTAATATTTTCTGTTTTCCCGACTTCTTTTTTAGCTTCCAGTCCCTGATCCAGATAAAATACCTTTCGGATATGACTGAAACAGATTTTCCATAAAGCGGAAAATAATATAACGGAAATTACTACAAAATAGGGTCTCTCATAAAAGCTATAGAAGAATTTCTCAGAATAATCCAGAACAGGAACAATATTATAATACGCTAATGCTGCCACTCCCGTAAAGATACAGCCAACAACAATGGCAACAATTTCTTTATCGTTGAAAAGGATATTGATAAAATTATTCAAATAAAACAACAGGGAAATTCCTACCATCCATGCTATAACACCCGTTGCATTGTATCCATTGAATAGGGCGATTATGGCAAAGGTGATCAGAAACAGGGAATTCAGCCAGCTGAATGCAGATAGAAAAGTTTTCCCCATCATATAATTCACCAGCGTCTTCTTAGGAATATTAAGGGTAAGAAAAGGCTTAATGTTTTGGGTGGGCAATTCCTGCCAGATGTATTTCACAATCAAATCAACCGCCCAGGCTGCGATCATAAATCTTGAAACCACTTGTATCGGGTTCTGATGCATTTCCTCCTGAATGTAAAAGAATGCGCCAAATGCTCCTCCCACAAGGCATGCCATAAAATAGAGAATTCCGATAAAGCGAAGAATTTTCATCGCAAGGTTGATTCCTAAAGAACTTCCTCGAAAAAAACTTTTGAACTCTAATTTCAGGAATTTTATAAACATAGTTATCTTTTATTACATTAGTTTGTATAAAGATACAATTGTTACAGTTTTTAACTTTAAGAGCGCTTTTAAATTTTACTTAATACATTTTTATAACTTCTTTCTTAATTTTTAGATTAAAATAAACTTAGTTTATTCTTAAAATTAACATTAAGAATGTAAGTGAGTTAAACTGATAATAATTAAGCAATCAATAAATTGATATTTATTAAGTTTAATCTTTAGGAGCTTAATGCCTTAATGGTAAAAATAAATTTTAAATGTAAACAGGGCTTTAAAGAGCTGTCGTTTTGCTTTCGTCAAAGCAAACCTGTTTTAAATTACTTAACATCTGAGTAGATTTAAATTCATTTTAAGACTGACTGAAAGAAAGTTATTATTAACTATTGTCATCGCAAAGCTGACCTATGTAATTTGTAATAAGTGAAATCTGTGTAATCAGCGGGATAATTCAAATCCTTTCAGGATTGACAAATCAAGTTGAAAAAAAGACTTCCGAAAATCCGAAAGTCTTCTATTCTATGTATTAAAAAATTACCCTATTAATTCTTTAGCCTGCGCCAAGGCAGCTTCTGTGATCTTACTTCCGGAAAGAAGCTGTGCTATTTCGTTGAGTTTCTCTTCTTCACTTAAAGGAACGATGGTGGATTGTGTTCTTCCGGCCACATCCTGCTTTACCACTTTATAGTTGTTATTTCCTTTTGCGGCAACCTGTGCGAGATGAGAAATGACGATCAGCTGCATATCGGCAGACATTTCACGCATCAGATTTCCGATCTCTTCGGCTACCTTCCCGGAAACTCCGGTATCGATTTCGTCTAAAATTAAAGTTGGAAGCTCATCACTTTCGGCAATAATCTTTTTCACAGCCAGCATCACCCTCGATCTTTCACCTCCCGAAATAGCAGTCTGAATAGGTTTTAAAGGAAAACCGGAATTCGCCTGAAACAAGAGCTGGATATTTTCTTTCCCGAACTGATTAAAATCTGCAGCATCCTGCAATTCAATATCTACTCTGGCTTTCTCAAGACCTAATTTTTTGAGTAAAGCTTCTGCTTTTTGAATAAAGACAGGAATGTGTTTTTTTCTGTTTTTTGATAAGGTACCGGCTAAAGCCTGAAGCGTCTTTTCTTTTTTAGCAATATTCGTTTGAATCTCTTCAATCTGAGATTCCAGCTCAGATGCACCCTGCTGCTCTCCTGACAGCTGATCCCTGATTTCTTTTAATCCCGAAACATCAGCAACATTATGCTTTACAAAGAGACTGTTGATTCTGTTATTTAATTCGATTAATAAAAATAGATTTTCCGGGTTGACTTCAATATTTTCTGCCTCATCTTCCAGTTCGGAAATGATATCTTTCAGCTCAACAAAAGAAGCTTCCAGTCTTTCATCAAGCTCTGCAAAGCTAGCAGATACTTCTGCAATTCTGGAGAGTTTGTTTTTAGCTTCGTTAAAAAATGAAAAAATCCCTACCTCTTCCTGATGAAACCTTGACAATACCTGAGCCAGATTATCGGAAATCATCTCTGCATTTTCCTGAATGGAAAGCTGGTTCTGCAGTTCTTCATAATCTACATCGTCCAGGTGGAGCTCTTCGAGCTCATTCAGCAAAAAGGTTTTATAATCGCTTTCCTTATTGGTTTCCGAAAGCTGTGTCTGAAGTTTTCTAAGTTGTATTTTCAGACTTTGAAAATCCGAAAATTCATTCTGATAATCGTGAATGATCTGTTTGTTTTCAGAAAGTCCGTCAATAATTTTGAATTGGTATTCTGCGGTAAAAAGGTTGGAAGTCTCAAACTGAGAATGAATATCAATCAGCTGAGAAGATAATTCTTTTAAAACATCCAGGGTGACCGGAACATCATTAATAAATGCCCTTGATTTTCCGGATGGCAAAATTTCTCTCCGGATGATGGTCTGATGCTCATAATCCAGATCATTTTCGATAAAGAATTTTTTGAACTGATTATTTAAAGCAAATTCGGTCTCAACGATGCTTTTTTCTTCTGCTTTTGAGATCGATTTTACATCTGCCCTCTCTCCGAGGATCAGTCGCAAAGCCCCCAAAATAATAGATTTCCCGGCACCGGTTTCCCCGGTGATCACCTGAAGACCGTTGTGTATTGATACTTCAAGGGTATCAATAAGGGCAAAATTTTTAATATATATTCTCGAAAGCATTGATAATAGCGGTTACTTTAGCTATTGCAAATATAGAACATTAGATTTCAGGATTCAAGTGAAGATTATTGTTTCCATTTGTTCCAGCGGGATTCTGTGCTTTTAGGAGAAAGTATGATCAATTCATTTTTCAGATCTGCCAAAACGATCCCTCCGTTGTTCCCGGAATTAAAGATATTAAAGATCTCATCGGCCTTCGTATCCATAAAAAGGTTAAAGAAATAAGCCTGCTGGAAAGAGTTTTCGTATTGTCTTAACTGCATTAAAGCATCAAAAATCACTTTTTTGGCCGCAGTCTGATCCTGATTAAAAAGATTATCAAGTCCTGCTCTGTGATAAGAATAGATGGTTGCGCGCAGCTGGCTCCAGTTCGGGCTCATGATTTCTTTAATTAAAATAGAACGGCTTCTCGGTTCATTAATCTGCTTCCATCCATCGTACGTATTCTGAGATTCTCCGTTCTGGGCAATTTGCTGGGCTTTCTGAAACCATTGCGTTCCTGCCATCGACTGAAAACTGTCTGCATCAACTCCTAAGATCACATAAACATAAAAGCTGATCACATCAATAAGATTTTTCCCCGAAAACTGTCTTTCGTTGAAAATAAGATTTTCATTTTCCACATAATCGAAGGAAAAACGCTGATCCTGAAGATTGAGAAGCGGAGATTCATAAGTGGTGTTATATACCGGGCGAACCGCCTGTACCACGATGCTTCCTCTGAACCGGTTTCCGTCTCTCTCGCTGATGACGATCGCAAAATTTGATTTTATCTTTTCAAAGTTCTGAAGTCTTTTTCCTGTCCAGCTTGTATTGTTGATAAAGTCTCGCAGACTTTTTTCCAGTGCTTTGTATGCAGATTGGTTACTTCCGCCCAGTTGTTGGGCATTCACCTGCACGGTAGCCAGCAATTCCTGGGAGAAACTTTGGCTGAATAAAAACAGAATTAAAAATATGCTTAAAAATTTTTTCATTTTTATAGTAAAGATTGAGAACGGAAATTTATTAAAATTATTTTAAAATCTGAGCTTCAATACAATCCAGAATATCTTTAGCGACATCTTCTTTAGATTTCAGATCAAACTCTTTCTTCTCCGTGCTGGTAAATATTTTTATTTTATTGGTATCGTTCTTAAATCCGGCACCTTCATCACGCAAGGAATTCAAAACAATCATATCCAGATTTTTCTTTTCGAATTTTGCTTTGGCGTTTTCTTCTTCATTCTGGGTTTCAAGGGCAAAACCAACTAAAAACTGCCGCGTTTTCTTCTCGCCCATGGTTTTAAGAATATCCGGGTTTTTAACCAGTTCGATGGTTAAGCTGTCGTCACTCTTCTTAATTTTTTCCTTCGCAACTTCCTTAGGAGCATAATCTGCAACTGCTGCACTTGCAATTCCGATATCAACGGTATCATAGAATTCAAAAACTTTTGCCAGCATTTCTTTTGCCGAAGTCACTTTATGCAGTTCTATATTCTTACCGATCGGTTTCTCAGAACTTGGTCCCGAAATCAAAATGACCTTTGCCCCTCTTTTTGAAGCTTCCTCCGCAAGAGAAAATCCCATTTTTCCCGAAGAATGATTCCCGATGAATCGTACAGGATCAATGGCTTCATAAGTAGGACCCGCCGTAATTAAAATAGTTTTCCCTTCGAGTGTTTTCTTAGTATTTACATCAAAAAAATCTTCAATGGTTTGAGCAATGGTTGCGGGTTCAGACATTCTTCCCTGTCCGCTCAGTCCACTTGCCAGTTCGCCGGTTTCGGCAGGAATTACAATATGCCCGAAGCTTTCCGCCAGTTCGAGATTTCTTTTGGTTGAAGGATGCGCATACATATCGAGGTCCATTGCGGGAGCAATAAAAACAGGACATTTCGCTGACATATAAGTTGCAATAACAAGATTATCACACATCCCATGAACCATTTTGGAAAGCGTACCTGCTGTACAAGGCGCAACAATCATCACATCTGCCCAAAGTGCCATTTCCACATGGCTGTTCCAGGTGCCGTTGTCACTGTAGAAATCTGAATATACCGGTTTCTTAGAGAGGGTGGAAATACTCAGCTTGGTTACAAAATGTTCCGCATCAGGTGTCATAATAACCTGTACTTCTGCTCCTTTTTTAATAAAATCCCTGATCAGAAAGTGAATTTTGTACGCAGCAATTCCTCCAGAGACCGCGATGAGAATTTTTTTCCCGGAAAGGCTCATTCAATTTAAATTTTAAGAATACTAAATTACTTATTTTTTCTTACAAACCTGTTCGAACAACAAAGGTCATAAAGAAAAGATTTCCTTTATGACCTTCATTTATAAAAAATACGCTGATTCTTATTTTCTTTCTTCAGTCTTTCTGAAGTAAATATCTTCGTTCAGCCATTCTTCAATAGCAATGGAAGTTGGCTTCGGAAGCTTTTCGTAATGTTTAGAGATTTCGATCTGCTCTCTGTTTTCGAATACTTCTTCCAATGTAGAATTGTGAACAGCAAACTCATCAAGCTTATTGTGAAGTTCCGTACGGATTTCAGCATTGATCTGCTCTGCCCTTTTTCCCATGATAACAATCGCTTCGTAGATTGAGCCTACTTTGTCTTCAATCTTATCCTTATCGTAAGTAATGGTATTTACTTCTGCTTTTGTATCTTTTACACTCATTTTGAGAATATTATTTTTATTTAAGTTCGCAAATTTACGAATTATCTTTGAATTTTGAAAGTGGCTGCCGGAGGAGGTGTATTAATTGCTGCACTATCCCTCTGGATCTGCATTGCTTTCTTTTCCGCCTCTACCTGATCTTTCATCTGCTGCTCTGTTTTAAGCTTCTCATCAGTTTGTGCCTGCAGTCTTTTCTGTCTTTCGGTTAATGCGGCAATTTTGGCTTCGGTTTGCTTTTTAACAACTACAAAATCTTTCTTTTCTTTTTCGAGCTTTTCTCTGATATCAAGTGCCGTTTTGGCAAGTTCCGTATTCGGCATTTCTTTTTCGATCTGCCTTGTAAAGGCCAATGCGCTTTCAATTCGTTCATCTTTCAGATCATAAACTGATTTTGTAGCCAGCTCATACCTTGATTTGATGATATAATCATAAATCTGCGGACGAAGCTTTGTACTCGGGAAGTCCTCCAGAACATTTTCCAGTGCTACATTAGCTGCTTTGTATTCTCCCATTTTGAAGTACTGTCTGGCATTTTCATACGCTTTGAATTCAAGCTTATAAGACAGCTCATCAATCAGAGTATTGATATTTTTGGATCTTTCCGAATTCGGGTAATTATTCAGGAATTCCTGAAGCTCTGTGATGGCAGACTGTGTAGTAGACTGATCCAGGTTATAATCCATAGAACCTTCATAATAACAGAGAGCGGCCATATATGCTGCTTCTTCAGCTCTCGGATCTTTCGGGAAATTCACTGCGAAATTTTTAAACTGATTTCCTGCTAATCTGAAATTTTTATCGTAATAATTGGCATAAGCTGTATTAAATGCAACATTTGGAAAGTCATCCGTTCCTGCCACTAAATTGGCAAGCCTGTCATAAAGAGCCAATGCATTTTTCCATTTCTTTTTGGCAAAATTATCATTGGCGGTTTTTAAGATGAGATTTTTATCCGCACTTTTCATTGCTCTTTCCTGATTGCTTACGCATGATGCTACTACCGCTACAGCAAAAAGACCTAAAATATATTTTTTCATATAAAAAATTCAACAGTTTTCGGATGATACAGCCGATTTACTAATTTGCAAAAATATAACTTTTTTGTCAATAGATTTTTTTTTATGATTATTTAACGTAATTTTAGTCTGCAGCGTATCCCAAAATTGCAAAAACACTCATTAAGAGATTCATTCTTACTTTTTTTTCGGCTTCTTTGGAATAGGTTTCCTCACTTTTATTAGGAACATAAAGTTCATAAAAATTTCTATTCCGGATTACAAATAAAGTAGAACCAATAATGGTGGTGAGAATATCTTCTGGTTTTGGGGTAAAGGTGAAAACGCCGGAAGTAACTCCTTTTTTAATCACTTCATCCAGTTTTTTGACAAACAGCTGATAGAAATCCATTAACTCATCTTTGAGATTTTCCGTATGACGGAGTTCCTGGGTAACAAATCCGTGAAAGTAATTATACCTAAACAACTGTGCGACAATATACTTGATGATTTCTTTCATTTGCATTTCCGGTTTCCCGTCTTTAATAGTATCTGCAAATTCGGAAAAATTTTCTCTTGTTTTCAGCACCCGATACTGATAAAGATAAGACATCATTTTTTCTTTAGACCCGAAATAATAGGAGATCATGGCAACGTTGATGTTTGCTTTGGAGCAGATATCTCTTACGGAGGTACCCTCGTAGCCTTTTTTTGCAATCAGCTCTTCGGCAATGTCTAAAATATGTATTTGTTTTTCTGTAAATTTTTTCTTCATGCAATGCACTTTGAAGTAAAGTTAAGAAATTTTTAACAGATTTTATAAACGTTCGTTTAAGAATTTACGCAAGATGTAAATTAATAGTATTTTTGAATATGGAATTTTTTGATTTTCATCATCATAAGAAAGATATTTCTTTCGGAATTTATAATCTGGACCTGAATAGCTTACCGACTGATATTCCGTACTCCATTGGAATCCACCCTAAAGCTATTAACATCAGAATGCTTGAAAAGCAGTTTCAGTGGATTGAATCTAATATTACAGAAAACTGTATTGCTGTTGGAGAATGCGGATTGGATTCTTTTGCAGAAGCCGATCTGAAAACACAGGAAGATGTTTTTCTGAGACAGATCAGGATTTCCAACAGTATTAAAAAACCTGTCATCATTCATTGTGTGCGAAAATTTTATGAAGTGATTTCTTTTAAGAAATATGCCGAACAGCCGATGATTATTCATGGTTTTAATAAAAAAGAACGTATTGCGGAAGATCTGCTGAACAATAATTTTTACCTGAGTTTTGGAAAAGCGGTTTTGTATAATTTATCTTTGCAAAATACTTTGAAAATTACTCCTTTAAACAAAATATTTTTAGAGACCGATAATGATGATTTCAATATCGAAGATCTGTATCTTAAGGTTGCCGGAATAAAGAATATTTCGGCAGAGGAATTACATCAACAAATTTTAGAAAATTTAGAGACAATAAAAAATGGATAAATACTGGCTGGAAAGAACGGAGCTTTTGATCAAGGAAGAAGGACTTGAAAAACTAACAAATGCGAATGTACTGGTTGTAGGTTTAGGGGGTGTCGGTTCTTTTGCCGCAGAGTTTCTTGCAAGGGCCGGAGTCGGCAATATGACGATTGTAGACGGTGATACGGTAGACATCACGAATATCAACCGACAATTGCCTGCTTTGCATTCAACCGTAGGAAAACATAAAGTGGAAGTAGTGGCAGAAAGACTTTTAGATATCAATCCCAGGCTTCATTTAACCAAAATCAATGAATTCCTGAACCCGGAAAGGATGGATCAGGTTCTTGATGAAGGGAAATTTGACTACATTCTTGATTGTATTGACAGTGTAACTCCAAAACTAACCTTGTTAATTGCCGCCCGAAGAAGAAAAATAAAAGTGGTAAGCTCAATGGGAGCGGGCGGAAAAACCGATCCGAGTAAAGTGATGGTACGGGATATCAGTAAAACCCATAACTGCTACCTTGCAAAACAGGTACGGAAAAGACTTAAAAAAGAAAAAATCAACAAAGGAATCCGCTGTGTTTTTTCCAATGAAATCCAGAATGAAGAAAGTTTAAAGATGACTGACGGAACTAATTATAAGAGATCTTTTTACGGAACCATCAGCTTTATTCCTGCAATTTTCGGATTGTATGCAGCAGCAGAGGTAATTAATTACCTGGTGAAAAAAGATTAAAATTCTCTTATATTTACGCTGTAAATGACAAACTTTAAATATCCCAGAGCTGAAAAGCTTAAAAAAAACACAGAGATTTCTTTACTTTTTGAAAAAGGTAAATGGCGAAGCAATGGGAACCTGAGAATTATTATCCTGAAAGATAAGCCTGCCGCACCTGTTGAACATCCGAAGTTTGCGGTATCGGTTTCAAAAAGATATTTTAAAAGAGCGGTACACAGAAACCGGGTGAAAAGGCTGCTCCGAGAATGTTACCGGCTGAATAAAGATCTTTTCAAGGAAAGCTTCGGGGAAAAAACAATGGCCATGCTTTTCTGGGTATGTCCTGAAATGCCTGAGAAGTTTCAGGATGTTGAAGAGCAGTTTGTCAAACTTTGCCAGTCTATGAAAAAAGGTTCTTAACAATTGTGATTTAAAATCATTATCAGCATAAATAATTGGGGCGGAAAATTTCCGCCCCAATTATTTTATTTCTTTGTATAGTTCCCTATTATAATTCCTAAAGGACCGATTACAGGAAAAAAAATTAATGCCAAATAAGGCAATATACCGGATCTGTTTTTAAAAAGAACCACTATTGCTGCTGCATATAATACAGCGATGAATATCAAAACAGTGAGTATCTGAAAAGCGTTTATGGATAATATATTCATAGATTTATCCTTTGGTTCTGAAATCTTTTATTTCCTGAATTCTGTTTTCGTAATACTCTTTCTTTTCAGGGGTTTTCTTAATAAGAGTTTCGAAAGCTTTAATCGCTTTTGTATAAAGTTTTTGTTCAAAATAAAGGTTAGCAAGGGTCTCCGTCATCAGATGAGAAATATCGTCTCCTTTTTCTTTTACGATAAAATTACTTTCCTCCTTCAGCTGGCTGATTTTGGGATTATTCTCAATAAAAGTCTCAATGACCTTATTTTTAACTTCTATTTTATCTTGCTTTGTTTCCGAAGATCTGTCAATTTTCAGCCAGCTTTGCCAGGTATTGATGAATCCCGGAACATTGCTGTCAAGAAGATTGGATTTCCTGTCTTCCACTACATTTTCGACAGAAGAGTTTGCCTCTGCTGCCTGCTGTTTATTTTCCTGCTGTATTTCTGCTTTTTGCTCTTTCTTTTCCGGTTGAGGAATCGTCCATCCGGAGCTAAAAAATGACACATTCATCACCGGTGCTTCCTCCTTATTCTCCTTCTCTATTTCAACAGCTGTATCTTCTGTAGATTCTGTAAGCTCTTCCGGCTCCGCAGAGACACTTTCAGCAGGTTTGATAATTTCCGTTGTCTCTACTGAAACCGTTTCTTCAGGAATTTCTCTTTGAACAGCTTCTGCTTTGGCTTCGGTAGAAATTTCCGGCTGTGGCTGAATCGTTTCTACGGGTTTATTTAATAAAGAATCAGGAAGATTGGACTCGAATGACATTGGCTTCCATGCAGTATTGACTTCCGGACTTTCTTCAACGTCCGTTATTTTTTCTTCTGACACTTCTTTTGCCGCCGTTTCAGAAGACTCGGACCGAACATTGATTTCAATAACTGATTCTTTAGTTGCTTGCTCCGATTTTGGCTCTTCAGGCTTTACCTCAAAGCTTTGTGTTTCCGAAAAGCTGATATCGTATCCTGTTTCTTCCGGTTCTTCTTTTTTAGATATTACGGAGACTGCTTTCTCTTTCATTTTTTTCTCAACCTCTTCAATCAGTCTGCGCATTTCATCTTCATGCTTACTTAAATTCGGCTGGGAAATTTCCGTTATTTTTTCACCCGTGTTCGGCTGTATTTTTACTTCAGGCAGGAAGGAATCCATTCCATGAAAGCTTAATTCGGAATCATCATGAAGCGTTTCTTTTTCTTCAGAAGAAATTTTATCTTCATTAATAATGGTTTCCGGCGTGAAGTAGGCAACTTCTTCCGTTTTGTTTAAAAAATCATCTGGTTTGTGCGCTTCTTTATTTTCTTCTTCAGTTTCATTTTGAGCAATCTGAACTTCCGGAAGAAATGATCCGGTTTCATGGAAACTTAATTCAGCATTATCTAAAACCTCATCTTTTTCGGATTCGGAATATATTTTCTCTTCTTCAATAATGGTTTCCGGCGTGAAATTTTCAGCCTCTTCATTTTCCTGAATATTGTCCTGATTTTCTACAGATACTTCTTCTTTTTTATCCAATTTATGGGTAATGATAGAGCCGGATTCCAAGGTAGATTCCAGATCAATCACCTCAACACTTTCATCTTCAAGAAAATTTTCTTCCCCTTCAAATAAAATCCTGTTTCTTTCTCCGTTTACAAAAACTTCTTTGGCTTCAGGTTTAGGTTCCGGAGGAATTCCAAAACTGTTTTCATTTTCGATAACTTCTTCTGCCGTCTCTTCAACCGTTTCAGACCGATTTTTTGAAACGGGTTCTTCTTCTCTTTTTAAAGGAAAAACAGAAGCTTTAGAACGCAACAAAAGCTGAAGCGGATTTTCTGCGGGGATGATTTTTTCTCGTATCGTTTCCGCAGGAGTTTCTGCTTTGGGTTTCTGTTGAATTTTACCGTTAATCAGCTGATAAAGGATTTTTTTATCGGTTGTATAGGCCGCTGTGGTGGAGAGCACTTTCTGATAGTTTTCTTTATCGTACAAATGAACTCCATACAAGTACAATGCTCTGATATTTTGAATATAGGGAAAAGAATTAATTTCCTCTTTCAGAAGATTGAGATCTTCGGATTGAATGCTTTTCGGGGTCTTTAATAATTCTAAAACTCTATGATTCATCTTACCAGTTCGCTACAATGTCGTTAAATATCTTGTTAATAATCCTGTCGGTCGCAATTTTCACCTGAGAACTTTCGATATCAGATTGCGATAAATTACTGTTGAATACCGCTTCATCAGAATATGACCTGTCAAAGCTCAGCTCAGGGTGGAGCCTGTTTTCATAATGTACTTTTACCGTAATGGTGAGTTTATTCTGAGACTCCTGAATTACTCCTCCCGTATTTTGATTGGTTACGGTATTGGAGCTGATGGTTGTAGGCGTGATGGAATAATCCGTAATCTCACCTTCCACCAGAATATCCGGATTTTCTTTTGTTCCTTTTAATGTTGTCCTTTGTAAAAACCTGTTCTGAATGTCTGTTGAGAACTGCTGCGAAAGCGTAGGATTTACCAAAGGGGCGTTGTTCGGGAACTCATTAATCTGAATGGTCTTTTCATCTTTAAGAGATGACCCCGTGAATGTGTAGCACGAATTCAGCACCGACAAACACAACAGCAAAAGCCAGAATTTTGGCCGCCCGATTTTACTATTTTTAATTTTAAAGCTCATTTTTAATTCCAATTTCCTGAATTTCATCATAGGTAACCTGCTTCAATGCATCTTCATAGGCAAAGTAATGAGAAGCATAAGCGAAAGGTATGGTAAAAATCACCCCGATAACACAGGCGATCACTCCTAATTGCGATAAAAATCCTACCGCCAAAGAGTATAAAAAGATTGACAATAGATTTCCTTTAGTCATTACGGAAGAGATTTTCCATGCTTCTTTAATATCTATGATTCTCCCTAGAGAAATTAAAGCAGGCATATAGAATCCTTTCAGACAAACAATTAATATCGCTATATAAACGAATATCATATAAATTACAAATAACGCGGGCGGACCTGCAGAAGGGTCTCTGTCTGCCATCATTGGGATCATGAACAGCATCGGGATATAGATTACCATCATTCCGCCTAATAAAACCAATTGTATCAGAAAATAAGGTGTGAAATCATCAAAATTAAAAATATCTCCTGCGCTTACATTTCTTCCTGCCCTCAAATCACGACAATATTTATAAAAATTGCCTATTGCCAAAAGACCACAAAAAGGGATGATGGACATGATCATCGCAAGCAGAAAAGCTCCCAGCAAGCTTCCAAAATTTGCTTTGTAAAACTCATATCCGTTACTGATGTATTCTCCTAATTTGAAATTGACAGGCTTTGCGTTAAGTCTAATCATGATTATTATTCTTCTAAGTTATATTGTTTTATTTTTCTGTACAGGGTTCTTTGGGAAATTCCCAATTCATCTGCCGCTTTGTTTCTTCTTCCTTTATGTTTTTCTAATGCTTTAATAATGAGATCCTTTTCATTGTTCTGAAGTGATAAGGATTCCGGTTTTTGGTCTTCAATTTCTATATCCTCCACATCTTCATAGCTGTCGTCCTGCCCGGAAATGATGGTAGGATTCTGAATTACCGGTGTGTCATTATTTTTGTTTTCAAAATACAGCAATGAATTCGGCGCTATATTCTGCTGACTTTCAGGAGTGTAAATCCTGTTGATGAGATTTTTCTCATGATTGCTCAGATCAGATGCGCCACGGTTTTTTATCAATTCCGAAGTTAAGGATTTTAAATCATTAATATCGTTTCTCATATCAAAGAGAATTTTGTACATAATTTCCCTTTCGCTTCCAAAATCACTTTGCTTTTGGGTATTAGGCGTATTTACAACCATTGGAAGATGAGATTCCATGGGAATATATTCTGCCAGCTTTTCGGGTGTAACGTGTCTGTTCCTTTCGACAACGGTCATCTGCTCAACAAGATTTCTTAGCTGACGCACATTTCCGGGGAATGTATAATTTTCAATATAATGCACCGCTCCCGGTTCCAGTTCCAGTTCCGGCATTCTGTATTTTTCGGCAAAATCGATGGCAAATTTCCTGAATAACAGATGAATATCTCCTTTTCTTTCTCGTAAAGGCGGCATATCGATCTGAACCGTATTTAAACGATAATACAAATCTTCCCGGAATCTTCCGTCCTGGATAGCCTTCATCATATTGACATTGGTTGCGGCAACAATTCTTACATTCGTTTTTTGAACCTGTGAAGAGCCCACTTTCATGAATTCCCCGCTCTCCAGCACTCTTAAAAGACGCACTTGTGTTTGTAATGGCAATTCTCCTACCTCATCAAGGAAAATGGTTCCTCCGTCTGCCACCTCGAAATATCCTTTTCTGGTTGCCGTGGCGCCTGTAAACGCTCCTTTTTCGTGCCCGAATAATTCCGAATCGATGGTTCCTTCCGGAATTGCTCCACAGTTGACAACAATATATGGCTGGTGTTTTCTTTTGGATTCTGAATGAATAATTTTAGGAATAAATTCTTTCCCGACACCACTTTCCCCGATCACAAGAACGGATATGTCTGTTGGTGCTACCTGAATAGCTTTTTCCAAAGCACGGTTTAAAGCCGGAAAATTTCCGATAATTCCGAAACGGTTTTTTATATTTTGAAGCTCGTTGCTCATAAGTAAAGTTTTTAGATTATTTTTTTACAGTTTTACTGTAAGATGTAAGTTAAAATATTTGACTTTTGTCTGAATGAATTAACCTATTACCCTTAAATAATCCTTATTTCTGACTTTTGAAACCTTAGTTTTAAAATATAAATTAATAGCAAAGAGGTTTTCTTTACTGCTTTTTTCGAAATTGTAAAGGAGCAGCTGATGTTTTTGCTTTTCGGCAATATCTGCTCCGTATTTATTTTTAAAAGAAAATTTTTGTTCCTGACCAGGATGGCTTCGTCCAATAAGATCAACAGCATTTTCTTTGTGGCTGATTGTAAAATTCCTTACGGATCTTTTATGAACACCAAATCCTTTAGAAGCTTCATGGTCCTGCTGCAAAATCTGGCTGTAAAGCCTGTACAACTGCTGACAATCGTCGTTTTCCACAGAACTATTGTTGACCTGCGCCGAGATGTTAGTACAGATGATTACCAACAATACACTTAGGCAATATTTATGAAGCTTTTCCATTGTCTGAGTTTAAAATGTTAATAAAATCCGGTTTTCAATTTCATAGAATTTTCTTTCATTAGGATCTTTTATCCTCATTAATTTTAAATAGTGAGACCATGAAAGATTGAAATTAACAGAAGTTGTCTGTTGAATTATATTTGATGATTTCGTCAACAGTGTTAACGAAATTTGTTCAGAATAAGTTTTATAGAAAAACCGCATTCTATCAAGGTTTTCTACTGAGAAACCTCTTCCAAACCTCTTATCGGTAAGGTGCAAAGACAAATCTTTAAAAACAGCTTTTCCATATTCTGCTCTATTTTCCCCATTCTGTTCATCCTCCACAATCATTCTTCCTATTTCATAATAGGTAAGCACGATGGTTTGATTTACAGCCACAGCAACTTTTTTTCTTGCATTATCGAGTAATGAAGAAATATTTTGTAAAAGTTGTGTATTTTGTAAATCTTTCATCTGAAAGAATATATTCTAAATTTTATTTTATCATTGAATTGCACGCAGCACGACTTGAGTGACTAAAAAGATAGTCCTTCGACAAGCTTAGGATAAACTCTGAAGCTGCCCAAATAATCTATTTTACCGTTTCTCCTAAAAGTGTGCCCTGTGTGTTATCAAAAACAAAAACATCCACCAGGTCACCAATTTTCTGACCTTCCAGTTTATCGAATACACAAACTGCATTCTGGGAATTTCTTCCTTTCCATTGGTTTTCGTTCTTTTTGGAAGTTCCTTCAATTAAAATCTGATGCACTCTTCCTACATAGGACTTCATTCTTTTCCTGGACAATTCTCCCTGTAAAGCAATGACTTCCGCCAAACGTCTCTGTTTAACATCAGCCGGAATATTGTCTTCCATTTTTTTGTGAGCAGGGGTTCCCGGTCTTTCCGAGTAGGCAAACATATAACCGTAGTCGTATTCTACTTCTTTCATCAGGCTTAAGGTATCCTGGTGATCTTCCTCCGTTTCATTGCAGAAACCAACGATCATATCCTGAGAAAAAGCAACTTCAGGAACGATTTCTTTGGCTTTTTTAATTAAATCCAAATATTCTTCGCGGGTATGTTGCCTGTTCATCGCTGCAAGCATATTATTGCTTCCGCTCTGAACCGGTAAATGAACATATTTGCAGATATTTTCATGCTTTGCCATCATTCTGAAAACATCAAGACTCATATCCTGAGGATTTGAAGTTGAAAAACGGATTCTCATCTGAGGTACCGCCTTTGCAACCCAATCTAATAATTGGGCAAAATTCACAGCCGTAGCTTTCTGCATTTCAGATGCTTTGGCGAAGTCTTTTTTCGGGCCGCCCCCGTACCAAAGGTAAGAGTCTACATTCTGTCCCAAAAGTGTTATTTCCTTATATCCGCTCTCCCAAAGACTTTTACATTCTTCTAAAATTGAATGCGGATCACGGCTTCTTTCGCGACCTCTGGTGAAAGGAACCACACAGAAAGTACACATATTATCGCAGCCTCTGGTAATAGTCACATAAGCCGTAACCCCGTTCCCTCCGAGACGAACAGGATTGATATCCGCATACGTTTCTTCCTTGGAAAGAATCACGTTGATGGCATCTCTACCATCTTCGGTTTCTTTCAACAAGTTAGGCAAATCACGATATGCATCAGGCCCCACAACAAGGTCTACCAATTGTTCTTCTTCCAGGAATTTTGTTTTCAGCCTTTCCGCCATGCATCCTAAAACACCAACTGTCATATTGGGTTTTTCTTTTTTCAGGTTTTTGAATTGGGAAAGACGCATTCTTACCGTCTGCTCTGCTTTTTCACGGATAGAACATGTATTGAGAAGAATAAGATCCGCTTCTTCAACTTTAAGGGTTGTATTGTATCCCTGTTCATTGAGGATGGATGCAACAATCTCGGAGTCAGAGAAATTCATCTGACACCCATAGCTTTCCAGAAATAATTTCTTAGAATTGCCGTCTTTTTCGGCAATGGCAAAAGCTTCCCCCTGTTTTGTTTCGTCTATATATTTTTCCTGCACGATAATCGAATTTGAGGTTTTAAATTTAAGGTTTAGAGCACATTACTTTGAACTCTAAACATAAAACTCTAAACCAATGAATTTGCAAAGATACAAAATATTGTGACAGAATGTCAGGAGATCAATTTTCTTTAATGTAAAAAATAGATTGTCTATTGTGCATTGAATCTGATTGGAAATCTAAAGTATCGTTTCACAGGAATCCCTTTATATAAGCCCGGTTTCCAGTAAGATTTTTTTGTATTTGATGCACATTTCACAACCATATCATTAAACTGATCCAGATTAGATTGGTTTTCAATATAAAAAAAGCCTGCTTCACCATTGGTATCTACATCGAAATTGATGATAAATGAATAGTCTCCAATAGGATTATATCCATTTATGTCGAAACATTTGGTGAAATTTTCCCTAAACTTCATAATGTTGCTCTCTTTATCTTTGTACATATAAACAGGCATTGTAAAATCGGATTCGTTCACTGGATTTTTGAATAGAAGATCGTCGTAGAAGATCCCAAGAAACATGGCAGCTGTCTTTTTCCCGTCTACTTCGGCTGCTTTCCATTTTGTTGTTTGTTTAATTGCATTCAGAACTTTGTCTTTCATGCATTTGTTATTTTCCACTGCTTTTGTGTCCGGATCAGAAACATACTTTACGGTATTATCAGGATACACGATAAATCTCATGAACAGAACTTCAGTTTTCTCGCAAGCCTTGTAATTGTTTTTTTTAACAACTTGCTGAAGATCACCGTAAAAGCCTTGTCTTCCTCCTTCATAAAAATCCTGATCTTTAGGATATTCATATAAAACCTGGCCGTTAATACATGCGGTAATAATGAGCCCAATTAATAGAAAAAATTTATTCATGGTTAAAGTTGAGTTACACATCTGTTGCGATGGTAGATAAATTCATTTTAATTTTGATTTGCGATGTTACCGGCTTTCCATTGCAGGTTGCAGGAATCCAGCTTTTTTTAATTCTTCTTACAATATATTTCATATCATCAAAGAATACACGGCTGTTGGCAACTTTAGGAGATCCTTCAATATCGGTAACTTTCCCATTTTGGTCTACCGTAATGGTAAATGTAAACTCTCCGTTCAGAACATAAAAATCGGTATTGAGATAGACATACATGTATTTTCTGAGGATTTCTTTATAGGCAGGAATTCCTCCTTCAAAAGAAGCAGCTTTGAAGTCATTACAATTTTTTACGGCCACCTGCAGCAATGGTTCTTTAATTTCTATTTTTAAAATGCTCCTGTTATTTTCCGTAATAAAATCATCGTCCCTGTCTTCTACATCAAACTGAGCAGATACAAAGCCAGACGTTAGAAGTGCTGATAAAAACAAAATAGTTTTCATAGGATATTTACAATTTAATATAACAAAGATACTATTTATCCTGCTTAAAGAAAAAGCTCCATACAAAGTATGAAGCTGCTTCTTTACAAAATATCTTTAATGTGCTTAAAATTACTTTTCACGGTATCCAGCGCTTCTTCCATTTTTCCGCCGAGCATCAGCTGAGCCATTGATTTCGTCATTCCGAGAACCTGGTCAAATTCAATCTTTGGAGGTAAAGCTAAAGCGTTAGGATTGGTAAAAATATTCAGTAGATAAGGCCCATTGTAATCGAGACATTCTTTAATAGCTGTTTCTACGTCTTCGGGTTTATGAACATTTTTTCCGGGATATCCCATAGCATGGGCAATCATTGCAAAATCCGGGTTTACCATATCCGTTTCATTATCAGGCATGCCTCCCACTTCCATTTCCAGTTTTACCATTCCCAACGATCTGTTGTTAAAAACAATAAGTTTTATGGGAAGTTTATACTGAAAGATGGTTGCCATATCTCCCAAAAGCATCGAAAGCCCGCCATCGCCACACATCGCAATGACCTGTCTTCCGGGATAAGCCAGGGAGGCACCAATTGCCATCGGCATGGCATTCGCCATAGAACCGTGATTAAAGGAGCCCAGCATTTTTCTCTGCCCGGTTCCGGTAATATATCTTGCTCCCCAGACGCAGCACATTCCCGTATCTACCGTAAAAACTGTATCTTTTTTTGCTAATTTATCTAAAGTATAGGTTACAAATTCGGGTTGAATACCATTTTCCGTTCCGGGATCTTTTACATAAGTCAACTGATTTTCTTTCACCTTATCATAAAATTCCAATTGCTGTTTAAGGAAATCCGTATCTGTTTTTTCTTTTAGTAACGGAAGTAATGCCTTAATGGTTTCTTTCACATCACCTGTAAGTCCCAATTCCAGCTTTGCTCTTCTTCCCAATCGTTCCGGACTTTCATCAATCTGAACAATTTTATTTTTAACAGGCATGAATTTCTCATAGGGGAAATCGGTGCCTAAAAGAAGTAAGAGATCCGCTTCATGCATGGCATGATAGGCAGAAGGCAATCCTAAAAGCCCGGTAAGTCCTACCTCATTTGGGTTATTAGGCTGAATCGCCATTTTGCCCCGAAAAGAATATCCCACCGGTGCTTTCAGATGTTTTGATAATTCTACCACTTCCGGATTGGCATTTTCTGCGCCAATTCCACAATAGATTGTGACTTTTTTACTTTCGTTGATCAGCCCGGCCAATTGGTTTAATTCTTCATCAGACGGACGTATCACCGGATTTGTTTTAAAAATTTTGTTTGATGTGGTCGCTTCTTCCGCATCCAGTTCAGAGACATCGCCCGGAAGACCGATCACCGCCACTCCCTTTTTAGAAACGGCATGCTGAATGGCAGTCTGCACCGTTCTCTGCACCTGCTCCGGTCTTGTAATCATCTGATTGTAATGGCTGCAATCGTCAAAAAGTTTGATGGTATTGGTTTCCTGAAAATAATCCATTCCCATTTCATTACTTGGAATTGTGGAGGCAATAACCAGCATTGGAACATGGGAACGATGGGCTTCATACACTCCGTTGATGAGATGCACATGTCCCGGGCCACAACTTCCTGCACATACAGCAAAACCGTCCAGTTCAGCTTCTGCGGCAGCGGCATATGCGCCGGCTTCTTCATGCCTTACATGAATCCATTCGATACTGCTTTTTTTAACAGCGATATTTAAGTGATTGAGACTGTCTCCGGTAACGGCGTAAATTCTTTTAACATTGGCGTTTTCGAGCATTTCTACAATCTGCTCTGCTATGTTTTTGGCCATAACTAATATTTTTTGGTGTTATTTTTAATGTGACTATGGAATTGGTCAACTTAATGTTGTAAAGATTATGCCATTAACAAATGTAAGATTATCAGATTCAAAATAAAAATTGAAAATAAAAAACTCCGCAAAAAATGCGGAGCCTTGTTATTATTAAATTACTTCAATCTGATTTTTCAGAAGATCTTCAAATTCATCCCTTTTTCTGATGAGGTGTGCTTTTCCGTCTAAGAATAATACTTCAGCAGGTTTTAGTCTTGAATTAAAATTAGAACTCATTTCAAAACCGTAAGCTCCTGCATTGTGGAATGCCAGAATATCACCTTCTCGCACTTCATTTAGTTTTCTGTCCCAGGCAAAAGTATCGGTTTCACAGATATTTCCCACTACGGTATAAATTCTTTCCGCACCTTTTGGATTGGATAAATTTTCAATAACATGATACGAATCATAGAACATCGGACGAATCAGGTGGTTAAAACCGGAATTCACTCCCACAAAAACCGTTGCCGTCGTCTGCTTGATGACATTCGCTTTCACCAAAAGATAACCGCTCTTCCCCACTAAAAATTTTCCTGGTTCAAACCAAAGCTCAAACTTTTTCCCTGTGGATTTTGAGAATTCGGCAATTACTTTTTCTACTTTTTTGCCCAGTGTTTTTACATCCGTTTCTTCTTCGGTATCCTGATATGGAATTTTGAAGCCGCTTCCCATATCCAGGTATTTCAGATTCGGGAAATGTTCAGACAATTCAAGCATGATCTCCAAAGCCTGCAGGAAAACATCCGGATCTTTGATCTCGCTTCCCGTATGCATGTGAAGGCCTTCCACATTCAGATTGGTAGATTTCATTACCCTTTCGATGTGGCGAACCTGGTGAATGGAAATCCCGAACTTGCTGTCGATATGTCCTGTTGAAATTTTATAGTTTCCTCCCGCAAAAATATGCGGGTTGATTCTTACTAAAATCGGATAGGTATTGCCATATTTATTTCCAAACTGCTCAAGAATGGAGATGTTATCGATATTAATATGCACCCCGAAAGTCATGGCTTCTTCAATTTCTGCAAGATCCACACAATTCGGCGTGAATAATATTTTTTCTTTGGTAAATCCGGCCTTTAGGCCCAGCTTCACTTCATTAATCGATACGCAATCCAAAGAAGCACCCAGGTTCTTGACATACTTCAGGATATTGATATTAGTCAACGCCTTCGCAGCATAGAAGAACTTTGTGTGTTTAAGAAAAGATGATGTAAGTTTTTCGTATTGGGTTTTAATCGATTCAGCATCGTAAACGTACACCGGTGTACCAAACTCATTGGCAATCTTCAGTAATTCTTTTGGATTCATAATTAAATTAAGTAAACGTATTTGTGTTTATTATTAAAGCACAAAGGTAAGAAGAAATTCTTTATCATTTAAAATCAATTACATGGAAGATTATTCTTTTATTTCGGATCTAAAAGAATAAAAAACTTTTAAAACCTCATAAAAAAGCATTTTTTACCTTTATAACAGTTTGAAAATCGGACAACAGAAATTAACCATACGTCTGAAACCTGCTCTATCAGGATAAAAGAGGGTTGGCTACTTTTTAGGAATAGCACCAAATATCTTGATTAGTAAAAATCAGTTACTTAGGCAATGGCAGTGTTTCAAAATCACCCCGAAGAAGGGCAAGCTGAAGCTCATTCACCAAATCTCCGGACTGGTATTGCAAATCGATTTTTAATTTGGAAATTTTACTCAGTGTCTGTATTTGGGTAAAAAGCTCGTAGAACCCATACGAAACCACCTTCCCGTTTTCTACAATAAGGAAAAGTTTTTCTCCGAGCTTCCTTCCTTGTCCGAGCCAAAGCTCATTTCTTTTTTTAAATTCAATTTTCTTTTTAAAAAACTCAACATCTGCATATTCTTCCAGCTTACTGATAAACTCAACAGCCTTTGAACCCTGGGTAAATGACCTGAATTTCAGGATCGGCTTTTCTGCTTTGTTCAGTTTATTTTTTTCAACCAGGTATTTTTGATTTCTGTGATAAAGTCCGAAAGGCAATATCTCCTTCTTTCTGATGCCTTTTGAGTTCAGGATCAGTTTGGCAATAATATCGGTTCCGGTGAGTTCATAATTGATCTGTTCAACCGCTTTCTGAATTTCTTCCCATCTTTTGGATTTGGAGTTGAAAACCTTTTTCGAAAACTTATTGATATCCTGTACATGATCTGAAAAGATAATTTCCCCTTCCTTATTCTGGAAATAAACGAAGCCTTTTTCGTTCGGGAGATCCTGGGTAAGAATCTTTATCTTATTGATATAGGTTTTTGCATTGGATTCTTCATGCTGTTTCTGAATAATTTCATTTTCGGTATCTTTTGAAATCAACAGCTTAAAAAGCTCAAGCGTTGCACGGGCATCTCCATCCGCTCTGTGGTGGTTCGTAAGAGGAATCCCAAGAGATTTTACCAGCTTCCCAAGTGAATAGCTCACCTCATCCGGAATGAGTTTTTTAGCCAGCGGAATAGTATCTAAAGTATTGATTTTAAAATCATAACCTAATCTTTGAAATGACTGGCGAAGCATTCTGTAATCAAAATCGATATTGTGTCCCACCAAAGTAGTATTGGCCGTAATTTCCACAATTCTGCGCGCAATTTCGTGGAATTTCGGAGCTGTTTTTACCATCTTTGGGGTAATATTGGTGAGTTTCTGCACAAAAGGCGTGATATCACTTTCAGGATTTACAAGCGAGATGAACTGGTCGATAATTTTCTGCCCGTCGTACCTGTAAATAGCAATATCTATAATGCATTCTTTCCTGTAACCTGCACCATTGCTTTCTATATCAATAATTGAATACATTTAAACTTTATACAACTTCTTTTAGATTAAATTATAACGTGTACAGACTGTACTTATCTTAAATAACATAACGCATGCCATATCTTCATTAAGACAATCCTGCTAAAATAGGAAAAATTCTATCAATCTTACCAAAATTATCCATGAATACCCAACCATAATATTATAAAAAACATTGATTATCTTCTCCTGCCGCCAAGTCCCAGCATCCCTAAGACGGCTTTTGCCCCTTCCCGCATCAGTGTTCCGGTGAAGGTACGCGCTGCTTTACTCTGCAGAATCTGCTCAAACATTCCCGGCTCTTCTTTTACGGGTTTTGTTTTTTGATTTGCAGGCGCTTCCGCCGCAGCCTGTTCCATTCTTCTTACCAGCATTTCATATGCCGAATCACGATCCACAACTTTCTCATATTTAGCGACTAAAGCAGATTTGCCAGTCAGTTCGGAAATTTCCGCATCGTTGAGAACATCCATTCTGGATTCAGGAGAAATCAAATAGGTATGCACCAAAGGCGTAGGAATTCCTTTTTCGTCCAGTGCCGTTACAAAAGCCTCACCTATTCCCAGATTCTGGATTAAAGCAGGAGCATCATAAAGTTCTGTAGTCGGATAATTTTCTACCGCCTTTGTAATTTCTTTTTTATCTTTTGCGGTAAAACCTCGCAGCGCATGCTGAATTTTTAAACCTAATTGAGAGAGCACGGCCTCCGGGACATCTCCGGGTATCTGCGTGATAAAATAAATTCCTACCCCTTTGGAACGGATCAGTTTTACCATTGTTTCGATTTGGGAAACCAGAGCTTTGGAAGATTCATCGAAAATAAGATGCGCCTCATCTATAAACAATACCAGTTTCGGTTTGCCGCTATCGCCTTCTTCAGGAAACGTCATATAAATCTCAGCGAATAATGAAAGCATAAAAGTAGAAAACAATTGAGGCTTGCTCTGAATATCCGCTACCCTTAAAATATTAACCACGCCTTTTCCGTCTCTGGTTTGCAGCAAATCATGTACATCAAAACTTAATTCTCCAAAAAATTCAGATGCTCCCTGTTGTTCCAGCGCTACAATAGACCTCAGAATTGCACCTAACGAAGAAGAAGCTATTGAGCCGTAATCTGCCGAAAGTTCCGCTTTGCCCTGAGGATTTTCCGTGACGTACTGGAGGACTTTTTTTAGATCATTCAAATCAATCAAAGGCAGTCCTTTATCATCACAATATTTGAAAATAATAGACATGATGCTTTGCTGGGTTTCGTTCAGCTGTAAGATTTTGCTTAGCAGAACCGGCCCGAACTCCGTCACCGTTGCCCGTAATTTCACGCCTCGTTCTCCGGAAATGGTCATTAATTCCACCGGGAAAGCCTGCGGATTATACGGAAGCTGTGTTTTGGCGTAACGCTCCTCAATTGCCGGATTTTCTTTGCCCGCCTCTGCAATTCCGGAGAAATCCCCTTTAATATCTAATACAAGAGAAGGGATTCCTTTGTGGGAAAGCTGTTCCGCAAATACCTGCAGGGTTTTGGTTTTCCCGGTTCCCGTAGCTCCGGCGATCAGTCCGTGGCGGTTAATAGTCTTTAAAGGAACCGTAACATTTACTTCGGGAATAACTTCTCCGTCCAGCATGCCTTTGCCTAAAATAATACATTCGCCCTTTGAAGCATACTTCGCATTAAGTTGTTCAATAAATTGTATTTTGTCTGCCATTTGATTTTTTACATAAATATAATTTTTTTTAAAATATGAAGTGGTTAAGTTTTTATCATGATTAATTTCAGCCTCACATATTAACAAATATACCTAACTTAGTACCACAAAATCATGGATAAGTATGATAATTGCCGCATTATGAGAGGGTCCGAACTTTATAGATTTATTCTATTGTCATAGATTTTTTTATTTTGCTTTTTTTCAGAAAATAAACACGATTTTTGCAGATATTAAAAAAAACTTAAAACAGTTACACCACATAATGAAAGTCGAACAAATATATACCGGATGTCTGGCTCAGGGTGCCTATTATATCGTATCCGAAAACGAGGCAGCAATTATTGATCCTCTAAGAGAAGTAAAGCCTTATCTTGATCGCCTGGAAAAAGACAATGTAACGCTAAAATATATTTTTGAAACGCATTTCCACGCAGATTTTGTTTCGGGCCACCTGGACCTGAGTAAAAAAACAGGCGCCCCTATCATTTACGGGCCTACTGCACAACCGGAATTCGACGCTATTATTGCGGAAGACCATCAGATTTTTGAGATTGGAAAAGTAAAAATAAAAGTGCTTCACACACCGGGTCATACGATGGAAAGCACAACTTATCTTCTTATTGACGAAAACGGGGTTGAAACTGCTATTTTCACCGGAGACACTTTATTTTTGGGAGATGTCGGAAGACCGGATCTCGCCCAAAAAGCAACCAACCTTACTCAGGAAGATCTTGCAGGAATTTTATATGACAGCCTACAAACGAAGATCATGCCGCTTGACGACAGCATTACCGTGTATCCGGCACACGGAGCAGGTTCTGCCTGTGGAAAAAATATGCAGAAAGAAACCGTTGATCTATTAGGAAATCAGAAAAAAACAAATTATGCGCTGAATCAGCCGGATAAGGAATCTTTCGTAAAAGAAGTGCTGGACGGACTCACAGCGCCTCCTAAATATTTCGGGATGAATGTTGCCATGAATAAAGGCGGTTACGAAAGCCTCGACGTGGTGATGGATAAAGGGCTTACCGCAATTTCCGCAGAAGATTTCGAAGCTTACGCCGAAGATACCGGTGCGTTGATTTTAGATACGAGAAGTCCCGCAGAATTTCATAAAGGATTTATTCCTAATTCCATTAACATCGGTTTGAAAGGAGATTTTGCACCATGGGTGGGAGCATTGATCGTTGATGTAAAGCATCCTTTATTGCTGGTAACAGACGAAGGTACTGAAGAAGAAACCATTACCCGATTAAGCAGAGTAGGATTTGACCATGTGGTTGGATATCTGAAAGGAGGTTTCGGGGCATGGAAAAACGGCGGTAAAGAAACCGACGAAATAAAAAGAATTTCTCCTGAAGAATTTGCAGAGCAGTTTGATAAAACCTCTAAAGTGATCGACGTCCGTAAAATTTCGGAATATTCTGCAGAACATATTGACAACGCTTACAACAGACCTTTGGATGAAATCAGCGAATGGGTAAATACCATTGATGATTCAGAGCATTTTTTCCTGCATTGCGCGGGAGGATACCGAAGCATGATCGCCGCAAGCATCCTTAATTCCCACGGAATCAGAAACTTTACTGAAGTAGAAGGCGGTTTTAACGGAATTAAAAAAACAGGAAAACTCCCTACTTCTGATTTTGTCTGCCAGTCTAAAACAATATAAATAATGACTAAAATTTTTTACGGACTTTTTATTGCTTTAGTACTGATGCTTAATTCATGCAAAATCCATTCATCAACAACACTTCCTGACACAAATATCAAAGAAGTAGTGAACAGTGCGGATGTAGTTCTTGTTGATGTAAGAATTCCGGAGCAGTATGCAGAAGGTACGGCAAAAAATGCCGTCAATATTCCTTTAGCTGAACTTTCGGAAAAAACGGAATCACTGAAAGGAAAAAAAGTAGTTGTTTTCTGTAATAAGGGAATCCAGGCGGATCAGGCCATGGAAATTTTAAAGAAAAAAGGTATTGAAGCTTACGACGGAACAACCTGGAAGAATGTAAAAGCCATTCAGGACGAAAAATAATTCAGAATTTTAATTTAAATAAACCAACTATGTCACAAAAATTCCAGGAAATCATCAATTCTGAAAGACCTGTTTTAATCGACTTTTTTGCAACGTGGTGCCAACCCTGCAAAGTACAGTCTTCGGTTCTCAATACCGTAAAAGAAAATGTTGGCGAAAGCGCAAGAATCATCAAAGTAGATGTAGACCAATACCCTGCATTAGCAGCACAGTACGGAGTGCGCGGTGTACCGACGCTGGCAGTCTTCAAAAACGGAGAAATGCTCTGGAAGGAAAGCGGTGTCCATGATGTCAATACACTGACCCGGCTTTTAAAACAATATGCTTAATAACAACAGGTTGAGACTAAGGCTGAGGTAAGAAACCTTCATATAAAACCTTAGCCTCAATCTTAGTTACATCTCAATTTTAAAAGAATCCCGGTCATTCAGAAACTGAAAATGATTCCTGAAATCTTTTAATTCTTCTAAATTCAATTCTGCAGTAACGAGATTTGCTTCTTTTTTAGAAATTTCCTTTCCATCCGCGAAAAAACAATGAGAGCTTTCCTGATAGAAAAGATTATTTCCATCGGTTCCTATTCTATTGAGCCCGAAAACAAAAGATAGGTTTTCAATAGCTCTTGCTTTCAACAGATGTTCCCAAGCACCTACTCTTTTTTCCGGCCAGTTGGCAACATACAGTATCATATCATAATCGTCATTATTTCTCGCAAAAACGGGAAACCGGAGATCGTAGCAAACCTGGAGTAAAATTCTAAAGCCTTTATAATTAACAATAATCCTATTTTTCCCGGGTGTATACACGTTATCTTCACCCGAAAAGGAAAACAGATGGCGTTTGTCGTAAAATTCCACATTTCCGTCCGGATGAACAAAATACATCCTGTTGTAAAACTTACCGCCTTCTTCCACCGGAGCACTCCCACAAAAAGCAGCGTTCTTATCTTTAGCCATTTGTTTCAAAAATTCCAGAGATTCCTGATCCCTGTCCGCTACTTCCGAAGCATCCATACAAAATCCCGTGGAAAACATTTCCGGTAAAAGAAAAAGATCTGCTTCCTGAAGATGCAGTTCTTTTTTAATTATTTGAAAATTCTTTCCTTTATCTTTCCAGATGATATCTAAATTCAATCCTGTGATTTTCATAAACTATGTTAAAAACTTCATTAAAAATACGATTTTCAGATGATTTCAGTTCTATCTTTGTTGCAGATATTTTTTAACAATAACATAAAAGTATACTTTATGAAGAAATTGGTTTTTATGCTGATGCTTATTTTTGCAGGAACTACAATAAGCGCACAGGCGTGGACAGGCAAAGGAGATCAGAAAATCAACGCCGGACTGAGTGCATGGGGATACGGAACCGGAATTACAGGAACGTATGATTACGGACTGAATCAGCTTATTTCTGTGGGAGCAGGGCTTAACGGCTATTTCAGCAACTACAAAGACAATGATAATGACAACAGTGTTTTTATTTTCGGAAGGCTGAACTTTCACTTAAAGGATGCATTGCAGCTTCCGGAGAAGCTGGACATTTATCCCGGAATTGACGTTGGTGTTGTCGGAAGAGATTTCGGTCTCGGAGCGCATATCGGAGCAAGATACTTTTTTACGGAGAGAATCGGAGTTTTTGCGGAAGTCGGCAACAATGGCAGTCTTGGTGTTTCTATTAATTTATAATAAATCATCATATTATATGACAAAGCTTCTCGTTTCGGGAGGCTTTTTTATTTGGCATAGTTTTGAGAATTGTTACCTTTGCAAATTAACATACAAAAGCATTAATGGAAATAGCAATTAAACTGTTTCAATTTATATTGAGCATTTCTATCTTAGTCCTTCTTCATGAGCTTGGGCATTTCTTACCCGCAAAGTGGTTCAAAACCAGAGCAGAGAAATTTTTCCTGTTTTTTGATCCCTGGTTCTCTATTTTTTCAATGAAAAAAATCAACGGAAAGTGGGAGTATAAATTTCTTTCCCAGAACCTTCCGGATACGGAAGTCATTGAAGTGAACGGCGAAAAGAAAGAAGTTCCAATCGATATTTCAAAACTTCCGGATAACGACTGGAGAAAGCATCCCGAACAGACCAAATACGGAATCGGGTGGCTTCCTTTCGGCGGCTATGTGAAAATCGCCGGAATGGTTGATGAAAGCATGGACATCGAGCAGCTGAAAAAGCCTGCACAGCCTTGGGAATTCAGATCGAAACCGGCTTGGCAAAGACTGATTATCATGTTGGGAGGGGTTACCGTGAATTTCTTCCTGGCCTGGCTCATCTACACTTGTCTTTCCTTATTTAATGGTGAAACCTATACCGACCTTACGAAATTTGACAGTGGAATCGGGGTAACGGAGGCTGGTAAAAAAATGGGCTTCCAGAATGGTGATAAAATCGTTAACATCGACGGCAAACCTGCCGAAAGGCTGGAAAATGCTTCCATTAATATTTTACTGGGAGATCATGTAACGGTTCTCAGAAACGGAAAAGAAACCACTTTCCCTATTAATAAAGACGGTGTTGCAGACGTTCTAAAGCAGAAAGAAGCCAGATTATACATTACACCGAGATTCCCGATGATCGTAGATTCTTTGTCAAGTCCATCGGCAAAAGCTTCCGGGCTGGCGAAAGGCGACAAAGTAATTGCCATCAACGGACAGCCGACGCAATATTTTGATGAAGTAGGAACTGTTTTAAATCAGAATAAAGGAAAAACAGTAACTATTTATGTTCTGAGAAACGGTAAACCGGAAACGGTTTCTGCAGCGGTTGATAAAAATGGGAAACTAGGAATCGCAGTTGACCAGAAAAGTCTTTTAAGTGTCGTTACCAATAAAAAATATTCTTTCGGGGAAGCGATTCCGAGAGGTTTTGTAAGAACGATTGAAGCGCTTACAATGCAGGTAAAGCAGTTTAAAATCATGTTTAATTCCAAAATCCAGGGATATAAAAATGTGGGCGGACCGATTGCCATCGTGAAAAACATGCCTGTTGACAAAGATGCAAATGGTAATTTTTCTGTGAACTGGGCTGCATTTTGGGGCTTTACGGCAATGTTCTCAGTTTGGTTAGCCTTCCTGAATTTAATTCCGATTCCGGGACTGGATGGCGGCCACGTTCTTTTCACTTTATATGAAATCATTGTTGGAAAACCGGTGCCTCAAAAAGTTCTTGAAAATGCCCAGATGATCGGTGTGGTCTTTCTTTTAGGGCTGATGATCCTGATTTTCGGAAGCGATATATTCAAGATATTTGCAGGGAAATTGTAATATTTAAATTTTTTAAAAAAATATTTGCAGGGTATAAATATTCGTCCTATATTTGCACCACTTAAAACAAAGGACATTCCTCCTTAGCTCAGTTGGTTAGAGCATCTGACTGTTAATCAGAGGGTCGCTGGTTCGAGCCCAGCAGGAGGAGCAAAAAGACTTACAGAAATGTAGGTCTTTTTTATTTCAATAAATTATACAGGAAAACTAAAGTAACAACTGATGTTGTAGTTATGGCTATTAATACATATAAATTTGTTTTATTGATGTTTTTCCGATATCTTTCCTCATTAAAATTTTCCAATATATAAGCTTCCATTCTACTCTTTTCCATAATCATATATTCAATAAATATAAAAACACCTAAATTGACTATTGGAAAAATAATCATCCACATTGGAACATCATCTTTAAGTTTACTTATTGCAAAAAAACCAGCGATTAGAATATTATTAAAATTGAAAAGCTTATCATTAATCCTATCAAAATATTTAAAAATATCTCGAACACCATCATAAGATTTCTTTTCTAAAGAAGCCATTGTTTTATCAATATCTAAAAACGTTTCTTCAAGTTCTATTCTTGATTGTTCAATTTCCTTTAATAATCTTTCTGTTTCTTCATCAAGATTTTCATTTGTCTCTTCTTTCATAAAATTTAACTTTATTCAAATTTAATTTTTTTAAATAAATCATAAAACCATTATATTTTTACTATTTAATAAAGATACTGAAAAACAATAAAATAAATCTTAAGCCCCACTAGTAAAGGGAAAATTTAAATTTTTTCAAACCAAAAATTTGTTTGGTATTGAAAATGATATTATATTTGCACCACTAAAACAATAGGAAATTCCTCCTTAGCTCAGTTGGTTAGAGCATCTGACTGTTAATCAGAGGGTCGCTGGTTCGAGCCCAGCAGGAGGAGCCATACTGACAAGTCGCCAAATTGGCGACTTTTTTTGTTTGTAACCTTTGATAAACAAATTCACATACCCGCTTACAAACGGTTCGAGAAGTATAAAATAAAATTATGGAATTTTTGGGGACAATTCTCGAACCCGTTATTAATATATAAAAGTTAAGACCTTAACTTGTAAATACTTCAAAATCAATCAGTCTAATAGAAGCATTATTCCTTAAAGTATTAAATCATAGTATCAAAAAATTCAATTCTGTTTCAGAAATAATTCTTCATAGATTCCATGAGATGGACTTTAATCTCGTTAATCAGGCTTTGAGGCTCCAATACTTTTACCTCTTTGCCATAAGAAAGAATCTCCTGCAGAAAGTCGTAGGTTGGATGCAGGAAAAACTCAAAAACAATGTTTTTGTCAATTTTGCCAACCACTTTCTGGGAATGATGCAGAGGAAATCCCATAATGTATTCGCCCTGTTGCCGGGAGCACTCGATGACAATTTTCTCGGGAGACTGGTCTTCTAGCTTCATTACTCCAAAGGCATTTTTAAAATATTCCCGAAAATTATAATCATATTCATTGACGTACATCGCTTCGGTAACCGATAAATTACTGATTCTGTCCAGCCCAAATGATTTTAGTTTTTTATCCTTACGATCCACCGCAATGAGATACCATCGGTCTCTGGACTCCTTCAATGCCAAAGGATGCACTTTTCTTGGTGTAATTTTTCGGGTCTGGTAATTATAATAATGAAATTTGCTGATTCTTAGGTTACGGATAGCAAAAAATAGATTATAAATATGATTAAGCCCACCCGGTTTCCTGTTATCAAAAAAAATAGCGTCTGAATGGGAATGACTGACATTCAGAGCGTTTCCCATTTGATAGGTTTCTAATAATTTCTGATTATACTCGTCAATCTCCATTTCCGGACGGCTTTCAATATAGTAACAGTTGTCTCCATTTCTTCGGTTGGATACCGTGAGACCAAACAATTTATCAATTTCCAAAAGATCCCTTTGCAATGTGCGGATAGAATACTCCTTGATTCCTGCATCCTGAAATTCAAAAGAATTGAGCAAGTAATTTTTCAACTGCTTATAGGTTGCAGGAGACTTTTCCAGTCTCCGGATGATGAGTGCATAACGCATCAGGTAAAAATCTTTTTTCATGGGGTGTTTGTGTTGATGTAAGTAAAACCTACCGAAAAATTAAAGCAAAAATACAAATTGTTATGACACGCAAGAATGCAACAGACCATTCTGTTTGGACAAAAAAATAATAAGAAAAGTAAATGACTGCAAAATAGAAAAAGGCAAAACATCAGAAAAATCACTCCTTTTTTGTTCAAAAATTGAGATATCTATAAACAACATTGAGGAAACCTCTATTTCAGTATGAATTTATCAAAAAACAAAACACAATATTGAAAAAACACAAAAGTCAATGTCGTAACAGTTTTCGTAACGCCAAAAATGAGCATTTTTTCAGACGAAACTATTATCAATGAGTTACGAGCCTGAAATTAATTTTTTCCCACTGATTATAAATGAGTTATGTGAATTTTTAAAAAAATTAAACTTTTTTCTCGAAACGTCGATTTTTGACGTAACGGTACATTTTCTTTGCCTCATAGAAATCAGCAAACGACTCCCTCAGGTTTGCAACAGAAACATTGTAAAAAGAAGTTTTGAAAAGAAAATTTAAAATTAACAATTAAAATATGGACACCATCACTCAAAAACGAATAGAAAAACTTTATCCTATAGTAAGAGAAGAAGTAAAAAAATAATCGAAGAATGCAACGAATCCCTTACTGGAAAAGCAAAAGTAAGAATCACACAAGGGCTCAGAACCTTTGAAGAACAAGAATTACTTTATGCAAAAGGCAGACTCAATAAAGAAAAAAAAGTAACCAATGCCAAAGCAGGACAAAGCATCCACAATTACGGATTGGCAGTCGATATATGCATGCTCATTGACGGAAAGACCGTTAGCTGGGATACTGTAAAAGATTGGGATAACGATACCATCGCGGATTGGTACGAGTGTGTAAAAATCTTTGCCAAATATGGCTGGAACTGGGGAGGAAACTGGATCAGGTTTAAAGACCTTCCTCATTTTGAAAAACGAAGTCTGCCTTCAAAAAAAGGAACAATACTCTGCAATTGGAGAATCCTGTTCAAACTTCCAAAAGACAAACAGGGATATGTAATTATTTGACTAAAGAATTGAAACGCTGAAAAATCAGGAGATTAAATATCAAAACAAAAAACTCGGTTCGGCAACTTGATCTCAATATCTAAAACCATTCACAATGAAAAAAATATGCATCTTATCATTAGACGGCGGAGGAATCCGGGGAATTATTTCCTGTATTGTCCTCAAGTATATTGAAGAACAGCTTCAGAAGCAAGAAGGTGCAGAAGCCAGGCTCGGGGATTATTTTGATATGGTCGCCGGAAGCAGCACCGGAGGATTGATTACAGCAATTATCCTATGTCCCGGAGAAAACAGCAAAGCCAAGCATTCCATAAAAAGAGGATTGGAGCTCTATTCCGAAAAAGGAGAAGACATTTTTCAGGTTTCTTTTTGGCAAAAACTCATCAACCCTTTTGGATTGTTTAGCGAGAAAATTTCACAGGAAGCCCTGGAGAAAAACCTCACCGTTTTTTTTGGAAACATAGAACTCAGGGAACTGATAAAACCCTGCCTAATTACCAGTTACGATATCGAAAACCGAAGAGCCAAACTTTTTAATTCCGTGGAAGCATCCAGGCAAAGTACCGATAATTTTTTGGTAAAAGATATTTGCAGGGCAACTTCAGCAGCACCAACCTACTTTGCTCCTGCAAGAATACAGTCGATGTACGGACAATACTTCAGTTTGATAGACGGAGGAATGTTTGCCAATAATCCGGCATTGTGTGCTTATGCAGAAGCTCGGAAGATGCCTTTTGCCGAACTCTTTAAAAACCACCAGAAGCCCAATTATCCTTCTGTAAACGATATGATGATGGTTTCTATAGGGACAGGAACGGAGTCAAAATCCTATTCCTTTCAAAAATTGAACAAAGCTGGAAAACTCGGTTGGATCTCTCCCGTGATTGATATTCTGATGTCAGCCAATGCCGAAACGGTGGATTATCAACTGGATCAGATGTTTCAAACATTGGGAGCAAGAAACCAAAAGAATTATTTTCGCATCAATCCTTCCCTGAGAAAAGCCTCTCCCGAAATGGATAACGCAAGCGAAAAAAATATTGAAGAACTGATACAGGCAGGACTTTCCTATATAGACGAAAACAAGGAACAACTGAATCAAATTGTACAGAAACTCACAAAAAACGAAATATAAGTGATAAACCTTATAAATACAAAAAATTAGCATGATAGCTTATATACGATGAAGTAAAACCAAATAGAAAAAGTGCAAAAGAAATAAAATTGAAAAGCAGAAAAAAAATTTAACCTTTTTTTCAAAACGTCAATTTGATACAACAGTACATTTCTTTGTCTCATAGAAATCGGCGAACCACTCCGTTAGGTTTGCAACATAAACAATAAAGAAACAGAAAAAAAATTAACAATTAATCATTAACAACTAAAAATATGCTCCCGATTAAAAAGTAAGGTGGACATCCATTAGCCGGAAACCACCTTAAAAAATAAAGCTAAATTTTCAAAGATCACACTACTAAAAAGTGCCCTTTAAAAACTTTAACGAGCGTAAAACCAATATCGATCTGCAAAAAAGCATTGGTTTTACCAATCAATAACTAAACAAATTTACAAAAAAATGTCAACAAACAATTTAAACACCAATAATAACGCGTCGCAGACATTATTCAGATTCGCAACCAGTAGAAACGTAGAATTATCTGATCCTAAAAATTTAGAAAGAAGGTTTATCTTTAGAAAAGATGCCCAAAAAGGAATATTTGATGCTAAACTTAATTCATCAACGACTTTACAAAAGCTTTGCGAAACTCCGTCATCTCTTCCTTTAAAAATAGAAACAGAACAAACATTAAAAGTAAAAGATACTGTATTTTATGACTTGGCCGTTTGGGTAGCGAGAAATAAAGCAACAGCAACTAAAGTTGAATTTGATGCAAAAATTTCGGAATACAGAAACTATCTGCTAACAACTAAAAAATCAATGCTTGCGATAGACTCGAGCCTTTGGGACAACTTGGTTTATCAGGTAGTGACCCAAAAAGATTTTTATGCAAAAGAAACCTTAATGCAGTTTTTACATCTTAATCATATTCTCTCTTTTTATACCCATGGGGATGAAGAAACATATAATGATATAATCAAGGCAAAAGTAGTCCTTCCAAAAGAGCTATTCAAAGTAGTAAAGGGATCTTCCGTGTCATCCGGAACAGCTTCTAAAGTAGCACAAAGCACTCCAAAGGTAGCATATAATGATAAAAGCATGAAGTTTGCAGAAGCTAAAATTCAGCTTCAGGAAAATCAAAATTTATCTGCCGCTTTAGAAAAGCTGGAAAAAGCTTACAAAAAAGAATACCAAACGGCTCATGAAGAGGCTTTAAGTTCTTACGAAAGAGAAGTAAAACCTGTGAGAAAAGAATATCAAGCACGTTTAGCAGAATTAGAATATCAAAAGAAGTTAATTCTTGAAGCGGGAAATAAAGAAGAATTGACAAAACTTCCTTATGTTCCAGCTCCTGAGCTTCCTGAATTTGATTTTCAATTCAGACCTGAAATACAGGAAGAAGAATTACTAAGAAACTTAAATGAAGAACACATTTCTGCATTAAACAGAGTTTTAGGAAGTTCAGAGCCCGGTTCAGCTTTGTCCGATATCTCTTCTTTTGCTGATCTTTCCCAAAGTATTACACAGAATAATCAGCTATTACAGCAAACCATTTTAGACAATACGATGCTTAATCAGCAGGTTTCTACAACGGTAGGAGGTGTAGTTATTCCGGTAACCAATTCTGCCAACACCAATGGGTGGATCCCATATAGTGTAAAAACGTATAGCAGAGGAACTTCAGAATGGTTTATCATGCTTACGGTGGATAATTATACCCACAATATTGTTTCCGGATCTTATAAAGTAACCATTAACGGAACGGAGATTACCTCCACCAATATATTTCAGGCAGTAAACGGAGTGAATTTCCTTTTTTATAACGGAACGGGAATACCTGCTTTACAAACGGCTAATACAGGTGGGTTTATCCTAAAGGGTGAAATGGTTTTAGATGATGGTAAAACCTATAATCTGGATGTTACTTTGATCAGAGATAATTCTGATATTGACCGAGTGCTTAAGCAAGGTGTTTTCAAGGGAAGTGCAGCATTTACTCCTGTGCAACCTGTCGACTCGGAAAATCCTGAGAACCCGGAAAATCCGACAGTTACTTCTGCAGGAGCATTTATTCCATCAGGATTCGGGATGAAAAACATCGGAATTACCGATTACAAAAAAGTAGAACAATCTACCTACTGTTATGTGGAAGGAGATGTGGCGCACATCGAAAACATTATGGCAAGGGAGTATAAGGAAAGAGCGACAAGAAGATTAAAACGTAACGAATCTCAAACTACAAAATCCTCAGAATCAGAAAAAGAAAAACTGACTGATACTACCTCTACAGAAAGACATGAAATGCAGAGTGAAGTGGCTAAAATTCTACAGGAATCCAGAGATTTCGGAGTTCAGGCAGGATTCTATGCGAAATGGAGGACATCGCCTGCAGAGTTTGGATTAAACGTAAGTGCCAATTATGCTACCCACAACTCGAAAGAAGAAAGTAACAGACAGGCGGTGACTGAAGCCAAGGATATCACTGCAAGAGCGTTGGACAGAATTATTACCAAGGTAAAAGAAGAGCGAATTGATAAAATTCTGGAAGAATATGAAGAAAACAATAAGCACGGATTTGACAATACCAAAGGGAGCAATCACGTAGTTGGAGTTTACCGTTGGATAGATAAGGTAGTGAAAAACCAAATCTACAACTATGGCAAACGTATGATGTTTGAATTTATGATTCCCGAACCGGCGAAACTTCACAGTTTAGGAATGAAGATTTCCAAAAATACGGAAAACCAATTAATAAAGCCGGTAGATCCAAGAGAATCAACCATCCATAAAATGGAAAACTTCATGTCTTTGGATGGGACTTCAGGAGAAACTATTCTAAAGTATTGGTTAGGGCGTTATAATGTAGAAATAGATGAGAAACCATCTGCAAAATTTAATGTTTCGAAAGGTTTTCATGGAAATTATACAAGTCCGGGATATTTTACAACAGGAAGTGATAATATTGTTGTACCTGAAGGATATGAAGTTCATACAGCAAGAGCAAGTGTTGCTTTCGATTTCCACCCTGATGGAATGGAAGGATCCGGAGTTTCTGTTTGTATTGGTAATAAATACTATAACAGACAATGGGAAAGACACTTTAATCAGCAGGATATTGCTTTTAGCGGATTGGGAGGAATCAGAGAGAATATGGCAGTTTCCTATAAAGCATTTGACTGTGGAACATTTGCATTAACTGTAATTGCTGAATGTACTCCTACGTTGGAATTTAAAAATGCCTGGTTACAAAAAGCTTTCAACAAAATTATTGAGGCCTATCAGGCAGAGTTATCCAAGTATGAACAAGCATTAGCAGACGCAAAAGCAATGGGAGTACAGATCAAAGGTTCAAATCCGGGCTTCTACAGAAAAATAGAAAACACGATCTTAAGAAGAAACTGTATTTCGTATATGCTGGAACAAAATCCTAACGTAGACCTTACATTCGGTAGAGGGAAATACTATAACAACGGATATTCTTCCGGAGAAGAAACCTTCCTGAATACAGATATTAAAGTAGACGGGAAACTGGATCAGTATGCTGCGTTTGTGAAGTTTATGGAGCAGGCCTTTGAGTGGGAAATCATGAGCTACTATTTCTATCCATATTATTGGGGAGAGAGAAAATCGTGGGCAGATTTGTATCAGTTTGATGATAATGATCCTACATTCAGAGCATTTATGCAGTCAGGGATGGCAAGAGTGATTGTAACTGTAAGACCGGGCTTTGAAGAAGCAGTAAGACATTTCCTTGCAACAGGACAAATCTGGAATGGTGGAGAAGTTCCAGTAATTGACGATCCATTATTCTTGTCTATTGTAGATGAAATGAGATCTCCGAAAGCAACCAAAGAAGGAGAACCATGGAGAGAGAAAATACCAACATCGCTTACCATTCTTCAGGCAGATTCTATCGGTTTGAGAGTAGAAAAAGCATTGCCTTGCAATTGCGAACCGGGCGTGAAGTTCGATGATAATCTGGGCGAAATGTGCGGAAGCAATTTTGAACTGAACCAAAACCAAATCGGGCAATCCGGAGACAAGTGGATGGAGATTAGTTTTCAGGGAGGATTGAATAATTATCTTAATACCATAAAAGATATGGATAATTACCAAGTGTTTCCAAGAAAATACGAATGTTTAGGCAATATCATTAACATTGACAGGGATGCATCTTGGTTAGGAACTCAATCGTCAGAAATTGTATTAAAGACTTTGGCTGAGGAAATTTCTCAAATAGAAGGAGTTGAAGCACGCTCTACCGGAAACAATGGAATCACTTTCAAAATCAACGTAAGTAAAATTAAAAACTTTACGTTCACAAAACCGGGTGGAGATGATTCTCTGGGAGGACACGAACTGTTAAAATTCTCTGTGGATTTACATAATGCTTATTTGAAGATGGCATCTCCAGAATATGATCGATATGGATACGAAAGAATTCTGGATAAGGACGGACAGGTTATTCCAAAAGCGGAATATTTGGATAAAGTTCCTTTGAGCAAATTCTTGGTGTAATCTAAAATTTAGAACTTAAAAATCTAAAATTTCTAGAAATGAGTCGGGTAAAACCCGAGGCTATTTGGCAGCACGATAAAGTGCTGCCTTATATCCTCACGCGTCTGAAAGACAAGATTAGCGAGATTACTGCCGTAGAAAAGATACTACTTTTCGGGAGCAGGGGAAGGCTTCCTGTGGAGCGCTGGAACGAACTGGAAGGGAAAGACTGGGATGTATTGGTACAGGCACAATGTAAGCTTAAAAATGCAAGAGTTCTGTTAGATGAAGAGTATCACCTGGATCTTTTGGTGTTGGACGAAAGCCAAGCCAAAAAATTCATCGAAAATATGACCACCAAAGAACTTTTTCCCATCAATGAATTAGAATGCCTAACAACTAAAAACAAAGAAAATGGAAAAATTTGATGACGAATTCGGAGATTTATCCGGATATAAAATACTGCCTTTTGAAGAAGTAACACAAGGGTTTGAAGGAAATAAAAATCCATTGCAGGAGATTGCTAATAAATCTTTTGAGGAAATGAGTTCTTTCAAGAATAGTCCTTTTGGGCAATACTGGGAAAAAAATATTCATGAATGGGCAAAAGATATTTTTGGAGCTTCAAAAATAATAGAGAAAAGAAATCTTACGATTGCTGATATTTCAAAAAGGGTTTCATATAGCCAAGCAGATGCTTATGGTGCTTTTTCAGATACATCAAAGTATAATTTTATAGTATATGCTCATCCTGATGGAGAAGAAGTCATAAAAATGTATGAAGACCCACAGAATCTACCTAATTCTAATAGACCTTTTGAAGTCTTAGTTTTCATAGAAACAGACGATGGTAAATTTGATTTTGGGAAAATTGTAAGGGTAAAATTTGGACCAGCCGTATTAGATGATTTAAAGGATAAGTATTTTAGAGAGCTGCCATGGAATGATAATGATCCTAAAGATATTGCAGAAGAATTTATTAAAAGAGCATGGGAAGCTAGTGTATCAGCACAAACAGTACAAGCGGTGGAACAAGAACAGAGTACACCAGATTTTAAAGATCTAATGATTAAAGCGATTCAGTATGAATATAATAATCACAAGTTTGATGACTTTTCTTGGTTTATGCTTATTGTAAAAGGAGGAGAATATTTAGATTTTAAATTACACGATTGGGCTTTTGGAATTGGACACTGGCTAAGAACTAAAAAATACAAAGAAGCTAAATATTGGAATGGCGATTTGCCCGAAAAAGAATATACTCCCGCTTTTTTACCTAATTATATTTTTTATGACAAGAAGGAAGATCGGGTGAAATCATTGAAAGAATATTTTAATAAACCTTATGACGCTTTGAAATCAGAGATTGATAAGAAAATTACTCATGACGATCCCGTTTCCAAAGTGGTAAAAAAATGGCTTGAGCAAAATATAGACAAATGCCAGAAGATAACAGATAGCTATCTTGAAAATCTTGCTGAAATTTATATTCCTGACGGAAGTTTCCAAACCATTATAAAACACTATCATGCTTTTTATGTGGGGCTTTATAACGGAATATTAGAATTTGTGGCTGGGTTGTGTGATTTGGTTGCGATAGTTATCCTTATATTAAGAGATGAAATAGGCTTCAGAATGACGGATAAACTCACCGAACAATTTGAAAATTTTGTTAATGCTCTTTTTTATAATACATTTGAATTGTTAAGTAAAATTTACAAAAAGCTCTACAAAATATTGTTAGATTTTGGGAAATGGTATTTAACGTATGAAGGGAAAAGCTACTTTTTTCTGAAAGAGTTGGGAGAATTAGTTCCGGATATTCTTACGTTTCTTGTTCCTGTTTTAAAAGGCTCAAAAGCAGCAAAAATAGGAACAGTAGTAGAAAAAGAAGCGGTAGAGGAAATCATAGAAGAAACCGAAGAAAAGTTGGTGAAAGAAACGGTAGAGGAACTAACAGAAGAAGAAGGAAAACACATCTCCCAATCTGCCAAAGAAGCTTTAGAATCTGGCAAAACCAAAGAAGCAACGGAGAAAGCGGTAAAAGAAGCAGAGCAGAAGTTAGAAGAAAAAACACCTCTTTATGAAGAGATTGAGGAGGTAGAAATAAAAAAACATAAGCTGCCTTTTAGATTAAAACTCAAAGAAATGGATAAAATGTTTCTAAAAGAAGAAACTGGCAAAGGTTGGTGTGCTCCAAAAGCAGTGAAATATTTAAATAAATATGAACGAATAGAGTTTAAACTGTCTGTAAAAGAAGGAAAGATTTATGATAATTCCGGAAATTTGTTTGATACAACTGATGCTGGAAATTTATTCGGTGATGGAAAAGCAATTTTTGTAATGGATGAAAACGGACAAATTTTTGCATCCAAATATCAAGAGTTTGGTGAGTTTCATCATTCTAGTTTTTTATCAGGCAATCCTGTAGCAAGTGCAGGTGAATTAAAGGTAACGAAAGGTGTTATTGAAGAAGTAACAAGAAAGAGTGGACATTATAGACCTCCTGAAGATATTAATAAACAACTTATTAAAGTCTTGGAAGAAAAAGGTGTAAATACTAAAAATATTAAATTAAGTGACGGATTTTAAATTAAATTATAATGGATAAAAATAAATTTTACATAGCAGGTCTTTTATTTGAACTGTATCACGTTAAAACTTTGGAAGAAGTTATTTTCAATGAAAAAGTGGTAGATAAACTTATGACTAGAAAAGCCTTATCGGATAGAAAGGCAATTTATAAAGCCTTGACTTGGGCAGCAAATAATGCAGATTTTGAATTTAAATCTGTTTTGCAAAATGCTCCTGTAGTTGGAGAGCTTTCTTTTTCCAATTCAGAGATATATGAATACTTAGCGAAGTTCAAAAAATTTATGGAAAATGAAAAAAAGTTATTAACAGAATAATTTTTTTAGAATAAGAGGCTATTTCACTTTTGAGATAGCCTCTTTGTTATTACCATATCTGCCAAAGAAGCTCTGGAAACAGGAAAAACCAAGGAAGCAAAAGAGCAGGCTGTAAAAGAAGCAGAGAAGAAAATAGAAGAAAAAGCGCCTTTTGATGAAGTTAGAATATCTTCTCCCCAAAAAATTATAAACCCAGAGACAGGAAAAGAGTTTGGGACGTTTTTAAAAGGGAAGTATTTAGAGTTAATAGGAAGCAAAAAAAGCGTATTATTTGGTGGAAATACTATAGTTTTATCAGCAGAGGGAACAACTACTGTAACAGGAATTCTTTCTGATGTAAATAGCGTTGCAAGAAGAGGTGAAGTTTTAGAAGGAGTTACCAAGATGGGTGTAAACAAAGGGGGAATTAATATTCTTCGGTCTTTCAAATGGGGTGAGTTGCTAGAAAAATATAAATATTTGGAGAGCATTGATAAAAACAAATATTATAGAAAAGTAACTGATGAATTTTGGGAACAAGCCAATAAACCTTGGCTAGACGAAGCTATAAAAAGAGGAGATCCAATACGTTTTGTAACCGATCCGATTTCTGATGCTGGAAAATATGTTAAAGTAGGAAAAGAATTTGTCCTTGATAATAAAGGAAATAAGATACCTACTATCTTTAGCAGAGAAGTAGAATATTTATCACAAAACGGTTACAAAATAGAAGGACATTTAGCAACAAAAATTAAATAATTATGGAAAATAAAATGTACATACCAAAAAACTATTTTAGTATTTCAATAGTCGAAAAAGTAATGAAAGAATTTAGTTGGCCCGCAGAATATATATTAGAGGAAGATGCTGATGGCGTGAGTATTATATTCCCTAAATCTGAAATATATATAGAAAATGGTTATGAAAATGATGTTTCTTTTACATTGTTATCTTTTAATGGCAGAGATTGTAACATTGATGAAAGCACGGCATTAGAAAAAATAGTTCAGGATTATGGTAAGAAAGCTAATGTTTTTAAAGAACTAGGCTTAAATAACGACACTTCTGTATATGCCTCCCCAGAAGCTACAGAAGCTAATATTTGGGATACCATAAAAATAATTCACGTTTATTTTCAAGATTTTATAACAGGAAAAGAAAAACGATTAAATTCTTTATTATGAAAGAAGAGCAAATAAAAAAGAAATATGCGTGTTTCTTTGGTGGCGCTCAAAATAATAGAAGCCGTCTCACAACTGAGGCGGTTTTTTTTATTAAAAAAAGTTGTAATATTAGCGAGTATTTTGTATATTTATCTGGTAATCAGTCATATAT
>NZ_FQVO01000004.1 GCF_900129385.1 Chryseobacterium takakiae | reverse complement strand
ACCATAGTATTTGCTGACGATACGAAGACACGTAGGTCCGCAGTCTTTGGAATCTGGCTGAAGGTAGAAGGGAAAAGATTTCAAAATGGAGTTTTATTGAAAAGACAAATATTTTATGATCAATAAAAATAATATTAATATAAGATCAATCATATTATTGGTATTTTATAGCTTCAGATAATTCTATCGGATTATTGTTTTTCTTAATGTATTGCTGTTCACTTTTTGTAAGCTCCTTGTAATCAGGCTTAAATGGCTTGCCATTTTCATCTTGCCAGAGCACTTTTATATTTCCTGTTTTCATTTCTCTATACGGGTCTTTGTAATGATCAATAAGAACTTTTGCAAGTTGTTTTTTTGTGATTTCCAATGGTTTTGCGGATAAAAAATCAATATCTGAAGTTTCATCTTTTTTTATTCCTGTAAAGCTGAATTCATAATTGTTTTTGGTGTCTTTCATATAAATGATCAGTCCGGGTAATCCATCGAAAATAGATGGACCTTCCTGTAAAGAAATATCAGATGTAAACCATGCTTCCCAATTACGACCGGAATAATTCAATGATGCTTTCTGACAGGTATAACCGGCAATGCTTTTTGTTTCAGATGTTATTTTCCAATCAAAATCGGGGGCTGTTACCGGTAGCTGATACAGATCTCTCAATAAAAAGGTAAATTTTGATAACTTTTTATTCTTTTTATCTTTTATGACCATAAAGTTATAATCAGACTTTAATCTGGCTTTGGCACCCGTTTTTTTGCTTTCAATTACTACAGAATCATTATCAAACTGTTCCCGTGAATAGAATTTAGATTTGTTAGGCTTTACCAGCAATATCATATCTTTTTTCATCATTTCAGGACTAAGCGAATCTGTTTTGTAACTGATTTGATAACTTATTCTGTAACTTTGTCCATACAAAAAATTACTAACGGCAATTAGTATAAACGCTGTTTTAAATAGTATTTTCCAATTCATAATATTGTATTGCTTTTTGTTTTAAAGGATTGGTACTCCATTCCTCCCATTCACCAGTATAAGGATTGTAGCCGCATTTTAAAGGTTTTGACGTGTCTAATCCTTCTTCGTTGGTATGGCTGCGTTCTGTGTAAGCTCTGCAATCGGTGCAGATGTAGCGGAACTCACAATCTTTACAGACTTCAATCTGATCTTTGGTAAGGTTCCAGTATTTTTTAAAATCAGGGTGTTGTAACGCTTCTTCTAATGTGGTGTTGTTGATGTTGCCAAAACTTTGCGGCATTGAAGGACAGTTTCTGATATTTCCTTCTGCATCAATTGCTATTTTTTTGTGAAGGCAGGAGTTGTGGTGGAGGGATTCCAAATATGAAAGCTTATTCAGGATAAAATAATTATAATTGACAATACCGCAGCTTTTTTGCTTTGCTACTGATTCATTTGAATAATAGAGGAATTTATTTTCAGAAATTTTAACAAAATTATTTTCAGGGCTGTTATAAACTTGGATATAAGATATTCGATTTAATGTTACCAATTCTTTATAATCAGCTTCTTTACAGAATGGAGTTACGATTCCTAAATTAGTAATAAACATCTTATGGTCATTTAGGTAATTTATCAAATCTTTTATAAACGGAACTTCGCAGTCATTGAAAAATCTTAATTCTACAGTATCGCAGTTTAAAAGATCTATCTGATCAATCACTTTAAAATAATGAAATTCAGTTACATTATTAATATCTATTACTACGTTACTGATCTTGTATGGAGAATCGAAGTCCAGACTTATTTCAGGGAAATATTCCGGATTTTCCGTAAAAAAGATATAGTCTTCTTGTTCTAAAAAATCAATGTAACTTTTGATTTCCGGATCCTGAATTGGATTAAATTCTTTGTTGTTGAATTTATATAACCATTCATAAAGTTCTGATGGTATATTTATAACATCACCTCTTTGTATATCATACAGAAGATGGTTTTTATAACCTTTTACTAATTTGCAATTTGAGAAAAGTTTAAGATACATCAGGCTCGATATTTATAATTCTGGTTATTGGCTTATAAAATGGATGAGGAGTAACATTATTATTTACAAGTTTTTTTACTGCAATTTTATTAGGATCAGATTTTTTAAGATTACTATCAGCTTTTGAAAGGGATTTTTTAAGATAGATTGATAAATGTTTTTTATTTTCTTCCATTTTCCATATTCATTAAGTTCTTTGCAATAAATTTATCAATGTAATAATTACAGTTTTCCGAGAGCCATTCATACTGGCCTTGCGGATTATTCTCCAAAAAATAAAAATTATCGTTATTTTTAATTAGGTCTACAGACCCTGTATTTATTTTTTTTATTTTAAAGAATTCAAAAATCTTATTCTCTATATCCTTTGGGAATTTAAAAGGGACACATCTGTTAGGTTTTTTTGTATTATAATTCCTATAATCAGTTTTTGTTTGTGTATCATTTTGTGAAAAAATCGCCATTGGAAAGATCATATTCTCATATACAAAAGCTCTAATTTCAAAATCCTTTTGGATATATTCCTGAAAAATACTTAGTGAAAAATAATTATCTAAATCGTCAATATCTTCTCTTTTAACGAACATGGTTCCTTTATCCTGAACACTAAAATCTTTGTCATTTATACTTACCGGTGTTTTTATTGCTTTTGTAATGATAGGATATTTATCTGCAAATGCATTAAGTTCTTTTTTAGAATTTGTCACCACAGTTTTTGGTATCAATAAACCGATAGAATTTGCAATGTGAAGGTCTAACAATTTATTGTGTTGTTCTTCCTCATGAAATTCTCCTATATAACTTGCTTTATTATCAGTCTTAATAATCCTTTCCCAGGCTTTTATAATCATATTGGTTTCTTCCCGAATATAAGTATCCAATGATTTTGAACCAGTGTTAAAAAATGTGGTAAGTCGTGCTCTTCTGTGTAAAAAATTAAAGTCTGATAAATCATCACCTAATCGAAAAGAAAACTCGGTGAAATCTTCGACATTATACCTGCGAAATTCCTGATCATAAAAAAGTAGCCACTTAATAATATTATCTGTCGATTTATCTGTTTCCTGAGATATAATTTTAATCATTGTTAAAACAAGTGATATTACAATTATTCATATTTAGCGACTTTTTGTAAAAGTATTTTTTTCAGTTCGCTTTCGGTAAGTTTATATTCATCAGGTAAAGGTTTACCAAATATAATTTGATCATAGAGTAATGGAGGTAAACCTACGGAATTTCTTAAACGATCAACATCTTTTACATTTGCTATAGGATATTGGAATAAAGTACCATAAATCTGTTTCTCTTTCCATATTGTTTCATTAACATCGGCAAAAGACGCCAGATAGCTTTTATGAAGATTTCCCTTTTTAATTTCTTCCTTAATAACTGGTTTGAAATACTGCCAGAATGTATCATTTTCATCATTAAATGATATTCGATGGTGCCATAAAATAAGCCAGGAATAATCCTGAAATCCATATTTTTTTGTTAAATCAATTAATTTTTGAGCATTATCATTATCTGTATTTTCTAAAATTTTGTTAAAAACCTCTTTATTTACTTTTGTCTGTGATGATCTTAGCTCATTCTCAAAATAATCAATGAGCTGTCTGGCTATCTGATCTTTTTCCACTAAAACAGATACTTCAATGAAAGCCGTTAAATCTTTTTTATTGATATAATATTGATTTAAAAGTCTTTCATAATCAGCAGGTAAGGATTTTAAAAAGGCGTTATTTTTATAATTAGCAAATTTATCATACTCAAGAATAAAGTCTAAAGGTGCCTTATATTGGGTAATTGATTCGGTAACATATTTTTTAAAAAACTCCTGATTATTAACCTGTAATGCAGAAGCTGCCGCATCCAGAACCTGATAAGAATCCAGCGCATCGTGAAATGTAAAGGCTTTGGAAAAATATTCATTTGCTTTCAAAAAATTTTTGTTAGACAATTCCAGCCTAGCGAGGCAAACATAGTTTTGACTGACCGTAAATTTGCTTTCGGCATCTAAATCCTGACCGTTTACAATTTGTAAAAAGAAAATAAGAAAAATAAGAAGATTTTTTTTCATTTTTATATGCGTAAGAAAGGAACCCTCAAAAAAAATAATTGAGGGATCCGGTTAATATTTTATGCTGTAGTAGAAACAATAACTGATGAACCCTTTTCCGTTGGATTATCAGGATTACACACTCCATCACCGTTGGTGTCATAGAATCGGTCCATTGCAGCATTGTTGCCAATTTTCATGTTGGTTTGTACCCAGCCACTCCCAAATAATTTGTTCATTTTATTTGAAGAAAGTTTTTTTGTTATAATTTTTTTATTCATAAGTGTAAAATTTATAAATTAAACTTCCCCACAGTCTATGGAAGAACACATTAATATCGACTTATAATCATTTTCATCCATCTTTCCATTACCATTTGAATCATAATAAGTATCAGTGCTTTCTACTGTGCATCCATTTACAACCTTTGTAGGCCCCTTTGTATCTCTCCATGAACCGTTTCCACAAATTTTATTTAGTTTTTGTACGGTTAGTTTTTTTGAAAACAATTTTTTATTCATAAGATTTATTTATTAGTTAATACTTTGACTTATACTTTGGCACATTGATCCGCTTTCTCCAGGTCCCCATTGCTTATCCCCATTAGCATCATGATAAGAATCGGTTGTTGTAACGGTAACATTTTGCCCTCCAATATTTTTTTTAGATTGTGAACTTGTCTGAATCCATTCTCCTCCTCCAAAAATTTTTTGAAGATGACCATGCTGAAGTTTCTTAATTTTTAAGTTTTCCATTTGTGATATTAATTTAAAATTAATAAAATAATTTTGCCGTACAAACCCCGGCATGGGTTTTTGCTGATCAGCGGTTTTGATTTATACTTTTGCAGTGCGCACTTACAAAAAATAAACATTTGTGTTTTTTGTTGAAGCAAAGATGCAATAAGAAAGCATCGCAAAAAAGTAAACGAAATGTAGATTTATAAATTTAATGCAATAAATTTATAAATGTTATTTTTTTAAAGTGTTTAAAAATAGAGAGTTGCGAGTTTATTTGATATTGTTTTCCTTTTCAATCTCCTTAATATAGATGGAAAGTGTAGTACCTGTTTTTTTCTTAAAAGCTAATGAAAAAGCTTGCTCATTATTATATCCCAATTCATCTGCCACAACAGATAATTTATAGGATCTAAACTTTTTATCTGTTATCAATCTTTTAAGCGCATAGTCTATACGAAGATCATTAATATAAGTAGAAAAGTTTTTTCCTTTATAAGAATTGATGATATCAGACAAATACGCGGTATTTGTTTTTATATTTTTTGCTAAACTAGCCAGTGTAATTCCTTTTTTCAGAAAAAGTTCTTTGGTTTCAAATATTTCTAGCTCTTTCAGGATATATTGTACAACTTCTTCTGAAATTGTCTTGTTTTCTTTTTCTTCAATCTCAACTTGCTTATGTATAGGTGATTGAAAGTATAGCTCTTGAACCTGAGTGGGTTCAGAAATTTTCCTTTCATTAAAATGAATCAGTTCTTGAGCAATTTTTCGGTGTTTGCTTGCTGTTTTCTTGGCTTTGTAATAAAGATATAATATCAGTAGAAGAACAGATAATAGAATACCAATAGAAACGGATAAAATTATTTTTCTGTTTTTTAGATCATTAATAATACTTTCCTTTTCCTGTAGAAGGTTGGGAGTATCATATTTTTTAGGAAGTTCCGTAGCTAAGTATTTAAATTGTTCATCTAATTTTTTATCTACTTTTAAAAAGCGATCAATGTAATAGAGCTGCTTTTCTTTATCATTTTTTTCTTTGTAATAGTCTATGAGATAGGTGTATACTTCGCGTAACTGGGGAAAGGTTTTATTTTTCTTTTTTAAATTGATATCTAATTTAGAAAAATAATTAACTGCTTTTTCTTTTTCATGTAGTCCGTCATAAGATTTGCCTAAACTATATAATGCGTAATTTGCATTATCATCCTTAATATTGGAAAAAAAACTTTCTGCTTTTAATAGCTCTATAATAGCAGATTTGTATTTTTTTTGTTTTAGATAAGAATAACCGGAAAAATAAGAATATTGACTAACACTGTACTTGCTTTTTCTTGTAAATGACGATTCTTGTCCTTCTTTAATTAGGGTATTGGCAGAATCAAGTTTATTAAGCTCAATATAACAGTAGATAAGGCTAACACGTATTTGATTGTGCTGGGATTCGTTGGTTATATTATTAGAATTATATAAATAATACCTGAATGTCTTGGCAGCTTCTTTATATTTACCCAAGTAATTATTTAAGTAAGCTATATTTATATTAGCATAAGCAATCTGTTTTTGATCTTTTTGATTTTTTGCATATTGTAAAGCTATAATATAATTGTCTAAGGCTTTTTTTAAATAATCATGCTTAAAATATAAATTTCCTTTCATCAAATATGTTCTGGTAGGATATAGGCTTCCATTTATATTTTTTGTGACAATTGCAAGACTATCAATATATTTCAAAGCTATAGGAAAATCTTCATTAAAATGTACTAATATATAACCTTCTGCAATTTGGAGATTGTTTTTTTCTTTTTTTGCTTTTTGTAGATAATAACGGGCAATGAACTTAGTTTTCAAAACGTCTTCATTTTCATAATGTTCATAGAACATATTTTTTAATTTATCATAGTTTAATTTTTTTAAACTGTCTATAGATTTTTTCTGTGCGGAAACTAAATTAATAAAAAGAAGTAAGAAGAGGGATATATATTTCATCATTTGTAAAAATGCAAATTTACATTTTTATTGTTCAATTAGGAATTTATTTAAAATATTTAATATTTAATATTGAATGCAACTTATTGATAATGTTTGTTTTATTTATTTATTTTGATGATAAATTTATAAATCTATATTTATATTTTATGTATTATTTTGAAAAATATACTTTCTTTGTATGGTAATTTTAAACACAGTAAAATAATGAAAAAACAAAAACAAAAAGAAAAACAACTATCACTAAAAAAAGTACAGATAATGAAAATTAGTGATTTAAAAAAAATTACTGGAGGTAACAGTAATCAAAATTTCATTGGGAATGGTGATCCAACTGATCCTACTATTCATCAAACTATGGGACAAAAGTAATTTTGACACTAATGAATTTAAAAATATTTATTATTATTACCTGTTTTTTATCTGTTTTCTCCAGTGCTCAAAAAAACAACTTATCACCATCCAAGCCGACCAAAGATGAATACTTTGGAGTTAAGGTAATGGATGAATATAGGAATTTAGAAAATTTGGATGATCCACAGACTCTTAATTGGATGAAATCTCAAACAGCTTACACGAATTCTGTTCTCAATTTAATACCTAAAATAAATTATTATTCAGAAAAAAGATTGGAATTTGATAAAAGACAAGGTTATTCTGTATCTGAATTGAAAATTACAGCTAATAATAGATATTTTTATTTAAAAAAAGATGGAAATGAGAAAGTAAGCAAATTATACTACAGAGAGGGGTTTTCAGGAAATGAAGAATTACTTTACGACCCAATTGTTTACAAAAGTAGTGAAGCGAATCATTCTTTTATTATCAATTACATAAGTCCTAGTTGGGACGGTAGTAAAATTGCTATCTCAATGTCTGAAAAAGGGAATGAGTTAGCAGATGTAATTATTATGGATGTTAAAACAAAGTATATTCATCCTGAGATTATTACCAATTCTGCACCAGCTACTTTTGATGGAATAAAATGGATTGACGATAATAGTGGTTTTTTTTACGTAGCTTTTTCTACAACTGATCCTAAATCTCAAGATTTTTATAAAAATACACGAACTGTTTTATACAAAATTGGAACAGATCCAAAAGAAATAATAGATGTTTTTTCTGCCAAAAATAATCCTGATTTACATATTGCTGATAATCAATATCCAATGATATTGGATTTTGATCAAGAAGATCAATATTATATAGGTATGATTGTTGATTATCAGTCTTATAGGAAAACATTCATTATCAACAAAAATGATTTATTAGGAAATAAGAAAAATTGGACGGCCTTATCTGATCTAAATGATAAAGCAAAAAATTTTGATTTTTGGAATGAGGACATTGTTTTTGTTTCTGGTTATAATTCATCTTTTAATAAATTATGTAAAACTGGTATTAATAATCCAAACTTTAAAAACCCGGAAATTTTAGTCCCTGAAAAAAAAGATGAAATTATTATAAGTTATAGAATTACTAAAGACGGTATTTATTACACCACAACCAAAAACGGAGTTGAGGCTAAATTATACTTGTACAAAGATGGAAAAGATATTCCTATCCAACTTCCATATCCATCAGGTAATGTTAATTTAGAAAACAAAGGAGAAAATTACTCTGATTTTTGGATAACATGCTCAGGCTGGGCAAATGAGGGACAACGTTTTAAGTATGATATAAAGACTAATACTTTTAAACCTGAGAATCTTACACCTATTACAGAATATCCTGAATTTAAAGATATAATAAGTCAAGAAGTAACTGTAAAAGCTAGGGATGGAGAAGAAATCCCTCTGTCGTTAATATACAATAAGAATCTTAAAAAAAATGGTAAAAATATGGTGCTTATTGATAGTTACGGTTCTTATGGATTATCTAATAGTCCCTTTTTTGCTAAAACCTATTTATTATGGGTTAATGAAGGTGGAATGGTTGCAATTGCTCATGTTAGAGGTGGAGGAGAAAAAGGAGAAAAATGGCGTTTAGCAGGACGTAAAGAAACAAAATTTAACACTTGGAGAGACTTGATAGATTGCACAGAATATTTAATAAGAGAAAATTATACATCAAACAATAAAGTAGCGATTTGGGGCGCAAGCGCGGGCGGAATTACTGTTGGAAGAGCCATGACCGAGAGACCATACCTTTTTAAAACAGTTATTGCCGAGGTAGGATCATTAAATACACTTAGAGAAGAAGAAACACCAAGCGGTCAGCCCAAAGAATTCGGTTCAGTAAAGAACCCAAAAGAATTTAAAGCTCTGCTGGAAATGGACTCTTTTCATCACATTAAAAAAGGTGTAAAATATCCTGCTACATTTATAACAGGAGGAATAAATGACCAAAGAGTGGCTGTATGGGAACCTGTCAAATTTGCTGCCAAATTAATGGCTAATGATGCATCTAATAATCCTATCTTACTGAAAATAGATTTTGAAGGGGGGCACGCAGGTAATGTACCTGTTGCTCAACGATATGCTAATCTGGGAGATATGTTTGCCTTTGCATTGTGGCAATTGGGACATCCAGATTACCAACCCAAAGAAAACACAAAAAAATAACCATGCCCCGTTTCCCGTATCAGTTTTTTGATGAGTTCGTAGTTCGTACTCCTTTATTTTCACGGAAAGACTTTCAGGAGCAATTGAGCAGAAATGAAATTCCTGATTCTGAATTAAAAGAAATCTGTGGAAATCTTGTTTTCCTGGAGGCGCTTTATCTTGCGTCACCCCACCTGCACGATGAAGCCTGCAAATGGATTCAGTCAGAAAAAAACTTTTCATATAAAGAATTTCAGAAACTAAAACAAACCCTGTTAAAATATTACAGCAGAATAAGCTGCCGTTGTACACCTTTCGGATTATTTTCGGAAGTTGGGTTGGGAGCCTTTGACAAGCTCAGGATGGCAATTCCGGGATCAGAAAAAGTCAGGGATACGAAATTGGATATGCATTTTCTGGTCGCTCTTGCTCAACATTTTGAACAACTGGAAGAGATCAGAACTCAGCTGTTATTTTTTCCTAACAACAGTATTTATAAGGTAGGCAGTAAAATTCGCTATGTCGAATATCAGTACACCGAAGGAAAAAGGGAATACATTATTTCTTCAGCGCCGTTGTCGGAAGAGCTGCAACAGGTGTTGCAGTTTTCAAAGCAGGGAAGAACCATAGGTGAAATTGCCGGAATTTTAGTGAATGAAGAAACCATAATAGGGGAAGCGGAAGAATTTATAAGGGAGCTCATCAGCAATCAGCTATTAGTGAGCGAACTGAAGCCAAGTGTTTCGGGAAGAGATTTTTTAGATACCATCATTGCTGTTTTAAACAAGATAAAAGCAAATGATAAAGCCGAAATTTTAATCGGTATAAAAAATAAGCTAAACGAACTGGATCAGACCATTGGAAATCCGGTTTCAAAATATACTGAAATCGAAGGACTCATTAAAGCATTCGATACCAAGTACGAAAAAAACTACCTTTTCCAGACCGATCTGTATGGTAAAAAAAACTTTGTATTGCCAGACAAGTGGAAAAAAGAGCTCAAAAATGGCATCAGCTTTCTTAATAAAATTACATTATCACAGAAACAATCGTATTTAGAAGAATTTAAAAAAGCCTTTTATGAACGATTTGAAACCAGGGAAATGCCTTTGGCTTATGTGCTTGACACCGAAATAGGAATAGGTTACAAACAGAACATCGCATCAAACGGAATTCACCATTACCTGGAGGATCTGTCTCTTCCCGATTCTCCTCAAAAACAAGTTGTTAATCTCAGCCTGAATCCCATTCAGAAAATTCTTAATGAAAAGCTACAGGAAGCATTAACCGAAAACCGACGCGTAATAAGCCTGGCCGAAGAAGATTTTGAACGGTTGGTTGAAAACTGGAATGATCTTCCCGATACAATTTCTTTTATGGCAGAAATAATTTCAGAAAACGGAAATGAAAAATTATGTGTAGGAAACGGTGGCGGAAGCAGTGCGGCCAATCTCCTGGGAAGGTTCTGCTCGGAAAAAGCAGACGTACAGAATTTAACAAAAACCATTACACAAAAAGAAGAAATGCTTCGGAAGGCAGAATATGACAACGATGAGATCTTAGCGGAAATTATCCATCTACCGGAAGCAAGAATAGGAAATGTAATCAGAAGACCAACTTTAAGGCAATATGAAATTCCTTATCTGGCGCAATCCGTATTACCTGAAGAAAACCAAATATCCGTTGATGATCTTTATATTTCTGTTCGTGATAACAGAATTGTTTTACGGTCGAAAACGTTAAATAAAAAAGTGAGGCCTTATCTCACGAATGCACATAACTATTCAGCAAACCCGTTGCCTATTTATCATTTCTTATGTGATTTGTATTCTCAAAATATTCGATCAGGACTTTATTTTAATTGGGGAGATTTAAAACATATTTATAATTTCTTACCAAGAGTTGAATATAAAAATATCATTTTATCAAAAGCATCTTGGAAAATTACGGATAAAGAAATAAAGAAATTTTCATTGTTGCTAAATGATAAAGATCAAATTTTTTCAGAATTGGAAAAATGGAGGAAACTGAAACTAATTCCGCAATGGATACAATGGGTGAAATCGGATAATAAGCTTACCGTAAACTTAGAAAATTATGACCTGGTAAAAATGTTTATTGATTCAGTGAAAAGTGAAGAATCCATCATCATTGAAGAATTTCTGTACAATGAAAACGACGATTTTAAGCGCGAGTTTATCTTCCCGATGTACAAAATAAGATAAAAACACACCACATAAATGATGAAAAGAAAATTCCCTCCCGGAAAAGAATGGCTTTACCTGAAAATCTACACAGGGATAAAAACAGCCGATCTTGTTTTGGAAGAAATTATTCAGCCTTTTGTAGATTACTTTCAGGAAAAAGAATACATTTCAAAATGGTTTTTTATCCGCTACCACGACCCGAAACCGCATCTTAGAGTAAGATTATTGTTGAATAATATCAGTTATTACAATGAAATCCTTGAAAAAATTAACCACGCATCTGAACAATATATAAGCAGCGGGGAAATTGCAAACATGCAGATTGACACGTATAGCCGGGAAATAGAACGATACGGAATTATTACGATGGAAGAAGCAGAATCCTTATTCCACAAAAACAGCGAATTTACCCTCCAATGCCTTCATTATGATGATGAAGAAAAGTTGATTGTAAGTCTTTTTTATATTGATGAAATACTAAATAGACTCAGCCTTTCAATTCAGGGAAAGCTAGAATGGATCAAAGATTTTAATGCTGCTTTTAAACAGGAGTTTAATGCGGATAAGAAACTCAATTCTCAACTGGATAAAAAGTATAGAGATTTTAAACCGAAATATGTAGAATTTCTTCAATCAGAGGAATTCTCAGAGGAAAGAAATTATATTACTGCTAATATTGAAGAAAGTGATTCAGTCTTACAAGATATGATCCACCATGATAAAAATAAATCGTTGGAAATGTCTCTAAAAAGCTTTTTCAGCAGTATTTTTCACATGAATGTCAATCGGCTTTTTATTTCCAATCAGCGATTGTTTGAGATGATTGTGTATGATTATTTGCTAAGATACTATAAGATGAAAGTTTTTGTAAAATAGCTATAAATGAAAAGTACGGGCAAAATATATGATTTAATCATCTGTAATTTTATCTAAATTCGGAAAAATTTTAAGTAGTTTTATTAATTTTCAATATTATTCCATTTTCACAGGCTTCCGGAGATTTATTACCTATATTTGTAAGGATTAATGATGATTTCTTTTGAAAGTGCAGAATCATTTTGTCATTAATTGAGGTGATTTTGCCAGATGAAAATATCCGAAAGTATTATGAAAAGGATTTTGCCTAAATTGCCAACTTTTCTCAATCCGAATTAAAAAATAATATAAGTAAATAGTTTTAAGAATGGCGAAATATTTGGAAATATTTACTTTGTATATTCCCGGACATTTCGATTATTCTATACTTATTTGTTGTTTTTTGAAGCACATTGTATCTTATTTGTATTTTAAAATATAACTGACCGGTTTCAAATAAAGTTATGTCCTTTATAGGGAAATAACATATGAATATAACTTATTGTAGAAATTGTATAAGAATGTCTTCATCCCTACAATATCATTTTAAAAAGCCAGCCGAGCAGCTTGCTGATTTTGTATTCGGATTTTCTTCATTAAACAATATTTCCGACTGCAAAGAAGGGGTCATTATTCCTAATGGAAGGATTGATCTTCTTTTGTGCCGGACAACAGACGGCCGGTTTTTTATAGTATTGATGGGTCTTGAAACACAACCTAAAACGATGCCGCAGCAGAATATTTCCATGTTTTTTTCCATCAGTTTCAATCCGCTGTCGCTGGAATATATTCTCGATGAATCAATTGCCGAACTCGTCAACAACGGAAAAGAACTGCCTGAAAAATTCTGGGGTTTTCGGGAAGAGGATCTCAACAATTTTGAAGATTTTTGCAGCAAAGCTTCCGATGTGATAAAAAAACATCTCAGCAATTCAATCGATGAACGAAAACGAAATTTATTCCGGCTCATTTTTGACGTGAACGGTGAGATCAGCATTAAAGAATTATCAGAAACCATACATTGGAGCGAAAGGCAGATTAACCGGTATTTTACAAAGTATTTGGGCGTTACCTTGAAAATGTACTGCAAAATACTGCGTTTTCAGAAATCTTTAGAATATATAAAGGACGGGATTCTTTCTCCCCAGCTCAATTTTTCGGATCAGTCGCATTTTATAAAAGATGTTAAAAAGCTTTCAGGCGTTTCTCCAAAAGAACTTTTTAAAAATGATAATGACCGATTTTTACAATTTTTAGTTTTCCCTAAGAAATAACTTTGCAGCATAATTTACAACTATGCTGATAAAAAACAAATCCGTTGCTATCATCGGCGGCGGTCCCGGAGGACTGACTCTGGCAAGACTTTTACAGATGAAAGGAGTACAGGTAAAAGTATATGAAAGAGACTTTGATAAAAATTCCCGTGTTCAGGGTTCCCTGCTTGATATGCATCAGGATTCAGGGCTGGCTGCAATCCGTGCTGCAGGTCTGCTTGAAGTATTTAAAGAAAACTTTATGGCCGGGGCGGATAAAACGAAGATCATGGATGAACATGCAAAGGTTTGGTTCAGTGATCATGATTCTAAATCTGATGAAAGTTTCGAAGAAAAACATTTCCGGCCTGAAGTTGATCGCGGAACTTTAAGAAAAATCCTTCTGAATTCCCTGGATGAAAATACCGTAGTGTGGAACAGCCATTTTCTGTCGATGGAAAAAGAAAATGAAGGATGGATGCTGCATTTTAAAAATCAGTCTTCGATCTATGCAGATATTGTGATCGGCTGTGACGGTGCAAATTCAAAAGTCCGTCCTTATATTACGGAAATCAAGCCTTTTTATACGGGAATTGTAATGTTGGAGGGAAATATTCCGGATGCTGATATAAATGCTCCTGAAATTAATAAGATTTTGAAAGGTGGAAAAATTATGGCTTTCGGAAACCGGAAAAATCTGCTGATCGGACAAAAAGGAAAAGGGGCAATCGGTTTTTATGCGAGTTTTAAAGCTGATGAAAATTGGACATCCACAAACAGATTGAACTATTTCGATAGGTCTGAAATTATTCAATGGTATAAAAGAATGTATCCTGAATGGAACAGCATCTGGCTAGAATTGTTTGAAAGTACGGAATTGCCGTTCATTCCACGTCCTATTTACTGCATGCCGTTTGATCAGTACTGGAAACCTTCAGAGAATGTTACAATTATTGGTGATGCAGCGCATGTGATGCCTCCGTTTGCGGGCGAAGGAGCGAATATGGCGATGAAAGATGCGCTGTATCTAAGCAACAGTTTAACTTTGGAAAGCTATTCAACAGTACAGGAAGCTATTGCCGGATACGAATCGGAAATGAGGAAGAGAGCAGCTTCGGCTGCAGAAGAATCTGTTAAAAACGGTGAAACTATGCATTCTGAAACCTCTTTACAGTCGATGCTGAATTTCTTTGGCAGCTTTACATAATCTAAGATGGAAATTTTTTCACACTGACTGTCAGTTTTTCAGTTTAAAAATGACAAAATTTCAGGATTTTAAGATGGTATGTTGTTTGTAATGAATATGTTACAATCATTGAATATATTGTTTAACCTTTAAAAAATCGTAAATTATGTCAATCGTTAAGAGAAACAATGGCAGTTTGCTCCCTGCAAATCCACGTACACTGTTCGATGACTTTTTTAGCCGCGAACTTTTTAACTGGGGCAACAACAATTTTTCATCGACACTTACTACACTTCCTTCGGTAAACATCCGTGAAAATACTGAAAATTTTGAAGTGGAAGTGGCTGCTCCGGGAATGGAGAAACAGGATTTTGAAATTACGCTGGAAGGAAATGTACTCACCATTTCTTCCTCCCGAAAAAATCAGAAGGAAGAGAAAGACGAGAACTATATCCGAAGAGAATTCAGCTATCAGTCATTCAGAAGAAGTATTGAGCTTGCTGAAAATGTGGTTGATGAAGAGCACATTGAAGCAAAATACGAAAACGGCGTTCTGAAACTCACCATTCCGAAATCGGAAAAAGCCAAAAAACAGGCGCCTCGCCTTATTGAGGTTCAATAATTAAGTTATTAGTCAGATCATATATTGGTTTTCCCAAAAGGAAAACCAATTTTTGTCGTACCTGTTTCATTTGTATTCTAAAACAATAAGCTATGAACGGATTACTTTGGTCAATTTCAATTTTATGCCTTACCACATTGGGAATTATGTTTATCCTGAAAAAATTTAATCAGCCTTATCTTATTGCTTATATATTGGTGGGAATTATTCTCGGACCACACATTTCAGGAGTTTTTACAGATCCGGAACAAACGGAAACGATAGGAGAAATAGGAATTTTGCTGTTGATGTTCTTCCTCGGAATGGAAATCAATGTACCGGACAACAGGAGTCTGCTCATAAAGCCGATAGTTGCTCAGCTTATCAAGATCATTCTAAGTGTTGGCTGTGCATTTCTGATTGGGTATTTTACAAATCTTTCCATAAACAGCATTTTGCTTATTGCCATTTTATTCATTTTTAACAGTACAGCAGTAGTTAGTGAGTTTTTAAACAAACATCAGACTTTAAAAACTACGTTTGGCGTTATGATTTTAAATATCCTCATATTTCAGGATCTGCTTCTGGCACCGGTTCTTACTTTATTGAAAGCATGGAATAAACAGGATTTTCATATCTCCAATATCATTTTTCCGCTTGTTTTGTGTGGCGTTATTTTTCTGATTCTTAAAAGAATCAGGACTTTCCGTGAAATAAGGCTGCCGAAATTCTTTGCTTCGATTGAAAAAGATCATGATCTGCAGGTATTTTTCGGGTTATTTATATGTCTAATTTCCGGATTATTAGCTGAGGCAGCGGGAATAAGCAGTGCTCTAGGAAGTTTTATGGCTGGTGTTGTTGTAGGGAGGGTAAAAACATTCGACTGGCTGGAGCGCTCATTGGCTCCTTTTAAAGTATTTTTCGTTACATTCTTTTTTGTATCGATAGGATTAAGGCTTGATATTTCTTATCTTTTTTCCAATTTTAGTATAATTCTTCTGGGAACATTTTTTGTGTTAATCAGTAACAGTATTATGTCTGCAGTAACGTTCCGTCTGTTGAAATTCGGGTGGAGGGAAAGCTGGTATGGCGGGGCTTTACTTTCACAAACGGGAGAGTTCGGAATTCTTGCATTGGCTGTTGCATATAAATCAGGAATTATAGAATACAGCCTTTATAAATCCGGGCTTGGAATTACCTGTCTTTCACTTTTGCTTTCTAGTTTGTGGATTGCCATACTCCACAATGTAACAACTCGAAGCACATTAGAGAAAAATAGTATGTAAGTATCAAATAACCTTAATAGTACTAATATTACATGTTGTAGTTTAAGTATGTATGTAAAGCCAATAAAGTTTTACAACCTTTTTTTTACAACTTAAATAACTTTATGTATAAATAGTATTGTTACAATAAGAATATAAATTCTTATAGTAACTATTTTGTTTTAAATGAATGTCTTTAATTAGGGATTTCTTAACTGTAATCGTAATTTTTTAAATATATATTGTGATTAATATAAAACATAACCTGAAATGAAAAAGAAATCTAAGCAAAGTATAGAGAACAGCTTTATTCCAAATCTTCAGCATATGAAGAAAGAAGAAGTGCTGGTGACATTGGAATCTTATACAAGGGTATTTGACAATGATGATATATTGATATTTCAACTCAAGAAAACATGGTATGGAGAAAAAACACTGTTATATGTTTTTTTTAATGAAAATAAAGTAGAATGGTATACAAAAAGATTTCGTCTTTGGTATGAAAAACTATCACTTTAGGAATTGTCAATTCGATCTTTTGAGAAATTTGGGATTATATAAGTAAAGCCTTTCAGAGCAGCAGGAAAAATCAAAACTATCAACCAAATTTATTTTCCGGGTAAAATACAGCTTGGTATTTATAATCTCTACTATCTCGTGTACATCGCTGAAACTCTGATTGTACTTAAAACATTTTACAGTAAAGAAACTGCTCTGAAAAAGGCTGTTATTAAATTTTTAAATAATTCAATAGAATGTATTTATAAAAAATTATTATTCTGTTGCAAAGAGAATGTCTTTCTCCACTTGCTTACTGTGCTTCGGCTTAAATTAAAATGTCTGGATACTGCTACATTACTGAGATTATTTTCTTTTTGATAGTTCAGGATTTCAGTAATGGTGTAACTGTCATAGTTTTTGTGCTTCTGATTAGTAAGATCAGATCCTGTTTTTTTATCAAAAATAATATCATTCAGACGTAATACATCCATTGCTGATATTTCCTGTTTATTCAGTATATGTTCACACAAGGTATATTTTTCAGGACATTTTCTGCTTATAATGTCTTCGAAGATTTTTTTGTAGTTAGGTACTGATCTTTCCATAAGTTTAATATATGTTTACTAAGACTTCCTATACAGGCCGTACTGAAAATTTTTTGGTGGGTTCATATGTCATATCGATATCATTATTTTCAGTAAAGTTTTTCGTGAATTTTATTTTAAAAGAACCTTACTTGAATTCTAATTAGTTAATCGCTGCGCATATTCTGTTTTGCTGTTAAAAAATCGTCTTATTTATTTAGTGTTTATTTCAATTATTGAGCGTTATGATTATATTTTTTAGAAAGTTTCAAAACAATTTTCTATACCATAAAATTTTGTTATGAACTGCGGAACGAACGTAAGATCATCCTAATTTTATCGTTCCGCAATAAATTCCTTTATTTGGAATCGTCTGGAATCTCATGTATGCTCAAATCTTTAAGAAAAATTTTAGTGTATGGGAATTAATTTACATCATCTTAAAAATAAATGTGTTAATAAACTGTGCTTTTTTTCATCCAAGCTTCAGAAATGCAGAGCAATTAGTCTCTGCAATATCTGAATACTTAATTAATCATTATGTGTTTTAGAATCTTAATAAGGAATATTTTGTTATTTTTTGCAGCAATAATTTCTATATATTTTATGCTTTCTTCTTTTGTATCGCTTTTTCTTTCTCTATGATTTTAAAGAATCATTCTGGTGATTGCCGTAGTGTTTTTTTATTGGTTTTGGTAATCTTCAAAATTCTTTCGAATTTTATTTCTTTATTCCGTTTCAACAATGGCCTATCAGAAATCTTATTACCAATAGGCCATATGATGATCAGGAATCCGAATTTTTTCTCATCTTTTGCTTTTTAGGCTTTTCAAGGTTTTTTTGTTTTTTAATTTTTTATCTAATTAATTAAATCATTTTATTAATTGCATATTATTATAAAATAATATATGAAATATCATAAAAATATGTATTTTTGATATACATTTTATAGTTATAATATCCAGTTGTTAGCTGTAAAACTACAAACACAAAGTTATTTTTATGAAAAGATATAATATGTAATACTATTTTAATTTTTAATAAGTATTTGTATGACTTATTGTAGTATTAGTATTACAAATATTAACTGTCTTATTATAACACAATATGAAATATCTTTGCGTACTGTTCCTTGTTCTCTTATTCGTTCGGATCTCCGCACAACAGGATAATTATTTTGAAAAATGGTACAATGCTGACGAATGTAAGCTTCCCCAAAATACCATAAAATCAATTGTTAAAGATAAATTCGGGTTTATATGGCTCTCCACTGATGATGGTATCGCGCGGTTTGACGGGAAGAATTTTCTGACGTATGACGTGAATATACCGTCCGTTGAAAACAGAACTCTGCTGATAGAAGGCTCTGCAGATGATGACTGGCTGTTTACATTCTACAATTCGGGTGAAATTCCGTCTTTGATTAGCCGCCGGGGATTTTCGGTAATTTCTGATAAAAATTCATCTTCTTTTAAGAAATTGAAACCCTATGGTGAAGAAAATCTTTGGAAATTATTAAAGGAAACTTCCGAAAAAATAAAAAAAGGGAGATACTATTTTTTCATTACAAAAAAGGAATTTTATTATATAGACCATTACAGGCTTTTTTATCAAAAAGATGGTAAAAGCCGATTCATTAGAGATTTGAATGATTATACTTACTTCCGGTTTTTCATTCTGGGAGACCAGTTATTTTATCTGAAGAATCCTTCTTTAATTGAAAAAATTGAGAAAACAGGCGAGATAAAACAATGTCAGACAGGAATTACAGAAAAAGAGGATTTTGAGTTCTTTATTAATACAGCCAATAAACAGCTTCTGATAATGAATAATAATAAAGTATATGTAATTGAATACAAGAATAACACCATATTATCAACTCAGATTTGTGACAGCAAAACGCTAAAAAACCTTTCTATTACATGTATGTATTATGATCACACTACAAGAACACTAATTCTGGGAACGGTTTCACAAGGCTTTTTAGTAATGAGGAAAAACTTTATCAATACGTATAGTGCTCCCAATCAAACGATTTTTAATGCTATAGCTCCATATAGTAACAAAGAGGTGATTACAGGTGATGGTGATATCTTTAATTCCAACGGATATGTAAAAACGCTTCCTTTTCCAAATAAAGATCCTTACGGTATTCTTCCGCTTAATGACAACGCCGGATTTATCCTGAAAAATGAGCATAGCCTTATTCTTTGGTCTCAGGGTAAAGCCAGGACAATCCGGAATTTCGGTAAAAAAACTGTAGTTCGTGGTATAAGCAATACTATTACAGGAAATAAAATATGGGTTTCTCTTGCGTCTGATAAAGATTTTATAGGCTACATAATCATTGAAAACCAAAAAATTATAAAAGAAAAATTTTATGCTATTAACGTTCCGGTAAGAGGGATTACACAAGTCAATAATGATGAATTGCTTCTTACCGCACATAATGGACTTTACCTTTTCAATGAAAAGAAGAGTACCAGAAAAACACTTATCAAAAATAAAACTTTCAGAAGCATTAACAATAATGGGGATAACCTTTTCTGGGTGCAAACCTATGGAAAAGGACTTTATCTCTATAAAGACGGAAAAATATACGAACCCCCACAAAAAAATAATGTACTTTCTGCGATACATAGCGTAATTGACGACGGATTAGGATATTACTGGCTTTCATCAAATAAAGGTCTTTTTCAGGTTAAAAAGGAGAGTTTGCTAAACTATTATCTTCATAGAAATGCCGGGATATATATTTATAAATATAGCCGTAAAGATGGTCTTCTGACTTTGGAATTCAACGGTGGAGGGAATATCAACGGATTGATGCATGATGGCTCTATCATATTTCCTTCTATGAACGGAATGGTATATATTAATTCTAGAAATGCTTTTCCCGTTACATCTGGTAAAGATTATTATTTAGATAGAATTGCCATCAACGAAAAGGAAAAGAATATTTCCGGTACCTTAAGTCTTGAAAACAATTTCGGATATGTTAAAATTTTCGTCGACTATACAAATTTTGGCCATCAGGGGAATGATTACATCGAATATCAAATTGATGATAACAAGTGGCAGCCATTGTCAGATAACAAGGTTATAAGCATCAACTCACTTACTAATGGAAATCATGAGATCCACGTAAGAAAACTAAAAGACTTTTCTTCCGATTATCATTACAAAACATTGCACGTTTTTGTAAAGCCTGCCTTTTGGGAAACTGCTTTATTCAGATTAGCCGCAATTGTAGTATTGCTGTTGATTTTTTATTCCTTTTACAGAATTAGGCTGAAACAAATAGAAAAAGAGTCTTTCATTCTTAATGCTAAAATTGATGAACGTACCAGAGAACTGAAAGAAACAATAGGCTCGTTGTCTAAAACGCGGGAAGAACTATATGCACAGCTTTATAGACAAAAAAAGCTCGTAGCGGCCATAAGTCACGATATCAAAAGCCCGCTCAAATTTATTAATATGAGTACTGAAATCCTTATGGATACTATTGATGATGGCTATTATGAAAAAAAAGTCATTGGATCTATCAGAGAATCTTCTGCGCAGATACTTGAATTTATAGATTCCACCATTACGTACAATAAAATTTTTATTTATGACAATTACAAAACGAGGGAAAATATTATGCTGCGTAATTTTATTTTTCAAAGGATGCGGCTGTTTGAGAATACTGCCGAATTTAAATCTATACAAATACAGAATAATATTGGCAGTAGTGATGTTCTGATAAGTAATCCTGATGTCCTGAGTATTGTTATTCATAATATATTGGATAATGCCATTAAATATACAGACCAGGGTTTCATCTATATTTACGGAATTACCAATGAGTGCCGTTATCATCTGGTAATTGAAGACACAGGATTGGGAATGTCAGAAGAAGAGCTAAAGCAGGCTGAAGATTTCTCAGGTTCCAGATTAGGAATGAAGATCGTAAAAGAGCTTTTGCCGCTTATTGATGTATCCTTTAATATTGAAAGCAAAAAAGGAGAAGGAACAAAAATGATTTTAACATTTACAGTGTAATCAATTCAAATTGAACAGGTTGAGAAGGGCAGGGATGTTGTTGATTCCCAGTTTTTCGAAGATCCTTGTTTTATAAGTGCTTACAGTAGATTTATGAATATAAAGTTTGGAAGCAATCTCATTATTGGATAATCCGGCAACAAGAAGTCTTGCAATTTCAAGCTCGCGGATGGACAGCATTTCGATAGGAGATGCATTGCTTTTCCGGATCATATTGTCAAGAAGTCTTTCTTTAAGTTCGTCGCTTAAGTATTTACCTGTCTCAAAAAACTTGCTGAAAGCTCTTACGATTTCTTCCTGTTCAGAAAGTTTGCTTAAAAAACCATGGGCACCGGCTTTAATAAAATTAAAAGCATAAATCGTTTCTTCAAGGGCGGAAAAAATGAGTATTTTGATGCTGTCACCGTATTCAATAGAAAGATTTTCAACAAAATTTAAACTGTTGCCTTCGGGAAAATTAATATCAAGTATAATGAAGTTTATATTTTCTTTTTTAATGATCGTTTTACCGTCATTTAGCGTGGAGGCTTCAAAGATATTGGTGTTGGGAAAATATTTCCTGATGAGCAGAAAAACTCCCTGCCTTACAATACTGTGATCATCAATAATCAGTACGCTTTTTGTGTTAGTCTCCATTTATACAGTTTTCATCATGTTTATAATTCAAATATATTAATATTTTTTCTAAATATTGTGAATCTTTGTGTTTACATAGCAAAGGGTGTTTAATTTCACAAAGCTTTTAGCCGTAGTGTTGCGCAGTCTTCTAAATTAAAATCAGAGAATTTGCGTGCTTTCCTTAATGCTGTTCATCACAAAGATGCTTTTCGTTTGTCCGATGCCCTCAATTTCCGAGAGTTTATTCACAAAAAAATCATGAAATTCATCCATATTTGGAGCCAGAATCTTCAGCATAAAATCAAAATCTCCGCTGATGTTATAAAACTCAACTACTTCTTTCAGTTTGGCAACCTCTTCGATAAATTTTCCCGCTGTTTTTTTATGATGAACAGTAAGGGCGATCATGCAAATCACCATCATCCCTTTATTCACTTTTTTACGGTCTATAACTGTTGTATATTCTTTAATAATTCCTGATTTTTCCATTCTTTTAATACGCTCGTGAGTTGGGGTAGGACTCAGGTTGATTCTTCCTGCAATATCCCGAATACTCAGTTTGGCATCTTTCTGAAGAATTCTCAGAATTGCCAAATCTTTTTCGTCCGGAATGTAATTTTCTGTTGTCATACGTTCTTTTTTATACAATTAAAAACTAAATATAAGAATAAATGTTCTTTTAATATTGAATTTTTTTATTATTCGTTCTAATTATATATTGATATTTTAATATATGTTCTTTAAATAGTAATTTTGCAGCATAAATGAACTATATGGACAGAAAAAAAATCATATTGATGATAGCATCGGCGGGAACTTTTGTAGAAGCTTTGGATATCGCCATTGTTAACCTCTCAATTCCTTCCATTCAGGAGCAGTTCGGTATTGGTACGGAAACCGTGCAATGGCTTCAGACACTATATGTGCTGTTTTTCGGCGGATTTCTCATTATCGGCGGAAAGCTTTCGGATCAAATCGGGCGAAAAAAGATTTTTCTTTTAGGTTCCTTAATTTTTATGCTGACTTCTTTGGGTGCAGGGCTATCTTCCGGCTTTGAAATGCTGGCTGTTTTCCGGGCTTTGCAGGGGTTGGGTGCAGCATTCATTATGCCTTCTGCAATGTCTGTTGTTACCAATACGTTTACGGGAGATCAGGAAAGAAACCGTGCAGTAGGGATTTTCAGCTCATTTGCTGCCATTGGTTCCGGAAGCGGGCTTTCGTTAGGCGGAATTATCAGTACTTACCTCAGCTGGCACTGGGTTTTTCTGATCAATGTTCCGGTTTTGGCAGTCACGCTCATCCTTGCGTATTATTATCTTCCGAAAGACATAATCACTGAAAAATCAAAGAAAACCGATGTTTTATCAGGCATGTTGCTTGTTCTGGGATTGATAAGCCTTACTTACGGCGCGCACGAACTTGTCCATATTAAAGAAAATACAGCAATAGTTGTTTCTTCATTTATTGCAGCATTTTTATTGTTATCTATATTGTTTTATCGTTTAAAAGCTGCACCACAGCCGTTGATTGATCTTTCTCTGATGAAGCACAGATCCTTAAAAGTCTCCGGACTTGGTTTTGTTGCACTGGGAGCATTTTTTATAGGCTTTTTATTCCTTATTTCACTAATGCTTCAGAAGGATATGAATCACAATGCTGCTTCTGCAGGATTAATGCTCGTTCCTTTCAGTATCATGTCTGCGCTGGTTGCGAAATTTGTTCTGCCCCATATTTCAAAAAGACTGGATTCTGCTCAGATGGCTGTTTTCGGGTGGAGCTTTATGTTGGCAGGCGCTTTATTGCTGCTGATTTCAGTGTTTACGGGGCATCCTTTGCCTTTGGTTTTAATGGGGGCCGCCTTTATTTCGGGGATAGGAATGACGTTTTGCTTTACTGCACAGTCGGTATTAGGTGTTCAGGATATTCAGCCTTCGGATTATGGAGTAGCTTCAAGTATAGGGTCTACAAGCTATTTTTTAGGTGCCGGACTCGGACTTTCCTTCATGACTTTAATGAGCCAGGTTTTCCCTTCGGAATGGGCAGTTGGAAATTTGAGCTTAATTATTTTGATGGGGTATGCAATTTTCGCATTGGCAATGTTATGTTATTTCATATTTAAAAATATCAAAATCGCAGAATCTGAAGTTGCTGTTTCGTAAACTGATTTGCTTTAGACTAAATTATATATTGAAGGAACCGGAAAAATTGCCGGTTCTTTTTTATTTTAGTGGAATGAAAATACAAATCATCAGTGATCTGCATCAGGAATTTGGAAAAACCGATTTGTCTTTTGATAATGCTGATGTTGTAATATTGGCCGGCGATGTAAATCTGGGAACCAAAGGAATCGAATGGATTAAAATCAATATTCCCGATAAACCAGTAATTTATGTACTCGGCAACCATGAATACTACAAAGGAGCTTATCCGAAAACATTACATAAAATAAAAGAAGCAGCGCGAAACTCTAATATTTTTGTATTGGAAGATGAAAGTGTGGATATTGAAGGGATTCGTTTTCACGGAGCAACTTTATGGACGGACTTCTCAATTTTCGGAGACCCCAGATATTACGGTTTTCTTTGCCAGAACGGAATGAACGACTATAAACTGATCCGCCGCGATCCTTCCTACTCAAAAATAAGATCCATTGATGTCTTTAAAATTCATCAGATTTCGAGAGCATGGCTGAAAGAAAGTTTAGAAGAATCTAAAGAAAGACGGAATATCGTTGTTACCCATCATGCTCCAAGCCTTCAATCGGTACCGGAGCATTTCAAAGAAGATCAGCTTGCCTCAGCGTATGCTTCAGATCTGGAAGATTTAATTTTCAAATATCAGCCGTTATACTGGATCCACGGACATATTCATACGCCCTGTAGATATAAAATGGGAGAAACTGAAATTATTTGTAATCCGCACGGTTATATCACGGAAAAATACAACGGATATGATAAGGAACTGATTGTGGAGATCTAAAATATTTCAACAAAAAGTCTTATCTATGATACTATCATTTGATACTATCATATTTTGAAACCATCTTTAAATTAATTAAAAATGCCCGGATAAAATTCCGGGCATTCACGTTTTAGAAATATAAATAAAGTAAAACTACTTCAGGGTAAACTTCACTTTGGTCTTAATAGCATCTGAAGAATTACCTATTAAGGCCTCAAAATCTCCGGGTTCTGCTACCCAGTCGTGTTTTTCAGCATCGAAGAAGCTTAACGCTGTTTTGTCAATGGTAAACGTTACTTCTTTTTCCTCGCCCGGGTTCAGGAATACTTTTTCAAAACCTTTCAGCTCTTTGGCTGGACGCTGTACGGATGATTTAAGATCGCTGATGTATAGCTGTGCTACTTCGGCGCCCGCTTTTTTTCCTGTGTTTTTAACCGTTACCGTAAAAGTAATTTTGTCATCCTGTGACATGTCTTTTTTATCTGCCTTTGCTTTACCAAACTCAAACGTTGTGTAGCTTAATCCATGCCCGAAACTGAATAAAGGTTTGATTTTCTTCGTATCGTGCCATCTGTATCCTACCAGAATGCCTTCGTTGTATTTGATGTTGATCGGGTTTTTCTGGTCTTTTCCTTTTCCGGCAGCCAGTTCTTCCTTGTTTCCCGGATATTCACCCATTTGGTGGGCAGCATTATCTTCAAGCTTCACAGGGAATGTAAACGGCAGTTTTCCGGATGGATTGGCATCACCCGCCAATACGGCAGCAAGCGAGTTTCCGGCTTCGGAACCCAAATACCAAGCCTGAACAATAGTAGGAACTTCTTTTACCCACGGCATGGCCACGGCATTTCCGGATACAAGAACCACGGCAAGATTTTTATTGGCTTTTGCCAGTGCTGAGATCACCTGATCCTGATTGTACGGTAATCCGTAGCTTTTTCTGTCATTGCCTTCACTGTCCTGGAAGTCAGCTTTATTCAATCCGCCAACGAAAATTACATAATCAGAAGATTTTGCCAATGCTACCGCTTCTTCCAGAAGAACTTCAGGAGAACGGTCTTCTTTCAGGTTTTGCCCGGATTTTACCCCATTGTATTCTCCGCCGATATCTCCTACATAGCCTCTTGCATACTGCACATCTGCCTGTTTCCCGAATCTGGCTTTAATTCCGTCTAAAGGAAGCGTTTCATATTTTACTTTTAGAGATGAAGAACCTCCACCAACAGTCATTATCTTGATGGCATTTTCTCCGATAACGGCAATTTTTTTAGCTTTATTAATATCAATCGGAAGAACGTTCCCTTGGTTTTTCAGCAACACAATTCCCTCTTCACCGATTTCTTTAGCAACTGCTTTATGTTCTTCAGAAGCTATATTCCCGAAAGGTTTGTTCCTGTTCATGGTAGTTTTATAGGCAAGACGCAAAAGTCTGGTCACTTTATCGTCAAGCTCTTTCGTTCCTACTTTTCCTTCTTTAATCAATTTTAAATAAGGTTGTGCTAAATAATAGCTGTCATAGGCATTGGAATGTCCTTCTGATAAACCATTGGTCCAGCTTCCAAATTCCAGGTCAAGCCCGTTGTGGATGGCCTGTTCGGTGTTGTTTACCGCACCCCAGTCTGATAATACAACCCCTTTATAATTCCATTCTTTTTTCAGGATATCATTAAGAAGATATTGGTTTTGGCTTGCATACTGTCCTTTGTACATGTCATACGCTCCCATGATCGTCCAGGAATCTCCTTCGGTTACAGCGGCTTTGAAAGGAGGAAGATAAATTTCATACAACGTTCTGTCATCTACAATGACATTGCTGGTGTGACGGAACATTTCCTGATTGTTCAGGGCATAATGCTTTACGGAAGTTGCCACGCCGTTTGACTGTACTCCTTTAATATATGGCACTACCATTTTTGAGGTTAAAAAAGGATCTTCTCCCATATATTCGAAGTTTCTTCCGTTCAGGGGCGTTCTGTAAATGTTGACGCCGGGTCCCAGAAGAATGTCTTTTTTTCTATAGCGGGCTTCTTCACCCAATGCTTTACCGTAATTCCAGGACATGTTTTTGTTCCATGTTGCGGAAAGCGCGGTAAGGGCAGGGTAGGCAATGATGGAATCATTGGTCCAGCCGGCTTGATCCCATTCGTCCCATTTTACTTCAGAACGTACGCCATGAGGTCCGTCGGTAGTCCAGAATTCAGGGATTCCCAGCCTTGGTACTCCGGGAGAGCTGAATTTGGACTGTGCATGAAGCATTGCAATTTTTTCTTCAAGCGTCATTTTGGAAAGAGCATCCTGAATGCGCTGTTCAACAGGTTTTGTTTCGTCTAAATAAACGGGAATGGTCTTGGTATTTTGAGCCATATACGAAGCAGAAATAAGAGTAAATAAACTTATAATGGCGGTTTTCTTTAACATAAAATGCCTTTTTTAGATTAAAAACAAAAGTAGGAAATTTTTTTATTATCTCAAATTGAGAAAATGTAATTTTGCAAAATTGGTTATTTCTCACCATTTATTAATAAAAACAAAAAGCATCATTCCGTTAATAGAATGATGCCAGCAAAAATATATAAATAATAAAAATCTTATCTCAATAACTGATGATCAGTTCCAGCCTTTAACGGCGCCGCCCTTGAAAATTTCTTCTGCTTTTTTCACCACCTCATCAGATTCGTAAGCTTTTACAAATTTCTTCACTTTATCAGAATTTTTATTGTCCTCTCTCGAAACAATTACATTCACATAAGGAGAATTTTTATCTTCTTTTAAAATCCCCTGCTTTTCTGCATCCAGTCCGGCTTGGGCCGCGAAATTATTGTTGATGATCGCCAGTACCACTTCCTTGTCATCCAATACTCTCGGAAGTTGTGGAGCTTCGATTTCGATGATTTTCAATTGTTTCGGATTGTCCGTAATGTCCGTGACTTTAGGCAGCAAACCGATATTGTCTCTCAGTTTTAGCAATCCGTTTTTCTGCAGAAGTAATAAAGAGCGACCGCCGTTGGTTGGGTCATTTGGAATCACAACCGTGCTTCCATTCTGCAGCTCGCTGATGCTCTTTATTTTTTTGGAATAGGCAACAATAGGGTAGACAAATGTATTTCCCACAACGGCCAGTTTATATCTTCTCTGCTTCGACTGCTCATTAAGGTAAGGAACATGCTGAAAAGCATTGGCATCTATATCTCCGTTGTTCAGTGCTTCATTAGGTACAACATAATCATTGAAAGCAATAAGCTCCACATCAAGGTTGTATTTTTCTTTGGCCACTTTTTTGGCAGTTTCTGCAATTTCCTGTTCCGGTCCGGAGGTAATACCTACTTTAATGGAGTTGGGATTGTCTTTCCCGGAATTACAGGATGCGAATAAAAGTCCCGCAGCGATCAGTCCTAAAATCTTTATTTTTTTCATTGTTACATTTTTCTTTTTTTAATGGTGAAAAAGCGAAAATCACAGAACGGTATTAATCTCAGGGTGTCCCGGAAATTCGCCTTTTACCATCGGTGACAAAGTTTTGCAATGCCACACACACTATTTCACATTCACATTATATTAAATTCTTTGAACATTCAGCTCAAATAATCTTCATTTTCTCAAATTATCGGTGGTCAAATCTCTTAGCCAGTCGGTCACCCGAAAACTGGATAATAAATACAATGGCTACCAGTAAACCAAGCACGAGATTCATGATGACCGCATCATAACCGATATAGCCGTACTGATACCCGATCTGTCCCAATCCGCCGGCTCCCACAGCTCCTCCCATTGCAGAATAGCCTACTAAAGTGATCAAAGTGATCGTTGCATTGTTGATTAAAGAAGGAAGGGCTTCCGGCAGGAGAATTTTCCTGATGATCTGAAGCGGGCTTGCTCCCAGTGCTCTGGCGGTTTCTATAAGCCCGGCCGGAACTTCCAGCAGGCTGTTTTCAACCAGTCTTGCAAAGAAAGGTGCTGCCCCGATACTCAACGGAACCAATGCAGCATTAACGCCAATAGATGTTCCTACTAAACTTCTGGTGAAAGGAATCATCCAGACAATCAGAATAATAAAAGGGATCGATCGGAAAATATTAACCAGAACCGACAAAATTCTGTTATAAATTCTGTTTTCCAAAAGCTGTCCTTTTCTTGTCAGAAACAAAAAAATTCCAACCGGCAGCCCCAAAACAAACCCAAAAAACCCGGAAACAAATGTCATAAAAACCGTCTCCCAAACTCCTTTTGAAAGAAGAGCAATCACCGTATCACTAAGCATAACCTCTTACTCTGTTTTGGATCTTGTTCTGATTGAAATAATAAATGGCCTGCTGATTTTCCTCTTCATCTCCCTGAAGCTGTAACAGAAGTTTACCGAAATTGGCATCCCCCAGATATTCTACATCTGCCTTCAAAAGCTTATAAGGAATTTTGTATTTGTCATATACAATGGAAAGAAGCTCTTCAACGGAAATAGCCTCGTTTACTTCTACTTCAATAAGAGGAAAAAGACCGTCCTGCGGTTCTTTCTGCAGTTTTTTATTAAGTTCTTGCGGTATGTTCATAACACCTGAGTTTAAAAATTGTTTGATGATGGGATGATCTTTTTGTGAAATAATTTCACGTAAAGTTCCTTTTGTAATAAGTTTTCCTTTGTCGATAACGGCTACATGGTTGCAAACCGTTCGGATGACTTCCATTTCGTGGGTAATCAGCAGAATGGTAATGCCGAGTCTCTGATTAATATCTCTTAGCAGCTGTAGGATTGAAAGTGTGGTTGCGGGATCCAGTGCACTTGTCGCTTCATCACAAAGCAGAAGATAAGGATCGTTGGCAAGCGCCCTCGCAATGGCTACTCTTTGTTTTTGACCTCCTGAAAGGCTTTTCGGATAGTCATTGGTTTTATCTTCAAGTCCGACAATACTGAGAAGCTCACTAACCTTTTTATGAATTTTTGCTTTATCCACCCCATCAAGTTCCAGCGGCAGGGCAATATTTTCAGAGACTGTTCTTGAAGAAAGAAGATTGAAATGCTGGAAAATCATTCCTATTTTTTTTCGTTCTTTTGCCAGTTCCCTGGATTTTAAACGGGTAAAATCTTTCCCATTGATGATGATTTCACCTTCATCAGGCTTTTCAAGCAGATTTACTGTTCTGATCAGCGTACTTTTTCCTGCTCCCGAAAATCCGATGATGCCTACGATATCCCCTTTTTCAATATTTAGGCTGATCTGGTCCAGTGCTTTAAAAGACTGCTTTTTCTGATGAAAAGTTTTTGATATATTTTTAATTTCTATCATTTTTACGTTTGCTACATTAAACAAAAAAAAGGCTCTACAACGTGGTAAAGCCTTTAAAATATGTCATATAAAAGTAAGGTCAGTCACCACAACGCTCTATTTCAGGCATACAGCAATACATCATCATTGTTCTGATGGTATGCTTGATGATGAAAATATTTTTCAAACCTGTATTCATTGTTTTTTATCTTTTGATTACGCTTGCAAATATAGAACATAAATTTTTATTAGTCCACTAAAAATGTAGACTTTTTATGAAATAATTTTAATTATAACTTTAATGTGTTGATTTACAAATGCTTATTTTATGTTGTTATTTAACTATATCACTTTATTTAAAAATAATTACATAAATAGGAATGCCGCATAATTATTTATTAAACTAGTTAAATGTGTAGGATTTTATAAGGTTATACATTTGTCATATAAAATTAAACAACATGAATAATAGAATTTTAGGGCTGCACCATATCACTGCAATTGCAGACAATGCGAAAAGAAATTTAGATTTTTATACTCAGGTATTGGGAGTAAGACTAGTAAAGAAAACCGTTAACTTTGATGATCCCGGAACCTATCACTTTTATTTCGGAAATGAAGAAGGAACACCCGGAACGATTCTCACATTCTTCCCATGGGAAGGAATAGGAAAGGGTACCAATGGAGCAGGATTGGCCACACATATTGGTTACTCAGTTCCCAAAGGAAGCCTGGATTTCTGGAAAAACAGACTTCAGCAGTTTAATGTAAATACAGAAGAAGGAGAAATATTCGGTGAAAAATTAATTTCATTTAACGATCCGGATGGTTTGCAGCTTCAGTTTATAGAATCTTCTACAGACGACAGAAAAGTTTGGACAACAGAAGACATCAACGCAGAAAATGCCTTAAAAGGATTTCATAATGTAACGCTTTCATTAAAAAAAGCAGAACCAACCATAAAAGTCTTAACGGATATCTTCGGATATGATCTTCAAAAACAGGATGGTGAAAGATATCGTTTTGCTACGGATGCTGTAGAGACGGCCAATCTCGTTGATATTATTGAAAATGACAAATTATTATTGGGAAGAAATGCCGCAGGAACCAATCACCACGTTGCATTCCGGGTGAAAGATGATAATGTTTTGATGGAATTCCGGGAAAAAGTGCTTTCCGCAGGCTTGAATATTACTCCGAAAACCGACAGAGATTATTTTTATTCACTCTATTTTCGTGAACCGGGTGGTGTTTTGTTTGAAATTGCTACCGATAATCCGGGATTCACCGTAGACGAACCTTTAAACGAATTGGGAACAAGCTTAAAACTTCCAAAACAACACGAAGGCTTACGTGAAAAAATAGAAGAAGTATTGCCGAAGTTATCATAGGTCATCATCCTCTTTTAATAAACACTGTATCTTAGCAATAAGCAATAAGCAATAAGCAATAAGCAATAAGCAATAAGCAATAAGCAATAAGCAATAAGCAATAAGCAATAAGCAATAAGCAATAAGCAATAAGCAATTTGCTATCAACCAACAACAAAAAACATTATGGAAACAACTAAAGTAGTTTTAGGAAACGTAAGAGGAGAAATACAGCTTTTTTCAGATGACAACAAAGCCGGGAAAATGGACATTTCGGTTATGGGAAATAAGCTGACGGTTTATCACACCGAAGTCAGTGAAGAATACGCTGGAAAGGGTTTTGCGAAAATATTATTGGATAAGCTGGTCTCGTATGCAAGGGAAAACGATCTTAAAATCGTACCGTTATGTCCGTATGTTCATGCACAATTCAAAAGAAACCCGGAATTGTACAGCGATGTTTGGTTAAAAGAAGAATAATTTATTTTAGCCTCAACCTTAACCTCAATCTCAAATTTAATTCAAAAATCATGACACTGATCACAGGACTTCATCACGTTACAGCCATCACCGGCGATACACAGGAAAATATAGATTTTTACACAGGAATTTTAGGACTCCGGCTGGTAAAAACAACCGTTAATTTCGATTATTCCGAAGTATATCATTTTTACTTCGGGGACGAATTCGGAGCTCCGGGAACCATTATGACCACTTTTCCCTACGGAAAAGGACTGGTTAACGGAAGACACGGAAAAGGAATGCTGAATACCACAGCGTTTTCCATATCCATGGATGGACTGGATTACTGGATGAACCGCCTGAATCAGTTTAATATTCCGTTCAAGCAGCCTCAGCAAAGATTTTCCGGTGAAGTATTTATTTATCTTGAGGATTTTGACGGGCTCGGACTTGAATTGGTTTTTAATGACAAAGATGAACGTAAAGGATACAATAATCATTTTATCCCGAAAGATTTTGCCATTAAAGGAATTCACCATGTGGAAATATGGCTGGATGCCTACGAAAGAACAGCTGCACTGCTCACGACTCAGATGGATCATCAGCTAATTGTGGAAAGTTCAGACCGATTCAGATACGCCGCGGAAGATGCTCCTGGAAAATATGTAGATCTCGTTTGTACACCGAATGCTCTGAAAGGTCTTGCAGGAAGAGGAACGGTTCATCACGTTGCCTTCGCTACGCCAGATGCACAAACACAGCTTGAAATGATCGAAAAACTAAATACATTCGGCTTGGAACATACTGAAGTGAAAGACCGCAAATATTTTACTTCCGTCTATTTTAAAGAGCCGGGTGGTGTTTTGTTTGAAATCGCCACTTCAGGTCCCGGGTTTGATGTTGATGAAGAATTGGCTTCTTTAGGAGAGCATTTAAATTTACCTCAGCAGTTTGAAGAAAAAAGAGAACATTTGGTGGAAGTTCTCCCGAAATTTAACTATCCAACAGAAAAATACAAATAATCATGGCCCATATTTTAGATATAAAAACAGCAGGAAAACCATTGAATGAAGCCGAAAGAGCGTTGATTATGATTCACGGAAGAGGCGGAAGCGCACAGGATATTTTAAGTTTATCACAATACTTAAATGTTAAAGATTATGCTCTGCTTGCGCCTCAGGCAACCAACGGAAGCTGGTATCCGCTTAGCTTCATCGCTCCGGTCGAACAAAATGAGCCCTGGCTTTCCTCAGCGGTGGAAACGATTGGAAAAACCGTTGAAAAGGCTTTAGCTGAAGGCATTAAACCCGAAAATATCTATTTCTTCGGATTTTCACAGGGTGCTTGTCTTACGCTGGAGTTTTTAGCAAGAAATGCACGGAAATTCGGAGGAGCAGCTGCGATTATAGGTGGAGTAATTGGTGAAAAAATCAACAGGGAAAATTACAAAGGAGATTTTGCGCAAACTCCGGTTTTTCTCGGAACCAGCAATCCTGATTTTCATGTACCGGTAGAACGGGTATATGCAACGGCCAATATTTTCAGGGAAATGAATGCCGATGTTACCGAAAAAGTGTATCAGAATTTCGGTCATTCCATCAATGAGGAAGAGCTTGAACTGGCCAATTCGCTGATTTTTGTATAGATAAAAATCTTAATATTTATTTCTTTTCTAATTTAAAACATCATGAAAATCACAAGAATATATTATGATGAAAAAGGCGAATCTCATTTTGGAGATTTTGATACGCTGTCATCCTGAGCGCGAAGCAGCCGAAGGATCTCTTGTTATACCAGAAATGTAAAGTGACCTAGGAAACTGAAGCGTAAAGAAAAATACTTTTATGAACGTAAAAAAATCCCACTGTCTGAGTGCGACAACAATAGTAAACCGAAGAACCAATAATAAATTCGCACGAGTTTTGGGATTTTTAGAGAATAAAAATATTTTTTAGCATTCAGTTTCCAGTCTTGAACTTTTGTTTCTTTTGTTTCAAGACAAAAGAAAATGTAATTAAAAAGAAAGTTGAGATTCTTTAAGAATGACAAATTTTAATATACACACTATAAAATTGACCTAGGAAACTGAAGCGTAAAGAAAAATACTTTATGAACGTAAAAAAATCCCACTGTCTGAGTGCGACAACAATAGTAAACGGAAGAACCAATAGTTAACTCGCGCAAGTTTAGAATTTTTAGAGAGCAGAAGGAATTTTTAGCGGAAGGTTCCAGTCTTGAATTTTTGTTTCTTTTGTTTTAAGACAAAAGAAAATAATTTAAAAATTTTGAGATTCTTCCAGAATGACAATATTGAATAAGCAGTTTCTGTCATCCTGAGCGCGAAGCAGTCGAAGGATCTCTAACATAATATTATAACCCGACCTAGGAAACTGAAGCGTTAAGAAAAATACTTTATGAACGTAAAAAAATACTACTGTCTGAGTGCGACAACAATAGTAAACCGAAGAACCAATAGTTAACTCGCGCAAGTTTAGAATTTTTAGAGAGCAGAAGGAATTTTTAGCGGAAGGTTCCAGTCTTGAATTTTTGTTTCTTTTGTTTTAAGACAAAAGAAAATAATTTAAAAAAATTTTGAGATTCTTCCAGAATGACAATATTGAATAAGCAGTTTCTGTCATCCTGAGCGCGAAGCAGTCGAAGGATCTCTAACATAATATTATAACCCGACCTAGGAAACTGAAGCGTTAAGAAAATTACTTTTGTGAACGTTAAGAAAATTCTACTGTTCGAAGCGCGACAAAAATATAGAACCGAAGAACCAATAGTTAACTCGCGCAAGTTTTAGAATTTTTAGAGAGCAGAAGGAATTTTTAGCGTAAGGTTTCAGGCTTGAACTTTTGTTTCTTTTGTTTGACTACGTCGAATCTTCGATTTCAAGACAAAAGAAAATAGTTTAAAAAGAAACTTGAGATTCTTTCAGAATGACAAACTTTGATATACACACTATAAAACGACACAAAAAACTGAAGCATAAAGAAAAATAGTTATTTCAAGACAAAAGAAAATAATACATAGAAAAATAAAAACCATGCACGAACAACTCCTCCTTATCTTAGGCCTCCTCCTCATTGTAATGCTCCTCGTCATGCTGGCGCAGCGCATCAAAATTGCGTATCCTATATTTCTGGTTTTAGCAGGATTAGGAATCAGTTTTATTCCCGGAGTTCCTGTGTTAAGACTGGATCCTGATATTATATTTCTAATTTTCCTACCGCCGCTTTTATATGAAGCCGCATGGTACACTTCATGGAATGACTTCTGGAAATGGAAAAGAACTATCGGACTGTTAGCTTTCGGGTTGGTTTTTTTAACTTCTCTGGTTGTAGCATTTGCTTCACAGGCTTTAATTCCGGGCTTTACCCTTGCGTTAGGATTTTTATTAGGCGGTATTGTTTCGCCACCTGATGCAGTTGCCGCGACAACCGTTTTAAAAGGACTGAAAGTTCCCAAACGTACCATTGCGATATTAGAAGGAGAAAGCCTGATTAATGATGCTTCATCACTTATTGTTTTCAGGTTTGCCCTTGCTGCGGTAATGACCGGCGTGTTTTCAATGCAGGAAGCAACCGGGCAGTTTTTTCTGGTTGCAGGAATGGGCGTCGTGGTGGGAATTGCCGGAGCACACGTTTTCTATGCCATTCACCGGTTTCTGCCGACAACTCCTGCTATTGATGCGGCGCTGACGGTAATTACTCCCTATATTTTATTTTTGTCTGCCGAACACTTTCATTACTCAGGAGTTATGGCGGTGGTGAGTGGCGGATTGTTCATGTCATTCCGTGCCCATGAAATATTTAAAACCGGGACGACGAGAGTCAATATGTTAGGTGTCTGGAATACCCTTATTTTCGTGATGAATGCATTAGTATTCGTACTTATTGGGCTTGAGCTTCCGGATATCATCCACGGACTGGGAGAAACCTCTTTAATGGAAGGCATAAAATATGGACTCATCATCAGCGCTATCGTTATTGTCGTAAGAATGCTCTGGATCTATCCAGTAGCGCACATCCCGAGATGGCTTAGCAAAAATATCCGTAAAGATCCTACCCCGGGCTGGAAAAATCCGCTGATTATCGGTTGGGCAGGAATGCGGGGTGTTGTTTCGCTGGCAACGGCGCTTTCAATTCCGGTAATGATGAATGGACAGTCGGAATTTCCCATGAGAAATCTGATTTTATTCATCACTTTTGTGGTCATTTTTGTGACTTTGGTGTTTCAGGGGCTGACTCTTCCTTTAATTATTAAACTCATAAAAATTGAAGAAATCGATCCTATTCAGCCGTCGCATGAGCAGCAGGCGGGAATTCAGATCAGGCTCGATAAACTGGCACTTAATACGCTTCACGAAAAATATCAAAAGAATATTAATCGCAACAGCCTGGTTGAAAACTTTAAAAATACCATAGAAAATGATATTAAAGTGCATAAGAATCATTTAAGTTCCATTGAAATGTGCACCAACAGGCAGAATGATCTTTTGGAATATCATGAAATTATGCTGGATATTTTTGCCCTTCAACGGAAGGAATTGTTCCAAATGAAAAGAGAAAAACTATACAGCGACGACGAGATCCGGAAAGCAGAATCGCAGCTGGACTTAAACGAATTAAAGATTACAGGAAGCAAACATTTGTAAAGCAAAATTGAAGATTAAGGCTGAGGCTAAGATGTAGATAGAGGGAAGGGCTATAAGATTGAGAGGATCCTGTAACTTTAGCTTGATGATATTGTAGAAGAGTTTATAGAATCAAATCTCTGTGCCCTCTTATAAGTAGAACGGCTTTGTGAAACTTATATCAATTAGTAGATAGAAATCATTGTGAACTTCGTGTTCAGTAATAAGGCTAAGGCTGAAGTTGAGATGCTGTGAAAGATTCAACCCGAGAGTATTGAAAAAAATGATCTATCAAATCTGTGGTCATTGTTAAATGAAACAGCTTTGTGAACCTTAGAAACGGAAAGTATTTTAAAAAAATCTTTATAGCCTTTGCGTTTAAATCTGGTAAATAATAAAATAAAAAAAATTAAAATGAATACTTTACAATTCTTAGTCATCGGAAAAAATCAGGAGATCCTTGATACCCTGAAAAGAGTCATTGAAAACAATGAAGGTTGGAAAGCATCTGTCCAGACTGATGAAAAGGAATGTTATAATCTGATCAGAAATACTGATATAGATCTTGTTCTTTTAAGTTCCGGACTGGAAGAACAGTTTGAGAAAGACATCAAGTCCTTTTGTGAAAATTTGGATAAAAAAATACACGTTATTGACCATTATGGCGGAGGAAGCGGATTATTAAAGAACGAAGTTTACACACTTTTTCCTAATTTGCAGCCTTAAACTGCAATTATGTCTGAAAACATCATCGGAAATGTAACACGATTCATTGATCTGACCCCGAAAGAAGAACAATTTTTCACGGATCTGCTAAGCTTGCAAACCTTTCCCAAAAAAACAGTTTTGCTGCGTGAGGGCGAAATCTGCCAGTTTGAAGGGTATATCCAGAAAGGCTGTGTAAGAGTGTACTATCTTGATGACAATGGCTTTGAAGTCACCATCCTGTTTGCAATTGAAGACTGGTGGATCAGTGATATTGCTTCCTTTCAGGATCAGAAACCTTCTAATTTATACATTGAAACGCTGGAAGATTCGGAAATTTATATGCTGAATCCAACAACGAAAGAAAAACTATTAACTGAAATTCCAAAATTCGAAAGGGTTTTCAGAATGCTTGTGCAGAGAAATCTTTCCACGCTCCAGCACCGTCTGGTAAATACCATTTCAAAAAGTGCTTCAGACCGCTATCTGGAATTCACAAAAGTATATCCGTCAATTCCGCAGCGTGTTGCACAATACTATATTGCTTCCTATCTTGGCGTTTCCAAAGAATTCGTAAGTACGATTAGAAAACGCCTCGCCTCCAGACAAAAATAATGTTCAAGATTAGTAACACACACACACAATTCCCCTCATTCGGAGGGGTGGCAAAAATTCAAAGAATTTTTGACGGGGTGGTTTAACGCTGTCATCCTGAGGGCGAAGCAGTCGAAGGATCTCTTATTATACCAGAAATGTAAACCCGACCTAGGAAACTGAAGCGTAAAGAAAATTACTTTTGCGAACGTTAAGAAAATTCTCCTGTTCGAAGCGCGACAAAAATATAGAACCGAAGAACCGATAGTGAATTCGCGCAAGTTTAGAATTTTTAGAGAGCAGAAGGAATTTTTAGCGTAAGGTTCCAGTCTTGAATTTTTGTTTCTTTTGTTTTAAGACAAAAGAAAACGTAATCAAAAAGAAAGTTGAGATTCTTTCAGAATGACAAAGTCATAAACACACTCTGTCATCCTGAGCGCGAAGCAGTCGAAGGATCTCTTGTTATACCAGAAATGTAAAGTGACCTAGGAAACTGAAGCGTAAAGAAAAATACTTTTATGAACGTAAAAAAAATCCCACTGTCTGAGTGCGACAACAATAGTAAACCGAAGAACCAATAATAAATTCGCACGAGTTTTGGGATTTTTAGAGAATAAAAATATTTTTTAGCTTTCAGATTCCAGTCTTGAACTTTTGTTTCTTTTGTTTCAAGACAAAAAAAAATTGTTTAAAAAATACAAGTTGAATTCTTCAGAATGACAAAGTCATAAACACACTCTGTCATCCTGAGCGCGAAGCAGTCGAAGGATCTCTTGTTATACCAGAAATGTAAACCCGACCTAGGAATCTGAAGCGTAAAGAAAATTACTTTTGCGAACGTTAAGAAAATTCTCCTGTTCGAAGCGCGACAAAAATATAGAACCGAAGAACCGATAGTGAATTCGCGCAAGTTTAGAATTTTTAGAGAGCAGAAGGAATTTTTAGCGTAAGGTTCCAGTCTTGAATTTTTGTTTCTTTTGTTTTAAGACAAAAGAAAATAATCAAATTTATTAAACTAGTTAAATGCACAGCAATTCCTATGAACCTAACTTTGTCTTATCAAAAACGAATAAAAAACATACAGATATGGACAGGAAAGACTTTTTAAAAAAAGGATTATTGGGAACAGGAATGTTCGTGGCATCAGCGTCATTGGGAAATACCATGAAAAATGAAATCGATGAGATCGAACCGTTGGAACCGATTGGTTACAACCATCTTCCCAATCCCGATTCAAAAATAAAAGACAACTCTGTAATTCATAAAGCAGATACCAGAGGAAAAGCAGACCATGGCTGGCTGGTAAGCAATCATACCTTTAGTTTTGCCAACTATCATAATCCTGAAAGAATGCATTTCGGGGTCCTGAGAGTTTTAAATGATGATAAAGTAGAGGCGGGAAGAGGCTTCGGAACACATCCCCACGACAATATGGAAATCATCAGCATTCCGTTGGAAGGTGATCTGGAACATAAAGACAGCATGGGAAATACCGCAATCATCAAAAGCGGAGATATCCAAGTGATGAGTGCCGGAACGGGAATCATGCACAGTGAATTCAACAAAAACAATGATCAGTCGGTGAAATTCCTCCAGATCTGGGTGTATCCGAATAAAAGAAATGTGACGCCTAGATATGATCAGATTACTTTAGACAAAACAAAAAGCAAAAATAAATTCCAGCAGATCCTTTCTCCAAATCCCGATGACGAGGGAGTTTGGATCCATCAGGATGCATGGTTTCATTTGGGAAATTTTGAAAATAGTACCGAAACCAATTATCAGGTTAAGAAAAAAGGCAATGGTGTGTATGCCTTTATCATTAAAGGAAGTGCGGAAATCGAAGGTCAAAAGCTGGAAGAAAGAGATGGCTTCGGGGTTTGGGATATTTCAGATCTACAGATTAAAGCGACATCAGAAAACACGGAAATCCTTATCATGGACGTTCCGATGATGATGTAATATAAATTAAATTCATGAACCTTGTTCATAAGTATTGTTGGTGAGCTCTCTTTTTTAAGGGAGCTTTTTATTCAACATCCACGCACTCAACCATCCACAATCCGCCAACAACCATCCGCACCAACAAATTAGCAAAATCCAAAAAAAATCCCGATTTTTGCCCCTCTTCAAAACTCCGAAAAATTCATGAAACTTTGTATTGCCGAAAAGCCAAGCGTTGCCAGAGATATTGCCAAAGTATTGGGAGCTACCACTCCCAAACAGGGATATATGGAAGGAAACGGATATTGCGTGACATGGACTTTCGGACATCTCTGCACCCTCAAAGAACCGCACGACTACGGTCCGCAGTACAAATCCTGGAACCTTTTTCTGCTTCCTATCATTCCGCATAATTTCGGGATCAAATTAATTCCGAATAAAGGAGTGGAAAACCAGTTTAAAGTTATTGAAAGATTAGTGGCCGAATGTGATGAGGTCATTAACTGCGGGGATGCCGGACAGGAAGGAGAACTCATCCAAAGATGGGTATTGCAGAAAGCGAAATGCAACAAACCGATTCAGCGTTTGTGGATTTCATCTCTTACCGAAGAAGCCATCAAAGAAGGTTTTGCAAGCTTAAAACCCGCTGAAGATTATAAAAATCTCTATCTCGCCGGAAATGCAAGAGCGATCGGCGATTGGCTCTTGGGGATCAATGCAACAAGGCTTTTTACCAAAAAATTCGGGGGGAACAAAGCGGTGCTTTCTATCGGAAGAGTGCAGACTCCTACACTGGCAATGCTGGTTCAGCGACAAAAGGAAATTGATGCCTTTACCGTAGAAGAATACTGGGAACTGAAAACGAAATACAGGGATGTGATTTTTAATGCCGCCATCGACCGTTTAAAAACACTGGAACGCGCCGAAAAAGGCCTGGAATATTTAAAAGAAAACCCTTTCGAGATCGTTTCTTTCGAAATTAAAGAAGGTAAAGAAAAAAATCCGAGACTGTTTGATCTTACCGGACTGCAGGTGGAAGCGAATAGAAAGTATGGCTACTCCGCAGAAAATACGCTGAATTATATCCAAAGTCTTTACGAGAAAAAGCATGTGACCTATCCCCGTGTAGATACCACGTATTTATCTGAAAGTTTATATCCGAAAATAGAGGGAATTCTTAGGAAAATGTATTTTTATCAGGAGCTGGTTGCACCTTTGCTGGAAGCGCCCATCCCAAAATCAAAAGCGGTTTTTGATGATACAAAAGTCACGGATCACCACGCCATTATTCCTACGGAAGTACCGCCATCCCAAAATCTGAGCAGGGAAGAAAAACTGGTGTATGATTTAATTGCAAAAAGGTTTATTTCTGTTTTTTATCCAGAATGTAAAATTTCCAATACGTTGGTAGAAGGTAAAGTAGGAACCATTCCTTTCAAAACCAGCGGAAAGCAGATTCTGGAGCCGGGCTGGAGAGCCGTATATGCGAAGGAGCCGAAAGATGAATCGGAAAAAGACAAAGATAAAGAGGAAGAACAGACCATTCCGGAATTTACGGTAGGAGAAACCGGACCGCACGATCCGATGATTCATCAGGGGAAAACTTCGCCGCCAAAACCTTACACGGAAGCAACGCTTCTCCGGGCGATGGAAACAGCCGGAAAACAGGTGGAAGATGAAGAACTCCGCGAATTGCTTAAAAATAACGGGATCGGAAGGCCATCAACCCGTGCCAATATTATCGAAACTCTTTTCAAAAGAAAATACATCGAAAAGGAAAGGAAAAACCTCATCGCTACGCAAACAGGAATTCAGTTGATTGATACGATTGAAGACGAACTTCTGAAAAGCCCCGAACTTACAGGAGAATGGGAACTCAAGCTCAGGAAAATTGAAAAGGGAGAATATGAAGCCAATCATTTCAAGGAAGAACTGATTCAGATGGTTACCGAACTTACCGAAAAAGTAGTGTACGGAAAAGGAAAAGTAATTAATCTGGAAGAGGAAAAAACAGTTAAAGAAAAAAAGAAACGCGAGCCTGTCGTAAAAAAAGAACTGCAATCCTGGGAAGAAACAAAATGTCCGAAATGTAAAGAGCATCACCTCATGAAAGGAAAAACGGCTGTCGGATGTTCTGACTTTAAAAACTGTGGCTTTAAAGTTTCGTTTGAAATTTTCGGTAAAAAAATATCGGATAAACAGTTGATGGATTTAGTGATAAAAGGAAAAACTTCAAAACTGAAAGGGTTTACGACCCATCCTGAAAGCCGGGCGGAAGGTGTTTTGTCTATGGATGAACATTTTCAGATTGTTTTAAATTAAATAGGGTAAGATTTTTATCTGCGCTTAGCAAAGCTGTTACAAAATAATAATAAATAAAACCGTTAGTATTCGCAATGTCATGCTGAGCCCGTCGAAGCATCTGTACAGCATATAAAGAATAAATCAGTAGAAAATATCAATAGCAGCGGACTTTAGTCCGCTTTCCAATAATAAACTTCAAAACTGGCTTTAGCCAAAACTTAATTCAATCTCAACTGCTTAAATTACATTAATGGTTTTTACCCTGGTTGCACTGTTTTTGAATTTGTTTTTACATTGACCTTTAAAATCAAAACATGACACCCGAAAAAAAACAGCTCATCACCGAAAGTTTTCACCGTTCAGAAACATTGAAATTCTACAAAGCACAACTTTTAGATGTTGAAACCGACTTTATCTCCATGAAAATCCCTAAAATGGATCTGATGACCAGGAAAGCCGGAATGTTCAACGGAGCCATGATCGCTTCTTTAGTTGATGTATCTTCCGGATACGCTGCGGTAAGCCATTATGAAGAAGATTGCTATGTGGTTACGGTAGAGCTGAAAGTGAATTATTTACGGCCGGCAATTGGTGATGCACTCGTTTCAAAGTCATATGTTATCAAGGGCGGTGCAAAAATCAGTGTGATCCGCACAGAAATCTATACTGTTGATGAAAACAATGGTTCTGAGAGTCATGTAGCCACTTCACTGGTGACCATGATGAAAATAAAATAATTTCGAATTTTTTTCTATCTTTAAAGTAGCAAGTTTTTTGAAATAAACTAAAAAAAATAACATTATGAACTTAATTATTCGCCTGCTGGTAACGGCAATTGTTGCTTACCTGCTTACCATGATTTTACCGGGAGTACATTTTTCCGGATTCGGTGGGGCTATTATCTTTTCCATCGTATTGGGAATTTTAAACCTGATTGTAAAACCGATCCTGAGTCTTTTAGGCTTGCCTTTAACGATTATTACTTTAGGTTTATTTGCCCTTGTTATAAACGCAATCATCATTCTCATTGCAGATTATTTTATAGACAGTATGGTCGTAGATGGTTTCTGGTGGGCCCTGATTTTCAGTATTCTTCTTTCCCTGATCACGTCTCTCGCAAACTCCATGTTTTCAGACGGAGATTAGATCATACACATAGCAAAGGTTGATAAAGAGTGGGCTTCGGTTCACTCTTTTTATTTGAAAATAGGCAGTATTATCTTTTAATTTATCTCTGAATATACCCTTCCTGTATAGTAAAAATAAGTAACTTTGGAAACTTTGAAATAAACAGGGATTATGAGTTTTAATCATAATCAAAAAAAGCGATCAACAATATGAAACTTAAGTACAGTCTGCTGGCTTTGGCAGCGCCGCTCTTAATGAATGCACAAAAAGTAATGACGCCTGAAATCCTCTGGACTTTAAAGAAAGTCGGAGTACAGGCCGTTTCACCGGACCATTCTTCACTTATTTATAAAGTGGGACAGGTGGATCTTAAAACAGAAAAAACAAAAAACGAAAGTTATTTCCTTAATGTTCTGAATAACCAGTCCGCTAAAATGGATCTGGGCAAAAAAGCATTGATTCAGTGGGATAAAAACGGTATCTATGCCCAGGAAGGCGATAAGATTTTTCTTTCCAAAGACAATGGAAAAACATGGACGGAATTTTACACAATCGGGGAAGCGGATAATATTGTCATTTCTCCTGACGGTAAAAAAATAGCGTTCAGCAGACAGATCCTGGTGGAAAAAGTTATGGGCAAAGACAAATATTCTGATACCCCGAAAACCACGGCACAGGTTTATACCGACCTCAACCACAGGCACTGGGATTACTTTAACGAAGGAAAATACAACCATATTTTTGTAGTGAATATTTCTGATAAAGCAGAGGCTGCAAAAGATCTTCTGGAAGGAAAGATGTGGGACGCTCCGCAAAGACCGTTCGGAGGAGCTGAAGATTTTATCTGGAGCCCGGATTCTTCACAGCTTCTCTATGTAACAAAACCTAAGAGCGGAAAAGAATATTCTACCAGCACCAATACTGATATCTTCGCGTACGATCTTACCACAGGAACGACCAAAAATGTAACAGAATCTAATAAAGGGTATGATGTAAATCCTAAGTTCAGTCCGGACGGAAAATCACTCATCTGGCAGAGTATGGCCAGAGACGGTTATGAAGCGGATAAAAATGATGTAAAAATCATGGACTGGAAAACCGCTAAAGTGACAAATCTTACCGCAGGATGGGACGAAAGCGTTTCCGGTGATGTGTTCTGGAGCGCAGATTCCAAAACAATTTATTTTACGGCAGCCTTCAAAGGAACAAAACAGCTGTTTTCATTAGACCCCAAAAACGCCAAAGTTCAGCAGATCACAAAAGGTGATTTTGATGTAAATGAAATCTTTGCCGATCAGAAAAAATCTTTACTGGTAGGAAGAACAGACATCAATCATGCAACAGATCTGTTTTCGGTGAATATCAAAAACGGAGAAATGCAGCAGGTAACCGATGCGAATAAAGAGACGTATGCAAGTCTGGCACAGGGGAAATCTGAGCTTAAAATGGTAAAGACTTCCGACGGTAAAGAAATGGGCGTATGGTTCCATTACCCGCCAAACTTTGACCCGAATAAAAAATATCCTACACTGGTATATTGCCAGGGCGGGCCGCAGTCGGCTTTAACACAATTCTTCAGCACAAGATGGAATTTTGCCTTAATGGCGGCCAACGGATATATTGTTGTAGCACCGAACCGAAGAGGAATGCCGGGATGGGGAACGAAATGGAACGAAGAAATCTCCAAAGACTGGGGCGGTCAGCCGATGAGAGATTATTTGGCAGCAACAGACTTCGCCAAAACATTACCTTATGTGGATGGTGAAAGAGTAGCTGCTGTAGGTGCAAGCTACGGAGGGTACAGTGTATTCATGCTGGCCGGAATTCATCAAAATAGATTCAAAACGTTTATTGCACACGACGGATTGTTTGATATGAAATCATGGTATCTCACCACGGAAGAGCTTTGGTTTGCCAACTGGGATCTTGGTTCGCCTTGGGAAAAACCGCTTCCGAAAGCATACACGGAATTTAACCCAAGCAATTTTGTGGATAAATGGAATAAGCCGATCATGATTGTTCAGGGAGGAATTGATTACAGGGTTCCTTACGAGCAGGGACAGGAAGCCTTTCAGGCAGCACAGCTGAGAGGACTGAAATCCAAATTGGTATATTTCCCGAACGAAAACCACTGGGTGCTTCATCCACAGAACGGTCTCGTTTGGCAGAGAGAATTCTTCGACTGGTTAAAGGAAACCTTGTAAATTGTAATCTATCTTTTAATTCCCCTCCTTTGGAGGGGTGGCAAAAATTTAAAGAATTTTTGACGGGGTGGTTTAATAAATATACATCACTACGAGCGGGCTTTAGCCCGCTTTTTGTTTCAAGAAAAATGAAAAGGCTTTAGCCAAAATATAAAACCTTAATCATGCAGAACAGAATTTTCTCTTTTCCTCCAATTATTGATGACTATTCTGAAATTATAATTTTAGGCTCAATTCCCGGAGTCAAATCCCTGGAAAAACAACAGTATTACGGTCATCCGCAAAATAAATTCTGGAAGATCATTTTTGAATTGCTGAATGAAGAATTTACGGAAGATTATGATCAAAGAATTCAGATATTAAAGAATCATCATATCGCGCTTTGGGATGTCATTGATTCCTGCGAAAGGAAAGGAAGCCTCGATTCGGAGATTAAAAATGAAGAAGCCAATCGGATTGAAGAATTGCTGGAAGATCATTCAAATATTAAAGCCATATTTTGCAATGGCGGAAAATCGTATAAAAATGCACAGAAAATTTTAGGCAAGAATTATAAAATTCCGGTATTTTTACTGCCTTCTACTAGTCCGCTTCATACGGTTTCTTTTGAAAAGAAACTTGAGGAATGGAAGAAGGTAAAACAATATTTATGAAAAAATTCATCCTATTATTGCTTATTTTAAGTTTCGCTAATGCTTTTTCCCAGGAATATCATTTTGATTATTTAATTAAATACAAATACCAATCAAAGCAAAAAAAAGAAAAGCAAACAGAGAATTTTGAATTTCTTAGCATTATAAATTCAAAAGATTATTCTTATAAGATTAATTTCAGATCTGAAAGCAGAGATACAATGACAGCAACTATAACCGACTTACGAAATGATTTACAACATTATTTTAATGTAATGAATACTAAGTCTCCCTTAGGGAAGCTGAATTTTGACTACAAATATTCAAAAAGAATTCCTTCTGCTAAAAAGCAACTTGAAGATGAATCAAAAAGACGATTCTTTAGATCAGAGTTTACAGAAAAGCAAAATGATCAATTTTCGCAATACATAATAAAAGAATATAGTAATGAAAAAATGAAAAAACCAAAAGTTTCAGCAGAAGTTATTTTTGCAGACTTTCAGGACGATTTATCATTCATTGGATTACAGCTGTTATTCGATTATTATGAAATTTATAACAAAGTTAAATTTGAAAAAAATTATATAGTAAAATCAGCATCAGCAAAATCAGAAAATCTTGAAATTGTTTTATCATTAGAAACTATTGAGCCTCAAAATATTGATATAAAAATTAATCCTGATCAACTAAAATTTCAAAACTAAAACAGCAAAGTAAAAAAACTTACTCACTCTGCTGTTTTTTATGGCTGTTTATTACTTCTCAATCCTGTAAACTTCCTCATACGGCTGTATCAAAACCCATCCGTTCCCTGAAAATTTCATCTGGAACTCTTCGCCGCTGCCTCTTCCGATAAGGCTTTTAAACGAAACGTTGGTCTTCAATTCAGGTGTCAGGTTTCCCGACCAGGCAACCGTTGCATTAGGATCTGTAAAGACAGGTGCATCCGGAGTGACCAATAACGTTAATGGCTCGCCGTGAGTTGTCACCGCAATATGTCCCGTTCCCGATAATCTTACCTGAAAAAGTCCGCCGGACATAACGCCTGCAATGCTTTTCAGCATTGTAATATCACTTTTTACGCTTTGTTCGTGAGCTAATACATCGTTTCCGTTTACACAAACTGCTTCATTGTTAAGGTAAAGGATGCGTACCTTCTTTCCCTCATCGGCAACATATAATTTTCCGGTTCCTTCGGCTTTCATCAGCCTTGCTCCTTCACCGCTGATTGCTTTCTTAAGCAGGTTTCCCAAACCGCCCGAAAGCATTCCCTGCCTTTCAAAATTGATGTTTCCTATATAACTTACCATACTTCCGGCCTTTGTCCATACTGCCTGATTGTTCAGGTTAATTTCCAGAAGCGCCGGCTTTTCCAGTTCAAAGTAATCCCTGTTTTCAGGTTTTTCTTTTGTTTCATTTACGAAAGATTCAATTGAATATTTGCTCATAAGTGTATATTTAAACCGCAAAATACAAATTTTGAGACATACTATTCACTGGAAAATAACGGTTTTTCGGCTGATTGCAAATAATACTTGACAAAGGGGGTACGAATGTCGTATATTTGCAGTCCGAAAAATTACATCTTGTAATTTGGTAATTTTTAAACCGTAATTTAAAAAATGAAAACATCAGATTTTAATTTTGATCTTCCTGCAGAATTATTGGCAGAACATCCATCCGAACACAGAGACGAAGCGAGGTTAATGGTTTTAGACAGAAAAACCGAAACGATTGAGCATAAATTGTTCAAGGATGTTGTTGATTATTTTGACGAAGGAGATCTTTTCATCTTTAACAATACCAAAGTTTTCCCGGCACGTCTTTATGGAAATAAAGAAAAGACAGGTGCCAAAATCGAAGTTTTCCTTTTGAGAGAGCTTGATAAGGAAACCCGTGTTTGGGACGTATTGGTAGATCCTGCAAGAAAAATCAGAATTGGAAATAAATTATTCTTCACCGAAGACGAATCTTTGGTTGCTGAAGTTATCGACAATACTACTTCAAGAGGAAGAACATTAAGATTCTTGTTCGACGGTTCTTATGAAGAATTCAGAGCTAAATTAAAGGAACTTGGTGAAACACCTCTTCCAAAATATATCAAAAGAGACGTAGAGCCTGAAGATGCCGAAAGATACCAGACCATCTATGCAAAAGTGGAAGGAGCAGTGGCTGCACCTACAGCTGGGCTTCACTTCTCAAAACACCTGATGAAAAGACTGGAAATCAAAGGGATTGATTTTGCAGAAGTTACCCTGCATGTTGGATTGGGAACGTTTAATCCAATTGAAGTGGAAGATCTTTCCAAGCACAAAATGGAATCTGAGGAGATTTTCATCGATGAAAAAAATGCGCAGATCATCAATAATGCGGTTGATGCCCATAAAAGAGTTTGTGCTGTTGGTACAACCACAATGAGAACATTGGAAACATCCGTGTCTTCAAACAAGAAAATTTCCGCATTCCACGGATGGACGAATAAATTTATTTATCCTCCTCATGAATTCGGGGTTGCCAATTGTATGATCACAAATTTCCACACGCCGAAATCTACATTAATCATGATGATTGCAGCGTTCGCAGGAAGAGATTTCGTAATGCATGCGTATGAAGAAGCTGTAAAAGAGAAATACAAATTCTATTCGTACGGAGATGCAATGCTAATTTTATAATAGTTACAAGTTGTTGGTTGTCAGTTGATAGTTTCTGCTATTACTGACAACGATCAACCGTCAACGATCAACCATCTACATGAAAGATATCAGAACTTTATCACTCGATCAGCTTAAAGAGTATTTTACATCTTTAGGAGAAAAGCCTTTCCGTGCGAAACAGGTGTACGATTGGCTGTGGAGCAAAAACCTTCACTCGATTGATGAGATGACGAATCTTTCGAAAAGCCTTCGTGAAAAAATTTCCGAAGAATACACCATCAATCCGGTTTCTGTTGACCAGCTTCAGAAAAGCACCGACGGAACCATCAAAAACGGGGTTAAGCTCCACGACGGCCTATTGGTGGAGTCTGTATTGATACCCACCGAAACCAGAACTACAGCCTGTGTTTCTTCCCAGGTAGGATGCTCATTAAACTGCGAATTCTGTGCAACGGCAAGGCTCAAAAGAATGAGAAACCTTGAAGTGGCGGAAATTGTAGATCAGGTGGCTTTAATCGACAGCCAGAGCAAAATGTATTTCAACAGGCCGCTTTCCAATATTGTTTTCATGGGAATGGGAGAACCGATGATGAACTACAAAAATGTTGTGGAAGCAATCAGGAAAATCACACAGCCGGAAGGTCTGGGAATGTCCCCACGAAGAATTACCGTTTCTACGTCAGGAATTCCTAAAATGATCAAAATGCTTGCTGATGATGATCTGAGAGTGAAACTTGCCTTGTCTCTTCACTCTGCCATCGAAGTCAAGAGAAATGAAATCATGCCTTTCTCCGATAAGTTTCCTTTAACGGAAATCATGGAAGCACTTCAATACTGGTACCAGAAAACTGGTTCAGTGATTACTTTCGAATATTGTGTGTGGAAAGGAATCAATGACGGAGATGAAGATATCAAAGCACTCATTAAATATTGCAAGCAGGTTCCTTCTAAAGTTAATTTAATCCAATACAACCCAATCGGTGACGGAAAATATGACCAGTGCAATAAGCAGGCAGAAGAAAATTATATCCGTCAGCTTGAAAATGCGGGTATTGTCTGTGTTGTAAGAAAAAGCCGCGGCGGAGATATTGATGCAGCCTGCGGACAATTGGCCAACAAAACAGCTGATTAAAATTTCATTAAAAAATCTGATATTATTCTTAACGTTTTCTTAAAATATTACCTTTGTACTAAATAAAAAGTGACAATGGTAGATTATTTTTTTGGTGAAGACGGCCTTGAAAACGTCTATGCCTGGTCAATTCCGGTTCACGCTACAATTATTCTTGCAGAAATGATTTACAGTCATGTTGCAGAAGCCAAACTCTACAATGGCAAAGATGTCGCAACAAGTATTTATCTTGCGGGGCTTAATTTTACACTGGATCTTGTAATGAAGGCTTTTGCCATGGGCGTCATGTTCTTTTTCTTCAATCACAGGATTTTTTCATGGGAGTATACGATCTGGTACGGATTGCTTTGTTTTATTGTTACAGACTTTGCCTATTATGTTCTTCACTATGTAGATCACCATTCCAGGGCATTCTGGGCCGTTCATATTACCCATCACAATTCAGAATATTTTAATTTAACCACAGGTTTCAGAAGTCCGGTTCTACAGCCACTGTACCGGTATCTTTATTTTTCACCATTGGCTTTTTTAGGATTTAATCCGTGGCATATTATGGTGGCTTATGCTATTGGTCAGGTTTACGGAACGTGGGTTCATACACAAACCGTGAAAAGTATGGGAATTCTGGAATATATCCTTGTTACTCCGTCTCATCACCGGGTGCATCATGGGTGCAATATCAAATATCTGGACAGGAATATGGGAATGTGCCTGATTATCTGGGATAAAATTTTCGGGACTTTTGAAAAAGAAGATCCTAATGTGCCTGTGAAATACGGTATTTATCCCAAAATGCCGGATAATAAACCGGATACCGTTCTTCTGTATGAATGGCGGAAAATCTGGAAAGACATTAAGCAGCCCGGTTTGAAATTTTCCGACAGGATGAATTATATCTTCAACTCTCCGGGGTGGCGGCATGACGGAACCGGCAAAACGGTAAGGCAGTATCAGAAAGATTACTGGGCAAAGAAAAATAAAAACAAGCAACAATCTCAGAAAAAAACAGAGTAAGTTGCATTAGCATTAATTAAACTTCTATATAATCAATTCAGGCGGCTTGGTCCGTCTTTTTTTATTAAATTATCAAAAAAACACAAAATTATTTTTATATATTTTGCTATCATTTGCTGAGTGTTAAAGTTTATGCTGAGCTTGTCGAAGTACCTTTACGAAAAAAATAAACACAGTTATTTTAAAAAAAATTGCGTCCATTGCGTTAAAAAGATTACATAATTACTGTCATTTATAATATTTTTACAAAATGAAAAAATTATTTCCTGCTTTAGCCATTCTGATTTCAGTGTTGTATCCTTCCCAACAATCTGAACTGTTAAAAATCAGGAAGTTCAGGATTGCTTATCTGGATGAGCAGATTAAAGAAACATCAGGCTTAAGCTTATTGAATGGAAAGCTATACACTCTCAACGACAGCGGAAATGCATCGGAAATTTTTGAATTGGATAAAACAACGGGAGCAATTATCAGTACAATAAAAATCAACGTTAAGAATAAAGATTGGGAAGCTTTAACGAATGACGGAAGCAATTTCTACATCGGTGATTTTGGAAATAACGGCGGGACCAGAAAAGACCTGGAAATTTATAAAGCACCATCTGGAAATACTTCTTTCGCCAATGATTCGGTTAAATTGATCTCTTTTGAGTATCCGGAACAAAAAGAGTTTATTCCCAAATATTCTTCAACGGATTTTGATGCTGAAGCGATGATTTATCTCCACGGCAAAATTCATCTTTTCACGAAGGAATGGAGTGCAAAATCAACGACTCATTACACTATTAATCCCGAAGTTCCCGAAAAGCAGCAGGCGCAGCAAACAGAAACTTTCAAAACAAATTTTTTGGTTACGGATGCTTCTTATTACAATGAAAAACTGTACCTCATCGGCTACACAAAAAAGACGGAAGTATTCCTGAATATTTTCAAGGAAACCGAACCGGGCGTTTTTTTCAATGAAATTCCGGAAAGATACTATCTCGGAAGTACTCTTTCCATCGGGCAGATTGAAGGCATTGCTGTAGATGAAACAGGGGTTTATATTTCGGGTGAAAAATTTCATTCACCGCTGGGAACTGCAAAGCAGAGTCTGTACTTTATTCCAAATGACAAGTTCAAGGATTAATCATTAAACATTTGTATCATTGCTGGGTTAAGCGCTTTTGCGAACGTGAAAAATTTCAAATGATTATATAATTCTCTGCGACTTTGCATTAAAGCTAAAAATGATATTCGTACTAAATTACCTTAAAATTGCCTGAAAAAAATTATCTTTGTGGTAATTAATAATTTATCCATCATCAAAGATTGTGGCGAACACTGTAGAAGAAATCAAGCGACCGATCAATGAGGAAATGAAACTTTTCGAGCAGAAGTTTTATGAATCCATGCAGAGTAAAGTACCTTTATTAGATAAAGTCACGCGTTTTATCGTTACTACAAAAGGAAAGCAGATGCGCCCCATGTTCGTTTTTCTTTGTGCCAAGCTTATTGGAAATGTCAACGAAAAAACATATCGCGGTGCTTCCATGATTGAGCTGATCCATACCGCAACGCTTGTTCATGATGATGTGGTGGATGAAAGTTTTAAGCGGCGTAACTTTTTTTCAATCAATGCCTTATGGAAAAATAAAATTGCCGTTTTGGTAGGAGATTATCTTTTGTCCAAATCGGTTTTACTTTCAACGGATCATAAAGATTATGATTTACTTGGAGTAATTTCCAGGACGATTCGTGAGATGTCGGAAGGTGAGCTTCTGCAGCTGGAAAAAGCCAGAAAACTGGATATTACAGAAGAAGTCTATTACGAAATCATCCGTCAGAAAACCGCTACTCTTATTGCAGCCTGTTGTGAAATCGGGGTTTTGTCAAACAACGCTGATGCAGATCTGGCTAAAAAAATGATGGATTTCGGAACGTACACCGGAATGGCTTTTCAGATTAAAGATGACCTGTTTGATTATCTGACCTCTAACGTTATCGGAAAACCTGTGGGAATTGATATCAAAGAACAGAAGATGACCCTGCCTCTTATTTTTACCCTGAGAAATGCCAACGAAAAAGACAAAAAGTACTATTTCAATACTATTAAAAGATATAATACTGATCAGAAACGGGTGAAAGAGCTGATCAGCTTTGTAAAAAGTTCCGGAGGGCTGGATTATGCCATTTCTGTGATGAAAGATTTTCAACAGAAAGCAAAAGATATTCTTAACGAATTTCCCGATTCTGAAGCCAGAAAATCTTTACATATTATGCTGGATTATGTAATTGAACGAAAATTTTAAATTAAATTATCTTCATTGTTACAATAATAACGGCTAAAACTATGCAAAATAAAGCGGTTAAAAATAAATAATCCGCAATAGTTTCAAATCTGTGTCCTCGCTTTTCATGTACAGATCTTATCGCAAGAAATGAAAAGAAACAACTGAACGCAAAAAACAGGCAGGCCACACCCGCAAATTCATCTAAGTAGGTGCTGTGGCTCATTTTAGTGATTTTTAAAGAAGTAATAATCACCAGTGAAAATCCTAGCAGATTGCTTGAGGCATTCAGAATATGAGTGGATTTCTTATCCATCTTTACAATTTTTTTCCAATATAAATACAATTTTTTTTATTATCAAATATTTAAAAAAGATTATTAAAAATTAAAATTAATTTAAAAAGTGTATATTAGCAAAATACTTCAAGAATTATAAAATTTTTTATCGGGCTATGCAGACAACCTATATTGAAACACAGCAAATTTCCTTTCAAGACTTTAAAAATCAGATACTTGAAGATTATAAGTTAGGAAGGATTTCTCGAGAAATGTCATATCTTGGCAGAAGAGAAGTTCTTACGGGAAAAGCTAAATTTGGTATTTTTGGGGATGGAAAAGAACTTCCTCAGCTTGCAATGGCGAAAGTTTTCAGAGATGGAGACTTCCGTTCGGGATATTACAGGGATCAGACCTTTGCACTGGCTGTTGATGCGCTGACTGTTGAAAGTTTTTTTGCACAGCTGTATGCAGATACCAGTGTTGAAAGAGAGCCAGCCTCTGCAGGAAGACAGATGAACGGACATTTTGCTACACGAAGCCTTAATGAAGACGGAAGCTGGAAAGACTTAACAGCTCAGAAAAATATTTCATCTGATATCTCTCCTACTGCCGGACAAATGCCTAGATTATTAGGATTGGCACAAGCTTCCAAAATATATAAATCCGTAAAATTTGAAGGTTCCGAGAAATTCTCAAAAGACGGGAACGAGATCGCTTTCGGTACCATTGGAGATGCTTCTACAGCAGAAGGTCATTTCTGGGAAACGCTGAATGCTGCATGTGCGCTTCAGGTTCCGATGATCGTTTCAATCTGGGATGACGGATATGGGATTTCGGTTCCTACGATGAAACAGAGAGCCAAAGCGGATATCGCGGAAATGCTCAGCGGTTTCCAAAGAAAAGAAGGTGAATTCCAGGGATGTGAAATTATCCAGGTAAAGGCTTGGGATTATCCATCATTGCTGGATGCCTACGCCAGAGCAGAGCAGTTTGCAAGAATGGAAAGCATTCCGGTAGTTGTTCATGTGGTAGAGGTTACGCAGCCTCAGGGACATTCCACTTCCGGATCTCACGAAAGATATAAAAACGAAGAGCGTCTGGCCTGGGAATCCCAGTTTGACGGTCTGGTAAAATTCAGAGAATGGATTCTGAATTATTCCATTGAAATTGACGGTAAAGAAGAAGTGCTGGCAACGGCTGAAGAGCTTGATGCTATTGATGATGAAGCTAAAAAAACGGTAAAAGCCGGACAAAAAACAGCCTGGGAAAGCTATCAGAAAACCATTACGGATTTAATTCATGCGGTATTGCCTTTCGTTGAAAATCTGAAAGGTCAGAATTCCGAAATTGAAAACTATATTAATCAGTTCAACAAATTGGTTTCCAAAGCCAAAAAAGATGTTTTCCATTTGGTGAGAAGATCTTTGCTGGCAACAAGAGGAACAAATTCTGCAGAAAGAAATCAGCTGATGCAGAAATACAATGAGATTTTCGAAGTGGAGAAAGACAATTATTCTTCTCATTTATATTCTCAGTCTCAATGGAAAGCTGAAAACGTAAAAGAAATTAAACCAATCTATTCTGATGCTTCTGAAGATGTGGACGGAAGAGTAGTGGTACGAAATAATTTCGACAAGATTTTCGAAAAATATCCTGAAACATTAGTCTTTGGTGAAGATGCCGGAAATATCGGCGACGTCAACCAGGGATTGGAAGGAATGCAGGAAAAATACGGCGAAGTTCGTGTTGCCGATACGGGAATTCGTGAAGCAACAATTCTTGGGCAGGGAATCGGTATGGCGATGAGAGGTTTGAGACCGATCGCGGAGATTCAGTATTTAGATTATATTCTCTATTGTTTACAGGGAATGAGCGATGATCTTGCTACCGTTCAGTACAGAACAAAAGGCGGACAGAAAGCTCCGGTAATCATCAGAACAAGAGGTCACAGACTGGAAGGGGTTTGGCATTCAGGTTCTCCAATGGCAGGAATTCTTAATCTTTCCAAAGGAATTTTAGTTTTGGTTCCGAGAAACTTAACGAAAGCTGCCGGATTCTACAATACCATGCTTCAAAGTGATGAACCAGCCGTAATTGTTGAATGTTTAAACGGGTACCGTTTAAAAGAGAAACAACCGGATAATTTAGGAGAATTCACTGTTCCTGTCGGAAAAATTGAAGTAACCAAAGAAGGAAAAGATGTAACGCTGGTAACCTACGGTTCTACGTGGAGAATTGTTATGGAAGCTGCGGAAGAACTTGAAAAATTAGGAATTTCTGCGGAAGTGATTGACGTTCAGTCCTTGATTCCATTCGATTTAACCCATGAAATTGCTGAATCGGTGAAGAAAACCAACCGATTGGTGGTAATCGACGAAGATGTGGAAGGAGGAACCTCAGCGTTTATTCTTCAGCAGATTTTGGAAAAGCAAAAAGCATTCAGATTTTTAGATTCTGATCCTCTGACCATTTCAGCAAACGATCACAGACCGGCGTACGCCAGTGACGGAGATTATTTCTCTAAACCTTCTGCAGACGATATGGTGGAAAAAATTTATGCTCTATTTAACGAAACAAATCCTCAGAAATATCCTGCGATATTTTAACTGAGATTTTAGATAAATTTTGAAACCGCTTCTTTAGGGAGCGGTTTTTTTTATTGTTAAAAAATGTTATATTAGAGTTCTTATGAAAAATATTTTAGAGCAAATAGCAAAAAGGCAAGCTGATAGTCTATCCATAATTCAAAATTATACTTGTGTTTTAATAAAGAATTATTTTGATTATAAAGTGCATGGAACAGGTGTGTTTATAAAAATTGGAAATTTGCATCTGCTTATTTCTGCGGCTCATGTATTTGATGATTTTCATGAATTATTTATTCCGCTAAATAATGGTGAAACTTTAATTAAACCTGGAGGTAGAATTATAGTAAATAATCCAAAATCATCAAGGGATAAGGATGAATTAGATATAGGAATTGTAATATTAGATAATCTTACAATAAAAGATTTGAAAAAAGATTATAATTTTCTAGATGAAAATAATTTGGAGATCAATCACAAAAATAATTATTCTTATAATTATATTATTTGGGGTTATCCTTCAAGTTGGTCAAAAAAATCTATATCACGAAATTCGTTCCATTCCCGACCTTTCATTCATTTCACAAAATGTGCTGATGCTTCTGAATATAGAAAAGTTAATAGATATGAATTCTTAAATATAATAGTTGACTATGACCGACAAAATGTTTTAAACTTTAAATCTAGAAACTTTAGTTTTGGCCCTGATCTATTTGGAATTAGTGGTTGCGGATTATGGTATTTGAATCCTAAAGATTATGACAAAATTGCTAATCCAAAATTAATAGGAATAATGACAGATTGGACAATTTCTAATAGGAGTAATCTTATTGCAACTCGAGTTGACGCAATCACTGAATTTTTAAGGAAAAATGAAGGTATTGATTTTCCAGAATCGAACTTGTTTTCTTTTAAGTAATTAAACAGCAACCTTCTTATTGTTCTTATTTTCCAAAAAAGCCTTGCAATCCTTAACTTTTTCCGAATCATAAACATGGTATTTGGTTTCCCATTCCTCAAGCTGATATAAAATCGGGAGCAAGGCTAAACCTTTCTCCGTAAGAGAATATTCAACCCTCGGCGGAATTTCTTTAAACTCTTCACGAATCACCAGTCCGTCGGACTCCATTTCCCGAAGCTGATCAGTTAAAACTTTTCTGGAAATGACATTAATGCGCACCGCAAGTTCACCAAAACGCAGTTTCCGGTCTTTGATTACCAGAACAATAATCGGTTTCCATTTGCTTCCTAAGGCAGACATTGCTTTACCGAGAGGACAGCTGTATTGCATTAATTCGTTCTTTTTCATAGAAGTTTTATTTCTAATTGTTGTGTTTTGTTGAACACGAAGTTCACAAAGATTTTTATTTTTAATACTAACTGTTTCAAGTTTCACAAAGCCGTTTGACTACGTCGAATCTTCGATTTCACTTATAAGAGGGTACAAAGATTTAATTATATCAATTCTTTTAACATTGTCAAGCGAAGCCCTCGACGCCAACCTTAGCCTTTACCTCAACCTTATCGTTACCTCCACGTTACCATCATCAGTTACCACAAAGTTACTACTTTTTTATATTAAAAGATACAAATACGAACTATTATTAGTTACTTTGTGTAACAAATATAAATATAAATTTAAAAAAATGAGCACAGAATCATTATTTAAACCTTTCAAGTATAAAAATTTAGAGCTAAAAAATAGAATCGTAATGGCTCCGATGACGAGAGCGCAATCCGATAACGGGGTTCCTACCCAGCAGATCGCAGACTACTACGCAAGAAGAGCTGCTGCGGAAGTTGGATTAATCATTTCTGAAGGAACCGTAATCAACCGTCCGGCTTCAAAAAATATGCAGAATATCCCGGATTTTTACGGAACGGAAGCTTTAAACGGATGGAAAAACGTAATTAGCTCCGTACACGAAAATGGCGGAAAAATGGGACCTCAGATCTGGCATGTTGGAGATACGAGAAGCACTCCGGATTATCCGACTGTGGAGATGGAAAAAGCATCGACTATGACACTGGAAGATATTCAGGACACAATTGCTCAGTTTGCCGCATCAGCAAAATCTGCCAAAGATCTTGGTTTCGATGTTGTTGAAATTCATGGAGCACACGGATATCTTATTGACCAGTTTTTCTGGGAAGGTACCAATACCAGAACCGATGAATATAGCGGAAAAACGATTAAAGAAAGAAGCCGTTTTGCAGTAGATGTTGTAAAAGCCATCAGAGCTGCAGTGGGCAATGATTTTACCATCATTATTCGTCTCTCTCAATGGAAACAGCAGGATTATTCGGTTAAATTAGCCCATACACCGGAAGAAATGGAAGAATGGCTGTTGCCGTTAAAAGAAGCCGGAGTTGATATCTTCCATTGCTCCCAAAGAAGATTCTGGGAACCGGAATTTGAAGGTTCCGACCTCAACTTCGCAGGATGGGCAAAGAAAATTACCGGCCAGCCAACTATTACTGTTGGATCAGTTGGACTAAAAGGAGATGTAATGGGTGCGTTCGCAGGACAGGGAACGGAAAAAGCAGATTTAACGGAACTCACCAGAAGACTGGAAAGAGGCGACTTTGATTTAGTAGCTGTTGGCCGTGCGCTGCTTCAGGATCCTGAGTGGGCTAAAAAAGTTAAAGAACAGAATACCGAGGCCCTGCTTGATTTTTCTGCAGAAAGCTTAGGGGTATTATACTAAAGTTTGATTGTCAATAGTGAATCTGCCTTGCTGTCAGTTAGATTTTGACAACTTTTCTGAACTGACAGTTCCTATTCACTTACAGGGCAAAATTCACTGTTGATGATTTTACCATATCTTGATTACCTATTTAAATTTTTTACCAAAACCGCTTTAAGATCAATTCTTAGAGCGGTTTTCTTTTAAAAAGAAAAACCACTTTCCGGAATTGAAAGTGGTTTTAACAGATTTAAATATCTAAAACATCAGGTCAATCCTGATTGAATTATCGTTTACAGCCCAATGCTTTTAGTTGGCTTCAGTTGTTTTCTGATGCTTTTCGGAAGCGCATCTTTGTGAAGAAGGATTGCCGTAGATTTGTACTCCACATACGGTCTTGTAACATAAATATATCCTTCAAAATCATTCGTTACACCCCATGAATTTTTTACCATATAATATTCTTTTCCGCTCTGGTCTTTTGCCAATCCTACGATGTGCATACCGTGATCGTCGGTTGTCGACAGGTTATTTAAAGCCTGCTGACGCATATCTTCCGTAATGGTTTTATCTTTTTTAGGTTCGGTGAATAAAGTTCCTTTATTCTCATTATTGATCTGGTTCAGATCCATATCCGGAACATACGCCACCCCGTTTTTGTAAGAAAAATAAGGTTCGGAAACATCCGTTGCCCAGCCTACGGAATAGCCTTTGTTCACAGCATTATCAATAATCGCCGTTAAATCTTTCATCGGAACATTCCAATCGGAATCATGGCTCCAGTTATCAGGAATCGGAACAACGAATTTCTGGTAATACGGATAATCTTTATAGGAAGAAATTTCAACATAATCTTCCGGATTAATGCCTACCACTTCTTTTGCAAAAGATTGTGGCGTATAGGATTTCCCTTCATAGGTAAAATTAGCAGGAACTTTTCCCAGGTACTGATCCAGAATGGCATCTACTGAAGACATCCAGTTGTCCGACAATTTTCCTTTAGATGATGCCTGTACGAGACTGTCCAGAACAGGTTTTAGTTTTCCCTGCATTTCAGAGAAGTTATTCAGGGTCTGTCCCTGTTTCAGTCCTGTGTAAACATCCTGCGGAACTGCACCGTACTTTTTGTACATATTGATGACATCATGCAGCTCTCCGCCATCGCCCCAGTTAATGGCTCCATTGTTTAACACGTATAATTTTGCTTTGTCGTGGTAAGAGTTTCTTGCCGTGAAGATTTCTGCAAGGTCAACCGTCTTTTTTCCCATTCTCTGCATTTCAGACTCCAGGAAAGAGTTTCCCGAATAGCTCCAGCATGTTCCCGAAGAACCCTGATTTTTCACCGAAGTTGCGCCCACATCTTTCAGCGTGGTAAACTGGAAATTGGCATTTTGAGACTGATTGTTTTTTAACTTGTTGATTAAGTCATCCTGAGCAAACATCATACTTCCTGAAGACAAAACAAAAAGTAATGATATAAATTTGGTATTCTTCATTACTATAAAAATTATTATATGAATAGTCGTTCATATTAAAGATTTGTTACAGACCGTAAGGTTAAACTTCATCTTGGATTTAGGAGCTTTTTCGCGCTTTCGCTACTCGCTTTTTTCTGATTTCGGCGGCGGCAAAAGCCGCCGCCGAAATCAGAAAAAGAGCTCAAACATGCCGCTCAATCACGGCTAGGGTAGAGGTCCTTCATCATAACTTTAGACCATACCAATACATTTTATTATGATGAAAAATTCATGAATCTTTGCAAATTCGCGAAAATCCGTTGTAAAATAATCAAATCGAAAAATTATAATTTAGTTTAAATGCTTCCATATCATAAATTTGGATCAATAACTTTTTAAATAAGGATTCTGAGTAAATCTGTTTGATCACCGGGAAATTGTAATAAATTCTCTTTTTTACGTTGTGCCTCATTTGCCTTCCTCATCAGATTTCAGTACTTTTCAAAAAAAGTTGATCATGTTTCCAACCTTTTTGGAATTTTCTGCATCTGTATACATATAAAGCCTGATTATGGAACGAGAGCTAATACTACAATGTCAGCGGAACGACCGCAATGCCCAGCGGAAAGTCTATGAAAAGATGGCAGGAAAACTATATTCGGTGTGCAGACGATATCTTAAAAACGATGAAGATATCGAAGAAGCACTCGCAGATACATTTTATAAAATTTTCACCAAAATAGATCAGCTTCACAACCCGGATATTTTTGAAGCCTGGGCCAGGAAAATTACGGTTAACGAATGCCTTCAAAAACTCAGAACAGCTCAGCGGCTACATATTTCACTCGACGAAAACAATGTCATCAGTTCCGATGCAGGTGAACATGTTTCCTTTGAAAAAGATATTTTGCATCTTCTCAACTTTCTTCCGGAAGGCTGCAGGGCGATCTTTAATCTTTTTGCCATTGAAGGTTATCCTCATAAGGAAATTGCAACTATGCTCTCCATAAGTGAGGGAACGTCAAAATCTCAGCTCAATTTTGCAAGAAAAAAACTTCAGGAACTTCTGGTGAATCAAAATGTTTAAACTTTACAACAATGGAAAATAATCACGATATTGATAAAACTTTCAATGAGGCTTCTCAGTCTTTAGAAGAACCTGCAACTTTTCCGGGGTTTGATAAAGTTTGGAACAGAATAGAGGAAAAGCTGGATCAAAAAGAAGAAAAGAAAAAGAGAAAAATCTCTGCATGGCTTCCTTACGGAATTGCCGCCAGTCTGATCATCGCTTCCGGAATTTTTTATTTTACCTCAACGGCAGATACTTCAACAATTCATCAACCGGTTATTGCAAACAAGAGTACAATTCAAAAAACGTATTCTCCGCAAATTTCTGAACATATCCGGAATACTGACAGTACTTTAAAAGTAAATATTCAAAAAACAATGGTACCATCTGCTGCTGTAAAATTAGCCCGAAATGAAACACCCAAACTTTACACTCCCTCATTAACGTATCCGGCTCAAGAAATAACATCTGCGCCGTCTTCTGATAAGGAGATAACGAAGATTGCTGAAGAACATGCGATGATGGACAGCATCAAAAGACAGAATATAGAAGAAGTTATTGCAATGGGAATTAAAAAAGAAAAGGCTTCAATGAATGCAATGGCTTCCAACAAGAGAATTTCTGAACTCAGCACCATTGCAGATACTGCAGATTATGAATATCCGGATTTAAAATTCGGATTTAATGAAAAAAAGAAGGAACCCGAAATACTTTATAAAAAAACTTCTACGAAAGAGTACAAACCTCTTGCTTTAAATGGTGGGAAAAGAACTTTTCTCGGTGAAAAACAGGCTGTAACTTCTCTGAACGGAATTGCGTCTGGTCTCAGGATAAATTCTATATCGGGAGCTGCAGGATCTGGAAGACTGGATATTTCAGTGGGATATCTGGCCAATTCTCAGCCGGGAGCCGGGCCTCTGGTTGTTATCAACGGAGCAATGTCTGATGTAGAAACCCTAAAAAAACTGGATCCTGTAAAAATTGACAATATTTCTGTAATCAGTAAAGAAAAAGCCGGCGGCTTATTTGGCGGCAAAGCAAAGCACGGCTTAATCGTAGTCATCACAAAAGATATTTCTAAAGCAGAAAGACAAAGATTGAAAAAACTTATGCAAGAGAAAGCTCTCGAAAAATAATCTTAAATATTGAAAAAAATCAATAACCATTTTATCATACATCAGGAAAGGGACTTTGAGAGAAGTTTCTTTTCTGAATTTTAATAACAAAAACCATGAATAAGGTTTACTATTTATCTTTTTTGCTTGCCGTGAATTATTTTTCCGGTCAGAATTCGCAGCTGTATTATTCCCGGATTTTTTTAAATGAAAAAGAAAAACCACAGAATTTTTTAAAAGTTCTGAATAAAAACAGCGGCGTTTATGAGCTTACTGATGAAGAAGGTTTCGCAATCATTGCAGCAAAACAATATGATACCCTGGTTTGGAATAATGGAAAAAACAAAGCGGTAGTCTATTATCCGCAAGAGCTGAAATCTATCCTTGAAAGTCGGGTTGAGAAAAAAAACGCTGAGAATATTCAAAATAAAGAGTATGATAGTTTGATTTTCAGAGATCTGAAAGATGAATTCAGCATTGAAAAATCCAGCCAAAGGGTAACGGTCAACTCTGGTTATTACGCAGTAAGAAAGCTAAAAGAAGTGAGTAAAGGTCATTTCAAATTAAAGATGCGCTCACAGAATTTGTTGCTGCTTAATGGAAGTTTTACCACTTCTGTTGATGTAAAGAAAAGAAATTCTATTACGGAAACGCAAAACCAATACGTACAGGGAAGGTCTGAAGGAGGAAAATTAATTTGGAGAGGCCCTGAAACAGGCGAAATGTTCAGCTTCGGACCGGATATTTCTTCTTTGCAGTTTGATAATCAGCCATATGAATATGATGAGAATGGCAGGTTAATTCCCTTAACTGATGGAAATACCGCAGCACAAGCTTATCAAAATGATATTTTCAAAACAACAGTTGGATACAATAATCAGCTGAGATTGAGTGCATTTATCAAAAGCAATGGATACAGGAATGATGACCTGGTCCGGTTATCTTTGGAATTGGGACAGCAAAAGAACCAAAACTATTTTATTGATCAGTACAATACTCTCAATTCATTGAAGACAAAGCTAAGCTCAAAAATTTTAAAGTTCTCATTAAATTTTGCGTTCAGTTACGACGAAAATAAAGCAACCAATTCCAACAGGATAGGACTCTTCAACAGAGCATATCAGAATTCCCTGCTTACACCTGCTTCTTTTTCCAATAAACAAAACGCATTTTTACCAGGCGGTTTGCAGAGAAGCTATGGTGAGCTGGCAGATAATCCTGAATTTTTATTTTTTCAGAACAACAAATATAATTACAGTGATAAAAGAAGGCAGTTTAATGGCGCTATTGTAAGAAATTGGAGCTATTTCAGGTTTAAAATTACCCAATCTTATGAACATGACGTATTCAGAAATTTTGATGAATATAAACCTTCAATTTCCGGATTTTTAAGCGGTTTAAGGAATGAAAGAATACAAAATAACAGATTGTATAATTCCTCTATTTTATTAACATACAGTCCTGATAAAAATGACTGGGAAAATATATTTAGCTTTAGCCAAATCATTAACAATCAACAATCAGATATTGATAACAGCCTGGAAAATACAAAATATGCATATCACAGAACGTCGCAGGATTATATTTTTGAGTACAAACTGAATTATGAAAATTACAATGATTTTGAAACGGGAATAAATCTTGGAAATTCTTTCTATATTTCAAATACTTCACTAAAGAATAATTATTTTCTTCCAAAAGCCGGTGCTTATATTATCTTCAATGATATTTTCAGCTGGCGTAATATTAATTTTAAACTCTTAGGAACCTATACACGGCTGAGTTCCGAACCGGAAATTACAAGGTCGTATGCTTCTTATGCGACAACATTACTTAACGCTGAGAATTCAAATCAATATTTTCCGCTGCAGGAAGTTGATACATTCCGGAACCTGTCGAATATAGATACAAAAGAATGGAAAACGGGTTTCAGGCTTACATCCGGAAACAATTTAGGCATTGAGGCAGAATATTTTAGCCGCAAAATAAACAACGATATTTTTCCTGTTTTTCAGAATAACCGGTTAAAGCTCAAAAATATTGCAGATCACACCTACAGCGGATATGAAATGAATTTTTTTTATGAAAATGTCTATTTAAGTCCGGATTTCAGAATGAGCCAGAAAGCTTCGTTTTTCAAATACCGGGATGTGGTAGACAGGGTAGATTCAGGGTATAATCATCTTGCCGTTTCAGGATTCAGGGATATTTACAAAACAATTTCCGAAGGTGAAATTTTAGGAGCCGTAATGGGAAGCTATTTTAAAAGGAATGCCAATGGCGAAATAATCATTGATGAATCAGGATATCCTGAAAAAGCCGAAGGAATGAAGATTATCGCAGATCCTACACCCGATTTTATCATGAAATTCAGCCATAACTTCAGCTATAAAATGTTTTCTCTTGATCTTAATTGGGAATGGAAAAAAGGCGGACAGCTGTGGAACGGAACTCAGGCAGTGCTCGATTATTACGGACGCTCTAGAACATCAGGAAATGAAAGGGATATTAAGAACTATGTTTTTCAGGGAGTAAATGCAGCAGGAAATATCAATCAGGTTCCTGTTGATTTTTACGATCCGGATCAGGATGTTTTGCAGAACCTATGGACGCGGTACGGCTACTTGGGAATTGCGGAAAATTACGTTCAGAAGGCTGATTATATAAAAATTAATACAATTTCTCTAACGGCAAAATTTGATGTCGGACAATTTAAAAGAGCGCTGGATATTACTTTTTATGTCAACAATATTATTCTTTGGCAGGCCAATCAGGGGGCAGATTCTAACCAGAATTTTTATGACGCTGATAACGTAAGAGGACTGGATTTTTTTAATCTTCCTTCTTATAAAACTTTTGGCTGTATGGTTTCATTTCAATTTTAGCGTATGAATTTCAAAATAATATCATTTGTTTCAGGATTACTTTTTCTGGTTTTTGCTTCTTTTTTTAAAGCTCAGGAACCATTTAAAAACTTTGAGAAAGAAAAAACCTATATCCAGACCAGCCATGTTTTTTATAAGCCAGGCGAAGAAATGTATTTTAAAATCTACACGGTACAGGGAGAAAACAACCTCCCTGCGAACCAGAGTAAGACCGTAAATTTTGAGCTTGTGGATCCCGGCGGAAGCGTGGTAAAAAAAGCTAAATACGAAATCATAAACGGATATTCTGAAGGATACTTTTATTTCAACAGCGATATGAAAGGCGGAATTTACAAACTGCGCGCCTTTACCAACTGGATGCAGAACGAAGACGAGAAAAATGTTTTTGAAAAAGAAATTACCCTCCAGAAAATCGTATCTCCAAGGATTCTTATGAAGCTTGAATTTCCTAAAAAAGGTTATGGAGCAGGAGATGAGGGATTTGCAGATTTTTCAATGAGAAGCCTTAGTAATTTACCAATTCCTTTTTATGAAGGAAATTTTACAGTACAACATCACGGAGAAACCATTTCTGAAGGAAAATTTATCACAGACAAAGAAGGAAAAAACCAACTGAAATTTAAGCTTCCCACAGTGCTGAAATCTTCTGATGCTCTGCTGAATATTAAAATAAATTTCGACGGATTTACAGAATCCATTTCCCGAAATATCCCGATTGTCCTGAATAATCTTGATGTACAGTTTATGCCGGAAGGCGGAACTCTTATCAACGGAATTGAACAGAATATAGCTTATAAAATTCTGGATGAATACGGAAAACCGGTTGATGCCACGTTAGAAATTTTCAACCGGAATCATCAGAAGGTTGCAGAAACCTCAGCGTATCATTTCGGGATGGGAAATTTTTATTTTACACCTGAAAGAGCTGAAAGCTATTACGCAAAAGTTCTTAAACCCGGAAATATTTCCACAGTGTATCAATTTCCTGCAGCAAAAGACGGAGGCGTTGTACTTAACCTGAAAAAAGAAAACCGGAAAATCTATTTTAAAATCATTTCAACCGAAGAAAAAACACTTACCATTAAAGGAAGCTTTCGCGGAAAAGAAATGTATCACAGAATAATCCCGGTAAAAAACGGAGCCGCTCAACTGGAAATTCCTGAAAATGAGCTTCCTGCCGGAATTTGCAGATTTACGGTTTTTGAAGACAATGTTCCGTTGGCAGAACGTATTGTTTTTGCGAATGAAAACAGGCAGATGACTGTAAAAGTAAAACCTGTAAAACAAAACTACCTCCCGCGGGAGAAAGTTGTTCTCAATATCGAAACTACAGACGAAAATAATAATCCGGTTCCGGCAAATGTAGCGCTGAGTGTTGTCGATGATAAATTATGGACGTACGCAGACGACAAGCAAAACCATATCATTTCCTGGCTGCTCCTTGATTCTGAATTGAAAGGGAAAATTGAAAGACCCCAGTTTTATTTCGATAAAAAAGAAGAGAAAAGATGTAAAAGCCTTGATCTGGTAATGCTTACCAACGGCTACAGATATTTTGAAATGACTCCCGAAGTTCTTCAGAAGAAGAAATACAAGTATCTTCCGGAAAAGAAAAATCCGGTGTACGGAATTGTAGAAGATGAAAATGGAAAGCCCGTAAAAGCTGATGTATTCCTCGTAAGAGACAGCATAATCCTGAAACAGACAACTTCTGAAGACGGTTTATTTTACTTTTATGATTTAAGCAAAAAATATCCCCTCAAACTGATTGCAAAATCTCACCAGCCGAAACAGCAGGTTAAAATCCGTATCTTATCTTATAAACTACCTGTAAACCCTTTAGGCAAAAAAACAATAAATAATATAGACATTGAAGAAATTGTAAAGGAAACTTTAAAAGAAGAGAAAAAGGTATCTGATGATGAAGCAAAAAAATCAACATATTCCATTGAAAACAAACAGAATACTTCGGTATTAAACAAAAAAGGCATAAGCGATACAATAAAATCTCAAGAAATTGAAGAAGTTATTGTTCTGGGTTATTCGCAGACCCTTACAAAAAAATATAGTACTGTTGCATCTAATGTAGTTGAAAACAATGAATTTGGCACCCCTGAGTTATCTTCTATATTGTCCGGAAAAGCCGCAGGAATTGTAGTTTCACCTTCAGGTCAACCGGGAGGCTACATCAATGTGCAGATCAGAGGAAATACTTCTTTAGCCAATAAAACGCCTTTGTATATTGTTGACGGTGTCCCTGTAGAAAATTTTAAGACAACGATTAACCCGAATGATATTAATAGTCTAACTGTTTTAAAAGATGCAGCCGCAACATCCATTTACGGAAACAGAGGCGCAAATGGCGTCGTGATCATCAATTCTTATAAAAATAATCGTTCTAAAATTAAATTTGATATTACACCCAGATCCTATTACGCATTATTGAATATACCGCGTGACAGCCTTGTTTCGTATGAATATTCCAGGCGTTTTTCTTACCCGGTCTATACAACTGCCAACACAGCATATCGGTATGATTATCGCGAAACACTTTACTGGAATCCCGTTGTGGAGACAGGAAAAGACGGAAAAGCACAGGTGGAATTTTATAATTCTGATGCCAATTCTGCTTTCAGGATTATAACGGAAGGAATCTCTTCTTCCGGGCAAATCGGGCGGGATGAAACAACGTATGCCGCACAAAGTCTTATTTCCATTGATGCCAAATTACCTCAATATGTAACAAGAACAGATGAGATGATTATTCCTGTCGTCGTTAAAAACAATTCGCCGGAAACCAGGAAAATGGTCATGGATGTTATTGTTCCGAATCGTGTCAGCCTTGTGGAATCCGATAGTGCGATTACGTTAAAACCTCTAGAATCCGGAAAATTGTTTGTGAAAATCCGTACAAATGAAGTAATTGCCTCAAACATACAATTTACCATCAGATCCGGAGATTTCAGGGAAACGATGATTCTGCCTTTTAAAGTGGAAGAAAAAGGCTTTCCGTATCATCATTCAATAATCAATAATAAAACTGAAAGCATCAGCATCAATATTCCGGATTATATTGACGGCAGTTTCTACTCTTCATATTATGTGTACGAAAATACTGCTTTGCAGATGTTTGAAGATATTGAACGTTTAAAAAGAGAACCTCACGGATGTTTTGAACAGCTTTCATCAACCGTTTATCCCAATACTTTTATCCTGGATTATTTAAAACTCAGTAAAAAAATCACTCCTGAAACGGAAGTTCAGGTGATCAGGAATCTCAAAAAAGGATTTCAGAAAATGCTGAGCTACAGAAATCGGGATGGCGGATTTTCTTATTTCGGGTCTTCGGAATCGGATGTTTCTCTTTCTGCTTTTGCATTGCTTGAATTTAAAGATTTAAAAAAATACATAAACATTGAACCTAAAATCATTCAGGATCTTACCGCATTTATCCTATCAAAAAAGAACCAAAACGGAATTTTTGAAGTAAGAAGAGATTATGAAAAAAATGAAGCTTTTTCAGATTTTGCATGGTCTAGAAATATGTATGTTTTATATGCATTATCAAAAACCGGAATCCGCAACCTTGATGAAGCCTACGAGATAAGCCTGAAACGGGCAGTGGCAAAAAAAGATTCTTACCAGCTGGCTTTGATGGCCAATATTGCAGCCAATTTGGGCAAAAACAATGAATATCAGAAACTCATTGAAATTCTTAATAAGCAGTTTAATGAAAGAAATATAAAAACAAAGATCACCTTCACAGGCTCCGGTGGGTTTTCAGCGAATTCTGAAACAATGGCGCTTTATCTCACGGCTTTGCAGAAAGATAGAAAGGTGAATATGCTAAAAATAGCGGAAATAGCGGATGAACTGATTAATTTGAATGGTTATTATGGTTTTGGATCAACCCAGGCTACAACACTGGCACTGGAAGCTTTATCATCATTCTTTACTGAAAACGAAAAGCTGTACGGAACAGAAAAGCCATTCATAACAATTAACAACGCAGAAATTAAAGCCAATAATTCTGTGGCTTCTGCTTATAAAACCGGAGGCAATACTCTTAACATCAATTACCCGTCCGGAAAAGGCCTTCCTTATAAACTGGATTATGGATTTTACACGTTAAAAGCTCCGCAAAACGCAGATATTCCGGTAACAATGACAACATCATTAAGTTCTGAGAAGGCAAAAACAGGAGATACGAACAGAATGACCGTAAAGGTTTCTAATAAAGTGAATAATAAACTTCCGATGGTTACCGCAAAAATCGGAATTCCGGCAGGATTAACTTTGCAAAATGCTTTGTTAAAAGACTTACTGGATAAAAAACAATTTTCTTACTATGAGATTTTTGATAATTATCTCGTTTTATATTGGGAACATTTCAATGCCAACGAAACGAAAACAATTAACCTTGATCTGAAAGTAGAATTTGCCGGAGAATATACCGGGAAAGCCGGCAACGTATACCTCTATTATATGCCTGAAAAAAAATTCTGGAACGAAGGAATAAATGTTAAAATTCAACCCTGATGTAAAAAATATTTCCTTTCAGCTGAAACTTTTCCGAAAATCTGCATCCTTGAATATAGAATAAAAGAAGAGTGATAAATTAATAGATATGAAAAAATTAGGAACAACAATACTGGTTTTAGGATTATTGATGGCGTGTAAAACCAAAACGGTGGCAGATGAACAAAAAGAGACTAAAAAATTAAGCATTAAAAAAGACAAAGATCAGGACGGTGTAAAAAACAGACGTGACAAATGTCCTGAAATATCCGGACCGGTTGAAAACAAAGGCTGTCCGTGGCCGGATTTTGATGGAGACGGCGTTCCCGATAAAGACGATCAGTGCAAAGATGTTCGTGGACCAGCTCAAAATAATGGTTGTCCTTTTCCTGATACCGACGGAGACGGAATTATTGATAAAGACGATGCCTGTCCTACAGTTGCCGGACCGGCAGAAAACAACGGCTGTCCGTGGCCGGATACAGATGGTGACGGTATTCTCGATAAAGACGATGCCTGTCCCACTGTTCCCGGAATGCCGGAATATAATGGCTGCCCAAAACCGAAAGCAATGGTGGCTATGGAAGTTGAATCTTCATTCAGACCTAACTTGGGAAAAGTATATGACAATGAGTTTGATAAAAAAACAGTAAAAAAAGTTTCAAAAAATTATATTGATTATAACGATGAAGAATACAACGCTTTGGTTGAAAATCCTTTTGAATTAACAAAAAATCAGCCGCTTTCGACTTTTTCCATTGATACGGATAATGCTTCGTATTCCAATGTAAGAAGAATGATAGAATATGGCAGAGTCGATAAAAATGCAGTGAGAGTGGAGGAGATGATTAATTATTTTAAATATGATTATCCTCAGCCTAAAAATAACCAGTCTTTTTCTATCAGTACGGAAATTGGGAAAAGTCCGTGGAATCCTAATCATCAGTTGCTTAAAATAGGACTGAAAGGAAAAAACATCCCGATGAATAATCTTCCCCCGTCCAATATGGTTTTCCTGGTTGACACTTCTGGTTCTATGGCCTATGAAAACAAACTGCCGCTGCTAAAATCTTCATTAAAGATATTGCTGGATCAGTTGAGACCGGTAGACAAAGTGGCAATCGTGGTGTATGCCGGAAGTGCAGGTGTTGTATTGCCTTCTACTTCAGTGGCAGAGAAAAGAAAAATTACAGAGGCCTTGGAAAGACTTCAAGCAGGAGGCAGTACGGCAGGCGGCGCAGGAATTGAGCTTGCTTATAAACTGGCGCAGAAAAGCTTTATAAAAGGTGGAAACAATCGCGTGATCTTGGCAACAGACGGAGATTTTAATGTGGGTGTTTCTTCGGAAGCAGATCTTGAGAGACTGATTGAAGAAAAAAGAAAATCCGGAGTTTTCCTTACCTGTCTGGGATATGGGATGGGAAATTATAAAGACAACAAAATGGAAACGCTTGCAGATAAAGGAAATGGAAACTATGCCTATATCGATAATCTTCAGGAAGCCAATAAGTTTCTGGGAAGAGAATTTGCCGGAAACATCTATACCATTGCTAAAGATGTAAAAATTCAGATTGAATTTAATCCTAAATACGTTCAATCCTACAGATTGATAGGATATGAAAACAGAAAACTGAGAAATGAAGATTTTGCAAACGATAAAATTGATGCGGGAGAATTAGGAAGTGGACATACCGTAACGGCATTGTATGAAATAATTCCTGCTAATGTCAATTCTAAATTTTTACCAAAACAAAATAAGCTTAAATATAGCTCGACTTCAGGCAGCCAAAAGTTTGAAGACGAATTAGGGACCGTAAAATTCAGATACAAAAAACCTCATGGATCGAAAAGTTCTGAAATTGTTCACACCATAAATAATGCTAAATCCCAGGCCGAAAGTAAAGACTTTAAATTTGCTTCATCGGTTGCCTGGTTCGGATTGGTCTTAAGAGATTCTCAATTTATTACCGGAAAAGATTTAGAAGCAATTGAAAAATTGGCAAAGGATAGTAAGGGTGAAGACAGAGATGGAGACAGAAAAGGATTTGTGGATTTGATTAAAGAATACAAACAAATTAATAAGTAAATTAAAATTAGATTCAAACAGGCACTCTCACAAGGAATGTCTGTTTTTTTTAAAAATTAATTTTCAAAAATTATTGAAAATTCAAAAAATATAATTACATTTGTAAAAGAAATGAATTAAGATGAAACTTTCAGAAGCAAAAGAAAAATACATTCAGACCTGGGGAACGTTTGCTACCAACTGGGGAATCAACCGTACCATGGCTCAGGTTCATGCATTGCTTTTGGCAACCGGAAAACCGCTCTCTACCGATGAGGTGATGGAGCAGCTTGAAATTTCAAGAGGAAATGCCAATATGAATCTCCGCGCTTTAATGGACTGGGGAATTGTTAGAAAGGAATTTATAAAAGGAGACCGTAAAGAATATTTTGTTGCCGAAAAAGATGTTTGGTTTTTGTTTAAACAGATTACGAAAGAAAGAAGAAAAAGAGAGATTGAACCGGTCATTTCATTCCTGGAAGAACTGAAAAATATAGAAGATAAAGATTCTGAAGAAGCAAAAGAATTCATTAGATTAATGGAAGATTTCAGTTCCGTAACAGGAAAGATCAACAATATCATGGATCTTGCCATAAAAAGTGATGATCACTGGCTGGTTGGGAAAATCACAAATTTGTTGAAATGAAAAACAGGTCATTCTGAACGCTGCAACACGGTATGAAGAATTTAAAAAGAATAAGATAAAAAAGGAACAGATCCTTTTTTATTTCAAATAAACTTTCAAAAATTATTGAAAATATAATAACATTAAAAATAAATCATGAAACTTAAAATTTTAAAAGCAGAAACGATATTCCAGACATTGGTGAGCTTTGCTGGTCTTATATATATCTTTGTCGACTATGACCAAGCTATTGCCAAATTTTTCATCGTACTTTTCTTTGTTGGTGTGTCAAATATATTAGGTTTTTTGTTAAGAGTTTTGATTAGTAAAAGTAAATTTCATCAATATTATTTCTTCGGTGTTATTTTATTTTTCGTTATTATTTATTTTACAGCCGTATTTTCTTTAGATTCCAATAGGGATTTGATATTTTACTTCATGGGCATCGGAGGAGTACTTTTCAATATGTATTATATTGCCTACGGATTTCATTTGATTGAATCTTATCAACCAAACATTACAGATTAATTTTTTGACTTTTTGTTTCAATATTTATTGAAAATATAAAAACTACAAGATGTTTAATATTATCTCATACCTGATTTTTCTCGCAGCCGCATCATATATTACCGTTGATGTCGGAAGAAGATGTTATCACGAAGGAAAACTCTACCTGGAATACCTCATCCATGACAAAAATCTTTGCCTTACGATCAACCGGATACTTCTAGGCTGTTATTATCTGATTAACCTGGGATATATTGCCATCAGTCTTACAACCTGGGACAAGATTACTTCCCCTGAACAGGTACTTGCAGTAACAGCAATACGCATCGGGAATATCATGCTGATTCTTTGTGTATTGCATTACATCAACATTTTTACACTGTATCTTTTAAGAAAAAATTTAACCATAAAATAAACAATTATGACAGCAACAAGCCTCACCACAGCAACGTACAATTTTTCAGCGTATATGATCTATTTGCCTATTGTCATCGCGCTCACTGTTTTTGTTTCACAATTTCTGTTCAAAAATTCAAAAATTTTTATGATCGATATTTTTCACCAGAAAGAAGATATTGCGATGGCCACAAACTCTCTTTTTAAAATCGGATTTTATCTTCTGAATGTTGGTTTTGCCTTATGCATCATCGAGTTTTACAGAATAGAAACAGTGGAAAGTCTTGTGGTAAATATGAGCGAAAAGATCGGTAAATTTTCTATTTACCTCGGAATCATGATGCTTCTGAACCTTCTTCTTTTCCTGAAAGGCCGTAAACACGCTATGAACAAACATAAAATCACTAAAAATGAAAACATTCATCTTTAAAATCTGGATGTATTTTACATTCAAAGTACAAAACAAAAGAACAAGAGGAGACTTTTTAAACCTTTAAATTAATACCCATGAAAACTTTAATTAGCTACGATCCCAGAATTCAGCAAACGTTATTTATCCTGTTTCTTACCACTATTCTTGCAATAGCTGTGACACAAAAGGATTTTTTATACATCAGCATCTTTGTAGAATTCTTTCTCATTGCTTTTGTTCAGTATTCTTTAAATATAATTAAGTTTTTGTCTAAAGAATACCCAAAAACAGATTCCAGGAAAGTGTATATTTTTGTTTCAACGTATATTGTAATCACTTTTTTGCTGTTCATTGTATTTAATTTGATTAAAATTGAAGTTGATTTTAGTTTTTTTGAATGGATTCCCATCTCTTGGATCATACTATCGCCTGTTCTTATGATTCAGTCTCTTGTGATCAGTTTTTATGATAAAGAAGATAATAAAACAATAGATCATGCCTGAAATTCAATTAACAACCGTAATAAAAGCCGATATCCAAACCGTTTTCGATTTATCAAGAGATATTGATTTTCATCAGAAGTCAGTTCCTGGAACAGGCGAAAAAGCAATTGCAGGACGAACTTCCGGACTCATCGAAGAAGGCGAAACGGTTACCTGGAGAGCAAAGCATCTGGGAATTTATCAGACATTAACGGTTAAAATTACAAGTATGGAAAAGCCTTTTTATTTCACAGACATCATGCAAAAAGGAGCCTTTAAATCCATGGAACATCAGCATATTTTTAGACAGCAGGCCGAAAATACAGTTATGACCGATATTTTCGAGTTTCACTCTCCCTACGGTATTATCGGGAAGATCTTTAATGAAATTTTTCTTAAAAGCTATATGAAAAGATTTCTTTTGAAACACAACGAACAGATAAAGATTGCTGCAGAATACAGAATACAGAAAGAAGATCGGCGCGAGCGAAGCGAGCGTCAAAACAGTCAGTATTAGAAAAATTATAATGAGTAATCCATAAGTAATATTTAGAAAATAGTAGATTTTTTAATGTGTTCTAAAATATTTTCAAGCATTACAATAAACTTAGGTGACTCATGTGTCAAGAAACTCTTGAGCTTTCAAATTAAACTTAGCATTATCTCAACCTCAACCTCAACCTTACCTTAACCTTAACCTTAACCTTAACCTTAACCTCAATCCATAAAAACAATGAACTTCCTAAAAGCCGAATGGCGAAAATTAGCCATCATCAATTACGAAATCAGCCCCGAAATTCTCATACCTATCTTCCAAAAGGAACCGAACTCGATTTTTATCAGGGAAAATGTTATATCAGCCTTGTTGGATTTATGTTTCTCAATACAAAGTTATTAGGGCTTCCAATCCCTTTTCATCAAAATTTTGAAGAGGTTAACCTAAGATTTTATGTCAGGAAAAAAGAAGGAACAGAATGGAAAAGAGGAGTTGTTTTCATCAAAGAAATCGTTCCGAAACCGGCCTTAAGTTTTATTGCCAATTTGGTGTACAAAGAAAATTACAATACCAGACCGATGAAGAATCTGATTCATCAAAAAGACGAAGAATTGCTGATAAAATATTCATGGAAGGATAAATCTTGGCACTCCATCAAAATTTCTGCAGAAAGTGAGGCTCTGAAAATGGAATCCGATTCCGAATTCGAGTTTATTACCGAGCATTATTTCGGTTTTACTAAAAAGGCAGATAAAACTTCGGAATATGAAGTCTGCCACCCAAAATGGGACTATTATCAGGTAAAAAATTATCGGCTTAACATAGACTTTAAAGCCAGTTATGGAAGACATTTCGAATGTTTAAATCATGAAAAACCAATTTCTGTAATGCTTGCAGAAGGCTCTGAAATTGAAGTCAAAACAAAAAAATATTTAGTGTAAAAACTCATGATAGGAGCCCCCATTGATTTAGGTTTTGTTATTTTCTTACTCATAGTTTCATCAATTGTTTTTCCAATAGCTTCTTTGGTTATTATAAATATGATTTTTGAAAAAATTAAAATAAAACTACTATTCAGATATATTTTAAATCTATTTTTTATCTCGGCCTTTCTACTATTTCAACAAAATATTATAAAAATTTTTCCACTTTATTTTATTACAATTTTAATTATAGAATGCATCATTACGGTATTATTAATAATTTATATAACAATAAAGGTCGTCAAAATCTGGCGTAATTAAGGCAGAGCCACGAAGTGGCGATATATAAAAAAGTAGGATGAAGTCCTATTAAACAAAGTAAACCAATCAACCTCAATCTCAACAAATGAAAATAATCATCGCTGCCGGAACCGGATTTCTCGGCAAAAACCTCAAAAATTATTTTACTGAAAAAGGACATCAGGTGTATGTTTTAACGCGTAATCCAAAGCATAAAAATGAAATCTGCTGGGATGCAAAAACGTTGGGCGAATGGAAAAGTATCCTTGAAAATGCCGATATTATTATCAACCTTGCCGGAAAATCTGTCGATTGCCGTTATACAGACAAAAACAAAAAGGAAATATTTTCATCCAGAATAGAAAGTACAAAAGTTCTTCAGCAGGCAGTTAATGAATGTATCAATAAGCCTAAAGTTTGGTTAAATGCAAGTTCGGCAACAATTTATATTCATTCAGAAACACATTTAAATACAGAGGAAAACGGGGTAATCGGTGATGATTTCTCCATGAATATCTGCAAAAGTTGGGAAAGCGAATTTTTTAAAGTAAAAACTGAAAATGTGCGAAAAATTGCTTTACGAACTTCCATTGTGTTAGGAAATAATGGCGGCGCTTTTCCTAAATTAAAAATGCTCACAAAACTCGGGTTGGGAGGAAAACAGGGAAGAGGCAACCAGAACATAAGCTGGATTCATATTCAGGATTTTTGCAGGGCGGTAGAATTCATCATTGCTCAGGAAAATATCTCCGAGGAAATTAATATAACCGCTCCAAATCCTTTGTCAAACCAGGAATTCATGAAGAAATTAAGAAAAGAAATGAAAATACCTTTCGGATTGAATGCGCCAATCTGGCAACTGGAAATAGCGTCACTATTTCTAAAGACAGAAACCGAATTATTACTGAAAAGCCGAAATATTTATCCAGAAAAATTAATCAAAAGCGGATTTGAATTTTCATATCCAACAGTAGAATCTGCTTTTAAAAATTTAATGCAATCTGAATGATCATGAAAAGCATATTGTAATTTCAAAAACCGGTCTCGCAAAGATTCATAATATCTAAATAATCTTTGATTTCAACTGATGTGTTCTAAAATATTTCAAAAATCTAAATAGGTTATGTATCAAGAAAACTTTTGCGCCTTTTGTAGTTAAACACTAATTTAGCAAAAACGAAACTGCATGTTCATCAGGCTAAAAACTAAAACCGTATTTCTCTCCGCTTTATTTATCTCATCTGTATTTTTTTCACAGGCACACAATGTTTCAGAAGGGTATCAGAAACCGGATGATCCTTTGGTTGTTCAGAATCTTGAAAACTGGCAGGATCTTAAATTCGGATTGTTCATGCACTGGGGAACATACAGCCAATGGGGAATTGTCGAAAGCTGGAGCCTCTGCCCGGAAGATGAATCCTGGACCCAAAGAAAACCCGAACATGGAAAGTCATACTATGAATATGTAAAAAACTACGAAAACCTCCAGACAACTTTCAATCCGGTACAGTTTAATCCGCAAAAATGGGCGGATGCTGTAAAAAAAGCAGGAATGAAATATGTAGTATTCACCACCAAACATCATGATGGTTTCGCCATGTTTGACACACAACAATCTGATTATAAAATAACCTCTCCGAAAACGCCTTTTTCTAAAAATCCAAAAGCAGATGTTACGAAAGAGATTTTTAATACGTTCCGGAAAGAAGGATTTAAGATCGGGGCCTATTTTTCAAAACCCGACTGGCATTCTGACGATTACTGGTGGTCCTACTTTCCGCCAAAAGACAGGAATGTAAATTATGATCCTAAAAAATATCCCGAAAAATGGGAAAGCTTCAAAACGTTTACTTTCAATCAGCTCAATGAAATCACCTCCAAATATGGAAAAATAGACATTCTCTGGCTGGACGGCGGCTGGGTGCGCCCGTTTTATACCATCGATCCTAATGTTGAATGGCAGCGAACCATCAAAGTCGAACAGGATATCGATATGGATAAAATCGGAACGATGGCCCGAAAAAATCAGCCTGGAATCATCATCGTAGACCGTACTGTTCCCGGAAAGTGGGAAAATTACATAACACCGGAGCAGGCCGTTCCGGAAAAACCGCTCTCTGTTCCGTGGGAAAGCTGCATCACGATGGGAGATTCATTTTCATATGTCCCAAATGATAACTATAAATCTTCGCAGAAAATTATCGAAACATTGGTAAAAATCATTTCACGAGGTGGAAATTACCTGATGAATATTGCTCCGGGACCAAACGGAGATTATGATGCCATTGTTTACGAAAGGCTGAAAGAAATTTCGGACTGGATGGATCAAAACCAATCGGCTGTTTTTGCAACCAGAAGTGTAGCTCCCTACCACGACGGTAACTTTTACTACACCCAAAGCAAAGACGGAAAAACAGTGAATATTTTTCACCTGGACGAAAAAACAAATTATAAATCTCCATCAACATTAAATTTTACCATTCCGGAGAATTTTAAACCAAAATCACTAAAAGTTTTAGGATTAAAAAATAAAATTCAATGGAAACAATCAGGAAATGTAATTAAAGTTGATTTGCCGGAAGAAAGAAATCAATTGAAATATTCAACCGTAATTCAAATTAGACAATAGTTCAAATTGTAGACTATTTGATATCAAAATGACATAGGAAATCGGAGCGTTAAGAAAATGAAATATGTGAGCGTTAAGAAAGTTCTACTGTTTGAGCGCGTTAACAATATTGAACCGAAGAACAAATATTAAATTCGCACGAGTTTTAGAATTTTTAGAGAACAGATTTTATTTTTAGCGAAGAGTTCCAAGTCTTGAACTTTTGGTCCTTTTGAAGACAAAAGAATTTATTTAAACTAAATTATTTTCGTGATGCGTTGTAAACTTCGTTTTAAAATCATAGCAATTTCATTATTGAATTATGCGTTTATCTCAGCTCAAAAACCATTATACAAAGATCCAAAACAACCTGTTGAAGCGAGGGTTCAGGATTTATTAAAAAGAATGACTCCTGAAGAAAAATTCTGGCAGTGCTTCATGATTCCGGGAGATTTGGATAATGTTCCGAAAGGCCAGTATGCGCACGGAATTTTCGGGCTGCAGGTAAGCGCAGGAAATCAGGGAGGCGGAGCGGCAGGGCAGCTGTTAACCTATAATGCCAATGAAGATGCGGAAAAATTGGCCAGGAAAATCAATACTATCCAGAAATATTTTGTTGAAGAATCCCGGTTAGGAATTCCAATCATCCCTTTTGATGAGGCATTGCACGGATTAATGCGGGAAGGCGCAACGGCTTTTCCACAAGCCATCGGACTGGCGGCAACGTTTAATCCTGACCTGATGAAGGAAGTTTCTACAGCCATTGCCAAAGAATCGAAATTAAGAGGAATCCGTCAGATTTTAACACCGGTTGTCAATTTGGCAAGTGATGTTCGCTGGGGCAGAACCGAAGAGACCTATGGTGAAGATCCTTTTCTGACTTCTGTAATGGGCGTAAGCTTCGTCAGTTCTTTTGAAAATCAGGGAATTATTACCACTCCGAAACATTTTTTAGCAAATGTAGGAGAAGGCGGCCGGGATTCTTACCCGATTCACTGGAGCAGAAGATATCTGGAAGAAACGCATCTCATACCATTTGAAAAAGCCTTTCAACAGGGAAAAAGCCGTTCGGTAATGACGTCTTATAATCTGCTGGATGGAAGGCCCTCGACTGCCAATCACTGGTTGTTGACGGAAAAATTAAAAAATGAATGGGATTTTAAAGGATTTGTGATCAGTGATGCAAGTGCAGTAGGTGGTGCCAATGTGCTTCATTTTACAGCAAAAGATTATGATGATGCTTCTGCACAGGCGATGAATGCAGGATTGGATGTTATTTTCCAGACGGAGTATAAACATTATAAATTATTTATTCCACCCTTTCTGGACGGAAGAATTTCTCAGCAAAGAATTGATGATGCGGTAACAAGGGTTTTACGGGCAAAATTTGAATTAGGATTGTTCGAAAATCCTTATGTTTCGGATAAACAAATTCAGGAATTAAAGAAAATCAACCATAAAGCTTTAGCCGAAAAGGCAGCCGCTGAATCTTTTGTACTTCTTCAAAATATCAATAAGACACTTCCTGTTCCGGAAACGATGAAAAAGATTCTGGTTGTGGGGACTGATGCGGTGGATGCAAGATTAGGCGGGTATTCAGGACCGGGAAATAAGAAAGTGAACATTCTAGAAGGGATTAAAGATGTTGTTAAAAATAAAAATATTAAAATCACGTATTCGAAAGGAATCGACTGGAATCTGAAAAAGCTGGTTGCTGTTCCGGCTGAATTTTTATTTTCCGGAAATCAAAAAGGGTTAAAAGGAATCTATTTTTCCAATTCTGATTTAAAAGGAAATCCTGCTTTTGAAAGACAGGACGAACAATTAAATTTCAAATGGACCTTGTATTCCCCAAATCCTGAAGTACTGCAACCCGACAATTACAGTATCCGCTGGACGGGGGAACTGCAAGCTCCGGCAACAGGCAAATATCAGCTGGGACTTCGCGGAAATGATGGGTTCAGACTGTTTTTGAATGGAAAGTTAGTGATCGACCATTGGGAAAAACTGAGTTATTCATCCAAAACGGTTGATATGGATTTTAAGAAAGGCGAAAAATACGATCTTACTGTAGAATTTCATGAAAACAGAGGTGAAGCTAATATTGAACTTATCTGGAATTACGGATTGCCGGATTATAAGAAAGACTTTACTAATGCTTTACAGCTCGCTGGGGACGCAGATTATATCATCGTAACCGCAGGAATTCACGAAGGTGAGTTTCAGGATCGTTCTTCACTGGCACTTCCCGGAAATCAGGAACAATTTATTGATGAAGTTTCAAAACTAAAAAAGCCTGTAGCAGTAGTACTTGTAGGCGGATCTGCAATAAAAACTACGGATTGGAAAGATAAAGTAGGTGCCATTTTAGATATTTGGTATCCCGGAGAAGAGGGTGGAAGAGCAGTGGCTAAAGTTCTTTTCGGTGAAGAAAATCCATCCGGTAAATTACCTGTTACTTTTCCGATAGAGGAAGGGCAGTTGCCCCTGACGTACAACCATCATCCGACGGGAAGAGGAAACGATTATTATGATCTTAGCGGCGAACCGCTGTATCCATTTGGGTTCGGGTTAAGCTATACTACTTTTGAAATCTCAGATTTAAAGTTAAACCAATTAAAACTTACTGAAAACGAAACGATTATTGCTAAAGTCAGCGTTAAAAATACAGGTTTAAGAGAGGGTAGTGAAGTCGTACAGCTGTATGTAAAAGATTTAATCGCTTCGGTTTCAAGGCCTATTATTGAATTGAAAGGTTTTCAGAAAGTTCATCTGAAACCGGGAGAATCAAAACAGGTAACCATAGAAGTGCCTGTAAAAGATTTACGGTTTTTAGACCAAAATATGAAATGGAAGGTTGAAAAAGGAACGTACAGGATTTTTATAGGCAATTCTTCCAAAAACTTACCTTTGAAGCAGAATGTTGAGGTGGAGTGATTTCCGGATAATTAAAGCCAAAAGTCTGTTGCAGCCATAACACAGGTCGGCACATTTTTAGCAGCAATAGAATCAACTTTACTTAAAAAAAAACCACTATGAATTTAAAGCTGATATTGCAGAAAGCTAATGCCTGTATTACGGCAGGCGACCACGAAGGGTTTTTAGAATTTTGTACAAAGGATACCCGTTGGACTTTTGTTGGAGACCGTACTCTTAACGGAATTGATGAGGTAAAAGCTTATATGGCTGAAGCCTACAAGGAGCCTCCGAAGTTTGAAGTTACATTAATGATTGAAGAAGGCAACTATTTAACCGCAATAGGAACAATCAGTTTACAGAGCGAAAATTCGGAATGGATTTCCTATGAATATTGCGACGTCTGGAGATTTGAAGATGGAAAATTAGCGGAATTGAAGGCTTTTGTAGTCGGGTGAATTTATTTTGTGTAATGATAAATTCTTATAAAGCCGCGAGCTTCACAGATTTCCTAAGGAACACTTTTTGCAAACCAAGTTACAAACCATCACAATTTAATCTATGAAAAAATATCTTTTACCTGCTTTGGCACTGATTGTTTTCAGCTGTAAAGAAAATAAAAATGAAAATACTTCAGCCCGGAAAGAAGTAGTTACAGAAACAGATACGTTAAAATTGCCTGCACCTGACGAGAAAAATTCTAAAAACAAGTTCAGCAATGTAATCGGGTGGCCCAAAGGAAAAACACCTGTTGCACCGGAAGGATTTACGGTTACCCGTTTTGCAGACAATATAAAAAGCCCGAGAAATATGATTCAGGCTGAAAACGGAGATATTTTTGTCGTTCTTTCGAATTCCGAACGTTCTACAACCGAAAAAATAAAAAACGACATCAGCGGTAAAAGCGATGCCGAAGTTGGTGGTAAATCAGCCAACCGAATTATCCTGTACCGCGATGCCAACAAAGACGGCGTTGCTGAATCTTCATCGGTATTTTTGAGCAATCTGAATCAGCCTTACGGAATGCTCATCATAAAAGATAAATTTTACGTCGCCAATACTGATGGACTTTGGGTATATCCTTACAAACTCGGAGATACAAAAATTACCCAGCCTGGAAAAAAGATTGTAAATCTTCCTGCCGGAGGATATAATAACCACTGGACAAGAAATTTAATTGCCAATAAAGATCAGTCTAAAATTTACATCAGTGTCGGTTCCGGCAGTAACGTAGGTGAAAACGGAATGGAAAATGAAATACGAAGAGCTAATATTCTTGAAGTAAATCCGGACGGAAGCGGGGAGAAAATTTTTGCTGCTGGCTTAAGAAATCCTGTAGGCATGAGCTGGAACCCTGTTACCGGTGAGCTTTGGACAGTTGTTAACGAACGCGATGAGCTTGGTGACGAGCTGGTTCCAGATTATCTCACGAGTGTAAAGCACAATGCTTTTTATGGCTGGCCTTACGCCTATTTCGGGAAAAATGAAGACCCGAGGAGAAAAGGTGAAAAGCCTGATCTGGTTGCAAAAACCATTGTTCCTGATGTCCCGCTGGGAAGCCATACCGCATCTTTAGGACTTACTTTTTATACCGGCGGCCAGTTTCCGGAAAAATATAAAAACGGAGCTTTTATAGGCCAGCACGGATCATGGAACAGATCTTCGCTGGTAGGATACCAGGTTGCATTTGTACCTTTTGCGGGCGGAAAAGCTTCAGCTCCATATCAGCCTTTTCTTACAGGATTCATTGCTGATGAAGCAAAAGGAGATGTATACGGAAGACCGGTGGGCGTATTGCAGATTGCCGACGGTTCCTTACTCGTTGCCGATGACGTAAGCGGAATCGTATGGAGAGTTTCATACAATAAAAAGTAATTAGGAAAGCCAATTTAATTGTGGTATGATATATGTAAATATTTGATAAACCAAAATGATATTTGAGCTAAAGCTCAATCATTCAAAAAATAAAAAGTCATGAAAAAGTTTTTAATTACCACACTTTTGTTTTTGGGTTTATCTGCAGAAGCTTTTGCACAGAAACATCCTTCGCGCCCGCCAGCACCGCCTCATCCGTCAAGAAGCCAGCTTTATAGTGATAAAGCACGGGAACTTGACAAAAAATACAATACCGAAAAAAGACTGATTCTCAATCATCCGCTTGCTACCAAAAAAATGAAAAGCGATCAGCTGAAAGCCCTGAATCTGCGATATCAAAATGAAAAACGTTTATTAAGAGCTACAAGATAAAGAATATATCATAACGAAATTAATTTCGATTTAAAAGGAGAATGCTTTGGTGTTCTCTTTTTTCAATAGATAATCAACTTAATGCGATCTGAGTTGTAACTCAAGAAACACTGTACATCCAATATTTTTCCTTAAATTCGCATAAAAATTTTAAACTAATGAATTACGATATTATTGTCATCGGAAGTGGTCCCGGTGGATATGTTACTGCAATCAGAGCGGCACAATTGGGTTTCAAAACTGCAATTATCGAAAAAGAAAGTTTGGGAGGGATCTGCCTTAACTGGGGATGTATTCCTACGAAAGCTTTGTTAAAATCTGCTCAGGTTTTTCATTATATCAATCATGCTGAAGATTATGGACTGAATAAAGTGGAAGGTAGTTTTGAATTTCCAAACGTAATTCAGAGAAGCCGTGGCGTAGCCAACAAAATGAGCAAAGGAATCGAATTCTTAATGAAGAAGAATAAGATCGATGTTATTTTAGGAACTGCCAAAGTACAGAAAGGTAAAAAAGTTTCCGTTACCGATAAAGACGGAAAAGCAACTGAATATACAGGAACACACATCATCATCGCAACCGGTGCGCGTTCAAGAGAATTACCAAACCTTCCTCAGGATGGTAAAAAAGTAATTGGATACAGACAGGCACTATCTCTTCCTGAGCAGCCGAAATCTATGATTGTTGTAGGTTCCGGAGCGATCGGGGTAGAATTTGCCGATTTCTATAATACCATGGGAACTAAAGTTACGGTGGTGGAATTTATGCCGAATATCGTTCCTGTAGAAGATGAAGAAATCTCTAAACATCTTGAAAAATCCCTTAAGAAAACAGGTATTGAAATCATGACCAATGCTTCTGTAGAAAGTGTTGACACCAGCGGAGAAGGCGTAAAAGCTACCGTTAAAACAGCAAAAGGAAATATCACTCTTGAAGCTGATATCGTATTATCTGCTGTTGGTATTGCTGCTAACATTGAAAATATCGGACTTGAAGAAGTAGGAATCCAGACGGATAAAGGCAGAGTATTGGTAAACGAATGGTATGAAACTTCAGTTCCCGGATATTATGCGATTGGTGATATCATTCCAACACAGGCTTTAGCACATGTTGCTTCTGCGGAAGGAATTACCTGCGTTGAGAAAATTAAAGGAATGCATGTTGAAAAAATCGATTACGGTAATATTCCGGGATGTACATACTGTCACCCTGAAGTTGCTTCTGTGGGACTTACCGAAAAGCAGGCTAAAGAAAAAGGATACGAAATCAAAGTGGGTAAATTCCCGCTTTCTGCAAGCGGAAAAGCAACTGCTAATGGAAATACAGATGGTTTCATCAAAGTTATTTTCGATGCTAAATATGGCGAATGGTTAGGCTGCCACATGATTGGAGAAGGTGTTACGGATATGGTTGCTGAAGCGGTTGTTGCCAGAAAACTGGAAACTACCGGTCACGAAATTATCAAATCAATCCACCCGCACCCGACTGTATCCGAAGCCATTATGGAAGCTGCTGCAGCTGCTTATGGAGAAGTGATCCACATTTAAATGTAGATACCACTTTGTCAAAGTTGAAAATCTTTGACAAAGTTTACAATATCAAAGCCACAGATTCTATCTGTGGTTTTTCTTTTTTAATCATTTTAATAATATTTTCTTATTTTTATTCACTAATAAAAAATACAAATAACAGACTATGTTCAAAAAATTAGCTGCGGAAGCATTAGGATTAGGTGATATCGGTAAAATTATTCCATCACAGGATTATGATAAAGTAGATTCGGATGATTATATCTTATCGGAAGATAATGAAAAGATTTTCTTCCTTATCAAATCCAAAAGAGATGAATACTGCTTTACCAACAGAGCTTTAATTCACATTGACGGAGCAAGTGCCCTGGATAAAAAAAGAGTATTGAGAAGATATGAATATTATCAGTTTCCTTTCTCAAATATTGCCTTGCAGACGGCGGGAACCATTGACCTGGATGTTGAAATATCTTTCAATATCGGAAACGTTCCGCTGATGATCAGTGTAACGAAAAGCCAGATCGACCAGCTGAAGGATTTGTATAAGGCACTTCTTGCGATTCAGCAGGCCGTTCACCACAATCAGTCATTGCTGAATTTTTCAAATGACAGTTTGCAGAAAGCCATCACTACAGTAGCATCGGGAAAACAGGAAAATGTGTCGAAAAGCCAGGAATTAAGAACCATTAATGAATACATTTTCGCCTGGAATACTACCAGTTTCGACAAGTATATTCAAAAAGATTTTTCAAAAATATTCGAAAAATATATAAACAATTAGCGAATTATTATACAATCAATGAGCCTGGAGTTTTCCGGGCTTCTTAATTTAAATTTTTCTTATTAAATTATAATTGAAAGCGTTGGCGTTATTGATGGAAATATTAAAGTTTACTTAACAAAATTTTAGAACCGATTTGCCCTTTAATTTGTGGTATTTTCTTACATTTATTCAATGAATATTGAAAAAGTAGGTCTTGTTTTATCAGGCGGCGGTACAAAAGGCATTGCTCACGCAGGAGTTTTAAAATTTCTACGGGAAAAAAATATTGGTGTTGATATTTTGTCATGCTGTAGCGCAGGTTCCATTGTTGGTTGCATGTACGCCGTGGGAAAAAGCCCGGAAGAAATACTGGAGTTCTTCAATTCGGTTTATTTTTTCAATTGGAAACATTTTGCATTCAATCAGCCGGGACTTGTATCTTCCGTAATTTTCAGGAATTATCTGAATCCTATTTTCGGGGATATGAAGCTGAAAGATCTCTCAAGAAAAGTAAAAATTGTAGCTACAGAACTGGTAAGCGGAACGGAAAAAATTTTTGATGAAGATTTTAAAGTAGTGGACGCCATTATCGCTTCATGTTCCATACCGGGAATCACAACACCTTACATTATCAACGAAGAAATGTACTGCGATGGTGGAGTACTGAATAATTTCCCTGCAGATATCATCAGAGATGAATGTGATAAATTGATAGGTGTTTTCGTCTCTCCGCCTCATGATATTAAAATTAATGATCTTAAATCAATAAAGGCTATTGTTTCAAGATCATATGATCTTTTATCGTACAGAATCGAGAAAATAAAATTTGATTATTGTGACTGGTTTATCTCTTCGCAGGAACTTTCAACATATGGAACTTTTGAACGAAGAAAAGACCGCCTTGAAAAAATATTTCAGATAGGATATCAGGCAGCAAAGGAAAGCTTTAATGAAAGCAGTTTCTATCTGGTGAAAGAATCCGGGACATAAAAAAAGCTCACCGAAGCGAGCTTTTTTTAATTTTTTACAACAACTGCATTCTGTTTTACAACCGTCTTTCCGTCTTGGTCCTGTACGGTGAGTGTATAAGGCGCTTTTGTAGCAGAATCGGTGAGGTAATTCCTCCAAACCTGATAAGTATATCCTTCATTACCAAATTCAAAATAATAATTTCCTCCAGTCCCGTCCGGATACAATTCTCCGCCGCTGATAATCATGCTCGGCCTGGAAGTAATTTTTCCGTTGGCAGGCCATGATTGGTAAAGATATTTTCCATCCGGCTGCTGATCGATTTTAATTTTAAATTTTTTCGTTTTTAAAATCACGGATTTCGGAATCTTTTGTGAAACCTGCTTCGTAACATTCTGCGGAATTTCCGGCTTTTGTAACTCTTTAGCAGTAAGCATGTTAATATTGATCATCAATACGGCTCCCCATAAAATTGTTTTAATCATAATTTTAATATTTTGTCGGCGGATTAAAATGATCAAATTTAAAGCCAATTAAGAATTCATTTCAAATACAACGGATTCTTGGGTATAACTTGCAAATGCCTCCTCCAGACTTCCGAATTTACCTTTAAATTCATTGATAGGACAGTCCTGAAGAATATTGCCTTTATGAATAAGAATGACTCGGGAGCATAGTGCTTCTACTTCCTGCATGATGTGGGTGGAAAGCAATACGGTCTTTTGCTGGCCGATTTCTTTCACCACGTTTCTGATTTCAATAATCTGGTTTGGATCAAGCCCGTTAGTCGGTTCATCCAGGATTAAAAGATCCGGCTGATGGATAATAGCCTGAGCAAGCCCAACCCTTTGTTTATATCCTTTTGAGAGTTGTCCGATTTTCTTTTTCTTTTCAGGCGTAATTCCTACAAGTTCTATAACCTCATCTACTCTTGAAGACGGGATGTGGTGAATATTAGCTACAAACTGAAGATATTCTTTTACAAACATTTCAAGATAAAGCGGATTATTTTCCGGAAGAAAGCCGATCTTTTTTTTGCTTTCTATTTCATTTTCGGTAATGCTTTTACCGTTGAAAATGATTTCACCTTCATCAATTCTTAGAGCTCCTACAATAGATTTCATTAAAGTAGATTTTCCTGCTCCATTTGGACCGAGAAGTCCAATAATTTCATTTTTGTCTATGGAAATATTGATGTTGTTCAGTGCCGTTTGTTCACCGAATTTCTTGGTTAAATTATTTATCTGAAGAGACATACTCGTATTGATCTTTTTGCAAAAATAAAATAAAAAAGCTCATTCCAATGAATGAGCCCGGTTAATATTATTATAATTGATTATTTTTTAGCTTTCTTGTCTTTATTTCCGGATTCTTGTGGGGTAACATTATTGGAAGGCCTGTTAGCGGTGTTTCCCATTACAGCTGCGGCCGGCTTTTCATAAAGAGAAGATTTTCCGTTTTGTCTTCCGAAAATTTTGTCAATCTGCTTTTTGTTCAGGAATTGGGATTTTCCTACGTACTTTCTGTTTTTATTGATGTACTGAATAAACTGAACGGTTGGCTGTCCGAAATTCTTCTCAAAATGAAGTTCAATAATATCATTAGGAAGTTCCAGAACAATATTGCTCACAGGTATATCAATAAATCCATTGCTGATAAGCTCATATAAACCTGAAACATCTTTATTGAGGTTTTCAAAGGAAAATGAGCGGAATGTATTTAGGTTAGCAGTATTCAGATCCTGATAATTTATGGTAAATTTATTGTCCTTTTTATATAAACCAACAGAATTATCTTTACCGATTTCTACCACAGTTTCATTTTTCAGCACTTTGATTTGTGAGAAAGCCGAAAAACCTAACAAACATGCAAACAGTAGAATAATTTTTCTCATTACTTGATTTTTTAATGCTTTATAAACTTGGTATTACATGAACATCGAATGCAGAACAATTTGATATTCTTACAAGCAAATGTAAAAAAAAAAATCCACATCGGCTTCTCTGTAAAAATGGCAATATATGTCGTATTTATATTATTGTATTTAAACTTAAGATATAATTAATATGAAAATTAAAATATGATGTCTCATTCTTTAATGTTTAATATTGAATTTCAGGAATGTGTAAATTTTTATAATACGAACCAATATTAAAAAACATCACATTAATAAGCTTCTCTTTATCCCTGTAAAATATCTTCTCTGATAAATGGTTTTTTAACACATAAATGTTTTTTGGTTGATAATAATTTTAAAATGAAATTTAAAATAGTTAAATTTTAATGTTAAATATTATAAAAATTAAAGTGTATAAAAAACATGTATGCTATGCATATGAAATACCATAAATAGCTGATAAGCAACTTTGTTTAGATACCACATATTTTTAAAATACTGTTTCTGAAGCGCACTCTTAGATATTTTAATGGCGTAAATGGTATAATAATTGAATAATGAAGAGCACGAGCTGAAACCTCTGATTTAATTTATTCTGTTTTTAAAAAAATAGGGTAGGTTATTTGTTAATAAACATTAAAAAAAATCATATGAAATCAAAACTATCAATCTTATCGTTGGCAATAGCATTACCCACATGCCTTTTCGCCCAGGATTCATTACAGGTTATGAATAATACTCAGTATCCGAATACTTTTTCTTCAGGATCTGCAGATGTACAGCCATTTACAAATTCATCCAAAAGATTTAACGACTGGTCTATCTCATTTGGAGCAGGTGTACCATTAATGCAAAGTGCTGATCTTGTTTCTATTAAAAGTAGTGATAGAGCAGGTGATAACTTGTTTGGCTATTCTGCCTATTTCAGTGTTGATAAGGCTATCACGCATGCTTTCGGTTTAAAACTACAGTATGACCGCGGTGAAACAAGACAGGGGTATTTCAATACGAAAGATGCTGCGCCTGCGAATGCGGCCGCTAATAATCAGTATGGAGCAAGAACGCAATACGATGCGATCTCTATTTTAGGAGATATTAATTTTTCCAACCTTTTGAGAAGAGTAGATAATAAGTCACCATTCAGATGGGCATTACACGGTTATGCAGGTATTGGTACATTAGCATATAGGGCTTATCTTAAAGATGATATGGGACAAAGATTAATGACTGAAGTTAAACCTTTTAAACTTAATTCATTATTTGGACAGGCAGGTGCAGGTTTGAAATATAAAATCAGTAACCGTGTAGATATTGAAGGAAGAGTAATGTATGTAGTAACAACTGATGATACTTTTGATGGCGGAGGAAATAGATGGTCTTCAATCAACCAGAGAAATACAAAAACTTCCGATAATTTCATCAACACAACTTTAGGTCTTACTGTTAACTTAGGGAAGCACGAATCTCACCTGATGTGGCATGATCCTTTACAGGAGGCCTATTACAAAATCAGCGTGTTAGAATCTAAAGTTACAGATTTAGTAGTTTGTAAAAACGGAGATGCTGATAATGACGGAGTTTGTGATGATTGGGACAGACAGCTTGATACTCCTGCAGGTGCAAGAGTAGACGGATCAGGGGTTGCTTTAGATGTAGATCTTGACGGCGTAATCGACCTTTATGACAAATGTGTAACCGTTCCGGGAAGTGTGGAAAATAACGGATGTCCGGATCAGGCACAAGGACAGGGTGCTGTCGCTGAAACAGAAACAAAATTGGAAGGTATTGAATTTGACCTGAATTCAGACAGAATCTTACCTTCAAACACACCTATCTTAAATAACGCAGTAAGTTATATCAATTCGTCAGACGGTTCATACACTGTTGTTGGAGCTACTGATACAAGAGGAACTGAAGCTTACAATAAAATGTTATCTGAAAGAAGAGCCAATAATGTAAAAAATTATTTGATGCAGAATGGTGTACAGTCAGGAAAGCTTGATGCTCAGGGAAATGGTAAAACAGACCTGAAATATCCTGAATGTGATCCAGCTTCAAAATGTCCTGAATGGAAAAACAGAGCAAATAGAAGAGTGTATTTTAAAGCAAAATAAATTATAATAATTTCTAATTGGAAGACTGCCGTTGTAACGGCAGTCTTTTTTTTACATAATAAATAGTTCCTGATCTTTTTGACTACAAGAATCTTACTTTAGGCTACACTGATCTTGCTGAATGCACGGAACTTTGTATCAGTAAAATCAACAACAATGAAAGTATTTGTAACAGGAGCTTCAGGGTTTATAGGCTCCGCAATTGTAAAAGAATTAATTGATGCGGGACATCAGGTGACCGGCTTGGCACGTTCGGAAAGATCAGCAGAAAAAATCAGGCAGGCAGGTGCAGAGGCTGTGGAGGGTGATCTTGCGGATCTGGAAATATTAAGACAAAACGCTTTGTACGCAGACGGTATTATTCACGCGGCATTTTCTCATGATTTTATGATCTCAAAGGATATTTCGCAATTTCCTAAAGCCGCAGAAATGGATCGTCTCGCTATTGAAGCAATGGGAGAAGTATTAATAAATACTGATAAACCGCTTATTGTCACTGCCGGACTTTTAGGTTTACCGCTTATCAATGGGAAGATCACGGAAGAAAGTATTGCCGAAAATTCTTTACGGGCTTCTGAAGCAACAGCACTGAAGCTGGCAGAAAAAGGGGTCAATGCTTCAGTAATTCGTTTAGCGCCTTCTGTTCACGACGTGGGTGATTACGGTTTTGTTCCTTTTATTATCTCTAAGGCTCGTGAAAATGGTGTTTCTGCATATCCCGGAGATGGAAATAACCGATGGACAGGAATACACCGATTGGATGCCGCCCGGTTATTCCGTCTGGCGCTTGAAAAAGGAGTGCGCGGTGCTTTATATAATGGTGTGGAGGACGAAAGTATGGCATTGAAAGAATTAGCTGGAATAATCGGTGAGAAATTACATGTCCCTATGGAAGCTCTTTCTGGAGAAGATTTAAATAAACATTTTGAGTGGCTGGCCCATTTTATTACTATGGATTGTCCTGTAACTAATCTTAAAACAAAAAGACAATTAGGTTGGGAGCCCATGAATATCAGTTTGTTGGAAGATATTGAACAGAATTATTTTTAAATTTGTCTAATGGAGCAGAAAAAAATAATAAGGATAAAATCAATCATCGAATTTCATCAGCTCAGGGGGCTGCCAAAACCTGTACATCCGCTTATCAGTATTGTAGATTATGCTTCTATAAAACATAATGTTGAAATGGAAGAAACAAGCTGGATGTTCGGTTTTTACCAGATTTCTGTAAAAAAAGGAATTGACGGAAAATTTAAATACGGACAGCTGGATTATGATTTTGATGAAGGAGTGATGTTTTTTATTGCTCCGAACCAGGTTTTTAATATACGCGTCAATCATCATTCAACGATGGAGCGTTCAGGATGGATGTTGCTCATACATCCAGATTTTTTCTGGAACAACTCCATTGCAAAAACCATCAGCCGTTATGAGTATTTTGATTATTCGGTACACGAAGCCTTATTTCTTTCTGAAAAAGAAGAAACCACACTCAGTGAAATAGTAGAAAACATCCGGGAAGAATATCATTCAAATATTGATAAGTACAGCCGGAAAATTATCATTTCCCATATCGAAACATTGCTTAGTTATGCAGAAAGATTCTATAATCGCCAGTTCATAACCCGGGAAAAAGCAAATCACCAGATTCTGGAAAAGCTGGAAAATTTGTTGAATGAATATTTTGCAGATGATTTAATCTCTAAAAAGCTGCCTACTGTACAATACGTTGCGGATTCTTTGAATGTCTCACCCAAGTATCTCAGTGGCTTGCTTAAGACATTAACCGGAAAGGGAACGCAGCAGCATATTCACGAAAAATTAATTGATAAAGCCAAAGAAAAATTATCTACTACCAACCTCTCAATAAGTGAAATTGCTTATGAGCTGGGTTTTGAGCATTCACAATCATTCAGCAAACTATTCAAAACAAAGACAGATCTGTCACCGCTGGAGTTTCGTGCTTCTTTCAATTAATTTTGACAGATCCCTTAAACAAACATAACAACTGCTCCCGGAAGTTCAAATTCCGGGAGCGGTTGTTGTTATAATTAGCGCTGAATATTTATCCCTGCAACTGATGTTTTATTTACGTAAAATAATTCATTAAAATTATTTTTTAAAACGTCATGTTTTGTCGTTTCTACGGATGATCTTTGCTGTATAGATTTAAGAAAGATATTATGATTTATACAATTTATTTGTCTAATATTAAAATTAAGTTACAAATTTTAATTTAAATGTTAAAGTTTAGAAAATTTAATAATTGATATGATATTTTTCTTAGTTTTGTGAATTATAAAAACTAATGACCATGACAGCTCATACTTTTTCAATTTTTTTTGAAACATCAGAAATACCCACACATACAATTTTATCTAAAATACGTCAACCGCATTTAGGGTAAAAACTAATAACACACTTTCAATTTTCACAAACAAAATCCGCTTATGCTACACCTTCGACAATCGAGGATTGTTACGATGCTTATGCTGTCGTGCTCATTCTCGGCTTATGCCCAATTGGCAGACTCCGATGTCCAGCTTTGGGAAAAAACCAATCCCGCTTTACGGGAAGCGACCAGGTGCCGGGATGAAAATCTGCTGAATTTTCATTGCGGCATCAAAGATAAGTCTCTCAAAAAGTATATCAAGTACAGTAAAAACAAGAGCCATACGCTGAGTCTGGTTCATGCTTCAAAAGAAGATGAAATGATCTGGATGAATCCGGACAAAGAAGTTTCTTTAGGAAATACGGTTTACAACAAAGGTAAAGAGGCAAAAGAAATCGGTAAAAGGCCGAGTATTTTTTCCTTTACCGGAACTGCAGATCCTGACAAGCAGAAAACAGACAGCTTAAAGATCAGATTTGAAGATCAGAATCTTTACGAAATGATTTTCCTGCCAAGAAAGGCTAAAACAATGGATCTTAACAAAATTCATTCTTATCTTTCTATCAAATACGGAATATCTTTAGAAAAAGGTAAATATTACGGAAGCGACGGGAAAATAATCTGGGATCCTGAACAACACAAAGATTACAGCTACAGACCAACAGGTTTGGGAAGAGATGATGGAAACGAACTGTACCAGAAACAGTCTTCCAACCAGGCAGATCCCTTTTTAGCGATCGGAATGAACAATATTTCAAGGACAAATTCTGAAAACACCACCGTTCTGGACAATAATAATTTTGTCATGTGGGCTGATGACAATAAAGATATGTCATTAAAAAATGACAGAACTCTTGATATTCTTGAAAGAAACTGGGAAATCGGTTTTATCGGAAATAAAATTCCTAAGACCGGTTACCAGGTGAGAATTATTAAAGAAACTGTCAATCCAAAGGCTTTACCACTCTCTTATTGGATGCTTCTGAAAAAAGACAACGGGGAAATTCAAAAGATTGCAGGGATTGAAAACGGAAATTATGTTACTTTCAGCAAAGTTGATTTTATCGATCCTTTCGATACGGGAAATACCACGCATTTCACATTTGCCGTAAGCCCTGTGAAAAATACAAAACCTGAAACCGGAAATCAGGATCCGAGATCAAATATAATCAGTGAGAAAGATATTTCTCTGGATCTTACAAAAATTGCATTGTATCCGAATCCGGTGAAAAAAGATCAAAACTTTACCATTGTTTTCCCGCCTATGGAGAATCTTATCATCTCTATTTATGACGGCGGCGGCAGATTGGTAACTTTAGATAAAGTAGATGAAAAGGCAAAATCTTATGTCAATCACCTGCCTGTTCAGAGCTCATATCTGATCAATCTTACCCAGAACGGAAAAATTATTAAAACTTTTAAACTAATCGTCGATTAAAACTACACCCATGAAAATAGACATGAAACGGCTTCCTCTTACGAAGAAGTCATGCCTTCTGGTGTTCTTTTTCGCTTGTATGTTTGTTTTTGCAAGCTTTACAAGGGAAGACAGGCAGAAGGTTCGGGCGTTTAAAAAAGATTTGATGAGTAAGCTGACCGATAAAAAAGAGGTCGATTCACTCAAAGAAGCTTCCCGTGAGAAATCTTCGGGAAAATCTTTAGCCGCAAATCTTGAGAAGAAATCTTCTCCGGATATTTTATCAAAAAACAATCCTTTCACTACAGGGACAAGAGATGCTGAATTATCCGAAATGAATAATGTTTCGGCTGATGTTGCTTCTTATCCCTCAAAAGAAAAAGAAGGAACCATCGGTACTTTTTCTGAAGAAGAGGAAGACCGTATTTCAGATAACTTTTTCACCATTGATGTTCCTGCAGGAAACAACAAAAGTGTGATTGCTTATCTGGAATATGATCTTTTCGGACTTGCTTCTCATCAATCTGTATCAAGATCAATTAATAATAACGTAGCCATTGGAGGAGCTATTGTTGTGCCAAGTGCCAAATGGAGTCACCAGAGAGAAGTGCTGAGTGCTGCGCTTATTAAAAACGGACAGAATACGATTTTATTTACTTCGCCGTCTGACGGAGTGAAATATAAAATTAAAAATCTGAAAATTGTTTTCGATAAAGAAAAGAAATCTTATGACCATGTGGTCGTAAGCTCTGTTCTTTCCGGAGATCAATTATACGTAAAAGGAAATAATATTACCGGAGCATCTGCTACAATTAACAATGAATCTGTTTCCGTTAAAAACGGAGAATTTGAAAAAGTAATACAGTTAACGGAAGCTGATAAAGCAAAAGGAAGTTTTTTAATTACGGCAAACGGAACTACCGGAAGTTATAAAATTCCTGCAGAGACTACATCTTTCAGAACCATAAACAATTCCTATTATAATGCCAAAGGAATTTCTGTATCAAAAGATCAGGAATTTAGTGTAGATTATGAGGGAATCAATATTAAAATTGAAAAAGAAACTTCGGAATCAGCTTATTTTGAAGTTTTAAAACTGAGAGCTAAAGATTTTCCATCAACCTCGCAGGGATTGAAAAATGTTACGGTAAATAATTCCGCATATAGAATATCTTTAATCTCAGGGAAATTAAACAAAAAAATAAAAATTACCATTCCTTATGACGAAAAACGTTTAGGACTTATCTCGCCGAAAGATATCAAGATTTTCCATTTCGATTATGCTAAAAAGCAATGGGCGATGGACATGTCTGCAGTGGTAGATACCAAAACCAAAACGGTTACCGTAGAGGGAGATGGTGATACGGATTATATCAACGGGGTTATTTCCACTCCGGAGTCTCCACAGCTGAACGCTTTTACACCAACAAGTATCAGTGGGTTAAAGGCAGGAGATCCTATGGCTGCTATTCAGCTGATGAGTCCTCCTACTGCCAATCAGAAAGGAGATGCCAATATGAATTATCCGATCACGGTACCATCAGGATTAGGCGGTCTGCAGCCTTCTTTATCGATTGGCTACAGCAGTGGAGGCGGTAATGGCTGGATGGGTGAAGGATGGGATGTACAGGGGCTTTCTGCCATCAGTATTGATACTAGATGGGGATCTCCGCAGTTTGACGGCGCTACAGAAACCGAACTGTACTCAATGGATGGAGAAATGTTGGTATATCCTAACAATTATCTTCCTCACAGACATAATGATGTAAGTGAGACCAACACTGCTTTTACAACAGATAAACAGCCGAGAACTTCATATGCAACGCCGGGAACTACAGGTGTAAAGAAGTTTTATTTAAGAAAAAACCATGATTTTTCCATCATAGAAAGAATAGGGGATAATCCTACCAATTACTCATGGAAAGTTACGTCAACAGATGGTACAAAGAGTTATTACGGAGGTGGAGATCAGTTCGTGATTAAGAATTCTGCCAATCAGATTGTACATTGGGCGTTGAGAAGAATTGAAGATGTTCATGGGAATTCTATGAATTTCACCTATTATTATTCTCAGGTAAATTTCGGAACCAATAATAATAACAGTAACATGAATGGGGGGATCTATTTTCACATCAGACAGATCTCTTATGGAAAGAATGGTGATTATACCGTTAATTTTAATGCGGAAACGGGACTTAGCAGAACCGATCTGAACATCAATGCAAAGCAGGGTGTAAAAAGAGTAGAGCCTTACCTTTTAAGAACTATTACCGTAAATTATCAGGGACAGCTCATCCGTACTTATGGTATGGAATACGAAACCGGGCAGTTTTCTAAAACCAGGCTGAAAAGATTGTATCTTGACGGCGGAGATTCTCCGGGTAAATACAGTCTTTTAGGAGACTATGACTTCCAGTATTATGATGATGTGGCGGATGGCTCCATTTTCGGAGGAAACGTAACCGTACCTGTTAACAATTCAATCAATGTTTTTGGTGGCTTGGTTCAGGGACTGTTAACCCCTTCAAGAATTAGTGGAAACAGCGCAACGGAAACAGGATTCAATTTCAGGGCTGCGGCAGGATTAAATTTATATTATCCTTCCAATGATGCTTACGGACACATCATGTTCGGTCTTCCTTTCGGATTTTCAGATACGGAAGCTAAAACCATGCAGCAGCTGATTGACTTCAATGGCGACGGAATCCAGGATATGATCTATAAGAACAGCTCCGGACTGTATTTCAGCCAGGGGTCACTTTCCAATGGCGCATTATCTTTTGGACAGCCAACAGAATTATTGAACTTCAACAGCAATTTCTCTCTTACAAAAAGTAAAACCAGCAGTTCCGGATGGGACATGGGGCTATTCATTAAGAGCAGAAGTATGATTACTTCAAAAGCTTCAAGCACAACATCTACTTACCTTACAGACGGGAATTCCGATGGTTTGATGGATATTGTTCACAATGGCGAAGTTTGGTTTAACAAGTTTAATATGTCGACAGGTAAACCGGAAATGACCAAGCACAGTGAGTACACGGAAAACATGATCGTAAAGGCGAAAGCCATTGATCCTCCGTTTAATCCAAAGACCGATCCGCCTTTACAGGAGCCTATGACCCCTGTTGTGGATGTGGTAAAAGTGTGGGTGGCGCCTAAAGACGGATATATTAGATTTACGGATAATATCAGTATAGGACCTTATTTTGTAGGAACTACAAATCCAAGTTTTAAAACATTATACTCTGTTGAAATTCTTAATCCCATTGTTACAGGTGTAACAAAACATGGTAGAATTTATATGACGGAGCTTGATTCCAATGGTCCATCTACTGCAACGGTTAGTATTGAAAGGTATAATGATTACTATTCCCAGATCCAGGGCATGCTGCCTAACAATGTGGATCACTTTGGAATCAACAATACCAATCGTCTGTATGTAAAAAGTGGCGAAAAAGTATATATAAGGCTTCATAAGAATAAGGATTTCAATGCAGAGATCAATTCTAATCCAAAGATCACTTATGTTGATGCAAACGGAAATGAGATTATTAATACTTTTGAGCATGCTCAAGATCTTTTTTATGTGAACAATGGGAGCTATTCTGATAATTTCTTCTTAAACAATGAAATGGCACCGATTTATCTGGACACGCCAGGTACTGCTGAAATTGCTGTAGCTCCAGTAAGTTTTGCGTATTCTGTAAGTGATTTTAAATTCAAGATCTACAAGGATAATATTAATGCCAATACCACGCAGGAAATTTATTCTGAAACCCGCCCTCAAAGCGATGTTGCATTTGCAACCAATGCCGTTTCACAATTTGTTACGGTAAACCCCGGAGAACCGGTCTATCTGAGATTTGTGGTAGAATCAGATTCCCATGTTGCATCCCTTACCAGCAACTGGCAGGGAAAAATTGGGGTTACTTATACAGCAAATACGCCTACACCAACAAATCCGAATGCTATAACATTTGTAGATTTTAATACGGTACCGCAATATCCGTCTTATGTAATTACTCAGTTTTCTGAAAAATTCAATGTAAAAAATTTTATTAGTCTTTCCGGATCTCATGATTATAAGGCACAGATCAAAAAGAATATTACTAATTTTTCAACATTAGGCGTTGGTTCTTTCTACTATATTATTAAAAGAGGAAATACAACAGTTGCCAAAAGAAAGGTTATTGTAGACAATACCAACAATTCTGTAGAAGAGCAGGATATGATTCTCAATCAGCCTGTTTCCGGAATTTCTCCGGCAACGTTCTACACTGGATCTACAACAGGTACTCTTTTAAAGCCATGGTTGATTACGATTCAGGTATATTGTAATACCGATGCTGAATATGCATTGTATAAGAAATATTCGGCTTATTTCCAGAATAAACCGTTTAATATCTATTATGATAATGATATTTTAATTACTGATACGCCGCATACATCGATCAACTCGGCGATGTATAGCTCTAAAGTTAAATTTTTCAACAACTGGGGGCAGTTTTTATACAATCAGGATCAGGCTTATCCTGCCATCCAGGGAACAACAGATAACTACGGCGCTATGATTACTCCGGAAGCATTGTCGGATAATCCGCCTTTGCAGCCTTTATACAGCACTTGTTCACAGCTGTATCCGAATCAGAATCAACAGCAGCTTTTAGCAGAGTGTATTGCGAACAACATGCAGAACCCAAGCAACGGAAATGCAACGGCAGTAGTTGTTTCCCCATTGAAGCCATCTGTGACAAGACAGAGGAACAGTTTTAGTTACAAATGGGTCGGTACGGGACCCAACCAGTTTGCCAGCAAAACATCTTTTAAAGATGATGATACACAGCCTGCTTATTTTAATAATCCTAATCCGGATCCTTCACCTGCGCCAATTCAATCAATGGGGTCAGCACAGATTTCTGTGGATACTACAATGAAAGCGATTGATAAAAAAACACGCAGTACATCAAGAAACACTACGGATGGAGTTGCTATTTCACAAATCAATACAAATTCTGCCAACTCAATTACAGAACTTCTTTATCCGGGAAGTGTGGTTACGCAGGATTTTATGGATATGAATGGTGACGGATACCCGGATATGGTGTATGCGGAATCAAGACAGATGACCAACAGTACGGGAGGACTGAAAGATACGGAAAGCAACCCTGTTTTCGGATATCCTACAGATTCTTTCAGCTTACAGGAAATGAATTCAGTAGGGTTCTCGTATAATGCCTATTCTGTAGGAGGAAGAATAGATGCTTTCGGGCCATCAACATCATCTGCAAAACCGGATATGTCATTGACATGGTCTGCAGGGATTTCAGTAAGTGCCGGAGTGAATAAATATTTTAATTCTACGGATTACGCTAAAGAATATTATCTGGATATCAACGGGGACGGATTACCGGACAGAGTAAGGAACGGAGGAACTTCCGGGATAACTTACAGTTTGAACTTAGGCAAAAATTTCTCCGGAAATGATAAATTCGAAAATCTTATTTCTTATAGATCTCACCCTATAGGTGGAGTCAATGTATCCATTGGAGGAGGGCTTTCTGCCAATCTGCAATCTTTGTCAAGTTTTGGATTCGGGATCAGTGCAAGTGCGGGAGCATCTGCGTCGAAAGGATCTTCCGATGTATTGTATGAAGATATCAACGGCGACGGACTTATCGATATCCTGGAAATCAACAGTACGAATAAAACGACTGCAGTACGTTATAACTTAGGAAATAAATTTGATATTGCGAGACCTTTGTTAAGATCGAATTCTGCCATAGACTTTACAGAAGAGAACCAGTCTTACAACGGGTCATTGTCTTTCGGAGGGAATCTGATGGTAAATATCGGACCGATTACCATTGTCCCGATTCTCCCGATCCTCATCTTGTACATCAAAGCAGGAGCGGGGGCCAATGCCAATTTCGGGATCAATGTTTCCGAGGTGAAAAAGATCTTCAAGGATATGAATGGTGACGGTTATGCCGATCTGGTAATGGATAATGGCGGAAATGCTTTCACGGTAAACTATTCAAGAATTGGAAGAACCAACAAGCTGAAACAGGTAACCAGCAAAATTACACAGGGAAAATACACCGTAGATTATCAGTTTACAGCTCCTGGTTATCAGGATCCACACGCTAAGTTGGTAGTAAAAGAGGTAAAAATACTGAACCCTGATGTCTTTGACACCAACTATACCAACTCAGATGCATCTAAAGACATGGTGACAAGGTATACCTTTGAGAATTCCAGATACGACAGACGTGAAAGAGATAATTTCGGGTTTGAAACGGTAACTACCGAAGAGATGCTTGATGCTAATAATGTGTACCGAAAAACAGTCGATACCTATTATAACACCAGTTATTTCTTCAATGGATTATTGAAAAGCAGCCAGAGGTTTGATGGATCAGGCAATTTACTTTCTGAAAACCTGAATACGTACAAGCTTTACAAGTTTATTAATGGTGTTTCAGAAATTGATATCAATAATGCGATATTAAATCCAAGCGCTTACGATACAGGCGGAAAAGAGGGTAGAAGAATGGCAACTGTACTTCTTGCTAAAAAAGACAAAATAGCGTACGAAACAGGAGGAAGCATTCAGACTACTGAAGAAATCTTCTACAGTACAAAAGGTCATCTTAAGAAGTTTCAGTATACCAGCCCAACAAGAACATATAATTCTGTAATAGATTATTGGGGTGGACTGAACAATAATATTATAAAAGTCCCTAAAGAAATTTTAGTTTATGAAGGAACAGGAAATTCCATTTTATTAAGACAAAGAAAGACTTCAAACATCAATGCTAATACGGGTAAGATAGGTACGGTTTCTGTTTTTGACGGATCTAATGACATTCAGACAGATTATACGTATGATTCTTACGGAAATATCTTGAGTGTACAATACCCTCCCAATGAATTTGGACAACGATACACTTTAAATTATCAGTATGACTACAATGCAACAGCAAAATATGTAACAAGCGTTACCAATAACTTTGGATTGACATCCATTGCGGAATACATTCCACAGTTTGATGTTGTCAAGAAGAATATTGATATGACAGGCAATACAATGACTTATGGTTATGATGGCTGTGGAAGAGTGATCAGTGTAACGAGCCCGAATGATTATGGCTCAAATCATGTGACGATTAATTACAATTATTATTACGAAAATTTCGGAATCCCGAATACCAATACGAATGTCAAAATTTTCAGAGCGTCTACTTCTCATTATGTGGCTGAAACACCAACCAATCCTATTAAAACGGAAACCTATGCAGATATGCTGGGAAGGGTTATTCAGGTGAAAAAAGATGTAGAAATCGATGGAGTAGAAAAAAGGTCAGTGTCAGGTCGACCAATATTTGACAAATTCGGAAGAACGATCAGACAATACCAGCCTGTTGTGGAAAACATCAGTTCTACCAACAACAATATCAATTTATCATTGGCAATGTATTCTTCTACGAGTGTTTATGATAATCAGGATAGAGTAACTCAGTTAATTGATGAAGATAATCAGGTTAAATATACAAACTATCAGATTTATGGAAGCCTATTCAGAACGATAGAAGAGTTTGATACCATGAAGTCTGAGACTTTTACAAATCCTGAAGGACAAATTGTCGAAAAAATAGACTATTTGGGTAATGTTCCACTTACTACATCATACAAGTATAGTCCTTCTGGGGAACTTGTAACAGTAACAGATCCGCAAGATATCTCTACAAATTACGATTATGATATGGCAGGGAGAAGAATAGGAATGAATCACCCGGATAAAGGGCAAACCGAATATCAATATGATCCCGCAGGTAATCTTATCATATTTTCAACGCCTAACCTTTCGAATGATCCTAATATCAGTACGCATTATATTCACTATGTATATGATCACAACAGGTTGACGGATATAGAGTTGCCAAATCTTCCGGACGGTTCTGTTAATCCAAATAACGTCCATTATGGATATTTAAATTCGGGCTATGGAAATAACTCTGGAAGAATGTATACCAAGAGTGATGGAACGGGATACACTGTTTATACTTACGGTAAAATGGGTGAAATTGTTTCTGAAAACCGAACTGTTTTCGGGTATAATATCCCAACGATGAACTTCCAGACCTTCTTTACGTATGACAGCTGGAACCGTGTTAAGCAAATTACGTATCCGGATGGTGAGAATGTATACTACGGGTATGATTTAGGCGGTAACTTAAAATCTGTCAAAAACGATTATCAGGATTATATTAAAGAAATCACCTATGATTTGTATGAACAGAGAACAAGAGTGACGTATGGAAATGGAGTAGTTAACAGATTTGGGTATGTGCCAAGCAATAGAAGGCTAAATTTTTCTTCTCTTGCAAATGCATCGGGAATTGGTTTCTTATCAAACAGCTATCGATATGACTACAGAGGTAATATTGCTAAACTGGAAAACCACTCAGACGTTTCGCCAAACGGAATGGGAGGCCAATATGTATTCAATTATAATTATGATACCTTAAACAGGCTTATTGGAACAGAAGGAAGTTCCAGATTGGTCGATAAGGCAGGAAACCCAATTACACCAGGTACTTCACCGTATTCCCAAAGTAATTCAGGATTCAAACTTATAATGGAATATAATGATGCCGGAGGTATTCTGGAAAAGAACCAGGAACATTCGGTAGACCAGGTAGTAAACCAAAGGAATACATACCACAATCAATATAAGTATATTGACGGGACTCACAAGATCCAAAAGATCGGAGACAGTTATTTCGGCAATACTCAGGACTTTAAGTATGACAGTAATGGAAATATCATCATGCATAAAGATGAATACAGAATACATGAAATGTCATGGGATGAACAGGACCGTTTGAAAGCACTATTAGATGTAGAAAGTGGTCTTAGCCAATACTATATGTATGATGATAAAGGAGAAAGAACGATCAAGTACAGCCTGACCGGCGGATCGCAATTGTATCAGAACGGAGCTTTGGTAGATCCGGGAAGTATAAGCATTGATCATTACAAGTTGTATCCAAATCCTTATGTGGTGGTGACTTCTGACGGGCAGTATACCAAAAACTATTTTGAAGGGACAACCCGTTTTGCAAGCCGCATCGAACCTCATAACGATATCTTTATTCCAACAACCATAAAGGCTCCGAATAAAGACGCGAAGGAAATTGATCCTGCAAAAGATTTCAGAACCTATCTGGAAAAGATGCAGATTGACGGGGTAGTTTCGTCCGAACTCGGAACAGCAAAAGCGCCTCCGGGAATGGGTGGACAGCCGGGATTGTATTATCTCCACACCGATCATTTGGGAACAGCAAGCTTTGTTACGGATGATAACTCTGAAACAACACAATTTTTCCTGAATTTGCCATTCGGAGAAACGATGATGGAGCAGCAGTCTGGCGTATATGATAATCCATATAAATTTAATGCGAAAGAATTAGATTCAGAAACGGGACTCTACTATTACGGTGCGAGATATTATAACCCAAGAGTGAGTGTTTGGTACGGTGTTGATCCTTTGGCAATTTTCAATCCTGTAATGGAAACACAGTTCTATGGAGATGGACAACATAATAAAGGCGTATTTTACTTAGGAAATTTAAATCCCTATTCTTATACTTATCAAAATCCTATTCGTTATTTGGATCCGAATGGGAAACAAGTAGACACAACGGAAAAAAGAATTATCTTTACACATGGATTGTTAGGAGGTGGATCACCAAAAGGAGGTAAAGAATATTGGAGTAACTCATTTGTAAGTGCAGCACAAAAACATACTGGAGCATCTTCAGCATCATTTACAAATGTCAAGTTTAGTGTTTATTCTAGTGCTAAGGATAGATTTTTTCAAGGAGAATCATACGCTAGAGAAAATAAAGATGTTCTTACTAAAGGTTTAGATAAAGAAAAGTCAGAATTAATTTTTGTTACTCATAGTATGGGAGGAGCCTTTGGAGAAGGAATGGCTGGTTATTTTAAAGGAGATGGCTGGAATGTCAAAGAGATTTATCATTTTAGTGCTTTTCAGGCTAGAAATATTGATGCTAATTCAATAGAATTCAGTAATGGAGACTTCGACTTTACAACTACTTTTGATATTCAGGTAAGTAATGACCCAGTGATTGGTCTTCCCGGAGCAAGTTCAGGAAGTATAATGAATGCTGATTATAAACTTAGAGAAAAAAGTTCTAAAGGATTTTTATACAGACATAGAGCTCAAATAGATGATCCTACAGTATGGCAAAGAATTAAAAAATTAAAATAAGTATGAACATTTTAAAAATCATATTTTTGATTATATTTTGGATTTTTCTTTTAATTGTATTTATATTTATGTGTGGATATTTTATTATTGTCGATTTTAATTATCCCGAAGGCGAAACTCTAAAAATTGACTTTTATATACATGCTTCAATTGTAATATTACTTTTCATAGTTTTTGTTTATTACACAGTTTATCTTTTTAAAGAAATAAAGAAATCTATAAAAAACTAAAACATAAAAACAATCTGTTAATGTATTTAATTATTAAACGGTTGTTTGAAAAGGACAAAACTTCAACATTCAAAATCGGGCTGCCCTCAGGGCAGCCCGATTTATATTTATTCAAGAAACTGCAAACATCCCTAATACTGCTCACACCAGCTAAACCTTTCCTCAATAATCTCTGCCTTGGCTTTTTGAAGATACTGTAAATACAGTTCAGAAACCGGGGAATGTTTTTTACCACGCATCCAGATCAGACTCCACATGGTCTTTATGGGAAGTCCCTTGATGGGAATAATTTTCAGCTCCTGATTGTACAGTTCATTTCTGATACCGATAAGCGGCATGATAGAATATCCCAATCCTGCCAGTAATGCCTGTTTTACGGCCTCGTTGGATGTGAGTTCCATTTTTTTTAAAACAGAGATGTTTTTATGCTTGATAAAGCCTTCCATAGTTGTTCGTGTTCCGGATCCTTTCTCCCTGAAAATTAAAGGAATCTTCTCAAAATCTTCCAGCGCGATGTTTTGCTCGCTGTTTTGGGAATTGCCAACAAGATAGAGTTTATTCTGAAGCAAGTCCATTCGTTCAATATTTAATGCGCTCGGCAATATGGATACAAGCGCAAAATCCACTTCATTATTTTCCAGGCTTTCAATCACTTTTTCCTTATTCGTAACATCCATTACCAGTTCAACTCCGGGGTGTTGACGGATAAATCCCGAGAGAAAATAAGGCATTACATATTTCCCGGTGGAAACCACGGAAATTTTCAGCCTTCCGGTTACCTGTCCCTGATATGCCAACGTTTTATAGTTGATGGAATGAATCTGGTTCACAATTTCTTCCGCCGCCTGCGCAATCTCTTTACCGAATTCGGTTACATAAAGTTTTCTCCCGACCACTTCCGTTAAAGGAATATTAAACTGATCCTGGAAGTTTTTCAGCTGGATAGATACTGCAGGCTGTGTAAGAAATAAAGCTTCCGCCGCTTTGGTTACGCTTCCTGTTTGTACAACTTTTAAAAAAATCTGAAGCTGATTAAGCGTATAATTCATAAAATAATTTTATGGTATTGATTACAAATATAAATAAAAATAAATGAATTAAAATCTACAACTTTGTCATGTAAAAAAAAATTATTATGACAACAATTACAGTAGCCAAAGGTGACGGTATCGGTCCGGAAATTATGAACGCCACGCTGAAGATTATTTTAGCAGCAGGCGCGAGAATTGAAATTGACGAAATCGAAATTGGGGAAAAAGTGTATTTATCAGGACATACATCCGGTATCAGCGATCAATCCTGGGAAATAATCAGGCGTAATAAAATATTCCTGAAAGCACCCATCACAACTCCTCAGGGTGGCGGATACAAGAGCCTTAACGTCAGCACCAGAAAATTTCTGGGCTTGTATGCCAATGTAAGGCCTTGTGCAAGCTTTTATCCTTTTATACAAACCAAACATCCCGTAATGGATATTGTGATCGTAAGAGAGAACGAAGAAGATTTGTATGCAGGAATTGAGCATCAGCAGACGGATGAAGTAGTGCAATGTTTAAAACTGATAAGCAGGCCGGGATGCGAAAAAATCATCCGTTATGCTTTTGAATATGCCAAACAGCAGAACAGAAAAAAAGTAACATGCTTCACCAAAGATAATATCATGAAGCAGACCGACGGATTATTCCACCAGGTTTTCAACGAAATTGCCGCTGAATATCCGGAAATAGAAAACGAACACTGGATCATCGACATCGGTGCAGCAAAAATGGCAGATACACCGGAACTGTTTGATGTGGTGGTAATGCCTAATCTGTATGGTGATGTTTTAAGTGATATTGCAGCACAGCTTACAGGCTCAGTCGGTCTTGCAGGCTCAGCAAATATAGGAGAAGAATGTGCCATGTTTGAAGCAATTCACGGCTCTGCTCCTGCTATAGCCGGACAAGATGTAGCGAATCCTTCCGGACTTATTCAGGCGGCGATTATGATGCTGAATCACATCGGACAAAACCAGGTGGCAGAAAAAGTACATAATGCATGGCTGAAAACATTGGAAGACGGAATACATACCGCTGATATATTTAAAGAAGGCATAAGTACAAAAAAAGTAGGAACACAGGAGTTTGCACAAGCAGTTGTGCTTAATCTTGGCAAAAAACCTTCAGTGTTAAAATCCGTTCAGCACCTGAATAATTATACCCTCAACCTTCCGAAGTACAGACGCAGAGCCACAGCTAAAAAGGTACTTGACGGAGTGGATCTTTTTGTACACTGGAACGGTACGGATGCCAATGAGCTGGCCGGTAAATTACAGCGCCTGGAAACAGGAGGCATAAAACTTAATGTGATTACTAACAGGGGAATCAAAGTCTGGCCGGATGGTTTCAAAGAGACTTTCTGTACGGATCACTGGCGCTGCAGATTCAGGCCTCAGCAAAGCCTGGAAATCAGTAAAATTGATATTGCCACGTTACTCACCAGAGCTATAGAGGAAGATATTGATGTCATAAAAACCGAAAATCTATATTCTTTTGACGGCAAAGTAGCCTATTCTCTGGCGCAGGGGCAATAATATAAAACATCTCAGATAATTGAAGATTTTATTGTTGATTTTAAAAATTTTTATTACAATTTCAATTTTAAATAAGATGAAAACAAATACGATTAAAAATACAAATGTCAAAACAGACAATACATTTTTTCTGATCAAGGGCGTATTCTCTCCTGAAGATGCTAAAGAAATACTTTCCAAGATTTACAGTTTCAAAATAAATTACCACAATTTAAACAACTGGCGTTCTTTGGAAAGATTTGGAGTCGATGATGAAAATTCTCAGAAACGGATTCCGAAATTAAAAAACGACAAAGCAAAAATTGAAGAATTAATTGATGCAGGTAAAGCCAAAAACCGAAAGATTCGTATCAATGCAGAGATCTCGATATCATTCTGCGAAAAAACATAATTTTTAAATAAGCCTTAAAAACAACACAGGCCCATTTTTAATGGGTCTGTGTTGCTATTATATTTGCATTACTGCAAAAGAGAATAAATCGCAACCCCGATTCCCGCATAAGCTACCACGGTTATAATATCCGCAATCGGTTGTGAAAAGCGTTTCTCTGCAATTTTTTCTGCATTGATCTGATTCTTATGGAACTTCAGTGTCTTTTTTGCATTGTGAACAGGATGTGCGACCAGGCTGTCTCTTTCCCATTTGTCCACAATTACTTTGTATTTTTTGCCGTCAACATCTATTTTCACATTTTTACCGGCGGCCAGTTTCTCCTGAACATTTACAGGCGCCGGAGGTGCCGGTTGTTGGGCGTTCATATTCTGAGGAGCTATGTTTCCCTGCTTTCCGTTATTTTTAGACGCATCTTTACTTTCTGCCAGCGGATCAGGTTGTTTTTTTACCTGATAAGTATAGCAGCTGACAAGAGAACATGATATGATGATGAGATAAAGATTCCTTTTCATGAGACTAATTTAAGAATTAAACGGAATATTCGCTATTTTCTTTTAATCTATTCTGTTTTATATAAAAAAGTTTTATTCAGCCAATTTAGATATAACCACAAAAGGTCAAATTTTTGAACACATAAGTCACATCAGATTAAAGAATAAAGCTTTACGATTATTTTAAAATATATAAGTTTTAAAAAATCTTTGATTTTTTAATATGTACCTCTGAGAAATTGCGTCAATCGGTGGTTTAAGTTTTAACCACAAAATCGACAAAAGATATTCATGCTGTTTAAAGGTGTTAAATGGTTGATGTTAAAAAAAGCATGCAAAAGTTGAAAAATCTTTGATTTTTTCTAATATGTTCTAAAAATATGTCCAAGATTATCAAAAATTCTCTGTGACTCATGATTTATTTTCTCTGTGAAGATCCGTGCGATCCGTGGGAGATTTTAACCGTAAAAGCGGCAAAGCTTCTTAAACACATAAATTACCAATTCACCAACAAGAATTTTTCCTTCCAGGGTAATTTTACAAAACCAATTCCCCAGCTAAGCCTGTCCAGCAAAATGTCCTGAGTTTTTCGTTCAACCGTAAGGTTATAATCATGGTTGCTAACGATAAGCTTGCCCGGCCGTTGAAAAAACTCATTTTGTAATAACGCCGGAGATGATTTTTTCATCGGACTCCAGTTGTGAAGTACACTTTCAATAACATTTTTAGCCTGACTTTTATGCTTCCTGGAAAGTTTGATATGTCTGCTGATACTTTGATGCACCGGTATATTGCATAAGAATTTTTCAAATATCATTTCGTATTCAGGAGCGTTGGTATTTCCGGTAGCAATATAATGGAGCAAGTGTACGCACATTTCGGGATCTGTGAGCTGCTGGGTTTCTTTATTCAGCAGATCACAATGCTCAAAAAAAGTTTTAATGAAAGGGTGTATCAGGACAAGTCCTGCATTCTGCACATATTGTCCGTCATCTGGAATTTCGTCATTACCAATTTTTTCAGGCTCGGGATCTGTTGTTCCCGGAGTTTTTATGGTATCCTTCTCATCATCTTTACGGATTTTTGTAATCATTTCAGAGCTGTTAATACGCTCAATGTTTTTGTCATTTCCCTTGTTTTTAACCGCTTCAAACATTTTATTTTCTTTAATAAAAGGAAAGATCTGGGCTAAGGCTTTACGGCTTTTTAGGCTTATTTTTTTTCTGAATAATTCCGGATTTTCTTTTGAAATATGTTCTGAAAGATATTCCTGGAAATAGACCTCTGAAGAGTTCATATATTTTACCAATGCAAGGAAAACCAGGCGCCATACAAAAGTTCTTTCAGCAGGATCCAGATTTGATAAATAACTGCTTTTTACAACATCCAGATTAATCTGTAAATCCTTATTTTCTAAAACAGCTAAACATAATTGAGCAATCTGTTCATCCGAAAGCTGATTAATGATCCGCTCCTGTACATGTGGTTTAGGCAAAACTGAAATTATTTTCTTCTGAAAACCCGGAGCATGCATAAGATTTTTGAAGACTGTTGTTTCCAATAAATTCATACTTTCTTTATCCGAATTCCACCAGGGCATACATCCATTCTCCAAAAAATAGATAAAAGTTTGAAGCTTTTTTTCTTCAATATTAACCCAATACGGTTTGGAGCGATGTTCTGATTTTTCATCGGATACTTCACTTGACCGGATTATTTCTGAGAGCTGCTCTTTAAAGTGTTCTGTAATTTTATTCTTTAATTCAGCATCAAGCGAACTGCTTTTGATATCCAGATCCAGCTTCAGCCGGGGAATCTGTAGTGTATGACCATACAATTGAGCCTCAACATCATTGATGTATTTTTCTATTTCCGGAAAAACATCAATAGACAAAAAGCTGTTGATATCATCTTTTATATGATGTGCTTTTTCTTTATTGCTGACGGTAATTTCAACAAAAACTTTCTGAATGATATGATGATTCACTTTGATAGATTTAATTAGGCAATGTTTTAATTTTCAACGCGTTTATTTCCTGTCAAATTCTCCACCCCAGAAACCTGCCGGGCAAAGGCTTAGTTTTGATCTCTGTTTTGCGCTCAGCCTGCATCCGCAGCCTCTTACGAAATTGTCTTTCGGAGTATCTGCAACTTCAAGGGTTTCGGGATTCATCCATTTCATAGCATTGCAGTTGTTGCCGCTTTTTAAAGGACAGGCATTGCAGATTTCTTCCCGTAAAGAAAAAACAGCTTCCTCATCCTGATTCGCCATGCCTATTTTTGCACGCAATTCATTAAAATGGCCGCCAATGATTTCATTGCGCTTGCCAAAAATGTTTCTGATATTCATTTGATTTAAGTTTTTTAGATTATTGGGTTCAAAATTAGAAGAAGAAATCTCATTTTTCGAATTCTGGGGCTTCTCCGTTCTGTCTTTGCAGTAAAAAAGAAAGCTTGAAAAACAATATTCTTTTAAAAACTTCGTGTACTCTGCGGTTCCAAAAATGATCTTCCGGTTAAATAAAGTTTAGTAAGCTTTATAAGTGAAACGTCTTAGTGAAACTTAAGAAACAATATTTAAAAAATTCTTTGTGCAATCTGCGTTCAAAAAAATTACCAAAATCAAGGCAAAAAATTTCACTGTAACTGGATTTAGATAATCCTCGATTTCATTTTTTATTTTAAGTCTAAATATTTAAAATGTTGATTTTTAGTAATTTGTTTTTATTTTTTTTAAAAAAATCAGAATAAAATTAAAAAAATATTTACTGCAAAGACAGGTTTGTCCCCTCAAAATATTTGTCTTTTAACGGAGTGTGATTGTATGTTTGCAACGTAATAATAAAGAGCAAAAATTATGATTAAAGAAGTATTGACAATTTTAAAAAATAAGCTCAATGATCCGGAGAACGGCTTAAAAGACGGAACGCGAATTGGTGATATTGCTGTGGTTGATGATATAGCAAAGCATGAGGACGAAACCTCGGACCTTAATGATAAAGTAGTGATCACCCTCCTGAATGTTGAAGAAGAACCAACATTGAAAAACAGATCATGGTATACGAGAACTACTGTAAGTGAAGATCCTTTGCTGTATGATATGAAAAAGCAAAATCCGCCGGCTTATCTGAACTTATATCTTATGGTTGCCGCCAACCGTAATGCTTATGACAAATCTTTATCGGATATCTCAAAAGTTATCGAAATATTTCAAACCAATAATGTCTTGGAATATACTGATTCCAATGTGAATAAAAATTTCAGGTTCAGAATTGAACTGCATTCCATACCTTTTGAACAGCTGAGCTATATCTGGGGATTGCTGGGAGGAAAAGTAATGCCCTCCGCATTGTATAAGGTAAGTGTGGTAAAAATTGAAGCAATTGGGGAAACGAATGTTAATTTAATTGACGAAGTAAATATCAAAAGCATCAAAGTCGATTAATAATGTTTGTCCGCAATGATTATAATTAAAAAATTGCATGGCCTGTGTTAAATAATATGGAAAATGACAGCTGACCAAATCAAAAAAACTAACTAAAAACTAATAACCTTTAACTTAAATTTTTAAACATGCAAAATCCAACTACACCAGGTGTTTCAGTTGAAGAAATTACCAGGCTTCCCAATTCGGTTTCATTTGTAGATACAGCGATCCCGGTATTTATTGGATATACCGAGCTGATTCCTGAAGAACATACCGGTCCCATGAATATCAGTTCTCTTTTGGAATATGAAAAACATTTTGGAAAAGCAAAAAAGGAAAGCATCCTCCTGAGAGATACAGAAGATAAAGGTGTAGAAATCATAACACCGGATGCTCAGTTTTTAATGTATTATTCCCTTCAGATGTATTTTGCTAACGGAGGCGGGCCTTGTCAGATTCTTTCAACAGGAAATTATGCATCCGGAACAGTTGAGCTTGCGGATTTAAGTGCAGGCCTGAATATGATCAGTAATTCAGACGAACCCCTGCTTATTGTTTTCCCTGATGCTGTATCATTGCCCGAAGCGGATTTTTATACGATCTATAATCAGACAGTTGCTAAAATTGAATCCACTGCAAAAAACAGTTTTGTCATAGTAGATACCTATTACGGAAATTCTGTAACACAATCCAACAATCGTAATACCATAGCCAATCTTAGAAATAATATTGTACTTACCACTCATGCTGCAGCTTATTTTCCTCATTTAACCACGATTTTAAATTATACTTTTGATGAAACGGATACGCCTATCCTACATACAGGTTTACAAAATGAAGGGCAGACCAGTGCCGTTTTTTATGCCGGTGAAATCGCAGCTTTAGAGGAATTAAAAGCCATGGCAAGTGAAGAAATAGAAAACGTACCGGTTGATGCTTTAGTATTGGCTGATTTATTAAGTCAGGCTATCGCGATCGCAGAGGAAATTAATGAAACTGCAGACGAAACTTCCGGCCAGCCTTTAGATGCAAAAGCAGATTTAATAGAAGCGATTGAAGAAGCAAAAGCCGTTCTGGAAGCTATCTATGACGGGACAATAGATGATTTTGTGATCCCGGATGATCTGGATGCAGATACTCCTGTATTCAGTGGAGAGTTTGATGCATTAAGAGATGCTATTCTTGCCGTAAAAGATGAGGTAGGAGCAGCAAACGGCAAAACACTGAAAAGTTTAGAATCATCCAATTCAGCGCTTTATAATCAGATCAGAAAAGAAATCTCATCTTTAAAGGTTGTTCTGCCTCCATCCGCAGCAATGGCAGGAGTATATGGAAGAATAGACGCGACAAGAGGAGCCTGGAAGGCACCGGCCAATGTGAGTCTGAATTATGTTCTGGGACCCACGGAAAAAGTTTCGGATCATGAACAATCAGACATGAATGTCAATGAAGCAGGATCAGTTAATGCCATCAGAGCCTTCACAGGAAAAGGAACGTTGGTTTGGGGAGCAAGAACAATGGATGCAAAAGAAAAAACTGAAGATGATCAGGAAAATATCTGGAAGTATATCAATGTACGTCGCTATCATGATATGATTAAACTGTCGATAAGCAGGGCTTTAACCGATGGGAAATTCATCAATGAACCCAATATTTCCCAAACCTGGCTAAGAGCAAAAGCAATGATCGAAAATTTCCTTCACCAGCAATGGCTGGATGGCGGATTGGCAGGAAGCAATTCAAAAGAAGCCTATCATGTGGAAGTTTCCGGTGATATTCTTAAACCAAAAACTATGAATATTACCATAGAAATAGCATTGGTACGTCCTGCAGAATTTATCGTATTGAATTTCTCACACCAACTATAATAAATCTGAATATAATCAGTCACAATAAAACATTCGAAGTTCACTTCGAGGTATATTAATCTTAATTAAAAATTTTAACAAATGAATTACAAAACCCCTGGAGTTTACGTGGAGGAGCATGAAAAATTTCCGCCTTCCGTAGCGCAAGTTGAAACGGCTATTCCCGCTTTTATAGGATATACTGCGGAAGGCCAGAAGAATAAGCCAACAAGAATTACCTCTATGTTGGAGTATGAGCAGCTTTTCGGAAAAGCAAATCCGGAAGCGTTTGCCGTAGCTTTTGAAGATGGCGTTGCATCTGCAACACAAACTAAAGCAAGCGATTTTAAAATGTACTATGCCATGCAGATGTATTTTGCCAATGGAGGCGGGCCTTGTTATATCGTTTCTGTAGGAAATTATAACGATCAGGTAACCGTTGGAACTTCTACAACCGTTGGAACTTTACTGTATGGTCTTGAGTTGCTTAAAAAAGAAGATGAGCTAACACTTATCATTTTCCCGGACCTTCAAGGTTTGGTTCCTGCGGCTGCTGAAGTTGATGCCGCTGAAGCTGCTGCAGATTTTGCACAAGATAATGCGGTACTGGCCTCTGATGCCAAAGCTGCTGCCAATGATGTTTCAGCAGCAGTTATTGCAGCTGTTGACGGTGGAGGAGACCTTCAGGCTGCGATTACAGCAGCCAACGCTAAAGTTGCCACTTATCCTGTTTCCGGCTCAAGTACTCTTAGTCAGATTGTAGAAAATCAGGCTGCCAAAGCTGTTCAGAAGGCTGTTCAGAATGCTGCTAATCCTACAGGTGCTAAAACGGCTGCGCAAGCTGCTGCAACTATTTATGATACACTTCTTACTACCGCTACAGCTGCTGCTCAGAAAGCACAGGCTTACGCTGTTGCCATTGAAAATGTAGATTCAGATGATATTGCTGCTGCTTATTCGGTGTACAATAGTGCTTTAGATCAGGCAGAACTCATGAAAGACAGATTTGTCATCATGGATGTGCTTGGAGAAACTGATGCTGCAGTTTCTGATTTTAGAAGTAATGTAACATCCGGACCAAGTGGAGAACGTTTAAAATACGGTGCCGCCTATCATCCTAAACTGAAAACAGTATTAAGCTACGATTATAATGAAGCTAATGTTTTAGTTACAGGTACATTTGGGATTACAAGTTTAGAACAATTAAAAGGAACGAACTCAGATTTCTATAATCAGGCTAAAAAAGCCATCGAATCTAAGCAGGTTGTATTGGCTCCATCATCAGCAATGGCAGGAGTATATGCTAAAGTAGACAGCGTTTCCGGAGTATGGAAATCCCCGGCTAACGTAGGGCTGAATTTCGTGGAAGCGCCATCAGAAAAAATTTCTGATAGACAGCAGGAAAGTCTTAATGTAGATCCTACCTCCGGTAAGTCTATCAACGCCATCAGAACTTTTACAGGAAAAGGGCCAATGGTTTGGGGAGCAAGAACATTAGACGGCAACAGCAATGAATGGAGATACATCTCCGTACGTCGTTTCTTCAATATGGTGGAAGAATCTGTGAAAAAATCAACCGAGCGTTTCGTATTTGAAGCCAATACGGCCAACACATGGATCCGTGTACAGACGATGATCGAAAACTTCCTGAACCAGCAGTGGCAGGACGGAGCTTTGGCAGGAAGCAAGCCTGAAGAAGCCTATTATGTAAGCGTGGGGTTAAACAAAACCATGTCTGCACAGGATATTCTGGAAGGAAGAATGAATATCGAGATCGGTATGGCAGCGGTACGCCCTGCAGAATTTATCGTGCTTCGTTTTTCTCACAAGCTGCAGGAAGCATAACATTAAACTAAATAACAATTAAAATATACATACAATTATGAGTACATATCCATTAGTAAAGTTTGCCTTTGAAGTAGATTGGGGCGGAACAAAATTAGGGTTTACTGAAGTATCGGGAATGAATTTGGAAACGGCTGTCATTGAATACAGACATGGCGCAAGCCCTGATTTCAGCAAAACAAAGATGCCCGGACTGAAAGTGTTCAGTAACATCATCTTAAAAAGAGGGACTTTCCAGGGAGACAACGAGTTTTTCGAGTGGTTCCAGTCTGTACAGCTCAATACGGTAGAGAGAAGATCGATCACCATTTCCCTTTTGAATGAGAACGGAGATCCTGCGGTAACCTGGAAAGTCAAAAATGCTTACCCTGTTAAATTGCAGTCCGGCGATTTGAAAGCTGACGGGAATGAGGTGGCTATCGAGACCCTTGAAATTGCACACGAAGGATTAACTATTGAAAATAACTAATATTAACTTTAAAAATAAAAAAAATGAATTACAAAACACCAGGAGTTTATGTAGAGGAAATTGCAAAATTCCCGCCGTCTGTAGCACAAGTAGAAACAGCCATCCCGGCGTTCATCGGATATACGGCCAAAGGGCCCAAAAACCAGCCAACAAGAATCTCTTCCATGCTGGAATATGAGACACTTTTCGGGAAAGCAAAAAATGAAGAATTCTCAATTGTTGTAAACGCTGCAACAGCAAATTCACCAAGAACAGTAACTGCTACTTTATCACCAAGCGCTTTCAAAATGTATTATGCCATGCAAATGTATTTTGCCAATGGTGGAGGGCCTTGTTATATTGTTTCAGTAGGGGATCTGGCAACAGGATTTCCGGCTGCTGTAGATTTTGATGATATGATTGCAGGGCTTGATACGCTGGAAAAAGAAGATGAGCCTACTCTTATCGTTTTGCCGGATGCTGCTAATTTAAGCACAGCTTACGATTTGTTTGAAAAAGCTTTAGATCAGGCAGAACTCATGAAAGACAGATTTGTCATCATGGATGTGCTTGGAGAAACTGATGCTGCAGTTTCTGATTTTAGAAGCAATGTAACCTCCGGACCAAGTGGAGAGCGTTTAAAATATGGAGCGGCTTATTATCCAAAATTGGAAACGGTTCTTACGTACAGCTATGATCCTGCAATTACTGTAGGAACCAATACTCTGGAGCATTGGAAAACAAATGATACAGAATTGTACAATCTTGCGAAAAATGCGATGGAATCTCACAGGGTTGTATTGGCCCCGTCATCAGCAATGGCAGGAGTATATGCTAAAGTAGACAGCACTGCAGGAGTGTTTAAGGCGCCTGCAAATGTAGGACTGAACTATGTTGTGGCACCAACACTAAAAATTTCTCACGAAGATCAGGAAAGTCTTAACGTAGATCCTACCTCCGGTAAGTCTATCAACGCCATCAGAACTTTTACAGGAAAAGGGCCAATGGTTTGGGGAGCAAGAACATTAGACGGCAACAGCAATGAATGGAGATACATCTCCGTACGTCGTTTCTTCAATATGGTGGAAGAATCTGTGAAAAAATCAACCGAGCGTTTCGTATTTGAAGCCAATACGGCCAACACATGGATCCGTGTACAGACGATGATCGAAAACTTCCTGAACCAGCAGTGGCAGGACGGAGCTTTGGCAGGAAGCAAGCCTGAAGAAGCCTATTATGTAAGCGTAGGATTAAACAAAACCATGTCTGCACAGGATATTCTGGAAGGAAGAATGAATATCGAGATCGGTATGGCAGCGGTACGCCCTGCAGAATTTATCGTGCTTCGTTTTTCTCACAAGCTGCAGGAAGCATAACATTAAACTAAATAACAATTAAAATATACATACAATTATGAGTACATATCCATTAGTAAAGTTTGCCTTTGAAGTAGATTGGGGCGGAACAAAATTAGGGTTTACTGAAGTATCGGGAATGAATTTAGAAACGGCTGTCATTGAATACAGACATGGCGCAAGCCCTGATTTCAGCAAAACAAAGATGCCCGGACTGAAAGTGTTCAGTAACATCATCTTAAAAAGAGGGACTTTCCAGGGAGACAACGAGTTTTTCGAGTGGTTCCAGTCTGTACAGCTCAATACGGTAGAGAGAAGATCGATTACCATTTCCCTTTTGAATGAGAACGGAGATCCTGCGGTAACCTGGAAAGTTAAAAATGCTTACCCTGTTAAATTGCAGTCCGGCGATTTGAAAGCTGACGGGAATGAGGTGGCTATCGAGACCCTTGAAATTGCACACGAAGGATTAACTATTGAAAATAACTAATCATGGCTCTTTTATATCCTCCAACCAGTTTCTCTTTTATTGTTAACGGGATTTCAACAACAGAGGGTATTGACTCCAGATTTCAGTCTATATCTGGTTTATCCACAGACATTCAAACCGAAGAATATGCCGAAGGAGGCGAAAACAGATTTCTCCATCAGCTTCCTTTGAGACCAAAATATCCAAACTTAGTTCTTAAGCGCGGCTTAATTGTAAGTTCCGGATTGATAAGCTGGTGCAGAAATGCGATGGAAAACTTTGAATTTGAGCCCAGAAACCTCATCGTTACCCTTTCAGGAGGACTCCAGTCTACGGCACCCTTGATGGTCTGGAATGTAGTAGGAGCTTACCCGGTGAGATGGGAAGTTTCGGAATTCAACGCAGAAGAAAGCAAATTGGCTATTGAAACAATAGAACTGAAATACAGATATTTCACGATACCTTCGTCGTTAGCAAGCTTAGGCTTGTAATTTCTAAAATCAAATCTGAGCACCTGAAAGTGCCTTGGCCTAAGGATAACTTTTAGCACAACTATTTCAAAAAACAACAACAGATTAGTCTATCACAGGACTGAACGCACTCTTTATGTGCTTGGATTTTTATAAATAAACAGGTTAAATCATTGGTTTTTAAATATTTAAAATTTAAAGTCAATTAAAAACAAACGAAATGCCAATAGAAATAAAAGAGCTTCACATTAAAATAAATGTGGACGAGAAAACAGCAGCTACAACAACTGCTACCTCAGTAGATGAGGCAAAGATCATGCGGGCAATTAGTGAAAGTGTAGAGCAGGCAGCAAATATTCAACAACGTAAAAAAGAAAGATAATGGGAGAAAAGGGAAAAGTAACCATACAGACCTACAAGGATAACATTTATGGTAAAAAAGAAAGTGTAGTTTTTACAGCCTTCATTAACCCAACGGGTTTTTCTTTAACACATAAAGTTGAGTATAATACTGAAAGCAAAGAAGGAGCAAATGCAACAAATTCAAAATTCATCAAAAAAGCTCCTCAGACCTTACAATTAGAATTTTTGTTTGATGGTACAGGTGTAATGCAGGCTAACTCCGGTAATAAGCTTATTAATAAGATAAAGGAAGGTTTAGGAAAAAAAGATCCATTTAGCAAAATGGCTGTAGAAGATCAATTGAAAGAATTTTATGCAGCAACAGGAGATTTTAACGGAACAATTCACAAGCCGTATACAGTTATTGTTACCTGGGGGAAATTTACGTTTGAAGGATCTCTTACGGAATTCACAATAGATTATAAACTATTCAATAGTGATGGATCTCCTCTGAGAGCAATAGGAAAAGCGACGTTTTTGGAATCAATTAGTGAAGAACTTGCAGCCGCAATGGGGAAAAAATCTTCACCGGATCTTACCCATAAAAGAACAGTGAAAGACGGGGATACGTTACCGTTGATGGCTGAAAGTATTTACGGAGATTCCAAATATTACCTCGAAGTAGCCAAAGCAAACGGTCTTATCAATTTCAGAACGTTGAAACCGGGAACCGAACTCTATTTTCCACCCTTAGAAAAAGTTTCATAAAATGAATAACAGCGGATACATACAAACAGCAAAAAATCCTGACTTAATAACTTTTAAAGTAATGTCCGGAGGTACGGAATTACCTGGGAAATACGGCGTGAAAAGCATTGTCGTAGAAAAAGAAGTCAACAGAATTCCTTATGCCCGCATTGTTATTTTAGACGGTAGTGTGCCGGAACAGGATTTCAAACTAAGCAATGAAGAATTACTGATTCCCGGAAAAGAAATTGAGATCACAGCAGGATATCATTCCAAAGAAGAAACCATTTTTAAAGGAGTAGTGGTAAAGCATAATATCAAAGTCAGAAGTGGCTCTTCTTACCTCATCATCGAATGCAGGGATAAAGCGGTAAAAATGACATTGGGAAGAAAAAGCAAATATTTCTACGACAGCAAAGACAGCGATATCATCGAAGAACTGATCGGTAACAGCGGAACTACTGCCGATGTGGAAGCTACTTCAAACACTCATAAGGAATTAGTTCAGTATCAGGCTTCCGATTGGGACTTCATGTTAACCAGAGCGCAGGCCAATGGAAAATTGTGTTTTGTTGATGATGGAACCGTAAAAGTTGCCAAGCCTGATTTCGGCGGCAAAGCAGTAGAAACCGTTGTCTACGGATCATCCGTGCACGAATTCGACGGTGAAATTGATGCAAGGGATCAGTTCAGCAAAATTACCGCTAAAACATGGAGCTATACGGACCAGGAATTAACGGAAGTGGAAGCTCAGGATCCTGCCATCAGTCTTAACGGAAATCTTTCTCCCGGTGATCTCGCCAAGGTTTTTGGAGTTGAAGACCTGCAGCTGAAACATGGCGGTAATCTTACCCAGGATGAATTACAGCAATGGGGAGACGCCAAAGCAACCTTCCAGCAGTTGGCAAAAACAAGAGGGAGAGTAAAGTTCCAGGGAATTCCATCGGTAAAGCCGGGTGTTACATTAACCCTTCAGGGAGTAGGAAACCGGTTTAACGGAAAAATATATGTAACGGGAATCCGTCATGAAATTATTGACGGCAACTGGCTGGTAGATGCTCAGTTCGGGCTTTCTCCAACCTGGTTCTCAGAAACCTATGACGTAAGCGAAATGCCCGGCTCAGGGATTATTCCTGCCATAAGCGGGCTGCACGTAGGGATCGTATCACAACTGGAATCTGATCCTGATGGAGAAGACCGGATTTTAGTACAGATTCCTATTATTAATAATGAAGAAGAAGGAATCTGGGCAAGGGTAGCTACCCTGGATGCCGGAGAAAACAGAGGGTCTTTCTTCAGGCCTGAAATCGGCGATGAGGTGATTATCGGATTTATTAATGATGATCCTAATGATGCTGTCGTTCTCGGAATGCTGAACAGCAGTACAAAACCGGCTCCTATTGTAGCTTCTGATGACAATCACGAAAAAGGATTTGTAACCCGGAGCGAAATGAAAATGATCTTCAACGATGACAAAATTTCCTATACCCTGGAAACCCCGAAAGGCAAAAAAATAATCGTTGATGAAGATGCGGATATCATTAAAATTGAAGATGAACATGCGAATACGTTTACGCTTAACAAAGACGGGATCAGCATGGATAGTTCAAAAGATATCAAGATCAAAGCGAAAGGGGATATCAGTATGGAAGGCGTCAATATCAACATAAAAGCCAGCGCCCAGCTAAAAGCGGAAGGAAGCTCTGGTTCAGAACTTAAATCGGGAGCGGTAACCGTGGTAAAAGGCTCTCAGGTTAAAATCAATTAATCGTATGAAACCGGCAGCAAGAATTACAGACATGCATACCTGTCCCATGGTAACGGGAAATGTTCCGCATGTTGGCGGGCCCATCATTCCGGCGGGAGAACCTACAGTACTCATCGGAGGAAAACCCGCAGCAAGAGTAGGTGATAAAGCCGTATGCACAGGTCCTTTAGACACCATTGCATCAGGATCCTCAAGCGTAATGATCGGTGGAAAACCGGCCGCAAGAATGGGAGATTCTACTGCACATGGGGGAGTGATCTCCGCAGGTGAAGCTACTGTTTTAATAGGCGGATAATATTTTTTTGCAGTTTTCACTTTATCATAAACTGCAATTTTAGAACAAATGGTTTTAAAAATCACAGTTCTGTGTTACAGATGCATGATCTACAATTAATATAATAAATAACGTATGAAAATAAATACAGATTTTTTAGGAACAGGCTGGAGCTTTCCGCCTGAATTTAATGAGACTGAAGGAAAGTTGGCAATGACATCAGATGTGGAAGACATCAACAACAGCCTTATGATTCTCCTGTCTACACGCCCCGGTGAACGCGTCATGTTCCCGAATTATGGATGTGACCTGCAGGAAATGCTATTTAAGCCACTGGACTTAACGCTCATTACCCAAATGAAAGGAATCGTTGAGCGTGCTATTTTATATCATGAACCTCGAATCAATATTTTAAGTATTGAAATTAATGCTCAGGACGAAATTGAAGGAGAAATTTTAATAGAAATTAACTACGAAGTAAGAAATACGAATACAAGAAGCAATATGGTTTTTCCTTTTTACAAAGAAGAAGCTACCGAAATATAATGAATTACGGAATGTCTGTAGCCATTTTAAATACTACCAAACACTACATAAGTATTGCATCTGAACATAGAAAGATAAATATAAACAAATGAAAAAAACAGATACATTTTCACATTATCGTGAAGGAAAATCACAAATGCAGCGCTTTTTAGCAGAATTAGATCCGGACAACCTTGAATTACATGATTTCGATTTGTTTGACTGGCTATTATTCGCAAATAATTTTGCTCAGCGTGTAAACTATTTCGATAAAGATGATAATACAACACCCAAAGGAAACTGGGGAAACTTTTTCCTGGGTGATGATGACAATGCGGTACCGAGAAGGGAAAGCATTGAGTATAAAAGTATGAAAAAACAGGTTACAGATCTTATTTCCCAGTTTGAACAGGACAGCAACCTGACTCCCCATCTTACTCTATTTGTCTGCTTTTTAAAATTATTGGATTTCTCAAAAAAAGCATTTAATAATTTAACCAAAAGGCATCTGGATTTCTATTATAACGAAATTCTCCAGATTGAAAAAAATGAGGCAAGACCCGATAAAGTTTATGTGATTTTTGAATTAGCCAAAAAAGCAATCCAGGAACGGATTCCCGGCGGAACGCTGCTGGATGGCGATAAAGATGCCAACGGGAAAAAACGCATTTACAAAACCGGGGAAGAGCTTATTGCCAACCAGGCAAAAGTTGTTGAGATTAAAAGTTTTCTCAATGATGTTAAAAAAGGAGAACTTAAGATGGCCCCGGTTGCCAACTCTGCCGATGGTTTAGGAGATAAACTCCCTCAGGAAAGCAATTACTGGTGGCCGTTCGGGTATAATGCTGATGAAACCGTTTCAGAAAAATCCATGTACAAAGAACTTCCGAAAGCAAAGCTCGGTTTTGCCATCGCATCCTCATTATTTGATCTGAAAGAAGGTGAAAGAACGGTGACCGTGAAAATTGATTTCACTAAAAATTCTACTCAGAAATTACAGGATTTATCAACCGGAGATATTGAAAACAATATCAAAGTTCTGTGCAGCGGAGAAAAAGAATGGCTCTCCGGAATGCCCTTAAAGTGTATAAGAAAAAGCGCAGATCAGCTGGTACTTTCTTTTACCTTGACCAAAGAGCTTCCTGCTGTCGTAAAATACAATAAGGATGTACTGTTACAAACGTTCCAGACTGATTTTCCTGTGGTAAGATTCATCATTGAAGGAGAAAAATACTATGCGCTCTATGAAGCCCTTTCTGAAAAGCTCGTAAAAAATGTAGAAATAGCCGTAGAGGTAAAAGGGGTGAAATCTCTTCAGATAGAAAATGACAGTAGCGCGCTGAATGCTGAAAAACCGTATTATCCGTTTACGGCACAACCCGTTAAAGGAGCAAATTTTTATATTAAATATCCTGAGATGTTCTCTAAAAAATGGGAAAAAGCAGACATTACCATCAACTGGAAAAATACGCCGGATTCAATAACGGATTTATACAGCGGATATGTAATTCAGCCGAATCAAAACATCAGTGTAAGGGATTTTGAAGCATTGAAAGGTCCGTCTATCGTTCGTTCAGACGCTTATTTTACGGCAGATAGCGCATTACTGGAAAAAGAAGTATGGCGTGAGAGAGGTCATGATATTGAATTGTTTAAAAAGACGGAAAATGTTTATAAAACACAATTTTCCATTCAGAATACCAATAGCGATCCGGGAACAAGTGAAGCAATCAGATTAACCCTCAACCAGTCGGCATTACAGGATGTTTATCCTAAACTATATACTTTGGCACTATCCAGCAGTCCGGATAAACTAAAGCTCATCCCGAATGAGCCATACATTCCTTTTGCGGAAGATATCGAACTGAACTACACTGCAAGAGAAAATGCATACTCTTATTTAAGCAAAGATTCTGATGATGAAATTTCCAAAAGCAAAGGCGTACAATTATACCACGAAGATGCGTTCGGGCAATATGAAAAAGATGTTGAAACGAAAAGCATTGTTCCCGTACATCAGAATGGTGGCGAATTATACATCGGTCTCGAAGCACTCCCGCAAACTACCGTTTCTCTTCTGATCCAGATGCTGGAAGGAAGTGAAAACCCTTTGGTGGATACTTTTGAAGAAAAAGAGTTCATAGAATGGCATATTCTCTCAAGTAATACATGGCTCGATCTTTCTGAAAATATATTAAAAAACGAAACAAGAAAGTTCCTGGAATCCGGAATTCTGAAGTTTAAAATTCCGAAAGACATCAAGACAGATCATACAAGACTTACTGGCGGACTGGTTTGGATCCGGGCCAGATCAAAAAGAAGTTATGATGCCGCTTGTAAAATTCAGGGAATATACACACAGGCTGTTTTAGCAACATTCCAGAATCAGGATAATGATGTGGCGCATTTAGCCAACGGTTTGCCGGCCGACACAATTTCAAAATTAATTACCAGGGTTCCTCAGATAAAATCAGTCAGTCAGCCGTATAATTCGTTCGACGGAAAATACAAAGAAGCCGATACGGAATTTTACAGAAGAGTAAGTGAGCGGCTGAGACACAAGCACAGGGCCATTACCCAATGGGATTATGAAAATCTCGTGTTGCAGGAATTTCCGGAAGTTTTCAAGGTAAAATGTTTAAACCATACTTCTGAAAAGTCATATATGGCTCCCGGGCATGTTACATTGATGGTGGTGCCCAATATCAAAAATAAAAATGCTTTCGACGTCTATCAGCCAAGAGTGAGCAGAGCCAGCCTCAACAAAATTCAGAAATATGTAAATGAATTAAATACGATGCACGTTAATGCTCAGGTAATTAATCCAAATTATATAGAAGCGAAAATACAGGCCACTGTGAAAATCTTTGAAAATTTTGACGAAATATTCTATATGAAACAATTGGATGAAGATATTAAAAAATATATATCACCCTGGGCATTCACAGACACTAAAGATATTGATTTTAATGTGGAACTGAATATTAACCACTTAATCAACTATCTGGAACAGCTCTATTATGTAGATTATATTGATGAGATTAAAATACTGTTGAACAATGTGGTACAGAAGAAATCTTTAATAGAAGTAGATCCGAAATCAATTCTCGTATCTGCCAAGCAGCACCAAATTACCATTGCAGAACAAGTATGTATTTAATAATAAAAAGAAGAAAACATAACCATGTCAGAAAATAAACACATTAGCATACCGAAAAATGTAGAAACAGCGGATCAGACTGATTTTCACTTTCTGCGCAAAACAGGTATTGAATACATAGAGAAATTAGGAGGTAAGCTTTGGACGGACTACAACTCCCACGATCCGGGAATTACCACTTTGGAAGTTCTGAGCTATGCCATAACGGATCTTGGAATGAGAATGAACCTTAATATGGAGGATCTCCTTACCTCTGAAGATGAGGATAAAAATATCCATGCCCAGTTTTTAAAAGCAACAGAAATTCTGCCTTCAAGACCTTTAACAGAGCTTGATTACAGAAAATTATTTATAGATATCAGCTTTACAGCCGGTCATAAAAGGCCGATCCGAAACTGCTGGCTGGTTCCGAATAATGAAAAACTGTATGTAGACTGCAAAACAGGAAATCTGGATTTTAAACCCATTGGAAATAAAGTGCAGAGCTTTGATGTTAAAGGATTGTATGATCTTTATGTAGATTACTCCGAAGAGGTGGATGATGAGAACAACGGTTGCGGTAAAATTGGTGTTAATCTCCAGATACTGGAACGTTATCATGCCAACAGAAGCCTTTGTGAGGATCTCGCGGAAATTAAAGAAGTCGAAATTCAGAAAGTGGCAGTTTGCGCCCGTATCGGACTGGTAAATAAAGCCGATGAAGAGCTCGTACATGCCAAAGTATTAAAAGCTATTAACAATTATCTGTCTCCGGAAGTTCATTTTTACTCATTACAGCAAATGCTGGAGAAAGGTCTTACAACAGATCAGATTTTTGAAGGCCCGCTGTTGGAAAACGGTTTTATTGATACTGATGAACTGAAAAAAAGCCAGCTGAGAACCGAAGTCCGTCTTTCGGATATTGTAAGTGAAATCATGAAAATTGACGGGGTAAAAGAAATTCATGAAATTTCTATTGCAGGATGTGACAATGTGGTGAAACAGACCAACGACTGGCTGATCTGCATAGAAAAAGGCAGAAAACCGGAACTTTGCGAACTGAGTTCTTTCAGCTACAGTAAAGGTTCTCTGCCATTAAATATCAATGACAAGAAAGTTCAGGAATACCTGCAGAATCTTAAAAGGGAAGAGGAAGTGCTGAGAGCGGATGCAAGACAGAATAAAGAACTTGCTTTACCGCAGGGAACATCTTATGATGTAGCAGAATATGCTACCATTCTTAATGAATTTCCGGACACGTACGGCGTAGGAATTTCCGGAATTATAGGAAACCACACACCGCAAAGAGAAGCTCTCGCAAAACAGATGCAGGCATACCTGTTATTTTTTGATCAGATTCTTGCCGGTTATTTCAAACATCTTGAAAAGGTAAAAGAAATATTAAGTGTTAGCGGAAATTTAAAGAGAACCTATTTTACACAGGCCCTGAAAAATATTAAAGGATTTAACAAATTGGTTTCTGATTATCCAGCCGAAGATGACGATGCGCTTACTGATGCTTTGTATGAAGAATTAGATAACAGCGTGGAACGCCGTAATGAAATCCTGGATCATTTGATTTCCCGTTTTGCAGAAACCTTCAGCGACTACACCTTTCTGATGAAATCCTTATATGGAAAATCTGCTGATGAAATTGTTCTTAACAACAAGCAAAATTTCCTCAACGAATATGCTTCAATAAGTAAAGACCGTGGATTAGGGTACAACTATACTCTTTTTGCAGATTCAGACATCTGGAATACAACCAATATTTCCGGGGCACAGAAAAGAATCGCCCGTTTACTGGGAATTAAAGATTATACTCAAAGAAACTTATCCCAGTCGCCGGTGTTAATCACCAAAACACAAAGCGGAAATCAGGAAAACTTTACATGGAAAGTAAAAGATGCTTCAGGCAATATTATTTTATCATCCATAAAAAATTATCAGATTGAATATGCGGCAACCAAAACCCTGAACGAAGCCATTTATCAGATTATCCAGATTGATGAAGAAGATCTAGAAAATGCGCTGGAGAATTTAGGACCGTGCGAAGACAATACCTGCTTCATCGGGAATATGAATATCCGGTTTTCAGGTGGTGGCAACTATTATTTTGATGTCGTTGATGATGCTCCGGAGAAGAATGTGATTGCTACCCATAAAAGAACAAATCCTTATCCGAATCTTAATGCCCTGAAAAATGGCATCAGAGAAACGGTGAAGTATTTCAAATATGACTTTACAGAAGAAGGTATTTTCCTGATAGAGCATCTGTTATTGAAACCAACCGTTAAAGATTATAAACAGATGGGCGGTATCGGGTGCATGGAAATAGAGCGGACTTTTAAAATAATGTATGACATTGAAGATGTAGCTGCTACAAATCCTGTGCAGTATTCGGAAACATTCATGCATTCTTGTGAAGAAGACTGCGAAACAGATGTTTTTGACCCTTATTCCTACCGGGTAAGTGTTGTTCTTCCGGGCTATGCATACCGCTTCCAGGATCCTGATTTCAGACGCTATGCTGAAACCGTTATCAGGCAGGAAATTCCGGCTCATGTCCTGGCGAAAATCTGCTGGGTGGGAGATCGTTTCACAGAAACACAGACCGCAAAAAGTGACCTCTCGGAATTTGAAGTTGCTTTTAAACAGTATCTGTCCGATAAATCTAAAAATAACCTGCTGAATTTAGGGAACAGCATCCATCAGCTATTGATTGCTCTTACCAATCTGAATAACATTTACAGGCCGGGAAGACTTCTGGACTGTGCAAAAGATGATAATGACAGCCTGGACGGAAAAATCATATTAGGACAATCAAACATATAAAAATTGATAAATAATGAATACCAAATTAAATAACGTAACAACCCAATATAGAAAGTTCAACGAAAATCAGGCGTTAACTGAAGGGCAACTAAACGAATTTATAGATTATTTTGAGGATCAGGACAGAATGTCCAGAACCCGTTTGAGCGGAGTTGGATTGGCTTGCGGCTTTGAATCTGTTTACTTGAGTTCTCTTTCGCTTTCAGATTCTGAAATTCTCATGGAGGATCTTCCTCAGGTGCAGAGACTGGATCTGGTGGATTATGATAGCGTGGTGATATCTCAGGGGGCAGGAGTTACTACAGACGGGGATATTATTACATTGCGTAAAAAAGGAAATACTTCTTCTGAGGTTACTATAAATTTTGACGCTAACAGCTACAAATATTATAAAAGTTATACGGATGCAGTGGAATATAAACATTTCCGTATCGGCAATAAGCAGATCCCGCTTTTAGAATTAATTACACAGGAAGAATATAATCTGCTTCCTAATGGCGGTGGTTTCAGAGATGTAAAAGAATTAGGCAATGCCATTTACAACAAAGTGATTATCCTGTATCTGGAAAGCTATTCTAATGATGAAACGCCTTGTCAGGACGCAAATTGCGATAATAACGGTGCAGAGCAGGTTTCTAATCTAAAAGTGCTTTTGGCAGACTCGGACTCGGTGCTCAGTCTGATCTCTTCGGGGGATGCAAAAGATACTGTTTATAAAGCTCATCATACCTATCAGGTGCTTTTTGATACGCTGCCTAAATTAGAGGCTAAAAGAGTCATTCTTGATAAAAGCATTGTAAGACCTTCGGACCTTAAAATGAGGTTCCAGAATGCATTCAGCACCGTTACACAGCTTAGTGATGGGTTTAATAAAATTGCTGGTGTTTTTAATATAAATCTCAATTTCAGCGGCCAGGCGCTTATTGATAAACTTACATCCGTATTATATCCTGCGGGAACTCCAAGACTGGAAGACTATCAGTACCGCTATGATTTGCTGAAAGATTTAATTGATACCTACAATGAAATAAAGGGACTTATTTTGCATCTTGATGCAGAATGCTGCCCGGATATCAACTCATTTCCGAAACACCTCTTGCTGGGCCGCGTAGGAGCATCACTGGAATTAGGGGAAAACACCCTTTACCGTCACAGTTTCTACCATTCACCGGTAACCACAACAGAAGATGAGAATTATGAAAGAGTGATTATGCTTGCCAATCGTTTTGTGCAAAAAATCAATGGATTCCAGTCTTATATCGGACCGGTTAAAATTACTCCTTCCAATCAGTATGTCAGATTAGGTGATAAAGCCATTCCGTACTATTATAATGTCGACAGCTTGTTGTTGAATAAATGGAACTACGAAAAAACTAAAACCGACAGGGAAACTTATAACCTAAGTTACCATACGGCAAATCTTGCAGGGGATGATTTTATTCAGGATCCTTTAAGCTATAATATTGATGATAATGATTTCTACAGAATCGAAGGTCATATCGGAATGCCATACAGAACTGCGATGCAGAACATCAATGATCTTAAAACAAAATACGGATTGGCTTTTGATGTGATTGCGCTGGTTTTACAAAAAGGGGAAACTCCCGTTGAGCCGGATAAAGAAACCGTATCCATTGATGACCTGAGAAAACATTTGATATCAATTTCCTCCGATATCAGCAGGGAAAAAAGCGATTCCCGAAATACCCTTCTCACGATCTCAAAACTGGACGAAAAATTAAAACTGCTTAACAAAGCTGAGTTTTCCAAAGAAGGAGAAGGGGTCACTGTAGTAAGGCAGGATCCTAAAAAAGAGGATGTGGTAAGTGAACTTTTAAGTGACTTTCTAGACCGGAAATCAGGTTTGGAACATCTTGCCGGTGTAGAACGCGGAGGTACATTTGTATTGATCTACTGGTCGGAAGCCAGCAACCAGGTTCTGGCAGATTTCTCTTTACCGTACCTGTGCTGTTCAAAAGAAAAACCGAATATTCCGCCAATTGCTAAGGATGACAAAGCTTCATGCCTGATCGGACAAACTGTAACAATATCTGTTTTAGATAATGATTATGATGCAGATAATGACGCACTGACTGTAATTAAAAAATCAAATCCTTCACATGGATCAGTAATACTGAACAGCAATGGAACATTCAAATATACCCATAATGGTTCTGCTAATCTTGAAGATTCATTCACATATTGTGTTAATGATGGTAGGGATGATAGTAATATTGCAACCGTATTTATCACGGTTAAATCTCCGCCGGTAGCTGTAAACGACCATGCTTCAGTAGCAAATAATGAACATGTGGATATTGCTGTTAAAGATAATGATTACGATTTAGGAAATACACCATTGTCCGTCATTATAGATACTCAGCCGGCTCACGGAACAGCAACACTGAGACCTGATGGCAAAATCAGATATACTCATAACGGATCAAATACCCTTTCAGATTCTTTTACGTATCATATAAACGATGGGGAATTAGACAGTAATATAGCAACGGTAACCGTCAAAATTGGTCCGCCACCATGTAATTCGGGTATGGACGTTGTGTTCATATTTGATTACACGGGAAGTATGGGCGGTCAGATTGAGGCAGCTAAAACCGGAGCAGGAAGTATTATTACAACAATACAGAATCAGTCGTCTCCTAATCCGTACAGATTGGGTATCGTACTGGCCGATGAAACGGATTCCAGAACGAATTCCAGCTATAGCTCAGCGGCAGCATATACCAGCCTGCCGGCAGCACAGAGATTTGTTAATACGGGAGTCGGTTCAAAATTCCAGTGGATCACGGCAATGGAAGTTATGTCGGAAAATAATGTTTCCACATTTACCAGTCAGCTTGGTAAAATCAATAATCCTACCGGAGGCTTAAGCCTCGGATGGGGAGTGGGAGGTCCGGAACCTACCGATATGGCATTAAGCAGAGTTGTAGAGCATGATTTTGCAGGTGCATTCAGAACCGGTGTAGCCAAATATGTGATCATTATAACAGATATCGTACCTGGAGGTAATGATGATACTGCAAACGGACTGGATGTTACCGAAATTAACAGGCTGAAAGCAGTTTGCCTTTCCAAATCCATCAAGGTGATTGTGCTGGGAGCTGGCGTAGAGCAGCAGATAGAAGGAAAATACATCTGGAAAGAGCTGGCCAACGGAACCGGTGGTTCATGGAATACCAGCTACAATGCAAGTGCTATTCAGACTGCAATTATAAATGGTTGTGGAGGTTAATATGATAAAGCATCACATGATCAGAATCTCATATTCTATCGTGATGATATACTTCTTGGGCAGAAGCTTTTCTGCCCGAGAAGCTTATAAAAACTTTTTCATAAATCATTAAAAAATTAATAATAATGAATAATCAATTAAGTAATATATCAACCCAGTACCGTAAATTCAGTAAAGGGCAGTATGTAAAGCATCCCCAGTTCAATGAGTTTTTAGACTTTTTTGAAGATCAGGACCGTTTATCCAGAGTAATGCTCCAGGGAGTTGGGATTGCGTGCGGTTTCAAGCCGGAGCTTATTTATACCGATAAATTCCTGAGCAGCATACGCCTCTCGCAAGGGGTAGCAGTAACTACAGACGGTGATTTGCTGACTTTGAATAATACCAGTAAGATAAATGAAGATTTGTATGTAAGCGAACTGAAAACCATTGATATCCAAAACAAAGAGTACACTCATTTTAAAGTATACGAGGATTTCAAAGTGAGGTACAAGCCGTTTCGTAAAAATAACGGAATTGGCAGTCAGATCGAACTTTGGGAGCTGGCTACGGCGAAGGAAGCGAATTCAGATTTTAAGCCTATTGCTAATCTTTCCGGTTTGGAGGATAAATATCTCCTTCTTTATCTGGAAAGCTACGAAAAGGAAATTAAACCCTGCAGAGGAGTAGATTGTGACAATCACGGCGTTCAGCAGATCCGGAATCTCAGAGTACTGGTTACCACCGCTGAAGGTATTATCAATATTCTTGGAGAAAATGTTCTCGTAAAAGATCCGGATAGTGGAGCACTCATACCGGCTCCTATGGATCGTATCCAGCCTCATCCGCTATTTATAGAAGATATCCTTAAATATGGCAAGCAGGAACGTGTTATTGTAGAAAAACTTATTGCAGAACAGGGCGTTGATGCATCTTTTTTATCTTCTGATATAAAAGGTTTGTATACTGATGTTTTGGAGAGCAGCCAATATGGTAAAGTTATTTTTGATAAAATCAATGCGATTGCTCAGTTAATAGGACTTCCTGCTGTTAATTATCAGGGTTTCAAGGATACACTGAAAAGCTTTCTAATTCAAAATGCAGGCTTTCAGTATGCATATGATGTGATCAAAGATTTATCAGATACGTATAGTGAAATTATAAAGCTTTTACCGAAAGCATTCACGGTAAATCTTCCGGACCTGAATTCTTTTTCCAAACACATCATGTTGGGAAAACTGGTTCCGGTTAAGCAGCTGGATTTTTCAAGGCACCAATTTTACAATTCATCCGTTTTGGATGATGAAAAAAACTCTGGGAGAGTACAGTTGCTGATCCGCCGTTTTACACAGCAGGTACAGAATTTCAGAAACTTTACGGTTGCTGATAACGGCAGTGCACAGATTGAAATCACTCCGTCGCAGAAATTAAATCCTCTTAGTAATAAAGCGGTTCCTTTCTACTACACAATCAGTGACGAATTCCTGAAAACCTGGAACTTTGATAAAACAGGCAATCGTTCATATAGAGATAATTTAGCCTTCAATAATTGGTTGTCGCCGGATGTGCATATACAGGAACCTTTACTATTTAATATAGATAAAAATTCATTTTATAATATCGAAGGCCATCAGGGAATGCATTATGAAAAGGCTTTCAGGATGCTTAACGAGATCAGGGATGAAAAACAGTTGGGATTTGATGTCATGATGCTGTCTCTGGAAGAACTTGTTGATAATAAAGACATGTTTAAGGCATATTTTAATGAATATGTAGAAAAACATCCCGGACTGGAGCACAGACGCGGAGTGGAAAAAGGCGGTACTTTTATTATTATGTATGAGTCATCAGAAAACCCGGTGGTTTTTGCAGATTTTTCACTCCCTTACATTTGCTGCACCCCGAAAATTGATGTTAAATTAACACTTCCCGCTACGGTTATTTGTGCTAAAGCTGGCTCAATACCATTTACCGTATATCCTATGAACGGAGATGTAAAAGCGGTTGTCACTTCAGGCCTGGACGGAGGTGTTGAACAATTAGCAGGCGGACAATATGTCTTTAATCCTTCTCGGGTGAGCCCGCAATTATATGGAAAAACCATCGCTTTCACGGTTAACGGAAAACCTACCAGCTGCACGATCAAAGTGAACAAGGAATCTGATGTGCATATTGAGGTGGCTTCAGTTGTTTATCCGTCTGGAGATTCCAACGAAACTAAAGTGAAATTTAAGGTTTCGGGAACAGGGTTTACAACCTATGATTACAATTGGGATTTCCTGCAGAATGATAATTTTGTCAATCTGAAACCTGATGGAGAAGGAAATGTAAACTACACTTATTATGATTTGAATCCGGCTGAAATTCCTGTAATAACAGTGAATGTAAATAGCAACGGCTGTACACAGATTGTTAGGATCAGAAATTGGTACAATGGTCCTGTTACAACCATTAATGATATCTCATTCCCTAAAGGAAATTGCTGCGAAGGCGTAATGCCAACTATAAGAGCTGATGCAGGTGATGTCCAGAGATTCCCTTTATCTAAAAATTCTTTTACTCTCACAGGAAATGGATCCGGAGCGGAAATACTATATTATGCTTGGATACAGACACAGGGTCCTGAAGTAACACTTACGGATGTCAATAAACCTTCATTAATAGTGAAAAACCTCATCATCGGCTCATATGAATTTAAGCTTACGGTTATTGATCCTTATAGTGGTGCTTTTGCTACCGATCTTGTGCAGGTAAGTATATTCGAAGGATAAACAATGATCTGTAATAGATCACCTTACTATTTACTGAAGGTACTATTTAAAGTACAGATTTCTGTATAATTTTTTAAGGAGGTGTTTTAATTATTAAGAGTTTTAAACACCTCTTTTTATACTGATAAATAAAAAATATAAATACAATGGCAACAGCAACATGCAATATTTCATTTAATATAAATTATACCTCTTCCGTTCCGATAACGGGTGCCACTGCGTACTACAAAATAAAGGATTCGGCAGATCCATACACGGTGTTCAATATCATTCCGGTACCATCTAATGGAAGTTTGATAACCCTTCCTGGAATTGTAAAATCCGGGGAATACGAATTGGCAGTAGAGTTAACAGCTTCAGGAGTTGTTACCAGAAAAGTAAGTTCTTTCAAAATTGGTAATTGCGGAACGTCCGTCTGTGAAACTCCGGCTATAAAAAATGTAGAGGTGCGCGAAAACGGACAAATTGTAATGGATTATGCGGTAGACGATGTAAACCTCGATACACCGGAATATCAGATCGCTACGGATCCGGACTTTAATGATGTTATTCACTTCAGGGTAGATTTTGATTATACCCCGCTTGAAAATGTTCATATGGATGGCGGAAATATTCCTGAAAATACATCGCTTTATATAAGGGCCAGAAAACATTGCTTGTCTCCGGCAGGAATTTCAGATTGGTCTAATGTATTTCAGTTTGAATCCAAAAGATGGATCGTTAAAAAAGCACCTTATACTTTTGCGGATGCTTTCTGTGTTTCGGCGAAATTTAAAGAGCCTACCAATAGCAACGAGTCCGGCGCAAGTATTTGCTGGAGCGAAGGTGTTTTGAAGAAAACAATCAATCTTACCACCCCTTTTCCGCAGGAAGGAAGCTATATTTACCTGAGCGATGGTATTACACCGGCAATCCCGGCAAACCTGGGAAGCTTTGATACGGGTGGAGCCAGCAGCGGCTTTAAAGACAGCGGAATCAAATGGGTGAGGTTCGGAAGTTATAACGGAAGTAAAATTTATAATGTAGACCCTTCCAGTGGTTTGATAACCAGCATTTCTACATCATACAATTGTACTACATGATAAGAAGCATGATCTGAGTATATCTTAATAAAATCCTCTGTTATGAGGATTTTATTAAGTCAGATCTTTTATCTTCTGTTATTCTTACGTCTTGTACTGATGATGTTGAACAGTTTGGCAACATCCTGAAGATGGATTTCGAAATCATCATAATATTCATTAAGAGAGTGCAGCGTGATAATACCTTTTTCAACATCATGGTTGATAATTCGTTTTACCAGGATGCCCTTTTCTTTATGAACGATCACAAAATCCCATTTATCATAATGCAGCTTACTCATCCAGTAATCTTGTCTTATACTCCTGCATAAAATGATATCCCCTTCCAGATAGCTTTCGTAGGACCCGTCGTCCATGCTGTCTCCTCTTACTTCAAAACACATGTATTCACCGCGGTGCTCAACATCGTCGGTAAAAGGAATTGTGGGAAGGCTTTCTATATATTCTTCATCTGCAAACCTGCTCAGATAGCCGGCTTGTGCATATTGGTTAGCCAGAGGAACGTTCATTATTTTAAGATCTGAAAAAGCAAGCGGCGAGGCACTGTTTTCATTTTGCTTTTTCTCTTGGTCTAACAGGAGATTGGTAATGAAATAAGCCGTAGTTTCCGGGATTTTCCGTTCGCCTTTTTCCCAGTATTGTACGGCTCTGGTGCCGACTCCTATGGATTTTGCGATCTCGGCCTGCTTCATGTTAAGCTTTTTCCTGATTTCTTTAAATTCTAAATAGTTCATTTTGATGTGTTTATGGTCATTGTGTAAAAAAATTACGAAAAATATTCATAATTATTTTTTTAAAAGCGAACATTGTTCGTATATTTGTTTCACAGTTAAGATGGAACACTGCAAATATACAAAATTATATTGATGATTTAATTTTTATTTGAAGTTTAAAAACTTTATTTGAATTAAATATCTATTTATAATCAATGGTTTAAATGCTTTTTCTGTACTTAAGGACTATTAAAAATTAGATTTTTCTCTTTTTTGTTCTGTCTGGCGCTAAACGAACAAAATAATACTTCTGATTTTTATAAATGCAAAAATTGCGCTTTTTACACTTGTTTTTAATGAGTTTGATGCGTGTGGTAGTATGTGAAAGTGAATAAAATGCGGCTGTATTTTTATTCATTGCGGAGACGAAACGGTATTCTCTACTGTTTCCTTATTGCTAATAACAAAAAGCAAGCCGAAATATAAATATTATAACTGTTAACATATAAAATATCGATTAATTGTAGTTATCAGTAAAAGATTGTTATACATGCTCATAAACGTTGTAAACAAACTTATGATCTATAAGATAGAATGTTGCGCTCTTTAAAAATGAATTACTGTCGGTAAACAAAATGCCCCGGCTATTATAAACATTGATTTATAGCAGCAACGGAAGATTACGATGGTAAGTAATTAGCTGAAAGGCTGGATGCTGTTATCTTAAAATTAAAAATGGCGGATCTGCTTTTCTAAAAAATCAAAAACAATAATGTAATGAACACCTTTCAAAGGCTTTAAACAAGTCTTTAGGTTTTCTTATGGACTTATTTAAACAATAAATAAGAAATGCAGAGTTGTCTTTAAAAAAAACTTTTAACATAAAAACTTTAACCAAACATGAAACGTAGCAAAGAATTAGTAGAAAAAAGAAAAGATTTTGTAATTGATTATGTTAAGCGTAATCAGGATAAACAGATGAAAGTGATTGTAACTGAACTTACAGAGATGCTGTTTTTATCAGAAAGAACAATATATAATATTATTCTTCAGGGATAGATCTGCACACGTTCTTATTCACATTTCTATTAAAAACTGATAATAACCATGAATTTAATTGCATTATAACCTTATAATGTAAAACAGGACTTCTTAACTCAACAACCCTAAACCAAACCAGACTCATAAAAGCGTTGTCCCAAAGTCTTTCATAAATTCATCTTACAGGTAATTACTAAGGTAAAAAGGTTTTTGCTTTTAGTGTGTTGTTTTTAAGCTAAGCAATGAGCTTAAAGCAGGAACCTTATGTCCTTAGAAGAATTATTTACAAATTAAAAATCTGTTCAATTTAAAACTTCAGTACCATGAAAAAGAGAAGAAAAAAAATAAAAAAAAATCGGGAAATAACCAAAAATCCAAGAAAAAACATTGATGATCTTATCGATGAATTAGCCTATATGGACGAAAACAAAAACATGCAGAAAAGCAAAAGGTTTTTGGATGATATGTACATCCTGGACCTGGAATAAATGATGCAGCTGAGAGTTGCGCCAAAATCAAATTTGAATCAATATATATAAGAGAAAAGATGAATTTAGACAGTATAAAAGCCCTTTTAATCGGAACGGCCATTGCATTTTCAGGCGGATTATTAAGGGTCTTAATTTCAATACAGAATAAAGAAAAAAAAAAGCCGTGGGAACACCTGATTACCCTGATGATCGTTATCATCGTAGGATTTACCATGAGTTATCTCATGAACAGGGCCGAACTCCATGACAAATGGTATTCTACGGGGATATTATTTGTTCTGGGTTATGGTTATGATAAATATTTAAAAATGATCACCACCAATCTGCCAAACTGGATCGAAAAAGCAGTGAACCTTTTCATTGAAACCCGCTACGGCATTAGGGCAGAAAGACAGGCTGATAAAGAGGAAAAGTCTGTAATGGAATTTCCTGAAGACCAGATAAAAAAGTAAATATGAACTGCAGGTCTTTAGTAAAAGTGAACGTAATCAAAGCAATTGAATCGTAAAAAATGCATTACTGCAACTACAGAATTCATCGTGCGAAAAGCAAGGTATTTTACCAAAAAAATATGATTTTTGAACCATACAATTAAAAAGCCCAGCAAAAAACAGGAGAAAAAAACTTGGAGTGGCCCAATCATTACCTGTTTCTCATACATAGCCGGATGCCACTTCTGATTACTTGCATTCTTTAAAAAAATCACCCGCTCCGGGTCCGATTTTCACATTCAACAGGTATATAAAACGCAATTATTTTCAATTGCGTTTTGTATGTCTTTAACATTCAATTACGAAATTAAAAAACTAAGTCATGAAAGCACCAAAACCTGTAGAAACAGCCAAAAAAGGTCATCATAACCCAACTATAAAACCAAAACCGAAAAATCCGCTCGCAAAGTTTTTTTCCGGAATGAAAGCTGCTGCGATGCAGTCTCAAAAACCGGGAGTTATGGCCGGTACGCAAGGATTGACAAAAGCTGATAAAAACCCGGTCGCATCAAATGGAAAAGTAACGGCCGTTCATGGTTCGCAGACTATTTACGATCAAGGTTCAGAGTTGATGTACGGAAAACTCAGGAAAAGTCTACACGAAACCGGAAGTATCAATCATCCGGAAACCAGGGATGTGGAGAAAGGATATATGACAACCCTGAACGTCAGTCAGGTACAGGATTATCATCAGCTTAAAACCGGAAATTATACTCCAAAAACATTACAGGAGCAGGCTGTTGTTCATCAGATGCTGAAAAAACCTGAAAATAAAGTAAAAGCAACAGAAGAAAAAGAACCCGTAAAAGCAGCTGATCTCACACCTAAAGTACCAAAACCTGTAGTAGATCAGAAACCCAAAGAAAAGCCGGCTGAAATTAAAAAACCTCAGATTAAACCGGTTTTATCTGAGGTCAATGCCACCAGTTCAAAAAAGACCGCAGATAAAACTGAAAATTTCCAATTGGAAAAAAGAAAAGGAAATGATGAGAAAAGATCCGACAATAAAAAATTAAATACAAAAACCAAAGCGGAAAAAGAAACCAAAATTGTTGTTCCTGATAATATTCAGCCTGTTCTTATGCCGAGAATGGATAAAGCTGTTGACAGTGAGCAGGCGGAAGTAGACCCGGATGCGCAAACTACCATTAATATTCTTGGCCTTGTAGCTGCTGCTCAGGAATTCAGAGACCAGGGAGTGGAAGCAAGGACTCAGGTAAAATCTCAGAATGAGGCAGCAAAAGGATTAAAAAATAAAATCAGGGAAGTTGAAAAATCAATTCATCAATCGGACGATGAACTACAAAAATCGGAAGACGGCATTCAGGCAAAGGAAACTTTGGTAAATGAACTGGAAAGAGGCTGGGAAACTTCAGTGAAAAGGCAGCAGAAAGTAGAACAGGAGGTAGGTACATACAAGGAAGAATACCATAAGAACAAGTCGAAATCGGCCGATTTGCATAAAGAAGCAACTGATTTACTCGGCGGATCGCAAAAACACCAGGATCCGGAAAATGATGATTCCGGAAAGCTTACCCAAAAATTAAGAGCGCTCAACAGCAATGCAGCTACAATAGATCAGGCTGTTTCACAGTCGGGAAATACTGTTCAGAAATTAACTCAGGAAGCCCAACAGGCTAAAGCTAAAAATACGGCAATACATAAAGAAGCCTTATCTTCTAAGGAATCCATTCGAAAGTCGAAAGCAAAACTTGCAGCAGATAACAAACGGAATAATGACGCTAAAAAAGAATTGGCAAAACTTAACCCAAAACTAAAAGCAGCTGAATCGGAAAGCAAAAAATTAAACAAAGAAGCGAATGCGTTATTGCTTGATTCTTATAGTATTGAGAATGAGGTTACGAAAACCCAGAATGCTTACTATAAAAACATGGCTACCGTTGAGGGACGAAACAGTTTAACACAAAAAGAAAAAGATAAAATTCAGCAGGCTCCCAAAGAGCTTGATCCTTCAGAACGTTTATTGATTGATTTTTCACAGCTGAAAACACTGGACGAGCAGGTTGCTTTTGTAAGAGGATTAAATCCAAATGAACAAAACCTTTTAAAAGAAAAATTTGAACAGGTAGCAGCCAATTATGACCATGATCAGTCCGAACAGCAAAACTCCATCAGCGAGAATGTAGAAAGTATCAGAAATGCCCAGATAGAAAACTTTAACAATAAACGAAAAGATGCTTTACAGAAACCAATGAATCTGGTGACCAGAAACCTGAATAGGATTACCGGCTTAAAGAGACTCTGGATGTCTATTACCATTGCTTTTTCCGGCATCTGGAATGATATTACTTCAATAAGCTGGACCGATGTGGGCAAACTCATCAACTCTATTATTAATCCTAAAGAGTGGTATCATGCCATTTCAGGTTCAATACAGGGAATTTGGGATGATCTGACGAATTGGAACGGGTTCTCCCAGGATCCTGTAGGAATGATTCTTCAGAAAGCTGCAGGAATAGCCAATAAAGTACTCGTTATTGCCGGAGTAATTACCGGAATATTAGGGGTTTTAACATTAGCGGCAGCGGTAGGATCCATCTTCACCTTAGGAGGCTTGGCTCCGTTAGCGGCCTGGCTGGGAGGCGCAACCATAACGATGGGTACCATCACCTTCTGGATCGGAGCTATTGCACTGGGACTGAATGTACTCAACGGAATAAAAAATATTTACGATATCCATACGGCAAAAACGGCTGAAGTTTTATTTAAAAATTCCGGCGAGCTGAAAAGTGATATTACCAATTCCGGAATGGCAATTATGGCGATAATCGGTGGAAAAGCCTCGCAAAAAGGAGGCGCTTCCATAAAAGATCTGGCCAAAAGGAACCCGAAAACTTTTGGCAAGCGGATGTTTATTAATGTAAAAAACGGTTTAAAAGCAAAAATTGTTTCTATCCCTCGCAAGATAACATCGTTTTTCAAAAAAGAAACCTGGATGAAAGCAGCACAAAATTTCAAAGCGGCTTATAAAAAAGCACAGGAATCAACTATTGCATATTTTAAAACAGAAAAAACTATTCCGGGTTCGGAAAAGAAAAATTTATCACAAAAAACAAAGCAATCTTATAATCCGGAACAGCATGCTGAATTTATTGATACTCCCCGCAATCTGGGAGATCCTGTTTCACTTGTTCTAACGGATGAACAGATAATAAATTTCAAAAAAGCTTTAGAATCAGCTGATCCGAAAGTTTTAAATGAATTAAATAATCAACGTAAATTAACTAACTTTGCGAAGAGCTATAAAGATAATCCGATAACTTTTGCAGAAAGTGTAAAAAATTATGAAAGTTTCTTTGGAAAATACGGATGGTATACATACTGGGAAAGTTTACCTGATTTTAATAAATCATTAGCTACTATTGACTGGTTAAAAAGCGAAAAGAAATTATTACCCACAGGTGAAGCCACACACCATGAACTAGCCACTTTTCACGCTTTTACTGTGGATGGAGGAATAGTAAACACACCGGCACGTTTTAATACTTCTTTTTGGGGTGAATATAATAAGCGGATTTATAAAGATTTAAAAATCGCATTAGACAAACTTAGAAAAGTAGAAGAACGAAATATGAGAGGGAAAACTGTATTTAGCGGGCGTATGATGTCTTTAGATGACTTTGAATTAACCTTTAAAAATGGAAAAGGCAAAGAGGTGGCTTTTGAACGGGGTATGGTATCATCATCATTAGATAGAGAAGTAGCCGAAGGTTTTATAGAACTTTCAGCCAAAAATGTAACGGCAGGAAAAAAAGTAGCACTTATTAGAATAATAGAAACTGAAGCTGGGGTTTATGTAGATGATTTATCCGATTGGGGGACAAATCTCGGGCCGACAAGGCATGCTAATGCTAAACCTGTTTCTACCATGGTACAGAAGGAAGTTGTTATGAATGAAGGATATTTCCGTCAGATAAGTGATCCAAAACTTATAAAAACCGTTGGCGATATAGAGTATTATGAAATTAAGTTTCTAGAATTAGTAAAACCAATAAAATAAAAAATATGATTTTCGCAACAGATTATTTTAACCATATTGAAGATCAACTACCCGATTTTAATTTAAAACTGCTTTTAAATATAGATGATTTAAATAACGATATCTTTGACGAAGTATTTGATGTACTTAATCCGGCACAGCAAGAACAGTACAAGCTTTTCAAAGGTTCTGAAGAGGCTAAAAAGTACAGACAGGAAAGAAATATGAAGCTCCCCTATATTGACTTTAATAAGTTGCCTGAGAAATTGGATAATGCTTTATTACAAAAAGTTATGTTGTACCAAAAAGACGGAGAAATCAGAAGAGCTATATTTGATGCTTTATCGGAAGACCATAAGACCCAGATAAGTCAACTGGAAAATAAAATATACGAAGAAGAGAAAGAAAAAAAACGAGATTTAATGACGGAGGACGAAAAAAGAAAAGAAAAAGAATGGTGGGATAAATACGATGCAGACCCAACACCACGTTTTATGGGAAATTTACTTGAACCTGCTACCGTATATGAGTATATACTAAAATATGGCATAGACCCAAGAAACGGAAATCCTGAAACGGGAGAAAGTTTCCAAAAAAAATATAAGTATAACGCTAATGGGGAAATTATCCCCAGAGAGAAAGAAGATAACTAGTCCTAAAAATCGATACAGATTTATTAGACAAAAATAATTAATTAAACACCACCATCTATTCACAGAACAACTAAAACAAATTATTTAAAGGTCTGGATTTATAATCCGGACCTTTACTTTTATATTCAGTAAAACAATGGATATTAGATTTTCTACAGAATAATCGCTTTAAAACGCAATGGCTTCCAGCTTCATTCATCCTCATTCAAGCCTCAAAGCATTTCCTTACTTACTGCAACTACAGAATCCGCCGCTTAAAAAACAGCATATTCTCATCAAAAAATAAGATTTTTGAACCAGAGAATTTAAAACTCAAAAAAGCACAGGAGATAAAAAAAGGAATGGCTTCATTATTACCTGTTTCTCATTACAAAATCAAAATGCCATTTCCCATTACTTAAATTCTTCAAAAAAATCATCCGCACCGGATCTGATTTTTCACATTCAACAGGTATATAAAACGCAATTCATCTCAATTGCGTTTTGTATGTCTTTTTACCTATCAATTATGAATAAAAAAACGAAGTCATGAAAGCAGCAAAACCTGTAGAAGTAGACAACAAAGCCCACCAGAATCAAAATAAAAAGCAAAAGCAGAAAGTTCCGGTGGTTGTACCTCAGCAAGAGGTAGAAGTGACTACGATACAAACCCAAAAGTCTGATAATCAGGTCAGCAATCCGGGATCCGCAAATCCTGGCAACAACAAGTCCGGCTTAAGTGGTACGGCGGCAGCCGTTCACGGTTCTCAGAACATTTATGATCAGGGCTCAAAGGTCATGTATGGTAAATATCAGGATAGTTTACAAAAAACCGGAGACCTTAACCATCCTGAAACAAAGGATATGGAAAAAGGCTATATGGCAACCCTGAATATTAATCAGATAGAGGATTACAACAATAATAAATCCGGCAACTATGTTCCAAAAACGTTAGAGCAGCAGGCAGAGGTGCATCAGGAAAGCAAAAAAGTTCAGGAAGGAAAAACTGCAAAGCCGGAAAAAAACGGCAAATCTGAAAATAATGCAGAAGAAAAATCTGCAGCGGAAATCAAAGATAAAGCAGAAGAGCAAAGCACTGAAGCCGCTCCTTCTCCGAATGCTCAAAACAATCCCGAATTTACACAATTAAGCAGTAAAATAGCCGCAACAGCACACTCTCAAAAAAGCCATGAACCGGCACAAAAAGCAAGCGAGGCAGCGCAGGCAGCAGCTCCTTCACCAGCCAATGAACGCGAAAGTATGGCGCAGGCAGGCAAGGTAGATCATATGGATGCGCAAAAACCCGGAACATTCAGCAAAGAAGATTTTAAAGCTTTATTAAAGCAGAAGATTGAAGGAATCAGACTTCCCAAAGATGAAGCTGAAGCCGATGATTTCGAGAACAACAACAACATACAGCAGGTCAATAAAAATGCAGTTGCCGATGTTAAGAATGAAAAAAATGCAGCAACCAATGATATTGCTTCAGCCACCGCGGCAAAACCTGATATTGGAGCGCAACCTGTTCGCGCTGTTGCCAAAATGCCGACCCCTAACACCGGCAAAGCTCCGGGTGTTCCCAATGCCGCGAAAGCAATGCCTAACAAAAGAGATTCTGCCAAAGTGGAAAAACCTCTGCAGGAAGAAACCAATACCATTGACAGCGAGATGAAAGCCCATGGCGTAACCGATCAAATGCTCGCAAAATCCAATGAACCTTCATTTACGGAAGCTTTAGACGAAAAAAATAAAGCCAAAACCGAAAGTGCCGCTGCCACACAGAAATTCAGGAAAACAGAAAATACCGAACTGTCTAAAACCCGGGAACAGGCACAGTCACAGGCTGTTCATCATATCGGAGGAATGCACAATGCACGAAAAGGCGGATTGAATCATGCGCACGGCGAACAAAAGAATACCGCAACCAAAGACAGCCAGAAACGAAAAGAAATAGCCGATCATATCAACAGCATCTACAATACTTCAAAAACAGAAGTTGATAATATTTTAAACAATCTCGATAAAAAAGTTGCGGAGATGTTTGATTACGGTAGTAAAATCGCCAAAAAAGCATTTGAAGATCATGTAGAAAAGGGAATGAGAGATTATAAAAAGAAGCGTTACGGAGATGCGTATGCCAAATATGGTGCATTGGCAACTGCCGGATTATGGCTTTGGGATAAAGCTACCGGACTTCCGGATGAGGTCAATAAATATTTTGTAAGTGGTAAAGCATTATATATTGAAACCATGGATCAGCATATTGACAAAATTGCAACCCATGTTACCGAACAGCTTAATGCTGCCAAGGCCAGAATTGCCAAAGGTAAAAAAGACGTACAGACCTATGTCAACAGCTTATCGCCAAGCCTGCGTAAGATAGGCAAGGAAGCCATTGCTGAAATTCAGAATAAGTTTAATGCGCTGGAAGAAAGCGTAAACAGCAAAAAAGATGCGCTTATTGATGTGCTGGCTAAAAAATATGCTGAAAATGTAGCAAGTATTGATGCCAGAATTGAAGAGCTGAAAGCACAGAACAGCGGATTTATAAATAAAGCACTCAATGCATTGAGCGGTGTATTTGCCTTTATCATTGAAATTAAGAATACGCTTACCAATTTATTATCAGGCATTGCAGATGTTGTCATGGCCATTATTGCGGATCCGATAGGCTTCTTTAAAAATCTTATTGCAGGAGTAGGGCAGGGATTTGCCAATTTCGGAGCCAATATCTGGACTCACCTTAAAACAGGTTTCTTCACATGGCTTACCGGCGCAACAAAAGGCATCAGCCTTACCATGCCGGAAGATATATTTTCCCTCAAAGGAATTTTCTCTATTACCACGCAGGTGCTTGGTTTAACCTGGAACGGAATCCGGGCTATTGGTTCAAGAGTTATTGGTGAGCCGGTAATGAAAGTTTTGGAAACCAGTTTTGAAATGGTACAGATTGTACGCAAAGAAGGTGTTGCCGGACTTTGGGAGCATCTTAAAGACCAGTTTGCCGACCTGAAAGCTACCATCATGGATACCATTATGGACATGATCCAGACCCAGGTCATTCAGGCGGGAATTAAATGGGTGATGGGCTTGCTGACTCCGGTAGGGGCATTTATAAAAGCTGCGATGGCGATTATTGATGTGGTAAAATTCTTCATTCAGCGTGCCGCACAGATTATGGAACTGATAAAAGCCTTCATCGACAGTGTGGCAGCTATTGCCAGCGGAAATGTAAGTGCCGTCGCCAAATCCATAGAAAATGCTTTGGGTAAAGCGGTACCTGTTTTAATTGGCTTTTTGGCCTCACTACTTGGAATTGGCGGATTGGCTGATAAGGTTTTGGGTGTTATCCGAAAAATACGCCAGCGTATTGAAAATGCCATTGTGAAGTTCTGGACTTTTGTGAAAGGGAAGGCAGGAAAGCTGTTGAGTAAAATTGGGGTTGGCAATAAGGATAAGAAAGGCAAAGCTAAAAAGGAGAAAGAAACCCGTACGCAGGAAGAAATGAAAAATGACTTGCATAAAGGAATTACGGAGGGGACAAAACTCCTGAAAGATAAAAGCCTCGACAAAAAACAAATTCAAAAACAATTAGATGTATTAGAAGAAACCTATGAATTGAAGGAACTTAAGATTGTTACAACCAAAGTAGATAAAGAAGGAAAGGAAACTTCTCATATCGAAGGAGAAGTAAACCCAAAAGAAAAAGGAGTTGATGTTACAAGGGATTTGGATGATAAAGAACTGAAATATAGTATTCGAAAAATTGTTTTTGTGGAAAACGAAAAATACGATATAAACAAAGGAGAATATCCTGAGAAATTTAGGCAGGATATGCTTAAATTTATTTCAAAAATACCAGAATTGAACAAACAAAATGATAATAAGTTAAGAAAAGATATGATTTCAGATACGGGGGGTATTCGTAAATGGGAAATCCATCAGGGAGCTATCTATTCTCCATTTGTGGGAGAGTATCAAAAGGCATTACAAGAAATGAATAAGGAAATTAAGGGAGAATATATTATTACTACAGAAACAGGTGGAGCCTTTTTGGGAGACGCTGTAACTAAAGGCACTTCTATCAAAAATGAAAAAATACAAAAAATGCCGAGAGATATTGCGACAGGTAAAAATCATAAAACCCAACAACCTGAAGATATTGTGAAACATATTCACGAAAGTATGAAAAAAAATAAAAATGCTGATGTCTCCTTTACAATTGTAGAACCTATTATTTCTGGTAGTTCAGTTCATGGTATCTTAAATGAAATGATTGCACAAGAAATACTAAACATATACCCAAATATAAAAATAAAACTTGTTACCATACAGGAAACATTAGGTGTTAACAGTGACGGAGTAAAAAGAAGTTTAAATAATAAAGTGTTAAATATGAACAAGATAGCAAAAGCTAATAGGGTTCATATTAATTATGCACAAACTAGTTACATTTTAGGTGAAGATATTCCTAACCAAACAAAGTATGATGGAAAGGAAAATGTCATAATATTCAATGCAATGAATGAAACGATGGTAGCATATCAAATTACTCCTATTGAAAACACTAGTACGAGAGATATTGTCATTGCATTAGGTAAAGGTATATTTAACGGAAAATTGGAGGGTATTTTATAAATAGTATATTTGATATCTTAAAAATAATATTATGGGAAAAATTATTATAGATTTAAACAATCCAAAATCAAAATATTTTATTACTCAGAACAAAGAATTAATTGAAAAATATTTGTCTGGTATTCAAGATTTTAATACAGTCAATGAATTAATAAATAAAGTCATAAACGATGAATTAATATTGTATGTGGAAGAAGAATTTATGTATTTTAATTTGTGTGAAACAAATTATAATATCATATCTCAAAACACTTTTGTAGCATTACAAAACAGTACACTATTACCACAATTTCTTCAATATTCTGATAATATGTATGTAAATTTTGATTATGAAAATGATAAATTTACTAATTCTGAATTAAGAGAAAATTATTTAAAAAATAATATTCCGTGTTTAGTTCATTTAGATAAGAATATTGTAATTTTTTATATTTTAGATGAAGATGATGCATCCTTCATTATACCTCAATAATCATATTGATAATGTTATTGAAAAATAATAACTAAAAATAAAAGCGAAATTTCCAATCGGAAATTTCGCTTTTTTATTTCGGGAAATTCGTCTTATATTGGTATTGACAAAAAATGACAATAAACCAATAATCACCAGATAAAATTATCCATCATGAAAAAAATACTATTCTTTTTTTTAATTCTGCTAAATATTTCCATTATAAACGCTCAAACTATAGAATCGGGAAGCCGCAATACGGCAGGTTATATTAAAAGCGACGGCACCATCGAAGACAGAAGCCATGCGACCGTTGGATACATTAAAAACGACGGAACTATTGAAAACAAAAGCCACGGAACCATTGGTTATATCAAAAGTGATGGAACCATTGAAAACAGGAGCCGTTCAACAATAGGATATGTTAAAAAAGACGGGACAATAGAAAACAGCAGCCGTACGACCATAGGCTATATCAAAGATGACGGAACGGTAGAAAACAGCAGCCACAGCACCCTTGGTTATGCTAAAGGAGTAAAAAAAGAATGGGCAGCAGTCGTTTTTTTCTTCTTTAATCTTGATTAGCAGAAGACATTTATAATAACTGAAAAATAGAAGGCTTGGATTTTAATCTGAGCCTTTTGTTTTGATGGTAGAAGTGAGAAGTGAGAAAGTGAGACGTAAGAAGTAACAATAATCTTTACCGGTGGCGGAGCAGGAGCAAGTATAATTACAGCAGACGTTAATGGCTTTACAAATGCTATTAAAACATATAAAAAATAATAAAGCAGATGATTTAACCATTACTGCCAATACAGGTGTCACTTTAGATGGACAAATTCCGGGGACTACAATTATTAAACCAGGAAAGATTTTGACTATAATGTCTACGGGTGCTAATACTTGGGTTACTTTGTATAGTAATTAAAATTTATATGGTGATGATTTAGCAAAAAATCAGAATCACTGCAACTACAGAATCCACCAGACAAAAAGCTTTCAGCAAAACAAAAAAAACATGAATTTTGAACTGTAAAAATAATCAGTAAAGCAAACTAAAATACATGGAAACAAATGAAATAACCACCAGAGAAAAATTAAAAACCTACTTTGAAACCGGTAAATATCCAACCGAAAGCCAGTTTGCAGAATGGATCGATTCTTACTGGCACAAAGAAGATATCACCTCACAGGAAACTCTGGGAACGGTTGTAAGCAGAGACAACCAGATACCGGAGCAGGGAATTAAATTCGTACAAAGTAAATCAACACCCTCCACTAAAATTGAACTAAGAGTCAATAAAACAACATGGTCGCAATGGTTTGGAAACATGAATCCAGATCATACGGGAATTTACAATAGTTCTTTTGGTTTCGGAGCGTTACAGAATGTTACCACAGGAGATGGAAATGTGGCATTTGGAAGTCACGCATTATGGCAACTCACAACCGGTATCAGAAACACGGTGGTTGGATCAAGCTCAATGATTGCTTTGAAAGAAGGATACTGGAATGTTGTTGTAGGGCAGGCCGCATTATATTATTTTGCTACAGGCCATAATAACACAGCAGTAGGCAGAGTGGCCATGTGTAACTTTATAGGGGGATACGGCAATACGGCTTTGGGAAGCCATTCCGGATTTGTTGATGGAGGCGCTATGCATACCCAGGAATATAATTTTAATACTTTTTTAGGATTCAGATCCGGATATACCACAGACCTTCCCAATAACCTGAAAGGAAATAATAATGTTACTATTGGGGCTAATGCTCCCATTGGCGGCAATACCAGTAATAAACTGGTCATCCACTCCTCAGAAACCGTCCTCAACCACAATGTTACACTCCCCCTGATAGGCGGAGATTTTGTGAAAAGAACGCTGGATTTTGATTCTTCATTAAAAGTTCATCGGCTTCCAAAAGCAGATTCTGGATTCACCCAGAACGTTGTTGCAAAATCTGACGGAACATTCGGAGTAGAAGAAAAAACAAATGGAAACTACTATTTTAAAGAAATATTTACCGGCAACTATTTTCAGATTGATAACGAATATAGAAAACCTCTTTATAGATGTGTGATCATGGAAAATATTTCAGAGGCAGAAATTGAAAAAACAATAGAATTATCATCATTAAATATAGATCACATTTTCGTAAGTGGTACTGCGAGAAAAGGTTCTTACAGCTATCATATCGCAAATGCCGAAAATTTATCGGTTCATTTCATTCATGATGATGCCTACCTCAATTTTAGACAAATGAATGGACAGGAAGCCAGCTGGTCACTTCACATTATTCTTGAATATACAAAAGCCAGCGACATTCCGTTAGCAATATAAACATCAGACCTACGAAAGAATAAGTCACTGCAACTACAGAATCCGCACACCAAAAAACTTTCATAAAAACAAAAAAAATATGAATTTTGACCTGTAAATCACAAGCAGCACAGAATACCAAAATACATGGAAACAAACGAAATAACCACCAGAGAAAAACTAAAAACTTATTTTGAAACAGGTAAATATCCCACAGAAAGTCAGTTTGCAGAATTAATTGATTTTTTCAGCCTTAAAGATGATATCGTCACAAATAAAGAACTCGTTACGCTTGCCAACAACCTGGCTGCCCTTGATAACGGGTATATTCTTTACAATACCAGTAATATTGAAAATGAGAAGTTTCAGATCGTCGTAAATTCTAAAGAAGGCGAAGACCAGACTTTTACAATCGGCAAAACCGAAAATAAAGACCAAAAACGCTATTTTCACGGCAGTGCTCCTTACGCAGTCAGAACAAAAGAGTTTGTGATAGACCCATTAGATGGACACAGGTATTACTACCTGAACAGCCAGATTGATGATGGCCCTACAACGAGCAGGCTCTTCGGAAATAATCTGCCTCCTGTTCCCGGGAATTTTGAACTGGGAACAGTAGAAAATAAAAAGTTTTATATAAAGATAAGCAATGAAGAATTTGATCGTAAAATAAACAATTTACATACACGTCTTACTTTTGTTAATAAAACCGATATACTTATTGAATACGCTTTATACGGAAATTACTGGTCTAATAGGTATATTTCTGAAGATATGGTTACGGATCATTATGATCTTGGAGATTTCCTGGCCTGTTTTTACAGAGCGGATCTCACCGAAACCAGCAAACCTATAGAATGCAGGATTTATGATGCAGATAATGATACTCTTTTGATGACGGCTTCTCTGTTGCCTGGACAGAAAAATACCAATGTCTCTGCAGGAGGTGTTCTGGCAGGCGTAAGAAACGCCAGAATCGAATGCCATTATGAAAGCTAAATAAAAAGCTGCTGCAGCTACAGACAAGACAGGGCAAAAAGCTTTTATATTAATAAAATAAGCCTCAGCTTTGCACTGTCAGAATAAAGATAAATGATTTGATTTCATAAAATTAAGAGAGTTACTGCAACTACCGGCAAAACAAGGCGAAAAGCTTTTATTAAAAGAAAAAAAGTCTCAACTTTGCATTATTAAATAACAAATAAAGCATTCGCTTTTATAAGCAATAAGAGTTACTGCAGCTACAGAAGAGACCATGCAGAAAACTTGTACAACAACAAAAAAAGTTTCAATTTTGAACTTCAGCTCTCAGGCAATACAAGCCTTCCGATTAATATAAATTATTTGGATATCGCAGAGCCAGCTAAATATAAGCAATTACAAAATCAATAATAAAAAATAATCCTCAATCGGGTAAGATCCTCAATCGCAGGAAACCTTTTGCTCTTGGAATATCGGAATTTTCTGGTGTTTATATCAGAATCTCACCGGGAATAAAATAACAGGAACCATCATAGAACCTGTTGTCTTTTCAGGAGTAGATTGATTCTTTAATAAGTAGGAACTCCGTTTATTGGGAGACTTTCACAAGCAGCTGCCTCGGCAGTTGGGTAAGGTTCTCAAATTTGGGCCACTTTCCGGTTGGGGGTTATTTCTAATACATACAATACATTTTACAAAAATTCAGAAAAAAACTTTAATGCTGAAGCATATTCATAAGGAAATCCATCAGCTGAAATGACATCATACGAAGGACATAAGGATAAAAAACATTAAGATATTATGGAAGAAATAAATAAATTCACCCAAAGAGAAGAGCTGAAAACCTATTTTGAAACGGGTAAATATCCAACACAAGGTCAGTTTGGCAGGTTTATAGATAATTATGTCCATCTGAATGAGTTTAATTTCGGAATCGAAGTAAAACCGGCAGGAGAGTATGAGACAAAAAACTATCATTTTTATGTGGCCAAGGATCTCAAAAATTCACACAGAGGACACATCAACCTTGAAGACACGGGCAATCCGCCGCAGGATATTGACGGGTACACTCACGTTTTATCTAGAGGTTTCGGCTACAGATACCTAAACGTGAAATTATCAGGCGAATTGGATATTGATAAACACAAGCCGAAAATCATCATCAAACGTTATAAACAGAAAAAAAGGCTTTACAGCGGTTATTTAAAACCACCCGGCTTTTACAAGGAATGTAATGAAGATGCAATAACCTGGGGCAGACAGTCGGAATATCCTGTAACGTCTACTGAAATGAAACTTGATATTAATCCGGTCAACTATTTCAGACCCGGAGCAGACTACAAGGAGTTTTATCCGGCAGGTACTTTCAACAGGCCCGGTTCTTTCAGATATTCCGTCCACCACAGAAAACCTTATTCTCTGATCCAGATGCTTTTGGAAATTGAGGTAAACGGAACAAAATTCAGATCAAATCCTGTCACGATTAAAATTCTTTTGGGACGTGATGAAAGTGACCTGATTAATTACATTATAAATTAATAATAAAAAAAGGATAGCCTCAATGGGGTAAGATTCTCTTTTCCTGGAAACCTTTTACTTTTGAAATACCGGAATTTTCTGATGCACGTCAGAATCTCGCCGGGATGTAGAATAAAAGCTTGCAAAACCTCTTGTTTTCTTTCAGAAGTAAGATTAATTCTTTAAAAAGTAGGAACTCCTGTGGATGAGAAGCTTTTATAAAAACAATTGCTGCGGCACTTGGGTAAGATTCTCTAATGTGAGACGCTTTCCGGTTGAGGCTCCTTTTTACAACTATTATTATTCTCATTAAGAACACCTACATTCAAAATATAAATAAGGTTGAAAATCAGCTTATCAAAGCATATAAAAAAATTGCAGACTGATGAAAACAAAAATTACATAAAAAGCTAATATAAAAACAATGACCATGAAAACTGAGTATTACAACAATTATTCAGACTCTTTTGTGAGCAGCTTTAAGGCTGAGGTTTGGTAACAGATCAGAGAATAACATGCAGCATCCGAGATGTAATGCATGATATTTTAACAACCCTGGTAAGATGCTCCCTGTCAGGAACCCTTTTTTACCCCTGAAATATTGAAATTTTTTGATAAAGACATCAGAATTTATCCATATGCAAAATAAGACTATCAGATCTTTTATTTTCTTTCCGGGGGCAGATCATATAATATCCGTGAAAACGGAAATTTCATTATCAAAAAGTAGGAATTCCGGTATGAGAAGACTTTCAAAAAAACTGTTAACGCAGTTATGGTAAGACTTTCCTTTATGAGTTTATATGATAGACGGTCATGTTTCTTTAAAATTTTTAACATCATAAAGCTTTACTGATTGCATAAGGCAAATTTATTTGAAAGATAAACAGGTAACGGTTTGGATTTCAAAAATAAAAGACTAAAACCAATGAAGGCAGAACAAATACAGAAACTATTTACGCATTTGGAAGAAGTTATAACCTGGCGTATCAACAATTCTTCAGAAAATTTTAATACGGGAGCACCTGACTTTAAATCCGTTGACTACACAGATTTTCCTTTAGGAAACTATATTTCAGAGAAAAATTTTGCGCATCAGGAAGTTATCATTCTTTTAATGGCTTTATTGCCAAGATTAGATCCGGCACTTCTGAAGCGCATTTATTTGGATTTTCCCAGCAGCCCTTTGTTTGATTTTTGTTCGGTTAATGATAATGGGAGACTTTTTTACCCTACGGTTCAGACGGTTCAGTATATTTTGGGTGGTGAAAATATTTCAGAAAGGTTAACCGCTTTGGATTACTTTGCTTCGGATTCTGTGTTGGTTAAAGAAGAGATCATTACGTTCTCCGGCTCAGGAAAGGATTATGGAGCTGAAAATAGTCAGCTAAACGTTCATCAGGAGGCATTTAATATTATCATTTTCGGATCGGAACTATTACCGAAAATGAGCAACGACTTCCCGGCAGAACAAATACACACCCACCGTTCCTGGACAGACCTTATACTTCCTCAGAATACACTGGATGAACTTCAGAGTATTGAATCCTGGTACAACAGCAGCCGGATTCTTATGGAAGACTGGGACATGCAGAAAAAATTAAAACCCGGTTTCAGAGTTCTTTTTTACGGAGATCCGGGAACAGGGAAGACCTTGGCAGCAAGTCTTTTAGGAAAATATACAAAACGTCCCGTTTTCAGAGTGGATGTTTCTATGCTGGTTTCAAAATATATTGGCGAAACAGAAAAACAATTGTCAAAACTATTTGATAAAGCAGAAAATAAAAACTGGATCTTATTTTTTGATGAGGCGGATGCTATTTTCGGAAAAAGGACGAATGTTCGGGATGCTCATGATAAGTATGCCAATCAGGAAGTTTCTTATTTGCTCCAGCGGATCGAAACATTTTCAGGACTCATCATTCTGGCGTCCAATTTTAAAAATAATATGGACAAAGCTTTTACAAGACGTTTCCAGAGTTGCATAAAATTCAGCAATCCAAAATACGAAGAACGTTTGCGTATCTGGCGGCATAATATGCCGGAACAGCTAAAGCTCGAGGAAATTAAGCTGGAAGAAATTGCCGACCGATATGAACTTACCGGCTCTAACATTATGAACATAATACAGGATGTAAGCTTAAAAACAATCGCATTAATGGATCCTGATTTTAGAGTCAGCCCCGATATGCTGCTGGAAAGCATCAGAAAAGAATATGTAAAAGAAGATAAAATTTTTCCTTAACCACCCTCGGATTAAACTCACGTCGGTTCGAGTGTTTTCGTAACGAAGTGGAGAAAATGTATCGAGAACCCGGTACAACTTTGTCCTCCTGGCTTTAAACCAACCAACAGATCATACAATTAACTACTAAAAATAAAGCTGATGAAAGCAAAAATCCTGCTGCTGATGATATTCAGTGGCGTAATACTCGGCGGCTGCAGAAGCAAACAAAAAATAACAACCGTTTCAAGAGAAAATATCCGGGAAACTGAAACAGTGAAAGTGGATTCCCTGAATTTACAAAATTCAGAAACAATTCAGAGTGAATTGAAAGACCTTGCAGTCAAGGAAAAAATCAATGAAATATCCGGAGATTTTTCAATTACGGGGAAATCAGATCTCTCCAGTCCTTTTGTTTTTCACAATGTTGTTGGGAAAGATACTGTTCAGAGTATTTCCATTATGGGAAATGCAGAATATTCCATCCGCAATCATTATGCAAAAGCATCGAACGAAAAGACTGAAAATATAAAAGAAGCATTCAGCAATATTTCCCGTGAGGCAAATAAGAATACTGTTTCCAAAGAAACTGAAAAAGAAAAAGCTTCGGTAGTTTCCCAGGAAACAAAAAGAATAAAAGTAACAGGCTTTGGAATTGCAGCATGGATTTTCATCACCGTTTTCGGAATCACTGTGATCCTCCTGTTTTTCACCTATAAATATTTTAAAAGATGAAAACATCATTTGAACTATCAAGAAAATATAAAACGCTTCTGGATAAAAAAGGAATAAATACTTCCATTAGGCTTGCCCATTTTTTTGCACAATTGGATCATGAGTCAAATTTACTTCCTAAAAGAGAGAGCCTTTATTATACAACTATTGAAAATGCAAGAGCAGTATTTAGGACTCCATTTAAAAACAAAACGGATGCATTTGTAAGTTCATATTTAAAGAGTTCTGTTAAGATGGCAAATTATGTTTATGCCAATAGAATGGGGAATGGAAATGAAGCAAGCGGTGATGGTTATAAATATAGAGGTGGAGGGTATATGCAACATACAGGGTTTGATGAAATGAAAATTTTAAAAGAAAGGACAGGAATAGATTTCGTTTCAAATCCAGATTTGTTAAAAGAAGAAGTAAACGCCTTTATAGCAGCAATTGATTTTTGGAACCGTAAAGGATTAAGTAGTTTTGCTGATAAAGATGATCTTGATGGAATAAGTGATCTTATCAATATGGGCAGACTTACTGTAAAATATGGAGATTCTAATGGATTTAAGAAACGAAAAGAAAGATTAAACTATTATAAAACTATATTTATATAAATAAACATAATTTAAATATGATATTGTAAATGTTTAAAATATTATATTATAAAGCCTTAAAACGATTTAAATTGTAAGAAAAATTAATATTTCAAAAATTAAAAAAAAGTCATTTTTTGTGAAAACATTGTATTTTTGATAGTAAACTGGTAATCATGAGTAAAACTTCATTTGATGCTTCAACTAGAACGGGAATTTGGAAGGCAAACAAAGCTAAATGTTTTTATTGTTATACTGATATTGAATTTAAAGATTTACACATAGATCACATAATTCCTGAAGGTTTATCAGAAGAAAAACTAAAGGAATTGATTTTAGAATATGGTTTAAACGAGTCTTTTACAATAAATAGCTTTGAAAATCTTGTTCCTACACATAGAATTTGCAACCAAAGGAAAACTGATCTTGTTTTCAACAAAGCGTCAATACTTTATTATCTAGGACTAAATGCAAAAAATGTTGAACTTATAAAAAGAGAAATTAATACACTTAAAAGGAATAATAGTTTTAACCAGTTATATTCAAAAATTGTGTCTGCACTAGATCAGAATCATATAAATTTAGATGATTTGACAAATATAATTAATGAAAAGAAGAGTGTTGATTGGCATGAAAAAGAAATAAAATTACCTATTGCTATTGATTTTGCAAATGATTCTTTTAACAAATTTTCTTTTGATATAAATTTAGATAGTCTTTATGATAAAAAAATGATTTTTGGTGGCGTTTTTGAATCTATTGATCTAAGAAATAATGTCAATGATGAAGTTACTATTTCAAATCTGAGGGAATGGATTGATGCAACTAATAAAGGCTTTTATCCTTTGACAAATACAGATATAAAGCTTTCAGAAAATGTTGATTTTTTGGATAATTTACTAAGGGCAATAAAAAATGCTAAACTGCCAAAGGTTTCTTTTTTAGATGATATTTTGATTACTGATTTAGATTATTTATCCCCAAAAATACTTTTTGATCCTGAAAAAAAATTTCATATTAATATTCGGAATAAAGACTCTGTAGGAGATTTATTTAGGAAGAATCTTGTAAATGTAACTGAAGAAAATTTATATAATATCTCAATCGAATTTGATGGATTTAAAACATCTATTAGTGAACAATTTAGAGCAGATCTGAATGATGATGGAATCGAAGATATCCTTGTTAGAAAGTGGAATAGAGCCATTAATGGAAGTTTAGGTTTTGGAGAAACAATTATTTTAACAAGACAATCAACCAAGTCATTAATAGAACCTATATAAATATTATCATCCATAGAATTATATAAACGGACTTTAGGAGTTCTAATTTTAGTTTTAGTAATTCTCTTATGAAAAAATAGTCAGTAATAAAATTAAAACTGCACTTACACAAAACCAGTTTGATGCGCTGGTATCCTATACCTACAATACGGGAGGATCTGATACCTTATTTTCTTTAATCAATAAAAAAGCAAATCCGGAAGCCATCAGAGAATGGTTTACGTCAAGATATATTACCGCCGGAGGTAAAGTTCTGAACGGACTCATCAGGCGCAGGAAAGCGGAAGCCGATCTGTTTTTTTCGAAATAGGAACTGCGCTTTTCCGTCTTTGTATTCCTAAAAAACGAATGAAAGAAAAGTTGAATTCAACGAGTTTGTAAAATCACTTAAAAAGAAAACTAAAGCCAATGAAAAATGTAGACATGAATATAATTAAAAACAAAAAATTTGTGATCAGAGAAGAACTCAAACTTAATTTCGGATAAACATGGCAGTACCATTAACAACAATATTCAGCTGGTTTGAAAAAGGCGATTCTCCTACAGAATATCAATTTAAACAAACCTTTTCTTCATTCCGTCATACAGATGAAAGAATCAGGATGGATGAAGTCACAGGTTTACAGGAAGCAGTTCAGAATATACTTCCTGTCACAATTTTCAACCATCACCTGGAAGATGAAAACGCACACACTGCAGTACTTGCAAAGCTCAACGCGTCCAATCTTACTGCTGCCGATATCAACGCATGGAAAGAAAAATTACAAATTAATCTGTCAGCCACCATTGATGGTGACGGAGATACCGGAAATGTCTATACGAAAGTACAGACAGAGCAGATTTTGAATATACTCCGCGAAAAGAATGATGATCTCCTTGCACGCATTCAGGAAATTACCGGAAGGCTTTCTTCCGATGATGCAAATCTTGATACACTTTACGAAATCGTACAATATATCAAAGAAAACAGGAGGCAGATAGAATTGCTTAACGATCTTTTTTCAGGAGGCAGTTCGGATGATAAGATCAGCCTTGTGGGGAGTTATTCAAACTGGGGAACCATTAGCTATCAAAGCCAGTTTAACAGTTTAGTGTATGACAAAATCCGGCATATTGAAAATACATGGTCTGAAAAAATCAGACATGAAGAGAAGGTGCAGAATGATTCCAGGATAAAGCATGATCTTAATACGTTAAGTTTTGCAATTGACGCCTACGACACCGTTACCCTGTTTTCAATACCAATTAAGGTAAGGAGAATTGATCCCAATACCATCGATGTACTGTTTGATTCAGTACCGCCCAATATGATTCAGTTAACCATTAAAAAATTATAATTATGGATATTAAATATGCTTATTACCACAGTTCTGTTGGATACAAAATTGTAGGAAAAACAGACAACGACATTTTAACAGCCGGAGGCGGAACGCGCTCCATCAGCTCTTTCTGGCATGACGGAAATTTTACTCCGTCAGATTACGTTCCCAAGACAAGAACGTTAACAATTAACGGAACAAGTTATGATCTTTCGGCAAACAGATCATTTACAACGCCGGACACGATTACCCGTGTAAAAGGGGGTACCTCCGGCTCTTTCGTATCCGGAGATATTACGCTTGCTGCGGGTGCCAATATGTCTGTCAGCCAATCCGGAAATACCATTAAATTAGATTCCACAGATACAACTTATGCTGCAGGTAATGGTTTGACCCTTACAGGAACTACATTCTCTTTACCGGTTACAACTTCAGGAACGGGGAACGTGGTTACGGCAATCACGCAGACCGCCAGCGGAATAACGGTTTCTTTAGGATCTGTACCTACCACAACGGATCTTGCCAATTATATCCCATTATCACAAAAAGGTGCAGCAAACGGTGTTGCAATGCTTGATGGCGCCGGATTGGTTCCTGCATCTCAATTGCCTTCTTATGTAGATGATGTTCTGGAAGGATATTATAAAGTTGCCGACGGAAAGTTCTATAAAGAAGCAGCTTATACCAATCTTATCACCGGTGAAACAGGCAAAATTTATGTGTCTCTTGATACCAATAAAACATATCGGTGGACAGGAACAACATTTGTTTATATTACTTCAGGAGCCGTAGATTCTGTAAATGGCTTAACAGGAGTTGTGGTTTTAAACAAATCTCATGTTGGTTTAAGCAACGTTGATAATACTGCTGATGCTGCGAAAAGTGTTCTTTCTGCTACAAAATGGACGAATTCAAGAACCATCACCCTTTCTGGAGTTACTGCAACGGCACAAACGATTGACGGATCCGGAAACGTTGCCATTCCCGTTACTGCTGTTCCAGCAACATTGTTAACAGGGACTGCATCCATCAATACCAGCGGATCGGCTGCTAAATTAACCACCCCAAGAACAATCGCCGCTTCTGGTGACGCAACTTGGAGTGTTTCATTTGACGGTTCGGCAAATGCCACTTCGGCATTAACACTGGCACCTTCCGGGGTAACTGCAGGAACGTACAGCCGGGTTACCGTAAACGCTAAAGGTTTGGTGACGGCCGGAAGCAATGTTTCAAAAACATACACTGCCAATATTACAGGAACTTCAACTTTAGCTCACAACCTAGACACCCTTAACGTTGAGATTACCATGCGTGATACGGTTACTTCTTACAAGGTGTACGGAAGAATAAAACCAATCGATACAACAAGTGTAGCCATAGAATTTGATTCTACACCTCCTAATCCAATTTCAGTAGTGGTAACCAACTTAGATTTATAGAATGGATATTAATTACGCATATTATACTTCTGCGAAAGGCTATAGAGTAGTCAACGGTACTGCAGCTCAGTTTTTAAAAGCTGATGGCTCTGTAGATAATGCCTCATATATTCCTGCAGGCACAGAAATTAATATGGCTGATAAAAATATTAATTTCACAACAGGAAGTCTTTCACGATTTGAAAATAATACACGGGTTTTTAATAAAGTGTACCAAAGACTTTATGCAGGTGCCCAGACAGGAATTTTAAGTTTTAAATTTCCACAGGCCACCTCGCTTGCAACGATGTTCGATGTAACAATCAAAATATTCGGGTGGAATGCCCGGATATTAGGAACCGTAAGGGTATCATTTTATAAGTTTTCCGCAACTGTGCTTAATAGCAATCATAAGGCTATTATTGAATGTTCTGATAATTTTCCTTCATCAGTAATTAATGTCGGACTTGATGCTTCCGGAAATGTGTGTATTAATATCGGGGAATCGAATACGGTCTGGAATACATATCTGAAAGTAGAGGTTGAAAGAGTTGCAGCTTTTCATCAGGGTGCGAACTTCGACTGGTCGAAAGGGTGGACTCAAACCATTGAAACAGATGTTTCAACATACACTCAGCTTCTGTCAATTGCTACGGAAGTTGTGGCAACCAGAACATGGGTAGATCAGAATAATATCGGTTCAGTTCCTAAATCTGCCGCATTACTTTCTACTGCTGATTTAAATACATTTTTGACACCCGGTTTTTACTATCAGCATGCCAGCTCTAATGCTACTCCAGCAAGGAATTACCCAATTAGCCTGGCCGGGAGTTTAAATATTTATAAAACTTCCAGTACCCGGGTTGTACAGGAATACAGTGATTTACAGTATGGCAGAACCTGGAAGCGTATTTATGATGGGGCAAGTTTTAGTGGCTGGCTGAGAATATGGTCCGAAATAGATTTCAATCAGAGTAATATTACCAATTGGAATAACTCCGTACAGCAATCAGCTTTAAGCAATTACTATACGAAAACCGAGGCTTTGAATCAATTCGTAGGTAAAAATGGGGCTGAAACAATTAATGACACAAAAACATTTACAAATAGCCCCATAATTCCTGCCGGTACATCAGATAATCATGCGGTAAATGTATCTCAGCTTACGAATTTAACAGATGGATTCATAAAACTTAACGAACCATTTCCGGGTTGGGAAATTATGCTGTTAAATCTCAGTACGGCTGAGATCGCAGGTTTATTTGATAAAAAAGCCGATCTCCTTATTGCCGCGAAAGAGAAAGACTATGTAAAAGTTGGCTGTAAAACAGGAGGTTACGATGGTGTTGCTATTAATTTAAATAACGGGCATATCGGTTATGGCGGTGTGGAACCAGCGGATTCTCATAATCATTATTTTAACGGAACGATAAGAATTCCTTTCGGTATTTATTCAGAATCCAGCAATAACAATGATGTATATGGCGGAGACGGAAGTTTGTACTATCTGTCCCACGAAATAGCCCGGGAAGATGAATATATCAGGCTCAGGCCGGATGATAAGGAGTTTGCTGGTACTGCAAATAACTACGCCACCAAAAACCGGATTGTAAAATTGACACTTCTTGACGGAGGAACCATAGTAATGGGAGTTATGCATGAATACCAGGAAATTACTGTCATGAACATTAGCGGAAATCAGGCAAAATTTATAGTAAACAATACCAGCGTGAATTTTACCATACCTCCGAAAAGCAGCGCAAGGTATTACATGAATAGCAACGGAAGAATAATTCAGGAAACGATGAATATAGGAAACTGCGTTGCTTCTTAATATTTCTTAGCAAAACTGTAACGTAAAGTGAATCATTGATTTAAAATATTCATGTTCAGAAATAATTAATCAGCGTGTGTGGATATTCCTGTGCGCTGATTTATTTTTAATGATGGTCTATTGTTCAGATAATTTTTATACAGACAGAAATATACCTGTACAGATATTAAACTCCGGATCCTGAATGGAAACTTTACTGCAGCTACGGACCATAAAGGTCAAAAAACTTTCCCGGGAACTGAAAAAATAGGAAATTTGAAAAGTATACCATACCGGTACCGGTTATCATTATATTCAACGGACAGGTTAATAATTCGGGTTGAATTTCATACAGTTTCTTTTGCCCGGTGCAAAACATAATCTTCCAAAACCAATCAGAATCATTTAATGAAATAAGTGCGTTTTTAAAAATGCTTTAATGCCTCACTTATTCTCAATTATATCATTAATTCAACAATCAAATGAATACACCATTACATACAATTTTCAGCTGGTTTCAAAGCGGAGATTTTCCCACTGAAGCACAGTTTAAAGCAACATTTTCATCTTTTTATCACAAGGATTATCCAATTCCGGTTGAGAATATTGAAGGACTTGAAGATCTTTCTCAATTATTTGCCGGTTCAGAAGCGTTTCAGGAACACCTTAGTGACTCTGATGCTCACTCCGCGCACCTTGCTTTGCTGAATGCGAATAATCTTACTTCAGCTCATGTTAGCAACTGGAAAAATAAACTGGGAATTGTAAATGCAGGTATTATTGACAGTACGGATCAGCCGGGTAATGTGTATACTAAAACACAGACAGATGGTTTTGTTGATGAATTGAAAGAGGCAGATACCAATCTGGAGTCAGAAATAGAAAATATCAAAAAGTTACTCTTATCCAACGATCTTTCTCTTGATGAACTTCAGGAAATAGTTGATTTCATAAAGAAAAACCGTATTGATATTGAAGCCTTAAAAGCGATTTCATTAGAAGGAACAAAAGAAGACAAAGTAAAGCTCTTACTGGATTACAGCTGGCTGAAAAGCCCCAAAAACCAGCAGGAATTTAATCAGCAGATTTACGAAAAGGTCTTGGTCATCTCGGAGACTCCAACAAGCGCCTTGGTACAGATCACGGGAAGCACGGTATTTACTAACCCTGTTGAAACGGAACATGTAATCATCCAGGCACGCGATAGTGTTACCGGTAAAAAAATAAATATCGACGATTATGCAACCAACCAGACCATTGAGATTAATATGCTGGGCGCAATCGTTAACCCAATCAATATTCTCATTTTAAAAGTTAAACCATAAAAAAAATAAAATACCATGAATAAAAACGCAGTAATAAGCAACAACGCAAATCAGGATAATTTTTTTGGAGAGCTCCTACGTACACGTTTCCAGTATTTTGATTCACTTCCTGATACGAGCGGAGTTCCCGCAGGCTGGATCATTGATTATAAAAATGAACTGCATCAATGGAATGGGGCGCAATGGATTAACCTTGCTAATAACTATGTTCATCCGGATTATCCTCTTACCAATAATCCGTTCCAGACAGATCAGACCAGCGGACTTCTTTTGCTAAGTCAGATTCTTACCAACAGTTCCGGACATGTTATCAAAGTAGCAGGAAGAAACCTTACCAATGCAGATATTGTTTCCATTTTCCTGAATGATGCCATTCAGTCGGGAACGTTCACATGGTCGTCAAATAAAATTAAAACATATGTTGAAAACCTTTTAGGACAAAGTCTTACAGGTGCATTGATCTATCAGCCGGGAGGATATGTTCCTTCTGCTGTTGAAGGCTCAATGGCCGCTCCGTCACCCATTACATCAGCCGGCATTAAAGTTGGGATGGTGTGGGTCATTACGGCAAATGGCTGGGTGGGAAATAATCCTGTTTCTGTAGGAGACCACCTTATTGCCAATACGGATGGCGGTTCAAATATACCGGCCAATTATCAGATCATTGAAAAAGGAATTCCGGATATCGTAGATGCTACAGATTCTGTGAAAGGACTTATTCAGATTGCTACGGATGTTGAAGCGCTGGCCGGAAACAATACTACTAAAGCAATGACCCCCAGAGCCACCAAAATAGTTTTGGATGAAAAAATAAAATCAAAGACCTGGCAGATCGGTGATGGTTCCTCCGTTACCTTTGCCATTACTCACGGATGGAATACCTGGGATGTTGACTATGCCTGTTATCGTAATACAGATAACAGAAGAATAAACGTAAGCTTCCTGCCTAAATCTCCACATGATGTACAGATAGATGTTTTGGCACCTCTTACACCGAACGAATACAGAATTACTTTAACTGCAAGATTAGATTAATGATCGCACCGGAATATTTTAACAATCACATCGCTGTAGAAGGCGAAATAATCGTGAATGGCGTTCCGAACGATACAGGTTCTGTATTGGTTTGGAACCCCGTAACGAAAAAGATAAGCACAAGGACACATGCGGAAATAGTTTCTGATTTAAGTGTAATGACAACCAATACTGCACAGGACATTGGCGGCAGGAAAATTTTCTATGTTTCCGGAAATTCCAATCCGGAAGATACCACGTTGTGGACTTATGGAGCCGGTGGCGCAAAAGCCGGCATCGTATTTTACAGTGCCGGAATGGATGCGGGAAAGATTAATTTTGACGGTTTATTTCATTTAAAAAATTTTAATGATACAGGCCATAAAGGTATCGTGGCATCTGAATTCAGAAAAGCAAATTCTGATGATAGTAAAGTTCTGTTGGGAGGTGGAGGGGAAAAATCAATTTCAGATTTCTCTGCAAATAGCCACACTCATGATTATCTATTTAAAGACGGGGCATATCTGGCAGATGTTCACGGTTTATTTGAAAATAATAAGTTTAAGTTTATTACACGGGTTGATCAAAGTTCGGCAAATTTATTTCCCAGTAAGCTCAATTCAAACTCAATACTCAGTATCGCATCGCATGATGGAGACTATGGAAACTTGTTAGGGTTTAATAGTGAAAACCAGATGTTTGTAAAGTCGATTAGTGGCGGAAACTGGAGCGGTTGGGAGCAAATAGCGTATAAAAGCTGGGTAGCATCACAATTAAATAATTTAACAGGTAATTATGTGCCTTTTAATGGGGCTTCACAAAATGTTGATCTTAATTCTAAAAATCTCTCAAATGTAGGACACTTTCAAAACTCCGGGTCAATAATTAGCAATAATATCGCTTTATCCGCATTTGCAGGTTGTTATGGAGGATACCAGTCGAATCCTTTAATTAAAATTGGAGCACGGCCCGGAAATATGGTAACTTTTACCGTAAAACTGTATAATTATCCATATTTTTTCTATGAGTTTCAGGTTAATATTTATAATTATTTAGGAGATGTTTATGAGCCTACAATTACCTGGAAAGCAGGTGATTCTGCACACATAGATAGAGTGGAGTTTTATAAAGATCCCGCTACGGGAGTTTTCTATATAAGACCCATTATTGAGGTTGCTTATTCCAGAATAGCAATTACAGATGTACAGGCATATGGCGGAGACGACACATTTTTGTCTTCCAGCTGGGATGTTGTTTGGGGAGGCGATGTTACCCCGCTGCTTCTGCAATATACGATACTAAGTACTAATTTTAATGGAGATTCGAGAGTCGTAAATACTCATAAACAACAGCTTATTAATGCAAGAAAGGACTTTAACGGAGCTACCGGAAATGACTATCTGGGAGCTGCGCTGCAGCTGAGAGGTAATGGTCCCGCAAATACCATATTCCCAACCATTGCTTTTCATCAATATGGTTTGTATGCCGGAACTGTTAGTTACAGAGGTGATGCCCAGGGATTTTATTTTACGGATGTTAATGGCAGCGGATTTGAAAACATTACGGCAAGAGGATTCTATAAATATGGGTCTGATAACGGTAAGGTTCTTTTAGGAGGCGGAGATCATAAGCCTTTATCAGATTTCTGGACTCCGAATAATTTTAATCCTAATAGCTATATCCCAACCTCACATCCTGTTTACGGAATCAGTTCCGGTGAAATCAATGAGTGGAGACACTTTGGAGGCTATTGGGATAACAGGAATATTCAGCCGGCACATCTGGGAACTCAAAGATTACAGATGGGCTTTACAAACTGGTTTAATAACGGTGATCAAGCCAGTCATTATGCAGACTACCTTCATTTCGGGGGATATCAGGATTCTTCGGGTGGCAGCCAAAACCTAATTATGTTTAGCAAAGCAGGACCTGGAATCAGACAATTTCAGGGAAGTCCGCAGGGAGTTTCTCCATATAAGTCATATGTTGATTACTGGCATACCGGAAATTTTACACAATCAGAAATTGACAGATGGAACAGTGTAGCGGCAAATTCCAGCAATTTTGTCAGTCTTCATACAGAACAGACCATAATTTCCAAGAAAACTTTTGCCGGAGGCGATGGTAATGGCTATTCAGGTGCTCCTTTAATGGTGAACGGAAACGGCAATACCGATTTGGTTTATCCAACAATATCATTTCATCAGCCCGGATTGTATGCCGCAACAGTAAGCTACAGAGGTAATGGTTTTTACTTTATGGACATCAATGGAAATAATTTTGATTATGTAAGGGCTGCAGGATATATAAAAGACGGATCTGATAATAATTATGTGCTCCTTGGCGGAGGCGGCCACAAAGCGGTTTCAGATTTTTTAACCTCATCCAGCTTAAATGATTATTTACCAAGGGCTGGCGGTACAATGACCGGCATGATCAATTTTGGAAACAATGTTGGCGGAATTATGGGACAGGTTGGTGATAATGATTATTGGCGGGTGTATGGCAATACTGCAGGATCAAATCAGGGCTATCTGGAAATAGCAACGGGTGATGATGGTAACGAACCGATTTATATACGTCAGTACGGTGGCCTTTTTACAAGTCTCATAAGAACAGCTACCCTTCTTGATGAAAGCGGAAATACAAATTTTCCGGGTACTGTTTATTCTCAAGGATTTATAAAAGCCCATTCCGATAATTCATTAATCTTGTTGGGAGGAGGAGGCCATAAGGCTATTTCGGATTTTGCACTGTCTTCTCAGTTAGGAAGTTATGTTACGTCCAATACTACCCAAACCATTGATGCCACCAAAACGATAGGTTTTCAGAATACCATCTATTCGGGATGGGACAGATCATCGGTAGCCAATCCGCAGATGGGGCCTTTTTCCTTGCTTAATCTTGCATTGCAGGGAGCTTATCCATTATATGGAGATGAAGAATTCAGATATGGAGTAAATGGAATAGGAGTTTATAATAATTATGGCAACGGTACAGTCTCCATGACCAGGGAAGCCGCATCTGATCTGCCAAACAGGTCAGGAATACAGCTGAGATTTAATTATAATGGGAATGGAGCTACGCCGGGGTTGGGTGGATTTATATTAGGGTTTAATGCCAGAGCCAATGCTGTGTTTATCCAGAAGTTTATGGCTAAGCTGCCTATAGGCTATTCATTTAACAATGCCGAAAACTATATGGGCGATCATGCTTCAATTAGCTGGCTGACTCCAAGATCCGGAACGGGAAAATGGGAAACCTATGTAAGAGCTGTTATATGTGGTACAGGAAACAGTTTTGGAAACGGAGGTCATGTATATGTTGATGGCCCGGATACGGCAATGGAATTTACTTTGGCTTTTGCTGAAGTGTATGAAATAAACAGTTCTGTCTTTTCCAGAATAAAAGAAACATTCTATGCTAAAAATGAAACGATTGATTTTAATGAATCTGTTGATCCTTTAATTACTGCAGGAGCCGGTTCATGGACCCAGAGAACCCTTCTAAGAAGAGGGTGGGATGGCTCATATGGTGATTTTATTCAATTAAAAGTTCCGGGTTCAGTTGGTAATTCGGCATCATTAATAATAGATCAGAATGGCGGCCTCAGATCTAATTACGGATATTTTTATAGCGATAATTTAATTGGAGCACAGGTACTCAATCCTCAGAAAGAGACTCTTTATCTTGGTAACCCATCGCTACCGCATATGGTATTACAGACCAATACCAATGTTCATTTTGATTATGAAGGAGCCGGCAGAATTTATACATTTAATATAAAAGGAGTTTATCTGGACAGGAATATCAATTTTAATCTTGATAATTCCGGAATTAATTTTTTTGAAGGAGGTAAGATCTACAAAAAAGCAGGTGGTGGAGTCTATATTAACAGAGGAAGCAACGGCATAGATCCAAGGATAGAAAATGCAGATGGATCTGAATCATGGATGATATTGCATGAAGGAAATTATAATCCTTTTAAGAACTTAAGACATGTACCTGCTTTGGAAGATGTTGTAGAATCAGGAATCTACAGGCAGGAAGGTCCTACTTCCGGATATAGTTTCACAACGACTCTAAACCTAAACTCTTCGGATGGAAGGCAACAGCTAACTATTGAAAGAAGCGGCGGGGGAATGAAGTTCAGAGGTTCTTATTACGGTTCCGGAAATCAGGGATGGAGCGATTGGAAAGACGTTATTCATTCAGGAAATATTAGTTCTTATATGAATAGCTATGGGTTTATAAGCCAGTCAGGTTTAAATTCCCAACTCTCAGGATACGCTACTTTAGCAGGGATACAAACCTTTACCAACACGAATACTTTCACTCAAAGTCCGGTAATTCCTAACGGTACTTTAGGATCTCATGCGGTTAATTTAAATCAGCTGAATGGTAAAGCCAATGCCTTGGAAAATGCAGCAGGAATTGGGTTTTCTTCGGGTAATTATCCATCCGCAGACGGTTCGCAATATCCGTACATTTACTTTAATAATGGAGGAACGCAGGCTTACATTGCATTGGCAACACAGGCCTATTTGCAGAATAATTTTTTAAGTACTCCGGATGGTACATCTGTGATGATTCCCGGTGCGGACTTAAACAGCTACTTTAAAACAGGCTTTTACAGAGGTTCCGGATTGGCCAATGCGCCTATGAATAACAGCGGGTGGTGGTATCTGGCAGTTGAAACCCATGACAGTACCTGGGTAAAGCAAACCGCTACTTCATACGGTTCGGGAAATACTCCTAATATTACCTACCAAAGAACAATGGTGGGAGGAAGATGGACTGCATGGGTGCAGATCTGGACTACAGCAGATTTTACGGTCTCTAATATTCAGCAGTGGAACTATGCTTACCAGTACGGATTAAAGCTGAATGAAGAATTTACAGTTCACCAAAATACAGGTCTGGTACTTGCAGATAATTATTTTGGCGGAGAATCCGGAATTATCGACAATCAGACAACAAGGCTTCTTGCTGCAAAACGTGATGAATACTATTTTTATGGTTCTGCCTATGATAATTTTGACGGCTTAAATTTCGATTGTAAATACAGCCTTTTCGGAATGGGAATGCCGTCTAACGGTACAGATAAACTTATTGTAAACGGATCTGTAAAAGCTTTAAATAATTTTAAATCAGATAAAGAAAGACCGGATACACTGTTTATTCCTAATGGAGAAACCGCCGATTTAAGGGATGAAATTATTAATGATGAATCAGAATACGCCATCAGATTAGATCCTCATGAGTACGAAATTGACCAGTCAGGATATCTGGAATTAAATGATAGAAACAGGCTGATCCATATTATTGGTGAACATTCTAAGGATATAATGGTCGTAAACCTTAGGGAAATCTATCCGAAACAACAAATTGTCATTTATAATTTTGACCATAACGGAAACGGTATGGAAGTAAGAATTCAGGGAAATAAAGTATATAATATTGAATCGCGCTGCTTCCTTAGATTATATGTCACTAATTCATTGAGAGTGATTGCAGAACGCCTGCAGCCTTGTGACATGATCTGGTAAGAATAATATTGATAATCAATTATGTAAACAGTATCTTACAAATTATATAAGTTATTTAAATCCTGCGCCGCTTCGAAGAAGCGGTGCAGGATTATTATGTTCATAAAAATTTATAGTCGCTTTTCCATTTAAATCTTTTCAAGCGTAAACCTGAAAGTACTTCCGGCGCCGTATTCACTCTCAACTTCTATATTGCCACCCTGAGATTCGATAAGTTCTTTGCTGATGCTTAGCCCCAAACCCGTACCTTCTTTTTTACTGCCAGGAATCCTGAAATAACGATCAAATATCCGGCTAACATACTTTGGTTCAATGCCTTGTCCCGTATCTTTTACTGAAAAAACAACAACATCATTCACTTCCTGAACCTTAATAATAATTTCGGAATTCTGATAAGAATATCGTATAGCGTTAGAAATCAAATTATTAAGAACCCATGAGGTTTTTTCACTGTCGGCCTTTACGAGTTCAACTCCTTCGCCGATTTTAATGTCCAGGGTAATATTTTTTTGCTCTGCAGCTGCTTTATTAGCCTCTACAGCGTATTGTACAATATCTGATATTTTGGATGGGCCGATGTTTAATTTCATGGCGCCGCTTTCCACCTGTGCAATGTTCAACAGTTCCCCGGTAATTTTCAGGAGCCTGTTGGTATCTTCATTAATTCCGTTTACGAGATTCTTCTGGTCGTCATTCAGATTGCCTATTTTTTCATTTTCCAGAAGTTGTAAACCCATTTTGATCGATGAAATCGGCGTTTTAAACTCATGTGAAACGGTTCCTATAAAATTGGTTTTTGCAAGATCCAGCTCTTTAAAAGGGGTAATATTGTGAAGCATAATTACCTGGCCGATAAACTGGCTGTCCTGCTCACCGGTAGGGACAATATTAATATCAATAATGTTCTTTTCAAAATAGCTTTCTTTTCCATGGGCATAGATTTTCATCGGTTCAAGGTCCGGGCTTTCATCAGGATAAAGAAGATCCTTGATAATATTTCGAACCAGATCATTATTCACAGCGACATCCTGGATCAATTGTCCTACGAAACTTTCTTTCTGAAGCCCGGTAATGCTTAATGCTTCATTGTTTACAAACAAGACGCGTTTATGCTCATCAATTCCGATTACAGGATCCCGCATATTATCAATAAGGGTTTCGATGCGTTTTTTACCCTTTAAAATTTTATCAAGCCTGCTTTCAGAATATTCCTGAAGCTTTTCAGCCATGGTATTGAAAGAGTTTGCAAGCTCGCTAAATTCACTGCTTCCTTCAAAATGCACTCTTTCCTTGTAATTCTGATTGGCAATTTGCCGGATGCTCGCCGTAAGCTGCCGCACAGGGTCTGCAATATTGGAAGGAAGATTTACCATTAAAATAAACGCCAGTAAAAAACAGATCATCCCCACCACGGAAATAACGGTAATGGCATTTTGGGCCGTATCATCTGCAACACTGCTTTTATGCTGAATCGCAGACATGTTAAGCTGCATCAGTTCCGTAAGGTCTTTCCTGATGGAAGATTGCAGGCTTGTATTTTCCGGATTATTTTTAAGGCTTGCAAAATGGGTGATGATCTTTTCTGTAGTTTCTTTTTCTCCGGGCTCCGTCACATTTTTTTTCTGCTTTTCGAGATGTTTTTCAAAAACCTGGAAAGCCAACGGATCAGAATTGATTTCCTCCAGAGCAAGCAGCATGTTCCGGGAATATTCCAGCGTATTGTAATTCGCAACAAGAATATTATTGGTGTCTTTTTTCAGTTTTGTGATATTCCATACGCTTAATACGGAAAGCACGACAATCATCACAAATAAAACTCCGACACCGATATTGAGTTTTGTTTTAATTTTCATAGGATAATGAAAGGTTTTTAGTAAAAAATGAAACAATAACACTTTTTACATTTTACTTCTAACTTTTTTCATTCAACTTCTTACTTCTTACTTCTTACTTCTTACTTCTTACTTCTAACTTTTAACATCTAACTTAAAATAACCAAATCTATGTTTTCCTGAGAAAGTTTATTAAGCAGCGTATTGAAAGTATCAGTTGCCAGAATAATCTTCCAGAGGTTCAGATGAGGTTTCCCGATGCAGACGGTGGTGATATTTCTTTCTTCACACTGCGTCATGATAGCATGTGCTATTTTCGTATCTTCAACCTTAATAATTTCCGCACCTAATTCTGTAGCTAATTTAAAGTTATTAATCAAATGTCGCTGCTTGTCTAATGCAATTTTGTCGGACCGTTCGCTTGGAACCTGAACATACAGAAGGTACCATTGGCTGTTGTAATAATTCGCCAGCCTTGCTGTTTTTCTGATTACATTCTTTGCCGTTTTTTCATTAGAGCTGATGCAGGCCAGGAATTTTTCCTTTTTTAACGATTTATGAATCGTAACTTCAGATTCTACTTTTCTCGTTACCTGTGAAGCCACCTCTTTTAAGGCAAGTTCCCTCAACTGTAAAATGCTTTCCGCCCTGAAAAAATTATTTAATGCTGCGTTGATTTTCGTTTTGTCATAAATTTTTCCTGCTTTCAGACGGTTGATGAGTTCTTCAGCGGTAAGATCGATATTTACCACCTCATCTGCCTGAGAAAGAATAGAATCAGGAATCCTTTCCTTTACCTCGATGTCGGTGATCTCTTTTACTTCTTCATTAAGGCTTTCAATATGCTGAATGTTGACCGCAGAAATTACGTTGATTCCCGCATCTAAAATTTCCACCACATCCTGCCAGCGCTTTTCATTTTTGCTGCCTTCTATGTTGGTGTGCGCAAGTTCATCTACAATTACTACTTCGGGACGGAGATTTAAAACTGCCTGAACATCCAGCTCTTCAAGCTCTTTACCTTTGTAGAATAATTTTCGTCTGGGAATGACAGGCAATCCTTCCAATAAAGCGTGTGTTTCTTTTCGGTAATGGGTTTCGATATAGCCTATTTTTACATCAATTCCGTTTTCCAGAAGAGCATGAGCTTCCTGCAGCATACGGTAGGTTTTCCCTACACCGGCACTCATTCCGATGTAGATTTTAAATTTTCCCCGTCTTGACTTTTTGATCAGGTCGAGAAAGTCCTGTGCAGAATTTTTATTCATAACGAATTATCTGTCAAATGTAATGATTTTGAGAGTTGTGAGAAGTGAGAAGTAAGAAGTAAGAAGTAAGAAATGAGAAGAAATGATTAGTAATTTTTTCACTTTTCTCCTTATCTGGTTTTTCACCTTTCACCTTTTACCTTTTACTTTTAACTTCTTACCTTTCACTTCTTACTTCTCACTTTTCACCACCTAAAAGCTTACCGCCAGTGACGTAATTGCCGTAAGGCTGTTGGATTTTAAATTATTGTCCCGGTTCAAAAAGATATCATCTTTACTGCTTAAATTCTTAACTTCTGTTCTCCAGACAAGATTAGGGAGAATCCAGTAATCTGCATTGAAAGAATATCCGAATGTTTTTAATCCGTTTTCAGTTCCCGTTGCAATGATCACACCTTTTTCGTCACTGTAATATTCGCCTCTTGCTGAAAAACTTAATTTTTCGGTTGGAGAGTATTTGGCGATCACTACAGGAGAATACCATACATTATACTGCTCGCTTCCTTTAGCTTTCTGCTCTGCACCGATATCAAAACCTGCGATAAGTGCAAATTTCTGATTGATCTGGAAACTTCCGTACAGGTTGTGGAAATATCTCATTTGTCTGATGCTGTCCGGTTTATCGTTTCCGATGAAAGAGCTGCTGTTTAACGTAATCTTTTCATTAGGTTTAAAAGTTAACTGATGTCCGAAAGCAACCGTGGAATTTCCGTCCACACGTTGAATTCTCTGCCATCCGTTCAGAACAAGACCGCTTACAAACCATTTTCCGCTGTCACTGGTGTAAGAGATTTTTGCTCCGCTTTCAAAATACGGGGAGTTGTCTGCAAGCATACTTCTTGTCAATGTAAAGCAGTCTTTGCTGACAGCACTTTCAAATCCGATGTGTGATGGCATTACACCTGCATCAATCCAAAGGTTCTTGTTTTTTGATATTTTTACTCCAACATTGGCCTCATAGATATTTTTTAAGACATCCGGTTCTGCTGCATAATTGGCATTCATATAAGTTCCGACGCCTAAAGCTACATTCGCTCTGAACCTTTCGGCTTCATAGTTGGCCTTTACAAATCCCAAATTAAGGTTAACCTCATTGTTTCTGTTGTGGCTGTACACAAATCCGGGTCTTGTGTTGTTTTCAGGGTTATTGAAATCATACTGGTAATACACTTCTGCATAACCGGAGATTTTTAGAGGGCTTTTAGTTTCTTCCTGAGCGTGCAGTGCAGAAACTGCTCCAAGCATTACAAATGCAAGTAATGATAATTTCTTCATTTTTAAATTTTATTAAAAGAGGTTAGAAGTAAAATGTAAAAAGATATAAAAGAAAAGTAATCAATGAAAAAGTTTTCAAATACTTCTCACTTCTCACTTCTCACTTCTTACTTTTCACTTCTTACTTTTCACTATTTTCATTTATTACCTTAAACCGTCTAATGCGATATTGAGTTTTAAAACATTGATTTTTTCAGTTCCGAACATGCCAAGGAAAGGTGATTCGGTATTTTTTTCTATAAGTTTGTTTACAGTGTTGATATTGATTTTCCTGATGTCGGCAATTCTTTGAGCCTGAACTTTAGCCGCCTGAACAGAGATATTCGGGTCAAGGCCTGCACCGCTGGCGGTAACGATATCCGAAGGGATTTCAGAACGCTTAACTGTTGGGTTGTGTTTCAAAAAGTTTTCGATTCTTCCTTCCACCTCTTTCAGGTAATCAGGATTCGAAGGCCCTTTATTACTTCCTCCCGCTCCCGCAGCATTATAATCTACAGCGGAAGGCCTGGACCAGAAATATTCATCCTTATCAAATTTCTGTCCGACATTGGCGTAATAGTAAGAAGTTTTTGGTGAAATGTTAGAAGCTTTTCCGGACTGCTTACTTTTAACATTTGACTTTTCACTTAAAATAATTTCTCCCTTTCCGTTATTGGGAGCAGCCTGAGCTATTCCGTAGATTATAAAAGTATAAATTCCTGAAAAAAACACAGCACAGAACAGTGTTAATCTGATGGCTGGTAAAATATTCTGTTTCATAGTTTTGAATGTTTGGTTTTAATAGTGAGAGGTAAGAAGTTAGAGGTAAAAAGTAAAATGTTGAAGCACTGTAAACAAATTTGACTTTTCACTTTTTACTTTTCACTTCTCACTTTCACAATAATGTTATAAAATAAAATGGACATGATTAAGAGTAAGAAGTTAGCGGTAAGAAGTAAAATGTTGAAGTGCTGTAAACAAATTTGACTTTTCACTTTTTACTTTTCACTTCTCACTTTCACAATAATGTTATAAAATAAAATGGACATGATTAAGAGTAGGAAGTTAGCGGTAAGAAGTAAAATGTTGAAGTGCTGTAAATAAATTTGACTTTTCACTTTTTACTTTTCACTTCTCACTTTCACAATAATGTTATAAAATAAAATGGACACGATTAAGAGTAAGAAGTTAGCGGTAAGAAGTAAAATGTTGAAGTGCTGTGAACAAATTGACTTTCTACTTCTCACTTCTCACTTCTTACTTTTCACTTCTCACTTTCACAATAATGTTATAAAATAAAATGGACACGATTAAGAGTAAGAAGTTAGCGGTAAGAAGTAAAATATTGAAGTGCTGTAAACAAATTTGACTTTCTACTTCTCACTTCTCACTTCTTACTTTTCACTTCTCACTTCTCACTTTTTAAATAAAAACGGCAACGATTAAATCGATTAATTTAATTCCGATGAATGGGATTAAAACACCCCCCAAACCGTAAATCAAAAGATTTCTTCTCAATAATGCGCTTGCTCCGATCGGTTTGTAAGCAACACCTTTCAAAGCTAACGGAATCAGCATTGGGATTACAATCGCGTTGAAAATTACTGCGGAAAGAATCGCTGATTCAGGAGAGTGAAGTCCCATAATATTAAGACCTTGCAAAGCCGGAATTGAAGCAATAAACAATGCCGGAACGATCGCAAAATATTTGGCAACGTCATTCGCAATACTAAAGGTTGTCAATGTTCCACGGGTCATCAATAACTGTTTTCCGATTTCAACGACTTCAATTAGTTTAGTCGGGTCGTTATCAAGATCCACCATATTACCTGCTTCTTTTGCAGCTTGGGTTCCACTGTTCATGGCTACGCCTACGTCTGCCTGAGCTAAAGCTGGAGCATCGTTGGTTCCGTCACCCATCATGGCTACCAGTCTTCCTTCCGACTGTTCTTTTTTGATGTAATTCATTTTATCTTCAGGTTTTGCTTCTGCAATAAAATCATCGACTCCGGCCTTTTCTGCAATAAATTTTGCAGTCAGCGGATTGTCTCCTGTTACCATGACGGTTTTAATACCCATTTTTCTCAGACGGTCAAAACGTTCTTTGATTCCCGGCTTGATGATATCCTGAAGTTCTATAACCCCAAGAGCTCTTTCATTCTCTGAAACCACGAGCGGTGTTCCTCCGTTCTGCGAGATTTCTCTGACTTTCTGCTCAACCTCTGCCGGAAATAGATTGCCCGAATTTGTAACAATATTTTTAATTGCGTCAGCTGCGCCTTTTCTGATTCGTGTGTTCTCATAATCAATACCGGAGCTTCTTGTTTCGGCTGTGAAATTGATGTATGCAGGTGAGAAGTGAGAAGTTAGAAATGACAGTTCTTCCTTCACAATACCTTTTGTATCTAACTTTTCACTAAGTTCTATGATGGATTTTCCTTCCGGAGTCTCGTCTGCCATAGAGCTTAATACAGCTGCTTTTATTAAAACTTTCTCATCAACTCCATTAGCAGGATAGAAGTTCGTTGCTTTTCTGTTTCCGATTGTGATGGTTCCTGTTTTGTCCAACAAAAGAACGTCAATATCTCCTGCCGTTTCTACCGCTTTACCACTTTTGGTGATCACGTTGGCTCTTAAAGCTCTGTCCATCCCCGCAATACCGATGGCTGATAACAATCCTCCGATGGTTGTTGGGATCAAACAAACGAATAAGGAGATAAATGCTGCAATGGTTATCGGCGTATTGGCATAATCACCGAATGGTTTTAAAGTAACCGTTACAATAATGAAAACCAATGTGAATCCTGCCAACAAAATGGTTAAGGCAATTTCATTCGGTGTTTTCTGTCTGGAAGCACCTTCTACCAAAGCAATCATTTTATCAAGGAAGCTTTCTCCCGGTTCTGTTGTTACCTTTACCTTAATTTTGTCTGAAAGCACTTTTGTTCCTCCGGTTACACTGCTTTTATCTCCGCCAGATTCACGGATTACAGGAGCAGATTCTCCGGTGATGGCGCTTTCGTCAATTGTTGCCAAACCTTCAATGATTTCGCCATCAGACGGAATGATATCTCCAGCTTCACAAACAAAAACATCACCTTTTTTTAATTGGTTAGAAGTTATAAGTGAAAAGTCAGAAGGTTCCAGGGCGAAGAGATTTTTCACATTTAACACCTCACTTATCACCTTTTTAGCGGGCGTTTCTTCTCTTGTTTTTCTTAAAGAATCCGCCTGAGCTTTACCTCTTGCTTCAGCAATGGCCTCTGCAAAGTTGGCAAAAAGAAGGGTTATAAATAAGATCAGTGTTACAATGATATTGTAAACCAGGCCTCCCTGGCTTTGTTCACCCAATGCAATCCAGATACATACTCCGGCCATAACCAAAGTTCCGATGTACACCATAAACATCACCGGATTGCGGAACATTTTTGAAGGGTGCAGTTTTATAAAAGATTGTTTCAATGCCTCGTTGATTAATTCTGCCTGAAACAAATTGTTATTTCCTTTCATTTTTTTATTTGTTAGAAATTATATGTTAGAAGTGAAAAGTTATTGTTAGAAATGGAAAGTGATTGTTATAATGTGAAAATGATTTGGATAGTTCTTATCTTTTTACCTCTCAGCTCTTCTTACTTTTCACTTTTCACTTTTCACTTTTTACTTCTTACTTCTTACTTCTTACTTCTTACTTCTCACTTTTAACTTTTTACTTATATTTATTTTTTTAAAAACATTTTTGATGAAACCTCATAGAAACTTAAAGGCCTGGAACGACAGCATTTTATTACTAAAAGATTTATACCTGATTACTAAATCTTTTCCTAAAGAAGAACTTTTCGGCATTACTTCGCAGATGCGGAGAGCAGCGTTATCAATTCCTCTGAATATTGCTGAAGGAGCTGCAAGAACCAGCAAAAAAGAATTTGTAAGATTTCTTGATATTGCTATTGGTTCGATTGCAGAACTTGACACCTTGTTTATCATTTCAGTAGAGTTAGAATTTTTATCTGATGAAGATTTTAATTTGCTAAATCACAAGCTTGAAACCATTGGTAAACTTGCTTATGGTTTGAAAAGAAAATTGCTTAGTGAGAGGTGAGAGGTAAGATGTTAGTAAGAGGTAAGAGGTGAGAGGTAAGAAGTAAGATGTAAGAAGGATTGGGATGTTTTGTATGGGTTGTATGCCTTTAACAGCTAGCTTTTCACATTTCACTTCTCACTTCTCACTTTTTACTTTTTACTTCCCCATCACATACTAAAATATTCTGCGAGTGGTCCTAAAGCCAGGGCAGGGAAGAATGATAAAGCTGCCACGATAGCAATTACCGCAAATACCATTAAACCGAATGTCGCTGTATCTGTTTTTAAGGTTCCTGCACTTTCAGGAATGTATTTTTTAGCGGCAAGACTTCCTGCAATAGCTACCGGGCCGATAATTGGTAAATATCTTGCCATCAACATCACGATTCCGCAGGCAATATTCCAGAACGGGTTGTTATCTGCCAATCCTTCAAAACCGCTTCCGTTATTGGCACTGGATGAGGTAAATTCATACAGCATCTCACTGAAACCGTGGAACCCAGGATTATTTAGCCAGCTTCCGTACTCATCGGGATTGTGCGCAACCATAAAACTGGAGATGGCAGTACCCACAAGAATTAAGAAAGGGTGGAGCAGCGCAATAATCATGGCAATTTTCATCTCTTTAGCTTCAATTTTCTTTCCTAAAAATTCAGGGGTTCTTCCTACCATCAATCCACTGATGAAAACAGCAAGTATAATGAAAATATAAAAATTTAAGAAACCTACCCCAACACCGCCATAGAAAGCATTCACCATCATTCCGAGCATGGTATTCATTCCGGAAAGCGGAGTCAGAGAATCGTGCATTGCATTCACAGAACCATTACTGGTTACAGTGGTGTTGATGGCCCAGTAGGCCGAAGCAGCCGGTCCGAAACGAACTTCTTTTCCTTCCATACTTCCCAAATTCTGAGCGATTCCCATTTTTTCGATCGCAGGGTTTCCGTTCATTTCATTAATAACCGTTGGTGTTAATAATAACAGGAATCCTGCAGTCATTACCCCGAAAATTGTCCATGCCAGTTTTTTTCTTCTTAAAACATACCCCATTGCAAATACCATGGCAATAGGAATCAGCATAATAGAAACAGTTTCTACGATATTGGTGAAATAACTTGGGTTTTCCAGTGGATGTGCAGAGTTTGGACCGAAAAATCCGCCTCCATTGGTTCCCAGCTGTTTAATAGCCACAAATCCGGCAACCGGACCGCGGCTGACTTCCACCTGATCTCCCTGTAAGGTTGTGATGGTGTCTTTTCCTTCAAAAGTCATCGGAGTTCCGCTGAAAACCAACAGAGAAGCTACCACTACAGCAATAGGAAACAAAACTCTGGTGCAGGTCCTGATAAATAGAAAATAAAAATTCCCCAATTTATCAGTCGTTCTCTCTTTCATCGCAAGGAAAACCACAGCGGCAATTGCAATACCGCAGGCTGCAGAGATAAACTGCCAAAGCATTAAGGTTAATTGTCCCAAATAAGATAATCCGGATTCCCCCGAGTAATGCTGAAGGTTGGTATTGGTAACGAAGCTCACTGCTGTATTGAATGCCAAATCCCCACTCATGGAAGGGTTATAGTCCGGATTGAGCGGTAACCACTCCATATTGGTGAGCACAAACATGGAAATGAGAAACCAAACCGCGTTAATGGTAAGCAAAGCGGTAAGATGCTGTTTCCAGTTCATTTCCTTTTCAGGATTTATCCCGGAAATTTTATAAAATAATTTGTCGATGGGATTAAAAATTCCATCCAGCCAGGTTTTTTCTTTAGTAAAGATCTTTCCCATATATCTTCCCAGCGGAATTGCAAGCAAAACCACGAGCGTATACATAAGAACAATTCCTGTAATTTCTGTATTCATTTTTTTAGATAGTTAGATGTTGTAAATAATAGGTAAGTTGTGATTAGCTGTAATAAAAGCATCAGAGGACGTCTCACTTTTCACCTTTCACTTTTTACCGGTTTTAAAATTTTTCCGGTTTCACCAGGACGTAGCATATGTAGACAAATACGGCGATGGCGATGATAAATAATGCAGTCATATTTTTTCAAAATATTTTACGGTTAGAAAAAAGAGTACAAAAAGTACAATACCCGCGATGGTTAATACAAGTGTCATGTTGTTATTGATTAAAAATTCTGTATGTAATTGCGAAACAGACCAAAAGGCCGTAGAAGATTGCTAATAAATGCCAGGATTGAAGTTTCCTGTACACTCTGATTTTCCATTTTTGCATAACGAAACAATTATTGTTATGCCATAGTATTTTCAAATGCCGGTCCAGTTGAGATTTTAATATGTAAAATATTGATTTTTAGTATATTAAAATTTAATGTAGATTCTAAACAACAGAAAACCCTTTCATTTTGAAAGGGTTAATGCTGTTATTATGAAACGGTTTTATTTGGGTGAGAAGTGGTAATTAAAGTGAGAAGTGAGAGGTGAGAAGTGAGAGGTGAGAAGTGAAAAGTGAAAAGTAAGAGGTGATACGGTGAAATTCGCTACAATATTTATTGCGTCTTCCATTTCATCCCTCACTTCTCACTTCTCACCTCTCACCTCTCACCTCTTACCTCTCACCTCTTACCTCTTACTTCTTCCCCCTACTTAATCTGATATTCTTCTATTTTCCTGTATAATGTGGTAAGCGCGATGCCTAAAAGTTCTGCCGTTTTGGTTTTGTTTCCATTCGCATAGTTCAGCACTTTTTGGATATGAATTTTTTCTGCACCTGCCAGCTCAAAAGCCGAAAGTATTTTACCTTTTACATTGATTTCCTGGTCATATTGAAAATCCTGAGGGAGCGATTCTGCCTGAAGTTCATCTCCATCGGTAAGAATAGTGCTTCTTTCTATGACATTGCGGAGTTCACGGATGTTTCCTTTCCAGGGATGTTTTTTCAGAGCTTCTCCGTACTCTTTTGAAAAGCCGGATATTTTTTTGCCGGTTTTTAAAGAAAAGTTCTTCAAAAAGCTGTACGTAAGATCTTCGATATCATTCACTCTTTCCCGAAGCGGCGGAAGATGCACGGTAAAAATATTGATCCGGTAAAAAAGATCTTCTCTGAAGTTTCCGTTTTCAATTTCCTTTTCGAGATCACGGTTGGTTGCTGCGATAATCCTTACGTTGATTTTCGTGGTTTTGCTGTCTCCTACTTTTAAAAACTCTCCGGATTCCAGAACACGTAATAATTTAGCCTGAAGATCCAGAGGCATTTCACCAATCTCATCCAGGAAAACGGTCCCTTTATCGGCCTCTTCAAAAATTCCTTTTGAATCTTTTACTGCTCCGGTAAAGGCTCCTGCTTTGTGGCCAAAGAGTTCATTCTCCAATAGTTCTTTGCTGAATGCGGAGCAGTTTACGGCAATAAAATTATACTTGGTACGGTTGCTTGCATTATGAATGGCGTTGGCAAAAACTTCTTTTCCGGTTCCTGTTTCACCGGTAAGCAATACCGTCGCATCGGTGGTCGCTACTTTTTTAGCAGATTCTATTGCAGATTTTATTTTTTTTGAATGTCCTACAATCGATTCAAATGAATGTTTGTTACCCAGCTGTTTTTCGAGCTGGGAAATTCTTTTATTGAGAGAAACTTTTTCCAGTGCTTTATAGACCAGAGGAATGATCTTATTATTGTCGTCGCCTTTTGTAATATAATCAAAAGCCCCGTTTTTAATGGCCTGAACACCATCCTGAATATTGCCGTAAGCCGTTAAGAGAATAATTTCCAGCGACGGATATTTTTCTTTTACTTTTTTCACAAAATCCACGCCGCTGCCGTCCGGAAGCTTTACATCACATACGGCAACATCGATCTCACTAAACTCGAGTCTTTTCATTGCATTTTTGAGATCTGAAGCCTGGAACACTTCATATCCTTCTAGGCTCAGAATTTTGGATAGGAGGGTTCTTATTTTTTCTTCATCGTCGATGACCAGTATCTTACTCACTGCTGTTATTTTATTTACAAATTTAAAATTATCTTTTTAATGGTTGAAAGTTAAATACTCTTGATGCTTTAATAACCATATGATAGGCAAAATCAGCAGTTCTCAATTAAAGAACTGCTGTTCAGCAACAATTAAAACATGATTTATATAAAGTAATTATTTCTATATCCTTTTTATCTTAAATTTCTCTATGTGGCACTTAACAAAGATATAGCTACAGATATTCCAGAATTACCGCTGCTATAAAAACACCCGCAATTACAATAATATGGATGAAATATACTTCTCTTTTATGTACTTGGGAAATTTTTCTCCATTGTTCCCAGCTTCCTTTTTTCCTGATTTTCATAGCCTTACTTTTTCATAGCCCTGATTTATAAACCTGCTGTAAGTATCTATTATTGATACCGTCCGAAAGCAGTGAAAAAATTAATTTTCGTTTCTCACTTCCACAGTTGAAAGTTATACTGTCCAGGGCATAGACAAATACATTTTCTATGGCAATTTTAAGAGATGCATCTCCTTTGTCATATAATTCATTCATCTTTTGTAGCGCGTTTGTAAGTACTTTTTGATTTTGATCCTGAATTGTATTTCTGATCTGCCGTGTAAAAGTACTGATTACCACAAAAGAATTATTCGCTTTATACACGGATTTAAATTCTTCTTTACAAGAAGGAAGCGCAAGACTGATCTCTGCAATGGCATCCTGATAATTCATAATTTTTTTTAAAAAGGTATGCCAAGATCTGTTCCTTTTTCTTTTAATTGATTGCAAATGAGAGTTTTGTGTATTTATGTTTTTATTTTTTAACTAAAAAATATATCAAATTGAAAGGGTATTAATAGTATTCTGAAAGAGATATGTTGTTATGAAATAAAAAATATACTGTATCATACAATAAAGATTTTGTTACTGCAATTATTTAAAAATCCCTTACACTGAGTTCATAAGGGATTTAAACACACATAAAATACTATAAAATTATTAGCAATATATTGGAAAATAAGCTTTTACTATATGATTGCCGTCAATTTATCTAATTCATTTAAGAATGATCAATACTGTTAAGATGTTGTGGTTGGATGTTTACACCTATTAAAAAAGCGCGATGAAGCCACCACAAACAGTTCATTGAAAGGCATAAAAAACCATGATATTGAGAATTTTACTCAAAATCGTGGATTATGATGGTAGAGTTTAATATTAGTTTCTTTAAGAATTCGGTGAGTTGATTAAGCATGATAATTGCATTTTTATGCTATATTTATTGTTTAATTTTAAAGAAAAACGATTTACTTATATTTGCCCTGCAAAGCCCATTCAAATGTTCAAAAAAGTTTTTACACTATTTATTATTAGCTTTTATACGGTTTTCTGTTCGGCTCAACAGGTTCGACCTTTAAAATCATCTGAAATCTATCGTGAACTCAAAACACTCAAAAACCTGCCTAAAGTGTTATACCTAGCGGCTCATCCCGATGATGAAAACACAGGGCTGCTGTCATGGCTAGTTAACGATCAAAATTTAGAAACAGGCTATTTGTCTTTAACAAGAGGTGATGGCGGCCAGAATTTATTAGGAACCGAGCAGGGTGCTGCATTAGGCTTAATCAGAACACATGAATTATTAGAGGCAAGAAAATTAGATGGCGCCCAACAGTTTTTTACCCGCGCGATTGATTTTGGCTTTTCCAAAAATACTACCGATACTTTTAAACAATGGGACGAAAACAGCATTATCGCTGATGTAGTGTGGGTAATCCGTAAATTCCGTCCCGATGTGATCATCTGTCGTTTTCCGCCTACGGCTGCAGCGGGCCACGGACAGCATGCGGCTTCGGCGGTAGTTGCGGAAAAAGCTTTTCAACTGGCAGGAGATAAAACGGCTTTCCCGAATCAGCTAAAATATCTTAAAGTATGGCAGCCCAAACGCATATTGTGGAATACGTTCCGGTTTGGTTCTGTGAATACCACTGCTGAAAATCAGCTGAAAATCACGGTCGGGCAATATGATCCACAACTGGGAATGGGCTATGGTGAGCTGGCCGGAATCAGCAGAAGCCTGCACAAAAGCCAGGGCGCCGGAACACAATCTGTAGCCGGAGTTAAAACGGAATATTTTTCCCACGTTGCCGGTGAGCCTGCCAAAGCAAATCTTTTTGACGGAATCAGTAAAACCTGGACTCAAGAAGGAAGCCCGGATATAGACCAATCCTTAGATAAAATTATTTCTGATTTTAATTTCAATCATCCCGAAAACAGTTTGCCTGCTTTGCTTGCATTGAGAAAAAAGGTAATGGCATTAAAGGATTCTGACTTGAAAAAGGATAAAATTAAATCTCTTGATCAGATTATTCTAAGCTGTGCCGGTTTTATGGGCGAGATGATTACCAATCAGCCTGAAGCGGTTGCCGGAAATCAATATAATTTCAGGTTAAATGTAATTTCAAGAGCTGAAAATCCTGTCGTTTTAGAAAACGTAAAATGGCTCAATACATCAGAAAACATTAACAGGAAACTTTCAAAAGATTCATTAATTATCATTCAGCATGATATTCAGATTCCTGAAGATGCAGCTCTTACAGAGCCTTACTGGCTGGCAAAACCGGCTGTGAACGCAGCAACGTTCTCTGTTCCGAATGATACATTAATTGGTTTGCCTGAAACAGAATCACCACTGAATGTTTTGTTGGATTTAAAAATCGGTTCGGAAAAATTTCAGGTGAAGCTGCCTTTATCTTTCAAAAAATTAGATCCGGTTCGTGGTGATGTGGTGGAACCTTTGCGTATTGTTCCGGCATTGGAAGTAAAATTTATACAACCGCTTTACCTGGTTAAAGAGAATGAAGATTTAAAGGTAAGTTTACAGGTTAAAGTAAATTCAGACAGACCGTTCCGCAATGGTAAAGTAAACCTGATGTATAACGGAGAACGCTTAAGCGGCGGTGATCTGCAATCGTTCAATGGAAAATATGTTACTGTAGATTATACAATTGCCAAAACGAAGCTGGCTTCAATACCATCCAATCGACTGCAATTGGATGCTGATTTTGTTGTCGATGGAAGACCTTATAATAAAAAACAGGTGTTAATTCAGTATCCGCATTTACCTTCCCTGCAATATTTTGCACCAGCGTCAGTAACCATAATGAAAGGTGATATTCAGTTGAATGTTAAAAAAGTCGGTTATATTGAAGGTGCGGGAGATTTTATTCCTGAGTTCCTTCGTATGGCAGGCATTCAGGTTGAGGTTTTAAAAGACGAAGATTTTTACGGCAAAGCAGATGAATCCGGAAGCGGTACTCAAAATAAGCTGTCGCAATATGATGCCATTGTAATGGGGGTGCGTGCCAATAACACAGAGAAAAATCTGGGCAGATGGATGCCTTTTTTATGGGCTTATGTGAAAGCCGGAGGCAATCTGGTGATGCAGTATAACACCAATCAGGATGTAACCGTTGATCAGTTGGGAATATATAATTTCCGTATTGCCAATAAGCGCGTTACCGAAGAAAATGCTGACGTTAGCTTTTTAAACCCGAATCATAAATTGCTGAATTTCCCGAATAAAATTACGCAAAATGATTTCAACGGCTGGGTACAGGAACGTGGTGCTTATTTTCCGGATCAATGGGATGCGGCGTATGAACCGCTTTTCGAAATGCACGACACAGGTGAAGAGCCGCTCAAAGGTTCAACATTATATGCAAAGTACGGAAAGGGCAATTTTATTTATACACCGCTGGCGTTTTTCCGACAGCTGCCTGCCGGAAATGTAGGCGCCGCAAGATTATTTTTAAACTTTTTATCTGCACAGAAAAACTGATGAGTAAGCAACTTAAAAATTGGAAGATCTGGTATCTGTTATTAGCATTTGCTTTAGTATTGCAGATCGTATTGTATTATTGGTTTACTAAATTCTGGGCATGAGTACGATCGATTGGACAGTTCTTATATTTACTTTGGTTGCGGTGGTTGTTTACGGCGTTTTTATCGGGCGTGGACAAAAAAGCAATGCATCTTATCTCAAAGCAGATAATAAAATGCCGTGGTACATTGTGCTCATCGGGATTATGGCAACACAGGCAAGTGCGATTACCTTTCTTTCGGCGCCGGGACAGGCGTATACGGATGGAATGCGTTTCGTGCAGTACTACTTCGGGCTGCCTTTGGCGATGATTGTGATCTGCATTACCTTCATCCCGATTTTTCAGCGGTTGAATGTGTATACGGCTTACGAATATCTGGAAAACCGTTTTGATAAAAAAACAAGAGTGCTTACTTCACTGCTTTTCCTTTTTTCCAGAGGGTTGTCTACAGGAATCAGCATTTATGCGCCGAGTATCATCTTATCCAGCGTGTTAAACTGGAATATTTATTTAACCAATGTTTTAACGGGCGGAATTTTATTGATCTACACCTATATTGGCGGAGCAAAAGCGATTGCGCACACCCAGAAATTACAGTTTCTCATTATTTTGGGAACCATGGCTTTTGCAGGGTATCTGCTTATTCAGAATATGCCGAACGGAATCGGTCTAAAAGATGCGCTTTACCTTGCCGGGAAATCAGGAAAGCTGAATGTCATCACCACAGAATTCGACTGGAAAGACAAATACAACATCTGGAGCGGAATCATTGGCGGATTTTTCCTGGCACTTTCTTATTTCGGGACCGACCAGAGTCAGGTGGGAAGGTATATTACGGCGAAAGATAACACCAATGCCAAAATGGGATTACTGCTGAACGGTTTGGTTAAAATCCCGATGCAGTTTGCCATTCTTCTGATCGGGGCTTTGCTTTTCGCTTTCTTTTCCCTGAAACCGGCTCCGATTTATTTTAACGAAAGATCTTATCAGCATTTAAAAGAAAATCAACCTGAAAAAGCTGAGGTATTCGAAAAAGAGCATCAGGATTTGCAGGCAAAATTTAATTCGGAATCGAAGGAAATTCTGAAGCTGAAAGAAACAAATGCTCCACAGCTGGAAGCAAAGATTCAGGATTTTAAAAATACGCAGGCTCAGGTAAAAGCACTGCACGGAAGGGTAGAGGAAGCGATCAACAGCTCAAATTTTAATGCCGAGAAAACGGATACCAATTATATTTTCCTGTATTTCGTGAAAAATACGTTGCCTGTCGGAATGATTGGGTTGCTGTTTGCGGTGATTTTCCTGGCGAGCTGGGGTTCTATTTCGGCAGCGCTGAATTCTCTGGCGGCCTGTTCGGTAAAAGATATTCACCTGATTTTTAAAAAAGAAATTCCGGACGAGAAAACCGAACTGAAGTACAGCCGTCTGCATACATTAGCGTGGGGGATTTTTTCCATCGGGGTTGCCATGTTTGCCACGCAGATGGGTTCGCTCATCGAAGCGGTGAATGTGTTGGGTTCCCTTTTCTACGGTCCGATCCTGGGGATTTTCCTCGTGGCGTTTTACTATAAAAAAATCGACGGGCAGAATGTATTTATTTCAGCCATCTTAGCAGAAATTACGGTCATTGCCGTGTATCAGTTCGATATTATTTCGTTTCTGTGGCTCAATGTGATCGGTGCGGCGGCGGTTATTTTATTTTCAGCAGTCGGGGTATTGTTTTATAAGCCGAAAGCAGTAAATTCGTAAGCGGACAATAAGAGCTTGCTTAAAGTTATAATTTATTTTTACCATTAAGAAGTTAAGCTTCTTTAGCTTAAAAAACTTAATAAAAATCAATGTATTGATTTCTTAATAGAATCAGTTTAACTAACTTAAATTCTTAATGTTAAATTTAAAAATAAGCAAAGTTTATTCAATTTAGAAAATTAAGAAAAAGCTATAAAAGTTTTATTTAGTAATATTTAAACAGACTTTAAGTCTATTTAAGTTTTATATTTAAACGCAATTTACCATTAAGGATTAAGCCTCTTTAGCTTAAAAAGCTTAATAAAAATCAAGGTATTGATTTCTTAATAGAATCAGTTTAATTAACTTAAATTCTTAATGTTAAATTTAAAAATAAGCAAAGTTTATTTAACCACAAACGCAAGTTCGGCGCAGTCAAAGTCACAAAAGATGATCTGAACTTTTATTTAAAATGAGTGATTTTTTATAAGCCGAAAGCAGTAAATTCGTAAGCAGACAATAAGTGCTTGCTTAAAGTTATAATTTATTTTTACCATTAAGAAGTTAAGCTTCTTTAGCTTAAAAAACTTAATAAAAATCAATGTATTGATTTCTTAATAGAATCAGTTTAACTAACTTAAATTCTTAATGTTAAATGTAAAAACAAGCAAAGTTTATTCAATTTAGAAAATTAAGAAAAAGCTATAAAAGTTTATTTAGTAATATTTAAACAGACTTTAAGTCTATTTAAGTTTTATATTTAAACGCAATTTACCATTAAGGATTAAGCCTCTTTAGCTTAAAAAGCTTAATAAAAATCAAGGTATTGATTTCTTAATAGAATCAGTTTAACTAACTTAAATTCTTAATGTTAAATTTAAAAATAAGCAAAGTTTATTTAACCACAAACGCAAGTTCGGCGCAGTCAAAGTCACAAAAGATGAGCTGAACTTTTATTTAAAATGAGTGATTATAAAAGATTGCAATGGCTAAAAAAATCTACGATTTTTATGCTTTTGAGAGCTTACCTATTTTAATCACAGGATGATAATGATCTTTTGTAACTTTTGCGGTTAATGCTGAATTAAGTTTAAACAATTATAATCATAAAATAAACAAACAAATAAAGTGTTATGAAAACAATTTTTAAATCTGCTACCGTTCTTGTTGCTGCGATGACGATTTCTGTCAATGCCTTTGCACAGGAAGCTAAAAAACCGGCAAGTCCTGCAATGACGGCTACAGGAAAAATCAAAGATGCCAACATTACCATCAACTACAGCAGTCCTTCTGTGAAAGACCGCAAAATATGGGGCGACCTGGTTCCTTACGATAAAGTTTGGCGTGCAGGTGCCAATGAAGCGACGACTTTTGAAACAAGCAAAGACATTACCGTTCAGGGTAAAAAACTGCCTGCCGGAAAATACAGCTTTTTCTTAATCCCGAAAGAAAGCGGTTTGTGGACTGCCGTTTTCAACAAAGAGCCCAAACAATGGGGCGCTTACAAATACGAACAGGCGAAAGATGCGTTGCGTGTAGATGTCAATGCGAAAACCTTAAAGACAAAACAGGAAGCGTTGGTCTACAAGATCAACAAAAACGGATTTACCATGGATTGGGATCAGATCTCGGTTCCTGTGGAGGTAAAGTAAGCTTGAATATGAAATTTGAAATCCCGGTTTGGCCGGGATTTTTTATGGTTGTTATGTTATTTAAAATCATCAATTTTCATAACATTACTATTCCCAAACCATTTTCTAACATTATGCAAAGCCATTTCTCCCATTGGAGAAAGTGCTAAAACAACAAGATTTTCTTTTGCTCTTGAACACTCGACATAAAAAAGATTTCGAGTTCTTAATTTTCTTGCGGTATTAATATCGGTATCAGAAAAAAAACCTTCAAAATTGTATCCTTCAACTTCATTAACCCAGTCTTTGTCATCAATAACTGTTAGTACATTTCTATATTCTTCACCTTTTGTTCCATGCTTTGTTGAAAACACAGTATGATTTTGAGTGAATTCAAAGAAGTTAATTATTTCTTTGTATTGCAGCTCCATCAATGAATCATACAAAGTTTTATTATTAGTTAGCTTAGTTTTCTCTGGTCCTTCATCTAATTCATTAAAATCAGAATTAATTTGATCAAAGAATTTTTTTAAAGTATCAGATTTTCGTATTAATTTTTTACTGTCAACAAACTCCATAACTTCTTTCACAGATTTAGTATCTCTAATTATCATTAAATTATTTAAAATGTCAGTTATGATTTTTTTATGTTTATGTTCCAAATAAACATTATCGAATAGCGAGCTATTCCTTTTTAGAAAACGTAATACTTCATTATAATTAGAATCCTTCCAGAATTTTATCAGATGTTCTACTCCTGTTTCTCTTTCCTGTGATGTTTTTTTATCCGTATAACCTACAAAATATTGAATTAGTGCATTTTTCCTTTTATTTAATTCATCACCAACACGTATAGTATATCTTTTACTATAAATTCTGTATAAACCAGAAAAACCATTTCTTTTTGCAACAGCACTGTTTACTAAAACTAAAATTTTGTCATTTTTTTTATTGTCTAAATGATCAAAAACCCAATTTTTAGTTTTTAAAATGGTTACAATTTTATCAAAATTTAAATTTTTTTGTAAATTAATTTCTCTATTATAGGCAGTTTTATTTTCATCTTCTACTTCTCGATTATTTCTATTAATTCTAGTTTTTATTGGCCTGTATTCACAATAGATAAATTTTACACTTCCTTGTAATTCAGTTTGAGCATGTTGTTTTATATTCGTTCTGAAGTTATTTAAAAGATTTACCACTGCTTTTGAAGATCGATAGTTTTCTTCCTTTTTTACAATGTGCAGCTTTTGATCATCAGAATTAATATAGTATTTTGTTAAATCGCCTACGCCATTATTGTAAATTTTTTGATGAGAATCACCATAAAATCCTATGACAATCTTAGCTTTATTATTTTCAAGTAATGAATCTATGAGTGCATTTATTGTTTCTGGTGCGGTATCTTGATATTCATCAATAAGTAAGTAGGGAAATTTTTGTGATAAAATATTTGTTAGTAAAGGGTAACTTTGAAACATCATTTTTGATAAAACAATAACATCATCGTGGTGAAGTTGCCCCTTTTCAAAATCTCTAAATGCTGTGTCGTTATAAACAACTGAATCGATTCCATTTAACCTTTCTACTAAATTCTCAATATATCTTGATTCTTTGCCTAAATCTATGTCTGCTTTATATCGAATCTCATTTAATTTACATAATTCAATTTTTAATTGTTTCTCGTAGGATTTTATGCATTCCCAAAGAAATTCGTGAATAGTAGAGACTAAAACTAGTGGGTGATTTTCAAGTCGTTCGATAATCTCATTTTTTGCAACATTAGTATAAGTAATACAAATAATCTTTTGATGGTTGTATTTTAAATCCTTACCCTTGTTCTCAATTAAATAATTCAGTGTTTGGATTAGAGTGTAAGTTTTCCCTGAACCAGCACCAGCTTCCAATACAAAGCTTTTTCCACTATCAATATTCTTTATAATTTGTTCGATTGCTGTCATATTATTCGTCTTTTGCTAACCATTCTAAACCTTCCTCAATATATTTTGGAACATCCCAGCTTAAATCTTCAATTCCAGATTTAAAGGTCATTAAATCAAAGGCAAATTGTGATTTTTCCTCTTTTTTTGGAGATAACTCATACAAATCCAATCCGTCTTCAAAATCTATTTTTTTTAGTAATTCGAATTTCGATTTTACTTCAACTTCTATCTCGAGATTTTCCGTATTTAAATCTTTAAATTTACCTTTGAAAAAAACTAAATTCCTATTAATAATAGCTTCTTCTAAACTTCTGGCTATATATAAATTTTCGGCATTTTCAGAAATCTGATAACATACCCGAATAAATTTTCCTTCAAACTTGTCCTTCACTTCTGTTGAAATTAAATCTGCAATCGTAGTTTTTTTAGGCAGCCAATTTTTCAAAGTAGCATTGGATGTTACAGAATCTGGAGTAGCCACTCTACAAGCCTTTCTGTTATTTTCTATTTGAACAGAATCAATATCTGTTATCACTAATGTTTTTACCTTTATAAAATTCAGTAATTCTTTGAACTTGTGAGTATATGCTCCACCAACCTCCAAAATAGAAATGTAATGTTTGTTTAAGTCAGGCGCGACTTTGTTAATCATTATTGGTAAAAGCATTTTCTCGGTTATACCTTCTACCATGATAACTTTGTCCGCAAAGAAAATATCACACTTGTGGAGATTAAGATATTGTTTCAAAAAGCGAAATGTTTCAGTATCACTCTTTTTATGTTTGAAGTTGTTAAAGTCATTGACCTCAAGATTTCCATTGATTTTATTAAAGTACCTGATTCTGTCAAAACCTTTATTGAGATCAATCCCAGCTTCCGCTATAATATGAGATGAATGTGTTGTAATTATAAGCTGGATATAGATACCATTTAACTTAGCATCATTAATTTTTTTTGTAATTTGCTTAATAAAAACCTGTTGCATTTGCGGATGCATGTGTGCTTCCGGTTCTTCAATTAAAATAGTTAGGAATTCAGATTTTTTTTCTTCGCTTGAATTTTTGAATCTTTCAATAAAGCTAGTCAGCTCCAAAACCATGAAAATAAGATTACTATAACCTAATCCATTATAACTTTCAGGTAAGTTAACATTATCATGTTTATAATAATATTTAATATTATTTTTGATTACAGCTTCTGAATTAAACTCTGAATCAATCTCAATCTGAGGTATTGTTATCGGTGTAGAAGCTCCAAAATGATTCAAATCGACAATAACATCATTAAGAACTTTCTCGTACTCATTTTTTAAGTCAACAGATACTTTTTTTAAAGTTTCTTCAAGTGTTTTAACGTCCTCTTTAGTTTTATCTCTCTCCCTATAATAATGGGAAAACCCAGTTGCTAATGTTTTATTTTTATCAGACTTAGTATCGTCTAAAGTTCTTGAAGCTTTTACATCTTCAAAGGAAACAATTTTTTCGATCTTCGATTTAAAATTTATCTCTATTTCTTTTTTAAAATCAGAATCTTTGTCAATAGCATAACATTTAAGTTGATAATATTTTTTAATATTTTCCTTTAACCAAGAAATCAAGTCAACTTCTTTTTTCTCTCTATTTAAAAATGATGAGTATATTCCCAGTGAATTTAGAGATTCGAAACTTACTAAAATAGTTGCATCGTTTCTCTTTTCATCTAAATCTGTGATAAATTCACTCAAGTTAATTAGGGAATCACTTTCTACATCATATTCAAATTCTATATATAATTGAACTTTTGGAGTTTGATTTTGAATTATTTTTTCAAAAAACTCTTTTCTTTTTTCGGAAATTTCATCGAAATTAATTTTATTTATGAAATCAATTACCCTTTTAAATTTGACGATTGTATTTAACGAGAAATCCTCAAAAGAGATTTCTTGGGAACTTTTTGTGAAAATATTTATAACTTCAAATAAAGAAGTTTTTCCGGTGTTATTTTTACCGACTATAAGAGTTATATCATCTTCAATGTTAACTGACAGATTTTCTAAAAGTCTGAAATTTTTGATTTGTAATTGTTTAATTCTCATCCGAGTTTATTAGTTTTTGATTGAAATATTTTTAGTTAGATTATATTTGGACATGAAATAATCAACTAGTAATTACTTTCTTTAAATTAGTTATTTCTTGATGTTAAAATATTAAGAATTTTAATTTTGCTGTTTTGTAAATTTATGTTAAAAATATATTAAGCTTAATCATAATTACTATATAAGTTATATCTTTGTTAAATGGTTAAATTTAGTACATTTTAATTCTGTATTGTTACTGTTTTCCGTAAATAATAAAAATAAAAAAGCACCACAATTTCTTGTTCAGTATTTCCCCTGAAATTTTAAGTACTGGTCTGAAATAGTTAAACAAAAAATCCCAACTCTCGTCAGGATTCTTAATATTTATTTCTTTTAAAGCCCAGCCATTTCAAAGAATTTAGACAATTTAATATTCTGGGCTTCACAAATTCTCATGATGGTAATTAAACTATTTTGATAATTTTCATCTTCCCAAATTCTTCTTCCCGTCTTTTCGTCAATATTATTTTCGTTAGCAAATTGACTGTTATTGTTCATAGGAACAATCCATTTATCCCGTATAAATTCAACGATCTTTCTATTTGCAATTTTCATAATCTGCTCATTACCATTTCATTTTTCAAAAAACTTTAGATACCACACAGGGTCATAATTATGGTAAAACCGTAATGGCGGTCTCTGTTTTGCTGTAAGTACTGCAACACCAATAAAAAAATATAATATGTTAGCAATGAATTTTCGCGGACCCTTCCGCGTACGGGCAGACCATAATATGCCCGAACCGAAAATAGAACATCCTGAAGACGCTATTGTGAAGGTATTGAGATCCTGCATCTGCGGTTCGGATCTGCATCTTTATCACGGACTGGTTCCCGATACTCGTACAGGAACGACTTTTGGTCATGAGTTTATCGGAGAAGTCGTTGAAATCGGCTCTTCCGTACAGAATCTGAAAGTGGGCGATAAAGTGATGGTCCCTTTTAACATTTCCTGTGGTAAGTGTGCCTTTTGCAAGCAGGAGCTGTACGGCAATTGCCATGAATCTAATCCGATGGCCACCGCAGTAGGCGGTATTTTTGGGTATTCCCACACCGCCGGAGGCTATCAGGGCGGACAGGCAGAATACGCCCGCGTTCCTTACGCAGATGTAGGCCCAACCGTCATTCCCGACTGGATGGATCCCGACGATGCCGTACTTCTTACCGATGTCGTACCGACAGGATATCAGGCGGCGGAAATGGCAGGAATTCAGAAAGGCGACACAGTAGTGGTTTTCGGAGCCGGGCCAATCGGTATTATGGCGGCTAAATCGGCATGGCTTTTCGGAGCAGGAAGAGTAATCGTGATCGACGAGCTGGAATACAGGCTTGATTTCGTGGCGAAATATGCCCAATGTGAAGCTTATAATTTTAACAGTATCGGCGATCCGGTGGTTTTTATAAAAACACAAACCGATTCTCTGGGTGCGGATGTCTGCATCGATGCGGTAGGCTGCGAGGCGAAAGGAAATCTTATGAATACGATCATGGGAACAAAGCTGCTTTTGCAGGGTGGTTCTACAACGGCGCTCCATTGGGCCATTAATTCTGTAAAAAAAGGAGGAATTGTTTCTATTGTGGGCGTTTACGGTCCTACGGATGCTTTGGTTCCGATAGGAAATGTAGTGAATAAAGGGATCACGATCCGTGCTAACCAGGCTGCGGTGAAACGCAACCTGCCAAAGCTGATTGAGCACGTAAAAAACGGAGTTCTCAATCCGAAAGCGATTATTACCCACCGTGTTCCGCTGGAAGAAGTAGCGGATGCATATCATATATTTTCAAGAAAGCTTGACGGATGTATCAAGACCGTGCTTATTCCGCCAACTGCTTAAAAGTTTTTTAACCCAAAAAATAGTACAACATGATTACAGACGAAACAAAGCCGTCCGATTTTAAAAAAAGCGAACAGGCAGATTATACGCATATCAAAGGTTGGGGAATCGATGCCGATCCTGAAAACGATCCCGTTTATCCCATGAAGAAACGTACCGACGAAGAACACGAGGGTTACACCTGGGAAAGGCCGGAAAAGCAGCCTGAAGATGTTGAAATTTTAAAATCCGTGGAGCGGCCCAATTTAACCGCAGCTTTTGGAACGGCGTCACCGCCGGAAGGCCTTAACGGAGAGATCAGAAAATTTGCTTTTAAATACAGTGAATCCAGCTATGGAAGATGGCTTCCGCTGGTATTGGCAGACCGTGTCGGCGCAATAGAAGGGATTATTGAAGACCTGAAAAAAGGTCATGTTCCCAATATTTTTGCCGAACGCGGCTGGGGAGCAGAATGGAAATACAACAGAAAGAATTTTCTGCTGAAGATCGCTGCTGCAGCGGCAGTAACGGCCATTACTATAAGCGTGATTTCGTCAAAGAAGAAAAACAAAAACTGATCTAAATGAGGCTGTCTGAAAAATTTCATTCTGAATGAAATTTAGTGAAGAATCTGATTATTGATTTTTAGAGATTCTTCATTGCTCTCAGAATGACAGAAGTTTAATTATCTGATTTTTCAGACAGCTTTATTTATTAACTGTAAAATCAAATTAATACTATTTCATCCATACCTGCAGGACATTATTGGGAACATTAATATGCACTGCTTAAAATAATTATGTTAAATAAATCAATGACTGAAAAGCAACTGAAAATCCGGCAACAGGCTTTTGCATTAACCGTCTGTACTGTTGTATTCATGGCTGTTTACAATCTGTGCACCTGGTATGCTACCTCTTTAAATGATCTTCCATCGTTTACCTTTGACTTTGAAAAATCAATTCCGTTCATCCCGCTGTCGATTATTCCGTACATGGCAAGCGGATTTTTTTTCTGCCTCGTATTTTTTTCATGTAAAAATAAACATCAGCTAAAAATATTAACGTGGAGGATGCTTTTTGTAACGATCATCGCCGGACTGTTTTTCGTTACGGTTCCTTTACGGTTTTCATTAACAAAACCAGATGTATCCAACAGCATCCTGAATCTTCCTTTTTCTTTTTTACAAACTTTTGATTCACCGTTTAACCAGTCGCCTTCGCTGCATATTGCTTTTGCCTTTATTTTCTGGTCGGTATTTAAAGATCTTACCAAATGGCGCACTTTTTTGCTGATCTGGCTGATCCTGTTGGGAATTTCTACATTAACGACCTTTCAGCATCATGTCATTGATCTATTAACCGGAGCCATTCTTGCACATGTCAGCTTTATCATCATCCCTTACCGGAAGAACGATCCGAAATACAGAAGCTGCTGGCTGGCCAATTACTATTTCATATCGGGATGGGTCTTCATTTTAGCGGCTTTATTGCTGGATAAATACTTTGGGTCTCAGGGATTAGTACTTTTCGTACCTGCCTGGGGAATGATGATGATCGGTTATTATTACCAGAAAAATACAGGTGTCATTTCTCCATTTGTGCTAACTGTGAAACAAAATATTCATCAATCTGAAAAAAACTAGTCGATCCATCTGACAATTTAATTTACATATAATAAAAAAGGTGAATCCATATGACTCACCTTTTTATACAGTAATCGTTTATTTATTATTCTTCAATAAACGCTAAGAGATCTTTATTAATGGTTTCGTGCTCGGTAGTCGGCATTCCGTGGGGGAAACCTGGATAAGTGATCAATTTTCCGTTCTTTAATAATTTAATGGATTTTAGTGCAGCGTTGGCAATAGGAACGATCTGGTCATCCTCACCGTGCATCACCAAAACCGGAATATCCACAGCTTTTAAATCTTCACTTAAATCGGTTTCTGAAAACGCTTTAATCCCGTCATAATGTGCAACGATTCCGCCCATTAATCCCTGTCTCCACCAGTTTCTCTGTACGCCGTCTTTTACATCGGCTCCTTCTCTGTTATATCCATAAAACGGAAAAGTAAGGTCATAGTAAAACTGGTTTCTGTTGTTCATGGTCTGATTTCTGATATCATCAAAAACCGACATCGGGACCCCATCCGGGTTATTTTCGCTCTGTACCATTACCGGAGGAATCGCGCTGATCAGTACTGCTTTTTTAGCTCTTCCGTTGGCATATTTGTTCACATAACGGATAACTTCACCACCGCCTGTTGAATGACCAATATGAACCACGTCTTTCAAATCTAAGAATTCTACCAGTTCTGCCGCATCAGAAGCATATTGCTCAATAGTATGGTTATAAATATTCTGGCTGGAACGTCCGTGGCCTCTTCTGTCGTGAGCGATCACCCGGTAACCTTTTTTAAGAAAGAAAATCACCTGGGCATCCCAATCATCTGATGATAATGGCCATCCGTGATGAAACATCAATACCGGGCCTTCACCTTGATCTTTGTAAAAAATTTCTGTTCCGTCTTTTAATGTAAGTGTACTCATAATTTAATTTTTAATGTGATTAATTTGTTTATTTTTTTGTTGTCTTAATTCTTTAGCAAATGTAAGAGGGTTTAAACCGTTTTTCGTTAATCTAGTTTAATATCGTACATCTGATGGTTTTTTTATTTTGTATTAACTGATGTAAAGCTACAAAGACCAATAAATGAATTGTTCTACTTTCTGTCGCAAAGGCAAAAACGGTCGTTGAAAAGACAAGATTGATCGTTGGAATCAAACTGCATTTTCCCTTACCAATCCGAGCAAATCTTCTGCACCGCCATTGAATTTATTCCCATTGATGAAAAATGAAGGCGTTCCGTTCACACCGCTGACAATACCGCTTTCAAAATCAGAATCTACTTTTTCTTCCAGTTCGGTTTTCTGAATATCTTCTTTGAATTGGGAAATGTTCAAACCTATTTTTTCGGCAAGCTGAAATAAGAAAATTTCATTCAGAGATTTCTGATTTTCATAAATGGCATCATGCATTTCCCAAAACTTTCCCTGAAGACTGGCAGCTTCAGCTGCAATGGCGGCAGGTCTGGCATATGGGTGCATTTCCGACAACGGAAAATTCCTGAAGACAAATGTTACCTGATCCCCGAATTCTTTCATTAATTCTTTAAGGACAGGATAAGCGGCTCCGCAATACGGACACTGATAATCGCCGTATTCTACAATCACAAGGTCGGCATTTTCATTACCTTGCATATGGTCAGTTTTACTGACTGATGGTTTTAGTGACATAGTTATTTTGTATTTAGGGTTTCTAAAGCTTCTAATATCCCGTCTGCACCGGGATTAATGGCAGTAGGAGAAAGGTAGCTCCATTCGATGATGCCTTCTTTGTTGATGACAAACAGTGCGCGCCTGCATTCTCCTTCTTCGTCATCATAGACTCCGTATTTTTTTGCGGTTTCTCCTTTCGCTTCAAAGTCTGCCAATAATGGGAAATGCAGGTTTCGGGATTCTGAAAAAGCCAGGTGACACCATTTGCTGTCCACAGAGATTCCGAAGATTTCGGCATCATATTTTTTGAAGAATTTCAGCATTTCGTTGTACAGGGCCATCTGGTCGCTGCAAACCGGGCTCCAGTCTGCGGGGTAAAAGGCGAGAATAACATTTTTTCCTTTAAATTCAGACAAAGTTATTTTCTGGTCTGGCGTCGCAAATAATGTAAAATCTGGGGCAACAGTTCCTTTTTGTAACATAATATTTAGTTTTTTTGGTTATTGAATTAAAATTAATCTACCACAAGTTAGCAATAAAACTACAGGTAAAAAGTATGGGCCGTTTTACCAATACATTAATTAAAATAGAAACCACCATAACACAGGATAGAATCCCATCCGGAATAACAAAAGATTTCGCCATCATAGGTACCGGTTCTCTTTTCTAATTGTGATTATTTATTTGCAGCTCTTAATTTCTATCATAAAGTTACTTCCAAATCGTGCATTTTTGAGACCTTATTCGGTGAACAGGCAAAATCAGTCGTTGGGTTTATGTATAATTACAAACAGGGTTGTTTTAAACCGGTAAATAAAAAATCACTGGATAACCAATGATTTAATAAATATATGTATTGTTAATTCTAAAAAGGCTGATTGTATTTTCCGGTCAATGCTTTATTTTCAATACTTTTTGCAAAGTTGGGCGTTTCTTCGTGGTTGTGTGCATCGGAAGCGGCTTGTCTGGAAGCGGCTGCACTTGCTAATTCAATGCCGTGTTCTTTCATATATTCGAACATTTCCGGCGTTGCGGTAGCATGAATTTCGTTGGTGTACAAAGTCGTGTTATCATCGATTTTTGAGGCCTTCAGTTCCCATAAAACCTGAACTTTCGTTCTTCCGTTTTTGGTAATGGAATCAGAAATTGATAGCATTCTGCAGTAATCGGGGCGATAGGCGGTGGCTACATAATGCTGAACCATCAAAGCATCTCCAATTGTTTCCACATTAAGCGAAACCGGCTCGCCGTCGAAAGTAGTAGAAATAGCCGCTCCGATATGCTGGGTTGAGCATCTCTGATATTCGGCATCCGGTAAGTTTAATAACCAGTCTGCGATGTTAACTTTTTCGAAGGGTGCATTGATAACAGCCGTTACACTTGAGTGAGACAATGCGTTTTCTGGTGTTTGTAGAATTTCCATAATGTTGGGTTTTAATTGTTGTGTTAATTTGTTGATGTAAAGCTACTGACAGCCTGATGGAAAATCAGTTGACGTTCGGTGAGCAGGCAGAAACTGTCGTTGGATAAGATCAAAAAAATTCAAAAGATAAAAGGGATGATATTTTTGGGCGAAAAAACAAAAAAATCACTGTGTTGTACAGTGATTTGTAGTGAATGGGTTAGATGATTGGTATTATTTAAAAAGCCATTTTCTGATCAGCTTTGTATAATTGGGCATAACAATGAAAACCATCAGGAAAACAATGGATGCGGAAATCAAAAGTCCGTCTGAGTAATGATTGGCAGGAATTTTTAATACTCTTAAAAAGGGGAGCAGCAGCAGCGGAACCACTAATGATAAAGGATAAATGGCTGACCAGGTTACCAAAAACTGTTTCCATCGTACGGGAACCTTTGTTTCGTTTTCGTTTTCAAAAAGAAAATCAAGGCCGGATTTTATTTTGTAATTATCATTTTTACGAAAGAGCGGACCGGCTTTTTCAATCAGTTTTTTTCTGTCATCGGAATCGATCCAGTTTTTGAGATTTTCAATCGTATCAAATCTGATGATCACCGTGTAAACGAAGGTCAGGCCAGAAATCGGTCTTATCATCTGCCAGTCAATAAAACCTTTAGAATGTCTGGTCAAAGGGACGATCTCATTCAGCCATTGTTCGTACTCTTGCTGTTTTCCATCCAGAATGTGATGCGAAATCACTACAGATGCACCCTGATTTTCCATAATGATAGTTTTCTTTAATGAATAGTTTGTAAAAATAATTCTGCTTCAGAAACTGCTTTTACAATAATCTCTTTTACTTCTTCTAAAGTCTGCTTTGAAGTTGGATTTTCTGCATTAGTCAATTCTAAGGTATTCAGTTTTTCCTCTAATAAAGGAAGTAATCCCATTATTGCGACACTTGATTTCAAGTCATGCGCTCTGAGTTTTACAATCTTAAAATCTGTATTTTCATAAGCCGATTCCATTTCCTTCAGATGAGCAGGAACTTTTTCTAAAAACTGCTTTGTGACAGTTCTTTCAAAATCTTGGTCACCACTGCTTACAGACTTCATATAATTGAGGTCAATATATTGATATGCAGTAATACTTTCTGGAGTTTTTGCTTTCTTATCATTTTTACCTTCTTTCAAACCGAAACCTGAAATCAATTTAAATAATTCATCTTCATTGACGGGTTTGGAAATATATTCGTTCATGCCACGGCTCAGACATTTTTCTCTTTCTCCAGCCAGAGCATGGGCGGTCATGGCGATGATTGGAAGATTGAGGTTCAATTCCTCGCGGATTTTTTGTGTTGCGGTATAACCGTCCATTTGTGGCATCTGAATATCCATTAAAACAAGATCACAGTCGTGATTTTTAAGATATTCTACTGCTTCCAGACCGTTGTTTGCGGTGTCAAAATCAATGTTCCATTGTGAAAGAAGATGTTTCAGCAGACTTTGATTGATTGCGTTATCATCTACAACCAGAACTTTCAATGGTGTATTGGATCTGTCTTTAAAGTACTGTGTATCATGTGTAGGAATTGCATGTATCTGTTCTTTTGCAATGGTATAAGGAATGAAAAAGTGAAAAATCGTCCCTTTTCCCTGCTCGCTTGTCACTTCAATATCTCCGTTTTGTAATTGAATTAAACTTTTCACAATCGATAAGCCAAGCCCGGTTCCGCCATAATTTCTTGTTATAGAATCTTCGCCCTGATTGAATCTTTCAAAAACTTCGCTGAGTTTTTCTTTATCGATTCCGATTCCTGTATCTGAAACTTTAAAACCGACTACGACCTCGTTTTCTGTTTGATGCTTATTATAGATCTCAATTGTAATGCGACCTTGATGTGTGAATTTAATGGCATTTCCGATGAGGTTGACCAGGATCTGGGTAAGTCTCGTGGCATCACCATTCAGCGTGTCCGGGATCGACGGATCTATTGTGCTGGAAATCGTTAATCCTTTTTCTTTTGCCCGTTCCACAAAAAAAGTTTCTACCGAATTCACCAATCCGTTGATGCTGAATAGTCCTTTGGTTATGCGCATCATTCCGGCTTCAATTTTTGATAAATCCAGAATATCATTAATAATGGCCATCAGATTTTCTCCTGAACGTTGAATGGATGATACAAATTCTTTTGAAGTTTCATCCAAAGGTCTTTTCTGTAAAAGGTTGGTAAAACCCAAAATTCCACTCAGAGGGGTTCTGATTTCGTGGCTCATATTAGCTAAAAAGTTTTCTTTGGTTTGTGCAGCAACCGAAGCTTTTTTTTCTGCAACATCCAATTCCTGAATCAGCAGTCTCTGACGTTTAAACTGGCGAAGAATATGATAGCCTACGATGGATCCGCTTAAAATCAGTAAAATCAATAATGAAATGTCATATAATCTTGCCTTTTGCCCCATTGTTTCAGTCTTTTTACTGAGTTCTACCATATGGAATTTACGGCTTTCATAGATTTTTGCCGTGATGGTTGTGATTTCATTTGATATTTTTCTCGCTCTCGGGTTGGCAATGGAGGTCTGATCATCCATATTTCCGAGTGTATGATAACGAAGCAACAATTTGTCTTTCGTTGTTTTCTTGTCCATTGCCAGAACACTCAATCTGTGAATTAATCTTTCTTCTTCCGCATCGGTATTGTCTTTGGAAAGGGAATCTAAAAAGTTTTCTATCTGGCTGATCTTTTGGTCGATCCCTTCAAGATGAGTGGTGTCATTGGTTGCAATGGAAGCCCGGATCCTGCTTTCAACCCCTAAAATATCACGGTCGATTTCACGCAAATGGTTGCTGGAGCGTAATTCTTCAAGAAGCTTATTGTTATTACGGATAAGTTCCTTCGTATTCTGTGCCGAATTGATCTGAACAGCGATCAGCAGAAGAGAACCTGCAATAAATGTGAGGATGATAAAATAGCTGAATCTCCTGTTGTCCATTACTGAGAATATTTTTTTCATAAGCCCGTTATGTTGACTTTAAAATTATTTTGTTGACCTCTGAACCGTTGCAGCCCGACTTGAACGGAGGTCTTTTTGTCATTGCAATTGCTGAATGGTTCAACAGATGGCTTCGTGAGCGTCGTTAGTGAACTTTCCGTTATGGCTGCAGTGACAAAAATCGGGAGCCCTTCGACTTCGCTCAGGATAAATGACAGGCGGATTAAGCTGCTCCAATAACTACTAAAATCTGCTTAATTTTAGAAAACATTCATTCTCGTATTGAGCGCTTTTCTGTAAGCATCTGCAACCGGGATAAATTTTCCGTTAATCATAATTCCGCCGTCCTGAAGTGTATCTATCTTGCCGACTGAAACGATGTATGAGCGATGAACCCTGATAAAATGATCTTTTGGAAGGCGCTCTTCCGCCGTTTTCATTTTGCCGTGGATGGCAAACATTTTTTCCCGGGTATAGAACTTTACATAATCGCCCATCGCTTCGGCATAAAAAATATCATCCAGTTTCAATCGCCTTGTGATATTGGAATCTCTTACGAAAAGGAATTCATCTTTTGTGACTTCAACATTTTCTTTTCTGCTTTCCAGAATCGCCTGCGCTTTGCTTACTGCCTGTAAAAACCTTGCCGGTGTTACGGGTTTCAGAATGTAATCTGCAATATTCAGTTCAAAAGCTTCCAGTGCATATTCCTTATTGGATGTTGTGAAGATGATGATGGTGCCTTTTCCTGAAAGATTTTTGGTAAGTTCTATCCCTGTCATTTCCGGCATTTCGATATCGAGAAAAATCAAATCGACGTGATTAGACTGCAAGTGGTTGTAAGCCTCAATGGCATTGGAAAACTCGCTGACAATTGTGAGACTGGGAATTTGTTTTGCCAAATGGGAGAGTGTGGTTCTTGCAATGTCGTTGTCATCGACGATGAGAGCTTTCATAGGGATATTGATTTATGGTTACACAAATATAATTATTCCTATTCTGTTTTTCAAATTATCTAAAGTAAGAACGGATCATCCATGCCATTTCTTCATGCGTTTCCATCAATCCCGTAATGAAGTCACTTGTGCCGTAATCTTTGAATTCTTCGGCAAAAGGAGTGATATTTCCTCTTAGAAATTCAATAATGCTTTCGTGGTCGCTTAAAAGGTCTTTCATATAGCCTGAACCGTCGTTGGTTCTGTCACTGTATTCTGTAAGATGGGTTAATTCTAGATAGATTTTCATGGTTGCAGGTGCATAATGTCCTATTTTTCTCATACGTTCTGCTACACTGTCGATCAGTTCATCCAGTTGTTTGTACTGTTCTTCGAAAAAGATATGGTTGGCGTGAAAATTATCACCGGTTACATTCCAGTGTGCATTTCTGGTTTTGATGTAAAGTACAGTTTCATCTGCTAATAATTTTGCCAATTGTTCTGCTACGGCTTCTGTGTTTTTTTCTGTAATTCCGATTTTTGTTTTCATAATAATAAGATTTTAAGTGGTTTGTTTTTACTGATGTAAAGTTCGATCGGAATACTGTTATTTGGAGATGGTTTTCGGTGAATGGGCAAAATGGATCGCTGAATCTGGTATTGAAGATTTTAAATGCCTAAAGAATAGCAGCAGTTCCCACTATCGATATGCAGATTACTTATTTATATGACTTAAGGAAAAATTGTTTAATTTAACTTGATAATAAAAATCAGAAATACATCTTAAAAGATAAATCATGGTAAAAGTTTTCCGAATTTTAAATATGGCTGCGCTAATTGTAACCATCGCTGTCAATTATCTGTCCAACACCGGATTTTTCAATAATGAAACAATGGCAAGTATTTCCGCAAGGTTCCAAAATTTATTTACTCCCGCAGGTTATGCTTTTTCTATCTGGGGACTGATTTATGTTGCCCTTCTCGGCTTTGTAATACACTATGGTCCGTTTACAAAAAATACGAACGCCAAACAAAAGACGGTTTTAAATATTGGCTGGTGGTTTGTTATTTCCTGTGCAGCAAATTGTTTGTGGATTGTGGCATGGCTTTATGAATATACGCTACTTACGATTCCGGTTATGATTGTGATTTTTATTTCGCTGATGAAGATCATATTAAATAACAAGGGAACAATAGAAGCCAAGAACTTGCAGACAGCCATCTTTCTTCGGTTACCTTTTTATATTTATTCAGGCTGGATCTCAGTAGCTTTGATTGCAAATGTTGCGGCCTATTTAAAAAAAATCGGATGGTCTGGTTTTGGCTTTTCAGAGACCCTCTGGACTATTGTTATGTTTATCGTTGCAGCGATTATTCACTTGTATATGGTTTGGAAACGAGATATGGCTTCATTCGCTTTGGTTGCTGTATGGGCGCTGGTAGCCATTGCAGTGGCCAATCAAAACGGTAATGAGACAGTTCATATTTCTGCCATTGTTACTGCAGTATTTCTTGCGTTAAATGCCGGGGCCAGAATACTTACTCATCAGAAGACCCGCTCAATAAATTAAAATTTTTGTATTTAAATAATTTTCATCAATGATAACCCATTTTGATCATCACTACATCACAGACTTGGAAGATCGAAAAAGAGCAGCCCTTGTCAATTCGTTAAGCGGTTTTAAAAGTCTTAATTTAATCGGAACCGTCAATCAAGAAGGACAAACCAACCTGGCGATCTTTAATTCTGTGGTACACATCGGAGCAAATCCCCCTCTGCTGGGCTTTATCTCCAGACCTGATTCCGTTGAAAAACATACTTTGGAAAATATAAGAAAAACAAGCTGTTACACAATTAATCACATTACCCAGGATATTTTTGAGCAGGCACATCAAACTTCTGCGAGATATCAAAGGGAGCAATCGGAATTTTACGCCACCGGGCTGACTGCCGATTATAAAAATAATTTTTCAGCACCGTTTGTCCATGAATCGAATATTCAGATGGGTATGAAGTTAAAAGAAATTATACGGGTTAAAACGAATAATACGCTCCTGGTGATTGGTGAAATTCAGGATTTGTATTTCCCTGCTGAAATTTGGGATGAAAGCGGAATTCTTGATATTGAAAAGGCAGGAAGTATCGCCGGTTCTTCTCTTGATGGCTATCATACCACTCAATTAATCAAAAGAATGAAATATGCAAAGCCTTAGTATTTGATTAAGGTTGTATCTTTAAAGATGAATTGTAAATTACTCATGGAGAATTTTGTCACATTTATTAAAAAACTAATTGAAATTGACGAAAGTGAACTTAATATTGTTCTTTCAAGATGTAGGAAAAAAGAGCTTTCTAAAGGAGATCTGGTGCTGAAAAAAGGGCAGGTTGCTCAACAGTATTTTTTTATCGTTTCCGGTGGGCTGCGTTTTTTTTACGATGGTATAAATGATGAAAGCACCACCTGGGTTGTTTTTAAAAATGAATTCCTAACTGAAATTTCAAGCTTAAATCCCCAGAAGCCCACCAGATTTAATATTATGGCAATTGAGGATACGGAACTCATTGTAATTGATAAAAAAGATATGGATTTTTTGTACGGTCACATTCCTGTGTGGCACGAGTTCGGAAGAAAGATCTGGGAAGAGACAACTGTTAGAATGATTGATCAGATTCTGAATTTTCAGACACTTACAGCCGAAGAGCGGTATCTCCAATTCGTAAATACACCTGAAGTCCTTCAGAAAATCCCCGTAAAACAATTAGCAGGCGTACTGGGAATAACACCCAATGCTCTGAGCAGGATAAGAAAAAATATTAAATAGTGTATTTACTACCAAATGGTAGATTTTTCCTGGAAATGACCTTTTACATTTGTATCAAATGAAATCATTATGAACGAAAATGTAAATGGTAAAGCAGAACTTTATTCTGATGCCGAATTGATTAAGAATTTTCCGGGTTTTGAAAATAAATACACCTCCGTGAACGGTATCGAACTGCATTATGTAGAAGGTGGGCAGGGCGAGCCTCTGCTTTGTTTACCTGGCTGGCCACAAACATGGTACTCTTTAAAGCCTGTCGCTTTGAAATTGGCGGAAAAATATCGTGTTATTATCGTTGATCTCCGGGGGATGGGCACTTCAGAAAAACCTGAATCGGGTTATGATAAAAAAACAATGGCTACTGATATTTATGAGCTTGTCCTGTCTCTAGGTCTGGAGAAAGTAAGTTTGATGGGCCACGATATCGGAGGAATGGTTGCGATGAGTTTCGCTTTTAATTTTCCCGAATCAACCGAAAAATTGATTGTTCTCGACGGCTCACATCCAAGTGAAGGAATGTATCAAATGCCGTTAATTCCTTCGCCCGGAAAATTCAATGAAAAAATGGATGGTGAAATGCCTTATGCGTGGTGGATGGGATTCAATCAGGTTAAAGGTTTGCCGGAACAGTTGTTAGAAGGGCGTTTTCATCTGCTGCAGGATTGGCTTTTTAACTATGTGATGATTGATGAGAGCAAGATGACAGAATTTGAAAGATCGGTCTATGCACATGCTTATAACGACAAGGAAAGCATCAGAGCATCCAACGCATGGTATCAAAACTTTAATCAGGATATTGAGGATTTAAAACATTATCAGAAATTACAGATGCCGGTTTTGGGAATTGGCAGTTATATCAGCTACAATTATATGAATTATGGGCTGCCTTTTGTTGCCAATGATCTGGAGGTTTTCGGAATAATGAACAGCGGACATTATTTATTTGAAGAAAAACCTCAGGAAGTACTTGATATCGTGTTCAAATTTTTAGACTCAAAAAAACAAGAAAAATGAAAAAAACAATTTTGGTAGCCGGAGCAACAGGTAATCTGGGCCTTAAAATATGCAGAGAATTGGTAATGCGCGGTGCAGAAGTAAAGGCAATTGTAAGAAGTTCCATCAATCCTGATAAGGAATTAGCTCTTGAAAAAATGGGAGTTAAAATTAAAATGATCAGCTTCGATGATCATAAAGCCCTATATAATGAATGCCTGAATGTTGACTGTGTAGTTTCTGCTGTGGCAGGTTTGGGTAATGTTATTATTGATCTTCAAAAGAAAATTTTAGACGCAGCACTGGAAGCTGGCGTTCCAAGATTTATTCCATCTGACTTTTGTACCGATTATAATTACCTTAAAGAAGGTGAAAATAGAAATTTTGACTTTAGAAGAGCATTTAAAAAATATATTGATCAAAAGCAAATTCAGACATCTTCTGTTTTTAATGGATGTTTTGCAGATATACTGATGTACAATACACCAATTTTAAATATGAAGGAGAAGAGTATCGGATATTGGGGCGATAGGGAAGATTGGAAACTGGATTTCACCACCATGGATAATACTGCCGCTTTTACTGCAGAAGTTGCTTTGGATGAAACAGCACCTAGAAATCTTCAGATAGCTGGTTTCCAGATAAGTCCCAGGATGATTTTTAACTATATAAAAGAAATTACCGATGAAGATTACAAACTGCATAACATAACAACATTGGAAAATTTTGCGGCATCTATCAGAAAGCAGCGGGCTGAAAATCCGGACAGTGAAAACGAACTGTATGCAAAATTCCAGCAAAGTCAGTATATGTACTCAATGTTTACAACTCAGCATTCAACAATACATAATAATCGCTATCAGGGGATTCTTTGGACGGATGCCAGGAGCTTTTTAAAAACTTTTGTAAAGTAAAAATTGAAAAATAAGTTCTTTATCTACTTCAAAACTGCTCAGTGAAAATCGATTATTACTTAGTCGTTATGATTGACAACCGTGGGCGCTTTACCAAATTTCTTTTTGAAGTCCTGGGGAAAATGAGAGAGGCTTTCAAATCCAAGAGCAAGGTATATTGAAGAAGGTCTTTTATTTTAGCTTCAATTAAATGACGTGCTTCATTCAGTCTTTATCCTGAAGCCACTATAAAAGGGTACTCTTGAATCCGGGACTAAAATAAAGGAATTATTATACGTGTTATGATTTTTTCTGACAGTCTATAAGCATTTGACTTGCGTAATCTTGCCGGCACATCCTCAGCGATGTTGCCGTTTCTGTTATAAAATATGCTGTAAATCTGACTACAACATTTACCAATTGAACTACTTCTTACATAACAATAATCAGGAATTTTGTAATTGAAAATAAGTCAGTCTTATAATCAATAATAAAAAAAATATGCAAAAAAGAAAATTAGGAACCGGCGGACTAGAAGTTTCCGCATTGGGATTCGGCTGTATGGGATTGAATTTCCTGGACGGAAGAGGACTTGAGAAAAAAGAAGCCATATCCTTATTACACAATGCTGTTGAGAGAGGGATCACCTTTTTTGATACAGCAGAGGCTTATGGGCCTTATACCAACGAAGAGCTCGTAGGCGAAGCTTTACGACCATTTAGAAAAGATGTGGTCATTGCCACGAAATTTGGCTGCAAAGATGCCAGCCCGATAATAGGTCTGGACAGCAGGCCTGAAACAATAAGAGCAGTCACCGAAGCATCTTTGAAAAGATTGCAAACAGATTATATAGACTTGCTTTATCAGCATAGGGTTGATCCTAATGTGCCGATAGAAGAGGTCGCAGGAACGGTAAAAGACCTGATACAAGAGGGAAAAGTAAAATATTTTGGGTTATCAGAAGCGAGCGCAAAAACGATTCGTCTTGCACACTCCATTCAGCCTGTATCGGCATTGCAGAGTGAATATTCATTATTCTGGCGTGAACCGGAACATGAGATCATACCAACATTAGAAGAATTAGGAATTGGTTTTGTTCCGTTCAGTCCTTTGGGTAAAGGTTTCCTTACCGGGATCATCAATACAAAATTGGAGACTGTAGATCGCAGGAATATTCTTCCGCGTTTCACCGAAGAAAACATTAAAGCCAATTTGGTTTTGGTACATGCACTTTCTGAAATTGCTCAAGAAAAAGGTATAACGACAGGTCAACTGGCATTAGCCTGGCTTTTAGCGCAAAAATCCTGGATAGCGCCTATCCCGGGAACGACAAAATTGCATCGTTTGGAGGAGAATATTGCCAGCACAGATGTTTTATTAACAGCTGATGAATTGGTAACCATTGACAAAACAGTCCGTGGAATTACCCTGGTGGGTGATCGTTACCCTGAATTTTTGGAACAGCAGATCGACAAATAAAATAATAAGCAATGCAAAATATTAAAGGAAAGGTAATTGTCATTACCGGTGCGAGCAGTGGGATTGGGAAAACCATAGCTATGGAATTGGCAAAACATGGAGCAAAGGTAGTGTTGGGAGCCAGGCGGGCGAAGCAATTGAAACAATTGTCAGAAGACATAAAAAGCAGAGGTGGTGAAGCGTCTTTTACTACCATTGATGTGAAGAATAAAGCTGATTTACTTCGGTTGGCGGATAAAGCCGTTGAGCAGTACGGAAAATTAGATGTAATGGTAAACAACGCAGGTATCAGTCAGTTAAGCCGCATTGATGATCTGGATATTGAAGGTTGGGAAGAAATGATCGATATCAATCTAAAGGGCGTTCTGTACGGAATGGCTGCTGCAATTCCGGTTTTTAAACAACAGCAGGCGGGACATATTATCAATATTATTTCTACAGCAGGATTAAAAATTACGCCTATGATGGGTGTTTATGCAGCCACTAAAAATGCCGTACGTACTATTGCGGAAGCATTTCGGCAGGAATCAGACGGGAAGATACGGATTACGGGAATTTCACCGGGATTCGTGAAAACAGATTTTGCAGGCAGCATCAGAAATGAAGAAATGCGAACGATCATTCAAAAAGAAATGGATCAACTGGCTTTAGATCCTGCGGCCATTGCAAGCGCAGTGGTATATGCGGTCAGTCAGCCGGATGATGTTGAAGTCGGTGAAATTGTGATTCGCCCGTCAAAGCAAAATTAATTATATTCGTAAAAGATATGCAAACACCATCTGAGATCCATACTATTAAAAGTATTTCGCAACTGATGCGGTTACTGGAACTTCCTGCTCCATTGCATCCTATGATTGCATTGATCGATTACCGGAATGTACCGATGGAAAAGTTTCCAAAAGGACAGAAAATAAGTCTGGATTTTTATAAAATTTCTTTCAAGACAACATTTAAAGGACAGATAAAATACGGCCAGGGTTTTTATGATTTTGAAGAAGGCGGCCTTGCATTCTTAAAGCCAAAACAGGTCGCTTTTTCACCAGAGGATACAGAAAATTATGAAGGTATGGCGCTGTATTTTCATCCGGATTTCGTACGCAGTTATCCATTGGGAAAGACCATCAATCAGTACGGCTTTTTTTCTTATGATGTTTCGGAAGCTTTATTTTTATCGGCAAAAGAAAAGGAAATTATAGCCGGTTTATTTAATTCAATAGCTCATGAGCTGAACAATAATATCGACAGTTTCAGTCAGGATGTTCTGGTGTCACAATTAGAATTGTTATTAAATTACAGCAATCGTTTCTACAACCGGCAGTTCATTACCCGAAAGGCAATCAATCACGATATTATTACTGCCTTAGACGAGCTCTTAAATTCTTATTTTGATGAGGGAGATAGTTTGAAGAACGGATTACCGTCCGTGAAATACATCAGTTCTGAATTAAAGCTTTCACAGCGTTATCTGAGTGATATGCTGCGTTCGTTAACGGGTCTTAATACACAGCAGTATATTCAGGATGTGATTGTAGAAAAGGCAAAAGAGAAATTATCGACCACCAATCTCTCGGTTTCGGAAATTGCTTATGAGCTCGGCTTTGAACATTCACAATCATTCAATAAACTTTTCAAAACCAAAACCAAGGTTTCACCGCTAGAGTTCAGACAGTCGTTTAATTAAGGACTTCAGTAAAAAGTAGTATTTGAAGATTATTAATATTGTCAGATATATATATCAGCTAAGATCTCTCTTACTATCAGGTGCTACTCTGAACAGTATTTTCTTTCAGAATCGTGATGCAAGCACTAACTGTTAAGAATTCATCGGTACGGATTTTGTCTGTGATCATACAGTACCTGAATAATAATGATATTTAGGTATGATCATCATTAAATCACAAAATAACATTATGAAAAAAGCATCATTGAAAACCATTGCAGAAAAAATGAAAAACTTAGACTTCTGTATGATGGTAACACAGGACGGAAGGCAGATTTCTCATTCAAGACCGATGAGCAATAACGGGAAAGTAGAGTATGACGGCGACTCATGGTTCTTTACCTATGAGGATAGCAATAAAGTCGATCAGATTAAGAACAATCACCATGTCAATCTTATTTACCAGACGGATGATATGTTATTTATAGAATGTACCGGCAATGGCGAAATTATAAAGGATAAAGATGTGCTGAAAGATAAGTGGGTAGAGGGTCTGGAACAATGGTTTCCGGAAGGGATCGATACTCCCGGAATTTGCTTAATCAAAGTTGCTGCGAACCAGGTCAGGTTCTGGCACAAGGAAGAAGAAGGCGAGTACAAGGCTTAGTGCCTTAAAGAAATTCATAAGGTTATTTATGGATCGTTTCAAGAAAAAAGTCCCGGCAATCGTCGGGATTTACTTTTGTTGTCTTGTATATTTAAAGTTGCATGAAGCCGGAAGAGATATTGATTTTTAGAACATTGCCTGATAAAATTTAAGTATAAATTTAAAAAAATAAAAAGCATGTATTGTAAATTGATCTATAATTATATCTAAAATAAAATGGTATTTTGTCTTTAACTAAAATTTGTAATTTTTAATAAATATTTAACACTGATTAAAAAAAGATTAAAAAGCAAACAGCCTATCTTTGTATGTGTCACATTTTGATCGTGTGGAATTTCAAATTTCTGTAGATAATGGTATTTAGGTCATCCGTATTTATATACATTCTTACAATCTTTACTCTTGTTAATTCGAAATGGACCAAAATGTCTATTACGAATATTTTGACGACCCAACATTCTGCACAGAAAGGCTTTAATGTTTGTTCCAAATCTTATAAAAATGTAAAAGCGCTGCCCGTTTGCGGTAAAAATTTCTCTAAATTTTTAAGCTCTGTGGATATTGATGGATATTATGAAAGTTCCACAAACGAGCGTTTTGAAACCTGTGAGGTGTTTCCTCCTGCTTCTACTAAACCCATTTATAGCTTCTTTACTTCTTATCTGCATCTACTGCAGCTTTTCTGAAAATTACTAAATGTTATTGTTTAATCAAGTTTAGTAATCAAAAATTTTCAATGAAAACAAAAAATCTCATATGGTGCAGTCTTGCATTGATATGCACATGGTCATGTAGTAAAAACCAGCAGAATAAAAATAAAAGCCATAAGGAAGTCCCCGTATATGTTGTAAAACAGAAAGATACTTTAGTCACCAACCAGTTTGTGACCGACATCCAGGCTAAAAGAAATGTTGAAATACGTTCCCGGTTGAGTGGTATTATTCAGAAAATATACGTCAACGAAGGTCAGTTTGTAAAGAAAGGGCAGGCATTATTTAAGATCAATGATGCAGAACTTCAGGTTGAATTGCTGAAGGCAACTGCAGGCCTGAAACAAGCTACGGCCGACGTTCGTATTGCAGAGGTAGAGCTAAAGCAGGTTAAAAGTCTGCACGATAAAAAATTTGTTGCCGATAATGAATTGGAGCTTGCTAAAGCCAAACTTTCTTCTGCACGGGCAAAATATGCATTCGCAGATGCCGAGAAAAAAGCAGTGTTGCAAAAGATCAATTTTTCAACTGTCACAGCTCCTTTTGACGGTGTTCTTGATATTATCCCGCATAAAGACGGCAGTCTTGTTACCAACGGAACATTGCTGACTACCTTATCGCAGCTCGACGAAGTGTACGCTTATTTTTCGATTCCGGAAAATCAGTATTTTGAACTGTTGGCTCATGACAAATTGGGAAAACACCAGAAAATTGAACTAACACTGCCTAATGGTGCAGCGTATAAGTTTAGCGGTTCTTTAAAGTCGGCCGAAAGTGAAATAGACCGGGCAACGGGTTCCATTCGCTATAAAGTTCTGTTTCCCAATCCTAATCATTTGATCAAACACGGTGCATCCGGAAAACTTTCCATTTCGGAAGTTCAGAATAATGCCATGATGATCCCTCAGAAAGCAACATTTTCCATTCAGGATAAAACCTACATTTTCAAGGTGGATAAGAACAACAAAGTGAAGATGACCAACATTAAGGTAGGAACGGCTCTGAAAGATTCATACCTCGTGGAAAGCGGCCTCAAAAAAGGAGATTTGATTATTTACGAAGGCACACAATCGGTGAAAGACGGAGATCAGATCAAAATCAAAAACAGACTTTAATTCTTAAATAATCAATCATGGTAGAAATGTTTATAAAGCGAAAGGTTCTTTCGTTGGTGATTTCCATTGTCTTTGTTTTGGTAGGAATTATGGCCTTAATGAAGATGCCGATCACCCAATTTCCAGATATCGTTCCGCCTTCGGTAACGGTGACGGCTAAATATACCGGAGCGAATGCAGAAGTTTCTGCAGATGCAGTCGCACTGCCTTTGGAACGTGCCATCAATGGCGTTCCGGGAATGACGTATATGTCCACAGTGACTTCCAATGACGGTTTGACGTTGATCCAGGTATTCTTCGAGGTGGGAACGGATCCCGATCTGGCAGCCGTCAATGTTCAGAACAGGGTTACTACGATCCTTGACGAATTGCCCGAAGAGGTAATCAGAGCTGGAGTGACCACGGAAAAAGAGGTGAACAGTATGTTGATGTATCTCAACATCACCAGTACAGACCCCAGTCAGGATGAGCAGTTTATTTACAACTTTACAGACATCAATGTTCTTCAGGAACTGAAACGTCTGGATGGAGTAGGCCGTGCGGAAATTATGGGGCAGAAAGAATACTCAATGCGGGTCTGGCTTGACCCTCAGAAAATGGCAGCCTACAATATTTCGGCGGATGAGGTGGTGAATTCCCTTCAGAAACAGAATATTTCCGCAGCACCCGGAAAAGTAGGAGAATCTTCCGGAAGAAAGGCCGGTCAGCTGCAATATGTTGTAAAATACAAAGGTAAATTTTTTGAGCCGAAGCAGTACGAAGAAATTCCGGTCAGAGCCGATGAAGAGGGAACTATTTTAAAGCTGAAAGACATTGCAAAAGTGGAATTTGGGGCAATGACGTACGGAATGGTTTCAAAGACCGACGGGAGGCCTTCCGCATCAATTATGCTGAAGCAGAGACCAGGCTCAAATGCTTCGGAAGTCATCCAGAATGTAAAGGATAAAATGGCTGAGCTGAAAATGAATTCTTTTCCTCCGGGAATGGATTACAATATGGCGTATGATGTTTCGAGATTCCTCGACGCTTCTATTAGTGCGGTATTGCATACTTTATTGGAAGCCTTTATTCTGGTAGCGATTGTCGTATTTCTTTTCCTTCAGGATTGGCGTTCTACATTGATTCCTGTTTTGGCAGTTCCTGTAGCATTGGTCGGAACGTTTGCCTTTATGGATATGCTTGATTTCTCCGTAAATTTATTAACGCTTTTTGCATTGGTTTTAGCCATCGGAATTGTCGTTGATAATGCAATTGTCGTCGTCGAGGCAGTCCACGTTAAAATGGAAGAAGGTTTTCCGCCTTACCAGGCTACGGTTATTGCGACAAAAGAAATTGCAGGAGCAGTTGTGGCGATTACGTTGGTCATGTCTGCGGTATTTATTCCGGTGGCATTCCTGGATGGTCCGGTTGGGGTGTTTTATAGGCAGTTTTCCTTAACGCTGGCGATAAGTATTGTGATCTCCGGTATCAATGCATTGACATTGACTCCGGCTTTATGTGCTTTGATCTTAAAACCTCATAATCACGATAAAAAGAGAGGCTTTATTGATAAATTCTTCAATAAATTCAATAACTTACTTGAAAAAGTTACTGCCGGATATGTAAAAATTTTATCAAAATTTGCTACAAGAACGATGGTTACTTTCGGACTCCTGTTCTTATTTGTTTTCCTGATCGGGTTAACTTCGAAATTTTTGCCTTCAGGCTTTATTCCGATGGAAGACCAGGGAATGGCCTACGTGAGTGTCACAACTCCTCAAGGTGCAACCGTAGAGCGTACGGAAAAAGTCCTGGATGAAATTACGGCGATTGCCAAAAAAATTGATGGGGTAGAAAACGTAACGACCTTAGCGGGATATAGTGTAGTGACGGAAATAGCAGGCTCATCATACGGTATGGCGATGATTAATCTCAGAGACTGGAAAGAAAGAAATAAGTCTGTTGATGATTTTATTAAAGAACTTACTGAAAAAACAAAAGGAATCTCTGATGCCGAAATTGAAGTCTTTGCACCACCTACCGTTCCGGGATTCGGTAATACAAGTGGTTTTGAACTTCGTCTTCTCGACAGAACGGGCGGAACCATTGAAAATATGGATAAGATCACCAAAGATTTTGTCAAAAAACTGAATGAAGCACCCGAACTGAAAAACAGCTTTACAAGTTTTGATGCCACTTTCCCGCAGTACATGATCAATATCGATTATGATATGGCCGCCAAGAAAGGAATCTCGGTGGATAATGCGATGTCAACTTTGCAGACGATGTTAGGTTCTTATTATGCCACCAATTTTATCCGATTCAGGCAGATGTACAAAGTAATGGTTCAGGCAAGTCCGGAATACCGTGAAACTCCTGAAAGCATCCTGAATTTATACTTAAAAAATGACAAAGGGGAAATGGTTCCTTTTTCAACCTTTATAACAATTGAAAGAGTTTACGGACCGGAAGTTTTAACCCGTTATAATATGTACATGTCTGCAATGATTAATGGTGAACCTTCCGATGGATACAGTTCCGGAGATGCCATTGCAGCGGTTGAAAAAGTCGCTGAACAAAGCCTTCCGAAAGGTTTTGAAATCGAATGGTCGGGAATGACAAGGGAAGAGATTTTATCGGGTAATCAGACCGCTTATATCTTCATTGTCTGTCTGGTTTTCGTCTATCTTTTATTGGCTGCTCAATATGAAAGTTTCCTTTTACCAATGCCGGTTTTATTGAGTTTACCAACCGGGATTTTCGGCTCTTATATTGCGTTGCTGGTTTGTGGATTGGACAACAATATCTACGCACAGGTCGCCTTGGTCATGTTGATCGGATTGCTGGCTAAAAATGCCATCCTGATTGTAGAATTTGCTGTTGCCAGTCATAAAGAAGGCAATGCTATTATCCCCGCAGCAATTGAAGGCGCAAAACAGCGTCTCCGTCCGATCCTGATGACATCCTTTGCATTTATTGCAGGATTGATTCCGCTTTGTATCGCTTCCGGAGCAGGAGCTATTGGAAACCGTTCGATAGGAACCGCAGCCGCAGGCGGAATGTTCATCGGAACCGTTTTCGGCCTGATTGTTATTCCGGGATTATACATTTTTTTTGCAACCTTAGAAAATAGAAAGAAGAATGAAACCAAATAAATTAAGATTTGCAGTCTGGAGTACAGCCGTATTGGCAGTAACGTCTTGCGCCGTCCCAAAAGTAACCGCTATAAAAGAAGTAAAAGAAACCCCGGAATTACAAACTTCGGAAGCCATTTCTACCGCCGGAAATTTTACCGGAATTGATCTGAAGACCTATTTCACAGACCAGAATCTTTTGAAACTTTTTGAACAGGTAAAAGAGGCGAATCCGGATTTTAAAATTGCGCAACAACGTGTGGAAATGGCCAACAGTTTTCTGAAACGTTCAAGGACGGAGCTGCTTCCGTCCCTGGATGTCGGAGCAACTATCTCGGGCGACCGTTACGGAAAATATACAATGGAGGGCGTTGGGAACTATGATACCAACCTTTCCTCAAACATCACCGAACAGCAGAAGATCAATACGGATTTTACACCGAATTATTGGATGGGTGCAAGAAGCAGCTGGGAAATCGATGCCTGGGGAAAGCTGAAAAACAAAAGGCTTTCTGCTCAGAATAAATTTCTGGCTTCGGAAGAAGGTTTAAAACTGATCCAGATTGATCTGTTTACCGATATTGCCAATCTGTACTATGATCTGATTGCTTTAGACAAGCGCCTGAAAATTTATCAGGACAATTACAATTTGCAGAAAAGAGCTTTTGAAATCATCAAAGCGCAGCGTGAAGTCGGGAAGGTGACAGAGCTTGCTGTTCAGCAGTTTAAGGCTCAAAACAACAACTGGCTGGCGGAAATCGAACACATAAAAGTCGAAATTGTAACGGTAAAACAAGCTATTGCAACTTTGACAGGAGTCTACGGCGGTGAAATTGAAAGAGGTTCGACACTTTTGCCAACCAATTTTGAGATTTTGAATAAGAATATCAATGTGGATGCAGTCATTCATTCGAGGCCGGATGTGATTTCTAATTACTATACATTGCAGGCTTCACATGCTGATGCAAAAGCAGCAAGAGCCGCATTTTATCCCAGGATTGATCTGGGCGCCACCTTCGGATTAAATTCTTTTTCAGCGGAAACATTTTTTAAGCCGGCTTCTTTGGCAGGGCAGCTTTTGGGCGGATTGATGGTTCCTGTTTTCAACAAAGGACAATTGAGATATGAATTCAATATTGCCAACAGTGAGCAGGAAATCGCTTTTTTAAATTATCAGAAAAGTGTAACCACGGCTTTTAACGAACTTCAGTCTATTTTGAAACAGACCAAAATATTTCATCGCGTTCTGGATTTGAAAGAGCAAGAAGTAGGGTTTCTCGATAAAGGAATTGAAGTTTCCAATGATTTGTATATTACAGGCTACGCCAATTATTTTGAATTGATCAATGCTCAAAGAAGCAAGCTTCAGGCAGAACTGGATCTGCTTAGATTCCAGCATGAGAATACAAGGAATAATGTATTGCTGTTTAAAGCTTTAGGAGGAAGACTGCAATAAGCTTTTAAATTTCTCATATTTGAATCCGATGATATTATGGACATTTTTAAGCATGAATTAATCACTTGCTATCGGTTGATTATAAATTTCAGATTCAGTGCAGACGAACCAATTAAATTTTTTGCAAATTCCTTATCCTCTGAATGACTAATCGGGCAGGATTTGTTGTTTCAATACAGATCAATTGCCCATTTAAAATGAAAATAAGTCTTATTAGTTTGGAAAGCCACAGCTAATGTAATTCTTAAAATGAGTTTGGCAGTTTTGGAAGAAATGCTTCATCATTTTCGGAAGTTGGCAGCAAAGCTTAACTATTATACATGCAATATCTATATTTCCGGTGGCACATGCTTTGCGTGTCTTAAGGCATGACACCAACCAATATTTCACAAAGTACAGAACATGCCTTGGAAGTGCGTGATGCTTTCAGGGAATTTATAGATGATAAGCTATTTCCTTGTGTAGCAGCCAAGGCTGCTCTTACGAGAGATCAGATGCATATATTCGTTGCCGGCCATTTGGCCTGCCCAAAAGATGATCAGGATATCCTTGATTTTATTTATAAATTTGTTGATACATACAGAGCAGCAGATAATGATTTTCACACCGTATGTGTAATTTTCCCCGATACGCATCGTGTCGATGAGAAGACTTTCGACAGGCTTCTTTGGGAAAGATTGCAGGCATTGTCTGATCTGGATGCACAGAAATATCCTTATGATTCCCGTGTAGATTCAAACCCTTCATCTCCAAATTTTAGTTTTAGTCTGAAAGAAGAAGCTTTTTTTATTATCGGACTTTCACCGGCGAGCAGCAGGGATTCAAGGAAATTCCGTTATCCGGCAATTGTCTTTAATCCGCATGAGCAATTTGAAGAATTGAGATCTTTAAATAGATATGATAAAATGAAAAATATTGTTCGTAAAAGAGATGTGGCGCTTAGCGGTTCTATTAATCCGATGCTCTGTGATTTCGGTGATGACTCAGAAGTGTACCAATACAGCGGCATGCGGTATGATAAAAAATGGGAATGTCCTTATAAATATAAAAACTAATGAATACAATACAACCAAGAAGCGGCACCGGATTTATATTAAGAAAAGGTGAAAAACTTAAAATTACCGACATCAAAGGAGAGCAGGTATCAGATTTTATATGCTTTAATCTTAATGATAAGAGGGAATATCTTTCCTCCGGAAGGACTATTGATTATGCTGAAACTATATTTCTCACTAAAGGTAATCCGTTCTATTCCAACAGAAGCAATATTATGTTTCATATTATAGAGGACACCGTGGGTAGGCATGATTTTCTCTTGACTCCCTGTAGTGCTGACACTTTCCGCATAATTTATGGCGATGAACATCCTCACCGCGGATGTTTTGGTAATCTTTGTGAAGCACTTGAGCCGTTTGGTATTAAACCCGATGAGATTCCTATATGCTTTAATGTTTTTATGAATGTTGCTGTGAATGGTGAGAGCGGTAAGATTAGTGTACTTCCGCCTAAGAGTGCAGCTGGAGATTATATAATAATTGAAGCAGAAATGGACCTTATTGTAGGGATGACAGCTTGTTCAGCGGAAATGTCTAATAATTATGCTTTCAAACCAATTGGCTACTCCATAATATAGTGAAGATATTAAATACTTGGATCAATATTAATGCATAACTGTAAAAAGTAAAAAAATTAGTCAATGATGCATGGTTTTAAAAAGTTATTGAAGAAATTAAACTAAAGAAGATTTGATTTCATAACCAGAAATTAATAAAAAAGTAAATAAAAAAAGGCGCTAACTGAAGACAGTTGGCGCTCTTTCAAAAGAAAAGATTGCAGTTGGAAATCCAAAAATAACCAGCTGCACGTAGGTGCAGCTGGTACTAAGAGTTATTTTTGCAGTACATCTTTTATTCCTTCAAGGCCTTCGCTGAACTGGGCCAACAAAGCAATCACCTGGGTCATCCGGTCATTTTCGCCCAAACCCTTTATGGTTTTGTTTTTAATGAATGTCTTTTTGATCTCTTCCCAGCGGAAATTTTCATCTTCTGAAATGAGATTCATTAATTCTTTTAGCTTCAGCATGTTTGCTTCAGCTCCATTGGTTAAAGTCTGAGATTCGTTCTGATAGTGATTTAAAACTATCTGAGTGACTTCTTCATCCTTCAGAATGGGCTGGATTTGGGAAATAAGCTTATTCATATTCCGGTAAGAACCCTGCAGCTTAAAAGCCGGCTCATTTCTGTATTCATCTGACATGGCAGCGGAAGCGATATATTGTTTGTTGACTTTCAGAACAACATCTCTTACTTTCAATGTATTTTCAAGCACTTTTCTAAAATCTGAAATTTCGTTTGAACTGAAATTACCTGCCAGATCCACATTTGCGGAACCGGATATGATGCCTTCGTACAGATGGTAAAGATTTTCCATTCCTGACTGGGTCAGCCGGGTAAGATAATCGTTTGACATCAAAGCATTTTCAATTAAGCTTATATCAAATAATTCTTTTTTACTGCCCGAAATTTCACCTAAATTGTAAGTGTCGGAACGGTTGGCCAGCATGTCGGGAATCCTGAATTTTTCACCACTTTCCGTGTATGGATTTCCGGCCATGACAAGACAAAAACGTTTAGACCTTAAATCATAGGTTTTACTTTCACCATTATAAATTCCTTCAATTTTTCTCTGTCCGTCTGCCAGTGAAATGAATTTCTGTAAAAATTCCGGATTACAATGCTGGATGTCATCAAGGTATAACATCACATTGTCACCCATTTCAAAAGCAAGATTAAGCTTCTCGAGTTCCTGTTTTGCGCCCGCATTTTTTGCTTCGTGCGGATCGGTAGAGACAATATCGTGGCCGATTGACGGACCGTTGATTTTCATGAAAACCAGCCCCATTCTATCTGCCATGTATTCCATCAATGTCGTTTTACCATAACCCGGCGGCGAAACCAAAAGCAACATCCCCATTCTGTCGGTACGCTTGTCATTTCCGACAGTACCTAATTGCTTGGCTAAATTGGCTCCTATTAAAGGAAAATAAACATCATTAATCAATCTGTTTCTCACAAAAGAACTTAAAACCTGAGATTTGAAAGTGTCTATTTTCAAAGCTTTTTTCTTGTCGTTTACCCATTTTGCCTTCATCTCCTGAAGCTTTTTGTACTTAGGAACCACGGTTTCATTAAAATGAGATAAACGGGAGGTAAATTCATAATAATTTAATACATAATCAGCATCTTTTTCCAGTGACTTCAATCCTTTCAGGATCGTTTCATAAGTGATGTGATGAATATTTTTAGCATCAAAACTTTGCGTTATAAAAAATACGGCTGCTTCTTTTTTAATATCATCTTCAACATATGATTCTGAATTAAACAGGAACGCACTTAAAGCACTTTCTGCAATAGAAAAACAGGCTGCAGGATACTGTTTCAGCGCATTCTGCTGGTCGATAAACTCTAGATCTTTTCCTTTTTCCTTTAAATCTTTTAAAAATGATTCATACAATAAGCCTGCTTTTTCTGAAACCAAAAATGCCGATTTATTTTCTCTTTTCAAATAAATGGCAGAATTCAAACCATTAACCTCAGCAAAAAGATGATTGTTCTGAGCGAATAATCGTATTTCATTGGACAGTTCCTGATTGAGATATTGGAACCCTTTGTCTGTTGCAAACGATTTTGAAATTAGATCAACTGCTTTAAACTGCTTCTGGTAATAGTCTTTTTTTTGTTCATCCAGGAAATACCAGAACAGCTGCGCCAAAGCTCTTTCTTGCGGTGTAAACCGCATTAGTCCCAATTCATTATGCATCTGTTGCAATTTTGAAACAATCATCAATGCATCTTCATCATGAATTCCTTTTACCAAACCTTCTCCAAAATGTTCCGTCATGAATTGCTGGATGGCAATTCGGTTTTGTTCTTCTGTATTGATATTTTTATTTTGTGAAAAAACATTCCACGCTAAATATTCGAAACGTTTTACATTTTGATTTTCCGAAATATATTCCTGATTCCAAACTTCTTTAAAATCTGAAATGGCTTCAAAATTTAACGGTTCATAAAATGCAGTTCCTGTTAAATGATAATAATACTGTGCATTTCTCATCACCAAAGTCAGGTCTAATTTCTGACGGTTCACTGCAAATTTATAATCGCCCAAAGCAATTATATGATCTCCGTCTGCATAGATTTCCTTTTTATCTTTTAGTTTTCTGACCGACTCCTGCTGTGAGGTTTTTAACAAAGTCTGGATTTCTTCCGCTTTTGCAGAATCTTCCATTACCATGAGCTGCCTCGAAATATCACGTACTTTCTCCACCATTAAATCGGTTGCAAAATAGCCGTTGATTTCATTTTCAGAGTCGAATGACTCGGATTTTGTCTGAACTGATTTTAAAATCCGTTGTGCAGAATCATATAAACTCTGCGTACGCTTGTTTCTGGATTCGGTTAGCTGAACTCTTTTATTTTGAAAATGACCGTAAACTTCCTCTCTTTTTTCTTCTATTTTCCGGATAAATTCTTCAAAATCAACAAACTTTGTTGCCATTTCTTCCAGCAAAATGGAAAGTTTGGTCAGATATTCATCGCATTTTTCAGGGGTCTGAGACAATTCAAGGAAATTAATTACCGACTGATCAAACAAGGTCATCTGCGCCTGAAAATCTGCAGACAGCTCTTTTCCGGAAATTTCTCTTTTCCTTTTTGAAAGTTCTAATCGCTCCTGATTTAATCTGGCAAAAATCACCGAAATATTTTCAATAATCTGCGTAGATTGTGAAGTGTCTTCAATTTTTAAATTATTGACAATATCCACCAAAAGCTCGAGCTGTCCCGACAAATTATTGATTTCTTCCTCAATCGTTTTTGCATCAATTGCCTTTTGCAAATTGATAATCTTTTCAGAAATCTGTTGTGCTCTGTTTTGATAAGGAAACAACGCATCGTCCTGAAGCAGGAAGTTCACACAGGCGTTGGAAAGTTCTTCTGATCTTTCAGCCAATGATTTTTCCAAAGAATCAAGAATTGCAATATCAGCATATTTCAAATCTCTTGCTCCTGTAATTTCGCCACGCAAAGCCCTGATTTGGGAAAGCATATCAATATATTCCGTCAGTTGAGAATAGTTGATTCTTTTGGTTTCTTCTAAAATTTTCTCACAGGCAGCCTTGATTTTTTCAACTGCTAGACCTGTATTTTTCTTTTGTTCAACAACCTTTTCATATTCATTGATGGCAGAATGAGCGATGTTTCGGATTTCTTTTAATGGCTGGTCAAGATTTTCAACCTCATCATCACCCAAAAAATAATAAGCATCTAAAATAGTCGTGGAAAGTTTAACAATATCATCATACAATCCGCTGTAAGAATCTTTTTTGTTTAAAAGCGTAATCAGTTCCTGACTTTCCGCCATCACTCTTACAATATCTTTATTCCCGATTTTGTAAAGAAGCGTATCTGATTTTTCTCTATTCGGCAATAATTCTTTAGAATACGGAGTCTGCCAGATTTGCGCTAAATGATGTTTGGTTGTCTCAATACTTTCTCTTAAATAGATCAATTTTCCGTCATTTAAAACAGAATATCCGCTGCATCGAATCGGTGTTTCAATGGTTTGGGTAATGATATTATATGAAATCAGTTGATAATTATTGGTTTTATCATCGTAGAAAACATACATGAAATTTTCACCATTCGGCTCCTGAATGGTTTTCAGGTAGTGAAGTCTGTTGACATCCTGAGAAATCACTTTCAAACCTCCCGTCTGCAAAGCATAGCCGTTCGAGAACAAAACCCCCTGATTTTCCGGAAGTAAAACCGCTGAATGTTTTAAAGTGTCAACTCTTGAAACGGTTTTTTCTTTATGATTATAAATGAAATATCTTTCTGTTTCCTGATATGGCTTGATTTTAAATAAAACCAGATTATCAAGATCACAGAAGTGAATTTCTGCATCATCAAGGTTCTGATCTTTATGAACAACATCTTCGGAGTAAATCCCTTTTCCGATATCGGTATTATCTTCAATTTTTATGGTTAAATCGCCCCCGATAGATTCCACAAAAACTTTATCTGCCAAAGAAATGTGCGGAAACTTTCCGCTTCGCTGCATATCTCTGGTCGCTTTCGTCCATGCAAAACCATGTTGCGGAGGATATGTCACTTCAGAAGCACTTCTGGAATCAATGTATGTTAATTCATTTTCTTTAATCAACCATTTAAATGCCTTGATATCGGAAGTGCTTTCAGACAATTGGAAAACCATATACAGATAGTTTTCGGTAAAGTGAAAGCGTACGAAAAAAGTGTTTCTGTAGTACTTATACAGGTTTTTGAATTCTTCAATAAAAGTAGCATCCGAAATAAGAGAACAATCTTGCGGCTCGAATCGGTTGTTATTAATGATATAGATTGAAAATACATCTGTGATGTTGATTTCCGTTTGTAAACCCAGATGCGCATTGGAACCGAAGATCAAAGTGTTTTTCAGCGAAAAAATATCTTTGGCTACACAGTTGTGTTCCGTAGAAATCCTTTCGTTGGCAATAAGCGAAAAATCTACTCCGCCGAAAATTTCTTTACGGTTTTCGTTGAGCTGCTGAAGCTTCTGAATAAGGTTGTTTTTCTGCTCATTCAGACGGCTTTGTATGATTTCGTATGTCCCTGAATTTAATTGTTCTGACATAGGTTTTTATATGTTTGGTAACTGATGACAGATCTTTGATCTTAATCATCATTATGTTATGAAATATATTCTTTTCGTTGGCAAAGGTTTTAAACTTGGCAAAGTTTTAATAATGCCTTTTATTTTGAACGGATTAAAACAACCCGTTTCTATTGAATTACTTATTCAATAAAAATACTATTAGAAAAAACTCTCAAAGGATTAATAAAATCAGACAATGAGAGTTTATCATATATAAGGATGGTTATTGTTTTTATTGTACCGGTTTGTTATCTATTCCCAGGCTTTTTGCCATGTCCAATGCCCGGTCGAGCAGCCCTCTTTCCTGCTGGTTGGCAACGCTGTTCAGTTTAAAAATAAGACTTGCGATGCTCATATTTTTAATATCTTCGGAAGAGATGTTGTATTTATCAACCATTCCCATTACTTTCCCGATGATATTTTCGCCGTCGCCCAAAAGGTTTTCCTTAACCAATGTTGCATTTTCGCTGTGGCTGATAAATTTATCCAAGCCTTTACCCGCAGAAACCTGACGAATAACATTATCGAAGAATGTATTGTCTCCGCCTATAATATCAATTTTTGCAGATTTGAAGGCTTCAGCGAGAACGCCGGCCTGTGCCTGTGCAATATCTTTCTGTATAGCAATATGAGCCAGTTCCACTTCTTTTTCTTTAGCCAGGGTCAGTCTGAATTCTTCATGGTCTTTACCTGCATCATTCAGTTTCTTCATGGCTTCGGCTTTCTCAGTGATTCCGGCGGCTTCTGCCAATGCTTTTTCTTTGATGACTTCTGCCTGTGCAATTCCTTCTTTTTTAATAGCGTCTGCTTTTTTCTCAATAACAACCGCTTCTACAATTCCCTGTCTTTCTGCGGCATCTGCTTTTGCATGAAGAACCTGAGCTTCAGATAATCCCACCGTTGCTTCTTCTTTCGCTTTCGCATCAGCGATGATTTTACGGGCTTCAGCTTCTTTTTCGGCGGCATCTCTCTTAGCCTGCGCTTCTATTACATATTTCTGGGCATCTTTTTCTGCCGCCAATTTTCTGGCTTCTGCTGCTCTTGTTTCTTCAATCAGTTTCTTTTCAGCTTCCTGTGTCGCCAGGGTAATTTCAACCTGCTTATTTCGGTCGGCTGTTTTGAAAGCTTCAAGGTCCTTAATTCCCTGTTGTTCTTCCACAACGGTTTTTTCCATGGTCAGACGCTCACGGATTGCATCCTGGATGTTTTTCTTTTCCAGCTCGATCGCTTTTTCTTTTTCAATCTGAGCCAGAGAAACAATTCTTTCTCTTTCGGTTGCTTCCAGCATTCTGTCCTTTTGTACTCTTTCAGTCTCCACCAAATCAGCACGTTCTTTATTTTTAGCGGCAATTACTACCTGTCTCAGCTTATTTTCCTCAGCGATCTGAAGTTTTTCTTCCGTTGCAATACGAACGGTTTCGTATTTCAGTCTTTCTTCTTCATTTACTTTTAGTATTTCAGCATTTTCGCGGGCTTTAATATTGGCCACTTCTCTTTTTTGAGATTCTTCTTTTTCAGCCAGCTGTTTTTCAAGTTCCAAAATTGCTTCACGGGCCTCAACGTTCTGTTTTGTGATCGTTTTTTCCTCGTCTCTGCGAACCTGATTGGCTTTAATATTTTGTGTTGCCGTTAATTCAGTTATTTTCTTGATACCCTCAGAATCCAGAATGTTATCTTTGTCTAAGCTGTCGATGGAAGTCTGCTCCAGGTAGTCAATCGCACAGTCATCCAGAACGTAGCCATTAAGGTCTGTTCCGATAATATCAAGGATTTCCTGGCGGAATTCGCTTCTTGCTTCGTACAGTTCGATGAATTCAAATTTTTTACCAACCGTTTTTAACGCTTCCGAAAATTTAGCTTCAAACAGTTCTCTTAAGGTATGAATATCCGAAGCTCTCTGGCAGCCGATTGTCTGGCCAACATTCACAATATCATCAACCGATTTGTTAACCCTGATAAAGAAAGCCACCTGAATGTCTGCCCTCATATTGTCTTTACAGATCAGGCCTGCTTTGCCTTCTCTGGCTATTTCCAATTTTTTCACGGAAATGTCCATAGATTCCATCCTGTGAATGATAGGAATTACGATTCCTGCATTAAAAAATACCTTTGTTCCTCCGTATCCGGTTCTGAGAATAACGATTCCCTGTACTGTTTTTTTGTACATAGACAGAATCCAGAATATTAATCCAACTGAAGCTACTACAGCAACAATTATCCCTGCAATTAGTGGTAAATTCATAGTTTTAAAGTTTAATTATTTGAAATGTGTTTTTTTATTAATTATGTATATAAAACATGTTCACAATGACTGATCACCATTGGAAAGAGTAGTCTAAAATATGATTTAAAAGCGTATTTCTGTGGCTACATAGAAGTATTTTCTGTTAGGGTCTTCGTCTACAATAAATACGGTTTCTCCGTATTCTATTTTCTCCCCGTCTTTGCTTTTGACCATCAGAGTCATAGGATCGCTGCCGATAAAAACTTCGAGAATTCCGATTTTGTTTCCGTAAATCGTAGATTTCAGTCTTCCCGTACGGCCCAGAAAATCATGCGGCCTTTCTCCTTTATGATTGATTTCCCTGAAAAAAGGATTCAATGGTTTTAAAAGCAGTTTTGTTAATAAGATACTTCCCAGAAATATCGGAAAAACCAACACCGCAGATACCCAAACCTGAATGGAAGCAAATACTTCGAGATAAAACGAACCCAGCCAGGTAAAAAAGAGCGATATCGTCAGGAAATATGTAACCGGGACAATATCAAGATCCAGGAATGTTAAAAACTGAATCCAGGGAGAAGGGTTTTCCGGAACATGAACCTGACCATCCGGAGCATCTATGTCCACATCCATATCAGCATCAAAACCGACATCAATATCCAAACCTGTAACAATAGTGAAAAGCCAATATAGAACAGCCAGAATCAGCAGTATGCTCAAAACGGTGTTCACCGGTGAAAAAGCTGTCTGCAAAAATTCCTGAAAGGTCATATTAGTCTTTTTTAAGTGTTTCTTTTAATTTTTGTAATGCTTCTTCAGCCTGCCTGTCATTATTTTTTATGATCGCATCAATCTCATCATCAATTGTTTTCCCGGTATCTGAAACCTCAGAGTAGGCTTCTGCGAGTGCTTCCTGCTGTTCTGCTCTTTCTTTTAGTTTTTCGAGCATCGTTACTGTGCTTCCTGTATCCATAAGGGTCATTTTTTTATTAATATCCCTTGTGGCTTCACTGATCTGGACTCTTGCCTTCAAGGTCTGCAGCTCATTTTCCCATTTTGATATGCCGGATCTCAGAGTATTGATTTTAGCCTGCATTTTTTCACATTCCCCATGCATTTTTTCATACTCTTTTTCGATGTGTAAAGCATTTTCCTGAGCAATACCCTGCTTTTTCAGTGCTTCTTTTGCCAGTCGGTCTGCTTCTGCTGCCTCAAGTTCTCTGTTTTCAGCTTTCTGGACTAAAATTACCGCTTTGTTGTAATAATCATTCGCGGTCTGTTTTTCTGTTTCCGATTCATTTTTCTTTCGTATAGACAGAGCTTTCAGCTGGGCGAGTGCCTCAACGCTTTTGGCCAGTTGTTCTTTCATTTCCCTGATTCCTTGTTCGGTCATATTAATGGGATCTTCGAAACCTTCGATCACTGAATGGATCTCGGCTTTTCCTATTTTGAATAATCTTGCGAAAATGTTCATAATAATTTTTTTGTGATTTATTTACTCATTTCGATCATTTCATTGTTGAATTCGCCCACAAGAATTCCTAATGAGTTAATGGAGGCAATGACTTCATTTTGCGCCATATTATCAGTAGGTAGGGTATCGCGGAAAATAACCCTCTTGCCGGTATTGTCCAGCGCGAATGCTCCGTGCACAATATCCCTGTTTTTTCGTAACAGTGAACGGTAAATGGCTTCCGAAGGGTTTTTTATTTCAAAAAGAAACTGTTCCATAATAAGTATAGAGTCTGAAATAATCAGAATCATATTCTTTATTCCGCTGGATTCTTTTTCAATGATTAGAATTCTCTGAGTTTCATCTTCCAAGGTGATGTTGAACTCATAATCTAACAACCATTCTTTAACCGTTCTAAATATTTGATTTCTCATGATCGTAAGTTTGCTTCAAATTGTTAGACAAATATAGAGCAAATTTTTAAAATTGCAAATATTTTTAGCATTATTTTATTTTAATTCTTATATTTGCTAAAAAAATAGGCTTATGAGTTTTTTTGGAACCAATATTAAGAAAATAAGGCAGGTTAAAGGCTTAAGTCAAAAGGCTTTTGCTGATTTATTTGATCTGAATAGGGGAGTTATAAGCTCTTATGAAGAAGGAAGGGCTGAGCCTAAGATTGAAACCATTTTAAAGGTTGCTAATTACTTTAACCTTAATCTGGATAAGCTGTTAACGGAAATATTACAGGTTAATCAGTTGGTAAGTATCTCTGATATTGACCATCTGATGTTTGAATCGGATAAAACTGATGAAAAGTCGGCTCCTGTCAATCGTTATAGGAATGGGAATATCGTTCAGGATAAAATTTTGCAAAAATTATTAGCACAAATTGATTTGATATATGAATATAAAAGTAAACCGGATGCACAGAATTTTTATCAGGAAGGCGATTTGCTGTTCCTAATGGAAACATCAATTTATTCAGAAGCAAGGGTCTTCCTGGATCTTGAAGGATATCTCCAATTCGAAGGGGATAATAAAAATGGAAATCTGCCATTTTACAGAATCGTAGGACATATTTCAATAAGTGGAAAAAATACGATTGCGGATATTCTCTCCAGGCTCGATAGATTGGAAAGAAAGATTTGTGAAATGTGACCAATATTTGAAAATTTTAATTGCATAAGAAATAATATTTTCCCGAATGACCTTCCCAGTGCCATTGCTGCAGATAATCCAGAATAGTTTCCTCCAATGATAATAACATCAAACTGATTGGATGTGTTTTTCATATTACTTAATGTTTGTGATTCCTAAAATTGATGATATGTGCTATAATCAATCCGGCAGCTCCAATAAAAATTAGTTCCGAATGGACATGAAAAATCAGGTCCAGCCCGATGGAAATGGCGATTATCCCGATTGAAGCCCAGAAGAGAATTTTGAGCCATCTGGATTCAAGCTTTTTTGTTATTCTAAACACGACTGATGTGCCAACGATAAGAAATAATAAATCTATAAGCGGATTATGCGAGATTCCGAGCGGAACAATAATCAGTAAAGGAAAAAGAATGCAATGCACTAAACATAGAACCGCCGCGGAAATTCCAATATAGTCTAAGATTTTTGTTTTCATAATTCTTATTGTAACTTTGTTGCAAAAGTAATAATAACTTTCAATAAAGCAACAATGTTGCATTAAAAAGATGAAACAAACACGAAATACACAAGCCAAAACGGAGATTTTAAAACTTATCAATGAATCAAACACTGCGCTATCTCATTCTGATATTCAGGTGAAACTTGGAGATCTTTGTAACCGCGTTACAATCTACAGGGTTCTTGAAAGGTTGGAGGAAGAAGGGAAAATCCATAAGATCGTTAATGTGGATGGTGTCATTAATTTTGCCAGATGCGAAGGCTGTTCTGGTGGAAAGCATGATCATAACCACCTACATTTTTATTGTGAAAAGTGTAAATCTGTGACATGCATTGAAAATGTAGTTCCCAAAATTAAAATCCCGCAGAATTTTGTTGTTAAACAATATAATTTTGTGATAAGCGGCCAATGTGATAAATGCACCATCTAGACATTTAGCATCTATTCCGGTAATTGTTTACTTTCAATTATCATACTCTTAATATTTACACCTGTTACCGTCTGAATCAAACTGACTTTTCGTTGAATTTCTAATTTTTAACTTTTTTCATCACGGTAGTAGCAGAAAGGCCGTGCATAATGATAGATAAGAGAATGGTCAGGGAAATGATCGCCCAAAGCTGATCCTGATGCTCAAAATTATATTCACTGAATCCAAATGAAAGGTAAAATACGGAACCCAATCCTTTAATCCCGAAAAAGCCGATAACCCACTTCTCTTTATTTTTTATTTTAGCAGTTTTCAAAGCAAGATAAGCAGTAATAGGGCGTACCACTAACAAAAATAATAACACAAATACAATCATTTTTGTATCAATAGGTTTTAAAATGCCCATAACAAGTGTTCCTCCGAACAAAATCATCAGCAGGCTTAGCAGTAGCCTTTCGGCCTGATCAGTAAATGAATGCAGTTCCTTGTGATACTTATGATCCTTTTCATAATGTCTTAAGGTGATACTGCAGATAAAAACCGCTAAAAAACCGTAACCATGAGCAAACTCAGTAATGCCATAGACCAACAGTGTTGCGGCAATCGCCAGAAAACCGTCCCTGGTGGATAAAAAATCGCTTTTGTCGGATAGGCGAAACAGCAGAAAGCCTATAGCTTTACCACTTATCCAGCCGATCAGTATACCCGCGATCAGCCTGTAGATTAGATCAAACGCAAACCATTCCAGTAAGCTCGTCTGCTCTCCTGAAATCATCAAGCCTAAACAAATTGCCAGCCACGTAAACGGGAATGCAACGCCGTCATTAAGGCCGGCCTCGGACGTTAAGGTAAATTTCACTTCAGATTCTGCTTTATCGTTCGGCGGACCAACCTGCACATCAGCAGCAAGAACAGGGTCGGTAGGAGCGAGTGCCGCACCAAGCAGTGTTGCCGAAGCTATGCCCAAGCTTAAAAAATAATATCCCATACATGCAGCAGCTGCAATACATGCCAGCATTGTAATACCGATTAGTTTCAACGGAGACGACCATGCGTTCAATGAAAAGGGACGGTCAATCTTTATTCCTGATCCCATCAATGAGATAATAACAATTAACTCGGTAAGGTGTAGGGTCAGGCTTTCATTATTCTTCGGAAGAGGGTCGGGGAGATACTCAGGAATGGTGAGATAAAGAACAACTCCTGCGATGATATAAAATACCGAATATGATATTCCTGTTTTTTTGGAAAATTCGGGCATCCATGCCATCAAAAAAGTGGCTGCGCCAATAAGTGTTAAAATAAGTAAATAATGATCCATAGATTTGAGAATTATCCTGCTTCCAGCTATTACATATCTTCTTGCTCAGATTGTTCATCTGGTAAAGTATTCAATTGCTACCTGCAGTCACGCAAATATCCCGCCACAATGATCTCCGAGGCTTGCGGGCACAGAAATTGTCTGTCAGCTATAATCGTTAAACATTAATCAGGTATCTAATTGTATTTGCAGGAACTTAAAAATAATTGTAAGTACTGCTTGTTTTAAAAAAATTGTCATGCAGGAATTAAATATATCCTGCCATGCGTGAAAGGTTTTAGTGTTTTTACGTAAATTTAGAAAACAAACTCACCAAATATGAAAATCAGAACTACTCTGAAAAAAGGAATCACATTGCCAAGTCTTATCTTTATTATCGGGATATGTATGCTCTCGGCAATATTTCCGCAACTTACCGAAAATCTTTTAAACGTCGTTAAAAATTTTATTTTCGTTAATCTGAATTGGGTATATGTATGGTCGGTTACTTTGTTTGTTATATTTCTCGTATACATTATGGCAAGCAAATACGGCAATATCAGGCTCGGCAGAAATGACAGCAAACCAGATTATAATTTTTTTTCGTGGCTTTCCATGCTGTTTGCCGCCGGCATGGGTATAGGCTTGATGTATTTCAGCGTTGCCGAACCGATGCAGCACTATTCAAACGAAGTATTTGCCTATAAGACTCCTGTTCAGAGAGCCCAGAATGCGCAGCTTTATACCTTTTTTCATTGGGGAATTCATGCCTGGGCAATCTACGGCGTTGTGGGGCTTGCGCTCGCTTATTTCTCGTATCGGTACCGGCTTCCATTATCTTTGAGAAGCTGTTTTTACCCACTTTTAAAAGACAAGATCAAAGGCGGTTGGGGAAATGTTATTGATATTTTTGCTTTATGCAGTACCTTTTTCGGAATTACTACTACGCTGGGATTCGGGGTTGTTCAGATCAATTCAGGCCTTGTCACACTTAATATACTTCCTGAAAATGCATTCGTTTATCAGGTGCTTATCGTTGCTGTACTGGTCTCCTTAGCAATACTTTCTGCAGTAACAGGACTGGACAAAGGCGTGAAGATATTGAGTAATATTAATATTATCGCAGTGGTCATACTGCTGCTTTTTGTATTGGCAGTAGGTCCAACGGTTTACTTGATAGGAAGCTTTACCGAAGGTATCGGAACGTACATAAATAGTTTTTTCAGCCTTACATTTAATACGCACGTGTATGAAGACAATACCCAGAAATGGTTTTATGACTGGACTATCCTCTATTGGGCATGGTGGATTTCCTGGTCGCCTTACGTAGGCCTGTTCATTGCAAGGATCTCCAAAGGAAGGACTATCAGGGAATTTGTTGCGGCCGTACTGATTCTTCCAACACTGTTTAATTTTATTTGGATGTCCGTTTTCGGAAACAGTGCGATATGGCTTGACATGAATGCTGCACACGGCTACCTCAGCGAAATGGCTAATGATCCCGATAGTCTGATGTTTCAGTTTTTAGAATATCTTCCGTTTACAAAGCTGGCAAGTTTCCTGGTGATAGCCATTATCCTCATCTTTTTTGTGACCTCTGCGGACAGCGGTATCTTTGTAATGAACAGCATTGCTACGAAGAATGCCCGGGTATCGCCCAGATGGCAAACCATCGGATGGGGGACGCTTCTTGCCGTTCTTGCACTCATGCTGCTCAATGCCGGAGGACTGAAGGCATTACAGAGCATGACCCTTATTACGGCGCTGCCGTTCTCCATTATCATGATGCTGTTTATCGTAAGTCTTGCTAAAGCGTTGGTGATCGATAAGAATTACTATGAGAAAGATTTTGCATCAACAACAGTTCCCTGGTCAGGAGAACATTGGAAAGAGAGATTGAAGCAGATCATCTCATTTAATGATTCCGCCTCGACAGAATTATACATAAAAACGACAGTTCAACAGGCTTTCGAAGAGCTGGTAAGTGAATTTGCTATTAATGGTGTAGATGCCAAAGTTAATGCTGACAACAGTCCGCAAAGTATGGAAATTGAGATCAGGTATGATCTCGTGAACAACTTTATTTACGGTGTAAAGGCTGAGAGCAAGATAATTGCAGAATACCTTCTGACTGAGGAGAATCTACCTAGTGCTGAGGATCAGGTTATCTATTATCCGAGGTCTTATTTTGGTGATAACAGAGAGGGCTATGATGTAAAGCTGTTTACCAAAAATGAACTTATTTCGGATGTGCTGAAGCATTACGAACGTTTCATCGAAATCATTGGCGAGCAAAAGAATACCATCTTTGTCAGCAGTGATGCTAATCACCGATTTAAATAGATTTAATAAAGGGTTCGAGAAAGCGAAACATGGCGATATCGGGCATTAATGAAAAAGGAATAAATGATAGTCTTCTGTGATCACTAACTAAAAGAAGTAATATAACAGCCTGTACATTGCCTTCAGGTTATGAATCTATTTTACATCCGTTTTTATTATACTGATGTTTTTTTCATTAATTCTTTTTTGAAGCCATCTTGCAAGCTGATCCTGATCGATCCCATCACCCGAATACAATAAGGTAAACATAAGTTGCGCACTGTCGGTTTGGGGAAATTTTTCAATCTTTCCATACGAAACATTATTGATCTTCGGATATAGGATCTCTATTTCCTTTAGAAGTGTTGAGTCGGATGTTCTGTAAGTGTCCAGCTCCTGCCGGAGCTTAGAAATGGTAATATCTTTCTCGGAGATATTGCTGTCAAACTTATTGATCTCGCTTAGGATTTCTGATTTGATATCGGTATCGTTCTGACGGATGGTCAGGCGTGTACCGGCAAGGCCGTTGTCTGCAAGCATTTTATTAAAGGAATTAATTTCCTTGTCTGTAAACTTTTTGTTGAGAAAAGCCAGATCAATCGTTCTTGGGTTGGAATTGTAGTTTATCTTTTTGTAAATGACTGTATAGCCGTTATTTTCAAATTCCTTCTGGACAAACTGCTCAGCCGTTTTTGTAAACTTTTTTTCATTGTAAAGGTTATACGCCAGGTAAAAGCTCGGCACGATCATGACGATGATAAGTATAGTGATTCCATACCTGATCCTTTTCTCATACTTGTTGTCGATGATAGAGGACGGATATTGAAGAAATTTTACAACAAAAAACGTTGCAATACAGATAAAGAAGCAGTTAATTGTATAAAGATAAAAAGCGCCGAAAAAGTATGAAAAATTAAAAGTTGCCAATCCAAAACCTGCTGTACATAGAGGCGGCATCAAAGCGGTCGCAATGGCAACCCCCGGAATGGGATTTCCTTTTTCTACCCGTGTGATGGCAATGACCCCGACTAATCCTCCGAAGAAAGCGATCAATACATCATAGATGTTAGGTGCTGTCCTTGCTAAAAGCTCAGACTGAACATCCTTGAATGGGCTTACATAGAAATAGATGGCTGAAACGGTCAGACTGACAAATGTGGCAATCAGAAGATTCTTGAAAGACTTTTTAAGCAATGAAAAATTATACGTCCCAAGGGCAAATCCGGCACCAACTATTGGCCCCATCAGCGGCGAAATCAACATCGCACCGATAATCACTGCTGTGGAGTTGACGTTGAGACCGATGGAAGCAATAATGATCGCACACGCTAATATCCAGAGATTGGATCCCCTGAAAGATATATTAGCTGTAACATTAGCTAATACTTTATCCTTTTGCTCCTCACCATTATGCAGGTTGATAAAATTGAAAATATTATTGATCATTTGGGCTATATTTCTATTTAGGATTAAATGCAACAGTGAATAGGTTAACCCTATATCTTTGCCTCTTTCTTTAAAATCAAATAACCAATGATACCGCCGATCAGGGACGCTGCAAAAATTCCGATTTTAGCCTGCGTCTGATATTCCTCATGAGTAAAAGCAAGGGAAGTGATAAAAAGCGACATGGTAAAACCTATGGATGCTAAAAAACCAAGTCCAAGCAGGTTTTTGAAGGTCATGCCTTCCGGTACGCTGGTAATTTTAAGTTTAATAAAAACGTAGCTAAAGCCGACAACACCCAACACTTTTCCGAGAATGAGCCCCAGTGCTGTGCCAATTGCGATATTGTTGTTAAAAAGGCTGTCTATATCAATGTTGAGTGATACACCGGCGTTCGCGATGGCGAAGATAGGGATGATCAAAAAAGATACCGCGGGATGCATGGCATGCTCAAGGCGCTGTAATGGAGGCGTTGCTTCAAGTGTCGCTTCATTCATCTTTTCCAGTTCATGAAGCTGCTCATTGGTGAGCGTAGGGGTATCTTCACTGGGATCGATATTTCTGAACCGGTCTAGATAAACATTAATTTTAGAGATAAAGACATTCTCTTTGATCTTTACATCTGCCGGAATAGTAAAAGCAGCGAGAACAGCAGCAATTGTGGCATGAACTCCTGACAGCAGGAACATCGTCCATACACCGCATATACCAAGCAGCGCATAGAAAATAATGGAACGGATTCCTGAACGATTTCCCAGGTACATGACAACCAGAATTACCAGGCCGATTGCGATATGAATGATGCTGATGTCGGAGGTGTAAAAAAATGCGATCACCAGTACTGCTCCCAAATCGTCAACAATAGCCAGGGCAGTAAGGAAAACCTTAAGTGCAAGCGGAATACGGCTGCCAAGAAGATATAGGACACCCAGCGCAAATGCAATATCGGTGGCCATCGGAATGCCCCAGCCTTTATGGGGCTCACCGCCGGGATTAAAAAGAAGATATATCAAAGCAGGCATGACCATACCGCCAACAGCGGCAATGATTGGCAAAAGTGCTTTTCTTGGATTGGATAATTCTCCTCCAATAATTTCCCGCTTCAGCTCCAGCCCTACTACGAAGAAAAATATGGACATCAGTCCGTCGTTGATCCAGTGATGGATATCATATTCAAAGTAGGTCTGATCGTTCCATATGAAACCGAAAGACTGTCCCAGAAACTCATGATAAGCGTGGGAGAGCGGCGTATTGGCAAGAATCAATGCGATAATCACACTGATCCCTAACAAAAGACCTCCTGATTTTTCCTGCTGGATAAAACGCTGCATCGGCTGCACGAGTTTGTCAATTGGTTTTTTGATATTTTCTTCTTGCATGGTTTACTTCTTAATCCAGTAAATTTAATGATTCTATTTTTTAGGAACAGATTTTAAATATACCAAATGTCGTAAAGTTCATTGTTTATCAGAATAAACTTCTGACCGATTGCGACTAAGAAATAAAATTTCTATTATTATAAAGTATTTTTTGGTCTGACCATACATGGTATTTCAGAAAGCGCATAGTCGCCCTGGTCATCTTCGTATTCCACCTGGCCATCATGTTGCCGCTCATTATCTCGTATGTTTATAGCAATAACGGTCTCTCCGTTCTTATTGATAAATTTCATCTGCCTGCAAAGCGCGGAAGTATTATAACCGCGATATTTTTCGGTTTTTCAGCAGCTATGCTTGGAATTTCCGGATTTGAGAGTTCATCCAATTTTGTGGAGGAACAGAAGAGGGGGGCGTCTTTTCAAAAACCCTTCGAAACATGTGGATCGCAGTTTCCCTGCTCAATCCTCTGATCACTTTCCTAGTGATTTGCATTATCTCTGTTTCGTCCGTCGAATTTCAGAGCAGCAGAAAATGTTAAACTTTTTCAACAAAAAAAAGGATTTAAGAAACTGGAAGAAGAGCGAAGTATTCGAACTAGTGTAAGTGCTCACGTTATTCATTGAAAGATACCTCATTAAGAGCAAAGAGATAAAAAATTTAATAAGTGTAAAAAATACAAATAAAAAAACACTACTTTTATGAAATTAAAGAACTGTGATTAAGTCAGCTGCTCAATCATAATTAATTGTGAATCTTGCTAAGGCTAAATCATGTCAGAGCTAAAAAATTAAAACAAATAATAATGTTCAGAATTTATCAGTTGATACTTGCCTGTCTATTCTATCTATTGCACACTAATTTGATTGCTGCTCAGCAAACTTCAGGGATCACAGAAAATATCACTTCAGATGATAAAGGTTTTCCTATTGTTTCAAAAGAGGGAAAAGTTGCCGATTTACTTTATGACCCATCAGAAAATATTGCCGTCATTCGTGCTGCAAAAGATTTACAGACCGACATTCAGAAAGTGACTGGAAAGCTACCCAATTTAGCAACGACAGAAACTTCCGCAGAATTTGAAATCATTATCGGAACGGTTGGAGCCAATAAGCAGATTGATCAACTGATTTCCTCAAAGAAAATCCATGCTAAAGATTTGAAAGGAAAATGGGAAAGTTTTGTCATAACAACTATAGATAATTCAAATTCTAAAAAGCAACTCGTCATCGCAGGAAGTGACAGACGGGGAACCATTTACGGAATTTACGAAATCTCAAAACAGCTTGGTGTTTCGCCTTGGCATTGGTGGAATGATGTTCCTGTTCAGAAACGTTCTTCCGCGTATGTCATTCCGGGATATTTTGCTTCGGGCGAGCCAAAAGTGAAATACCGCGGCATTTTCATTAATGATGAGGAACCTGCTTTCGGAACCTGGGCAAGAACGAAATTCGGAGGTATTAATAGCAAAATGTATGCGAATATGTTTGAACTTCTGCTGCGTCTCAGAGCCAATTATCTTTGGCCTGCGATGTGGGGAAAGGCTTTTAACGAAGACGACCCGCTCAATCCAAAAATTGCCGATGAATATGGAATTGTAATGGGAACTTCACACCACGAACCGATGATGCGCGCTCAAAAAGAATGGGGAAATCACCGCAAAGAATACGGAAACGGAGAATGGAATTATCATACGAACAAAGATGCGCTTCTGAAGTTCTGGGAAGACGGATTCCGTCGTAATAAAAAGTATGACAATCTCGTAACAATGGGAATGCGCGGTGACGGCGACGAACCGATGAGCGATTTGGGAAGTGCTGAAGCCAATTTTAAACAGTTGGAGCAGATTATGAATGACCAAAGAAAAGTCATTGAAAAAGTAACAGGAAAACCTGCAAAGAAAACTCCTCAGCTTTGGGCTTTGTACAGTGAAGTTTTGGAATATTACGACCAGGGAATGAAAGTTCCGGACGATGTCATTATTTTGCTTTGCGATGATAATTGGGGAAATGTGCGACGACTTCCCGAACTAAATTCCAAAAAGCATCCGGGCGGTTACGGAATGTACTATCACGTCGATTTGCACGGTGCTCCGAGAGCCTATCAATGGCTGAATATGACGCAGATTCCGCATATGTGGGAACAGTTGCAGTTGACGTACAGTTACGGCGTTGATAAAATCTGGATTCTGAATGTCGGAGATTTAAAACCCAACGAATATCCAATGGATTTCTTCCTGAATATGGCTTGGAATCCGACTTCTTTCACACAGGATAATCTCAAAAATTATTCAGCGAAATTTGCAGAAGAACATTTTGGAAAGGCCAATTCGAAAGAAATTGCAGAAATCATTAATCTTTACTGTAAATACAATTCAAGAGTTTCGGCAGAAATGCTGAATGATAAAACCTACAATCTTCAAAGCGGTGAATTTTTGCAGGTAAGGGATTCATATTTAGCTTTGGAAACAAGAGCTTTGAGACAATTCATCAATTTAGATGAGGCTTACAAAGATACCTACAAACAGATTGTTTTGCATCCCGTTCGTGCGATGGCAAATCTTTACGATATGTATTACGCCGTTGCAATGAATCATAAACTGGCAGACGAAAAAGACCTGAAAGCGAATGAGTGGGCAGATTATGCCGATGAATGTTTTGCGAGAGACGCATCATATACCAAAAATTACAACCTCAATATTTCCAATGGAAAATGGAACCATATGATGGACCAGACCCACATCGGCTACAAATCCTGGGACGAACCGAAAGAAGGAAATATAAAACCAGCCGTTTACAGAATCACAAAAGAAGAAGCCAATACAGGTGGTTATATTTTTGAAGAAAAGAATGGGGTTGTTGCAATGGAAGCAGAACATTTCTTTGAGGTTAAAACTTCAGCAGATACAAAATGGACCGTAATTCCTGACTTAGGGAGGATACTTTCTGGGATTGCATTGATGCCTTATACGGAAAAAACCACTGGTTCAGCGATAACCTATCAATTTAATCTGAAAAATAAATCTCCTGAGGTGAAAATTCATTTCATTTTTGATTCCACGCTTCCGTTTAAAAAAGGCGGACACCGTGTAAAGGCTTATCTTGATAAAAATAACTCAAAAACCATCGGCCTTAATCAGGATTTGACCTGGGCAAATAATTACACCAAAATGTATCCTGCGGCAGCAGCAAGAATTGTCGAGAAAGTTGAAGAATTCACTGTTCCGGCAAATCTAAATGGTAATTATTCTTTAACGATAGAACCTCTTGACCCTGGAATTGTACTACACAAAATCATCGTAGACAACGGAGGCTATGAAGAAACATACTTAAAAATGAATGAAAGTCCATATAAAAGGTAAATTATGAAAACACTTAAAAATAATCTTATAGTATTGTTTTTTATTTTTGCTGCAAATTTTAATTTTGCGCAAGCTGACAAGCAAAAGAATACTACTACAAAAGAATTCCGCTATACCAACCCCATTACAAGAGATTCCGCCATTTCAATGCGAGATCATTTTATTATTAAGGAAGGCGATACCTGGTATTGTGTGGGAACTTCCAATCCTGTCTGGGAAGGCAAAAATCCCGGAGTCAGGATGTTGGTTTCAAAAGATATGGTAAATTGGAAACAGCATTCTTTTTTAATTGATGCAAAGAAGCTTCCTCCAAACACACCTTATAACGGAAGATTCTGGGCTCCCGAAATTCATAAAATAAAAGGAAAATTCTATATGACCGTAAATAGCGGGCAGGTTACGAAAGAAGATCCTAAAGGAATGGCGACACACAGCATTTGGCTATTTTCGGCTGATAAAGTGACAGGCCCGTACAAAGTGCTTAATGGTCCGCTTACTCCACAATATAATAATGATGCCACTTTGTTCGAGGATGAGGACGGACAGGTCTATCTCTATTGCAGCGGAAATGGACTGTTTCAGGCTAAAATTGATTTAAAAACAGGAAAATTAACCACGCCTATTCAAAAATTCCTAGATAAAAAACAGCCAGGCTGGCCGGAATGGATGGTTGGGGGAATAGAAGGTCCTTTCGTCATTAAAAAAGAAGGAACCTATTTTATGTTCTTCTCTACATGGACAAGAGGGTATGAAGTGGCTTTGCTGAAATCAAAAAATCCTCTGGGACCTTGGGAACTCGCTTCTCCGGAACCTATTTTTGGAACCCGGAAGAAAGGTTATAGACAACAAATGGCAAAAGATGGAGGCTATGAAAATCTGCAGTTTACCGATACCGAAGATCCTTATCAGGAAACGGGACACAATGCATTATTCATCGGTCCGGACGGAAATCTATGGAATTCCTGTCATTACTTTATGTACGAAAAACGACCATATCCTTACAGTCAAACCTTCGAAGCTTGGGAACTGGGTCCGCAAATGGGTATCGAACCCGTCAAGTACGAAAATGGTATGTTCTATATCAGCGGTCCTACGTGGACTGAGCAAGTTGTCAGATATTAGCTTTATCAGATTATATACCTGTAAACGGACTTACGGCAGAGCGAGAACAGGATTCTCCTCGTGGCGTTTTATGAACCAGATAAGGAGCTGGAAACAAAAAAAGTCGCAGACTTAAGTGCTGCCGGTCCGTAATATGTGCCGACTTTCTCAGCGGATTCTGTCCGATTCTTTAAGTGGTTGCTAATTTGGTAAACCGGATACACATCTGCAATGTTTTATTCTAGCAAATATATACGAATTTAGCTTGTCACACCAGATTATTAAATACAGTTATTGTGCAATTATACTGATGTTAATGATCTTATTCTGTTGATCAATTGAAGCAATAAGTGTTCAGAAGGGTAATCAAAAAAGATTACCCTCTTACCCTAAATAATTGTTTTACTACCCGCAGAGCTCGCATGGCTGAATTGGGCATAATACAACAATATTATTTTCACATACTACACAAGCGCCATTCCATAAACCTGTAGCACCATTTGTAGCACACCCACAACCAAGACACATAGCTCCCCCTTTAATTGTTCTTAAATTCTGTCTTGATAGTTTTTTTAAATTTTTCATAAAAATTATTTTTTTTTGGTTTTTTCCTACTCTCTTATAGCTTTTCGGATAACGCTTTTAATTAGATTCAAATATAAAAAGTAATTCTGACATTGATGAATTATTTTTCACATTTAATTGCCTAATCCAGTTGATTTTAACGAGTCTGTAATATTCTCCTTAAAGCTACCAATTCATTTCCTTCATCCACAACTTTCCCTTTATCAAGAACAATAATTTTATCGGCATGTTTTACAGTTGATAATCTGTGAGCAATTACAATGGCTGTCTTTCCTCTGGAAAACTGTTCAAGATTTTCCATAATTACCTTTTCATTATTTGCATCTAAAGCAGAAGTTGCTTCATCAAAGAAAATATATTCTGGGGATTTATAAACAGCTCTTGCGATGAACAGTCTTTGTTTTTGTCCACCACTTACACCGACTCCCTCGTTTCCTATTTTTGTATTATAGCTTAAAGGTAATCTTCAATAAACTCTTGATATTGGCAATTTCTACAGCTTTTCTAAGTTTTGATTTATCTACATAATCTTCACCAACTGCGATATTTGAACAATTGGAACAGGAACTTCAGCAAATGGTTTCGGATAGCAAGGAACTTGACATTAGAACAAAAATAGAAATGCACTTGACGGGATGGAAACCCTTGCAAACCATTATCAGCAGGGCGATCTACAAACAAAAAGGAGGGTTGGGTGTTTAGTATTTCCCCAAAAAGTCGAATTTGACGGAAAAAGTTTTCAAACACCTAAAATGAATATTGTTCCTCAGTGTATTTGTCAATATAACAACGGATTAGGAAATAAAAAAACCGACACCGAAGAGTGAAATCTTCAAATGTCGGTCTTGTGACCTCGACAGGATTCAAACCTGTAACCTTCTGAGCCGTAATCAGATGCGCTATTCAGTTGCGCCACGAGGCCGTTGTTTAATGGTTTGCAAATATAACACTTTTTTGCTTTCTTTGAAAGATGAAACCAAGAATTTTACTATTAATCGCTTTTTTAACGCTAACGGCTTGTAAAAGAGAACAAAAAAAATCTGCTTCAGAACCTGTTTTAATTTCAAATCATGTACAGTATACCGAAGAAAACGGAATTTTGAATATCCAGTCGGGAAATTTTAGCTATACTTTTAAAGAAAACCAGCTCCCATTTAAAAAAATTATACTGCTGAATGCTAGTATGGCCGGATACATCACCGAAATCGGTGCTGAAAATCTAATAGTTGGCGCTGCAAGCCCGGAGTATATCTATTCCGAAAATATTCAAAAATTATTGAAAGACGGGAAAATACAAAACGTAGGAAATGAGCAGAAATATGACGTGGAAAAAATCATTTCTTTAAAACCGGATGCCATTTTTACCAATCATATCGCAAGTTTCGATAATACGTACAAACTACTAAAAGATAATGGGATACAGGTGATTTTCTTAGATGAATACCTGGAGCAGAATCCGCTTGAGAAAACGGCATATATCAAGCTTTTCGGGAAGCTTTTCGGGAAAAGTGACAAAGCAATTGCCAAATATGATGAAATTATTAAAAATTATAAGGATTTAAAACAGCTGGCTTCAAAAGCTAAAGAAAAACCTACAGTTCTCGCAAACGAAATGTATGGTGACATCTGGTACCTTCCCGGTGGAAAGACATCACTGGCACATTTTATTTCAGATGCCAATGCCAATTATATTTTGAAAAATAATACGGAAGAAAAAGCGGTTACCATGAGTTTTGAAGAGGTTTTTGCAAAAGCAGGTCAGGTTCAGTACTGGATCAATGCAGGAAATCATCCTTCGAAAAAAGAAATGCTGACGATGAATCCCGTTTACAGCAAATTACCTGTTTTTAATGATGGGAAAATATATGTAATTACCGGAAAAGAAAAAGCAAAAGCCAATGATTTTTTCGAAAGCGGCGTGGTAAGATCAGATCTTGTCCTAAAAGATTATATTAAAATTTTCCATCCTGAGCTTTTGCCGGATTATCAGCTTACCTATATGAAAGAGTTGCAATAACTCAGACTATTTGCTTATTTTTGACTCTTCATTTTTAAATTATGTGGAAAACAATCAAACGCATCATATTTATCATCCTTATTCTGAACGTAGTATTTATTGTTTGGGGAAGATTTTTTAATCCTCCCATCACCATTACCCAGATAGGAGGAATATTGAAATACGGAAAACTGCAGCGGGACTACATTTCTTATGAAGAAATGGGAAACAATGTAAAAAAAGCGGTTATTGCTTCCGAAGACCAAAAATTTTTCTCTCACAACGGCTTCGATTACACTGCCATTGAAAAGGCAATGAAGCACAATGAAAAAGGGAAAAAAATAAGGGGAGGAAGTACCATTTCCCAGCAGACCGCAAAAAATATATTTCTATGGCAGGGGAGAAGCTGGTTTAGAAAGGGGCTTGAAGCTGTTTATACTTTTATTATCGAAAAAGTCTGGAGCAAAGACATTATCCTTGAAAGATACCTTAATTCCATCGAAATGGGACAGGGCGTTTTCGGAGTTGAGGCTGCTTCACAATACTATTTCGGGAAATCTTCAAAAGACCTTACGGTATCCGAAGCGGCCTGGATAGCAGCTGTTTTGCCCAATCCTAAAAAATATGATCCTAAAAATCCTTCAGCCTATTTAAGAAAGAAACACAATTGGATCATGAGACAAATGAGGAATGTGCGTTTGAAATAGTATCTTTGCACCAATGAAACTCTTTAAATCCGGTAATAATTTCGAGTCTGTTCTTAAAAAATATTTTTCCTTTAAGAATGAGACAACTGCTCTTGAACCCTTTTCGGAATTTCTGGAAAGTACTAAAAGTGCGGATTTTACAGATGTTATCAATTTTCTGAGAAACAATACGCCAATCGCAGAAAATTTCAAAAACTATATTCATAACATTTTCAGGGATAAAACCTTTAATCTGTCTTTAACAGAAGCAAATATTCTTTCTGAAAATGCTTTTATTCCTGAACTTAAGAAAAGAATCCTTAATAAGGTGCTCCCTCCGGTCGTGAATGAACAGACGATCTGGTACATGATCGACAATGTAAGTTTCACACCGAAAAAAGATCTTGAATTTCTTCAGAATCTTCCGGAAAATGAGATTGATGAACTCTTTAAAATACTGGGATTATCGGATTTTATCATAAAACCACAGGTAAAAAAAGAGCTGCTTTTCTCTATGAATATTCTTTCATGGCGGGTAACAGGTTCGGCAATGGAAGTTGAAGTAGTAAGGATGGCTCCCCAATATCGTAATTTTGACAACCCTTTTCTCGCTTTGCAGAATGAGCTTGAGGAGCTGGCGGCAGAGTTTGAGAAAAATCCTGAATTGCAGCTGCATTCTAAAGACAGCAGGTATAAGCAGATAAAAATTTACATCGAACAGTGTCTCGAATTTGTAAATATTTCATTTAAAAACTCATCGAAATACGGAATTTCCGGAAAGATTAACCAGTCTTTGCTAAAGATCCGCCAGCAGGTACAACGAATTTATGAAACCATACAGCTTTTGGTAATTGATGAGGAGAAATATGTTTTAATCAATTCCAAGCAGTTGGTTTTTAATATTTTAAGCTATAAATCTCACAGGAATAATATCTCAGAGCTCATTAATGACAGCACAAGGCTGATTTCGCATCTCATTACCAATCATACGGCTGAAACAGGTGCGCACTACATTACCTCAACCCGCAAAGAATATATGACGATGTTCTACAAAGCCAGCGGCGGCGGAATTATTGTAGGAGCCCTCTGTGTATTGAAAATGCTTTACGGATATGTTCCGGGAAGTGATTTTTCACACGCATTCCTGTATTCCATGAACTATGCGATGGGTTTTGTGATGATTTATCTCATGGGCTTTACGCTCGCTACAAAACAGCCGGCCATGACGGCGGCTACCATGACGAAAGTGTTGTCTGAAGAAGGAAATATTAAAACGGACAGTAAAGAATTTGCCCACCTGGTTTCCAAACTATTCCGAAGCCAGTTTATTGCTTTTGTAGGAAATGTTCTTTTATCTTTCCCTATCGCATTAATTATTATCTATGGCCTCGATGTTTTTTTCTCACAGAATCTCGCGGTTGAAAGGTCTGATAAGCTTCTGAAAGATCTTGATCCTTTTAAATCCAAAGCCGTACTGCATGCATGTATTGCCGGATTTTACCTTTTTATTTCAGGAATCATTTCAGGGAACATCGGCAACAATTCCGTGTTTTATCAGATACCGGAGAGAATCGCGAAAAATCTTTCGATAAGAAGAGTATTCGGAAAGAACTTTGCAAAAGGTTTATCAAAATATTATGCTAAAAACTGGCCGGGTATTGTATCAAATTTCTGGTTCGGCGTATTTCTGGGAGCAACGGCTCCGGTAGGATTGTTTTTAGGACTTGACCTGGATATCAGGCATATTACTTTCGCAGCGGGAAATTTTGCACTGGGGCTCTATGGAAAAGATTTTACCATAGATTCTTATACCTTCTGCATCTCACTATTTACTGTTTTCCTGATCGGTTTTTTTAATTTTGCGGTCAGCTTTAGTTTATCTATGTTTCTGGCATTCCGATCAAGGAAGCTTAATTTCGGGCAGGTAAGTGAAATTTATAAAGGAATTTTCAAATATTTCCTGAAAAATCCGCTGAGGTTTTTTATTCCTTTACGCTCCGGTCTTGATAAAAGAACGGACGACCTTATGAACAGCAGGATTGCTACGAAATCTGAAGATCATTAAATTTATCAGCACCGAACTTATCCTGGAATTTCTTCAGATAAAAGCTTTTACGCATCTGAAAATCGTTTTTCAATAGCGGTGAGTGGATTTTGATAATTACTGTTTTATCTTCAATATTTACACTTTTAATTTCCCGGAAAAGGCTTCCATCAAGATATTCCTCTAAGAAATCCTTAATTTCAAAAGCAATCAGTTTATCTTCAAAACCATAGATTCTTGCAAAAGACTTCACAAGCTCGGATGACTGATATTCTCTTTTTTTATTCTTTTTCATGATAAATTTCCTTGAATCAAGCGAATTATAATTCGAAAATAATACTTTCCTCATTAATTTTCTTCACCACATTTTCCGTACGTTCCCGATGGGTATCCGTAATAAAAATCTGTCCGAAATTTTCCTGGTTTACCAGCTCAATCAACTGCGAAACCCTGTTGTCATCAAGCTTATCAAAAATATCATCCAGCAGCAGAATCGGCGTTTTTTTAGTGAGTTCTTTTACGAGGCTCATCTGTGCCAGTTTTAAAGAAATAAGAAAAGATTTTTGCTGTCCCTGAGAACCGATTTTTTTGATTAAAACTGAATCCATTTCAAAAAGAAGATCGTCTTTATGAATACCTTTGGAAGTATAGGTAAGCATTCTGTCACGCTCCAGGCTTTCTTTTAACAAATCTTCAAACGAATTTTCCAAAAGATGGGATTCATAAATCACCGAAACCTGTTCCATTCCTCCTGAAATAATCTGATAAAAACTCTGAACGATAGGATTGAGCTTTTCAACAAAATCCCTGCGTTTTATGAAAATCTTGGTTCCGGTTCTGGTAATGGGATCATCATAGATTTCCAGGGAATCTTTATCCCAAATCCTGTTTTTAGCGAAATATTTTAACAACGCATTTCTTTGCTGAATGGCTTTCTGGTATTGGATGAGATCAAACAGATATTCGGAATCAGTCTGTGAAATCATGGAATCCAGAAATCTCCTTCTGCTCTCTCCGGAATCTGAAATCAGGTTGGAATCGTAAGGTGAAATCATGACACTGGGCAGATAACCGATATGATCCGCAAGCCGGTCATAGCTTTTGTCGTTCTTTTTGATGATCTTTTTGGCTTCTTTCGGTTGTGAAATTTTAATGACGTCTTCACTGTCTTCATTCATGATTTCGGCATCGATGGTGAAAAAATTTTCCTCGTGTCTGATGTTATTGAGATCAGTATTTCCTAAAAAGCTTTTTCCTACAGAAAGATAGTGGAGTGCATCCAGAATATTAGTTTTTCCCACACCGTTGTTTCCCACAAAACAATTGATCTGCGGTGAAAACTCAAATTTTTTTTCAGAATGGTTCTTAAAATTATACAGCGAAAGTTTCTTGATAATCATTCTTCAAAAATACTTCATTATTACTGAAAATAAAAAAGGAAGTGCAGAGCAGGTCTCCACTCCGAAAGAAAAATAGACATCATCTCTTTCGTTCTCAGAGAAATAAATAAAAACAAACGTAATAATACCCGAAAGAAAAAAAGAAACTGCATAATTGAAAGTAAGATATTGTGAAGCAATAATAATACTTAAAAATATTAAAATATAAGCACTGTATTTGGTGTTCTGAACGCCTATAAGTGAAGGAAATGTTTTTACCTTATCTACCTTCATATCCCGGATATCAAAGGGAAGAACCAGCGCTGTAATGAATAAAAAACTGATCAGGAAGATCGGGATATTAAATTCCGGAAGGGTAAGCCAGCAGTTCATCAATGCCCACACAATACCCACATAAAAAACTTTCAGCAGAGGGATTTTACGGATATAAACATCCAGGAAAAAACTGTTGTATAGTAAACCTAATATAACGATGATGAACCATTTTATCAACCGTACTTCATTATGATTATGAATGATTAAAAGTGAGCAGATAATTCCGGCAACGGCATTTAGTACTAAAATTTTAAAAAAATGTTTGGTTTTCTGATATTTGGTGTAAAGATAACCGCTGAAGTAGGTGATGAAAATCAGGAAAACCGTAGGATAACGGAATGTGTTTTGCTCCAGCATGAAAAATACTGCAAAAAGAGTCCCCATTAAAGAAACATATAATTGACTGTCTATAACGGATTTTTTCAGTATTTTTAAAAAATTCATTTATCAAAAATAACATATATGAAAAGATTTTCCAAGATTTTTATGCTTTTGCTTCTCCTGCTGAATTTTTCAGCGGTCTTTGCTCAGAAATATTATGATGAGCAGTGGAAAAAAGTAGCTGCAAATTCTCAGAAAGGAGCTTATAAATCGAATCTTCCCATTATTTCAGATCTACAAAAACAAGCGATGAGAGATAATAATATCGTACAGCTGATTCAATCTTTAAAGGCAGAATTCAGCATTATCAACCGTACTCAGGATGATGAAAAAAACGATACGGCAAGTCAGTTCTTCAGAAAACTTACGGATGTTGAAAAACAGCTGAAAGGTGATGATCAAATCTTATTTGAGGTTTTGCTGAATGGTTTTTTCCTTGATTATTACATTGAACATTCATGGCAGATAAGAGAGCGTACCAATATCAATTCGCAGGATCTTTCACAGATAGAAACCTGGAGCAGGCTGGATTTTAAAAATTATTTAAATAAAAAATATCAGACTCTTGATCTGCAAAAAGAAAAATTGATAAAAATTTCGCTAAAAAAATATGAGAAGGCTTTTTCATACAGCGATTATATTTCCTATTTCCCTACATTATGGGACTGGTATTCCGCCAAAAAGATCGATTTTCTTTCCAATAATGATTTTTTCACCAAAAATGAACTCGAAGAAAACCTTATTAAAATTAATGCAAATTATGATGAATTAATTGCACAGAATACCGGCAATTCCAAACTGTATTTTATGCACAAAAAGTTGCAGCAAAACTGTAATTTCAATCAGTGCAAAGACCGGCTGGCTCAGCTTCAGGGTCTCCTGAAATCAGAGGGGGAAGCTGATTATAAAGTCCTTATTATTGAAGATGTAATGAATCAGCTGATTTCTGAAAAAAAGGAAAAAGAAGCGCTGGAAATGGCTGCTCAGGCTAAAAAACAATATCCGAAATCTCCTTTCATCGAGAATATTAAAAATATAGAAAACCAGATTGTAAATCCGTTTCTGAATATTAAATATGAACAACAGACCCAAAGCAATAAACCGATTCATTTAGTTGCAGAATATAAAAATGTAAGGTCTTTTTCCATCAACATTTATGAAGTAAAGGAAGATCTGACCTCATTTTTAAAGTATGCCAAAAACCCTTATGCCAATACATTCAGCAGTGTTAAAAAAAATCTTGCTAGAAAAGAGGCATATCAGCTTGAAGATCCTAAAGATTTCCGGAGTCACAAAACATCTCTGGAAATACAACCTTTACCTTCCGGAATTTATCTTGCAGAATATACTGTTCACGGTATCAGCGACAAAGATGCCGATGCTGAAAAAGATTTTTATTTTCTGGTTTCGGACAACAGAATTATTTACCAGTCAAAGACAGACAGAGATCATTTATCAAACGAATTAAAATTGGTGAACAGCGAAAACGGGCAACCTGTTACCAATGAAAATCTTACTTTTTATGAATTTGTTTCTAATAAAAATCTTAATACAGTAGAAGGTAAAACAGACAATAAAGGAAGTTTTAAATTTCCTGCGACAACCAATAAGGAGTATTACAGGACGTTCCTTATTCAGCAGCCGAAAACAAAGAGTTTTCAGTTGATGGATGTGTACGGAGGCAGAGTTCAGAATATCGATCAGAACAAAGAAACGAAACGCAGCAAAGCCCAGGTTTTTACGGACAGAGGAATCTACAGGCCGGGACAGACCGTTTATTTTAAAGTAATCAACACACAAAGTAACAAAGAAATTGAATCGGTTATTGCGGGATTACAGCAAAAGATCACATTAACGGATGCAAACGGTCAGGAAGTTTCATCTCAAACATTTACGACCAATGAATTCGGTTCCTATCACGGAAGTTTTATGCTCCCTAAAGGCAAATTAAACGGCGTTTTTTATTTAAGGACTGATACTAATGAAGGGTATAAAGATTTCAGCGTTGAAGAATATAAAAGACCAAAATTTGAAGTAACCTTTGATCCTGTAAAAGACGAATATAAATACGGACAAGCCATCGAGCTGAAAGGGAAGGCCATGATGTTTTCAGGAGTTGCTTTAAGCAATACAACGGTACAGTATGAAATAAAAAAACGCAATATCCGCTGGAGGTATTTTTCATGGTATCCGCAGGATGATGATAACGAGAATTCGGTTTTAGGAGAGGCAAAAACCAATGAGAAAGGAGAATTTATCATTAAACTTGATCTTAAAAAAGATGAAAATATAGAAGGAATTCAGATTGATAATTACGAAATCAATGCTTCCGTTACGGATATCAACGGAGAAACGCAGACTGCGGATACCCAATTGAAGGTAGCTTCAGTTTCTCACTACATCCAGGCAGAAGAAATTAACAATATTTTTTCCGACGAAAACGTAAAGCTGAAAGTTGAAACCAAAAATTACAATGAACAGAACCTTAAAAAGTCATATCAGGTAACATTATCAAGGCTGGAGGCACCAGACAGGATTTTCAGGAATAATTTCAAATCTGAAGTTCAGGATTTGCCGAAATACTCAAAAGCAGAGTTTATCAGCAAATTTCCGCATGACCTGTATGACAAAAATGATGAAAAGAAAAACTGGAAAACAGCTTCTGTTATAGTTAATGATGTAAAAAGGAATGAAGAATCCCTTGATCTTGGAAAACTGGAAGCCGGAGATTATAAACTTGAGCTCTACAATATTGAAGGAAAAGACACCATAAAAACCATTCAGAATTTCAGTGTCTGGGATAAAAAATCCTTAAAACTTCATCAGAAAACCTTCCTTACGGTTTTACAGCCTAAAAAAGAATTTGCCAGAGGCGAGAAGGCTGCGTTTACCGTTTATTCTTCAGTGCCTGATGCTTTACTGAATATTTTTGTCCAGGACGGATCAGGAAAAACAGTTTCGGAAGTCCGCCCATTTAGGAACGGAATCGTGGAGTACACAGCAGACATTCCGAAAGATAAAAATGTACAGATGCTCAATCTGCAGTTCCAGGTGGTTGCATTTAATGATGTTCAGACGGAATCGGTCAATCTCGCAATAAAAAATGCTGAACAGCCTTTAAGAATTGAAACCGTTACGTTCAGAGATAAAATTCAGCCCAATTCAAAAGAAAAATGGTCGGTAAAAGTATCAGGAAATGAAAAAGAGAAAATCAATGCGGAAGTATTGGCCAATATGTACGATATGTCTCTGGATCAGTTTGTGATGCATACATTCAATTGGTACAGTTTATATACTCCGGTTTCTATTGTTACTTCTTATGACATCAGAAAATATCTTAAGCAGCAATACTATCAGAAAAGACAGGAATATTTTCAGGAAAAACAGGTTGATATTCCTGCTTTTAACTGGTTCGACGAAAGCATATTATGGATGAGCGGAGATCTTGTAAATGTTGAAGGCGTAAAAGCTGCGGCATATACACCACCGCCTCCGCCACCTTCTGCAGGAAATATACAGATGAAACTGGTAAGTGTAAGAGTTGATGATAAGACAACGGAGATACTTAATTCAGGCAGACAATTAACGGAACAGGAGAAAAAAGAATTAACAGATATTGGTTATGAGGGAGTTCTTGATAAAGATGACAATCCTTTGGAAAATATTCCTGTTCGCCAGAACCTTAATGAAACTGCTTTCTTTTATCCTGATTTAAAGACCGATTCCGAAGGAAATGTAAGCTTTGAGTTTACTTCTCCGGAAGCCTTGACGAAATGGAAGTTAATGTTCCTTGCGCACACAAAAGATGCCAGAGCAGCAACATTGCAAAAAGAAGTAGTAACCCAAAAAGAATTTTCGGTAACCCCAAATTACCCAAGATTTTTACGGGAAGGTGATGAGCTGAATCTACAGTCAAAACTATCCAATTTAACAAACAAAAAATTGAATGGTTCTGCAAGCTTACAAATCCTGGATGCTTTCACCAATGAAGATATTTCTTCTCAATTCGGATTACAGTCAAGTGCTCAGAATTTTGATCTGAATGAAAATGGAAATTCAGCGTTAACCTGGAAAGTAAAGGTTCCGAAAAATGTTTCTTCGATTATTTTAAAAGTGGTTGCCAAAGCTGGTCAGTTTTCCGATGGCGAGCAAAAGGCAGTAGCTGTTCTCCCAAACAGAATGCTCGTAACCGAGGCGGTTCCGGTTTTTGTAAAAGAAGGTGAAACCAAAACATTTATCCTGGACAATCTGAAAAATACAACATCAACAACAGTTTCCAATGTTTCCAATACGCTGGAATTAACGACCAATCCGATCTGGGAAATTATGTTTGCGCTTCCAAGCCTTAAAAATGACCAGAATAATTCTGCCGATGTTATATTTAACAAATGGTTTGCCGATGTTTTGGCTTCCGAAATTTTCAGGGCCAATCCGAAAATAAAAGCTGTTTTTGAAGAATACCAGAATAAAGGATTATTAAACTCAAACCTTGAGAAAAACCAGGAATTAAAACAATTGTTACTGGAAGAAACGCCGTGGGTTCTGGAAAGCAATAATGAAAAAGAGCAAATGGCTAAACTGACCTTGTTGTTTGATGTCAATACAATGAAAAATTCAATCAACCAAGATTGGGATGATCTTAAAAAACTACAGAATCCTGACGGCGGATTCTCCTGGTATCCGGGATATCCGAGTTCATATTCCACTTCGTTGTATATCCTGAAAAATTTAGGAAAAATCAATTCATGGCTGAAAGATCATGTAAGTGATTATCAAAATTCAGGACAAAATGAACTGATGACAAAGCTGGTTCAGTATGTTGATAAAGAAGTTGCAAAATACGATACCTCAGCTTCACTCAAATCAAATAAAGAAAACATCCTGAACAACTGGGCGCTGGAGTATCTTGATGCCCGGAATTACTGGGAAAAGCAATATCCTTTAAAAGGAAAAGGTGAAACCATCAAATCACTCGTAAAACAAAAAGCAAAAACAGCAAAAATCACTGATTTCACCTTCTTCGGACTGCATCGTACCGCTTTGCTGATGAATGATTTCGGATTGAAAGAGGTTTCGGATAAACTGATGAATTATTTAAAGGAAACTTCTACAGACTCAAAAAATCAGGGCGTTTACTGGAAACAGAATCTTGACGACTGGGGCTGGTTCAGCTCAAAAGTGGTAAACCATGCCGGAGCTTTGGAAGCATTTAATAGATTAAAACCTAACGATCAGAAATTTATAGAAGATTTGAAAATCTGGCTGATCACACAGAAGGAAGTCAATTCCTGGGGAAGCTCCAGAGGAACCGCGGAAGTCATTTTCACCATTTTAAACTCAGGGAAATCATGGACGAGTCCTGAAAGCGATAAAGCAACCATCATTTGGGGCGGAAAAGAACTGAAGCCGGAGACTCAGGTGACAGGTTATGTGAAATCTGCAATAAAAACGGATGTTCTTAATAAAAATCTTGCTGAGGTTACCGTTACCAAGCCGGGACCGGGAATTGTTCAGGGAGGTTTGTTCTGGCAGTATTATGAAGATCTGGATAAAATAAAATCTTCTGAAAATTATCTTTCCATAACGAAAGAACTGTACAGAAAAATCAAAACGGTCAACGGTGAAGAATTACAGAAAATCACACCGGAAACTCCATTGAAAGTAGGAGATAAAGTTACGGTACGAATGATTTTAAATACAGACCGTGCGATGGAATTTATTCATATCAAAGACATGAGAGCCGCAGGTTTTGAGCCTATTGACGTATTGTCCGGGTATCAGTGGAAAAATAATTTAGGATACTATCAGTCGACCAAAGATGCTTCCACCAATTTCTATATTCAATACATGCCGAAAGGAAAATATGTATTTGAATATGATTATGTAGCCAATGCTTCCGGAACATTTTCGAACGGAATTACGACCATCCAGAATTATTATGCCCCGCAGATGAATGCGCATACGAAAGGAAGCAATGTTAGTATTTCTGAATAAATTAATTTAAATCATAACATAAAAAACTCCGCAAATCAACAGATATGCGGAGTTTTAAATTTTAAATCTATAAACACATTAGTGTACAGTCATCTTAAATGTTTTTAATGATTTTTGATGAGCAGAAATTTCAATAATATAATTTCCTTTTCTCAGCAAATTCTGCATTTCAAAGTATTGAGAATTTTCATTGTTCAATTTTCTTGAGATGATCATTCTTCCGGACATATCATAAATTTTCATGATGCAATCTGTTGTTGCAAGAACTTTTCCGCGGAGTGTGAAATTACCATTATTAGGATTGTTGAATAAAACAAGATCTGATAAAACTTCATTTTCAGATATTGACAGATTTTTGTTGTCGAATCTTGCAATAAAGCAGGTAAGATCATTGGTATTGGCCGGATTAGGCAGCTGCAGCCATGCCCCTTCCATACTGTAACCGTTGTGTGAATTTGTGCTTCCGTACAGATAGAGGGTATTATTATTAAAAGCTACGTTAATAGGTACAACTATTTGTGCTAAAATCGTAGAGCCTCCATAATAAGAGCTCCAAACAAGATTGCCTGAAGAATTGAATTTTGCAAAATAAAAGTTATAGTAATTGGCGGCATTTATTTCGGGTGTTTCCTGGTAAGCTCCGGGCGTTGCAATATTATTCCCTATGCCATATGTATTTCCAGTAATGTAGATGTCATTTCCGTTTACCGCAATCACCTTATCGAATTCATTCATATCTTCCGCTGAAGATCCGAAATAAGTACTCCATTCCCGATCTCCGGACAAAGAAAATTTGGAGAGAAAGATATCCGAACCTCCGGTCACATACTGCTTATAGCTTGATGGGGTCCCAAAGAAGCTTGTGCCGTCATAATTATAATCTGTGCCGGCAATATAAACGCCTGTTTCATTAACATCCAGATCTACAAGAACAGCCAACCCTGTAGATGAGGCAGGCCCATAATAGGTTCCCCATTGCTTTGTTCCGTTAGCTGCATTCATTTTTGTAATAGAGTTTGATGAAGGAGAACCTTGGAATGCTCCCGGAGTAGCCATTGTATTCAGTGCAGGATTGGTGTTTGATCCGGAAATCATATATAAAGAACCATTATGATACTTCATAGCCGTTGCCACGCCGGAAGGCATATAGGTTGCCCATATTCTTTGTCCGCCCGGAGAGATTTTCAGCAAATAACCATTTGCAGCAAACTGCCCGGTAGGAGTAGGTATAAAATCATAATCTTCCTGCAACACACCTGGTGTAGACAGATTAGTGCTTAAGGTGGTTGTACCGGAAATATAAAGATTATCGGCCTCGTCAATTTCAATATTGATGTCCGTTTCGGTTGAAGGCAGATAACTTGCCCAGAGAAGTGTTCCCGAAGGGGAATATTTGGCGAGGATAATTTTGGAAGGTGAAGAAGGTTGTGGGTCGTTACTCAGATATACTCCTGCTGTTGCCTGAATAGCAGGAGAAACACCGTGTGAAATATAATATCGGTTGTCTTGGCTGTCGATTTTTTCCAAAAGTGTTGAAGACTGATGATCGGAATATCCGTAATATGATAGCATTCCCCCAGGTGTAATTCGGGTTTCAAAAAGATGTATGCCCGGGTGGGTTACATATGAATTTCCACCTCCTACCAAAAACTGATTGAAATATGCATTTCCGTAATTGGAAATATTCCATATGTTGCCTCTTATATGCATATTCCTTTGAGAGTCGAACAGAATTCCTTTGTTTGTATATACACCTGCGGTCTGACCGCCGTTTGCTCCAAAATAAGTTCCCCATGTTCTTGAATATTCAAAATTGTTTTGAGAAAAAAACTGACTGGAAAACAGCGTAAAAATTATAAAAGTATAGATTTTCATATCATAGTTATTAGCCTGCCTGGCGTTTACATTTGATGATTGAATAATATAGTACATATTATTTGTGGATGAAAATATGAAAATAAATTAATATTTTATTCAATATTTGTGAAAAAAATAAAGTATTAATCTATTTTAAGGTATAAAATTTAATTTAAATGAAATTTTTCTAGTATATATTCTGAAACAAAAAATCAATATTGTAAGCCACAGCATGGTTTTATTTTAGATAATTAATTCTTTGATGCTTTTTGTTATTTATGAAAACTGATCAGAAAAAAACTGATATATTTGTTCTTTAACATTCATTAAACTATGGAAAACATTTTTGATGTAAAGGTGGTACAGAATTACATTGACAGGATCAATACGCTTACTCCTGAAACACAGCCGTTATGGGGTAAAATGTCGGTAGACCAGATGCTCGCTCATTGTAATGTTTCTTATGAAATGGTCTACGAACCGGAAAAACACAGAAAGCCGGGATCTATTGCAAAATTTATTTTAAAAACATTCGTGAAATCCAAAGTTGTAGGTGAAAAAGGATATCCCAGAAACAGCCCTACAGCTCCTCAGTTTATTATTGCCGACAGGAAAAATTTCGAAGAGGAAAAGAAAAGACTGATCGGTTTTATCCAGAAAACACAGCAGCTGGGAGAAACAGCTTTCGACGGTAAAGAATCCTTCTCATTCGGTAAGCTGAACGCTCAGGAATGGAACAATATGTTTGCCAAGCACCTGAATCATCATCTGGCGCAATTCGGAGTATAATTAAAATTAAACTAAAACACATGAAAAAATTATTACTATTTCTCGTTCTCATTTCCAATGTCCTGTTCTCACAAATGCCCGATATCTCCAACGTCTGGCTAAATAATGGTAAAGTTTACACAGGAACAATCGGCAACAAAGGCCAACAGATTAATCTTAAAATCGAAATTTCCGAACAGGACAGAAAAAATGATCAGGAATATTTTGTCTCAGGGTATACGCAGGTGGATAACAATTACACCAAACTCGAAGGCAAGCTTAAAATAAAAAAATACAAAGACTCCGGTAAAAAAGGAACTGTGTATGGAGAATATGAATTAGCCGAAGAATACAAAGGAAAACATTCCGGGATGTTCAGAGGAAAATTTGTATATACGTTCCGGTGGAATAGAAAAAGCGAGAAAATCGAGGCGCAGAATATTGAACTAAAAGGAGACTGGAAAAGTTATGATGGTACACTGAATTATAAAACAGCAATTAAAAATCAATAATCATATGAGAAGAATCTTAGCGGTAATAGCGGGGATGATTTTAGGATCAATAGGAGTCTGGCTGATGGAAAGACTCGGTCATAGCTTATATCCTTTTCCGTCAGGCTTAAGGCCTGATGACCTGGAAAGCTTCAAATCCTATGTTGAAAACCTGCCGTTTATGGGAAATTCATTGTTATTCTCGGCTACGCTTTAGGTGCCTTGCTTGCAGGTTTTGTATCCACCAAGGTTGCCAATAATGGGAAACCGACTGCTGCCATCATTTGTGGCGTTATTTTTACCATTTTTACCATTTACAATATGGTCATGCTGCCTACTCCGATCTGGTTCTGGGTGTTGGGAATTGCCGTTTGGGGATTGGTTCTGATAGGATACAGACTGGCTTTAAATAAAAACAACATATGAAATTAGGAGCTTTTTCAATCAGTTTAAGTGTAAAAGATCTTCAGAAGTCTAAAGATTTTTACGAAAAATTAGGATTCAGCCAGATGGGAGGAAACATGGAGCATAATTATGTGATCCTGAAAAACGGAGATCACATTATTGGTCTTTTTCAGGCGATGTTTGATGGAAATATGCTTACGTTCAATCCCGGATGGGATCAGAATGCCCAAAACCTTGAAACGTTTGATGATGTCCGCGAAATCCAGAAACGTTTAAAAGAACAGGGGGTCGAATTGCAGAAAGAAGCCGACGAAAATACTTCCGGCCCGGAACATATTTACCTCAAGGATCCCGATGGAAATATGATCCTGATTGATCAGCACAGATAAAAACTAAAAAGATATAATATTATGGCTACAGTAAATGTTTATTTAACATTCAACGGAAACTGCATGCAGGCTTTCGATTTTTATAAATCTGTTTTCGGGGGAGAATTTCCCTATGTAGGAACTTTTGGCGAAATGCCTCCAATGGAAGGTAAAGAAACTCCTGAAGAAGACAAGGATAAAATTATGCACATCAGCCTTCCGATTTCCCGGGAAACAATCCTAATGGGAAGCGATACGGGAGGAGAATGGGCTTCCCATTACAAAGAAGGAAATAATTTTTCGATTTCCATCAACGCAGAATCCAAAGAAGAAGCAGACAAGCTATTCAACGGACTTTCTGAGGGTGGAAAAGTAACCATGCCGATGTCTGATACTTTCTGGGGAGCGTATTTCGGAATGTTTACTGATAAATTCGGAATCAGCTGGATGGTCAATTATGACGATCCTGCCAAAACACAGCAGCATCCGTAAATAGTAAAGAATACCGGCATCAATAGCCGGTTTTTTTATTTTAAATTAAACCAGATATAAATCATTTCATAAACTGATTATTTTGCTTATTATTGATAAATAATATTAAACTTCAAATTTTTAATAGATTTTAGTAATAAACAATAAAGAATGAAAATTTTAAGATCACTTGCAGCAGGGCTCATTATATTTGGAATTTCTTCATTTCATGCACAAAAAAGCGATCTCGGTGCATGGTATATGTATTTTGGAAATAATAAAATCAGCAAAAAATTAAATTGGCATAATGAAATTCAGTACCGGAATTTTGATGCAGGCGGAGACCTGGAACAGCTTCTGATCCGTACGGGAATTGGGTATGACCTTGCCGAAAACAACAACAATATTTTATTAGGATACGGATTTATTTTAAGTCAGCCTTATGCTAACGGTGAAAAAACTGAAAATATTGAGCACCGCATCTTCCAGCAATATATCACGAAACAAAAATTCGGAAGATTTTACCTGCAGCACCGTTATCGTCTGGAACAACGGTTTCTGGAAGATGACTTCAGGATGAGGTTCCGGTATTTTTTGGGATTGAATATTCCCATCAACAACAAAGAGCTTGTCCCGAAAACCTTTTATGCATCTGCATACAACGAAATCTTTCTGCATTTTGACAGTCCGGTTTTTGACAGGAACAGGGTGTACGGAGCATTAGGATATGTCATTAATAAAAATATGAGAATTGAAGCCGGATATATGAACCAGATTCAGGAAAACAGGAATCGAGGGCAAATTCAAATAGGTTTTTACAACAATATTCCTTTCACAAAATAATTTAAAGCTTATCATTTTTTCTTGAAAAAAGCATTACATTTAATGTTGAATAGAATGGAGAAAGATAAAAATGTCAGGAAAGTTGCATTAAAATCAATAAACAAAATATATGAGCCATCCGATCATCATAGAACAGAAAGTGAATGCGTCTGCAGAAAAGATCTGGAAAGCATTAACGGACATAAATGAAATGAAAATATGGTATTTTGATATCCCTGATTTTATCCCTGAAGAAGGGGCTGTTTTTAATTTTTATGAGCCCGGAGATGAAAAGAAATACCATCATCAGGCAGAAATTCTGGAGATTATTCCGGAAAAAAAACTGAAACACACCTGGTTTTATCCCGAATTTTCAGATCAGAAAACAATCGTAACATGGGAACTTGAACCCCAAGGCGAAAGCACTTGGATCCGACTGACTCATGAAAATATCGACGGTTTTAATGATCTTGGCGAAAATTTTTCTGAAAAAGCTTTCAAGGAAGGTTGGACACAACTCACAGAACAAAGCCTGAAAAGGTATCTTGAAAGTTAATCTTATATTTTATTATATTACAATTTGGTGAACCTGATAACTAAATTAGCAGGGTGCCATAAATTTTGCTAATTTTGAAAAAATTTTTAGAAATCAATGAAGAAAAATATTATAGCCGGTCTTGCGGCAATCTTATTGTTGTCAGCTTGTAAGGATGATCGAAAAGTGTTGGATGCACTGGCAGATTACAACAATTCCATGGAGCAGAAAGGATATCACTTCGGAGAAAAACTTATCCTCCCTAATGAAGTTACCGATGAGGCCGAAAGCATATCCATTAGTTTCGGGGATAAAGAAACATCCAGCTTAACAATTGATCCGAAATTTTTCACATTGGGCGATAATCCGGTTACCTTTAATATCAAAACCAAAAGCGGAGAAACGCTTACTCAGGATGCAACCATTAATGTTTTTGCTAAAAATCCCGAAGAAAAAATGTCTTATGAAATCGTAGCAGAATATCCTCACGATTCGAAGAATTTCGTTCAGGGATTCCAGATTGAAGGAAACACCGTTTATGAAAGTGATGGACAAAACGGTTCTTCACAGATTTTAAAATACACCCTGGGAACTACAACACCACTGGCTTCTACAAAGCAGCCACAGGAAGATTTTTCAGAAGGAAGCACAATTGTAGGAGATAAAGTATACCAGCTTACATGGCAAAGTAAAAAAGGATATATTTACGATAAAAATTCCCTGAAGTTATTATCTGAATTTGCTTATCCGAACGTTCTGGGTGAAGGTTGGGGACTTACTTATGACGGTAAGAACCTTATTGCATCAGACGGAAGCAAACTTCTCTATTTCCTTGATCCTGCCAATCCTTCAAAGCTGGTAAAATATATCGCCGTTGCAGGAAGCGCACAGGCATACGATCAGCTGAACGAGCTGGAATACCACAACGGATTTATCTACGCCAATGTCTGGCAGAAACCGATTGTTTTAAAGATTAATCCTCAGAATGGAGAAGTTGTAGGAACATTCGATTTTACGGATATTGCAAAACAAAATACCAAAGGAAGTGATGATGTACTGAACGGAATTGCTTTTAAAGGTGAAAATATGCTGGTAACAGGTAAAAACTGGCCGAAAATTTATGAAGTGGCAATTAAGTAATTAAGATCTGAATACATTGAAGAAAAGACTAATTTCCGTTCTTTCATTATTGTTTGTGCTGACTTCATGCAGGAATGATCAAAAAATGCTTGATGTTCTGGCTAATTACAATCATTCAATGGAAGAAAAAGGCTATCGTTTCGGTGATCGTATTAATCTTCCGGAAGAGGTTATGGATAATGCAGATGCTGTAACGATCAGTTTCGGAGATAAGGAAACTTCGAATATGACTGTTGATCCGAAATTCTTTGAATACGGAGAAAATAAAATAACATTCAGTATCAAAACAAAAAATGGTGAAACCCTCAATCAGGATGCAACTATCAATGTCTTTTCAAAAAATAGGGAACAAAATATTTCTTACGAAATTGTAGCAGAATATCCGCATGATCCGAATAATTTTCTGGAAGGATTTCTGCTCGAAGGAAATATGGTCTATGAAAGTGACGGCCTTAAAAACTCTTCACAACTTATCAAATATACTTTAGGAAGCATAACCCCGATTATCACAGAAAAGCAGCCTGCACATATTTTTTCAGAAGGATGTGCTATTGCAGGTGATAAAATTTATCAGCTTACCTATCAGAATAAACTGGGATTTATTTATGATAAAAATACATTGAAAAAGCTTTCTGAATTTCCTTTGCCCAACGAAATCGGTGAAGGATGGGGACTTACTTTTGATGGTAAAAACCTGGTTGCTACAGATGGCTCCAACAAATTGTATTTTCTTGATGTTAACAATCCCTCCAAAGTAGTCCGTGAACTTGCGGTAGGAGGTTATAATGATATTCATACCCAGCTTAACGAACTGGAATATCACAACGGTTTTATTTATTCAAATATCTGGCATCAGCCTTATATTCTTAAAATTAATCCGAAAACTGGGGAAGCAGTAGGTAAGCTTGACTTTACAAAAATTACGGAAGAAAATACAAAAGATGATAAAGAGCACGTACTGAACGGAATTGCTTTTAAAGGTGAAAATATGCTGGTAACAGGTAAAAACTGGCCGAAAATTTATGAAGTGGCAATTAAGTAATAATTTGATATAAAAACCGTCACAGTTAAAATTTAAGGTAATTATTTAAAATAATAGAATAAAATAGTAAATTGGTAGCGTTCCTTTTGGGGCGCTACTTCAGTAAAAAAATTTGAGAATATTATATGTAATATTGGTGTTCATCTTCTGTCCTTTTTCAGCGCAGAAATCTCTTCCTTTGGATACCCTGAAACTGAAGGAAGCTAAAGATATGCTTGCCGATGATTACGGAAACCTTTATATCTACAAAAACAAAGATTTCAGTCTCACCAAATATGATTCGCTGGGAAAACAGATAGGTCAGATGATGCTTACGGTACCGTTCAAAGTTCAGAATGTACAAAATCCGCTGAGTGTACCGCTTTTCTCTGAAAATGCACAGGAACTTAAATTTGTTGATCAGAATATGAATGAGATCCAGCGCGTGGATTTTAAACAAAAATTCGGGTTTATTAAAATGGCCTATGCAGAAGACCTTCAGCAGCTCTGGCTGTTGGATGAAAGTACCAAAAGACTTATCCAGTATAATTTCAGAAACGAAACGATTATTAATTCTTATCCTTTTGATGCAAGTTTCGATGATCTTATGGATCTTCTGGTGTATGAAAATAAGATTTACATATTAACAAGACAGGCTTTTCGGGTTTATACTTTTAAGTTTGAAAAAATCTTTGAAGCACCGGTAGAAAACGGAAAGCGTTTCAGAAGGGAAAATGAAAATATTTTAGTAATTACCAATAACATTATTTTAAAATATATTCAGGAAAAAGAAATGGTTAAAATTTTTCAGGATCCCGAAGCGCGGATTGTGGATAAAAATACCCTTTCTTATTTTGAAATCAAGGCCAACAAACTTTATCTTTACAGCCTCGAAAAAAACAAAAAGGCAGAGCCGCAGAAGGAACCTGATGAGAAGCAGAAAGAACCGGAACAGGAGGTAAAACAGCCTGAAGAAAAACCGGCAGAATCCGGAAGTCCGGAAGAAAAACTAGAGAAAAAAACTCAGGAAATTGAAGATAAAAATCCTTCCGAAAGCTCTTTGCAAAAGTTGATAGAAGATATCTCAACGCTGGAATCAGGCGGTAATTAATCGGGTAAAATCAAAAATATTAAGGAGAAAATATGCATATTGCAGTTACAGGAAATATCGGAGCAGGTAAAACTACTTTAACAACCATGCTTTCTAAACATTATGGATGGGATGCCCAGTTTGAAGATGTAGATCACAATCCATACCTTGAAGATTTCTATGCGGACATGAGCAAGTGGAGTTTTGCGCTGCAGATCTATTTTTTAGGAAGTCGTTTTCAGCAGGTGAAAGAAATAAGGGAAAGTGGGAAAAATATCATTCAGGATCGTACGATTTATGAAGATGCCCATATTTTTGCAGAAAACCTGAACGATATGAATTTACTTTCGGATAGGGATTTTAATAATTATTCATCTTTATTTAATCTGATGAAATCTTTTGTTTCTGCACCCGATCTTTTAATTTACCTAAAATCTGATGTACCTAATCTGGTAAAAAAGATTTATAAGAGAGGAAGGGAGTACGAAGCATCAATCAGTATAGAATATCTTTCAAAGCTCAACCAGAAATACGAAAAATGGATTTCCAATTATACGGAAGGAAAGCTGCTTATTATTGAAGTAGATGATCTTGATTTCGTAGAAAAGCCTGAAGACTTCGGATTTATTCTTGAGAAAATTGAAGCGGAACTTTATGGGCTTTTTTAGCAAAGATTTTATTATCAATAACATGGTTCTGGTAGTATTCTTGCTACACTCATTATATCCAGAATATATTTAAATCCATTAATATGGTAGTGAAAGTTTTACATAACGGAAATTGCTCAAAATCCAATGCGGTTTTGGAGTATCTTGATGAAAATGGGGTTCCGTTTGAAATGATTAATATTGTTGAGGAACCACTGAGTGTGCAGGAAATTAAGACCGTTCTTAAAAAGCTCAACCAAAGTGTCTTTCATATCATCAGAAAAAATGAAAAGCTTTATCTTGAAAAATATGCCGGGAAAAATCTTTCAGAAGAAGAGTGGATACAGATTTTATCCGAAAACCCTTCTCTCATTCAGAGACCTATTTTGATTAAAGGATCTGTAGCCATGTTGGGAAGGCCTGTTGAAAATGTAAAATACTTTATAGACAAATAAACTAAAAAGTCAGCTCAAAAAGCTGACTTTAATTTTTATAGCAGAATAACGCCTTCTATCTTGGCTACTTCCTTATAAATAGTAACTACCTGATTGGCGTCCAGCACAAATGCATTGATGTTGCAGGCTGTATATTTTCCGTTTTTACTTTCCCTGTTTCCTAAAGTAAATTTAATCCCGTCAAAAACCCGGTAAATTTCGGTAAGTTTTGCCTGATCTGTCGGAATAATAAATTTGAATAAATAATCTTCCGGAAAATCATGATGATCTTCCAGTTTTGTCCTTAATGAATTATAAAAATCATCCGGGCTTGCATGTTGATTTCCTTGTAAAATATCCATCTCCAATTATAAATAATATATAAAGATACCGAAAATTCTTCTATTTTCCAAGCGGCCCTAAAAGCGATCTGGAATTCTGAACCTCGTAATCTTCAATGATATTAAACAGACCATTTACCAGTTGTTCAGAAGCCAGCTGACTCAGTCCTCCGGAATTTACCGTAGTTTTGCTTCCTCCAAGCAGGCCATTCAGAAGATTGCTCCCTGATAGAGCTGTATTGATGCTTCTTGTAATACCGTATTGATTCAATTGCTCTTCAACTTTCGGTGTAATGGCAGCAATGAGCTGTTGGGATGTTTTTTCTTTCAGGATCAGTGTAGCAGTTCCTTTTTCTCCCTGGATGATTCTCGTGACATCCTGGGCATTGAGGCTGTTTACAGCATTTACCAGAATAGGTTTTGAAATATTCACGGTATAAACGGCAGCATCTGCAATATATTCTCTCTCCTTTGCTACAAGAGATGGGGCTACTTTTTCCAGCATGGAATTGATTTCTCTCAGCTGTTTCGGAAGAGCCTTGTCTACCATATTATTTTGTAAAAAGGCCTCTCTGTTACTGTAAATATTCACCCCTTTATCTATTCCGTTCAGAAGTAATCTTTTAATAACCGACAAGCCGAGGTCTGATGTTGCCAATGTAGTGCAAGATTGTAGGCTTGTATTGATGACAGCTCCTGTTGCAATAACAAAGGCAGCAGCGATAATGTATTTTTTCATTGTAATGATTAAAAAAAAATGTGCTCAAATAATAAACCAAATTTAAATACAAATATTGTTTTAACAAATTTTATAATAATAATGGATAATCAGAATGTTAAAAAATGTGTATTAAGTATAAATATCTTGATCGGGTCTAAAATATTAAAAATAAATTTTTTTTGTTAAAAATAGATTCTGTACTTAAAGGTAATAGCTGTTTTGAGCCAAAAATTGAATATCTTTTTCAAAATATAAATATTAACTCTATTTTATACAAATTCAAGATTTAACTAAAATATAAAAACATTAAGTAAAATTAACATTGTTCAAGATATTTTTATAATTTTGACTAATGTCTTTTTGTGAGAATATGCAATATTTTCATGATAAGCAGGAAAAAATCAGGCATTTTTTCCATCATTATGATTGTACGAATAAAAAATAACTATATGAAACAACGTGATTTAAAGTATTCATGTCTCATTGCTGTTTTATACTTCGGTATGAATGTCAATGCACAAACCACACCAAACGATACTGTTTCCAAAGAACAGAAGATTGAGGAAGTGGTGATGATTGGGTATGGATCTCAGAAAAAAGAAAATGTTACAGGGAGTATTGGTATAATTTCTGCAAAAGATCTTGCTGACAGGCCGAATGCCAATCCCTTAAGTTCTGTGCAGGGAAAGGCTTCTGGTGTTCAGATTTTTAACTCTGCTACTCCAGGAAGTTCTCCAAGAGTGGATATACGTGGTATCGGTTCTCTTACAGGAAATACAGTTTATATTGTTGACGGTTCAATTACTACCGACATATCTTATCTTAATCCACAGGATATAGAATCGATGAGTATTTTGAAAGATCCTGCGAGTTTAGCGATCTTTGGTGCACAGGCAGGAAACGGTGCTGTTATTATCAAGACAAAAAGCGGGAGAGGTAAAAAGCCTACTTTTAATGTAAGCTCATATTTAGGAATAAAAACAGTTACTAATGTTCCTAAAATGGTTAATTCCGATCAATATATCGAACTATATAATGAAAAGTTAATCAATGATAACGGATCTTCAGCGGGATCTATATCTAGAACTAATTTTCCAGCAGACACCAATTGGTTTAAAGAGGTTTTAAGACCAAGTACAATTAATTCTAATGATTTTTCAGCTTCAGGTTCTTTAGGGAAACTTTCTTATTATGGCAGTGTAGGATATATTGAAGATGAAGGTAATTTAGATGCAGGAAAAGGAATTAATTCAGGAAGTAATTTTAAAAGATTTACTGCTAAAGCAAATCTGAGTTATAAAATTACAGATAATATTACAATTGGAGATAATTTCACATTCTCCAAGATGCTTACCAATATTGCAAGTAATCCACTTCTAAATGCTTATAATGCACCACCCGTATATTTTCCAATAAATCCGTCAACTGGTGATTATCAGTATTTTACTTTGGTTACGGTAAACAATCCAAGAGCGCAGCTTGATTTATTCAGATCGCAAAACAGACAGCAAAGAATGCTTAATAATGTTTGGGCGGAAGTTAAGTTTTTAAATGATTTTACTTTCAGAAGTAGCTTAACAAATGATAATCTTAATACCAGTCTTTATGAATATACACCGGTAATGCAATATGTGCCTCAGCCGGGTAAGTCTTCTTTAGTGACAAGAGATTCCCGTAATAGAGATTATGTGTGGGATAATACTTTGACATGGAAAAAAACTTTTGGTAGTCATAACTTAGACATACTAGGAGGTTTTTCCAGAACTCAGAATTATTATACACAATCGTATTGGAATGCTACCAATGTAATGTATAACGGATCAAATAGTTCGCTGGAAATTGCTAATGGCACAGATGTTTTCGGATATGAGTATAGACCCAGTTTAAATGTTGTCCCTTATAAAAACAGGATTGAATCTTTCTTTGGAAGAGTTAATTATGATTATGCGGGAAAATATTTAGTGAATGCTTCTATTCGTAGAGATGGATCTTCTAACTTTTCTTCTGATGACAGAGTCGAAATATTCCCTTCAGTAAGTGCAGGTTGGGTAATCTCGAAAGAAGGGTTTATGAGTAACCAGAACATTTTTGATCTGTTAAAGTTAAGGGGAAGTTGGGGGAGAACAGGTAATCCGAATGTGGTAAGGTCTTATGATAATATCACAAGTATACTGGGTTCAGGAGCATATTATGGAAATACCGGATATCCTGGGCAAACGATAGACTTGCTTATTGACCCTACAATTGGATGGGAGATTACCACCGGAAAAGATGTTGGGCTTGAAATGGCATTTCTCAATAATAAACTAAAGGTTGAAGCTACCTATTTTGATAAAGATACAAAAGATGTTGTATACGGAATTGTACAAGGAACTGTTTCAGGAGCAAGCAACTGGAATAATTATGTTACCAATGCATTTTCATTCAATAACAGGGGTCTGGAATTTTCTGTAAATTATGACACAAAATTATCAGAAAAAGTAAGAATAGGATTCTATGGTAATTTTACTTCATTAAAAAATGAAATTACTTCAGTGTACGGAAATTCTTACCTAAATACAGGAGCAAGTTTATTCGGAAATTCAATTGTTAGGTTACAGGCAGGTCAAGCGGTTGGTTCATATTACGGTTATGAAGTTGCAGGGGTATTCCAGACCAACGCTGAAGCTGCAGCTTCTGGTCAGACTGGTGCAAAAGCCGGCTGGTTTAAATTTGTAGATCAGGATGGAAACGGAGTAATCGATGAAAGAGATAAAACATTTTTGGGAAGCCCTGTACCTAAAGGAACTTATGGTTTCGGCTTTAATATGAATGTATCCAATTTTGATTTTGCAATAGACTTCCAGGGAGTGTTTGGTAATAAAATATACAATTACAATCGTGAACAGAGATTTGGTAATGAAAGCTGGGATTTAGATTTTTATGAAAATAGATGGAACGGAGCCGGTACCTCTAATTCATATTCTATGGTTACTAATAACCAATCAGTTATTTTACCAAGTAGTTTCTATGTAGAAAATGGTGGTTATTTCAGAATCAGAAATATTCAGATAGGATATACATTACCAAAAGGTTTTGCAAAATTGCCAAACTTCAATAGAGTAAGAATTTACTTAAGTGCACAGAACCCTTGGACTACATTTAAATACCACGGTTTCTCACCTGAAATCAACAATACCGATAGAGTGCAGATGGGTATTGATAACAACATTTATCCGTTGTCTGCAATTTATACATTCGGTACAAACATAACTTTTTAATTAGAAAATCATGAAAAAAATACTTATATCAGCCGTTTTATTTTCCTTGGTCGTTAGTTGTAAAGACGATTATTTAGATACGGAAAGAGTAGGGGCAACAGATGCTTCCTCATTTTTCAAAACTCAGGAAGATGCCATGCAGGCTACGAATGCAATTTATGTTGCATTAAGAAGCTGGGAAAATTCTGCATTTCCTGCTCAATATGTTTTTGGAGTTCCTGCAGATGATGTTGAAAAAGGATCAAATCCAGGAGATGCTTCTTTTATTAATGCTTATGATCAGTTCACTTATACTGCAAGTGATTCTGGTGTAGAGGGGTATTGGATTGGCCAATGGCAATTCGTAAACAGATGTAATCAGGTGATTACAAACGTTCCGAATATTGATATGGATGCAACACTTAAAAACCGACTAGTGGCTGAAGCTAAAATGCTAAGAGCATATTTTTATTTCAATCTGGTGAGGATTTATGGTGGAGTTCCTATTTTTGATGGAGTACAAAACAATTATAATATTCCACGAAACTCTGTTGATGAGGTATATAATTTCATTATCTCAGATCTCACAAGCGCTGCAGCCGTTTTACCTCAATCTTATCCTGCTTCAGATTTGGGCAGAATGACCAAAGGAGGAGCACTTGGACTTTTATCAAAAGTATATTTATACAAAAAAGACTGGCAAAAAGCGTATGATGCTTCTAATCAGGTTATTGCCATGGGGTATAATCTGGATCCTGATTTTAATCACTTATTCCGTCCTGCAGGAGAATTCGGACCGGAATCGGTTATTGAAGTAAACTGTCAATGTTCTACAGAATTTGGAGGAAGCCAGTATGCGGAAGTTCAAGGTGTTAGAAATCAATTTGGATGGGGCTTTTTCACACCGACAGCAGCTTTGGAATCAGCGTTTGAAGCTGGAGATATTCGTAAAGAATTAACAATTTTAAGAAATGGTGAGATCACTCCTGAAGGAGATTTGATACAAAAAGGAGACCCGCAGGCAGGAAATGTTTGGAATCAAAAAGTATATGTACCAAAATCTCTGAATAATAATGCTTGTGGATATGGATCTATACAAAACATCAGAATCTTGAGATTTGCAGAAGTTCTGTTAATCAATGCTGAAGCAGCTAATGAATTAGGAAATACTACAGCCGCGATCACCAATCTTAACAAAGTGAGAACAAGAGCGCAATTAGCTGGAACTACTGCTACTACGCAGTCGGCTTTAAGGACAGCTATTTGGCGTGAACGAAGAGTAGAGCTGGCTATGGAAGGAGATCGTTTTGTGGACTTAGTGAGAACGGGACAGGCAACAACTGTTCTAGCTTCATACGGTTATAAGGCTGGTAAAAATGAAGTTTTCCCAATTCCATTGAATTCAATCAATCAGAGTAATGGTGTCTTAACCCAAAACCCTGGTTATTAAAATTTAAATATAAACTTAAGAGGAGAATGAAAGTTCTCCTCTTCTTTTAGTATATATAACCCTTAACTTTAATAAATGAAAAGGATAGCATCAATCGCTTTAATAGCTCTATTCACGGTTTCATGTAAAAATTCGCAGTCGCCGCAAAAGCAATCTGCGAAACCTCAAATCGTGAAAAATGATATCACAGATGAACAATTAATGGACAGGGTGCAGAAAGATGCATTAAAATATTTCTGGGATTACGCAGAACCCAACTCTAAACTGGGACGCGAGCGGTATCATGAAGACAATATTTACCCCGATAATGACAAACATGTCATTACCACCGGTGGTTCGGGATTTGGTCTGGCTACCGTTTTGGTGGGAGTTGAAAGAGGTTTTGTCCCAAGAAAGGAAGCAGTGAAAAGACTAACTGTAATGATGGATTTTCTCAAAAAAGCAGATCGCCACAAAGGAGCATGGTCGCATTGGATCAATGGGGAAACCGGGAAAACCGTCCCTTTTGGAAAAAAAGACAATGGCGGAGACTTGGTAGAAACGGCGTTTTTAACTTCAGGGATTTTAATGGTGCGCGAGTATTTTAAAAACGGAAATGCCGAAGAAAAAGCGCTGGCTCAAAAATGTGATGAACTCTGGAAAGGAATCCAGTGGAATTGGTATACTAAAGGCGGAGAGAAGGTATTGTATTGGCATTGGTCGCCCAATTACGGCTGGGAAATGAATTTTCCGCTGGAAGGCTATAACGAATGTCTGATTACTTATATTTTAGCAGCATCATCCCCAACGTATCCCATTGATGCCGAAACCTACTACAAAGGCTGGACAAGAAACGGAACCTATCTTTCAGATAAAACAAAATACGGACTTCCCTTATATGTAAAGCACAACGGTGCCGAAGAATATGGAGGCCCTTTATTCTGGGCACATTATTCCTATATCGGGTTAGATCCTACCAATCTTTCAGATAAATTAATCAACAATTATTTTGACTTAAACAAAAATCAGGTACTGATTGATTATAAATATTGCGTTGAAAATCCTAAAAACTGGAAAGGTTACGGGCCGAACTATTGGGGACTGACCGCAAGTTACTCCAGAAACAGCGACGGAACAACAGGATATGACGCTCACTTCCCAAAAAATGACAGAGGAGTGATTACGCCTACCGCAGCATTGAGCAGCTTTCCGTACACGCCAAAAGAATCTATGGATTTTTTGAGATTTATCTATACACAAAAGCCTGAATTTATTGGCGCTGCAGGACCTTACGATGCGACCTCCATCAATTATGATAATTGGTTTACTCCAAGATATCTTGCCATCGACCAGGGAACCATCGCTCCAATGATTGAAAATTACAGAACCGGATTTTTATGGAAATTATTCATGAATGCTCCTGAAATTCAACAGGGATTAAAGAAATTAAGCTTCAAGTCAGAAAAATATAATATTAAATAATTCTTAGGAGCTTTTTCCCGCTTTCCGCACTCGCTATTTTTTTGGATTCTGCGCGGCGAAGCCGCGCAGAATCCAAAAAAATGAGCTCAAACAAATGCTTCAATCGGGGCTAATTAAAAAAGAATAGTTAAATTGAAGGACCAAAATAGAAATTTCAGATGAAATGTAAATTAAAATACGCTTTATTACTGCCGTTTTTATTTTCTACAAAAGCAAATGCTCAGGAAATCAAGGCAGAATTAAATAAAGAAATTAAAAGACAGGAAAAAATTTCCTACATTCTTGATTATCCCCAGAAAATAAAAGGAAATGTTCCGCTAATTGTATTTTTACATGGGTCCGGCGAAAGAGGCAATGACCTGGAAAAAGTAAAAGCGCACAGTCCGTTCACCTACAAAAACCTGATCAAGGAACCGGTAGCAATCTTAGCTCCTCAATGTCCTGAAAACACATGGTGGGATACGGTTACCCTTTATGCTTTGATCAAAGAAATTCAGGCAAAATATAAGGTCGATTCCTCCAGAATTTATCTTACCGGACTTTCCATGGGTGGCTGGGGAACACTGAAATTAGCAATGGAGCATCCCGAAATATTTGCAGCAGTAGTTTCCGTTTGTGCACCTACCGACAGGGTGATGTATGCCAACATCCAGCAGTACAAAAATTTAAATATGAAAATATTTCATGGCGGAATGGATGATGTGGTATTACCGGAAAATGCATTTAATTTTTACCAAAAACTCCACCCGGTAAATCCATCTGCAGAATTAACCATCTTTCCGAATGATAACCATAATTCTTGGGATTCAACTTATTCAAATCCTAAGTTGTATGAGTGGATGCTGTCAAAAAGAAAATAAATATTGATACATGGGCAGCTATCATTTGCTGAGTGAATAGCTTATGCTAAGCTCTTCAAAGTGTCCTTGCATCTTAAAATTATGACGTTGTAAAAACAATTCTGTGCCTTGGTTTAACTAACAAAAGTAAAAAGAAACTATAATAAAGAAGATAGACTTATGAAATCGAAGATTCACGAATTCCTTAAAATAATGAAGAAGTTATGAGAAAAAAGTTAATTGTAATCGCCATGTTGGCCCTGGCTCCGGTATTTTCTGCACAGGAAATGATATCGCAGCCTGTCCAGTCTTATCAGACGGCTCAGTATCAGGCTAAAAAGAAAGCTTTCGTAGACAATCTTTTGTCGAAAATGACCCTGGATGAAAAAATCGGACAGCTTAATTTGCCAAGTTCAGGTGATTTTACCACAGGTCTGGCGAAAAGCTCGGATATCGGTAAGAAAATCGAGCAGGGATTGGTCGGAGGACTATTCAATATTAAAGGAGCGGATAAAATCAAAGCTGTTCAGAAAGTAGCCGTTGAAAACAGCCGACTTAAAATTCCTTTGATCTTCGGAATGGATGTAATCCACGGTTATGAAACTACGTTCCCGATTCCTTTAGGACTTGCCTCTTCATGGGATATGAACCTCGTTCAGCAATCTGCAAGAGTTGCAGCGAAAGAAGCTTCATCAGACGGAATCAACTGGACATTCTCTCCAATGGTGGATATTTCCCGCGAACCGAGATGGGGAAGAGTATCCGAAGGTTCAGGAGAAGATCCGTATTTAGGAAGCGAAATTGCTAAAAATATGGTGTACGGATATCAGGGAAAAGATCTTGCTAGTGGAAATACAATTTTGGCCTGTGTAAAGCACTTCGCATTATATGGAGCCGGAGAAGCGGGAAGAGATTACAATACCGTTGATATGAGCCACGTTAGAATGTTCAACGAATATTTTCCGCCTTACAAAGCAGCAGTAGATGCAGGAGTAGCTTCTGTAATGGCTTCTTTCAATGAAGTGGATGGTGTGCCGGCCACAGGAAACAGATGGCTTCAGACGGAAGTATTGAGAAATCAGTGGAAATTCAAAGGTTTTGTGGTAACCGACTACACCGGGATCAACGAAATGGTGGATCACGGAATGGGAGATCTTCAACAGGTTTCTGCGCTGGCTCTGAAAGCGGGTGTAGATATGGATATGGTAGGGGAAGGGTTTTTAACGACACTTAAAAAGTCTTTGTCTGAAGGAAAAGTTACCCAGTCAGAAATCGATATGGCAGCCAGAAGAGTTCTTGAATCTAAATATGATCTCGGATTGTTCGATAATCCTTATAAACATGGAGATGCGAAATTAGCAGCTAAGGAAGTGTTTAGTCAGGAAAACAGAAATATTGCAAGAAATGCTGCCGCTCAGTCTATGGTTTTATTAAAAAATGAAAACCAGACACTGCCTTTAAAGGCGACAGGAACCGTTGCGGTAATTGGACCGCTGGTGAATAACGCCATTAATATGACCGGAACATGGAGTGTGGCAGCAAAACATGACAAGTCGGTTAATCTCGTGCAGGGACTTCAGGCGAACTATGGTAAGAATGTAAAATTCATTTCTGCAAAAGGAGCCAATATTGATGAGGATGCCAAACTGGAAGAAATCTATGCAGCCCACGGAAAAAAAACAGACAGGGACAGCCGTTCGAAAGAAGCTCTTTTGAAAGAAGCGGTTGACGTAGCCAACAAGGCAGATGTTATTGTTCTTGCCATCGGAGAATCCGCTGAAATGAGCGGAGAATCTTCTTCAAGAACGGAAATTACCATTCCGCAGTCTCAGGTAGATTTATTAAACGAATTGAAAAAAACGGGAAAACCGATCGCTATGGTATTGTTCACAGGTCGTCCGTTGGCACTTACCAATGTTAAAGACGCTCCGGACGCTATTCTTAATGCGTGGTTCCCGGGTTCTGAAGCCGGAAATGCTATCGCAGACGTTCTTTTCGGAAAAGTAAATCCTTCAGGAAAACTGCCGATGACTTTCCCGAGAAGCTTAGGACAGGTGCCAATTTATTATAATGCAAAAAATACGGGAAGACCTTTGGATCAGAAACTTGTTGATAAATGCGAATACCAGAGATTCCGTTCCAATTATATGGATGAGTGTAATACGCCTCTTTATCCGTTTGGATATGGTTTAAGCTATACCAAATTCAACTATTCTGATGTTACGGTATCCAACGCCAATCCAAAAGGAAATCAAACCATTCAGGCTTCGGTAACGGTAACGAATTCCGGAAATTATGATGGAGCAGAAGTTGTACAGCTTTACATCAGAGACATGGTGGGAAGTATCACAAGACCTGTAAAGGAACTGAAAGGCTTCCAGAAAGTAATGCTTAAAAAAGGAGAATCTAAAAAGGTTACCTTCAGCATTACTCCTGAAAACCTTAAATTCTATAACGGAGATCTTAAATACGACTGGGAACCGGGAGAATTTGATATCATGATCGGAACCAGTTCCGAAGACGTGAAACATTCAAAAATCAACTGGACAAAATAAATAACAAGAGGCTGTTTCAAAATGAGACAGCCTCTTTATTTTAAGAACCGGTATTGTTTAAAGCAACCTTAATTTTTAATCACTTTTTTCACCATACTACCTTTATCGGTAACTATTTTAAGATAAAATACTCCCGTGTTTTCATTACGGATAGTAAGTGTCGTTTTACGGGCGTTGATTCCGATCTGCTTTTGGATAATTCTTCCGGCATTGTCATATACCTCCACCGCCTTGATTTCTGATTCAGCGTTGATATTCACTTCCCCTTTTGTAGGATTTGGATATACTTCTGTGGATGTGGTATTTAGATTCTCTTCAACCTTCAAAACCCCTGCAATATTGGTTATGGCATCATTGGTTTTGATCGGGAAGTTGTAATCAAAATAAATATTGGCTTTATTCATAAGCTGATCTCCAGGATTCAGAGTACCTTTTGATTTCATTTTCAGGAGGATATTTCCGTGTCCGCCGCTTCCGAGGTTTGCAGATTTCATCATAAACTCGGCTTTATTTCCGGTAACTTTTGTATACACCTGATGGGAAGCATTCTGAAGCTGCAAAGAAGAAATATCAAAATCGGCAGGATTTATATCCATTTCAACCACAATATTGGTGGCAGGAGCAGTCCCCAAATTTTCGAAATTGACAACATAATGCAGGTAGTTCCCGATCATTACCGCAGGAATTGTATTTCCCTGAAGGCACACAATATCATTGGGGTCGAATGAATTGATGACGGTTTGCTGATAATTAAAAGTATTATCGGCAGGATTGATATCTCCCGGCACAACACCTAACGAAGCTACGAAATTAAGCTGGTCTCCCGCATTGGCCGGATTGGTAGGATGAGTCGGAGGATGGATATTGAATGTCACCTCCGAAGCAGTATTGGCATACGGTTTAAGATTGGTAAAATTAAAAGTAATCTGGTTTCCTGAAACAGCAGACGGCAACGCCGAAGACACAAAATCCATTTTAGAAGCATTAAAAGTAAAGGTTACATTGCCGGAAAGGATAGTATTCCCTTTATTTCTCCACATCACTTTATATTTCGCATCAAATCCGGGAACGGCATTGGTTAGAGGAGCGATCACCACTTCCAAGTCGTTGGCGTTTCCGTTTTTCGTGACACAGAGATCCTGGGTGAAAATATTATTGTTATTATTCGGGAAACTCGTGCTGAATGTTGCCGGTGTTACGGTAAAAAGCGCAGGATTTTCGGGTTCAGCAGTCACCGTAAAGTTTCCTGCCTGGGTATAAAAATCGTACTTTCCATTGTTTTTCACGAAGGTTTCCCCGGTTGTTCCGTCGCTGATCTTTAGCTTCATATGCTCAAAAATTTCATCATTAGTATCGCAGCCGTTGTTATTTTCATCAAAACGTACCAGGCCGGTGATGGTGTTGTAGCTTCCGCCGGGAACGAAGGAACAATAGGTGTTGATGTTTACGTTGGTTAGACCCTGTGATGCTAATGAACTCTGTATCGCCGGAATCTGCGAATCATCTGCGCAAACATACTGTAAGGAAGGATTATTATTGAAATCTACAATTTCACCAGATCCATTTTTTAAAAATAATGAACTAAGTTGGTTATTCATACACCATAAATTTTGAAGAGCAATACATCCTTCTACATTCAGCGAGGTAAGCTGATTATTATGACAACCTAAATATTTTAAAGCAATACATCCTTGTGTATTCAATGAATTAATTTGATTTTCATCGCAATACAATTCTACAAGATTTGTTAATCCTTGTACATTCAATGAGGTCAGCTGATTACCATTACAATATAATTTTAAAAGATTTATACATCCTTGTACATTCAATGAGGTAAGTTGATTACCCATGCCAAAGAGCACTTGAAGATTTGTAATTCCCTGTAAATTTAATGAGGTAAGTTGATTAGAATGACAACCCAACAATTGAAGATTTGTAAGTCCCTGTATATTTAATGAAGTAAGTTGATTATCATTACACAATAATTCTACAAGATTTGTACTCTGTACATTCAATGAAGTAAGTTGATTGCCTTCACAATCTAAAAATTGAAGATTCGTAAGCCCTTGTGCATTCAGTGAGGTAAGTTGATTATACGGACAGTATAAATATAGTAGATTTGTAAGTCCCTGTACATTTAATAAAGTAAGTTGATTACCGGTACAATCTAAGAATTGGAGGTTAATCAGCCCGTGTACATCCAATGAAGAAAGCAGATTTGAGGAGCAAGACAAATATTGAAGATTTATAAAACTTATTATACCTATTAAAGAGTAAATATTTGAAGAGAATATGTCAAGATATTTTACTTGTTCAGCTTCCGTTTGCTGTATCTCACCATCACCATTGGCATCAATGGCAAAATAGTTTCCGGATAAATTTTTCGCTACCGTATTGGCAGGCGAAGAAGAGAGCAGCTTGGCCTTAAAGTTGGCATCGGGAATATTAATAATCTGTGCTTTTGTCACAATGGCCAGCAACAGAAAAAGTAAGGATAATTTTTTTTTCATAAGGGTATTTTTTATAAAGATAGGTACAGGATCGGGGGTAACTCCTGCTGATTTAGAATTTGTCTGTTATTATTTAGAATTTAAAGGTTATTAATTAATTCCTGCAGTCGCTCCTTTTTCCGCTGGGATACGGGCAGCTGCGAAGCATCCGACATAATCACGAAACCGCCGTCCTTTTTTATATATGACTTCAGTTCATTAAGATTGATTAGATGGGATTGATGAATACGCTCAAAACCATGTTCTGTAAGCAATTCTTCATATTCTTTCAGTGTTTTTGAAATAACAACGGGCTTGTGGTTTTTAATGTAAAACATCGTATAATTGTCCTCACTTTCACAGCGGATAATATCTTTTATTTCAAACAGATGAATTCCTTCGGAAGTAGAAAGGGCTATTTTTTTGAAATTTTCCGTTTGTCTGCTAATATTATCCAGAAGCAGTTCGATATGTTTATAGTTATTATTTTGGTGCTGTATAGCTTTTATTTTAACAATGACGTTTTTCAGTTCATCAGGGTCTACCGGTTTTAATAAAAAATCTAATGCGCTAAATCTGAATGCTTTGATCGCAAACTTCTCATGTGCTGTGATGAAAATAATATGCGCAGAAATTTTTCCGTACTTTTGGTTCAGGCGTTCAAGAATGTCAAAACCTGTTCCGTCATTCATTAAAATATCAAGAAATATAATCTCGGGATTTAGCTTTTCTATAAGTTCTATACCGGTTACCACACTTTCCGCTTCTCCTGCAATACGGATTTCGGGAGCATACATCGTCAGCATGGCTTTCATTCCCTCGCGAAGGTTGCTGTCGTCATCTATTATTACTGAGTTTATCATATCAATCTTTTATATATTTTAATGGAAGTTCCAGGGTTACTTTCGTGCCCTCTGAACCGTTTGTTTCAGTCTTAATTTCCTCTATCCTAAGGTGAATCTTCTTCTTTATAAGCTCTTCCAGGGTTTCCAGTCTTTTTTTTGAAATTTCCAGCGCCATGGATTTATGAATCTTTACCGAGTTTTCTTTTAATTTTCTGGATGTTTCTATTCCCACACCATTATCTTCTATTTCACAAACCAAAACATCATCTGTCTGTCTGAATGTTATCTTGATAAATCCCTTTCCGGTTGTTGGAACAACGCCGTGTATCACCGCATTTTCCACATAAGGTTGCAGCAGAAGAGAAGGCAGGGCAGTATCGTCTTCTATCAGAGGATCTTTAATAATCTCAAAATCAAATTTTTTATTGAATCTTAATTGCTCGAGTTCCAGATAATTTTTCAGCGCTTCTATTTCTTTATCAATCGTAATAAGCGATTCCTTGGAAAAGTCTAAAGTAAGACGCATCAGTTTTGAAAACTTGGCTAAATATCTCACAGCATCCTCTTTATCATTCTGCATAATAAATGAAGAAATTGCTGCAAGACAGTTGAAAACAAAATGAGGATTCATCTGTAAATGAAGTGCTTTATGCTGAAACTCCGTAAGCTGTTTCTGCAGCAGAATCGTTTTCTCCTTTTCCCGGTTCCGGTAAAAGAAAAATATGCCTGTTAAAATAAATCCCAGAAGCGAAAAACCCAAAAACCATTTCAGTCTTTCGTTATCGGCTTTTTCTTTTTGCTCCATTTGCTGTTTTTCAGATTCGAAATGCAACTCGGTTTTTATGCGCTCTTTGGCATTTTCTATTTTGGCGAGTTTATCTTTGCCTAAGTTGTAATTTTTTAGATGGATAAGAGCATTCTCTTTATCACCTTTCTGATCAAAAATCCTTGAAAGCAATGCCTCGGATTTCATATACGTTTCCGGAAGATCCAGTTTTTTTGATATTTCCAGACTTTTTTTGACAGCCTTAAAAGATTTGTCAGGATTATTTTCATTGAAATAAATTTCGGCCAGATACAAATAAGTGTCAGACAGACCAAACTGATCATCAATGCTTTTAAAAGATTCCTCTGCTTTATGAAGGTACACCTTAGCTGTCACAGGCTGTTTCTGTGCAATATAATATTGTGAAATATTATTATAAAGCTCACCAAGATCCCTTGCATTGGGATTTTTTTCAAATTCCTTTAAACCCTCATCGAAGAATTTTTTTGCTTTTTCAGGGGCATTTTGTTTTAAATAAATTAATCCGATATTAGAGCAGGTAGCACCAAGAGAAGGAGATTGTAATTTTTTCTGAAGCCTGTAGGATTTTATAAAATAGGATAATGCTTTGTCCTGGTCGTCAATCGAACGATAAATTACACCTATATTATTATAAATTTTAGATAAAGGTATTTCTCTGTTATACTTTTCATAAATTTTTAAGGCTTTAAAATCATGAGCCAGAGCCAGCGCATATTTGTTTTGCTCGGAAAATACAATTCCTTTACTGCCCAGTGTTTTGGCCAAGACTTCCTGAATTTCGCTGTTGTTACTGTTAAGATTTAGAAGTTTTTTTTCACCGAAATTAAAATACCTCAGCGCCTGATCATAATTGCCCAATATAATTTCCGAAGTACCTAAATTTTGATAGGCAATTGCTTCTTCCTTTACATTATTGTTTTTTTTCGCCAGCTGCAAAGCCTGTTTAGCAAAATTTTGCATAGCATAAGGATCTGAAGATTTATAAGACTCAGATAACTGGTTGAGTAATGACGTTTGTTTGGCAATATCGCTCGTACGGCGCAATAACAGATGCAATGAATCCTGTGTTATATTCTGGGAATAAATAAAACACAGGAACATTAAAAAGACAAGGCAATAATTTTTTTTCATCAGTTGTGTGTTGATGCAAATGTAATACAAACCTTAAAATGATACTACTCCAAATGAGTGAAATCTAATTTTCAATGAGAATTTGAAAATGAATAATATAAAAACGAATTGAAGATTAATTGAAATATGCCATTTAAACAATTTTCATCTCTCGCCGGAAAATCGTATTTTTGCATAGCTAAAAAGTAAAAGAAAGAATGAATTCCTACAAAAATCCATTGGAAGAGCGCTACTCCAGTGAAGAAATGTTATTTAACTTCTCACATAATAACAAATTCCGCACCTGGAGAAAACTTTGGATCGCGCTTGCTGAAATCGAAAAAGACTTAGGCCTTGAAATCAGTGATGAACAAATTGCAGAACTGAAAGCCAATGCCGAAAATATTGATTATGATAAAGCAACAGAATATGAAAAAAAGTTCCGTCATGATGTAATGGCGCACGTTCATACCTATGGAGACGTGGCTCCTTCAGCCAAAGGAATCATTCACCTCGGAGCAACTTCAGCATTTGTAGGAGATAATACGGATTTGATTCAGATCCGCGACGGACTTTTAATTTTGAAGAAAAAACTCGTTAACGTTATCAAAAATTTAGCGGATTTTGCTATTGAATATAAAGATCTTCCAACTTTAGGTTTTACACACTTCCAGCCGGCCCAATTAACAACTGTCGGGAAGAGAGCAACCCTTTGGTTACAAAGTTTAGTATTGGATATTGAAGAGCTTGATTTCTTCCTGGAAACACTAAGATTCAGAGGAGTGAAAGGAACCACCGGAACAGCAGCAAGTTTCCTGGAGCTTTTCAACGGAGATTATTCTAAAGTTAAAAACTTGGATAAAGAATTATCCAAAAGATTCGGATTCGAAAAAGTTTTCGGGGTTTCCGGACAGACCTACGACAGAAAAATAGATGCTAAAGTGGTTGCTTTATTAGGAAATATTGCGCAATCTGCCCATAAATTCACCAACGATTTACGTTTGCTTCAAAATCTGAAAGAAATTGAAGAACCGTTTGAGAAAAACCAGATCGGTTCATCGGCAATGGCTTACAAGCGTAACCCAATGAGAAGTGAAAGAATCGGAGCATTGGCAAAATATGTAATGTCTTTAACGACAAGTTCTGCAATGGTTGCTTCAACACAGTGGTTTGAAAGAACTTTGGATGATTCTGCCAATAAGAGATTAACAATTCCCCAAGCTTTCTTGGCGGTTGATGCAATCCTGTTGATATGGAATAATATCATGAACGGAATCGTAGTATACCCGAATAGAATCAACAAGCATATTATGGAAGAGCTTCCTTTCATGGCGACGGAATACATCATCATGGAAGAGGTGAAAGCAGGTGGAGACCGTCAGGAAATTCATGAAGTAATCAGGGTTCATTCCATGGAAGCTTCCAAGCAGGTGAAAGTGGAAGGGAAAGAAAACGATCTTATCGAAAGAATTTTGAATGATCATTCATTAAAGCTGGATAAATCCAAACTGAAAGAAGTGCTCGATCCTAAGAACTTCATCGGTTTTGCCCCGATCCAGACGGAAGAATTTATCAAAAACGAAGTACAGCCGATTATCGATCAGAACAAAGATCTGATCGGGCTCGAGGCTGATCTTAAAGTATAACACAGTATGCAGTCTTTTGGGCTGCATATTTACTTTGTCAAAGTTTCAATCTTTGACAAAGTTTAAAAAAATAACCCATAACTATAATGATTTAGGAAAGAATCCAGGATTTCAGCTTAAATGAAAAAAATACTTTTAATCATATCATTGATTCCAATAATTTCTTTTTCGCAGGAGAATGAAATTTTAAAGTATTTCAAATCAAACGATTCATTGTTTGGAGTAAAGAACAACGAAGGTAAGATTATCGTTCCGGCACAATTTAAGATTTTCTCTTACATAAAAGACGGTGATTTAGTAGAAGGAGAAACCATTTATTTTGATGGTCCCAAACAGAATGAAACTGCTGAAAAAAATGCATGGGGATATGTCTATGACAGAAAAGGAAATTTCTTGTACAGACCATTCTTTTATGACAACGGAGCTGATTATTTCTCGGAAGGCACAAGGAGATTTGTTAAAAATGGAAAAGTTGGCTTTGCAGACAGAAACGGAGCCATCGTTATCAAACCGGAACATGATTTCGCATCATCTTTTCATTACGGATATAGCGCTTATTGCGATAGCTGCGACTGGGAAAAAACAGAAGAAGAACATAAAGCAATCGTAGGCGGAACCTGGGGTGTCATGAATTTTAAAGGAGAAACTGTTCAGCCTGTTGCAAAATCGGATACTACTATTGAAATCAACGGGAACTATTATCCCTATCCTTTTTCATATAATAAAAAGGAAAAGAATATTCTCGGATTTTTCGAGAAACAAAATAAAATGCTTTCGGAGATATATTATGTTAACCATTACAATACATTGTCTAAAGACGAAAAGAAACTTTTCTTTGAAATTGTAGAAAGACCAAAAGGAAATTTTCCTTTTTATCAGGTAAATGCCTATGACTACAGGAAAGCGGAAGCAGGATTGTCAGGATATAAATTCCTGGTTTCAGAGGACGGTAAAAAAGTTTTAACACTGGAATTTGATGATGAAAAAATTCCTTTTGAAAAATGGCTGAAAGAAGAAAGAAAAAATGCTGAAAAGTTTCAGAAAGAACATCCGGATAACCCGAATAAACTGAGTAAATGAAAATAGTGAAAATGATTATTCCGTAGGAATACAATCTGTGTAGGAATACAATTAAATAATGCACGCATTCCGTAGGAATGCTATCTTTGCAAAATGATGAAAATAAAATATGCCGAATACCTACACACAGATTTATATTCAGGTAGTTGTTGCAACAAAAGGAAGAGATATTAAAATCAGATCTGAAGCAAGAGCTGAAATTGAGAAATATATTTGCGGAATATTTAGTAATAAAAAACAAAAGGTTTTAGCGATTTATGCAAATCCTGATCATCTTCATATTTTCTTTAGCTATAAGAATTTGCAGATAACGATTCCGGAATTAATTAAAACGGTTAAAATTGAATCTACAAATTTTATTAATGAAAAGAAGTTGTGTTTTGGTAAATTTTCCTGGCAAGAAGGGTACGGAGCTTTTTCTTATGCAAAAAGTCAGAAGGACAAAGTTGTAAATTATGTGCTAAATCAAGAGAAACATCATTCAAAAAAGAGTTTCAGAGAAGAGTATATGGAAATGCTGAATGCTTTTGAAATTGAATTTAGGAATGAATATTTGTTTGAATTCTATGATGATGAAAAATAATATTTTGATTGCCCTATCATTTCTTGCAATTTTAATGAAAATAAAATAGCAGTCCTACAGACTGCGCCTTTAATCCAAGCAGGCTCCTTCTACACAGCTATGATTCCTACGGAATCACCATTAGAAAAATAACATTCCGGAGGAATAACATCTGTGTAGAAATATGATGTAAATACAACATGCATTCCGTAGGAATGCTATCTTTGCAAGGCAAAAAGGCAGTGCAGCCAAATAAATTTAAAATAAAAATAAATCTAATAAAATCTGACATCTAATGTCTCAAAACAAAAGAATTTTCGTAGAAAAAAGAGGAATTTTCGATGTGGAAAGTCCAAAAATTTTTGATGAAGTAAAAGCGATTGTGCCCGCAGTACAGCAGATAAAAGTGTACAATGTGTACGATATCTTCGGATTGAATGACGGAGAATTTGAAAAAGTAGTCAACAGTACCTTCGTAGATCCGGTTACAGATATCCTGCACGAAGAAAATCCTGCAAAAGGAGTTTATTTCGGAATGGAATTTTTACCTGGTCAATACGATCAGCGTGCAGATTCTGCACAGCAGTGTATTGCTTTGCTAACGGAGAATGAAAAGTCTAAAGTAAGAAGCGGTAAATTAATAGAATTTGAAGGAATTTCAGAATCGGATTTGGTTAAAATTAAAGAACTTCTGATTAATAAGGTTGAATCACAGGAAAAAGATTTAACCATTTTAGATATTCCTGCGGAAGAAACACCGTCAAAAGTAATTATTCACGAAAATTTTATCAATTTCGATGATGCGCAACTGGAAGCGTTCTATAATAATCACGGATTTGCATTGGGGCTGGACGATTTAAAATTTATTCAGGAATATTTTAAATCAGAACAAAGAAACCCTACGGAAACTGAACTGAAGGTTTTAGATACCTATTGGAGCGACCACTGCCGTCACACAACTTTTGAAACCGAACTTTCCAATATCGAATTTGAAGGACAGTTTAAACATACCCTGGAAGCTATTTTCAACGATTATATCGAAAAAAGAAAATTCCTGGGACGCGAACTGAAGCCAATTTCCTTGATGGATCTCGCTACTGTTTGCGCAAGATATTTCCATAAAACCGGGAATCTGGAAAACTTAGTGGTTTCCGATGAAATCAACGCCTGTACGATTCAGATTGAAGCGGAATATGACGGTAAAAAAGAACCGTGGTATCTGTTATTCAAAAATGAAACCCATAATCACCCGACGGAAATTGAACCTTTTGGTGGAGCCTCAACCTGTTTGGGCGGTGCTATCAGAGATCCTTTGTCCGGACGTTCTTTTGTTTTCCAGGCAATGAGATTAACAGGTGCAGCGGATGTATTGGAACCTGTGGATAAAACCTTGCCGGGAAAACTGCCTCAGAAAACCATCACGAAGCAGGCAGCGAACGGATATTCTTCATACGGTAACCAGATCGGTCTGGCAACAACCATGGTTTCGGAAATTTATGATGAAGGCTATAAAGCCAAAAGAATGGAAGTAGGCTTTGTTGCCGGTGCGGTTCCTGTGGATTGGGTAAGACGTGAAAAACCTGAAGCAGGAGACTCTGTCATTATTTTAGGAGGCGCAACAGGCCGTGACGGAGTAGGAGGAGCCAGCGGAAGTTCAAAAGAACAGGACGAAACGTCTATCCACACAATGAGTTCTGAAGTTCAGAAAGGAAATGCCGTTGAAGAACGTAAAATCCAGAGATTATTCAGAAATCCCGAGGTAACGAAATTGATCAAAAAATCGAATGACTTCGGAGCCGGAGGTGTTTCGGTTGCAATAGGCGAAATTGCTGATTCTTTGGAAGTTAATTTGGATGTTTTACCTTTGAAATATGAAGGATTAAACGGAACCGAACTTGCTATTTCTGAATCTCAGGAGAGAATGGCGGTTGTTGTTGAACCAAAAGATAAAGAAAAATTCATCAGGTTCTGTGAAGCTGAAAATATTGTTGCTGTGGAGGTTGCAAAAGTGACAGATTCCGGAAGAATGCAGATGTTCTGGAAAGGTGATAAAATTGTTGATCTTTCAAGAGCATTTCTTGATACGAACGGCTGTTCAAAAAGTCAGGAAGTTAAAATTGCTCATCTTAATGAAGTAAAGGAAGACACTCAGACATTCAATGAAGAGAATTTCTTAAAAATATTAGGCGACAAGAATGTAGCTTCTCAAAAAGGATTGCTGGAAATGTTCGACTCATCAATTGGTGCGACTACGGTAGCGATGCCTTTAGGTGGGAAATATCAGCAGACTTTAATGGAAGGAAGTGTTCAGACGTTGCCAATTATCGGAGCAAAAGATATCGAAACAGTTTCTTTGGCAAGCTGGGGATTTGATGCTGAAATTTCAAAACAAAATTCTTTATTGGGAGCGTCTTACGCAGTAGTGGAAAGTGTGGCGAAAATCGTTGCCATGGGTGGCGATTATAAAAATATCAGATTAAGTTTCCAGGAATATTTTGAAAAATTAGGACAAAATCCTGAAAAATGGGGCAAGCCGCTGGCTTCTTTATTGGGAGCTTATGATGCACAGATGAACCTCGGTTTGGCAGCAATTGGAGGCAAAGATTCCATGAGCGGAACGTATCAGGATCTTAATGTACCGCCAACGTTGATTTCTTTTGCTTGCGCCAACGGAGAAAAGAAAAATATTATTTCCCCTGAATTTAAAAGCGCAGGAAATAAAATATACTTCTTCAATCATGTTGCTCAGGAAAACGGATTGCCGGATTATGATGCTTTAAAAGCTATTTATGAATTCATTTTTGAAAACATTAAAGCAGGAAAAATTGTTTCTGTAAAAACGGTAAAAGAAGGCGGAGTGGCTGTTGCTTTGGCAAAGATGAGCTTCGGAAACAGATTGGGTGCCGACATTTCGACTCCGCTCAATGTGACAAATTCTTTATTAGCTAAAAATATCGGAAGCTTAATCATCGAATCTAAAGAAGAATTAGGCTCTGTAAACCTCCATTTAATCGGAGAAGTTAAAGATTCAAATGTTATTAAAATTAACGATGCTGAATTTGCGATTGAGAAATTATTAGCAGCTAATACCAATACATTTGAAAATCTTTTTCCAACGATTGAAAAAGGAAAAATTACGGTTGAACTGGATGAAAAATTAAATTCAGTCAATCCAAGAAATATCATCATTAAAAAGCACGGAATCGCTCAGCCAAAAGTATTCGCACCGGTTTTCCCGGGAACCAACTGTGAATATGATACGCTGAATGCTTTCGCTAAAGAAGGAGCAGCAATCAGCAGTTTACCTTTAATCAATATCAATCACCAGTTATTGGATGAAAGCATTGATGCCTGGGTGGAGGAAATCAAAACGTCTCAGATTCTGGCTTTCTCAGGAGGTTTCTCTGCGGGTGACGAGCCGGACGGTTCTGCAAAATTCATAGTGAATGTTTTGAAAAACGAGAAAATGAGAAACGCCGTTCATGAACTGTTAGACAGAGACGGAATGATTATCGGAATCTGTAACGGTTTCCAGGCGTTGGTTAAATCGGGATTACTGCCTTACGGAAGAATCAAGGATCTGGATGAGAATTCGCCGACATTGGCTCACAATGCCATCAGAAGACATATTTCCCAGATGGTGAACGTAAAAGTAGTGAATGACGAATCGCCTTGGTTAAAAGGAATGAAAGATCAGATCTTTACCATCCCGATTTCTCATGGTGAAGGTAGATTTATGGCTTCAGAGGAGGAAATTCAGAAGTTATATGAAAATGGACAGATTGCTACTCAATATTTAGATTTAGAAGGAAATATCGCACACGGAATGCCATTCAATCCAAACAATTCACTCTTCGGAATTGAAGGAATAACAAGTCCGGACGGGAAAATTTTCGGAAGAATGGGGCACCCGGAACGTTTTGCAGAAGGCCTGATGAAGAATATTCCTACCGCGAATTATCACAACATCTTTAAAAATGGAGTGGAATATTTTAAGTAGGCTGCTGGCTTTTAGCAATTAGCTTTTGGCTTTAAAATGTTAAAAATAAATGAATAATAATTCAAATAAACAAATGACTGTCATCAATGGCAGTCATTTTTCAAATCTGGAAGGTTTCTATGAAGAGATTTCCCAGCTTTTTATGAAGGATGAAGATTGGAAGGTCGGGACGTTGGATGGTTTTGATGACATTTTATACGGATTTCAGGGTGCAATTACCTGGAAAGATTCTCAAAAATCAAAAGAAGACTTAGGCTTTGAGGCAACTATTAAATTTTACGAAAATAAAATCTTACAAGGAAAGCCGTTCAATATTAAACTGCTTCAGCAAAAATTAGATGAATTGACCGTCGGAAACGGGCAGACCTTATTTGAAATTTTAATTGAAATCATCAAGTCACACAAAAATATTCAGCTTATTTTGAATTAATACACGGTTAAATTTTATAATTTTGATACATAGTATTAGCGCTGTCATGCTGAGCCTGTCGAAGCATTTTCACAATTAGTCTGCTATATAAAAAACCTTAATAGTTCAAAATTTTATTCATTCTCATGCCCAAGCTATTTTCTTACGGAACCCTGCAAAACGAAAAAGTTCAGATTGAAACTTTCGGTAGAATTTTGCAAGGACAAAAAGACATTCTCACAGGCTATAAGCTTAAAATGCTGGAAATTAAAGATCCTGAAGTTTTACGGAAAAGCAACCAGAAATATCATCCGATTCTGGAATTTTCAGGAAATCCGGAAGATGAAGTGGAAGGGGTATTATTTGCAGTTACCGATGAAGAAATTCTACAAGCCGATAAATATGAAGTGGATGATTATAAAAGGGTAGAAGGTGTTTTTAAATCCGGAAAATCCGGCTTCATTTATGTCGGAAAATAATCTTTTTACAACAATAATAAAAACAACCTCTGAGTAAATCTGTTATAAAAGAGATGTTAATTAAAAAGTAGAGGTTAAATGTATTTCCAGTAAATTAAAATTCCTATGATGACCGATGCCACGGCCAGCAGAAGTACTGCTCCGGCAGAAATATCTTTGATAAAACCGATTCTCCTGTCAAATTCAGGCTGAATCATATCGCAAATCCTTTCAATAGCCGTATTAAAAATTTCAGCAGCTAAAACAGCCGAAGAAATAATGATAACCATAACCGCGTCAGTTGTAGTAAGTTTTAGGTAAAAAATCAAAAAAAGATTAATAAAAAATGCAGCGGTTTCTATTTGGAAATTCCTTTCGCTTTTCAACATCATCAAAACGCCGCGGAAAGCATTAAAAAAACTTTTATAGAGAAGCGGTTTTCGCATAGTGAAAAAGATATTTACAAATATAATTATTTGCGTCAAGAAAATGCTTATCTTTAGTCATTATCAATTTGATAGTGTTGACTTCGGAAAATGAAGCAGAAACAATCTGAATCTTTTGATGGTTGTTAATAACTCTCAGGATTATTCTTTTCCATCTGTTTTCTATTTATTATATTTGTAAAAATTTATTTTTGAATCTATGAAATTTATTATTTCAAGTGGTGAACTGCAGAAAGCTTTGCAAACTGTAAGTGGCGTAATATCAAGCTCTCAGTCGAGACCGATTTTAGAAAATTATCTTTTTGAATTAGACGGAACTCAGGTTACCATTACAGCATCCGATGGGGAGACAACTCTTGTTACCTCTCTGGAAGTGAAGTCTGACGATACCGGTAAATTTGCCGTTCCTGCAAAGATTTTTCAGGATTTTATCAAGACTTACGGAGAACAGCCATTAACGCTTGTTGTAAAAGATAATGCTGAAGGTACCGGAAGTCAGCTTGAGATTTTAGATGAAAAAGATAACTTTGCCGTAGCATTGGATAATGCAGACGACTATCCGGAGCTTCCGGAATTTGATGCCGCACAAAGCGTTACCATGTCTGCAGGCGTTTTATCTGAAGCACTTACCAACACGCTTTTTGCTACCAGTAATGACTCTCTTCGTCCGGTGATGACGGGAGTTTTATTCCAGTTCGGGGAAAATGAAACCAACTTTGTTTCCACCGATTCTCACAGACTGGTCGTATACAAAAGAAATGACCTGATGAACGCCGAACCTATGGAATTCATCATGCCGAAAAAACCGCTGAACATTTTCAAAAATATTCTTGCAAGCTCAAATGAAGATGTAACAATCGATTTCAATGAAAATATGGCAAGATTCACCTTCGGAAAACACACATGGATCTGTAGACTGATCGATGGGAAATACCCTAACTATACAGCGGTAATTCCGAAAGAAAACCCGAATGTATTAACCATCAACAGAAATCTCTTGTTAGGAGCCATCAAAAGAGCTTCCATCATGTCAAACAAATCGACCAACCAGGTGCGATTCAAATTGTCTGCAAACATTCTTCACCTTCATGCGGAAGATACCGAGTATGCAAATAAGGCAGACATGCAGATTCCTTGCGATTATAACGGTGAAGATATCAATATCGGGTTCAGCTCAAAATTCTTAACTGAAATGTTAACGATTCTGGGATCAGACGATATCACCATGAAAATGTCCCAGCCTAACAGACCGGGAATCATCGAGCCTCTTGATGGTCTCGAAGAAAACGAAAGTATCTTAATGTTATCAATGCCGGTAATCGGGTTGTAGTATTAATTTAAATAAAATATAAGAGGTTTTGAATTTTTTCAAAACCTCTTTTTTAGTGAATGAATAATCAATTTTTAACCATGAAAAACATTTTAACAATAATCTTTTTATTACAGTTTATTATCGCATTTTCGCAAAATATTAAAATTTACCATCAGAAAAAAGGAGACACCATCACGTATTACACAGATAATCAGGAGATCTATCCTGTATCATTTGTTTTTGTTCACCAACCGGAAGTAGAAAATATGAAAAGTCCTGAACCTTTTAAAATGACTCAGGTTTTTCCTCCAAAATCAGTTAAAAATAAAGTGGCAAGTTTTATTATAATTGATGATTCCAAAAAATGGAGTATAAAAAAGATGCCCGGATACATGACGTATATTGGAGATGTAACCATTAAAAATTTTGATTCAGACTATCAGTATGATCTTCCTTTTAAGACCGGTAAATCTTTTACGGTTTATCAGGGATATAATGGCTCATTTTCTCACCAGAATGAAAATTCTTTGGATTTTACCATGCCTGAGGGAACAGAAATTGTAGCAGCACGGGAAGGAATAGTAGTAGATTTGGTAAGCAATAACAATTTTTCCTGTCCTACGAGAAGCTGTGCAGATAAAGCCAATTATATAACGATTTTGCATCCGGACGGAACATTTGCCCAGTATTATCACTTAAAACAAAATGGAGTGAAAGTCAATATAGGAGATCAGGTAAAGAAGGGCAGCGTGATTGGTTTGAGCGGAAATACGGGATGGAGTAAAGGACCGCATTTACATTTTGTAACTTATCTTTCCAGCACTACCGCTGATAAGCTTATGAAAACCGTAAAAACTCTTTTTAAAACAGGTAATGGAACGAAGGCAGAATATCTTGCAGAAAAAAAGACCTATTCAAAAAACTACTGATAAACTTGGATAATATTTCGCAGGCACATTAAAATTTGTATAGAAATTATACCTTTAAAGTTTGTTATAAATTTCCCTGTTTCTCAAAAAAACACGACATTTGTAAACTTAAATTCAACTCAATTTTCAAATATATCAGATGAAATCGTAAGGTTGCATCTGGCTTAGAAAAAATAAAAATTATCAGATGAAAATATCGAATAACTGGCTTAAAGACTTTATCAAAACGGAATTGAAAACTGAAAGAATCGGTGAGTTCCTTACAGATATCGGTCTTGAAGTTGAAGGGATAGAAAAATTTGAAAGTATTAAAGGCAGCCTGGAAGGAATTGTTGTAGGTAAAGTATTAACCTGCGAAAAGCACCCAAATGCAGATAAGCTCAAAAAAACAACGGTAGACGTTGGGAACGGGAAAATATTAAATATTGTTTGCGGTGCTCCGAATGTGGAAGCCGGACAAACGGTTCCAGTAGCAGTAGTCGGAACAAAAATTTATGATAAATCCGGAAACTTTTTTGAAATTAAAGAAGCGAAAATTCGTGGAGAAGTTTCCCAAGGCATGATCTGTGCGGAAGATGAATTGGGATTAAGCGATGACCACGGAGGCATTATGGTTCTTAATGAAGAAAAGTTTGAAGTAGGAAAAAAATTCGCTGATTATTTTGAAATAACTAATGACGAAGTTCTGGAAATTGGTTTAACGCCAAACAGAACCGATGCTATGTCTCATTATGGCGTAGCAAGGGACCTTCACGCTTATCTTTCTACAAACAAACAAAAATCTGATTTTGAAAAAGTTTCTTCTGTTGTACTTAGCAATGAGGGGACTCACGATTTTAAACTGGTAGTGGAAGATGCGGAATTATGTCCGAGATATATCGGAGCAGTGATTGAAGGCGTAAACGTAGCAGAATCTCCGGCATGGCTGAAAGACAGACTCAAAGCCATCGGACTAAGCCCGATCAACAATGTGGTGGATATTACCAACTATATTCTTCACGGGTTCGGTCAGCCGCTTCACGCTTTCGATGCTGATAAAATTGCTGATAAAACCGTAAAAGTAGGAACCGTAAAAGAAGGAACGAAATTCACAACTTTAGATGGTGTGGAAAGAACTTTGAATGGCTCTGAAATCATGATCAAAGATGGAAAAGACAACCCGATGTGTATTGCCGGAGTTTTCGGTGGTGCAGAATCAGGAGTTTCCGCTGATACAAAAACCATTTTCCTGGAAAGTGCTTATTTCAATCCTGTAGCAGTAAGAAAAGGAGCAAAATTCCACGGACTGAATACGGATGCTTCTTTCAGGTTTGAAAGAGGAGTAGATCCTAATATTACCAGAACAGCCATCACCCATGCTGTTAAATTGATTCAGGAATTAGCGGAAGGAAAATTAGTTGGCGATTTGCTGGAAGAATATCCTAAGAAAATCGAAGACAATTATGTCATTATCAGGTTTTCAAAAATTGAGCAGATTTTAGGAACAAAAATTCACCGTGAAAAAGTAAAAGAAATTTTAAAGGCACTTGATATTCAGGTTTTAAATGAAATTCAGAACGGTTATGAGATTTCCGTACCGGCTTACAGAGCAGATGTGACGAGAGAAATTGACGTTATCGAAGAGATTTTAAGAATTTACGGGTACAATAAAATTGATGCTCCTCAAAAAATATCTTTTACACCGGTGAAACTCCATGCAAAAGATCAGGATGAGTTGGAAAACAGTTGGGCAAGAACTTTGCAAAGCCTTGGCTTCAACGAAGTGATGAACAATTCACTCACTTCCGTAAAAGATGAAACACACGCTGTAAAACTATTAAATCCTTTGAGCAGTGATCTTGCATTCATGAGAAAGTCTTTACTGGAAGGTCTTTTACAGAACGCGATCTACAATATCAACAGGAAAAATCAGGATATTAAATTCTTCGAATTTGGGAAAATCTATCATAAAAGAGACAAATACGAAGAAAGAAAGCAGCTTGGAATTCTTGTTTCAGGAAGGGAAGTTGCGGAAAACTGGCTTCAGCCAAAATCTGCAACCAGTTTCTATAATTTAAAAGCGTATGTTAAAGTTTTATTAGAAAAATTAGCAATTGATTATAAAGAAGTTGCGCTTTCAGATGAAAGATTTTCCGATGCTTTAGCTTATGAAGTTGATGGTAAAGCTTTGGTAAGAATAGGAAAGGTTTCCACTCAGATGCTGAAAGATTTTGATATCGATCAGGAATGTTTCTACGCAGAAATCGAGTTGGAATTTGCTCAGAAACTGCGCACCGGAAATGATTTGAAATTTAAGGATATTCCTAAGTTCAACAAGATCCGAAGAGATTTGGCTTTACTGATTGATAAAAGTGTGAATTACGAAGATCTTTATCAGACCGCTAAAAAGAATAAATCTCCATATATCAAAAATATCAATCTGTTTGATGTATATGAGGGGAAAAATCTTCCGGAAGGCAAAAAATCCTATGCCCTGAGTTTTGAGCTTCTGAATGAGGAAAAAACGCTGGAAGACAAAGAAATTACGGCAGTAATGGATTCCTTAATTAAATCTTTCCAGAAAGAATTCAATGCGGAATTGAGAGGGTAATTTTTTTGCACTAATAGAAAAATCAAATATTATTTAATAGAGCGGGCTAAGCCCGCTTTTTTGATGACCATATCAGATTGGCTTTAGCCAAAACTTAAACAAAAACATCAATATTTTTCAGGAATAAAAAGAGATTTTTTACTGGGGGTCCGACACACAGGAACGAAATTTTAAGTCTGTTTTCTAAAAAAAATTCACTAAAAACAGCCGTTAAAAGAATAATAAAATCCATGTGATACCATTTAAATAATAATATTTCCGTAAATTTGATTTCAATCAAAAAGAAAAAAATGAAAAATCTTTTTTTAAGTTTATGTACTGCAGTGGTTTTGGTTTCCTGCGGAGCAATGGCGGGATCAGCTTCAAAAGTAGGGAAAGCTCAGCCTTCACTTTCCGGCACGAAATGGGCTTTGGCTGACAATGTGAAGGGGAAAACTCCTACCCTGAATATTGACGGTGAAAAGATCAATGGAAATACGGGATGCAACAACTATTTCGGAACCGCTAAAGTAGAGCCTTCCACAGGCAATTTCTCTGCCGGGCAAATGGGTTCTACCAAAATGGCTTGTGAAAATATGAGCGTAGAAAAGAATTTTATGGATATGATGTCAAAAGCCAATAAATATGTCATCACAGGAAATGTTCTCGAACTGTATCAGGATAATCTCCTTCTGTTAAAATTCAATAAAGCTGAATAATAGATAAAAAGAAAAGGAACTCGTCTGAGTTCCTTTTTTATGTTTAGATTGTTATTAATCTTCCTCTTCTTCGTCGTACTTAGCCAACTCTTCATCACACCATTTAAACGCAGCTTCTACCACTTTTGTAGCTTCATCTGCCATAGTCTCCTCATCATCGCCTTCAAGATCATCCAGCCATTCCACTTCTTCCTCCTCAACATTCAGGATGAATCTCGGATATTCTGTATGAACTACGAACAAATCTTCTGGAAATTCCGAATTATCTGCTAATAAAAACTTTGGTAATTTCATTTTTTTAATGTTTTAACTTTAAACCAAAGATAATAAAATTATTGGTATTTGTTCTTGTCTATCTTTATTTTTTGCAAAACTTTATACCTCGTTAATGTGGTTTTACTCAAAGTGTCTTTCGGCTTAAAACTAAGCGTAATATTCGGATTTACGGTGCTGATCAGTTCGGCTACCTGTATCTTGTCCAAATCTTCAGCCGTTTCCAGATAGAATTTCAAAGGTACTTTATCCAGTTTTTCTGATTGCAAAAACTGTTTCATTTCTTTTCTGTTTTCGAGGTAGTTTCCTTTGGATAGCCATGTGAACAGCATCCCTGAAGCAATACTCAAAAAGCCGATTGCATATACTTTGAGGTCAAACAGCAGGAAAAGTTTTCTGAAATACACCAGCCATACCGGAAAGCTGAACGGAGCCATTAGACGGTAGTCGATAGGATTAACAGAATAAAAATATTGTATAAAAAAAGAACAGAAAATTCCCGAAATACTGATGAATATAAAGAAAAATTCTGTTTCGGAAAGTTTATATCTGATAAATAACCAGCAGATCAAAAGAATATTCAGAAGTCCGATCCCATAGATTGCATAATTGATGATTCCTCCTCCCGGATTTGCAATATGAATGAAAGGATTGAAAGTGGTACACAATCCCTGAAACAGTTCAGCCAAAAGCTTTGATGTAGGATGAAGCCCGATTTCCAGAAATTCATTCACATAGTTTTCATTAAAATAATCAATGAACAAAAATTTATACAGAACAACGAAAATTCCACCAATTAACCCTGAAAGGATAAAAGGTTTTGAATACTTTCTTTTCAGAAAAATCAAGCCGAAAAGCCCGGTTCCGGCCATAATGAAAAGTGAGCTGTACCGAATATTATAGAGTGCAATGAGTGATAACGAAAGATAAAAAACAGCTTTTCCTTTTTCCAGTTTGCCTTCAATAATTAATGAACAGGTGTAAAGAAATAACAGTACGAAAGGTAATATCAGCGCCTCACTCATCGTATAGGAGTAAATCGATAAAAAACTGAACAGTGCACACAGAACCACAGATTCTTTAAAGAAAAATTTCTTTTTCCAGGTGAAAAAAAGAATGAACAGAAATGATGAAATTCCTACAATTTTACTGCTCCAGAATTCATCCGGCCCAAAAAATGTAAAAAATTTAATGCTCAAAGGATAACCCAATGGAGTAGTGGTATTATCAACAGTAGGGAAAACATGGGCAAATCTCATGTAGCGGATAGAATCCGGGTTGGTTCTGCCTTTTTCGTTGAGTAAAAAACGCAAAATGATCATCATAAAGGTAATGATGATCATTGTTATCTGAATATTTCGTTCTTTAAATTTCATGGATGGTGAAATTAATCAATTTTAGAAAGAAAATCAATTAAAATTCATAGTGAATATTCACCATTTATATTTCTTATTTCGAAAACATTTTTGCTACTTTTTCTGCCTTCTTGCTTTCAGAGTAATCATAGAAACCTTCTCCGGATTTTACGCCTAATTTTCCTGCCATCACCATATTTACCAATAATGGATTCGGTGCATATTTAGGATTTTTAAAGCCGTCGTACATTACGTTTAAGATGGCAAGACAAACGTCCAGACCTATGAAATCTGCCAGCTGAAGTGGTCCCATTGGATGAGCCATTCCTAATTTCATCACCGTATCAATTTCCTCAACTCCGGCAACACCGTTGTACAATGTTTCAATAGATTCGTTGATCATCGGCATTAAAATTCTGTTGGCCACAAAACCGGGATAATCGTTTACTTCTACAGGAACTTTCCCTAACGTTTTGCTCATTTCGTAGATCGCATCGAAAGTCTCTTTAGAAGTAGAATATCCTTTGATAATCTCCACAAGTTTCATAATAGGAACCGGATTCATAAAGTGCATTCCGATCACTTTATCTGCTCTTTTGGTAGCAGCCGCAATTTTCGTGATGGAAATAGAGGAAGTATTGGTTGCCAGAATGCAGTTTTCCGGTGCAAATTCATCCATCTGGCCGAAAATTTTCAGTTTTAATTCCTGATTTTCCGTAGCAGCTTCTACAACAAGGTCTGCTGAGGTTACCGCATCCTGAAGCGCAGTAAAGGTGGTGATATTTCCTAACGTTTCTGCTTTTTGTTCTTCCGTAAGGTTTCCCTTTGCAATTATTCTGTCGAGATTGGTGGTAATGGTTTTCAGTCCTCTGTCCAAAGCTTCCTGGGATACGTCTACCAGATTTACTTTAAAACCGCTTTGTGCAAAAGTGTGTGCAATACCATTTCCCATGGTTCCGGCTCCGATAACGACAATGTTTCTGATCATTTTTCCTTATTTAGTTAAATTATTTTTATTTGATTAGGGTTAAATTTCTCGCATTTGAAAGATCCGCTTTTTTTATGATTTCAGTCTCGTTAAAGCTTACATCTCCGTCTCTGTTAGGTTTTTTCATTCTGTTCTGAGCCTCAATTACTGCTTTCAGGCCATTTACAAACTGGGTTTTCTGGGTTTTGGAAAATGTATCGGTTCCTATATACAGATTGAATTCACCTTCTCTTCCCAAACCGTTTTGTCGGTACACCTCGAAATTTTTTATTTTGTTTTTTGTTCTGAATGTATTGATAAAGTCCATCACCGGCTTATCGGAAGGGGTACCGCAGCAAATGCTGTGATAACCTACCACAAAATAATTTTCATTTTTTTGGGCAAAGAATAAAACGGTGCTGAATAGCCCTATTGTTAATAATATCTTTTTCATTTTAATGGTTTTAAAATTAAGCTTAAATTTTTACTTATTAAAATAATCCCAGACCGACTTTGATATATCCGAAATCATTTTGCAGTTGACCACATCCGTTTCCGTTGAGTTACTGACAAATACAGCGAGTGCATAATGTTTGCCATTCGGTAAAGTAATGATGGCAATTTCATTTTCAGCACCTGTTAAGCCCGCATTATTCTTTCCGGAAGCTCCCGTTTTTCTTGCTGCGGGCGTATTTTCGGGAAGCTGTTCAATCAGTTTGTTTTTTCCGGTGGAAGTAGAGAGCATTACTTTCATCAGATAATCCGTCGACTTTTTGGAAAGCAATTTTCCGTCATAGAATTTTTTCAGGACATCTGTTGCAGAAACGGCCGTGCTGTAGTTCTCATACTGCGCGTTCCAGTCTTTATGCATTTCTTCTTCATTGAATTTGATCTGGAAGCCTTTCACACCTTTAGAATTCATAAATTTTTGTACGGTTTGCGTTCCTCCTATTAATGTAAGAAGAATATCACAACCGTTGTTGTCGCTTTTGGCAACCGTATATTCAAGGATTTCACTTAAAGGAACTTTCACATTTCCCTGCGGATATTTGTCGCGAAGCGGCGACCATGTATTTTCATGTAAATTGGTTTTGTCTAAAAGAATTTTCTGATCCAAAGACAATTTTCCCTTATCAACATAATCCAGAACAGCTGCAGCAATATGAAACTTGAAAACACTCTGCATTGGAAGTTTCTTGTCGGCGTTTTTATTGTATTTAAAACCATTTTCAAAACCCAGAACGGAAATTCCTACCGTAGCATTTTTATCTTTAATAATTGAATTGATTTTCTGTTCTAAAGCAGATTGCTGCCCAAAAACAAATGCCGAAATCAAAAGAAATAATAACCCGATTTTTTTCATAATATTTTGTTTGCTGTTTACCGCAAAAGAAGCAAAAGATTGTTTATAATGTTAATAAAGTCTACAAAATAATAAATTTAGGAATTTTAGCTAGTGTATTCTTTTTTTTGTATTAAAGTTTAAACTTCAGATAACTAACAATAATTATTATTTAATTTAAATTTTTATGATTAAGAAGTTAAGATGGCTGTCTTAAAAAACTTAATAAAATCAATTTATTGATTCTTAATTTGTATTACTTAATCTACTAAAATTCTTAATGTTAAAAAGAAATAAACAAAGTTTATTTTAGTTTAGAGAATTAAGTAAATCTGTGTAAAATAAATAAATTTCTTTGGTTAAATTAAATTCAAAAATAAATCCCTCTTAGAAACTAAAAGGGATTTGCAATTTAAGATTTTTTCTTATTTCAGATCAAAATAATTCAGGTTTACACCGTCATTCTCGAAATAAATCCGGATTTTATTGTCTCCTTTTTTAAGGCTGATGCCTTTCACAGAAACAGTTTTCCAGTTTTCATTACCACCCGTAGAAGCGAGTGAAACGGTGGATAACTGTTTTCCCGAAGCATCTTCAATCCTGATTTTTGCTGGATTGTTGCTTGCATAATTGATGTCAAAAGTATAGGCTTTATCCGCTTTCGCGTTAATCGTATACTGAAGCCATTCTCCGCTTTCCGTCTTTCCGACGTAATATTGATTGCTCTTGGTTTTGTAAATATCAACACCGTCGTTTCTCAGCTGATTCCCGGAATTCCATTCGGATCTTTTCGCCGGATCGCTTACCCAAAGATTCACGTAGTCTTTATCTAAATATGCAGAACCCATTCTTCCCAGATCATAATCGGTGGCAAAGATTTTACCGGGAGCCTGAAGGTTTTTAAAAGGTTTTGTAGAAGCATCGGTAGTCTGTCTGAACATGGCATCAATCACGTCATTTTTAATTTCAACATTACTGAATTTATAGTTTTCAGCAATCTGCATCAGCGCTTTTCGGGCAAATTCTTTGGAGGGCTTTTCGCCGCCGTTTTGCCAGTAATCTAATAGTTTCTGATATTCCGGAGTAATCTTTACATTGGTAACCCCTGCGATATTGTCGATTTTTTTCATCGGCCAGAACGCATAGCCGATATTATGTTTATCCAAAAGCTGAATCAGCTCCGTAAACCATACATTGGAGTTTTCTCCGGTTTCTCCCAGCCAGATCGGGATATTATGCTTTTCACGAAGATCCAGGGCAAATTTAATGGTAGCATCATCCGTGTAATTCCAGTATTTATGGAAGCTGAAAGCCATATTATTGTCCCAAAGCGGCGTAAGTCCATTGTAATTATTTCCCCAGCCGTTTCCTTCAATAATAATGATGTGTTTTTTATCAACCGAACGGATGGCTTCCGTAATGTCTTTCTGCAGTTTCCAGAGCGGTGCATTCGACATTTCATCGGTTCCGTTCGGATTTTTTCCGGTAAAATTGATATTGGGTTCATTGATTAAATCATATCCTCCAATCCACGGTTCATCCTTATATCGTTCTGCCAGTTTTTTCCACAGTGCAATGGTCTTCTTCTGATTTTCTTCGCTTTCCCAAAGTGACGGCTTCGATTTGTCGTTATCGGAAATATTAACATCATTTCCCTGTCCGCCCGGAGCAGCATGAAGATCCAGGATCAGGTACATTTTATTGTCGGCACACCATTTTAATAGATCATCGGTCATTTTAAAGCCTTCTTCCAGCCAGGTATTTTGTCCTTTTTTAGGTTCTTTTTCAATAGGCAAAGTGTAGAGATTGTAATGCATCGGAAGCCTGATCGAGTTGAATCCTGCTTTTTTCAGAAAATCAATATCCTGTTTTGTAATACCGTTTTTAAGGTATGCTTTATAAAAATCATTCATCCCATTTTCTCCAATCAGTTCGGCAATTTTTTCTTTGATTTTGTATTGAGGCCCGGCAAAATCTGCAGTTTTCAGCATGTATCCTTCCTGAAGCATCCATCCTCCAATACCCAAACCTCTCAGTTGTATGTTTTCACCTTTGTCGTTAACGATTTTCTGACCGTTGGTTTTTAAAAGCTGCGATGTCCCAAATTGAGACAATAAAAAAGCGGATAATAGAAGGGCTCGTTTCATAGTTGTTTTAATTATTAAATATTATGGGGTATTTTTAAGAATGATTATTTGATCATCACAAATATATTTAAATTTATTGAATAAAAACCAAATAGCTCTGCAATATGAGATTCAGACTTAAATAAAAAGAGACCGCTAAAATTAGCAGTCTCTTTTCGTATGTATTGTTGTCTGAATTATTTCTTCTTGTAAGCAGCGTCTTTAATTCTCGCTTTTTTACCTCTAAGGTCTCTGAAGTAGTAGATTCTTGATCTTCTAACTCTACCTCTTCTGTCAACTTCAATTTTTTGAAGAGCAGGCATGTTGATTGGGAATACTCTTTCTACACCTACATCACCAGACATTTTTCTGATCGTAAACGTTTTTGTAGAACCGGTACCTCTTAATTGGATAACTGTTCCTTTAAAGAACTGAGTTCTTGTTTTCTGACCTTCTTTAATCTCGTAATACACAGTGATCGTATCACCCGCTTTGAATTCAGGGAATTCTTTTTTTGTAATGTACTTGTCTTGTACGTACTTTAATAAATCCATTATTAATAAAATAAAATGTTAAAGCTAAGCAACTTACACGGACTTCGTCAGAGGTTGAATAACAGGTGGCAAATATACAAATCTTTTTTCAAATATTCCAAACAGATTTCTATTAAAATATAATGAAATTTTTAAAAAAATTCTTCGCTAAAATTAATATTTCCTTGAAGTTGGCATCAGCTACAGTTTACATGTGTATTTTACTTTTGCCCGATGATAAAAAGGTCTTTCAGGCTTTATCATCAGCGTAATTTTTAAAACATGATATACACTCACATGAAACAATTGCTATTCTTTTTATGTTTTGCCGTCCAGATGGCTTTTGGACAGGCGCTGTATCCTTATTTACAGAACCCTACGCCGACATCGATGATTGTTAGCTGGAAAACATCATCAAATAATGAAACAACCGTTTTTTACGGAACAAACCCGTCCAATCTTAATGTTACCTTTACCGGAACCACCAATATTTTTTCGGATACGGGATACAATAATAATTACTATTATCACACGGCCAAGATTACCAATCTGCAGCCGAACACCAAATATTATTATAAAATTAAAACCGGAAACAGCGAATCTGCGGTTTATAATTTCAGAACTCTGCCTTTGCCGGGACAGGCCGCTACTGCCAACGGAAAAATACGTTTCCTGATCATGGGAGACAACCAGATCAAGGCAGAACCGAGATACGATACCTTAACGCTGAATGCCTATAAAAAATTAAAGGAAAAGTTTGGCCCCAATTCAGATCCTTCCGATAATGTTGCGCTCACTTTCATGGTCGGAGACCAGGTGGACGTAGGAACATTAGATCATTACGAAAATGTACATTTTAAAAAGAATATTAATTTATCGCCTTATCTTCCGATCCAAACTACGGTGGGAAATCATGAGACCTACGGAAGTTTAGGAATGAATTCTTATTACGCCCACTTTTATATTGATGAAATAAAATATAAAAACATCTCATCCGGAAATGAAAATTATTATGCCCAACAGGCCGGAAACGTTTTATTCATCAGCTTAAGCTCTGAGCACACAGGTTCTGCACAGATGACCTGGCTTCAGCAGATTCTTAACGAAGCCAATAATGATTCTACCGTAGACTGGATCATTTCTCTAAGCCACAGACCTTATCAGGCAGAGCAATATGTGGGCGACATTTCCACCTGGGTAAGAAATAGTGCCGTTCCGCTTTTAACGACTTCTTCAAAATATCTGATGCATGTTGGAGCACACCATCATTTATACCACAGAGGACAGCTTAAAAATACACCTAATTACCAGATTATTTCCGGTGGTGTGGCATGGGACCAATATTGGGGAATGTCTACCGAACAGGATTTTGATGATGTGCAGAAGACCCTTACGGACTGGACGTACCAGATCGTAGAAGTGGATGTAAACTCAGGAAAAGTGGATGTGGAATCTTATTCCATCGGAGGGGTTTATCATAAAAAATACAATGAATTAATTGATACTTTCCACCGCTATAAAAATCAGCCGAAACCGGCCAAACCTTCTATTTCAAATATATTTACCACACCGGTTACTTTACCGATAACTTTAAATGGCTCTGCTTTGTCAAGTTCGAACGGAGAATTGCTGAACACAACTCAGTTTCTAATCAGTAAAGCTGCCGACTTTTCCATTATTGAAAAAGAATTTTACAGAGATTATGAAAATTGGTTCGGAAAAGATGGAAACGGAACTCCTGATATTACGAAAAACCTGAATGCGGGTATTGATATTACAAAAGCCACCATTACCGCAAACTCCATCACCAACGGAAATTATTATGTAAAAGTTCGTTATAGAGACCGAAATATGGAATGGAGCGATTGGAGCGATGTGAAACAATTTACGGTAACCGGAAGTGTAGTTTCTAATCCTACGTTTACTTTAAACAAAACCGAATATCTTCAAAACGAACCGATCATTGCTAATTTTACAGATGGTCCCGGAAATAACCAGGACTGGGTGGGTATTTATAAAAAAGGACAGAACCCTTCTGCCGTAACTTCACAAGCTTACGTTTATACCAACGGACAAACCGCAGGAACAGCTAATTTTCCAAACGGAATTGCTACCAAAGGCCAGTATTTCGCAGCCTTTTTTGCCAATAATGGCTACACGGAAATTACCCCGAGAAAAAATTTCTATGTGGGTCCGAAAGTTAATTTAAGCACAACTTCAGATATCTATCCGGTTGGTGGAACGGTAACCGTTAATTTCTCCAATGGACCGAATTTAACTAAAGACTGGATTGGGATCTACAAAATGGGACACACTCCGGGAAATATAAATTCTACCCAATGGAGCTATGTTACAACGGCTTCAGGAACTCTTAATTTTACAGGTCTTGCCAAAGGATATTATTACGCACAGTATTTCCTGGAAGATGGTTATACGACGGTAGGAGAAAAAGTTTTCTTTAAAGTTGGGGATATTGTAACCGAGCTGTGGACGAACAAACCGGTTTATACATTAGGTGAAAGTATCACTGCTTCATGGACGGATTCCCCCGGAATCATCAAAGACTGGCTGGGAATTTATCCGCAGAGTGTTTCGGTTCCGGATGATAATTTTATTTCTTATACTTATTTCGACGGAATAACGCAGGGTACAAAAACTATTCAGGGAACGGCAGTTCCGGCAACACCCGGAAATTATTATATGGTGATGTTTACCAATGATTCTTATACCGAAGTATCCAACAGGGTACAGTTTCAGGTGACCGGCCCAACTTTGGGAATGGGAGAAGCAAAAAGTACTGAGAAAAATGTAATCTTGTATCCGAATCCTACAAAACCGGGAGAACCTACCTTTATAAAGAGTGATTATCCCATAGAAAAAATAGAATTGCTTTCAGCAAACGGAGACCTTCTTTACGAATCAAAGAATATCAACAACCAGCGCTTCTCTTTAGTAAATGAAAATCTTCCGAAAGGCGTCTATTTCGTAAAAGTACATACAAGAAAACTGTTTACTTTAAAATTAATCATTCAGTAAAGAGTCCCGAAGGGACGACCTAAACCAGCATTGGACGTAAGTCCAATGAAAATAATGTTAAAACATAATATCCAATAAAGAGTCCCGAAGGGACTACCTAGAACAGCATTGGATGCAAATCCAATGAAAACCAACATTGGACGCAAATCCAATGAATAAAAAATAAATCAATTTCAAAAAAAGAAGCCGTCTCACAACTGAGGCGGTTTTTTTTATTAAAAAAAGTTGTAATATTAGCGAGTATTTTGTATATTTATCTGGTAATCAGTCAT
>NZ_FQVO01000009.1 GCF_900129385.1 Chryseobacterium takakiae | reverse complement strand
GTTCCTCCTGCCGGAGTTAAGTTGATGGCTCCGTTGGAAGCTCCGTTACATGCTACATTCGTTACTACTGTTGTTCCGCTTACTGCGCTTGCAGGTTGATTAATCGTAAATGTTCTCGTAGTTTGACATCCCAGATTATCTGTTACTGTTACCGTATAGGTTCCGGCGGCCAGACCTGTAGCCGTTGCAGCTGTACCACCTGCAGGTGCCCATGAATAAGTATAAGGTGCAACACCTCCTGATGGCACTACCGTAGCAACACCATTAGACCCACCATTACAAGATACATCGGTTTTGCTTCCTGTGGTACTGATGCTTGCAACTGTTAATGAAGCTGCAGTAGAAGTGGCAGAACCCGCACCATTACTTGCTACAGCACGATACTGGTAACCATTCATTGCTGAAGTAGCTCCTGTGATGGTTAAGGTATTGGTTGTAACCCCAGAGTAAGGAGCCGTATTGGTTAAAGCAATAAAACCACTACCCGAATTCTGATACCACTGGTACGAAGTAGCTCCTGAAGCACTCACCGTAAAGGTAGTAGTACCTCCGGCACAAATAGTTCTATTTGCCGGATTGGCAGTAATTACAGGATTACTGGCCAGGAATGTACATCCTGAATACTGTGATCCTGCAGCAGTACTAAGTGTCCAGTTGGCATTATTCATAACCGCTGTTCTTATATTCGCAACGGTTGAGGTTGGCACTCCTGTACAGTTAAACTTTCCGGATCTAGCCACTGTGACACCAGATACCGGTCCTGTATAGAATGCATTTGTACCTCCTGTAAGTCCTGGCGGCATTAATGATGCATTAGGACTACCAACGGCATCACTATTCCATGCGGCCGTCGTAGATCCCGCTGTATAAAAATAATTGATCCCGGCAATACAAGTTACATTAGCACCTGTTACACTTCCGTTTCCTCCCTGGAATGCAATGATCTGATCTCCAACAGACGATAAAACCAATCCATTAGAGGAGGTACCATCGGTAAGCGCTACAGTACCATTGGAAAAAGATGTTCCTGTTGAAGGGTTGTAAACAGAAGCCGACAATGCTGAAATATACACTTCTGTACCTGCCGGCAATGCGGTACCGCTAGTCCATGTAACTGCAGACTCAGTTGATCCAGCTGCCTGCCACGAACTTCCTCCCTGATATCCTCTGTCGGTAAAGCTGATTTGCGTGCCGCTTGAAATAGGAGCAAGCAATACAAATGAGAATACATCTACCGAGGTAGAAGTAGAATCGTAGGAGGTAAATACAATCCCTCCCGGAGAGAGCGTTGTCTGCGCCTGGGCATATCCCAGCAACAATGCTCCCGTCGTGACGACTGTTTTCGCCAGCGTTTTGATTGTAGAATAAAAATTTTTCATTTTTAATTATATTTAAGTTATAAGTTTTGGAATTGTTCGCCCTGCCTGAGTCCGAAAGCGGATAATTTATGTCCGCTCATGAAACCCTCTTCGGTATAGACGATATCTAATCTTAGATGTGAATTATGATTACATTTAACAATTAATCCGTTATCCTTATCCAAAGACAGTATGGTTCCGGGAAGTCCTGTAGGATGATTTACAATCTGAACAGGGGTAGCTTCCACTATTCTGATATTCCATCCGTTCCATTGAGTATATGCTCCTTTATTCCATGGATTACATGCCCTTGTTAATGCTTCAATGGTTTCAGCATCCTGGTTCTCCCATGAAATGCAGACATCTGAAGCATTCGGTTTCGGATAATACCGGGCTTTTTCTTCGTTTTGTTCCGTTCCTAAAAAATTTCTTTGTAAGAGGTTTAAAAGTTCGTTTAAAAGATTCGCGCCTAACCACGACAAATGAGTGCATAATGCACCATGTGTCATATCTGCAGTAACAGGAATATTTTTTTTAAGAATAACAGCTCCTTTATCAATATATTGATCAATAACATGAACAGTAATCCCCGATTGCCCTGTACGGCTTCTTATCGTTTCAAAGACCGGATCCGCACCTCGCATTTCCGGTAAAAGCCCATAATGAAAGTTGTAAAATTTACCAGAATAAAGCGCGAGAATTTCAGAAGAAATTTTCCATGGAAAAGTCATGGTAAAAACGGTATTAGCAGCGGAAATCTCCATCATATTTTTTATCTGACCGGTGCAGTTTTCGCTGGTCATGATAAACAAAGGTATTCCTGATTGCTTTGAAAGCATAGAGCAAAAATCAATGACTTCCAAGTTATTATCAGGCACTGCTAACGCACAAAGTCGGCCTGCAGCCTGTAAAGCCTGCAAAGCCGGAAATGCCATCCGGTTATTACATAAAACTGCTATTTTAAATGGACCTGTCATGATTCTAAGCAGGCATAAGCATTAAGCCACGTATTGGCTTCTACACTTCTGATATATTCAATATTCCTTTCTAATGCTTCGCGTTCCATTTCTGTAACGGGAGCTGCACAACAATCTTTTAAAAGACAGTTTCCTGTTTCTTCATCTTTTGAAACGGTTGCATAGTACACTTCAGCCTCCGAAAATCCGTTTTCAGGATTCATATATACTTTTCCGCGCGGTGAATGAATGGTCATTTCCTTCAAATCTGTATTTTCCAGCCCAATGAACTGTGCAGCTTCCCAACCCAATAAAGAGAAAAGATTGGCTTTACCGTATTTAATTTCATCCATTATACTTACAAAAGTTTCATTTTCAGGAATTTTCAAATTTCTTGACCAGGCTATTGCCGTACTCCAATCATATCCGGGATATGGTATTTTTCCCAGCCAGGTTTCATCCGCAGTAAATCCCGTACCATATACTTTATAATGTCCTGACATTTCGCTGCTACCTGCAAAAAAGTCTTCAGCCATATCGCCACAAAAAGTTGCAAGCACCGCAGTGTCCTTTTCTTTTTCAAGAAATTCCGTAAGTGGCTTCAATGTAAAATCAGAACGCTTTAAAGAAGTTATGTGGTTAAACACTATGGATCCTCCTTTTTCCTCAGCAGCAGCGGCATATACATAAGAAGGGCGATATCCTGCATCATAAAAAGAGCAGCTGAATGCAAAATTTCTGAATCCGTCCTCAATGGCTTTATGTGTTATTACACGTGTACACAGACCACCTTGAAGAGAGATAAACCATGCATTTGAAAGCTTTTTGCTGAATTTAGGAAAGTGATAACCACTATCCAGGATAATCAGGGTTTTTCCCGAAGATTCAAAAAGGGGATGTACAAATTCTGCTGAAAAAGGATTCATATATCCTATTATGATATCTGTACCGGCCAGTAAAAACTGTTCGCATTGATCATAAATTTCCTCGTTTTTTGCAGCAACCCCAATTCCCGCCGAAACGATTTCATGGTAATCTTCCAGGCCCATATTTTTAAGGGATTGCTTGAAACCGTCCATAATATCAAATGAAATAGACGGATAAATAATAGACCGCGGTAAAAGTAAAGCTATTTTCATATTCTTGATAAAGTCAGTCTGCGGCAATACAATTACCGCAGACTGAATAAATAAATGCTAATTAAGATCTTGACGGAAAAATTCCGTACATACAGATAATATAATTGATTCCCAGGTAAGGCTGACGAATGCTCATTGGCTGCCCTGCTCCTGAAACGCTTAACGCAAATGCATTAGGTATTGCCTTCATGGTGCTGTCCGGCTGCTCACTAGAATATAAACCCTGTAATGATGCAAGTGTACTGCCTGCAGGAGAACCTGTATTTCCTTCATCTGAAAATGTTTTTATAGAAACAGTTTCAGATCCTGCTGTGTGTGTATGCATAGGCATGTGCTGTATATCACATGTTACGGTTTCAGTACCCGCCATCATTCCTAATTGAAATACTTTGGTTCCTGCTCCGGTTCCGGTTCCCATAGCTGTCCTTCCTGCAAAATTCGGCAGCATGAAGGTTGTTGTTCCGTTACCTCCATACATGGTGCCCAAAAGTGCAAAAAGTGCCTGGTTAGTATTAATCGATATTGTCTGCCCCTGACAAAACGCCCAGTACTTGGGAGCAAAATTTCCGGCAAACATTCTTATTTCTGACATGGTTCCTTCCATAATAATCGTTTTTCTATTAATAGTTTAATGAGTTAATTCTGTCTTGGCGGATAAATACCTTCAAGACAAATAATGTAGTTGGTTGCCAATACAGGCTGTATAATACTAAATGGAGCATTGCTTCCTACAGCAGATATAGAACCTGTTGTGGTAGCCGGTGCGATAAAAGTATCCGATGCCTGAGTAGAATATGCAGCTTCTGAACCTGCGAGCACATTACCTGCCGGAGATCCCGTATTGCCTTCATCCGAAAAACATGGAAACGTAATTGTTGCTGCGGCAGTATGGCTGTGGGGCGGCATTTGTGCTGTCGTCATGGTAACCGTTTCAGTTCCGCCTACCTCTCCTAAATCTATAATAGAAAGACCGGCTCCCTGCCCCGTTCCTACAGCAACTCTTCCTCTAAGATCCGGAACACCGAATTGAACCCGGCCGTCGCCCCCAAAAGTAGTTCCTAATATTGAAAATGCGGCTGTATATTCCGCGATACTATAAAGTGTTCCGTCGCAGAAAGCCCAGCCAAGCGGAGCAAAATTTCCACCAAATAAACGTACTTCTCCTATATAACCTTCCATAATGATATCTTTAATTGTTATTAATGTTATTTTAAGTTTCAGTAATTATCCTCTTGAAGGAAAAGTCCCGTAAAGACAAATAATATAATTCATTCCAAGTGAAGGCTGAACAATAGTGAGCGGATTATTTCCACCCGAAACACCTATCTGCAATGCCAACGGAATTGGCCTTGTAGTAGAATCTGTACCCTGATTGCTGTACATTGACGCTTTAGATGCGAGGATATTGTTCGCGGGAGTTGCGGAATCTCCTTCATCTGAATAAGCCGGAATCACAACATTTCCTGACAAGCTATGAGTATGAGTAGGTAAATTTGACATAGTCAGCGTTACAGAATTAGTGCCTGTCATTTCTCCCAAGCTGTAATAAGATAAACCGGGCCCCTGCCCAGCTCCTACAGCCGATCTGCCTGCAAGGTTCGGAAGACCGAAGGTATTTATACCATCTCCGCCATAGGTAGTTCCTAAAAGTGAGAATAAAGCCGTATTTGACCTGATGGCCAATAATGCGCCATTACAATACTGCCATGATTTGGGAGCAAAGTTTGCGGCAAAAAGTCGGATTTCTCCAATTGTTCCGTCCATAATTATTGTTTTTAAAAATGAATATTTATTACGTATAATTTTATTCAGAGGGTGGTAAACAGAACCCAACCTGAATCAATTGATAAGTCAGCAGATATCTGAATTGACAAAGTATTTATATAGGCAATACAAAAAATATAATGTATAAGCCCATATTTACTATTCAATTATTCAAATTTGATATGAGTTTGGGAAAAGAATTGGGTACGATGATTTTCATGATTATTATGTTTAGTTGTTTATACAAATTTAATTTTATTATTGACATAATCACTATTTATTAAAAAAAATTAGTTAATAATTTATTATTTCTAATTTTTCTTCATTTTTAAAACAATATGATTTTGCAATTATTTTCCTGATAAAATTAGACATTACAGCATTATCGGAATTAAGTATTTATACTGAATTTGTATTAAATTTTAGTAATACCACAATAACAACTCTTTCCGTTTTCATTCATTGTTGAAGGTCTTTTTTAACTTTATAAATATCTGTGCTTTAAAAGCTAATAAGCTTTTCGAGCCATCAATTAATGTATAGCAATAAAAAAAGGCCGCTTTAAACTTGCGTTTAAAGCGGCCTTTTTTTATTATGAAGTTATGCTTATTTTACTTCTTCAAAGTCTGCATCCTGTACATCATCTGCTCCCGCATTGTTACCTCCAGGATTTTGAGCTCCTGCATCGGCACCCGGTTGTTGGCCGGCTGCATACAATTCTTCTGAAGCTGCCATCCATGCTGCATCAAGCGCCTCTGTTTTAGTTTTTACATCATCTGCATTTTTAGCTTCAAAAGCGGTTTTCAATTCTGCATGAGCAGATTCGATCGCTGCTTTTTTATCTGCAGATAACTTATCACCAAACTCTTTCAATTGCTTTTCTGTCTGGAAGATCAATCCGTCTGCTTTGTTGAAGATTTCAACTTCTTCTTTTTTCTTAGCATCGGCAGAGGCATTTTCCTGAGCTTCTTTTTTCATTCTTTCAATTTCTTCATCAGAAAGACCTGAAGAAGCCTGGATTTTGATAGACTGTTCTTTCCCAGTACCTTTATCTTTAGCAGAAACGCTTAGGATACCATTCGCATCAATATCGAAAGTTACTTCGATTTGAGGAACTCCTCTTGGTGCCGGCGGTATATCTGTAAGGTCGAATCTACCGATTTCTTTGTTATCGTTGAACATCGGTCTTTCTCCCTGTCCTACTCTGATGCTTACGGCAGGCTGGTTATCAGACGCTGTAGAGAAAACCTCAGATTTCTTAGTCGGGATCGTAGTGTTGGCTTCAATTAATTTGGTGAACACTGAACCCATTGTTTCAATACCTAAAGAAAGCGGGGTAACATCAAGAAGCAATACATCTTTTACATCTCCTGTTAATACACCTCCCTGGATTGCTGCACCGATAGCTACTACCTCATCCGGGTTCACTCCTTTTGAAGGCTTTTTACCAAAGAATTTTTCTACTTCTTCCTGAATGATCGGGATTCTTGTAGAACCACCTACCAGGATTACTTCGTCGATATCTGATGTAGATAAGCCTGCATCTTTCAATGCTTTAGCAACCGGTTCCATAGATCTTCTTACCAAATCAGCAGATAACTGCTCGAATTTTGCTTTCGTTAAAGTCTTCACTAAGTGTTTAGGACCTGTAGCGGTAGCGGTAATATATGGAAGGTTGATTTCAGTCTGTGGAGAAGAAGATAATTCGATTTTTGCTTTTTCAGCAGCTTCTTTTAATCTCTGTAATGCGATAGCATCAGATTTCAGATCAACACCTTCTTCAGCTTTGAACTCATCTGCCATCCAGTTGATGATCACATCATCAAAGTCATCACCTCCTAAGTGCGTATCTCCGTTGGTAGATAATACTTCGAATACACCGTCTCCTAAATCAAGGATAGAAATATCGAAAGTACCTCCACCAAGGTCATACACTGCGATTTTCTGATCTTTATGGTTTTTATCAAGACCATACGCTAACGCTGCAGCAGTAGGCTCGTTGATAATTCTTTCCACTTTAAGACCTGCAATTTCACCAGCTTCTTTGGTAGCCTGTCTTTGTGCATCATTGAAGTATGCAGGAACAGTAATTACCGCTCTTGTCACTTCCTGACCAAGATAATCTTCTGCCGTTTTCTTCATTTTCTGAAGGGTCATTGCAGAAATTTCCTGTGGTGTATATTCTCTGTCGTCGATTTTTACTTTTACCGTATCATTCGGTCCAGATACTACTTGATATGGTACTCTTGAAATCTCAGAAGCGTCATCTTTAAAATGTGTTCCGATAAATCTTTTGATAGAGTAAACCGTTTTTGTAGGGTTAGTAACTGCCTGTCTTTTTGCAGGGTCTCCCACTTTTCTTTCACCATCTTCTGTAAATGCTACGATAGACGGCGTTGTTCTTTTACCTTCTGCGTTAGGGATAACAACAGGGTCTTTTCCCTCCATTACAGCAACACAAGAGTTGGTTGTACCTAAGTCGATTCCGATTATTTTACTCATAATATTTTTATTTTTTCTATTTTTAATTAATTTACATTCTGTATTTCTCAATATTTATACCATATGTTTTTTTGTGACAAATTGACATACAACATTTGAAACCATTCAAATAATGAGATTTTAAAGTTGAATGCTTCTATGATAACAATGCTATAAACCGGATTTAGATAAGTATAATTGTTCAAAATGTCACTTTTTAATTTAAATTATTTTTTTAATAACTTTAATCACTGTAAAAAATTAATTTCAGCGGCTACTATTAAATTTAATTAAAGCTTAACGTTGAAAAACCTTGAGTAAAAAAGGTGAATTATTATTTTTGATAAATTATAAACTAGCGAATGTCATTACATTTTAATCCGAGAGATATTACCTGGCTTGCCTTCAATGAGAGAGTACTGCAGGAAGCAATGGACGAAAAGGTTCCTTTGCATTTGAGAATCCGTTTTTTGGGGATTTTTTCAAATAATTTAGATGAATTTTTCAGAGTTCGCGTTGCCGGATTAAAGCGTGCCATGGATTTTAAAGAAAAAGTAATTGCTGAATCTTTCTATCAGCCTCCCTCAAAAATTCTCCAGAAAATCAATGACATTGTGATGCGACAGCAGCAGAATTTTGATAAAACCTGGAAAAAAATCCAAGGGGAAATGGCAGATCATCATGTATTTATCAAAACTTCAAAAAACTTAACAGCCAAACAGAAAGATTTTGTAAGAAGTTATTTTGATGAAGTAGTAGAATCTAATGTAATCCCGATTTTGCTTCATGAAAATACACCAATGCCTTATATGAGAGACAAGAGTCTTTATCTGGGGGTAGCCATGAGAAAAAAAGACTGGCAGTATTCCAGCAATTATGCCATTATCGAGATCCCATCTCGTTTTGTAGGAAGATTTGTCCTGCTTCCGACTGAAGATCCGCAGGAAAAAGATGTGATGCTTCTGGAAGATGTAATTACTTTTAACCTGCCGCATATTTTTTCGTATTTCGGGTATGATGAATTTTCGGCGAATGCTTTTAAGGTAACCAAAGATGCCGAGCTGGATCTTGATAATGATATCAGAACTAATTTTGCCGAAAAAATCGAAAAAGGATTAAAAAACCGGAGAAAGGGAAAACCTACCCGTTTCGTGTTTGATAAAGACATGGATAAAGCACTTCTTGAGATGTTGATCCGAAAATTGAATTTATCCAAAAAAGACAGTATCATTCCCGGTGGAAAGATTCATAACTTCAAACATTTTATGGATTTTCCGGATGTTTTCGAAAAATATGAACGTCCTGTAGAGCGAACTTCTTTTACTCATCCTGACTTTGAACATGGAGAGCGAGTAACGGATGTCATTTTAAAACATGATGTTCTTTTAACGTTCCCTTATCATAAATACAATCCGGTCATTGATCTTCTTCGTGAGGCCGCGATGGATCCCGATGTAAAATCCATTCAGATTACGGCGTATCGTCTGGCGAGTAATTCAAAAATAATCAACGCATTAATTTATGCAGCAAGAAACGGCAAAGAGGTTACCGTTATGCTTGAGCTGCAGGCGAGATTTGATGAAGAGTCCAATCTCGAATGGAAAGAAATGCTGGAACCGGAAGGCATTACCGTACTGATAGGCATCCCGAACAAAAAAGTTCATGCTAAACTGTGTGTTATTAAGAAAAGGTCTCACAACAAGACCATTCAGTATGGGTTTGTAAGTACCGGAAATTTTAATGAAAAGACAGCAAGAATCTACGGCGACCATTTGCTGATGACAGCCGACCGCGGAATAATGGCAGACATTAATAAAGTGTTTAACGTGCTTAAAAAACCGAAGGATGATTTTCTTCCTGTCCTTAAAACCTGTAAAAATCTTTTGGTATGTCCGCAATTTATGAGGGAAAAGATTGTTCATCATATTGATAAAGAAATTGAAGAAGCAAAAGCAGGAAGACATGCAGAGATGATCGTTAAAGCCAATTCGGTGAGCGACAGATCGTTGATTGAAAAATTATATGAGGCTGCTAATGCAGGAGTACATATCAGAATGATCGTAAGAGGTATTTATTGTGCGGTCAATCAAAAGGATTTTAAAGAAAAAATCAAGGCTATCAGTATTGTGGACGAATATCTGGAACACGCCAGAGTAATGTATTTTTATAATAAAGGTGCTGAAGACATATACATTTCTTCGGCTGACTGGATGACCAGAAATTTGGATTACCGAATTGAAGCTGCCGCGAAAGTGACTGATAAAAACTTAAAGAAAGAACTGAAAGATATTCTCGACATACAGTTGAAAGATAATGTAAAAGCTCGTATTTTAGACAAAAAATTGAGCAACGAATACATTCATAATGAAAAAGAAGAATGCCGTTCTCAGATTGAGACCTATCGATACTTACATGCTAAAACAAACAAAACATGAAGATTGCAGCCATAGACATCGGAAGTAATGCGGCCAGGCTGCTGATTAATGAAGTAAAGGTTAACAATAAACAGCCTGAATTCATCAAACTTAACCTTTTGAGAATTCCCCTGAGATTGGGAATGGATGTGTTCACCCTCGGAAAGATCGGTGAAGAGCGTGAAAAAATGGTGATTGATTCTATGAAGATCTTCAGTGATCTGATGAAAATTTATAAGGTGGAACATTACAGAGCCTGCGCAACAAGCGCCATGCGTGATGCAGCCAATGGCCGGGACATTATTAATGAAGTAAAAAAAACCTCCGGAATTAATATTGAAATTATTTCGGGAGACGAAGAGGCTTCCCTGGTTTTTGAAAACCATATTGCAGAAGGCCTTGATAAAGATTTTGCCTATCTCTATATTGATGTTGGCGGTGGCTCTACCGAGCTTACCTTCTATGAAAACGGCAAAATGCTTTATGAGAAATCTTTCAACATCGGGACAATCCGTTTGCTGAATAATCTGGTAACTCCCGATAACTGGAAGGATATGCAACAAGAGATCAGAAAAAACATCAACAGTAAAAAGCCTATTGTTGCAATTGGTTCTGGAGGAAATATCAATAAAGTTTTTTCGATGAGCAAAACGAAAGACGGCAAACCGATGTCCTTGTCACATCTTAAGAAAGTCTACAAAGAGTTTAATGATCTCACCGTGGATGAAAGAATGACGAAGTACAATCTTCGTGAAGACAGAGCAGATGTGCTGGTTCATGCCGTAAAAATTTTCAATAATGTGATGACATGGTCTGAAATCAACAGGATTTTTGTGCCTAAAATATCGGTTGCAGACGGTTTGATTCATAATATTTACAGTACTTTACAGGACAAAAAATAATTATCTTCAATAGAAATTTTAAAACCGGTCACTGACCGGTTTTTTTTAATTCAATTTGTTTCTTTAAATAGTGAAGGAATGACACTACCCTAGCCCTTATTGAGCGGCATGTTTGAGCTCTTTTCCTTTTTGGGGGTTGCGGCGGCGGAGCCGCCGCAACCCCCAAAAAGGAAAAGCGAGTAGCGAAAGCAGGAAAAAGCTTCAAATAATATATATATTGCTTTCAATGCAATCAAATTGCTCCTTAAAAATATAAATATAACTTGATAACGTCAAAAAAAACTCAATACATATAATTTTTCATCTTCCATAAAGTAAAATTATGTTCTGAACGTCAGCAATAATACAATACTAAATAATGAACTCAATTAAAGTAATTCTCACAGGAGCTACCGGAATGGTAGGAGAAGGTGTTCTGCTGGAATGCCTCGAAAATCCCAATGTTTCAGAAGTTCTGAGTGTAAGCCGGAAATCCAGCGGAAAAAAGCATGCTAAACTGAAGGAATATATCGTTCCCGATTTCCTCGGCATTGATCTTCATGATGAAAATCTGAAAGGGTATGACGCTGTTTTCTTTTGCGCAGGGATAAGCAGTATGGGAATGAGCGAAGACGAATATACCAGGATAACCTTTGATACGACGATCCATTTCGCCAAGACGGCGCTCATCCAGAATCCGGATATGGTATTCAACTATGTTTCAGGCGCATATACCGATAGTACAGAAAGCGGAAAGATCATGTGGGCAAGAGTAAAGGGAAAAACGGAAAATACTTTGAGGAAGCTTGGATTCAGGGCTGTATACAACTTCAGGCCCGGATTTATGAAGCCTGTTGAAGGTCAGAAAAATGTAAAATGGTTTTTTAAACCTTTTATTTTATTTTTTCCGGTGATATTCCCCTCAAAATCATTAACTTTACATGAAGTGGGTAGAGCAATGATCAACGCAGTACAAAAAGGATATCCCACCTTAACATTAGAAATTAAGGACATTAAAAATCTGGCGATATGAAAGAAATGATAAAAAGAATTTTTCTGGTTGCTTTTATTTTACTGGTTCTGACTGCTATTTCGGGCTTTTTCTATATGCAGAAACATCCTCTTGACGGGAGAAAGGCAACGGGTAAAAATCTGAATTTTTCGGGCCATGTGTCCAAGTAGGAAAACTAATATTCAATGAAGTTTAAAGATCGTTTTTAGAAAATTCTGATGACGATGCATTTCTTACGGTCAATATTTTTATTTTTCCTTCACCTTAACCTATTTATTAATCATTTATTAAAATTACCTTAAAATATTTAAGAAGTAGAAATTTCATTTTTGCATAAATTTAATATCAGCAAAAATGATTAATAACTATTTTTTGAAAGGTTCTGTTGTAGCCGCATTTTTCCTTCAGGGAGCGGTTTTCGGGCAGACATCTCTTATCCACTACTGGAATTTTAACAACAATAGTTCTGTTTCTGCCATTACCACTCCTACAGTAAGCTTAACAGGAGGATCACTGAACGCAGTAATCAACGGAACAACGGAGATCGATTTCGCAGGCGGAACCGGACAGAATTTCAGTGTTGAAAATCTGAATGCCAGAAACGGTGATGCTGCAGGTACCCATTTACGATATAATTTTCCTATTAACGGAAATCTGCAGTTCAGTTTACCAACGACAGGCTATCAAAATGTAGTTGTAAAATTTACAACAAGAAGATCCGGTTCCGGAGCGGGAGCACAGACCTGGTCTTATTCTACGGATGGATCAACATTTCAGACATACCAGACCGTTTCTCCACAGGATGCCAATCCACAACTGATTACCTTTGACTTTTCCGGAGTGAGCGGTGTTTCCAACAACCCGAATTTTAAGCTTAAAGTTGAATTCTCGCCAACCGGCGGAGGAAGTGTGGGAAATAACCGGTTTGATAATTTTACCGTAGATGCAACTGCCTTAAACGGAGTAGATACAACACCGCCAACAGTAACCTATCTTCCGGCAAACAATACCAATAATGCTTCCACTACGGTGAATCCTACAATTTCATTTAATGAAAATGTAAGGCTGTTAGATAACTCTGCAATTACTAATGTTAATGCACAAAACCTTGTTGATTTCCGGCTGACAAATGCTTCGGGAGCTCAGGTTCCTTTCACTACAACTTTTGCAAATAATACAATAACCGTAATTCCTGCTTCTGGTTTAGCAACCAACCAGACGTATTTTCTGGCTTTAAAACCGAATACTGTTGAGGATACAAATGATAATGCCGTAAGTATGGTGACCTCTTCAACTTTTACTACTGCAGGAACTTCTATTTCTTTAGATAAAAACTTCATTAAAGTCAACGAAAATGCAGGGACATTGGCATTTAAACTAAATATTGCCAATCCGTCGAATGCTACCGTGAATCTTGTGGTAAAACCTGCTCCGTTCAGCACTGCCGACAGCACTGATTTTACATTAGCCAATCAGACCATTACGATTAATCCTTCTACAACAAGCTATACCGTAAATATTCCGATCATTGATGATACGGCGGAAGAGCAGCACGCGGAATATTTTGTAGTGAGTCTTGAAAGTCCTGTTGGTGCAACTATTTCCGGAGATAATAATGCAACAATTTATATTATTGATAACGACAAGCAGGCGCCTGTCCCGTCAAATCAGATTGCCCTAAACTATATCGGAAGTTTTGATCCATCAGGAAACAATAACAGTTCTACGGAAATTGTCGTTCATGATCCTGCTACACAGAGATTATTTACCATCAGCTCCATTACGGATGTTTTTGATATTATTAATTTCAGTAATCCTACAGCTCCAACGGTAATCAACACTATTAATATGGCCCCATACGGAGGTATTACCAGCATTGCCGTGAAAAACGGAATCATCGCTGCCGCTTCTCCGAATACCAATCCGCAGCAGAACGGCTCCGTCGTTTTCTTTGATATTAACGGTAACTTTCTTAAGCAGGTAACCGTAGGTGCTTTGCCGGATATGGTTGCTTTCTCTCCGGATGGCACCAAAGTTATGACCGCGAACGAAGGAGAACCAAATGACGCCTACACCGTTGATCCGGAAGGAACGATTAGTATTATTGATATTTCTGGGGGAATTGCCAATCTTACCCAAAGTAACGTGACTACGCTTAATTTCAATACCTTTGATTCTCAGGTTAACGCTTTAACCGCAACAGGTTTAAGAAAGGTAAGAACAAATAATACGCTTTCTCAGGATCTGGAACCGGAATATATTACGATTAGTACTGATAGTCAGAAAGCATGGGTTACGCTTCAGGAAAATAATGCGGTGGCAGAGGTGAATTTAGCGACAAAAACAATTACCGGAATCTGGGGACTGGGTAAAAAAGACATGAGCATTCCCGGAAACGGCTTTGATGCATCGGATAACAATAATGAAATTTTAATTGCAAACTGGCCTGTAAAAGCATATTACACTCCGGATGCGGTTCAGAATTATAAAGTGGGCTCCACTCATTTTATTGTTACGGCCAACGAAGGAGATGAAAAAGATCTTTCAGGCTTCAGTGAAAGAACAACGGTGGGAGCAAATAATTACACTCCTGACCCAACTTTATTTCCTCAGGCAGCGATTTTGAAAGCTTCTTATAATTTAGGCAGATTCAGAGTTTCCAATGCTACAGGAAATACAGATGGCGACGCAGATTTTGAAGAGATTGCAGCGTTAGGCGCACGTTCTTTTTCCATATTTAATGCAGATACAAGACAGATTGTTTACGACAGCGGAGATCAGTTTGAACGGTATATTGCAGCCAATCATCCTTTGATTTTTAATGCTGATAATGAATCGAATACAGCAAAGAACAGAAGCCGAGCCAAAGGCCCTGAACCAGAAGGTGTTGCTCTGGGAACCATCAATGGGCAGACGTATGCTTTTATTACCCTGGAAAGAACAGGTGGTGTGATGGTTTACAATATCACAAATCCTAACAATCCTACATTCACCGACTACAAACATTCACGTATGACTTCAGCTTATGGTGGTGATAACGGACCGGAAGGACTTATCTACGTAGCTCCTGAAAATACAACAACAGGCAAAGGCTATGTAATCGTTGCCAACGAAATAAGCGGAACTTTATCCATGTATGAAGTTTCAGGCGCAGGTAATCTGGCAACTGGTGAGGCAAAAACAGAAAAGGTGACCTTCAATGTATTTCCAAACCCTGTAACGAAAGGAGATACTCTTTATTTCAACAGAATGCAGAATTATGAGCTGTACGACATGTCCGGAAAATTACTCGGAAAAGAAAAGAATGCTTTAACAATTGATACTTCTAGACTTTCTACAGGAGTTTATCTTGTGAAAACTTCAGAAGGACATACAAAAAGAGTTATTGTAAAATAGAATCATTATTTAGTTGGATTAAATAGGCTCCTTTTACGGGGCTTATTTATTTTAATCTAAAGATAAAATTGTAGAAATACGATCTTTAAAAACACAATCCCGGCAAATTTTCTTATGCCGGGATTTATAATTAATGCATATCGTCATAAATTCTTACCAGATCAACCACGTTTTTCACCTGCAGCTTTTCAAAGATTTTTTTCTTATAAGTACTGATGGTAGACATCTTAAGATTCAGTATGTTTGAAATTTCTATATTTCCGTTTCCCTGTGCAAGAAGCTGGAAAATCTGGAATTCCCTTTTAGAAAGCCTTTCTACAGAGTGGCTTCCCGCAGTATGGGTAACCAGCTTTTTCATCATATTAACGGTATAGTAATATCCTTCTTCAAACATGGAATTCACCGCAGTTATAATTTCAGCTTCCGAAGCTCCTTTGTTCAGATATCCGGCAGCTCCTTCTTCAATGTATTGTATCCCTACGTTGTCATCATAGGTTGAAAAAAATAAAATCTTAAGGTGTTTTTGCTTCTTCTTAAGATCCTTTACCATTGCTTTGTAAATACTACCCGGAATATCAATATCAATAATCAGAAGATCGTATATTTTTTCAGAAACCATATCCTTTGTTTCAGAAAATGTTTCGGCGAAATCTATATTGCAATGATATTGAAGTTTTGATTTTAGCACCAGAGCTGTACCTGTTCTTACTACATAGTGACCGTCAGCAATGAGTATATTTTTCATAGAGTTAGTTTTTTAAATAAAAGTCCCGTTCAAACGGGAAACAGCTTCTCTTTATTGTTGTTTTTTCAATACAAGTTACAGACCAAATACCATACACAATTCTATCCATACTTTTCAGTAGTTTTTTATTAAATTTATTACACCGGTTTTCTGATTCCGGAAATTCTGGAATCTAATAATTGAAAATAATTTTTATAAAATCTTTAAAAATTATTAAACATATAAATTAAATGAATAAAAAAGTATGTTACAAGCATTCATCCTTATCTTAGCGCTGTAAATATTTTCTACAAAAATAATACATAAAATATTCACGGGCATGTAGAAATATTACTATAAATTTTTCATAAATTATCTAAATAATTTCTTATAAATCAAGTGAAAACGATTACACATAGAAATCAAAACAGGGTGATAAATTTAAAACCAACCGAATCCCTGTTCAAATCCCTTCCTTGTAAAGATAAAACCTGTGTAAACATCGGCAATTTTAAAAAAGTTAAAAGTACATGAAAACCTAAAATAAAAAAACAGACCTCTAATGTTTTAAAGGTCTGCTGAAAAATATAATAATTTTTTCTTACTCTACGCTTATAACTTTTTCTATCTCCGGAGCATGCTGCTTAATCGTATTTTCAACGCCCAGTTTCAAGGTAGAAAAATTCAATGAACATCCGGAACAGTTTCCTAAAAGCTTTACATAAACCAGATTATCCTTCACATCGATAAGCTCGATATCCCCTCCGTCTTTATTAAGAAACGGACGGATACTTTCCAAAGCCTCCAATACCCTTGTTACCGTATCTTCGTGTGTTATATTTGTTTCCATATTTTTTCAGTTCAATTGGGTTTTAAAATTGAAATATTATTTTGCTTTTGGTGAGCATCCTGCCATCGTGGTAATTTTAACAGCTTCAGTAGGGGGCAGATTCTTGTTTCTTTCTACAAGACTTTCCACCATTTTTCGGGCAGTTTCCGTGTACACCTCTGCAATTAAAGAATTTTCCTGCAATGCTGCCGGCCTTCCTACATCACCCGCTTCCCTGATGCTCTGAATTAAAGGAATTTCTCCCAATACAGGAATACCAAGATCTTCTGCAAGATACTGAGCGCCTTGTTTTCCAAAAATATAATATTTATTATCCGGCAATTCTTCCGGTGTAAAATACGCCATATTTTCGATTAATCCAAGTACCGGAATATTAATACTCTCCATCTGGAACATTGCAATACCTTTTCTTACGTCTGCCAAAGCAACATGCTGCGGTGTGCTTACAATAACAGCACCTGTTACAGGCACTTCCTGAATAATAGAAAGATGGATGTCTCCGGTTCCCGGAGGAAGATCAATCAATAAAAAATCAAGTTCTCCCCATGCTGCATCTCTGATCATCTGGTTCAATGCTTTTGAAGCCATCGGCCCTCTCCATACCACAGCCTGATTGGCTCCTGAGAAGTATCCAATTGAAAGCATTTTTACACCATAGTTTTCGATCGGTTTCATCAGATTTTTGCCTCCAACTTCTACAGAAATCGGTTTTTGTCCTTCCGTATCGAACATCGTAGGAACAGACGGTCCGTAAATATCAGCATCCAGCAATCCTACTTTGAAACCCATTTTTGCCAGCGTTACCGCCATGTTCGCAGAAACGGTAGACTTCCCTACTCCTCCTTTTCCTGAAGCAATAGCAATGATATTCTGGATTCCGGGGATCTGTTTTCCTTTGATCTGGCTTTGCTGAATTTCACTCGGTTCCGGAGAAACGATTTTCAGTTTCAGGTTTACCTCTTCTCCGAATTCGCTTGCAAAAGCCTGTTTCATAGCAGCTTCAAGCTTCTTCTTTTCGTGCATGGCCGGTGAATGAGCAGTCATATCAATATAAACCTCATTACCCATGATTTGAAGATTATTTACCAAATCATCTACTTCTATATCTTTAAGGAAATTCTGAACCTTGTCTTTCGTCAACATAAACTAATAAATTGTCTACAAATTTACGAAAAATTAACCTATTTAGAATAAGTAAAGAGACTGATAGATATTTTCTTTTGCAGAAGCTAATTTTATAGTATTTTAGGGAAATTTTAATTTACAGACCATGAAAAGAATATTGATCGTTCTTTTAGGAATTTTATTTCATAATACATTTTCACAGAATTATTCGCAATATATTAATCCGTTTATCGGAACAGGCGGCCATGGACATACTTTTCCGGGAGCCATTGTTCCCTTCGGAATGGTGCAGCTTTCTCCGGACACCAGAATCGACGGAAGCTGGGATGGCTGCAGCGGTTATCATTACTCAGATTCTGTTATTTATGGATTTTCGCATACGCATCTGAACGGAACGGGAGTCTCGGATTATGGCGATATTATGCTGATGCCGACCATGGGGAAACCAGGTTTAACGCCTAAAGAATATTCATCCAAATTTTCACATAAGAACGAAAAAGCTTCGGCTGGTTTTTATTCGGTTAAATTAGACAAGCACAATATTGATGTACGGCTAACCACAACGAAAAGAGTCGGTTATCATGAATATACATTCAACAATGCAGGAAATGCCAATATCATTTTAGACTTGAATCACAGGGATAAATTATTGCAAGGTGAGGTAAGAATTATAGACGACAAAACCATCGAAGTATTCCGCAGAAGCGAAGCCTGGGCAACGAACCAATATATCTATGCCAGAATTGAGTTTTCAAAACCCATGCTTGAATCAAAAGTACACGAAGCCCATCAAGCCACACCAAGAGGTGTAATACAAGATAATAACTTTTATTATGGGAATGAGATACAGATTGCTCTTTCTACAAAAGTAAAAAAAGGCGAAAAAATTCTCGTAAAAGTTGCAATTTCTCCAACAGGCTATGAAGGAGCCGCCAAAAATATGCTGGCTGAAGGCAAATCAAATGATTTTGAAGCGATAAGAAAACAGGCCATAACTGACTGGGATAAAGAATTATCTAAAATTGAAGTTAAATCTTCGGATAAAGATAAGCTAGCTGTTTTTTACACGGCGATGTATCACGTATTCACACAACCCAACATCAATATGGATGTTGACGGAAAGTACAGAGGCCGCGACAATAAATTTTATATGGCCAACGGATTCGATTATTATTCGGTTTTCTCGCTTTGGGATACTTTCAGAGGAGCTCATCCGCTGATGACCTTAATCGACAGAAAAAGAACGGCAGATTTCATCAATACTTTCATTAAACAATATGAACAGGGCGGTAAACTTCCCGTGTGGGAACTGGCTTCCAATGAAACCGAATGTATGATCGGTTATCACGCAGTGTCGGTTATTGCTGACGCAATGGCAAAAGGAATTACGGGCTTTGATTATGAAAAAGCATTTGAAGCTTCCAAACATTCCGCAATGCTGGATATTTTCGGGTTGAATGCCTACAAACAGAATAATTTCATCAGCATTGATGATGAGCATGAAAGTGTTTCCAAAACAGTGGAATATGCCTATGACGACTGGTGTATCGCGCAAATGGCTAAAATTTTAGGTAAAAAAGAAGATTACCAGTACTTTATGAAGCGTTCCCAAAACTGGAAAAACCTATACAATCCTAAAAATGGATTTATGCAGCCAAGAAAAAACGGAACCTGGTACGAGCCTTTTGAACCTCGTGAAGTGAATAATAACTATACGGAAGGAAATTCGTGGCATTATTCTTATTCGGTTCAGCAGGATATTCCTGGATTAATTGCAGCGCACGGCGGAAAGGAAAAGTTTGAACAGTTTATTGATGCTATTTTTTCTGCTCCGGATAAAACCACAGGAAGAGAACAGGTGGATATTACCGGACTCATTGGTCAATATGCCCAGGGAAATGAGCCAAGCCACCATATTGCGTACCTGTACAATTATGTTGATAAGCCCGAAAAAACAGATGCAAAAATTAAGTTCATCCTCGATAATTATTATAAAAATACTCCGGACGGACTAATCGGGAATGAAGACTGCGGACAGATGAGCGCCTGGTATATTCTGAGTACAATAGGAATTTATTCCGTAACACCCGGATTACCGGAATGGCAGACTACACAGCCATATTTTGATGAAATTAAAATTCATCTTGAAGACGGAACAACAAGAACAATCACTAAAAATACAGGAAGAGAAGAACTTAAAAAATTGGGATTTGAAAATGCAAAATCCTACAAAGATTTTAAATATGATGAATTAACCGCTTCACCTGTAATTGCGGCAGCAAGAATTTTTGACCTTAACACGAAAGTAGAAATCACTGCCCTGAATCCGGAAGACAAAATTTATTATATGACGCTTGATGAGGGAGATGCTAATGTCAGAAAAACGTTTACGGCTTATAAAGGACCATTTACCATCACCAAAACAACGCAGGTTGCCGCTTACGCAGAACGAAACGGAGAAAAAAGCTCCATTGTAAGAGCTAGTTTCAACAGAAGACCTAACAACTGGGATATTAAGGTAAATTCCACCCCTACCGCACAATATACGGCAAGCGGTAAATTATCTTTAATTGATGGCATCAACGGCGACACCAATTGGCGAAAAGGGGAATGGCTGGGTTACCAGGGACAGACTTTTGAAGCTATTATCGATATGAAATCACCGCAGCAATTCACAAAACTGTCTTCAACCTATCTTCAGGACAGCAGAGCATGGATTTTAATGCCGAAAAAAGTAGAATATTATGTTTCAAACAACGGTAAAGATTATATTCTGCTGAAAACGGTAGACAATACGCTTGATCCGAAAGACGAAACGGTTCAGGTAAAAGATTTTTCTGCGGAAGTATTGCCAACACAGGCTAGATTTATCAAAGTAAAAGCTTATCATTTCGGCAAACTTCCGGAATGGCACCAGGGAGCGGGCGGAGATGCTTATATCTTTGTCGATGAAATTTCAGTGAAATAAATACTGATCATGAAAAAGCTATTATTTTTCTTATTTTTAGTTTTAAACATAATAACGGTATATGCCTGCAAATGTAAAACAGACCCCTTAGCAGAAAACTATCTTGCTGCAGATGTTGCGGGAATTATCAGAATTATAAATGTCTATGGCGAAAATGCGGAACAAAGAACTTATAAGGCAGATATAAAATTTGAGAAAATTTATAAGGGTAAAGAATTTCAAACGCTTAACATTAGAGGTCTTATCGGAAATTCGTATTCAGGAGCATGTGAAATAGATGTACAGCCTGGTGAAACATATCTTATTTTATTGAATAAATACAATGGTGAATATTCTATTTCGTACTGTTCTCCGAAATACAGATTTGATATGGAGAAGGAAAAAGCAACCTCTGAAGTTTTGGAAAAAGCATTCGCCTATATTGATAAAAATAAATTTGCTTTCATAGGACTGCAATTTGCGACGTGCTTTGATGAATTACAAAAAGGTGACAAATCTGACCTTTCCGCAATTAAAAACTTTACCCCGAAAAATACGTTTGCCATTTATAAAGTAAAAGTAGATGATCATTCCAAAATCAAAGAGCTTACTCCGGTCACAACTTTTGGGGATAAAGATCAGGAAATTGAAAACATTCTCAGGAGAAATATGATTGTTGATACTCCGATGTTTTTCAATCATAAACCAGGAGAAGAATTTTTAATATTACTTTTATACCTTCCCGACAATGCCAATACGAAGTATGGAGAAATAATCAATTTTGAATGGTAAAAACTAAACCTCTTCTTTTGAAAGAGGTTTTTATTTTAATTCATGTTTTCCGACCACTTCAGCTTTTCCGGCAGCTCTTTATCCGAAAATTCGATGTGAATCACTCTTCTTTTCTTGCCGTTTGTAGTACGATTTGATCCATGAAGTAGTAAAGGTTTCATAATCATTATTCCACCTTTTTCTACATTGCAGATGGTTTCTGTTTCTACGGACCAGTCAATGGTTTCGGGACGGTAAATTCCTTTTGCATGGGATTTTGGAATGACTTTCAATGCACCGTTGTATTCATCGGTAGCATCCAGGTGAATTCTAATAGTGAAAATATTTTCCAAAATCTCAATGGGAGGCTGAACAGCAAACTGATTCTGCTTCGTCGTCCATGGGCCAAATCCAGAAATATCTGCTTTTTTATCAACTGAAATCGTAAGATCCTGATGGTAGGCCACATACCAATTTGATTTTTCAGGCTTATCAAAGTAAATGCTTTTCACCACAATATATTTTTCTCCGAAAATTTCTGTGATGATGTCCTTTATGTTTTCATTGAAAACCAGCTCCCTGACTTGAGGAATTTCTTTTAAAAACTGCCTGATAGCGAAAAGATCGTCTGATTTTCTGAATGTCTCTTTCGAGGTATCTATATTTTGAATGATTTCTCCGATCTTTCTAATTTCTTGCTCCGAAAAAACGTTGTTAATTACGGTAAAGCCATTTTCCTGTATTGCGTTTTTATGATGGTCTAAATTCATTTTCTAAAAAACAGTTTTTTGAAAAGCAAAGATGCAAAGATTTTCTTTTAATGATCACATAGATTTTGCAGATTGTACGGTTTCAATTTTAATTTGAGAGGAATTGTGCAGAGTCTTTGTCATCCTGGAAGGATCTCAGCAGCATAATTAATAAAAACTTCGCTTAAAAAGTGTAAAGTGTAATGACTCAAATTTTGTGAAATTATCTCCCGCAGATGACTCTGATTTCGCAGATTTTATGACTTATTTAATTGAATGAAAAATTCAGGATTTTTGTATAATTTCATAAAGTTATGCAACACTTTGTCATCCTGAAAGGATCTTAATTATTAATCTTTTATTTTTAAAATGCTCCAATTCAAAAATTAAGTCTTAAATTTTGTTGGCTTTGCCTTTCAACAAATTACTGACTTTCTCCCGCGGATGACGCAGATTTAGCAGATTCTATGACTTATAAAAAATTCAGGATTTTGTAATAATTTCATGAAGAAAAGTTCCGGCATGACAAATTAGCCCCGATCAAACGGCATGTCTGAGCTCTTTTGTTGAGTTTCGGCGGCGGCTTCGCCGCCGCCGAAACTCAACAAAAAGCGAGTAGTGAGAGCGGGAAAAAAGCTTCAAAAAAAAAATAATATTGCTTTTCGATGTAATCAAATTGCTCCTTAAAAAATTTACAAATACAATTCGACGGAGTCAAAAAGCTCCTAAAAAAATAGCCAGCAAAAATTATCGCTGGCTATTTTTTATTAATTGACATCTATTCTAAAGACCACCTCCATGATTATCCAGTTGCCCTTCCCATTTAGAAACGGCTGAGGTTGCCAAAGCATTCCCAAGAACATTGGTCATGCTTCTTCCCATATCGCAGAAATGATCAATCGGAAGGATGAGGGCTATTCCTTCAGGAGGAATTCCGAACATGGAACATGTGGCTACAATGATTACCAGAGAAGCTCTAGGAACACCTGCAATTCCTTTTGAAGTCAGCATAAGGACCAGAAGCATGGTGATCTGCTGGCCGATGCTCATTTCAATTCCATAAATCTGGGCAATGAAAATGGAAGCAAACGTCATGTACATCATACTTCCGTCCAGATTAAAAGAATAGCCTAATGGCAAAATGAATGACACTACCCTGTTATTACAGCCAAATCTTTCAAGCTCTTCTACCAGTTTTGGGAAAACTGCTTCAGAGCTGGTGGTGGAAAAGGCAATCAGCAAAGGTTCTTTAATTCTTCTGAGCAATTCAAAAAGCCGGTTGCCAATAATTAAATAGCCCACCAACAAAAGAACGAGCCAGAGAATGCCTAATGCAAAGAAAAAATCCCTGAGATAAATGGCATAGACTTTAAAGATCTCAAAACCATTGGTGGCAACTACTGCAGCAATAGCTCCAAGAACACCAAGCGGAGCAAACCACATAATGTAACCTACCATTTTCAGAATTCCGTGGGCGATGATATCAAACAGCTTTACAACAGGTTGTGCATATTCGTCTCCCAGATTGGCCAGTGCAATCCCAAACATGATGGAAAACACCACAATCTGCAGTACTTCATTGGTAGCAAAAGCTTCAAAAACACTTTTAGGAATAATGTGCTTTACAAAATCTTCCATGGAAAATCCTTTGCTGCTTTTCAGAAGTTCATCTGCGGAAGCCGCATCCTGAATAGGAAGTGTTGTCACGTGTCCCGGCTCCAGCCAGTTTACCAGCAAAAGACCAATAAAAAGAGATACCAATGACGCAGAGATGAACCATAACATTGCTTTTGTACCTACCCTTCCGATCATTTTGATATCACTCATTTTGGCAATTCCCACCACCAGGGTCGTAAATACCAAAGGTGCAATGATCATCTGCACCAGCCGAATGAAAACGGTTCCTAAGAGCTTTATGTTTTTAGAAAACGGTTCTGCGCTTTCAGGATAACGGATATGTACAAATCCGCCGATGGCCACACCCAGAATCAGGGCAACCACGATGGCTATAAATAGTTTATTCTGTCCTTTCATATAGATAATTCAAGTTTGGCAAATATAATATTTTTAGAATTGCTTCCAATCCCAACTCAGAGATAATACAGCCGTTATCAAAGATTAAGTTCAGAATATCTTTATTTAAAGAACAATTTTGCCAATCTGCATTACATCTCTTTTTAATTTTTCATGAAAATAAATCTTAAATATGATCTTTTGGTATACATTTTATTGTTATCTTGATCATATTAAATACATCAAAATATACAACTATGAAAAAAACTATCGCAATGGCTGCCCTGGCTGTAGCTATCTCTTTGGGATCGGTTTCATGCAAAAAAAAGGTTTCTGATGCCGATCTGCAGACGCAGGCTACAACGGTGGTAACCTCTAACCCGGGAGCTTCCGTAGAAGTAAAAGAAGGCGTTGCCCATCTCAGCGGCACGTTCGGAACGCAGGAAGAAAAAGACGCTATGATCAAACAGCTTAAAGCTATTAACGGAATCAAAGAGGTGCATGATATGGCAACAGTAGCTCCTGCAGCCGCAGCAACACCTGCTCCCGTAGAAACACAGTCGGCTGTGGATCCTGCCATACAGCAAAAGGTACAAGATGCCGTAAAAGATATTCCGGGAGTAAAAGTGGAAGTCTTAAACGGAGAATTAACCTTAACCGGAACTATTTCTGCTTCGGATGCAAGAAAAGTTAAAGAATCAGTAGATGCTTTAAAAGTAGGAAAAGTAAACTATAATTACACAGTTAAACAATAACGAGATGAGTACTTTAGAAGACAAATATTCAAGTGTGGTTTCTGCGGCACAGTCTGCAGGAATTTCTGATCTTAAAGTTCAGGAGCAGGATGGTATTCTGTATGTTTCAGGAAGTGCCTCCAATACTGCTGCTAAAGATGCGGTATGGAATGCTTTGGGAGCCATTGATTCCACATATTCTGCTTCCGATATTAATATCGATGTACAGGTTTCCGGACTTGCCACAGGAACGGCACTCACCGTAGCAACAGATGATTCTAATCTGAATATCAGACAGGAGCCTTCCACCGATGCAGCTATTATCGGCAAAGTGAGTAAAGGTTCTTCTATCACGCTTGTAGAGCAGACTTCCGATGACTGGTGGAAAGTAAAAACTTCCGACGGACAGGAAGGTTATGCTTACTCACGCTATCTGAGAGCCTAAAACAAATTTATGACAATATAAAGCATCCTTTTTTCCAGAGGATGCTTTTATTTTTCCTGTTTATAAGAACTTCAAAATATTTTTACCTATTCTCATATAATTATTTTCGTTTGTAAAAGTTATATTAAAATCCAGTTTATGATTAAATTAGCCTCAAATTTTATTTATGAAAATCCACCTTTCAATTCTTTTCATTTTATATTTTGTATTCGGAAATGCTCAAAGTACAGATGACGAAGACAATTTCGTAAAAGACAATTTCGTAAAAAAGGAAATGTATATTCCTATGCGTGATGGAACCAGGCTTTTCACTGCCGTTTACATTCCGAAAGATATTTCCAATAAAAATAAATATCCGTTTCTGATGCAGAGAACCTGCTACAGCATTGCGCCCTATGGAGAAAATGAATACAGGGAAAGACTCGGCCCCAACAAATATCTGATGCACGATAAATATATTTTCGTGCTTCAGGATGTTCGCGGAAGATACATGAGCGAAGGAACTTTTACGAACATGACCCCGCAGGTAGACCGTAAAACAAAAAAAGATGTTGATGAAAGCACCGACACCTACGATACGATAGAATATCTTCTCAAAAATATCAAAGGAAACAACGGCAAAGTAGGCCAGTACGGAACTTCGTATCCCGGATTTTATACTGCGGCAGGAATCCTGGCGCAGCATCCGGCATTAGTTGCTTCCTCCCCGCAGGCTCCCATTTCAGACTTCTGGAATGATGATTTTCTCCACAACGGAAAAGTAATGTTAGCCTATTTCAGGACGTTCCCGGTTTTCGGAGTTCAGAAAACGAAGCCTGAAAATAAAGCATGGTATAACGATTCCATGATAAAACCTTCTTCTGAAGACGGGCTGAAATTTTACCGCGATATGGGAACTCTGAAAGATGGGTATGAAAAATACTACAAGGATAATTTCTTCATGACCGAAATTATGAACCATACCAATTACGATGAATTCTGGCAGAAAAGAAGTCTTCTTCCTCATCTTAAAAACGTAAACCATGCGGTGATGACTGTTGGCGGATGGTTTGATGCGGAAGATCTTTCCGGTCCGTTAAATATTTACAAAACCATTGAAAAGACAAGTCCTAAAGCCAAAAACACCATTGTAATGGGACCATTTTCCCACGGAGCATGGGCTTATGAACAGGGAAAACATTTTCATAATGACATCTACTTCGGAGACAGCATTGCGACGTATTATCAGAAAAATGCAGAAACAAGATTTTTCAAGCATTATCTGAAAGGAAATACAAAACAGGATGCCGGCTTACCGGAAGCACTGATGTTTGATACCGGAGCCAAACAATGGCGAGAATTTGCAACATATCCTCCGAAAGAAGCGCAGAAAGTAAACTTTTATTTATCAGGTGGCACATTGAAGAACGCGGCCGGACAAGGTTTCTCGGAATATTACAGCGATCCTGACAATCCTGTTTTAAGTTCTGATAAGCTCAAAGATTTTAATGGTTTTACCCCGAAAAATTATATGTCGGAAGATCAGCGTTTTGCTGAGGGCAGGCCGGATGTACTGAATTTCACAACAGATGTATTGACAGAAGACATCACTTTTGCCGGAGAAATCATGGCTAAATTAAATATTGCCTCTACATCTACTGATGCAGATTTTGCCGTAAAACTGATTGATATTTATCCTGAAGATTTCAAACCAGCCGAAAAAAAGGAAGGCGTGATTTATGGAAATTACCATCAGATGGTACGCAGCGAAATCATGCCTGCAAGATTCAGGAATTCGAGAGAAAAAGCAGAAGCACTGGTTCCGAACCAAAAAACTTCGGTGAATTTCAGACTACAGGATGTTGTTCACACCTTTAAAAAGGGACATAAAATTCAGATCCAGATTTCTTCTACCTGGTTCCCGCTTTTTGCAGTCAATCCGCAGAAATTTTTAGACAATCCGAATTTTGCAACAAAAGAAGATTATACCAAAGCATTCATCAAAGTTTTTGATGACAGTGCGATTGAAGTTGAGGTGTTGAAATAAAAATGGAACTGTGGCTTCTAAAGCCTCAGCCATCGATAGTGAGATTGTTATATCTTAAAATGTAAACCTAAAAATGGTGGTTTCGAGAACCTCAACCACCATTTTTTATTCCTCAATCGTCCTGAACGTAAGATTTACCCTTGGGGTTTTCACTTTCGTGGTGGGTGGAAGCCTGTGCAGCCAATGATCCTGCGTTGTTCCTTTCATCACGAGTAAACTTCCGTTTTCCAGGAATATTTCTACTTTTTCTTTGGTTGCTTTATGTTTAAACAAGAACTTTCTTTCCACTCCGAAAGTCAGAGAAGCGATGGCACCATGTTTTTTCAGATCCTTTTCGGCATCACTGTGATAAGCCATACCTTCACTGCCATCGTGATATAAATTTAAAAGGCATGAATTATAGGTTTCCCCCGTAATCTGCTCACATTTGTTTTTTAATTCCAGCAGTTCAGACGTCCATGGTTTTGCATATTTTGTCCTTTTAGAATAGGTGTATTCAAATGGTTTCTCTCCAAACCATGCTACTTTTCTTCTGGTTAAAATTAACTTTCCGAAAATCATGGCTTCATCATTTTCCCATGGAATTTCTTTCAATAAATAATCATAGTAAAATTCTGATTTTTCTCCGGAGAAAATTTTTCCGTAATAGTGAGCGATTCCGTCACCAGGAAGAAGGTTTAACGGATAATCTGATATATCTTCGAAAAGGCTGAGCATGGCAGTTCTGAGTTTAATGTTTTGTGTTTAGGGGTTAATATGGATCATTCCTAGTCATAGAAATCACGATGACAAAATGGTGTTAATTTCAAATAAATTCGGCTAAAGCCAATTGGAAAATTTATTAATATAAAGGTTTAAAGCCCATTCCTATTGATTGTATTATTGACTTTTTAAAGTAGCAAAAGAAATCAATCTGTTTTTATTTGTGAAAAAATGGCGCCATTCGCGTTTAAATATCCTGATAAACTTTACAGCTTTCCCAGCCGATGATCAGTTGCTTTCTTTCGCTTCCCCACATATATCCCCCGATATTTCCGGTAGATTGAATCACACGGTGACAGGGAATTAAAAAGGCTACAGGATTACTTCCGATTGCCGTTCCAACTGCTCTTGAGGCCTTTGGATTTCCTATTTTTCCTGCTAAACTTCCGTAGGTAGAAAGCTTTCCCATAGGAATGGTAAGAAGGCTCTCCCAGACTTTCAGCTGAAAATCTGTGCCTTTTAAATGTAGTTTTACCGTATTAAGCTGAGTCCAGTCTTTATTGAATATGGACAGGGCATTTTTCTGAAATTCGTCATGCCTTTCAAAAAAAGAAGCACTGGGAAATTTATGCTTTAAATCTCCCAATGCTTTATTAATATCATTTTCAAAAGCCATATAGCAGACTCCTTTTTCCGTAGAAGCGGCAATTACTTTTCCAAAAGGGCTTTCTGAAAAACTGTAATTGATGTTCAGGTTTTTCCCTCCATTTTTATATTCTGCAGGAGACATTCCTTCGATTTTCACAAAAAGATCGTGGAGCCTGCTCGTACTGGAGAAACCTGTTTCAAAAGCCGCATCAAATAAACTGGCCTTTTCTTCTTTCAATAAAGATTTGGCATGTTCCAGGCTGATGAACTGTAAAAATTTCTTCGGGCTTGTTCCTGCCCAGTCCGAGAACATTCTCTGGAAATGGGATGGGCTCAAATGGATATTTTCTGCCACTTCATCCAAACTTGGCTGAAGCTTAAAATTGCTGCGGATATATTCTATCGCTTTGGCAATTCTTTCGTAATCTAACTGATTTTGTGTGGACATATCATTTAATTTTACCTCACAAATTTCCGAAGAAGATCCGGCAGAAAAAATCCGATTCCTGCGGAATTTTAGTTGTTTTTATAAAGGTGATAATATGCAAGCATTTTGTAATAGAGCTTTGCAGCAAGGAATGCACTTGGTTTTGCCATCGGAGAATCCATTAATTCTACAATATCAAATGCTACGACATTGCATTTTTCAAATACTTTTCTTAACAGCTCCAAAGTCGGGTACCATTGTAAACCTCCCGGCTCCGGTGTTCCTGTTGATGGTGCGATGGAAGGATCAAAGGCATCAAGATCGATAGTGATATATACATTCCCTGAAACTTTTTCCAAAACATCATTTACCCAGTTTTCGTTATTGGCAATTTCGTGAGCGAAAAACACTCTTCCTTCCGGAAGATATTGCGCTTCCTCAATATCCATGGAGCGGATTCCCACCTGTACCAGGTTGTGTTTCTGGTTGGCTTCAAAAACTGCACATGCATGATTGGAAGTGGAACCATGGAATTCCGGACGTAAATCTGTGTGAGCATCCAGCTGAAGAACCGTTAAATTTTCAAACTTCTCTCCCACGGCGCGGATCGAACCGATAGAAACGGAATGTTCGCCTCCAAAAAGGGTAAACAGCTTATCATCATGACTTAAAAGTTCTTTTGTTTTCTGGTAAACTGCTTCTGTCATTGCTTCCGGAGTAGCATTTTCTGAAACTTCACCGGCTAAATATACTCCTTCGAGATACGGTTCGGTCTGCGTTTCAATATCGTAAAGTTCCATATTTTCTGAAGCGTTCAGGAACAATTCCGGGCCTTTGTCGGCGCCTTTTCCCCAGGTTGACGTTCCATCGTAAGGAACCGTTACCAACACGACTTTCGAGTTTTCCAATGATGCATTTTCTTCAGGAATTCCTGCGTATGTTCTCATGTTTTATCTGAAATTAAATGATTTCGGCAAAGATACAAAGAAGTTTGGAGAAGTGGAGGGAAGCTGGAAGATAGGTGCTGGAAGTTTTACAAAATGAAGAATAATTAACGGGAAATTTTTAAATCCAAATTATCTTAATTCAAATAATAACCTAGTAAAATTTCGCCCTCAATTGTAAACTTCCATCCTCCAACTTCCCCGCTTCCCACCAAAATCCCTACCTTTGCCAAAACAAACTTGTATGTCATTAAAAGCTGTGCTGTTCGATATGGATGGCGTGATTGTGGATACAGAACCCTTGCACAGAAAAGCCTATTTTAAAACATTTAAAGAACTGGGAATTGATGTTTCCGAGGAATTGTACGCTTCATTTACGGGAGCTTCTACAAAAAGAGTCTGTGATACGTTGATTAAAAATTTCAACCTAAAACAAACCTTTGAAGAAATTGCAAAAATCAAAAGGGATTATTTTAAGGATTATTTTTATAATGATGAGGAATTCGACCTGATTTCCGGGGTAAAAGAACTGATTGAGCATTATTACGAAAACGGCATCACCCTGATTCTGGCATCGTCTGCAACAATGACCACCATTGACATGGTTTTTGAGAAATTCGAGCTGGGAAAATATTTCAGCGGCAAAATAAGCGGCGCTGATTTGAAAGAATCCAAACCTCATCCCGAGGTTTTTCTACTGGCTGCGGAAATGGCAGGACAACCCGTTGGAAACTGCATGGTGATTGAAGATTCTACCAACGGAATTCTAGCGGCACACCGGGCGAAAATTTTCTGCGCGGCATACAGAAGTCCGCATTCCAAAAATCAGGATTATACGCTGGCGGATACGGTAGTTTCAGATTATGAAGATCTTCAGATTGATAGAATCTCACAATATTTTTAAACAGAAAAGCTCTCAGTCTAGTTCTGAGAGCTTTTTATTATATTCATTGGTATCATCCTGAATAACGTAGTGGGATAAAGAATCTCTCTATTTTTGAGATTGCTTCGTCGCTTCGCTCCTCGCAATGACAATTAATTATTTATACCCAAGAATTTTCAGAACATCTTCCGGCTCCTGCTTTTCACGGAAAATCTCATACTGCAGTTCCCCGTTTTCGTCTTTCTGGATGAGGACATGTCTTGGCTGCGGCATCAGACAGTGGTGAATTCCACCAAAACCACTGATGGTTTCCTGGTACGCTCCGGTATGGAAAAAACCGATGTATAAGGGTTTTGTATCACTGAAAACCGGCAGGTAAATCGCATTGGTATGCTGTTCAGAATTATAATAATCATCCGAATCACAGGTCAGTCCGCCAAGAAAAACCCTTTCATAGGTATCTTCCCAACGATTCAGCGGAAGCATAATGAAGTGTCTTGAAATGGCCCAGGTATCAGGAAGTGTTGTCATAAAAGAAGAATCGATCATATTCCACTTTTCCCTGTCATTCTGGCGTTTCTGGGAGATGATTTTATAAATGTTCGCTCCGCTTTCTCCTACGGTAAAGCTTCCGAATTCTGTATAAATATTAGGCTCTTCCACCCCTTCCTCTTCACAGAATTTCTTGATCTGGGAAACAATTTCCTCTACCATATACTGATAATCGTAATCGAAATTCAGAGAAGTTTTAATTGGGAAACCACCACCGATATTTAAGGAATCAACTTCCGGTGCTATTTTTTTCAAACGGGCATAAACACGCAGACATTTATAGAGTTCATTCCAGTAATACGCAGTGTCTTTGATCCCGGTATTAATAAAGAAGTGAAGCATTTTGAGCCTTGCATTCGGGTGTTCGGCGATCTTCTGGCTGTAATAAGGAATAATATCTTTATATCCTATTCCCAATCTTGAGGTATAAAATTCGAACTTCGGCTCTTCTTCGGAAGCAATCCTGATCCCGATGTCAAAAGTGGTATCGATGCTTTCCGTAAGTTTATCAAGTTCACGGTAGTTATCAAGAATCGGGGTGATGTTTTCAAAACCGTTATTGATCATATCCGAAATCTTCGCCAGATAATCATCTGTTTTGAAACCGTTGCAGATTACTTCAATATTTTTATCCACTTTCCCGTTCTCGTAGAGAGATTTTACGATGTCCATATCGTAAGCGGAAGAAGTTTCTATGGAAATATCATTTTTAAGCGCTTCTTCCAGTACAAATTTAAAATGACTTGATTTTGTACAGTAGCAATAGGTATAACTTTTTTTATATTCGGTTTTCTCAAAAGCTTCCTTAAACCAGCTTTTCGCCTTCTGGATATTCTGAGAAATTCTTGGCAGGTAGCTAATCTTTAGCGGAGTGCCAAATTTTTCAACAACATCCATCAACGGAATGTCGTGAAACAACAAATTGTTCTCAGATACATTGAATTCTTCTGTTGGAAAATACAATGTCTGATCAATTAGTTCCGAGTATTTTATTTTCATTTCTAAACAAGTGAATTAAGAAATGCAAAATTGCTAAAAAAGTTTGGTTTTTTAGCGTTAAAGTTATTATAAATTTTTATCGTTTCCGGTACTGAAATTTGTCTGAATTATCAATACATAAACTTCCGGATGTATTCGTCCCGCTTATTTTCATTTATTTTTAAAACCTGTTGAACATAAGCATCTGTAGAGCCGTATTTCTTATTAATTCCGTTAAATAAGAATCCAGATTGAGCTTTTTTCAAAACGCTTATATCCGTTTTTGGATTGAGAAATAATGGCAATTAGCTTTGTTTTTTATTTCCCACTGATTTCACGGATTTGCGCAGATTTTTTTATTTCTTTAAATGTACAATGATTAATTGGTGAAAATCTCGCATTATGTTTTGATTAAAAACAAGTTTCTTAAAACATTTGATTTTATGAAACTTTTAAGTAAACGTTGATTTTTTTATTTCCACGGATTTCGCGGATTTGCACAAATTTTTTATAAAGTGAAATGCATTAAACTACAAATAATTTTTTCCAATGAAGATGAGTAAATCTCCCTTTTCATATTCAATGGAAACTTCATCTTCAACGGCAAAATTCCGGGTTCCTATATTGGAAGTAATACTTAAATTTCCATTCGTTAAAGGCCAGTTCAATCCTTTAGTGGTAATATTTTCCACAGATGGAAAGGGATATAATGAAATCATTTTACCCTTTACATTTTTTATGGTATGCTTTTTCGGAATAAAATAATATTCAGAAAATTCATCATAAAACTTTATGCTTTGCTGATCCTTACAACCGAATGCAACCGTGAGATTTCCTAAAAAATGGTCCTGCTCTCCTCCGCTTCCTCCGAAAACATCAATACTGGCAATCCCTTTTTCCGCGATGATTTCCAGCGCTTTCTGAAAATCGGTTTTGTTCTGATCCGGGGTATAAATGAATTTATTCTGGTAAATGTTTTCATCCGAACCCGAATGAGAATCAAAATCCCCGGAAATAAAATCCAGCTTTTCAAGAGGAAAACCCATGTTTTTAAGATAATGAAAAGCACCGTCTGTACAGGCAATGAGATTATATTCATCTGGATTGGGAAGGGCTTTGGGTGCATCGCCGTTGATGAAAAGTAGGGCTTTATCTTTCATTCGGGTTCCAGTATTCTTCCGGTTCGTTGTTGATTTTTGAAATGTATCTTGCCAGAACGAACAGGTAATCTGAAAGCCTATTCAGGTATTTTATAAGCTCCGGTCTTACTTCTTCCGATTCATTCAGGAAAACTAAAGAACGTTCTGCTCTTCGGCAAATTGTTCTTGCGGCGTGTAAAAACGTAGCTGCTTTTCCACCACCGGGAAGGATGAAGTATTGTAACGGTTCTAATTTTTCATCGAAGGCATCCATCCAGTTTTCCAGTTCTTCAATCTCGATATCAGAAATAACCAGTGGCAGTCGGGATTTCCCGTTGGCCAACATGAGCTTGTCAACCGGAGTTGCCGCTTCTGAACCTACCGTAAATAAATCAAACTGAATTTTCTTCAGTTGTTTTAAAACTTCTTCATCCCCGATATGGCTTTTGGCAATTCCGATGAATGAATTCAGCTCGTCTATATTTCCGTAGCTGTCGACTCTCGCACTGGCTTTTGAAACTCTTGTTCCGCCGTACAATGCGGTCTGACCTTTGTCTCCTGTTTTCGTGTAAATTTTCATAGTACTAAATTACTTTTTTATCAAATGGCTCACAACTGTTTTGTCTTGGCCTTTTATATATTTGTTAAATATATTATATTTGTTTTACAGCAAGTATCTAGACTGATGGATAAACCTTTTCAACTCTTTTTATTTTTAATCGCTTTCGCTTTTGTGATGTGTATAAGCTTCTATCCTCTGTTAAGAACAAGAAAAAAATTAGGAAGCAGAAAATTAAGTGATAAAAAGCAAGGCATCAAAGAAGTTAAAAAAATTGCAGATGAACATACGGTGGATTCCGTTGTGAATATCGGCTTTTCCGTTTTTAAGAATTGGTTTTAAATAAACTGACCTTAATTCTAAATCCCAACTCTATTTAAAAATTACATTAAAATGATCGGCCTTAAAAGACCGACCACGCTCAAATTATTATTTACCTAACATTGCATAATACCTAATTGTAACGCAAAACACCTGCAGAATATTTTATGTAATTAAAAAAATTCTATACTGAAATCCCTACTGACAAACTGTTGTCATTAACCGGTTTTATCTTTGTACCAACAATAACAAACAAATTAAAATTATGACAACTACAGCAATTAACACGAAACAATTCATGACTTCTGAACAGCTACTTGAACACTGGCAGGGACACAGAAATCTTACAAGAAGAGTAATCGAATCTTTCCCGGAAAAAGAGCTTTTTGAATTTTCCGTAGGAGGAATGAGACCTTTTGCAAAACTGGTGGTTGAACTCATCAGTATTGGTGGTCCAGCTTTGAAAGGAATCGTAGAGAAAAACATGGAAGGCTACAATGAAGAAGGTTTTAATCCTACCACAAAAGCAGAATTGCTGAATAAGTGGGACGAGGAAACAGAAGTGATCAACCGTTATTTTGGACAAATCTCGGAAGAACGTTTCCAGGAGACTTTCAATTTATTCGGACAGTATGAATTTCCCGTTTACCAGAATATTTTGTACTTCGTAGATAATGAAATCCATCACCGCGGACAAGGCTATGTTTATCTGAGAGCATTAGGAATGGAACCGCCTTTTTTTTGGGAGAGATTTTAAGCTTTCTGATGCCGCTCTACCGATTACGGGTATTGATTAACAATACACATAGAACATCATTTGTTTAAAATCTTATAATTCTATTTAATTAAATTTTTGCATTAACCTCAGCATCACAAATCTGCTGAGGTTTTTTGATGTTTTGCCGAAATATTTTCTATGAGTTCAGCCAGTCTTATTTTAAGAATTTCAGGTTCCAGAATGGTTGCATAATCTGCAAAAGTAATAAGCCACCGCGGAAATCCGTCTGTGATCCATTCGGTTTCAAAGGTAAGTTCCATGCCCTCATCAGTTTCTTTTTCATCAATGAGTCCGTAATATTTTTTGGAGTTGGAAAGATGATTGATGATCTTTTTTTCAACCAGAAGTTTTACGATGGTTTTATTTCCGTTTCCGCTTTGGCGGTAGTCATTGATCTGGCCGTATTCCTGGAGAAAAGGATTCTGGGTTTTAAAAATCTGTAAAATCCTGTCGACCCTGAATTGTCTGAAATCATTCCGCAGCGTACAGAAAGCCATAATATACCAATAGTTAAATTCAAAGAAAACACCCACGGCTTCAATGGTCCTCATGGAAACACTGCCTTCGTTGGTTTTATACTCCATAGTGAGCTGCCTTTTTTCGGCGATACTTTCCAGGATTATCGGAAGAATGTCTTTGATGTGATCTTCTGTTTCGGGATGATAATTAAAGATATCAATCTGTTTTTCAATGTTCTGAATGAGATTTTTATCTGAATATTTTAAAACCGAACGTAGTTTTTCCATTGCTGTCCTGTAATGACTTCCCAGACTCTGATGGGAGAATTTCTGCATGAGTTTTTCAGCCGTGATAAAGCTCAATACTTCTTCTTTGGTAAACATCACGGGCGGAAGCTTGTAGCCGTCCATTAAAGAATAACCGCTTCCGGCTTCTCCAATGATAGGAATCCCGGCATTTTCCAATGTTTTGATATCACGGTAAATCGTTCGCACGCTTACATCGAATTTTTGGGCTAGATCCTGAGCACGGACGAGCGGTTTCGACTGCAATTGGGTGAGGATTGCAGTAACACGGTCAAGCTTTTTGAGATAATGGTCGTTCATTGGTTATTTGAGGTTAAAGGTGAGAGGTGAAAAGTGAAAAGTAAGAAGTAAGAAGTGAGAAGTGAGAGGTGAGAGGTGAAAGGTGAAAGGTGAGAAATGAGAAATGAGAAATGAGAAGCTAATAAAAATACTTTTTACTTCTTACTTCTTACTTCTTACTTCTTACTTATAACTTCTTACTTATAACTTCTTACTTATAACTTCTTACCCATATATTATCTAGTTATCCTTAAAACTATTAACCAGTTTATCCAGATTTAAACTTCTTGCGGAAGCATCGAAAATTTCGCGGTAGGTTCCGTTGATCTGTACAAGCTCATCATGCGTTCCGCTTTCCACTACTTTTCCTTTTTTCATAACATATATTTTATCCGAATCTAAAATCTGTGATAAAGAATGCGAAATGATAATCACCGTTCTGCCTTCTTTTATAGCATCCAGAGAATTTTTAATTTGTTCTGTTGCGATAGCATCCAGACTTGCCGTGGGTTCATCAAGGAAAATAATCGGCGGATCTTTTAAGAATAACCTGGCAATGGCAATTCTTTGCTGCTGCCCTCCGGAAAGCTGGGTGGCATCGTGATTATAACCATTGGGTAAATCCAGGATCTGCTCATGGAGATATGCTTTTTGAGCAGCTTTTTCAATTTCCTGAAATGTTGCATCCATATTTCCGTAACGGATATTATCTTCAATGCTTCCCTGGAAAATATGATTTTTCTGAAGTACCAAACCAAGATCGTTTCTGAGAAAAGTATTATCAAAATTATTTAGATCAACTCCATCCAAAAGAACCTCACCCGAATCCGGAAGATAAAATTTGCATAAAAGGTTGATAATAGTAGATTTTCCGGCTCCGCTGAGGCCCACCAATGCTGTTGTTTTTCCGTTTTCGATCTTCATGGAAACATCATGTAATGCCTGTGTTCCGTTTGGGTAAGTAAAATTGATATTCTTCAGTTCAAAATTTCCTTTGATGTCTTTTTGAACAAAATTTCCATTGGGTTCTTTTTCGTTATCTGCATTTAATATATCGAAATACCCTTCGGCATAAATCATCGCATCATTCATATCGTCATAAATTCTGTGAAGCTGGCGAATGGGTGCCGAAACATTATTAAAAAGCATGATATGCAGCATAATTGCTCCAATGGTCATCTGCTGATCCAGCACTAAGTAAACGGTTAAAAGGATGATCAGAACTACACCAAACTGTTCGATAAAAGTTTTTAACCCATCATAAATAAAATTTGTTTTCCGGGTAAACATCTGGCTTTCCATGAGCTGCATCTGAAGATCATACTGCTTTTTGCCCTCAAATTTTTCCCTTACAAAACTCTTGATTACCATAATGGAATTGATGAGATTCAACAATCCTGAGGTTTTCTGCTCGCGCTGATTCCTTAAGGTTCGTCTGACACCGCTCAGTTTTTTCGCCTGAAGAGAACTGACATAAAAATAAATAGGAACAATAACCGTGGAAACAATTCCAACATACATATTCTGCAAATACATAATGATTAAAGCGATTATTGCGTTTGAAAAAAGAGGCAGCATATCAATGAAAAAATTTTGAACCAGCCTGGTCAAACTTTCAATTCCCCTGTCTATTCTGATCTGCAGCTTTCCCGATTCATGATTTTCATCATTAAAGTAAGCAACACGATAGGTAAGAATCTTGTCTATGGCCGATTGAGCCAACACCGAGCTTACATTAATCCTTATTTTTTCACCATAAAATTTCTGCCCGAAATTGATAAAAATATTCACAAGCTCCTTCCCTAATAAAATTACCGAGATTACTACGAGTATATGAATGCCTTCTGACATCGGATGCGGAAGACGGGTAAGCTTTGTGACTTCATCTACGGTATATTTCAGTACCAAAGGATTTACCTGGGCAGCAAGAGCTCCCAAAAACGTAAGAAACAAGGTCCCGTAAATCATCAGGCGGTATGGTTTTATGAATGGAACCAGCTGCTTATAAATCCCGAATAAGGTCACCGTTCTGTTGAATGGTTTTGCCATACAAATTCTTTTAAATGAAAAACGTACCGTTTTACAGAGAAAAAGGTACGTTTTATTCTATTTTTCAGCAAATATTGCTGTGATTAAATTTAATCTTTCAATACTCCCTCATCATTAATGTACGTAAAGATGTAATCTTTATTAATGATTTTGCCCCCCATTTCTATAAATGGTCCCCAACATGAGAACCAGTCTTCATAATCATTTTCTTTTGGAGTATCCCAATGAATGATTGTTGATGGTCCGTCTATCTGAACAATAACTCCGTATTCTCCATCTAAAAATACTTTAGTTCCTTGTTTAAATTCATCAAAAACATTATTATCCTTCGAAAACATACGTTGTAAGATAGTGCAATTCCTCTCTGCTTGCGGCATTAGATTCTGCTTCTGCCTGTTCCAATGAGTATTGTGAATTGATTTCTTTTTTCTGAAACACAAAAGCATTATTGGCCGTTTTATCCACCACATCATTAAAAATATGCTGAATTTCAGAATTTCCTAATGATGCGAAACTGATATCTTCAAAGCCATACATTAACCTCAGATCATCAAATTGTGCAAAATTCTGATTCACAAATTCCTGTAGTTGCGTTTTAGAATCGAAGTTTCCGGCCCAGATATTATAGGCATAACTTTTCTTTTTGGGCTTATCCAAAATACTTTGGTACACGAAGTTTTCTCCCAGATAGGCTTCCCTTACCTGCGGATCATTGGCAAGATCTTCCGGAAGACCTTCTTTCAGGATTCTTCCTTCAAACATGATGTACGTTTTATTGGTAATGGCAAGCGTCTGCTGTACGTTGTGGTCGGTGATAAGAATTCCGATATTTTTATCTACCAGGCTTCTTACGATCTTCTGAATGTCTTCAACAGCAATTGGATCTACTCCGGCAAATGGTTCATCCAAAAGAATGAAGCTTGGATCCGTGGCAAGGCAGCGTGCGATTTCCGTTCTACGTCTCTCACCTCCCGACAGAAGATCCCCCCTGTTTTTGCGGACATGCTGTAACGAAAATTCTTCAATCAGCTCGTCACATTTGATTTGCTGTTCTCGTTTTGAAAGTTTTGTAAGCTGTAAAACGCCCATAATATTTTCCTCCACGGAAAGCTTACGGAATACAGAAGCTTCCTGAGCAAGATACCCGATACCTTTTTGTGCCCTGCGGTACATCGCATCGGTTGTGATTTCCTGTTTGTCGAGAAAAATTTTTCCTGAAGTAGGCTTAACCAATCCTACAATCATATAAAAAGAAGTCGTTTTTCCGGCTCCGTTCGGACCGAGCAATCCAACAATCTCTCCCTGCTGAACCTGCACAGATACACCTTTTACAACTTTTTTCGGACCGTATTCTTTGATTAAGTTTTCTCCTCGTAAAATCATAAAGGCAAAGATAAAGTTTTTTTGAATTCAATTTTCAGATTGCTGCGGCGGCAAATGAAGTTTTAGCATAATTTTAATAACCTTTTTATAGAGGGTTCAAATTTATAACTGCTGATACAACATCATCAATGAAATCTTTAAGTAATTAAATACATCAAAAGAAAATTTCATATTCTGATTTTTTATCAACAACTTGTGAAAAAAATTTTTAATTTAGAGCTACCAAATTATATTTATTATGAAAAAATTATCCAGAAAAGAATTAATGAATGTGAACGGAGGAAATATAAGACCTCCTGACGCGAACGGAAATTGCCCTGCAGGCTGGTATTTGTGTCCAACAAATATTTGTGTAAATGATAATGGCGGAGCGAATCCCATTGTTCCGGGATCACCATTTTACAAAGCCTGTTTCGGATAAAAAAAACACCTCAGCTGAGGTGTTTTTTAGTAATTATCATTGATGAAATTATCTGTTTAAAATCATTGCCGCTTCTTTCGCAAAATAGGTAAAGATCATATCTGCTCCGGCTCTTTTGAAGCAGGTAAGGCTTTCGATAATGGTTTTATCATTGTCCAGCCAGCCATTTTGAGCTGCTGCCTTTACCATTGCATATTCTCCGCTTACATTATATACCGCAATCGGAAGATCGATCGCTTCACGGACTTTAGAAACAATATCCAGATATGGCAATCCCGGCTTAATCATGATAATATCCGCTCCTTCTTCGATGTCTTTGAAAACCTCATTCAGGGCTTCCCGCGAATTATGAAAATCCATCTGATATGTTTTTTTATCCTTCGGAATTTCCATATTATCTTTCGGGGCACTGTCTAAAGCGCTTCTGAAAGGTCCATAAAAAGAGCTGGCGTATTTTGCCGCATAACTTAAGATCCCGACATCGGTAAATCCGTTTTCTTCCAATGCTTCGCGGATCACCTGAACCCTTCCGTCCATCATATCGCTCGGCGCCACAATATCTGCTCCTGCTTCTGCATGTGAAACAGACATTCTTGCCAAAGCGTCATTAGTTGCGTCATTCACAATTTTACCATTTTCAATGATCCCGTCGTGTCCGTAGATTGAATAAGGATCAAGGGCTACATCGGGCATTACAATCATTTCCGGAACGGCATCTTTTATCGCTCTGATCGTGTTCTGCATTAATCCGTTCTTGTTCCAGGCTTCTTTTCCGGTATTATCCTTAAGATCATCTGAAATTTTCATATACAGATTGACTGCTTTTACACCTAAAGAAAATAATTCCTTACATTCTTTTACTGTCAGATCAATACTTCGTCTGAAAATTCCCGGCATTGCTGCAATTGGCTCTTCTTTATTTTCGCCCTCCATTACGAAGATTGGCATTACGAAATCACTTGTAGTAAGGGAGCATTCTCTTACCAGACTTCTGACAGATTCATTTACTCTCAGCCTTCTATTTCTTGAATGTATCATTTGGAATACTTTTTGAATGAAATTTAATGCAAATTTACTACAACTTAAACAAAAAAGTGTTGCAGGAGATTGTGGAATTGTTTACTTTTGTTTTAATATATTTATAGAAATTATAATTTGATGAAAAAACTTTTACTTTTATTTATCTTTTTAGGCGCTTTTGTTGGATTTTCCAACAATGCAAAGGCACAGATAAAGGAGCCGTCAGCATTTTCACAAAAAGCTGATGATGGTGTCCTCGTAGCCTACCCGAATCCTGCAAAGGACTTTCTGATTGTAAAGGCAAAGGACTCTAATCTTAAAATTAAAAGTGTGACCTTCTATTCTATTTTAGGAACACAGGTTGCCAATTATGCTGTAAATATGAATTCGGGAGAAATTAATATTGAAAAATTGAAACCCGGAAAATATTTGATCCGCTACATATTGAGCGACAACACTATGAAGGTTACACAAATCGTAAAACAATAATTAAATCCTGATAATCATCAGGATTTTTTCTTTTAGATTAATCTGTTTTCAATAATTCCGTAACTTTCGGAACTTTTTCATACTAATCAGTAAAAACAATTTAATGCTAAAAGCTGAACATATCAGAAAGACTTACAATGCGGGCAAAAAAGTAGCATTGGACGATTTCAGCATCCATGTTCCGAAAGGAAGTGTCTATGGTCTTTTAGGACCAAACGGAGCCGGAAAAACCTCATTTATCCGCATCATTAACCAGATTACCCAGGCAGATTCGGGAGATATTATGATCAACGGACAAAAACTTAATCCTGATCATATTAAAGATATCGGCTACATGCCTGAAGAAAGAGGGCTTTACAAGAACATGACCGTAGGAGATCAGCTTCTTTATTTTGGCGAACTTAAGGGAATGAGCAAGAATGATGCTTTAGATGAAGCCAAAAAATGGTTTGACAAACTTCATATCGACCAGTGGTGGAAAAAGAAACTGTCTGAACTTTCCAAAGGCATGGCACAAAAGATACAGTTTGTAGTTACTGTTCTTCACAGACCTAATTTACTGATTCTGGACGAACCTTTTTCCGGTTTCGATCCGGTGAATGCCAATCTTATTAAAGATCAGATTATTGATCTTAAAAACAACGGAACAACCATTATTTTATCAACACACCGTATGGAGAGCGTGGAAGAAATGTGTGATTATGTTGCGCTTATTAACAATTCTAAAAAAATTATTGACGGAAGAGTATTTGATGTAAGGGAAAAATTCAAAAAAAATATTTTTGGCATTACACTTTCAGAAGTACGTGATATTCAGTTTGATAATTTTAAAAGAAAATATGATCTTTTCAATATTGTAAATGAAAACAATCTTGTTTCCTTTGATCTTAAAAACGAAACAAATCAAAATGATATTCTCCTTGAATTGATACATATAGGAAAAGTGCGTTCGTTTGAAGAAAAAATTCCGAGTATGAATGAAGTTTTTATTAATGCAGTAAGCAGCAATATTTAATTATGAATAATATTTTTTTAATTACAAAAAGGGAATTTCTGACGCAGGTTAAGAAAAAATCCTTCATTATATTGACCATTCTTGCTCCTATTCTTCTTGTTGCTTTCGGAGCGGTAATCGGACTTATGTTTAAGGCTAATGAATCCCACAGTGTTATTGAAGTGGTAGACAAAAGCGGATTATTTACCGGTCAGATGAAATCTTCCGAACAACTAAAATACATTTACGTATCTGCCGCAGATGAAAAATCGAAAATCAATAATCTTAAAACCAATGAATCACTGGATGGCATCTTAGTATTACCTGAACTTAAAAATAAGAATTTTGATGACCTTCAGAAAAACACAAGGCTTGTCATTAATAATAAAATAGGTTTTGACACGAAGCAAAAAATTGTTTCAGACATTAACGAGGTTATTAAAAAAGAGAAAATAAAGCAATTAGGTATTGCAGAAACGCAGCTCATTAATCTTGATAAAAGCTTTACCCTGAAAACAATTAATGTTTCCGAAAACAATAAGGAAGATTCTGATCTTGCGTTTGGGGTAAAAAGCGGATTAAGCATTCTTCTGATGTATGTCACGTTCATGTTTATCATTATTTATGGAGTGAGGGTAATGCGAAGCGTGCTGGAAGAAAAAAACAACCGTGTCGTGGAAATTATCATTTCTTCAGTGAAGCCTTTTGAACTGATGATGGGAAAAATTTTAGGAGTTACACTTGTTGCATTAACGCAGTTTGTGGTCTGGATTACCATGTCTGTAATTGGTGCTTTGGTTCTGAATACCGGATTTTCTTCCATTCAGAAAAACATACCGGGAGGAAATGAAGAATTGGCTACCAAGCTTGATGTGACACAGATTGCCACCCAGGTTTCCCACAGTTTACTGGAACTTAATTTTCCGCTGATTATCTTTGTGTTTATCGTATTTTTCCTTTTGGGATATATTTTTTACAGCTCGATATATGCAGCGATTGGATCTGCAGTGGATAATGAAACGGAAACACAGCAATTCACGCTTTTTGCCATTCTTCCTTTAATGCTGGGCATGTATGGCAGTTTTTCTTTAATGAATAATCCGGATGGTCCGCTGGGCTTCTGGCTGTCAATTATCCCTTTCACTTCTCCTGTGGCCATGATTGCAAGAATACCTTTTGGCGTTCCTGCATGGCAGATTGCTTTATCAATCACTTTACTACTGGGAACTACTATTTTTATGATTTTTCTAGCCGGAAAAATATACAGGGTGGGTATCCTGATGTATGGAAATAAGGCAACCCTAAAAGAGCTCTGGAAATGGATTAAAGGGTAATAAATAGAGTTAAATAAAAATCCCGAAGCTTTACTTCGGGATTTTTTATGCTTGAATTACATAATTTTATCTGAAAATATAACTCAGACTTACACTGAGAACCTGCTCAGATTTATTTTTAGTAGTTCCCTGCGGCTCATAATCAAGTCCGGGATATGTATTGGAAAGTCCAAAATCATATCTTGCAGCTATTTCCAGTTGTCTTTTGTAGCTGTACCCTACTCCAAAGCCGATTCCAAAGTTAAAGCTATTCGCTTTTCCATTGACATTAGGCAGAGACGTTAGCGTAACATCCGGGTCATAATAAGGTCTTGAGACAGGAGCGTTTTTCGTTCGCTGATCTATCAAAAAATTAAATCTTGGCCCTATCAATCCGAAAAATTCTGATTCTGCCTCGGAAAAATAAGCCTTAAAACTGATAGGTACACTAAGATAATTATTGGCATAGACCGCATCATAACCGTCTTTACCTTTAAAATCTTTATCTTTTCCTGTCTCTCCCGCACCGAAATATTGTATTTCCGGCTGAAGGAAAAACTGATTCGTGCTGCCAACAGGAATCAAAGCCAGAAATCCGGCCTGTGCCGTAAGTCTTCTTCCTGAGGGATTGTGAGCATTTTTTACTGCCGAAAGGTTGCCTCCCGCAGACACTCCGAATCTTGTACTGCTGAAGTCTATTTGTGCGAAAGACATCACCGACAATAACAAGGCGGAGGGTAATAAAATTTTTTTCATTGTGTATATTTTTAAAATTATGCTAAAACCTTAGCCACGGTAACACCAATATCAGCAGGGGAATCTACTACATTGATACCGTTTTCTCTCATGATCTCCATCTTTGCCTGGGCTGTATCCTCAGCACCGCCAACGATAGCACCTGCGTGTCCCATTGTTCTTCCTTTAGGAGCAGTTTGTCCGGCAATAAAACCTACTACAGGCTTTGTAGAACCGCTGGCTTTGTACCATCTTGCTGCTTCTGCTTCAAGACCACCACCAATTTCTCCAATCATTACCACTGCTTCCGTTTCAGGATCATTGATGAATAATTCCAAAGCTTCTCTTGTAGTTGTCCCGATAATAGGATCTCCACCGATACCAATTGCTGTAGAGATACCGAAACCGGCTCTTACTACCTGATCTGCTGCTTCATAAGTAAGCGTACCTGATTTTGAAACGATACCTACCTTACCTTTTTTGAAAACGAAACCTGGCATAATACCAATTTTAGCTTCTTCAGAAGTAATGATTCCCGGGCAGTTCGGACCGATTAATCTGCAGTCTCTGTCGGCAATGTAAGATTTTACTTTTACCATATCTGCTACAGGAATACCTTCGGTAATACATACAATTACTTTGATTCCTGCTTCAGCAGCTTCCATAATGGCATCAGCTGCAAATGCAGGCGGTACGAAAATGATACTCACGTTTGCTCCGGCTTTTGCCACAGCATCAGCTACAGTATTGAATACCGGCTTTCCAAGGTGCTCGCTTCCTCCTTTTCCCGGAGTAACACCACCTACAACGTTGGTTCCGTATTCGATCATCTGGCTTGCGTGGAAAGTACCTTCATTCCCCGTAAATCCTTGTACAATTACTTTAGAATCTTTGTTTACTAAAATTGACATTTTATTATTTATTTAATTTATTTATTAATTTTTAAATGCACACAAATTTAATTAAATTTCTTTGATTAAAGATAAATCTAAACAATTTGTTTATTTGAGATTTCTCAGTTTAACCTCTTTTTTCAAGTATGTTCTGAAGTCTTCCGCAATAGAACCGAAATAGGTTCCTTTAGACAAATCTCTATTAACTCCGGCTTTCGCTAGTAAAATAGTACCTTTTTCTATTCTGAGACCAGATGCGATCCCGACTTGTCCCCAGATGGTTACTTCATCTTCAATGATACAGCATCCTGCAATTCCCGTCTGGGAAGCAATAAGGCATTTTTTACCGATTACCGTATCATGTCCGATCTGGATCTGGTTATCTAAAACAGATCCTTCACCGATCACCGTAGAGTCTGTAACTCCTCTGTCAATCGTACATCCGTTTCCAATTTCAACGTTGTTTTCAATGACTACATTTCCAACAGAGATTAAACGATCAAAGTTTCCGTCCAGTTTTCTGTAATAGAATGCATCACCACCCAAGACCGTATTCGACTGGATTACCACATTATCTCCAATAACGGTTCTGTCACCGATCACCACATTCGGGAAGATAAGGGTATTTTTTCCGATTTTAACATTGTTTCCGATCACTGCCGAATGATGAATATGCGTTCCTTCACCGATTTCAACATCATGAAGCTCTTCCGTGAAATTATAAATTCTCGTAAAATGGGTGTTAATCTTATTAAAGTCTCTGAATGGATCATCAGAAACCAAAAGTGCCTTTCCTTCAGGACATTCCACTTCTTTATCAATAAGAATAATGGTAGCTGCGGAATTCAGGGCTTTATCATAATATTTAGGATGGTTTACAAAAACAATATCACCTGGTTTTACCATATGAATTTCGTTTGTTCCCAATACTTCAAAATCTTCAGGGCCTATGAATCTGGCACCGATAATATCAGCAATTGTTCTAAGTTTTTGTGGCTGATGAAACTTCATATTGTTTAATGATGTTTAGTTATCAAACATGTCAAGATCGGACTTTATCCGATTCTTTTATAGTCGTCCCTTCGGGACTCTTTAAAACTTTTATAAACAAAAATTCGGTCTGCTTTCACATTCCGAATTTCTGTAGATTGTATTAAAATTATTCTTTAACTCTTTCCAAGTAAGAACCGTCTTCTGTACTTACTTTAATTTTGTCTCCCGGCTCAATAAATAAAGGAACCATTACCCTTGCTCCAGTTTCAACGATGGCGTTTTTAAGAGCGTTGGTTGCAGTATTTCCTTTTACCCCCGGATCCGCTTCCACAACTTCAAGATAAACCGATTGTGGCAATTCAGCAGAAAGAGGTGTTTCATCTGCTTCTTTCAGGATGATAGTAACTTCTTCTCCTGCTTTCATAAGGTTTGAGTTTTCAATCATTTCCTTGTTCAGGTAAAGTTGAGAAAAATCGTCATTATTCATGAAATGGAACCCGTTTTCATCATCATACAAATACTGGTATTTTCTGGTGATTACTTTTACTTCGTCGATTTTGTGACCTGCAGAGAAAGTATTGTCAATTACTTTTCCGTTGGTTACAGATTTTAATTTTGTTCTAACGAAAGCAGGACCTTTTCCCGGTTTTACGTGAAGAAATTCGATAACTTTATAAATATCGTTGCTGTACTCAATGCAAAGCCCTTTTCTGATATCGTTACTTGTTGCCATTAATGTTGTATATAATTATTTTCTTTTGTTAAATTGTATTCCCTCTCCCTGCGGAATCATTCTGTTGAATGTATTGTTATTGAACATATTCACATTATTCTGTAAGCGGTTCACATTCATCTGTACCTCGGAGTTGTACTGGTTTGCCGTACCAAAAATAGAATTTGAGTTATCCTTCTGATTCAGGATAGATTTAAAATTATTCCTGGCGAGACTGTCATTAGGCTTCTCCGGAAGTTTTCTTTCCATGATAGAAGCCTTTGTTGTTTTCTGAGTTTTTAATCCTTCCGTTTGCTGTCCAAACACAGAAGTCACTGAAAGCATGATAAAAAAGATTAAAAATTTCATATTTAATATTTATGATTATTCTTTTCCGGTTCCATATCCTTTTACGATTCCTCTTGGTGAGTTTTGGATGAACTGAAGAATTTCATCTCTCTCTGCCGTGGGAAGCATTTCTTTTTCAATATGTGAAATCGCCTGTGAAACATTCATTTTCATTTGGAAAATAGCTCTGTAAATTTTCTGGATTTCAAATATCTTTTCGTTGGTAAATCCTCTTCTTCTGAGCCCTACCGAATTAATCCCTGCATATGACATTGGTTCTCTCGCAACTTTTACATAAGGCGGAATATCTTTTCTTACAAGTGTACCTCCGGAAATCATTACATGTTTCCCGATTTTACCAAACTGATGCACGGCGGATAATCCTCCCATTACAGTATAGTCACCAATTTCTACATGTCCGGCGATACCGCAACCATTTACAATGATAACGTGATCTCCTATCACACAGTCGTGCGCAATGTGCGAAGTTGCCATGATAAGGCAGTTTTTTCCTATTTTGGTAAATCCTAATGCTTTTGTTCCCCTGTTTACGGTAACACATTCTCTGATGGTGGTTTCGTCACCGATAATAACCTGAGTATCTTCGCCATCGAATTTCAAATCCTGAGGAATTGCCGAAATTACGGTTCCCGGGAAAATTCTGCAGTTTTTACCAATTCTTGCTCCATCCATGATGGTAACGTTGGGACCAATCCATGTTCCTTCTCCTATTTCTACGTCCCCTGCAATGGTAGTGAAAGGTTCTACGATTACATTTTTGCTGATTTTCGCACGCTTATCTACGGCTGCTAATTGATGAATCATTTAATCAACTTTATTTTTTGCAACTTGAGCCATTAATTCTGCTTCTACGGCAACTGCATCCCCTACATATCCGTAGCCCTGCATGTGAACGATTCCTCTTCTGATCGGCTCGATCAATTCAATTTTGAAAATGATAGTATCTCCCGGCACTACTTTTCTTTTGAATTTTACTTTATCAATTTTTATGAAATAGGTAGAGTAATTTTCAGGGTCCGGAACACTTGCCAATACAAGAATACCACCTGTCTGTGCCAATGCTTCCACCTGTAAAACGCCCGGCATTACAGGCTCTTTTGGAAAATGTCCTACAAAGAACGGTTCGTTCATCGTTACATTCTTCAGTCCTACAACGTGAGAATCTGAAAGTTCAAGAATTTTATCAATCAGCAAGAACGGCGGTCTGTGCGGCATAAGCCTCATAATTCCGTTGATATCAAAAACCGGTTCTTTGGTAAGGTCGAAATCCGGAACATTTTTCTTTTTCTGCAGTTTCCATTGGCGGTTAAGTTTTTTCGCAAACTGGGTATTTACATAATGTCCCGGTTTGTTGGCAATAACTTTTCCTTTTATTTTTACTCCTGCCAAGGCCAGATCACCAATCACATCCAGTAATTTGTGTCTTGCCGCTTCATTAGGATAATTTAAATTTAAATTGTCAAGAATTCCGTTTGGTCTTATAGAAACGTTGTCTTTACCGAAAGCTTTTTTAAGTTTTTCTGTGGTTTCCGGCGTAAGATCCTTATCTACATAAACAATAGCGTTTGATATATCGCCCCCTTTGATAAGGCCATGATCCAGCAGCATTTCCAGCTCATGTAAGAAGCTGAACGTTCTTGCTGAGGAAATTTCATCTTTAAACTCTGAAATATTTTTAAGAGTGGCATTTTGCGTTCCCAGAACCTTAGTACCGAAATCTACCATAGTCGTCACTTCGTAGGTATCAGAAGGAATAATGGTTATTTCAGATCCGGTAGCAGGATCACTGTATGTAAGCACTTCTTTTACAACAAGATATTCTCTTGCAATATTCTGCTCAACGACACCAACACTTTCAATTGCTTCAACGAAATATTTTGAAGATCCGTCCAAAATTGGTGGTTCCGAAGCATCCATTTCCAGAATAGCATTATCGATATCACAACCTACCAATGCAGCTAAAAGATGCTCGCAAGTTGTAATTTTCACCCCTAATTTCTCTAATGTTGTTCCTCTTTCCGTAGCTACTACATAATTAACATCTGCTTCTACCTGTGGATGCCCTTCAAGGTCTGTTCTTACAAAAACAAAACCTGTATTTTCTTTGGCAGGTTTCATGGTCAGTTTTACTTCTTTACCAGTATGAAGTCCGATCCCGGAAAGTGTTACTTCTTGCTGAAGCGTTTTTTGCATATCACTCATTAGTTTAATCTTTTGAGTTATTCTCAAGATTTTTTATTCTATTAACAATTTCAGTAAAGTTTCTGAAATGAATATAGTTTCTCAAATAATCATTATAGTTGATTGCCGGTGAGCCGTATAACGTTTCTTTATCATTAACGCTGGAATTCACGCCACTCTGCGCCTGAATTTTCACCTGGCTTCCTATTTTAATATGGCCTACGATACCAACCTGACCGCCAATCTGGTTCCAGTCTCCGATGGTTGTAGATCCTGCAATACCGGCCTGTGCCGCAATTACATTATTTTTACCAATCTTAACATTATGTGCAATCTGAATCAGGTTATCTATTTTTGTACCTTTCCCTATAATAGTTGAACCGATGGTTGCGCGGTCAATACTACAATTTGAACCGATTTCCACATCATCTTCAATGATAACGTTCCCCAACTGCGGAATTTTTTTGAATCCTTCGGGTGTCGGCTGGAAACCGAATCCATCTCCTCCTATTACCGTATTGGAATGAATCACACAATTATCCCCGATGATGCAGTAGTCATAAATTCTGGCACCGCTGTCTATTTTGCAGTTTTTGCCAATCTTTACGCCCTTCCCGATATAAACATGAGGGTAAATCTGAGATCCTTCACCAATTTTTGCTTTCTCTGAAACATAGGTAAAAGCTCCAATGTAAGCCTTATCACCGATCACAGCTGTGTCGTGTATGGAAGAGCCATTTTCAATGCCTTCTTTTCTCCCCTGCATTTCCTGATAGAGGTTCATGAGTATCTGAAAAGAAAGATAGGCATCTTTCACCGATATAATGGTAGAATTATAAGAATCTTTTGTAATTAGACTTTCTGAAACAATGATAACGGAGCATTTTGAGGTATCTAAATAATGCGTAAATCGATCTTGTGCTATAAAAGAAAGATGCCCTGTTTCCCCGCTTTCAATAGGTGAAACACCAGTAATAAGTGCACTTTCGTCACCTATTATTTTTCCGTCAATAAAACTTGCAATTTGCGAAGCTGTAAATTCCATATTCTGCAAAGATAAGAAATTCTGTAATTCGCAAACATTTTTTGGTTTTCGGAAAGTAAAATTTTAATAATATTTAAGAAAATGTATTCTGAATATCCCTTGGATACATGAGAATATAGCGTTGAGTCTTATTTATCATGAGCCCTGATAAAAGCTGATCTTCCGATTCTTCAAGCCTTATTTTTTTCCCACTTTTCTGCAGGAGATATATAGGCTGTTTTTCTGTATCATAAGGAAGAAGTTTTCTTTTAATTACATTCACCAATTCTTCACCATTATCAATTCCGAAAAAATCATTGGTTTTTTTTACTTTTTCTTTAATGAATTCCTGTTCAAAAGGATGTGATGAGATAATTGTTCTGGGAAGGTTTCTTTGAATGATACATTTGCACCAATAAGACAATATATGATCTTCTGCATTCTGCCACAGTTTCATTGCCTGAATAATGTCATTATCGTCCAGCTGAGTAAATCGTTTTACGTCTTCATCAGTCGCTGCGCTTTTTTCACGATAAAGGAAATATTTGAGATTATCACCGGCAGGAAGATCTATTCCCATAGAAACAAGATATTTGGCGCGCTCCAGAATTTTCACCAGTAAAAATTCAGCAAGTGCCGAAGTTTTATGATAATATACCTGCCAGTACATGAACATTCTGGCCGTTAGAAAATTTTCAATCGAATAAACTCCTTTGGCATCAATTACCAATTCTCCCTCTTCACAGACATTCATCATGGAAATGATTCGCTGCGTATTGATGCTGCCTTCCGAGACTCCTGTAAAAAAGCTGTCGCGTTTCAGATAATCAAGTCTGTCTACATCCAGCTGTGAAGAGATCAGCTGATTGAAAAATTTCCGGTGATATCTTCCCTGGAACATTTCAATAGCGCAGGAAAGCGCTCCGTCAAACTCAACATTCAGACGGTTCATTAATAATAAAGAAAGAGTTTCATGATGCCAGTCATCCATCAGCATACTTTCCAGTGCGTGAGAAAACGGACCATGACCAATATCGTGCATTAAAATTGCCAACATGGCTCCCTTTTCCTCATTTTCCGAAATTTTCACTCCTTTCTGCTTTAACGTTTCAAGGGCGGTAAACATAAGATGCATCGCTCCCAGTGCATGATGAAATCTTGTATGCGTTGCTCCGGGAAAAATAAGATTCAGAAGGCCTGTTTGCCCGATTCTCCTTAATCGCTGAAAATAAGGATGCTCAATAATATCAAATAAGATTTCGTGTGGTATTCTGATAAAACCGTGAACCGGATCATTGATGATTTTGAGTTTATTCTGCATGGAAAACGTCTGAATTTATAAACAAATTTAAGGATTTTAAAATTGAACCTGATTTAAAATATTATTAAAAAATCGGGCCGAAATTTATAAAGAATTATTATGTAGAAATATTGCAGTTTTCATTAACTTATATTTAACTTTACGCATGTTCATTTTGGCAGATTTTAATGTTAGTTGGTCGGCAATTTGATACAATAACCATGTAAAAAAATAAATTTATGTCGGAAAAGATATTATGGATAGATGATGAAATTGACCTCCTTAAACCTCACATTGTATTCCTTGAAAAAAAGGGCTACCAGGTAACTCCTGTAAACAATGTTAACGAGGCTTTGGAGCTGATGGATTCTGAAAAATTCGCATTAACACTAATTGATGAAAATATGCCGGGAATCTCCGGACTTGAAGCTATTCCTATGATTAAGGATAAAGATAATTCCTTAAAAATAGTAATGGTGACTAAAAGCGAAGAAGAGCATATTATGGAAGAGGCCATCGGATCACAAATCGCAGATTATATTCTGAAACCGGTGAACCCCAACCAGATTTTACTTTCATTAAAGAAAAACCTTCAACAGGACAATCTGGTTGAGCAGAAAACTATTCTTCAGTACCAGCAGGAATTCAGAAACCTTTCCATGGAACTTTCTTATTTAAGATCGTACCAGGATTGGGCAGAATATTATAAGAAAATCCTGAACTGGGAAATTAAATTTGATAAAGTAACAGATAATGAGTTTGCAGATCTTCTTCAGTCACAGAAGGAAGAGGCGAACATCCAGTTTGCGAAATTTATCGAAAATAATTACGAAGACTGGCTCCATGATTCTGAGAAACCAATTATGAGCCACACCCTTTTTAAAGAAAAAATAAAACCCGAAGTAGAAAAGGAAAAAGTTCTGTTGCTGATGGTGGATAACCTCCGTTATGACCAGTGGAAAGTAATTGAACCTTTATTTACTAAATATTATAACAAGATTTCTGAGGATTATTATTACAGTATTCTTCCTACGGCAACGCAGTATGCAAGAAATTCTTTTTTTGCAGGACTTATGCCTTCTGAAATTGAAAAGCGTTTCCCGGATAAATGGTTCAATGATAATGAAGAGGGGAACAAAAATGAATATGAACGTGATTTCCTGGAAGACCAGATGAAAAGGATCGGGCTTGGCTCCAAGTCCATGAAATACCTTAAAGTCCTGAATGCCGATTTTGAGCGAAAGATTTATGATGACTTTAACCAGCACAAAAACAACGACCTGTTAGTGATCGTATACAATTTCATTGATATTCTTTCTCATGCGAAAACGGACAACCATATTGTTGATCAATTGATTCGTGATGATAAAACTTTCAGATCGCTCACTTTAAACTGGTTTGAAAATTCTTCATTGATGAAGATCATTAAAGTTGCAGCTGAAAACGGATTCAAACTTGTGATCACCACGGACCATGGGACCGTTTATGTTAAAAAGCCAAGTAAGGTGGTGGGAGACAGGGAAACTTCAACCAACATCCGTTATAAGACAGGAAAAAGCTTAACATATGACGACAGTGATGTATGGGCCATTACGAATCCTGAAAAATTATTTTTACCTAAAGGAAATTTAAGCTCAAAGTATATTTTCGCCAAGAATAATATTTTCCTGGCTTATCCTAAGAATTACAATCATTTTGTGAACTACTACAAGGAGACTTATCAGCACGGCGGAATTTCACTGGAAGAGTGCATCATTCCGATCAGCATTCTGGAACCTAAATAGCAGATAGTATTGCCAGTTTGCTAATAGCTGTTTATTAATATCATGTTTCGGGCGGAAAAATCTTCGATTTTTCCGCCCGAAACTATTTTAAGACCTGATAAGCAAGTTTCATTTTGTATTTTTGGAAAAATTAAAATTTTGAGATTAATAACTTACAACGTTAACGGAATAAGAGCTGCTTTTACCAAGGATTTTTTAGGATGGCTGAAATCTGCCGATCCGGACATCATCTGTATCCAGGAAAGCAAAGCCGGAAACGACCAGATTGATATCGAAAGCCTCGAAAAACTGGGTTATCACAGTTACTGGCATTCGGCTGTTAAAAAAGGCTACAGCGGTGTAGGAATCGCTTCTAAAATAAAGCCTGTACATGTGGAATATGGCTGTGGTATTGAAAGCTATGACAATGAAGGAAGGATTATCCGTGCTGACTTTGACGGCTTTTCTGCCATTTCAGTATATGTTCCTTCTGCTTCTAATATTGAAAGGCTGGATTTTAAGATGCAGTTTTGCTATGATTTTTTAGAATACATTAAAACTTTAAAAAAGGAAATTCCCAATCTTATTATTTCAGGCGATTTTAATATCTGCCATGAAGCTATTGATATTCATAATCCGATCGGATTAAAAAATGTTTCCGGCTTCTTACCGATGGAAAGAGAATGGATGACGAATTTCATTAATGAATGCGAGCTTATTGACAGTTTCCGTTTTTTTAACAATGAACCTGATCATTATACATGGTGGAGCTACCGGCAAAACTCAAGAGAGCGGAATAAAGGCTGGAGACTGGATTATAATTTCACTTCCTACGCTTTAAAAGATAAGCTTACCAGAGCGGTTATATTAAAGGAAGCAGTGCATTCCGATCATTGTCCTGCACTTGTAGAGATCAGCTTATAATCATCATACTATAAAAAGCAAAAAAGCCAACTGCGAAAGTTGGCTTTTTTTAATTTAAATCATAAAATTAATCGACAATTTCATATTCCACCGGAATCGTACCGCGGTCGGTATCTCCGATTTCATCGAACGCAGCTTTAGACATATCTAAAGCTCTTGACGAATGGTAAGGTCCTCTATCATTAATTTTCACAATTACCTCTTTACCATTGTTCAGGTTGGTCACCTTAATGTTTGTTCCGAAAGGAAGCGTTCTGTTGGCTGCAGTAAACTTTGCATTATCGAAAATCTCTCCGCTGGCCGTTTTTCTACCGTTAAATTTATCGTGGTAGTACGATGCATAACTTGTTTTTTTCGCATCTATGGCATTCATTTTGAAAGAATAAACACCAAGGGTTGAAATCATCATTATGATTACGAGAATTAATCTTTTCATCATTTTGAACTTTTATTTGTTTGACGAGGCAAATGTATCAGGAATCTTTTAACGAGCCTATTTTATATGTTAACAGATGTTAATAAAAACTAAAATAAATGTTAATTAAAATTATAAAATACTGATTATCAACAATTAAAACCATATTGTTAAAAAACGTTAAAAAAACAGTTAAAAAGTTAACAAATTTAACGAAAAGACTGCGGAAATATAAAATTTAAAATCACAAAATACTAATTATCAATAGTTTAAATATTTGTACTTCATGTAAATTTCTTTACTTTTTATATTATGGATTTTATGTTGAGCCTATACTAATTCTCCGTAAAGATCAAATTCTTCAGCCGAAGTGATTTTTACATCCGCAAATTCACCAATGGAAATATAAGTGTCTTCTGCAGATACCAAAACGGTATTGTCCACATCCGGCGAATCGTATTCCGTTCTTCCTATAAAATAGTTTCCTTCCTTACGGTCAAAAATACATTTGTATACATTCCCGATTTTTTCCTGATTCTTTTCCCAAGAAATCTGGGATTGAATTTCCATGATCTCCTCTACTCTGGCTTCTTTAACTTCCTGTGGAATATCATCTTCCAATACATAAGCACCAGTGTTTTCTTCATGAGAATAGGTGAAGCATCCGAGCCTGTCGAATTTTTGTTCTCTCACCCAATCTTTTAATTCCTGGAAAATTTCTTCCGTTTCTCCGGGATATCCAACGATAAGGGTTGTACGGATGGCCATATCCGGAACTTTCTCTCGGAATTTTGCTAAAAGTGCATCTGTCTTTTCATGGGTAGTCCCTCTTTTCATAGATTTCAGCAGCTCGGAGTTGATGTGCTGAAGCGGAATATCGATATAGTTGCAGACTTTCGGTTCTTCTCTTATAATATCAAGAACATCTTCCGGGAAACCGCTTGGAAAAGCATAATGAAGACGAATCCATTCAATTCCATCTACCTTTACCAATTCTTTTAATAAATCACCAAGAGCACGTCTTTTATAAATATCCAGTCCGTAATAGGTAAGATCCTGCGCAATAAGAATCAGTTCTTTGGTACCCTTTTTAGCAAGCTTTTGAGCTTCTGAAACCAGCTTCTCGATTGGCGTGGAAATGTGGCCTCCCCTCATCAGAGGAATCGCACAGAAGGAACATGGCCTGTCGCAGCCTTCGGAAATTTTAAGATAGGCATAATGTTTTGGAGTAGTCGTTAAACGCTCTCCTACAAGCTCATGTTTGTAATCCGCACCCAGATGTTTAAGCAAAATCGGAAGATCTCTCGTTCCGAAATACTGGTCTACATCAGGAATCTCTCTTACAAGATCCGGCTTGTATCTTTCGGAAAGACATCCTGTGACAAATACTTTTTCTACTTCGCCCCTGTTCTTCGCTTCAACATAATCAAGAATAGTATTGATGGATTCTTCTTTGGCATTGTCTATAAATCCGCAGGTATTGATAACTACAATATCTCCTTTGTCTTCATGAACAACTTCTTTTCCGTTGGCTTTCAGCTGGCTCATCAAAACTTCAGAGTCATAAACATTCTTGGAACATCCAAGCGTTACTACATTGATTTTCTTCTTCCCTACAGATTTTGTACGCATCTTTTTGATTTTGAGTTGGCAAAGATACAAAATATTGAAGAGTCCTGAATAAAAAATAAAAACCACCCGAAAGAGTGGTTGTGTGATATCATTTAAAATTCTATTCGTGATTAAAAGCGGGTAACATCTGATCTTTTTCGGATAAAACTGCGTCTTGTGAAGGAATGATCCAATCGATGTTCAAATGGGAATCATTGTACACAACCCCTGCTTCTGATTCTTTATTATAAAAATCATCACATTTATATGCAAAAACGGCTGTTTCACTTAATACCGAAAAACCGTGTCCAAAGCCTCTGGGTACATACAACTGGGTTTTATTTTCTGCAGTAAGTTCAATTCCGAACCATTTTCCGAATGTAGGAGAATCTTTTCTCATATCTACGGCAACATCCCAAACCCGGCCTTCAAGACAGGAAACCAATTTCGCCTGCGCATGTTCTCCTTTCTGCAAATGAATTCCGCGGATGACTCCATATGAAGATTTGGATACGTTATCCTGAACAAAATGACCGTTCATTCCGGTAAGTTCCTCAAATCTTTTTTCATTATACTTTTCAAAAAAATATCCTCTTTCATCTTCAAAAATTGTAGGCTCAATTATATAGCAATCTTTTAGAGGAGTTTCTTTTATTTTCATATTATTTAATTGCGGTTGATTGTATTTTCTTTTTCAGCTTTAATTTAAGGAACAGATAAATGCTTCCAAACGGAACAAATATAATTAAAATAACAGCATAACCGGGCAGCTTCGAGTATATTAAAAATATATTTACTGCCAATTGGGCAAGGGCATAGATTATACTTATAACAAGATGAGACATTTTTTTCTCATTAGCCAGGAGCTGATACAAATGCCTCCTATGCGCTTCAAAAATATTTTCTTTCAGGAGTAATCTTTCTATAATTGTTAATACGACCTCTATCCCATATACTGAAAACAGGAGTATATATTTGTAATCCTGTGTCTTCATGATCAATAAAGTAATAAGTGCAATCAGCCAGAAGCCGATTCCCATACTTCCGACATCTCCGGCGAAACATCTGGCTTTTTTTCTGAAATTAAAAAACAGGAAAACCAGAGATGCCAATATTGCATACATTATAAAATTTTCCTGCGTAAATGGGATAATATCACGATTGATGTAAAAGAGAGTCAACAATGTTACCAATGTATAAGCTCCTGTCATGCCATTAATTCCATCCATAAAATTGTAGGCATTGAGCGTTCCTATAACTATGATAAAGAAAATCGGCCAAGCCCAGACTGGCATCATACTGAACATCTCTGCAAAATTCAGTAAAAGCGCTACCGATAAAAAGTGGACCGTAATCCTTATTTTTCCGGATAAGGTTTTGACATCATCAATAAAACTGACAAGACATATTGCCAGTAACCCGAGCCCGAAAGACCAGTACATTTCTGTCACTTCTTTATAATTGAATATACAGAAAATGATAAAGGCAATCGGAAAAATGATTCCGCCTCCTCTGAGGGTAATTTGCGAGTGGGCACTGCGATGATTAGGCTTATCGATAATATTATACTTATCCGCTACTGCGAAATATGCCTGAATTAAAATGAATAAGGTTATGAAAACCAGTAGATATTCTATCATTTGTGTTGAAAGCTTTTTATAGTTTTTATTAATCCTTCTTTTGTGGAAACGGGAAGTTGCCTTATATCTAAAGCTGATTTTATTTTATGATTGGAAACTTTATAATTTTCGGTCAGCTTTTTTAATCTTTCCGAGTTTAAAGGAAGTTTTATTTTATCACCTACTTTTGAAAAAATATTTATAATATCCGGATACACATTCAATTGCTTTGTTCTTTTACCAAGTGCTTCATCAATAATCTTTATCAATTCATTAGTTGATAAAAATTCGTCATCCGCAACATTATAAATTCCAGATGTAATTTTTTTATTTTCAAGTAATTGTAATACCAAAAAGTTAACATTATCAATACTTAAAAATGATCTTTTGTTATCAAATGCACCTAATGGCCATGGCATGCCCATTTTGACCATTTTATACAGAAGATTAAGATTGCCTTTATTTCCGGGACCATGAATCATACAAGGGCGAATAACAAAAAGCCTTTTTGTGCCGGGAAGTGCCTGGGAAAGTAAATATTCTTCCGCAAGCAATTTAGATTTCCCATAAGGAGTTTTAGGTTCTGCCATGTGGTCTTCATGTAAAATATCCACAACGCAGTCCGCTACAGCCTTTACGCTGCTAAAATAAATAAAATCTTTGATATTTGACTTCAAAAACTCGTCAAAAACTTTTTTTGTAAGTTCCGTATTAATTTTGAAATAATCTTCAGCCTCCGAACTGTTTTCAATATCATGTGCTTTCCCGGCCAAATGGATCAGGGCATCGGCATTGATGTCAAGGGTCCATTCAGAACGTAATGACACAGCATCTATATCATGTTCTTTATTTTTTAGGAATTGTGAAAGATTTTTTCCTACAAATCCTGAAGCTCCTGTAATAATTATTTTCATTTTTGGGAAATTAATTTTTCAAGATTTGAAATGCACTGCTCCATTTTATAGTTTAATTCATAAAACTGTTTTCCATTTCTTCCTAAAATTGCCAAATCTTCTTTTTTCATTTGTGATATTCTTTCAATTGTAGCGGCTAATGCTTCACTATTGCCTGCCGGAACGGAAAATCCGCAATCTGCTTCAGCGATATTTTCTGCACCTTCACCATTGAGCATAGCAAGAATCGGCTTTCCGGAACTCATATAAGCCTGGACTTTTGCAGGAACGGTAAGGTTGAATATAGGGTCATCTTTAAGACTTACCAATAATAGATCTGCAGCATTAAAAAAAGTAGCCATTGCTTCAACAGGAAAACGTCCTAAGGTATACACTGTTTTCTCAAGATGATATTCTGAGATAAAATCCTGTACAAAAGGCATTTTTCTGCCATCTCCCAGTAAAATAAATTTAATTTCTTTATTTTCTTTAAGCATTAAAGCTGCCTTCATAATATTGTCCATATCCTGAGCTTCCCCTATATTTCCGGCAAATATGATCCTGAATCCGTCGGGAAGTTCGGGAATTGGGAATTCTTTATTTCCTGAGGATATGGTGTCTTCTGCCCAATTGGGAAAATAGTGAATTTTATTTTCAAAATCACCTTTTTCCAGAATAGATTTTTTAAAACCTTTGGAGGTGATCAATATCTTTTCTGATTCTTTATAAAAGTTCCGCACCATCCTGGTGAAAAAGTTGAGTATGAATTTATTTTTAATGCCTCCGGCGATTTCAAGGCTTTCGGGCCATAAATCCATTACCCAAAAATAGACAGGCGTCTTCTGTAGTTTTTTTAAAACCAGCGCAGGATAAAACTGGGTAATGGGTGAAGGTTCATGAACTATAATTGCATCATATTTTTTTGAGGATAGCTGCAATGCTTTTAAAGAGGCAAAAAATGCCCAGCTAAAATAATTGAGAAATAATCTCAACCCGCCACCGCTTCCTCTCGGCAACAATAACGCTCTTATAACCTTCACATTGTTGATATACTGCGTTCTTTTTTTAAAATATCCATATCCTTCATATATTTTACCTTCAGGGTAGTTGGGAATTCCGGTGAGTACAGTAACGTCGTGTCCTCTCTTCTTTAATTCGAAAGCGAGGTCATTACTTTTAAAATTTTCCGGATAAAAATACTGCGTTACAATAAGAATTTTCATTAGCTTTTACTCCAGACAACTCTGTTAATATAATCGGTATAGCTCAGAATAATTCTTACCATCTTTTCGGAAACATTGGGCATAGAATAGTCTGCAACGGGTCTGAAATTCCTTTCATTTCCTATTTTCTGCTGCTGAAGCTGGGCAAGTCCCTGCATGATTCTTTCAGGAGAAAGCCCTACCATCATGACCGATGCTTCTTCCATGGCTTCCGGACGTTCATGAGCCTCACGGATGTTTAATGCCCTGAAATTAAGAATGGAAGATTCTTCAGAAATTGTTCCTGAATCTGATAAAACCGCAAAGCTTCTCATCTGCAATGCATTATAATCATGAAATCCTAAAGGTTTTAAAAACTGAATTTCCGGTCTTACCTCAACGTTCATTTTATCAATCATGTTTCTGGTTCTGGGATGAGTGGAAACAATAATGGGTAATTTAAACTTTTCGGCAATTGTATTTAGGCTTTGTATTAATCCTTTAAAATTTTTCTCTGAATTAATATTTTCTTCCCGGTGAGAAGATACAACAAAATACTTTCCTTCTTCAATATTCAAACGAGTGAGCACATCGGATTTTTCAATCTGTGGGAGATAATGATGCAGGACTTCGAACATCGGAGATCCTGTTTTGATAATTCTGTCGGCAGGAAGTCCTTCACGCAAAAGATATTCTCTTGCAATATCTGAGTAGGTTAGGTTAATATCTGCTGTATGGTCTACGATTTTTCTGTTGGTTTCCTCAGGAACTCTCTGGTCGAAACATCTGTTTCCGGCTTCCATGTGGAAAATAGGTATTTGTCTTTTCTTTGCGGGAATCGCACAAAGACACGAGTTGGTATCTCCCAAAACAAGGAAGGCATCCGGCTTCAGTTCTTCCAGAAGAGGATCTATTTTAATCAGAATATTTCCAACGGTTTCTGTGGCCGTTTTACCGGCTGCTTCAAGGAAATAATCCGGCCTGCGAAGACCCAGATCTTCAAAGAAAATCTGGTTCAGTTCGTAATCATAGTTTTGTCCCGTATGGACGATGATATGTTCAATAGCTTCAGAAGCGTCCAAAGCAGATAATACTCTTGATAATCTGATGATTTCAGGCCGTGTTCCCACGACGGTTAATACTTTTAATTTCTTCATTTGTACAATTTATATATCCTAATCCGATAACGGCTGCTCCAAAATACCACAACTCAAATGATAAATAAAGGCTTCCTGAGGTCTGAGCCAAAATTAAATACTGCAGGAAAAAGAAAATCAAGATCCCGCTTTCCTTATATTGATAAATATTCTTCAGAACTTTAAAAAAGCTTCTGATTACAAATTTAAAATAAATTATAAAGAGCGCCATACCTAATAATCCTGTTGACATTAATATATCTATAAATATATTATGTGAATAGGCTCCGTCGCTTAATAAAGCATTCCCTCCAATGAAAGGATGTTCCCTGAATATCTCTACACCGCTGTTTAAGTAAAAAGCTCTTCCTGAAGCATTATTTTCAAAAATTGCCGCATTTAATCTTTTAAAAAAAATAAAATCTTCAGCTATTTTACTTTGATATATCCAAAATAATGCAATAAAAGACAATACAATAAGGCTAAAGAAAGAGATCCAGTATTTTCTTTTATTCAATAACATTAAAAATACAAAAAGAATGATTATCAATGCCAGTACCGGACTTCTTGCTGCGGCAACATACATTGGAAAAAGTCCGAGAAAAATCGCAATGATATAGTGAAGGCCTTTAATCTTCAAAATTAAAAAACTATACAATGCCATAATAACCAAGCTTAACCCATAATGTCCGACTGTGATATAATATAACCTGAATATACCGCTTCTTCCATTACTTGAATAGGTATCAAAAATAAACTGCGTATGAATAAAATTGATAGCTAGAAGAATAAAATAAAGCCAGAATATGATCCGGAAAAACTTTTTAAAATCAATTTTTTCGTAGTCCAGGCTTACCAGAGCGATAACGGGCACCGGTATTATGATAAAACCAAAATAATAAATAGAATATTTCAGTTTTTGCAATGCATCTGCCGGTAAATCAATATCCGGGATCGTATGATACAGTTTGAACAGGTAAAAAGAGAAAAAAGTAACAAATGCTGCTACCAATACTTTTCTTTTTTTAACTATTGAGATATTTTTACCTATGAAATATATTGATGCCACAAACAAGACACCTCTTATGAATGCATTGATATAGTGAGGATATCCACTGGAATTATAAGGATCTATGTAGCCCAAAATATAGCCGAATAAAGCAAATATCAGGAAATACATTTCCTGATTTATTATTATCGAATACTTAAGACTTTTTGTTTTTTCCATCTACTACACTTCCAGAAAATAGGTATCTGCATCTTCGGGATTAAAAGGCTCATTAATCCAAAAAATAGTATATAGCTCTTCTTCTCCTATATTTTTAATATTGTGCGTGTACCAGATCGGCATATCTACGTATGCAGGCTCGGTTCCATCCAAGAAAAAATCCAGCACTTCATCGGTATCTATTTTCCGAAGCTGTATCAGCGCTTTCCCTTTGATAACAGCAAATCTCTCTATTTTCCGTGTATGGAAATGGTTTCCTCTAGTAATTCCCGGAACGGTAGTTGAAAACGAACATTGCCCACCTATGCCCAGTCTTATCACCTCAACAAACGCTCCTCTCGGATCCGTATGCTGCGTAAATTTTACGGGGTAATGATTTTTTATATCAAAATAGCATCGGAAAGTATTGAAAAGATTTAAATCAAAAGCAGTTTCTAAAGCAGGAATTTCTCCGTTTTCAAAATATAACTTTTTATAATTTTCTAATTTTCCGAGTACTTCCGAAACCTTATTAACGGAGGTATGCGGAACTTCATAGAGATCCCTGTTTTTTCCTTCTTCAATCTGAGTGATGATTTCCTTTACAAGTTCTCCTATATAGATCAATTTAACCTCTCCGTCCTGATCAATAAATGGCGTTTCCCCATGGGTAAGTTTATGACAAAAGGTTGCAATAAAAGAATTGTAATTGGGTTTCCCAAAAGGACCGAAAACATTGGGAATAACCATGCCCGTAAATTTTCCGCCCGATTTTTCCGCCCATTCTGCCAAAAGCTGACGCCCTTCTTTTTTGGATTTCCCGTAAAGGTTGTCTTTTTCTTCCTGAGAGGAGGATGAGAAGAGAACATGTGCTTTGGATTTTGTTTTTTCTAAAGAAGCTGTTAATTTTTTTACAAGCTCCATATTATTGGTGTAAATAACTTCCGGATCAGTATGTCTGTTCATTGCTGCAAGATGTACGATCACATCACACTGCGCTACAAACTTATCCAGTTTTTCATCGTTTTCGAAAAAATCCCTTTCAAAATGAATTCTTTCAAATTGATCCGGTGATAAGCCAAGCGTATTGTAGAGATGTGAACCGACAAAGCCATTCTGGCCGGTAATTCCGATTTTTTTCATTATTTTAAATTTTCGAAATAGTTTATAGGAAAACGATAATCATCAGTAATTTCGCCGAGGGCATAATCTGCCATTACCAGCAATCTTGAATTTTCATGATGAGACTGAATAGCACTAGCATATCCGGAGGGAACATGCAGAATATCTAAATTTTCTGAATTTAATTCAAATTTTAAAACCTGCAGATTTTCAGAGGGTTTTTCCCAGTTGTCGATTTTAATCAGGTTTATGGTAAAACTTCCCTGTGCGGCAGAAAACCATCTTTGTTCCCTTTGATGACCAGTCCAACCTCTTATAAACCGAGTATCTCTGTTTTCTATAAAGTAGATTCTTTTGATCTGAGATGCATCGAAATCATTATTAAAAAAAAGACTTCCTCTGTCATCTGCAAAGCTTTTCCCCTGAATAAGCATTGGTTTTTCCATAACTCAATAGTTTTAATCGGGATATTGCATTATATTATCTTCTCCCAAGACTTCTTTCCTTATGAGCGGCAGTTTCATGAGGAGCTTTTTCATACCTTCTACATCCTGCTGCTGTGTATTATGAGAATGATAATCTTCAATTTTGGAAATATCTTCTGTCCCTTCTGAAAAATATTGGGCATAATTAAGATCCCTGTTATCAGCCGGAATTCTGTAAAAATTCCCCATATCTTCAGCTTTAATCATTTCTTCACGGGTACAAAGTGTCTCATACAATTTTTCGCCGTGTCTCGTTCCGATAATTTTTACAGGATTATCGGCTTTGAACATTTCTTTTAAGGCCTGTGCCAAATCGCCGATTGTTCCGGCCGGTGCTTTATTCACGAATAAGTCTCCGGGATTTCCATGTTCAAACGCAAATAAAACAAGATCTACCGCCTCTTCCAGCGACATCAGAAACCTGGTCATGTTGGGGTCTGTAATAGTAATAGGATCTCCGTTTTTAATCTGCTTTACAAATAAAGGGATTACGGATCCTCTGGAAGCCATTACATTACCATATCTTGTAAGACAAACCACTGTATCATTAACATTTCGGGAGGCAGCGATGGCTACTTTTTCCATCATTGCCTTCGAAATACCCATTGCATTAATGGGATATGCTGCTTTGTCCGTACTTAGACAGATTACTTTTTTCACATAATTCTGAACGGCAGCATCAATTACATTCTGCGTGCCTTCAACATTTGTTTTCACGGCCTGCATAGGAAAAAATTCGCATGATGGTACCTGCTTAAGGGCAGCAGCATGAAAAATATAATCCACTCCTCTCGTTGCAGGCTCAACACTCTTATAGTCTCTTACATCACCGATATAAAATTTCAGTTTATCATTTTTAAACTGATTTCTCATATCATCCTGCTTTTTCTCATCACGGGAAAAGATACGTATTTCCTTAAAATGGTCTGTATTAATAAATTTTCTAAGAACAGCTGTCCCGAAAGAGCCTGTCCCTCCCGTAATCAAAAGTGTTTTATCTTTAATCTGCATTGTTTTTCGGTTTATAGTTTCATGTCGAATATTTTTTCCCAGATTGCAATATTATATAATTTCCACTGCATTTCTCTGTTTTTGATTTTTTTAATTTTTTTGGAATAAAGTTTCTGCAATATTTCTGACTGGTTAATTTTTTCCAAAATTTCTTCAGAATAGGGCCACCACTTATCTGCAGGAGCATCAAATCCTATTTTTCTTTTCCGCCACGTTACTTCATCCGGTAAGTTACCAGACATGTTTTTTCTTAATAGATATTTAGACCATTTATCATAGATCTTAAAGTTGCTATTAATTGACAGACATGTTTCTACAAATTTGTAATCTAAGAATGGAAGTCTTGTTTCCACTCCAAAGGCCATAGAATTTTTTTCTTCAAATTTCAGGAGCTCCGGAATCTGCGTCCAGAAAATCTCAATTCTCTGCATTTTAAAAATATCGGAATATGAATTGGTAAGATTTTTCATCAGCGTAAAATCAATTTTTTTTCTATATCCGGATTTTATATTTCTTGCCCGGAATAATATCCTAAGCTTTCTAACAAAGAAAACACTAAAATATAAATAATATAGGATCCCTTTATATATTGAAATATCATAATGTCCAGGTACACTGAGCAGGAACTTTAGATTTTTTATGAAAGAATGGTTTCTGAGATATGCCGCAGTATATCTGCTGTAACCGAGCAAAATTTCATCCGCTCCTTGTCCGTCCAGCAATACTTTGATATTTAACTTATTGGTTTCTTCCATAAGGAAGTTCTGCATGTAAATGGACAATCCGGGAAATGGTTCTTCTTGGGAAATAATAACATCATTGATTTTTTTCCTGAATTCTTCCTGGCTGGGATATATGAGGTCCTGATTTAGGCCAAGATGTTCCGAAACCAATTTAGAATAATAGCTTTCATCATTTTTGGGATCCCTTGACCCTACCGAAATCACATTAAATTTCTCTTTTTTTTGTTCTTTATATATTTTGGATGCTTTGGATGCCATATACGAACTGTCTAAACCACCACTTAAAGCAGATCCTATTTTTACGTCACATCTTAATCTCATTTTTATGGAACGTTCAAGCTCTTTATCAAAAAGGCTGGCTGCATCTTCTAAAGAAAGCTTTGAAATTTCTTCATTAAAATGGATATCGTAATACCTGTAGATCTCATAGGTATTATTTACGAGATCATACACTAAATTATGTGAGCCGGGGAGTTTGCTGATACCCTGAAAAAAAGTTTCGCTGGTTTGTTCCGTGAGATTAACAGCAATAAACTGAACAAGCACCTGCACATTTACCTGCGTGATTTTCTCAATCTCAAGTATCGGTTTGATTTCTGAAGCGAAAATAAATTTGTTATTATCTGTAAAATAATAAAAAGGTTTAATCCCAAAACGATCACGTGAACAGAATACTTTATTATTTTTCACATCAAATATGGCAAAAGCCCACATGCCGTTGAATTTTTTCACGCAATCTTCTTTCCAGCAATCATAAGAGGTAATCAGAACTTCTGTATCTGAATCTGTTTTAAACTGGTACCCTTTTTTTTCAAGCTCTTCTCTGAGTTCTATATAATTATAGATAGCTCCGTTGAAGATCAAAACATATTGATCACCGAAATAAAAAGGCTGGTTTGCAGATTCACTTGTATCAATAATCGACAATCTTCGGTGTCCGAATCCTACATTATCTTTAATAAAAAAGCCTTCTGCGTCGGGCCCTCTGTGCGACATTCTGTCGGTCATTCTTTTGAGAGCTTCCTCTTTTACCTGTGTCTGATCTTTATATATTATTCCGGCTATTCCGCACATATTTATTTTTGTCTTAGGCCTTCTTTTTCCTCGAAAGATGGGTAGTTTATTAAAACGGCTTTGTAAACACCTTTAAATACAAACAAACTACCTGCTGCAACTCCAATAATTCCGTGCTTGTCTATTACCTGTTTAATATCATTTAAAGAGCCTGCCCCTCCTAAAACGGTAAGGGGAAGTGATATTTTTTCTCTTACTTTATCGATTAATGAAATATCAAAGCCTTTCATAACACCATCCTGATCTATAGAATTGATGATTATTTCTCCGGCACCCAGTTTCTGGGCTTCTTCCACAAATTTAAACGGATTGATTCCTGTGGATTTTTTTCCGTTGTGGGTGTATACCTCATATCCTCCAAACAGCTTTTTCTTAACATCCAGCACTACAATTACGCTTTGAGAACCTACTCTTTCCGCAATTTCGGTAATGAGGCGGGGATTTTGAAGAACCGCTGATGAAAGTGCTATTTTTTCAATTCCAAGTCCAAAAATCCTTTGAGCTTGTTCAACAGTTTTTACACCGCCTCCGTAGCAGAGTGGCATTCTGGACTGATTGGCAATTCTTTCAATAAGGCTATAATTAGGTTCTAATCCTTTTACGGTAGCATCTATATCGAAGATCGCGAGTTCGTCTACCTCTTTTTCATTAAATATTCTTACCGCATTGATAGGATCTCCCACATATTTCGGATTTTTGAAGTTTACGGTCTTTACAAGTCCGTTATCCTGTATCAGAAGACTGGGTATAATTCTGGGTCTTAACATTTGTGCTGATAATGGTTAAAGTTTTGCAAAATTATGTAATAAAATTTCGCCATAGTGGTGACTTTTTTCAGGATGAAACTGTATTCCATATTTATTTTCGTGATGTGCCGCTGAAGCAAATTCGTCACCATATTGTGTAACAGCCATGATATCTTCACTGTTGTGGCAATGAAAATAATAAGTATGAAGAAAATAAAAAATGGAGTCTTTTTCCAATCCTTTAAACAATTCCATATCTTTCACGGGTTTTACATCATTCCATCCCATATGAGGCAGCCGCGTTATCTGATTAATTTTTGTTTCATCAAATTTTTTAACAGTGGCATCAATCCATTTCAATCCTTCTAATTTTCCTTCATCACTGCTGTTCGCCATCATTTGCATTCCTACACATATTCCGATCACCGGTATTTCTTTACCAAGTACCAGCTCATCAAGTGTATCCCGCATACCGGAATTATTAAGTTGTGTCATCGCATGATCAAAATGCCCCACCCCGGGAAGGATTAGTTTTTGTGCATCTTCGAGATCTTCCTTCGTTTTTGCAATTTTTACGGGAACATCTACTCTTTTGTAAACATTTACAAATGCATTGATATTTCCCACCCCGTAATCAATAATCGTTATCATCTGAATAATCTTTTTTCTAACCCCAGTTTTTGCATGGCCTGGGCACCGAGTTTTATGATTCCCATTTTATTTTTATAATCTTTGTATGATTTATTTTCTCCTTCAAAGATCTGCTGAAGTTCTTCTTTCGTGAGATCCAGTTTATTGGCAACATATTCAAATTCTCTTTGTAGGAATTCTTCCGGCAATTCCGGTCTGGAAACTCTGTCTAAAGCTTCTTCTCTTGTCATTTGTCCGGTAAGGATAAGGGAAGAAAAGTGTGCTTTTCTTTTTTGGTATCCAAATTTTCTCGGCAGCCAGTAATCTTCATAAAAACGGGTAAATCTGGATTCGTGGTGTTTGTGCTGAAAAGGCTCCCATCCGAATTTTTCCGTTAAAAGATTTTCTGCATCTTTTTTGATATATGGAACGAGGTTCAATGGTTTAAAAACTTCCATCCCGTATACATATTTGTAGTATATTTTATAGGAAAGAATATCAACCAGCGGAAAAGTTTTCAGCGGTCTTTTACCGAATTTGGAATGAATATCTTTTACCAATGTAGTATCAATCCCCGGAAATCCTCCCCATTCTTCGGGTTCCCTGCAGCATTCGGTTGAGAAATTTCCTCCCGTGAGAACGTAGTTTATCTTATGTTTTTTCGCAAACTTGTAAAGTGCGGAGAAAAAAGCATAATCCTGGGGTAAATCCTGATCCGAAATCTGTGATTTCAAAAATGCAAGCTGAAGATCTTTCATTTCTTCCCAGTTGATAACTTCCGTAAATAAGTCCAGCCCCAATCCATTGATAAGCTTTTCGATATTTCCCACTGCTTTATCTGTGTTCCATCCTGCATCAACATGGAAAATAAGAGGTCTTATTCCCATGATTTCTTTTGCGACGTAAGCAGCATACGAGCTGTCTAATCCTCCACTTAGTCCGATAATACAATCAAAATCTTTATTTTTTGAAGTTTTTTTGATTTTATCGGCAATTTTCATTAGTTCGTCATACCCTCTTTCATCTGTATGCCAGTTGGGTTCTATGTTTTCTTTGAAATTGGTATAGTAATCACTTTCTCCTTTTTCATTGAATATTATATGAGGGTCTGTAGTATCCATTATGGTTTTGGTACAGATCTGATAGGGCCTGTTATTGATCATTATTTCTTGCTTGTTATGACATTGAGAACTATATTAGCTTTCTTTATAAGCAAAGGATCGTTATAGCTCATAAATTCAGCTTGAGTTCCGACAAAGTTTTTCCTGATATTTTTTCCTTCTGGTCTATTGTAAAAATAGGTATCTGCACCCCACCAAACAATGCCTTGTGCATATTTTCCGTTATAATTAATTGATAATACCGACTGGATATATCTTTTCCAGAATTTATCATCCATCTCAGCCCATTGTAGTCTTGGATTGTCTGAATGGAATCTATGAAGAACAAAGGGTATTACAGGCTTGTTGTATTTTTTTCCAATTTTTAAGGATAATGACAAATTATCATATAAATATTCATAATTTTTTGAAAACGGAACTTCTTTATCATCCTTAAATAAATAAAGTGATGGAAATAATACGTCTACTGTTTTATATATTTCTTCAATTTTATCATTTTTTACCAGAAAATCTTTATCATCCCATCTTGTAAAAGGAACTCCATAATGCCCCCATTTTACATTTGGACGCATCTTCTTTCCAAATTTTATGGCATCAATATACATATCTAAGACCTCTTTAAATTCTTTAGAATTTATTCCTGCATTGTGTAGGGACGAAAGATATGGATCTTCAATATCCATAAAACACATACCTGTATCCTGAGGGCTTGGATATAATCTCTCTATATTCTTGCTTAGCTTTGTATAATCTACATTGTAACCATTCCCGATAATCATTCCTTCATCCAGGACTTTTACTACTCCTATATTGTTTTTTTGTATAAAAGAGTTGAACACACTACCAGGATTCACCAATGCTACATAAAGTTTCTGATTTAATTGGGCCGGTTTTCCTGCAACCTGTCCTTCAATGAATTTATCATCAAATTTCAAGTCACTACTTTTAAAACAGGACAAAGAAAATATACATACCAAAATTGTGGCTAATCTCATAATATTGTGATTAAAAGGCAAAAATAAGAATTTCTCTGTTGACAGGTATAAATAAACTGACAACTGAAAAGAAATTAACAAACCCAATGTATTTTATTATTTTATAATGCTTCATTTTGTAGTAATTCTTTGTATAAATCTATATAATATTTAAAAGCATTTCTTTTATCAAATAATCTTAAAACCCTGTTCCTGCAGTGCCCGGAATAAAACAATTTTGTATTTCTTTTAACTTCCTCAATTGCATTTACCAATTCCTCTGTATTTCCTTTTTCAACAACAATGCCTGTTGAAGAGTCAATTGCTTCAGGTGATCCTCCCGTTTTAAAAGTAATCACCGGAGTTCCGCAGGATTGCGCTTCCAGATTAGTAGTGGGAAAGGTGTCTTCCAGTGTAGGATTTACAAAAACATCCGCAGCCGAATACAGTTCCGCAAGTTCATTAACATTTTTAGTTCTTTCTAAACCAATAATTTTATCAGGTAAATTTTTTATCTGGTTTTTACTGAGACCTACCAATACTATTTTGCAGTCATCAGAAATTTTTTCAGAAATTTCCACAAAATAGGTAAGCCCTTTTCTTTTGTCCCATGGGCTTGCCACGCCGAGTATTAAAAATTTCTCGTCAATATTGAACTTTTGCTTAATATTATTCTCCTTGTAAGCAAACTGGTTAACATCAATACCGTTATGGATTGTCTTGATATTATATTTTTTCAGGAAAGATTTTCTTACTTCTCCTTCAAGCCAATTGGAAACGGGAACAATTGTCATTTGATCTACTGAAGTAAACAGCTCTCGTTTATGAGTATAATTTTTTTTGGAATTATCTGTAAATATTGATTTGGGATATTCCTTTAACTGAGGACATTCATAACATTGTGTTTTCCATTTATCACAATTTACCAGTTCGTAATATGCACAGTGCCCTGTAAATGACCAACAATCGTGAAACGTCCAGACAATTTTGGCTTTTGTTGTTCTTAAAAAATTAAATAAGAGGTCTATATTGACAAAATAACCGTGTAAATGCTGAAGGTGAATGATATCCGGATTTATGTCTTTTATTGTATTAATGAGTTTTTTCGTTGCATTTTCAGAACCAAACCCATGTCTATCTGTGAGCCTGGTTAAAAGCACGTGATAAATAAAATCAAATGTATTGCCTATTTTGAAGATTGAAGATTTACTTGGCAAATGTTCTCTGCCGAATGCAATATAACTTTCCCATCCTTCGTTTAAAATATTTTCACCAATTTGCTCTGCAATTCTGCCGACAGATCCAATATTTACTTCACTGCTTATTTGTAATACCTTCATAATCACATTGTCATCTGCAACTTATTTATTTTTAGCTTTATATATGCAAGAATAATTTAGTTAAATCTTTATAAATGATAATTCTTCCATTCCATCTGAAATCCCAAATAACTTGTATCCTTTCTTATCTAAAGTATCAAGCAGTATTTTTGTTTTTTCTTTGCCATCAGAAAAAAATCTTTCATGAATTTCGATTAAAATTTGGTCTATCTGTACGGGAGCAGACAATATACTGTCTAAAATTTTATATTCTGAACCTTCTATATCAATTTTCAGGATATCAATATGAGAATGTCCCAGTTCCCGGACGATATCTGTAAGGCATTTCATGGGTGCTTTCACCTTTTTATTATCATCAACATTCTCCTGATGAATGACACTGCCGGAAACATGGCTGTCATTTTTAGGCAGTAAGAACTCTACAATTCCCGTTTTATCATCTATGCCATAAGGATAGAAAGTAAATTCCTGGGGAGTATTATATTCCTTCACCCATTTTATGGATTTTGGAGTAGGATCAAATGCGAAAACATGACATCCAAACTCTTTTATCAGAGATTCATCAAAAGAAATGTCTTCACCTACTCCGAAAGAATATATTACGGATTGTTTATTAATTTTTTCCGGACAAACATAAAAACCGCCATAATCATTACCATACCAAACATGAGGAATTTTTATATTTCTTTTCAGGTATGTAATTTTGCCAGTGATGGCTTTAACTGTGGTTTTTACTCTTGTAATCAGGCTCATGGTTTATTTTTTTAAATTATATCTTTTATATTCTTTTATCATTACCTCTGTAAACTGTTGTGCAATAGGGACAAAGTTATAATGATCCACTATATTCTTTCTTGCATTTCTTTTGTAAACATCAAATTCTTCCGAGGGCATATTTCCAAATTTTTCAATAGCACCTCTGAACTCCTCTACAGAGTTTTCTGAGAAGATTAATCCTTTTTTATTTTCTGCTCTTGAAACATTAATTTCGTTTTCCTCAAGAACAACAGGAAGTTCACAAGCCTGTACTTCATAATAGCTCATACTGCATTGTCTTGGAAATATAGCAACATCTGCTGTCTGATAAAATTTAGCCAGATCAAAATAGGTCTGGGTGGGGTATCTTATAATATTATTTTCAGATTGGGAAAATATTTGGTTCACTTCCTCACCATATTCATCTTTGGGGGTATTTCCGACAATGATAAATCTAATATTTTTATTTTGTAATTTAATCTTTTTTCTTAAGGATTCTGCAAGAAATTTTCCTCCTTTGGCAGGATCCATTTTTCCGGCATAAATTACAACAAAATCTGTATCATCAATTCCTAATTCTTTTCGGAATTGTTTTTTTGCTACCGGATCCGGTTTGTAGAATTCTGTATCTGTTCCAAAAGACAACAATTCTGTTTTCGAAAGAGGTATATGATAATGCTTTTCTACAAAATCTGTATCCACGACTCTTATAAGCGGTATATTATTTTTTAAAATAACCGGTGTAACAAACTTTCTGTAAAAAGATCTGAAATATTCTCTGAATTTATTTTCAGAGGCCATTTCCAGCATGTGGCAGTCTAAAACATAGGGTACATTCATTTTTTTATAATCCCAAAGCAGTTTTATACCGGTCACAGTATCTTCATTATGAATAAAAAGGACATCCGGATTTAAAGATTTTATGAGTTTATGCAAGCCCGGTTTAAAAATGGCCCTGCCACTGTAATAAGCATATAATGGATGCCTTATAATCTTCACCCCTGTCGCTTCTTCAAATCTTTTATCTTTTTCTATTATATTATCTTTTCCAAAAAAAGAGGTCAGAAATGTAGGAATTTTATCTAGTTCTCCGGCAACAATAATCACCTCATGGCCTTGTAAAGCCTGCAGCCTGGTAAGTAAATTTATCTGGTATCCTGCATTAGGATGTACGAAATCTTCAACGTGTACAAATCTCATCTTACTGTTTTTTTTAGTTGCTGAAGAATAAAATCTCCAGATTTTCCATCTCCATATAATTCTTTATCAAATGTTTCTCTATGATCAAAAATTTTAAATGCATTATTTAAAATATCATTTTCGTTGATCTCTGAAAGAATATTATATCCATTATCAACCAGCTCTCGCCATTCTGTTTCATTGCGGAGAGTAAGGCACATCTTTTTAAAGAAATAGGCTTCCTTCTGAAGACCTCCGCTGTCTGTAATGACAAATCTGCAGTTATTAAGGCACCAAATCATCTCCAAATAGCCGAGTGGTTCCAGAAAAACAATATTGGGATATTCTGCTTTATAATCTGAAGTAATATTTTCTAATTTTGATTTTGTTCTTGGGTGTAATGGCAAAACAACTTTGGTTTTGTTTCCTACTTTATTCAATGATTTAAAAATAGTACGTAATTTTTCAGCACTATCTGTATTTTCAGCTCTGTGAACTGTACATAAGATAAAATCATTCGGTACTTCTTTGTTAAAGCTGATCTGTTTTTTAGAATAGAACATGGAGGCATCCAGCATGATGTCACCTGTTCTTACGATTTTTTTATCCTTAAAATTTTCAAATCCTTCTTTTTTTAAATTTTCTATAGCATAGTCTGTTGGGCAAAAAAGGATATCGCTTAATCTATCGGTAATAATTCTATTGATCTCCTCTGGCATTTTATTATTAAAAGATCGTAAACCTGCTTCTACATGAGCTAATTTAATATGCAGTTTTGCTGCGACCAAAGCTCCTGCCATAGTAGAATTTGTATCTCCGTATACTAAAATCCAATCCGGTTTTTCTTTTAGTGCTACCTGCTCTATTTCAGCCATCATCTTGCCAGTCATCTCTCCATGGAGTTTGCTCTGGATATTTAAATTGTATTGCGGCTTAGGAATATCCATCTCTTCAAAAAAAATTTCAGACATATTTTCATCATAATGTTGTCCTGTATGAACAAGAATTTCTTCAGTTTCAGGATCGTTCATTATTAATCTGCTTAAAACAGCTGCTTTTATGAATTGAGGTCTAGCTCCGATTATCGTTAATATTTTCATTTGTATTGTGAGTCGTTTTTAATTGTATTTAGATCTATGGAAGAAATAACAGCCAATGATGATATATATACCCACCAATATGTAAATCCTAGTGAATCACTATTGATAACACCAATTATAGGGATTACGATTACACTTGCATAAAAAATTCTCTTCAGGGATGAATTAATGTAGGCATTATTATAAATCTTGCGCATAATCAAAAAAAGCCAAATCATAAAGAGAAAAAATATAAAAATTCCGTATTGTGAAACGATTTCCAAAAAAAAGTTATGCGGATTTATGATTCCCTGATGACGCGGTGCTTTAGCCATATGAGTTTCAAAAGCTCCTGCTCCCACTCCAAATCCGTTAGTTTCAAATAGGAAATCAATCCCTGACAAGAAGACCCCTTTCCTGATATTGGCGGAAGTATCTTCGTTATAATCAACATTTACCCTGTTATCAAATAAAATCTCAATATTATCTGTAATATTATTAGGCAGAAACTTGTAAGAAACGAGAAATAGTGCGGTTAAACCAAGAACGGCAAATATATTCCTGGCTTTCAGTCTTAGCAATGATAAAAAATAAATGGCAACAACTACCATAGAGGTTCTGTTAGTATTAATAAAAATAATAAGAATGGAAACCCCAAGTAAGATCATATATAAAATTTTCCTTACTTTATTTTTATCATCCATCAGTGCCCAAAAGATCATTGGCAGGCATAAACATATGTACACACAGTAATTATTATAATTACCAAAAAAAACAGCAGCAAAGGGAGCATATATTCCTATTCCTCCAATAAGCCTGTCTTCTTCAGAGTATGCAAAGTGGGTCATGGTAACGATCTCATAAATAGCAAACGGAATTGTAAAACACAGGCCTAAGATCCAACCATTTCTAATAATAAGTAGGCTTTTTTTATCATTTTTTAGTAAAAGAGGAAAAAATAAAAGGCTAAGCATACCTATTGCCATAACAATTAATTCTGAATTGAGTCCCACTACGGGATCCGCACTCCAGAAAAGAGAGATAACTCCATAGACTAACCAGATAAAATAAGTCTTTAGCCCGAATTGAATTGTTTTGTTATAGCTTAAATGTGTTTTATTAATAAATACGTTCAAAAACAATGGTATTACTAATATTAATAATCGTGAAGGCTGGAAAGATCCGCCCAATCCTCCAAGACATAATAAGAATATTATAAAAAAAACAAAATACATTAATGGTTTGCTTTTAAAATCATTTTTAAATCATCTAATTTGGGTACAAGATAAGAAATAATACGGGTATCCGTCATTTTACAATATACCACTAAGCTTGTAATAAATAAAGTACCAAATGAGATTGAAGTTGCAAGTGCCGCCCCCTGGAGACCTAATCTGGGAATGAATATTACATTGGTAACAATAGTAATAATCAGAGCCATTACATTAAGATATATATTCATTTTTGGCTTTCCTTGCGCGGTATAATCAGCACTGATGATTTTAGCACCTCCAAGGAGTATGACTCCGGGGGCAAGAATCAAAATAAGATTTTTGATCAGTAAAAATTTTTCTCCAAATAATAATGGGATAAGATAATCACTTAATATATAAAATGCAAATGTGGCGATTGTTGTGAAAAGGAGTATCGTTCTGGTAATAATAGGAATAAGCTTTTTCCTAAGATGTTTAATACTAGGATTTGAAAATAATGGATAGGTTATGGATGACATAGTGCTTGAAAGAAGCCATATGAAGTCTATAATTACAAGACAGGTTGAATAAAAACCAACATCTTTTGAACCTAAAAAATAACCTATTATGAATATATTAATTCTATAATTAAGAAAGGTCACAATATTAGAGAGATACGACTGAAAACCATATCGGAATATATACCGTGATATTTCTGAACTAAAAAAACGAAGGTTATTAAAGATATTATATCGAACTGATAAGAATATAATTAAAGATAGTGAAGATATAATATAACCCAGCATAAAAAACAATGCTGTTTTTTCTAACGTAAGATTGAAAAATTTAATTGATATTGCCAGTGAAGTTGCCAATGTAAGATTAGGAAGGATGGTAAATATCGAATAATTTTTAAAATCCATACTTCCCATCAAAATTGAAAAAAGAATATTGGAAAACAGCATACCCACACTGCTAATTACCATATACATTTTTATGTTATGCGGTATCATATTAAAGTCTGAAAGGTGCAGATTATAAAAAATCAGACTGAAAATAAGAAATGATACCACCGATAAGATTGCACCAAGACAAAAAGTATTAATCAGCGCATTTTCCGGTTTATATTTTTTATTTTGCAATACATATCCTGTCGCTGCGTCTACGCCCAGAGTAGCAAAAGTAGAAGAAAGACTGATGATGTTTAAAAAAATAGAATAAATACCATAATCTTCAACAGTAAGATTTTTAACAATCATCGTTGTTCCAAGAATTGAGATCAAAGCACCCAGCCCTCTTCTGATCATTAAAATGATTATATTCTTAGCCATTTAAAACTTCTCTATATACATTAATAATCTTCTCACTTACCACATCTTCTGAATAATTATCCCTGCAATAATCAATTATTTTTTTACTGTCATAATTATTTTCATTTGTCAATATTAATTTCATTGCCGAGTATAATTCATCTGAAGAGCCTCTTTCTACAATAATTCCCACCTCATCATTAATAATATGCTCTGGGCCTCCGCATCGTGTTGCAATTGTTGGTAATCCCATTGCAAGTGCTTCAATAATCACAACACCAAAGGTCTCCTGTAAACTTGGCGAAATATAAAAATCCGCTTTCTTTAGATTCTCCAATACATTTTCGCGGTCCAGTTTTCCCAATAAAAAAACACGGTCCTCCATTTGAAGTTCTTTAATCTTGTGTTCAATATTTTTCCTTTCACTACCATCTCCTCCTATCCATAATTCTGCATTTGCATTTTCTTTACACAACATAGAAAAAGCTTGTATTAAAATATCAAGACCTTTTACCGGAATAAGATTAGATAGTGTAAAAAATATTTTTTTTTGTTTATCTCTTGGAAATGAGAGCCTTTTATTTCCTTCCTCAAAAAAAACATTTTGAATAGTATTAGGAATCACATTCCAGGTACTTCCCAGCTTTTGTGAAAGAGTCTGTGCCAAACTTTCGCTCACCGCAATATTATAAGCACAATAATCAATGTTTGATTTAAAAATTTTTAAATCCTTTTTATTATACCCATTCATTGCAAAGCCCGTAGAGTGCTCTGTAATAACAAAAGGAACATTATACTTTTTGTTGATATATTTAATAATATCCCTTGCAATGGTTATAGAATGTACATGGATAATATCTGGTAACCCGTTATCAGATATATATTTTTCAAAAAGATGCTTACAGGTGGTAAGCCATCTTTTATTATTCAACGATTCTAATAACGGATAATGCCATATTTCCCGTGTATACGTTATTACTCCATTAACATTTCCAAAATGATTTTGATTTCCCGAAACATCAAAATCTTTAAAACTTCTGAATAATGGTGATACAACACCTACCTTATCAATTTTTTTTGATAAAATCTCAGCCTGTTCCTTAAAAAAAACCCCTACGATAGGTCTGTGCCTTGAAGGATACCATGAAGGGATTATAAGTAAATGTTCCATATTATTTTAAAGAATAAATCCTTTCAATAATGTCTACTACTTTAAGACCTTCCAAAGCATTTGTTGTAATGGTGTTTCTTCCTTTTAAAACATCTACTACATTTTCGATGATATAATGATGATTTGCGGCAGAACCTTTGTAAGCACCGTAATCATTTCCGGGATTAGTAGGGGGCAATTCCGGCATTATATAATCCTTAATATTACAAATTTCCACCTTGTCCATATACTGTCCGCCAATTTTTACGGAACCGTTTTCTGCAATGATGGTCATAGAGCTTTCAAGATTTTGGTTCCACACAGATGTGGAATAATTCAGAGATCCCATGCCGCCGTCAACAAAATCAAAGTTTACAAAGCCCGAATCTTCAAAATCGGTGAGGTCTTTATGGTTGAAATCTGCGAATTTGCCCTGAATATTGGTAATATCACCAAACAGCCAATACATGATGTCTATAAAATGGGAAAACTGGGTAAACAGCGTCCCGCCGTCAAGCTCTATTTTACCATGCCAAGACTCCGGTTTATAGTATCTGTTGTCCCGGTTCCAATAGCAATTGAGCTGAACCATGTAAATCTGTCCCAATTTGCCGCTTTCTATCATTTCCTTGATCCATGCAGAAGGTGGTGAATACCGGTTTTGCATGACGGCAAAAATCTGTTTATGTTTATGCAAAGCCTGGAAAATAAGTTTTTCGGCATGCTGTTTTCTTAGCGCCATCGGTTTTTCCACCACGACATGCTTGCCTGCAGAAATTGCGACGTAAGCCTGTTCAAAATGAAACCCATTGGGTGACGCAATATTGATAACATCTGTTTCAATTCCGGAATTTAAAAAGTCGTCTAATGATTTAAAAAACGGCACATTATAGCTTTCAATTCCTAACTCCGACTGATTTTTTACATCTATTAAGGCTACCAGTTCACATTCAGGATTTCTGGAAACCATTTCTGCATGTCTTTTTCCGATATGGCCACAGCCGACAACTGCAAATTTTATTTTTTCAGACATTTTGTATTTTAAATTTTCGAAACTTTATTATTTTCCAATTTGTACTTTTCACCGCTTTCTTCACACAAGGCAAATCCTTCAGCATCGAAATTCAGACGGTGCCCGAATTCACTCATCCATCCCATTTGTCTAGCTGGATTTCCCACCACCAATGCATAATCCGGAACTTCTTTTGTAACCACCGCACCAGCTCCTATAAAAGCATATTTTCCGATATTGTGTCCGCAAACAATGGTGGCATTAGCCCCTATTGATGCACCTTGCCCAACGTGGGTTTTAAGGTATTCATTCTTCCTGTTCACGGCACTTCTGGGGTTAATGACATTGGTAAAAACCATTGAAGGCCCTAGAAATACATCATCATCGCATGTTACGCCTTCATATATTGATACATTATTCTGAACCTTTACATTCTTTCCTAAAATTACTTTAGGAGATATCACTACATTCTGACCGATGTTGCATTTTTCTCCCAAAACACAATTAGGCATGATATGAGAAAAGTGCCAAATTTTGGTTCCTGCTCCTATTTCACAACCTTCATCAATAACTGCTGTTTCGTGTGCAAAAAAATCCGACATGTTATCTTTATTTTTAATTATTAGTTTTAAAAAAGTTTTTAATCTCAGAAATTATATAATCTGAAACCTGTTGATTAAATTCTGTATGAACAGGAAGAGAAATCACTTCAGAACATAATTTCTCCGTAACCGGCAGACTAAAGCCTTCTTCCACATATTGTTCAAAAGCTTCCTGCCTGTACAATGGAAGCGGGTAATAGATCATGCTTGGAATATCCTTCCCTGCCAGATATTGCTGAAGTTCATCTCTCTTTCCATTTTTCACTTTCAGCGTGTACTGATGAAAAACATGGGTTGCATTTTTTACCCTCTCAGGAATCTGGATCTCAGGAACTTCTTTAAGGTTTTCATCATAATAAGCGGCCATTTGATTTCTCGAGACCGAATATTGATCAAGCTGTTTTAACTTAACCTTTAAAATAGCTGCCTGAATGGTATCCAGTCTTGAGTTGCATCCCAATACTTTATGATAGTATTTCTTTTGCTGCCCATGATTGGCAATCATTCTGATTCTCGCCGCCAGATCATCATCATTGGTCATTAATGCTCCTCCGTCTCCATAGCATCCCAGATTTTTGGACGGAAAAAAAGAGGTACATCCAATATGGCCTATTGTTCCCGTTTTCATGGTAGTTCCATCTGGAAATATATAATCTGAGCCTATCGCCTGAGCATTGTCTTCAATTACAAATAGATTGTGTTTTTCAGCAAAATCAAGAATTTTTTTCATCTCTGCGCTTTGCCCATATAAGTGAACGGGTACAATAGCTTTTGTTTTCGGAGTAATATAATTTTCCAATCCTTCAAGAGCAATATTGAATGTATTTTCATCAACATCCACCATAATAGGTTTTAGCCCTAAAAGCCCAATTACTTCAGCAGTGGCTACATAAGTAAAAGCAGGACAGATTACTTCATCTCCCGGTTTTAAATCCAAAGCCATCATTGCGATCTGTAAAGCATCTGTTCCGTTGGCACATGGAATTACATGCTTTACGTTAAGGTATTTTTCAAATTCCTGTTGAAATTCTTTTACTGCTGGTCCGTTAATAAACGCGGTATTATCGATGCATTCCTGAATTCCTGCATTGATTTCGTCCTTTATTTTTTCGTATTGACTTTTTAAGTCAACCATCTGAATTTTCATACAATTTGTTTTATCTGAGTATTTAAATTAGTTTTCTACTAATTTACTGATTTTCTTTCCAATGGAAAGGCAGGAAGTTGCCGCCGGTGAAGGTGCATTTCTAACATGAATAATGTTTCCGTTTTTTACGATATCGAAATCATCAATTAAATTTCCGTTCCTGTCGCAAGCCTGTGCGCGGACACCTGCTCCTCCGGGAACAAGATCGTTTTCCTGGATTTCGGGAAGCAGTTTTTGGAGTGCTTTGGTAAATGCAGCCTTTGATAAAGAGCGGTGCATCTCTCCCAGCCCCGTTTTGCCATATTTGGCAACAATCTTTCTAAATCCGGGCCATAACAAGGTTTGCATGGTTTCATTAAAATCAAAATCAAAAAAACGATATCCTTCTTTTCTAAAGGCCAGAACAGCATTGGGTCCTGCTTCAATATTTCCATCAATCATTCTGGTGAAATGAACTCCAAGGAAAGGGAAATTAGGATCCGGAATAGGATAAATAAGATGTCTTACCAAATGTTTTTTCTCATCCTTAATTTTGTAGTATTCTCCCCGAAAAGGAATAATAATGACATCATTCTTATTGTTGGTCATTGTAGTGACCTTGTCTGAATATAATCCTGCACAGGAGATCAGCTTTTTTGTTCTGAATTCTGAGGCGGCTGTTGTAACAATGATTTCATCATTGTTATCAATAATATTTTTAACTTCATTGTTAAACCTTATTTCACCGCCCAATTCTTCAAAATGCTCTTTAATTTTATCTGCGATTCCCGGATAATCGATAATTCCCGTCTGTGGAACTTTTATTGCCTTTACCCCTTCACAATGAGGTTCAATTTCGCGAAATTCTTCTCTTGAGAGGTATTTGAGATTCTGAAGGCCGTTATCTATACCTCTTTTGTAAATATTATCCAGAAGCGGTAATTCTTCCTGTGAGGTTGCAACAATAATTTTTCCGCAGAGATCATAATTGATTCCGTATTCTTTGGCAAAATTAATGATGGAATTATATCCTTCAATACAGTTTTTTGCTTTTAAGCTTCCAGGTTTGTAATAGATTCCGCTATGAATTACTCCACTATTGTGTCCCGACTGGTGTGCAGCCACATTATTTTCTTTTTCTAAAATTAAGATCTTAGAGGCGGGATTTTTAAGTTTTGTCTGATATGCCGTGGCTAATCCTACTAAACCTGCACCAACAATAATGATATCGTAGTTCATGTTTATTATTTTATAATCTTGCGTCTACTAAATTCCGGTCAAAACAGGCTTTTGTATCAAAAACTACGGCATTATCCTTTTTCAGTTGATTAAGATCCAGCTGAATAAAATCATTATGGGAAACTGCTACGATGATTGAATCATATTTTTTCCCTTCAATTAAGGCATCCAAAATATTTATCCCGTATTCATGTCTTATTTCATCTTTATCGGCCCAGGGATCATAAATGTCTATATTTACTCCGTAATCTTTAAGTTCTGTATAAATATCAATTACTTTGGTATTTCTTATATCCGGACAATTTTCCTTAAAGGTAACACCTAAAATAAGAGCTTCTGAATTTTTGATAATGCCACCTTTCGCAATGAGAAGTTTTACCACTTTAGAAGCAATAAATTTGGCGATAGAATCATTCACACGACGTCCGGATAGGATTACATCAGGATGATATCCTAACTGTTCTGCTTTATGGGCAAGATAATACGGATCTACGGAGATGCAATGTCCGCCCACTAAGCCCGGTTTGTATTTAAGGAAATTATATTTTGTACCGGCAGCTTCTAAAACATCATGGGTATCGATTCCTAATCTATCAAAAATTAAGGCCAATTCGTTGACGAAAGAAATATTTACATCACGCTGTGCATTTTCTATTGCTTTTGAAGCTTCTGCAACTTTAAGGCTTGGCGCTTTATGTGTCCCTGCCGTAATAATTTTTTTGTAAAGATGATCTACTTCTTCAGCTGTTTTTTCTGTAGATCCGGATGTGACCTTTTTAACATTCGTAAGGGTATTTACTTTATCTCCCGGGTTAATTCTTTCGGGAGAATATCCTACAAAGAAATCTTCATTGTACTTTAATCCGGAATGTTTTTCCAGTACCGGCACACATTCTTCCTCGGTGCAGCCGGGAAAAACAGTAGATTCGTAAATCACAATATCATCTTTTTTGATGATGCTGCCCAACATTTTCGAGGCAGAAATTAAAGGATTAAGATCCGGCGCATTGTACTTGTCAATGGGAGTGGGAACTGTTACAATGTAAACATTTGACGAAGCAATATCGGATAATTCGCTCGTAGCTTTGTAACCTATTGATCCGTTTGTTTCATTGTATTTTTTTAAGCTTTCGTCGAGCTTCTTTTTATCTGCTTCCAGAGTAACATCGTTTCCCTGATTAAGCTGATCAACTCTTATAGGGTTAATATCAAATCCCAGGACAGGATAATGATTTGCAAACTCCAGAGATAGCGGTAACCCGACATATCCCTGTCCTATAACAGCTATTTCATATGATTTCATCTTTGTGTAAATTTATCTTTAATTTTTTCAAACCATGTTTTGTCATGGATATTATTATATCCATATCCGTATTTATTATTATATCCTAAATTTTCTCGGCTTACATCATTTAGTACAAAACCTACATTTTTGATCTTATTTTGTTCAATATTGTTATTGGCAAATTTCAACAAAGACTTCTCTGTGTATTTGGATCTTGAAACATAGATGGTCATATCAGCCATTTCTGCAATAAGGAAAGTATCCGTAACGAGAAGCAGCGGTGCCGTATCCAAAATAATGTAATTGTATTGATCCTTCAATGCTTCCAATAACGCTTCATAACGTCCGTTTGAAAGCAGTTCCGTAGGATTTGGAGGTATCATTCCGGAATAAATAACATCCAGATGAGGATTAAATGAGGATACATGGATGATATCTTCCAGTTTGGCATCATCGGAATAAAGATATTCCGTAAGCCCTGCAAGACCCTTTCTTGCGGGATTATATCTCTGTAACTGAGGGTTTCTGATATCTGAACCGATGATAATTGCTTTTTTCTTCGGATTGGCTAATGTTAAAGCAAGGTTAACCGAAGTGAATGTCTTTCCTTCACCTTTTACTGTAGAGGTAACAAAAATGACTTTTCCTTTATTATCCTTAGGAAGCATAAAATTCATATTGGTAATAAGAATCCTGAAAGCTTCTGCCATAGGTGTTATATCATTTACCTTTACAATTTCAGAATCGCCACTTTCAAGACTTGGCAGCTCTGCAATAACAGGTGCCTTTATTAAGATTTCCAGATCATGTTTGGTTTCAATCTTGTTATTCAGAAGTTCTTTCAGGTAAATGATAAGGAAAGGCATTAATAATCCTATAAATATTGACGCAAGAAGTACAATATTTCTGTTGGGCGAAATAGGTGCTGTAGAGGCATATGCTTTATCAATAACCCTTGCCTTGGGAGCGGTAATAGACTGTGCAATAGCTGTTTCCTCTCTTTTCTGCAAAAGAAGAAGATATAAATTTTCCTTAATTTGCTGTTGCCTTTCAATACTTCTAAACATTTTTTCTATAGAAGGAAGCTTTGAAATTTTTCCTGAAACTTTGTTTTGTTCTCCCTGATATTCATTTCTAGCCAACTCAAGTCCCGTTTTGTTTCTCTGAAGACTTTGCATGATGGAATTTCTCATGGATTGAATCTGCTGGGTAACATCAATAATAACAGGGTTATCCGGTGTTCCGGATTCTAACAGTTTATTTCTTTGTATCACTAACTGATTATAGGCCGAAATTCCTGATACAGCTTCAGTGTTATTAAGCCCGATATTTGATGGCAACACCTGATATTGACCTTGATTAGAAACAAATTTTATTAAAGAGTTCGTAAGCTCCAGCTGGGCATCTACTTCCAGTTGCTTCGCTCTTGCATCAGCAGAGCTTTCGAGGTTTATTCTTGCTTCGCTTTCAAGGTCTGTGAGATTATTTCTTGATTTAAAGCTTTCCTTTTCATTTTCTACTTCACCCAATTCTCCTGAAAGCTTTTTTACTCTATCTTCAATAAAATCCAGCGTTTTTTGGGATTCCAGGTTCTTATCCAGGATCGCTTCATTATTGTAAGCAATTACCAGATTATTCAATACATCTTCTGCTTTTGATATTTGCGGATATTTAAAATCGATCTTTAAAACAGTTGCATCTTTAGTAATTAAAGAAACATTAAGCGCAGACTGAAGATTATTAACTGTGCTTTCTAACGACGAGATTTGTAGCTCAATATTTTTTGTGTCAGCTCCTTTTACCAATGACGGATTGAATTGTTTATTCTTAGTAATAATAATATTTGCGAAAGGAAGTGATATCGTCTTTCCGTATGTTGTTACAATTGGCTTTTTTAACTTTTCTGAATTTAGTGTCAGTTTATCTCCGTCAATATTAAGTTTCAGCGTATTAGTTGATGCGTCGCTTGGTTTTTCAGAAATTATTTTCACCTCAATAGGTGAGCTTAATTTGTATAGCTCAAGCGTTCTAATCCTTCCTTTTGTTATAACAGTTGTCTGAAGGTTCTTGTTAAGAACAACCTCACGCATCAATTTTTTTGATTTAAGAATCTCTATCTCATTAGCAATGCTGTTTGTTTTCAGTCCTCCAAAACTGGTTAAGTCCGGCAATACACCAAGCTCGTTACCTACTGGAGAAACTGAGCTTTTAGCATCTTTAATTAATACGGTAGACTGCACATTATAAACAGGAACCATGAATTTCAATGCAATATATCCTATAACAAATGCAATTATTGCACTTACTATAAACCACGGCCATTTTCTCAAATAGGGTTTTATAATTTCATTTATATCAATACTATTTGATTCGTTATTTGCTTGTAAATTTCCTGTGTTATTTTGGTTATTCATCAATTTTATTTCTTAAATAAACTTACTACAACAGCAATAGCTGTGATACCGATTGAAATTGCAGTTAAATAAAGTCCTGTATTGGGGTTTTGTTTTGCCTGAATATCTTTTGCGTTGCTGGAAGCTACGATGATGGCATCTCCCTGCTTTAAATAATAATATGGCGAATTGATAAGATTAGCGTCCTGCAAATTTACTTTTCCATGAATAACCTGACCGTTTTCAGTCCTGATCACCAATATCTGATCTCTTTTTCCGTACATGGTAAGATCGCCGGCCATCCCAAGAGCATTTAGAATGGTTCCCTGTCCGTTTGATATGATATAATCTCCCTGCCTGTTTACTTCTCCTAATACCGTTACTTTAAAATTAGCTAGCCTGATATTTATAGTAGGGTTAATAACGTATTTCTGCATTTTCTCCCTTAGTTCTTCCTTCAGTTCCACCAATGTTTTTCCTTCTGTATTAATAATTCCTAAAATCGGAAAATCAATATTACCATTGGCATCTACAATATAAGTTGGACCTAAAATTGTGCTAACGCCCTGATTGGGAGTGTTACCTCCCGCAAATGAATTGTTTTGTACAAGTTCTGATGAAGAATAGTTTTGGTTGAACGGTCTTACAACATCCATATCCTTCGCTGTTATCAAAATAACAAGCTGATCTCCTTTTTGTATAGTATTATCAGAATTTCTCGCAGACGATTCAATTGCTACCTTTTCGATATTTTGCAAATAGTTCAGATCATTTTTAGCATTGGGGTTAGTTTTACAGGAAACTATTATAAATGCTGATAATATTATCAATATTTTACCTTTCATCGTTTTTTAAAAATTGTACAAATATATACATTTAAATTATTCTATTTATCCAGTACTTCATATATTGAATTATTACTTCTGAATTCCGGAACAATTATCTTCAGAAGCTTTACCACTTCAACTTTATCCATTCTTAAGGATGCTTTGGTAATAGAATTTACAAGTGTTTCAATTTCCAGAAATTCCATCGTGGGATCTTTAGAAATCATAATTTTTTCATTGTGAGTCGGTAATGTTTTGGCATCATCGCTCAAAAGTTCCTCATACAATTTTTCTCCCGGCCTTAAGCCAGTATAAATAATTTTAATATCAATGTTCGGTTCAAATCCGGAAAGCTTAATCATTCTTCTTGCCAGATCCAATATTTTAACCGGCTCCCCCATATCAAAAACAAATATTTCTCCTCCCTGTCCCATCGTTCCGGCCTGCAATACCAGTTCGCAGGCTTCTGGAATAGTCATAAAATATCTTACAATATCCGGGTGAGTAATCGTAACAGGTCCTCCGGCTTCAATCTGTCTTTTGAAATGAGGAATTACCGACCCGTTTGAACCCAAAACATTTCCGAATCTCGTAGTAATAAATTTCGTAGTATTTCCTTCTACATTCTGCAATGACTGCACAAATAATTCAGCAGCTCTCTTTGATGCGCCCATTACGTTGGTAGGGTTAACCGCCTTATCTGTAGAAATCATGACAAATCGGTTTACTTTATACTTGCTGGAGAGTGTTGCTATAATTTTGGATCCGAGTACATTTACCAGGATTCCTTCGTGAGGATTTTCCTCCACCAGCGGAACGTGTTTATAGGCCGCTGCATGGTATACCATAGAAAAGTTATACGCCTGGAACAAGGGTTCTATTCTGTGCCTATTAGAGACATCCGCCAATACAAATTTGAATCTGACATGAGGAAACTTTTCTTTCATTTCCAATTCAATATCGTACAAAGGGGTTTCTGCCTGATCCAGAACTACAATCAGTGAAGGATTAAACTGTGCAACCTGGCGCACAATTTCACTTCCTATTGAGCCTGCACCGCCTGTTACAAGGATATTCTTATTAAAATGCCTTCTCTTGATTTCTTCATTTTCAATTTTAATAGGTTTCCTGTTCAGAAGATCTTCAATCTGAAGATTACGAATGGAGCCCGCAAAATCACTGTCGCGTAGTTTTTGTACCGATGGTGCTTTAAATATATTGAGATCTTTTTCAAGAAATAAATTTACCCATGAATTCATTTCATCTTTAGACATCATTTCTTTAATGATGATTACCCCGTCAATGAGAAGTTCTTCTTTTGCGTTTTCTTCTATTTTTTCTTTTGCAAAAATAGGCTTTCCCAATAAGTATGCTCTTTTAGAGTCTGTACGCTGCGTGAGAAATCCTACTACGTGATAGGGAAGGCTCGGATTATCCAGAATTGCCCTTGCTATGGCAATAGATTGCTCATCAATCCCCAATACAAGAATTCTTTTTTTCAATGTGCTTCTTCTATATTCTCTCACTATATGAAAAAACTCTTTCACATAAAGCCTGAACAGAAAAAGTCCCATAAAGGAAATTATGAAATACAGAATAAGAAAAGGATTAATAATAAACTCTTTTCCTGTAACCCACTCACAAATGATATTGGCACTTCCTACTAAAAACAAAGTGCAGAAGCATGAAATGAGGAGTTTAAAAAGATCTATAAAAGTAGAATGTCTTATAATACCTGCATATGTTTTAAAAATATACATAAACATGACATTCGAAAATATCACTCCTGCAAATATTATAATCTTATCGTTATGATAAATAAATTCAGATCTCGTAATTTTCTCTATAATATATGTAGATAAAAACAGTGATATTATCAATATGATAATATCTATTACAAGAATTATCCACCTAGGCAGGTATCTTACATCCGAGAGATTGACAACATTATCTCCTCCGAACATTTTCTTTCTAAAAGAGTTGTACATTGTCTTTAATAATATTCATGTGTATAAAAATGTATAGTATAAACCTTCACATTCGAAAGTATTGATGCAAATTTAAAATAAAATTTCATCTATTATCAGTATTTAAAAATTAAATTTAATTTAGAGATGGTATTGTAACCGGAAATTACTTATCAGGATATTCCGCAATTGAAGAAACAACCGGGGCAAAAAATATACCACATTTTGATCTTTCCTTGTAATAGCTTCAACAATTACTGAAATCTGCAGTGAATCAAAGTGTTTTTTTGAAGTAAATTATTAATCATCAGTGTATGTAAAATCTTATTAATGTGTTTTTATTTTATTCAAAAATACCATTTATTTTTTCATATTCAAATCCCCTGCTCATTAAATATTTTATGGTTTTGGATTTGCGCTGGTATTCTTTAAGCCCTTTTTGCTTTGAATAGTAATCATCATAGATTTTGCGGATGGTTTTCTCATAATCATTTTCATCAATTTCATCAAAGCATGCATTAATTAATTTCTCGGGAATCTGCTTTTGTTTCAGGTGAATTTTAATTTTCGTTTTTCCCCAGTGTTTAATATAAAATTTACCCCGAATATAGCTTCGTGTAAACCGTTCTTCATTTAAATAATTTTCCTGCAAAAGATAAAGCATGATTTCCTCCTTCGCTTCGTCAATAAGAAGAAATTCTTTCATTTTTTGTTCAACTTCATAGTGACAGCGATCCTGGTACACACAATAGTTTACCAGCTTTTGTTTTATCTCATCAAAAGTGAACGATTTCTTTTCCATATTCCATAAAAAAGAATGAGCAGATGCCCATTCTTTATATTTTATTTTGATGTTAATTAATAGTTAAATAAAGCTTTTCCTTCCATTAATTCATTCACTTTTTTTCTTACGGAAGTAAGTACTTCTTCATTTTTAATATTATCTACTACTTCGGAAATTAATCCTGCAATGGTATCCATATCATTTTCTTTCAATCCTCTCGTAGTGATTGCCGCAGTACCCAATCTGATTCCTGAAGTTGTAAATGGTGATTTGTCATCAAAAGGAACCATGTTCTTGTTGCAGGTAATATCGGCAAGAACCAGAGCTTTTTCAGTTTCTTTACCGTTTACCCCTTTATTTCTAAGATCCACAAGCATCAGGTGATTATCCGTCCCTCCGCTTACAATATCAAAACCTCTGTCTGTCATTGCTTTTGCTAATGCCTGAGCATTGGATTTAACCTGTTTTGCATAGGTTTCAAACTGTACATCCAAAGCTTCCCCGAAAGCAACTGCCTTTCCTGCAATCACATGTTCAAGCGGACCTCCCTGAATACCCGGGAAAACAGCTCCGTCCAACACCTGGCTCATCATCTTGATTTCTCCTTTCGGCGTTTTGTGGCCATATGTATTTTCAAAATCTTTTCCCATCATGATCATTCCTCCTCTCGGACCCCTCAATGTTTTATGGGTAGTTGTCGTTACAACATGACAGTGCTCAAATGGTGAATTCAACAATCCTTTGGCTACTAAACCGGCAGGATGTGCAATATCTGCCCAAAGTGTCGCGCCGATTTCGTCTGCTACTTCTCTGAATTTGGCATAATCAAGATCACGGGAATATGCTGAAAAACCTGCAATAAGCATTTTAGGCTTTTCTCTCAGTGCAACTTCTCTCATCTGATCATAATCGATAAGACCAGTCTCCTGCTGCACGCCGTAAGAAACCACCTCATACTGAATTCCTGAAAAATTAACCGAAGAACCATGAGTAAGGTGACCTCCCATAGAAAGATCCATTCCCATAATTTTATCGCCCGGCTTTAAAACGGCAAGATAAATGGCAGCATTGGCCTGAGAACCGGAATGTGGCTGAACATTTACATAATCAACTCCGAAAAGCTGTTTTGCCCTTTCAATAGCCAACGTTTCAACCTCATCTACTACTTCACAACCTCCGTAATATCTTTTTCCGGGATATCCTTCGGCATATTTATTGGTAAGCACACTTCCCACAGCTTTCATCACATTATCAGAAACAAAGTTCTCTGATGCAATCATTTCAATTCCGTGAGTTTGTCTTTGTCTTTCTTTTTCAATCAGGTCGAAAATAATATCCATTTTACTTTTAGTTTTTGAAATTTTTCACCCCAAAATTACGAAATTTCCACCGAGATTTGGGTATATATCGATATGATTTTTGGCCTTATCATTAACAATACATCCAGAACATTAGTTCTTTAATGATATTCCGACAGTGCTTTCCAATGATTGCCATCAATTTTTTAAATAGAGAAGACTTCATCAAAATTCGGGAGAATCAAAAAATTTAAAATCCTTCGTCTGACAATTCTTTGTTGATAATGGCTCCGGTAAAGTTTCCCTGTGCAACTGCATTGGCTACCGACCTCATCATGGTGGTATTATCTCCACAGGCGAAAACCCCTTCTGTACTTGTTTTATGGAAATGGTCTATTTTAATAAAGCCATGCTCGGTAAGTTCAAGCTGAAGATCTCCGGTATCGATATTCTGCTCAAAAGGTATTTTTGCATATAACGCTTCCAGCTCCTTTTCACTGCCGTCTTCCAATATAACTTTCTGAATCTGGCCTTTCTCATGAACGATTTCTTTTATTTCGTCTTCAACAATATTGATTTTATTTTGATTGAATTTTTCACTCTGTTCCTCATCCAGTGTGGATTCTCCGTTGGTAAATAATGTGAGATCTTTAGACAAGTTAAAAACCAGTTTTGAAAATTCAAAAGCCAAATCGCCGTTGGAAAGAATTCCTGTTTTCTTATCTTTCACTTCGTAGCCGTGGCAATAAGGACAATGGATGACTGAAATTCCCCAGCATTCTGCAAATCCTTCAATATCGGGAATCTGGTCTTTCACCCCGGAGGCCAGAATTATTTTTTTAGCGGAAAATTTTTCGCCGTTATCGGTTTCCACTTCAAAACTGCCGGAATTTTTAAAGGTTTTCATTACTTTACCTTCCTGAAAGTGTACTGTTTCGTATTTTGAAACCTGATCTTTTGCTATTTCTGAGATTTCTTTTGGCGTTTTACCGTCCTGCGTGAGAAAGTTATGCGAATAGGGAGTCTGTTGGTTGCACGGTTTTCCGCTGTCGATGATTAAAACTTTTCTTAATGATCTTCCCAGAGACATTCCTGCGGATAATCCTGCATAGCTTCCCCCTATTATGATTACGTCAAAGTTATTTTCCATAAGTATTTATTTCTTGATAGTTACTACAAGTAGCGAACCGTTATTATTCAGCAAAGATAAAAATAAATTCATTAATGCAACAAAATTGCATTAATAATTACTATATCTAAAATTTAAACACAGAATACCAAGACATGAATTAAACAAAAAAATCCTGAGAAATTAATTTTCCCAGGATTACATCTGATGTATAGTGTCAGTTTACTATTTTTTTGATTTTTCTTTTAATTCTTCTTTGTCTTTATCGGAAGGATTCCAGACTTTAACATCCGCATTTTTATCAATTCCGGACATGATTTCAACATTGATTCCGTCGCTTGCTCCCAATGTTACATATGCTTTTTTAAACTTACCATCTTTCTGTTTTACCTCAACGAAAGGCACATCTTTACCGTTTTTCTTTTCATATTGAATCAGAGATTCATCAAGAAGCAATGCATTTTTCTTTGAAGTAAGAACAATTTCACCATTGGCAGAAAATCCTGCTCTGATGTATTCGTTATTTGGATTGAAAACATCCCCTTCCACCGGGAATTTGATCGTTCCGTTGTTATCTTTCCCTTTTGGAGCAATCATCGTTAATCTTCCCGGAAATGTTTTATTCTGAAGGGCTCCGATAACGATGTTCATATCCATACCCTGTTTTAGTTTTCCGGCCTGTGCTTCGTCAATTTCTCCCTGAAAAATTAATGAATTAAGATCAGCGATAGAACAAATGGTAGTTCCGGCATTGAAAGAGTTAGCTTCAATCACCTGGCTTCCCACTTTTACAGGAACTTCAAGAACCGTTCCGGCAGCTTTTGAACGGATCTGTGTGGTAGCAAGCCCCTGAAGCTCCGGAGTAGCTCCCGTTTTTGCAATCAGCAATGTTTTCTGTGCAGTTACAAGCTGCTGCTGTGCATTTTTCAGTGCCTGTTGTGTAGTGTACAGCTGCTGTTGTGCATTTAAGAATTCCTGTTTGGAGGCAACTCCCTGTTTGTAAAGCCTTTCCTGCATTTCAAACTGTTTGCGCATATTTTCAACATTCATCCGGGCATTGCTGATCTGGAGCTGCTGATTATTCACATTCTGCTGAGCGTTGTTTACTTCCGCAATATTCGGGACAATTCGTACGGTTGCAATCAGCTGCCCGGCTTCCACCCTGTCGCCTTCGTCTACTAAAATTTTATCAATAATCCCTGCTATGTTTGGTTTGATTTCGATTTCCTCCTTCGGAATGATTTTTCCTGTCGCCATTACTTTATCCTCCATATTCTGAACGGTAGGCTTGCGGGTAAGGAAAGCTTCGTTCTCTTTAGAATTGGATTTTACAAGATACCCGATTCCTGAGAACAGTGCCACTGCAAATAAAAGCCCCAGAATAATATAGATGGCTTTTTTCCAAGTGAATTTCTTTTTCATATGTCTAGTTTATTTTATTTAAAATTAAATGGTAAAAAATTTCTACTCCGTTCTTAATGCTTCAATAGGCCGGATTTTTACCGCTCTCTGCGCCGGGATCATTCCGATGATCAATCCTAAAATCACCATAACCGCCATGGCCGCGAAAACATTTCCATAGTTTACCGTAGGATTGTAAAACGGAAACGAATCCTGCCCCTGCGTTGCTATATTTAAAATCATGAGAACAAAAATCCCGAACATAAAACCGAGAAGTCCTGACGACAGCGTTATCACCACACTTTCAAGAAGAATCTGGTTCCTTACTTCCGAAGGTTTAGCTCCCAAAGCCCTTCTGATCCCGATTTCTTTTGTCCGTTCTTTCACCGTAATCAAAAGGATATTGGAAATGGCAATTACTCCCGCAAGAATCGTTAAAGTGCCGACAATAATGGTAAGGAGCTGCATTCCTGTAAGAAATCCTGTTAATTTTTTAAATTCCTTGCCGAGGTTAAAGCTTCCGAATGCGTTGGTGTCGTCCGGGGAAACTTTGTTTTTAGTCTTTAATTCAAGCTTTACGTTTTCTTCAACGGAATTCACATTGGCATTAGGCTTACTCACAATAGCAAACATATCAATCTGATCTCCTGCATTATACATTTTAGTATAGGTGGAAAGCGGAATAAAAACCGTCTGGTCATTCTCAAATCCCCCACCTTTTTTAACTCTAAAAACACCGATGACGTTAAAAAAAATTCCTTTAATGTTGATAGACTTTCCAAGCGGATTTTCATTCTTTTTGGAATCAAAAAAGTTTTTATAAATTTCTTCCCCGATAACGGCCACATTTTTATTTCCGGAAACATCCGCATCGTTGATGTACCGTCCGAAGATGAGTTTTTTTTCTGAGATCTTATTTCCTACCGGATAATCCCCTGTTAAAGCATACGTTCCGCTTTTACCGTTTCTGGACATGGACTCTCCCGGAGTTCCCGTAAAGCTTCCTCTTGAGTTCTGTGGTGAGATATAATCAATTTCGGAAATTTTTCTTTTCAGCATATCAATATCGGAAAGATGAAGATGCATCTGTCTTCCTTTAGGAAAACCTTCATAAGGAATCGATGTATTTTGCGCCCACAGAAAAATAGAATTGGTGGCAAAACCTGAAAACAATTTATCGAAACCGTTTTCCATTCCTTTGGCGGCACCAAGCAGACTTACATACAAAAACATACCCCATCCCACTCCAATCATGGTAAGGAAGGTCCGAAGCTTATTATTCCTGAGCGAATAATAAATTTCCTGCCAAGTATCTTTTTTAAATAATATATTCATTTCAATGGTCAATCTTTATAATGTCAATGGTCAGTCTCTGCGAGTACATGTTTAATCTTTTAAGACTAAATTCATTTGCGAAGTAAAATTCCACATTCATGTTCTTTATTCCGTTCTCAGCGCTTCGATAGGTTTGATTTTAGATGCTCTGTAAGCCGGCACAAATCCTGCAATCAAACCTGAAAAAACCAGGGCAATGAATGCTGCAAAAATATGCCCCCATCCCACACTCGGATCTTTAATAAAATATTCTTCCAAATTATTTCCTATTAAATAGAGCGCCAGTGCACCGAGACCAACTCCAATTAATCCTGAGATTACCGTAATCACAACACTTTCCTGAACGATCAGCGCTACAATGGTTCTTGGTTTCGCGCCAATGGCTTTCCGCACCCCGATTTCCTTGGTTCTTTCTTTTACGATATACACCATAATGTTGCTGATCCCGATAATCCCGGCAGCCAGTGTTCCAAGTCCAATAAAACCAACAATTCCGGTGAGTACTGCCATAAATGCGAAGGTATCGTTCATATTCTGGGCATTGTTCCAGACCCTTACTCCGTTTTCATCGTCGGGCGCTACATTTTTTCTGGATTTTAACCTTTCTTTTAACTCATCACCGTATTTTATGGCTTCCTGAGGTGTTAATTTTTCATTATAAGCAATATAATTAATGCTCACGGTATCCGAGCCTTTTTTCATCTGCTGCAATGTGGTAATCGGAACGGTGATGTGCCTTTCGTCCCAGTCACCACCGTCGTCTGAAAATACACCTACCACCTTAAACATGGTTCCGTTAATATTGAGCTCTTTCCCGACAGGGCTTCCGTTTTTAATAAGGTCACGCTGAACCATCCTCCCGATTACTGCTACATTTTGTTTTCTTTCCAGATCGGTTGGTGTAAGATATCTTCCTTCAAGGATTTTCCGGTTTTCAATAATCTTTTCTTCAGGCTTAGCTCCGTTAATCTGATAATTGCCGCTCTCTTTACCGTATTTAACCAATAAATTGGAGGTATATCTGGGCGTAGAACTTCCTACCTTTTCTTTGTCGATATTAACCAGAAAATCATAGTCATCATTATTCATCGTCACTTGTCTGTCAGACTGAAGACCATTGTAGGCAATCGTAGTTTTTCCAGTTACAATGGAAATCAGGTTCTGGGCATCTCTGGCAAAACCTTGTGTAAAGGCATTCTGCAGACCTGTTCCTATTCCGAATAGGACAATGAAAATGAATAGTCCTAAAGCTACAGTAAAGCCTGAAAGTACCGTCCGCAATACATTACTGCGAATAGAACTGAATATTTCCTGCCAACGATCTAGGTCGAACATAGTTTTTGTTTTTTTACTTTGTAAAAAAGTGAATTAGCTAAGCTGTGAATTTCCTGAGTCAATTAACTTCGTTGTCAATTTTACCACGCAGAATTCACTTGCAAAGTAAAATTTGACGATTAACTATTCACTTTTTAACATTCCACTTAATAATATAAATGCTGTCCTAATTAATTTTCCGATCTTAACCAAATCCTCCGCTCTAAAATAATTACATTCAATAACCATATCAAAACATGAATCTAATTCGATTACGGAACCTCTTTCTACTTCAAAGTATCTTTTTCTTTCCAGATCAGATTTTCTTGAACAGCCTTCCGTTATATTTAAAACTACAGAAGTAGAAGCTCTTCTTATTTGATCCGTCAAATTAAATCTTTCAGTCTCGGGAAGCTTTGATAAAATTTGATAACATTCAAATCTTAACTGTCTTGCTGATTTATAAACATTAAGTTTATAATGATTCAGATTTAGAAACATTGTTTATTTTTTTGGTATTCATTTGTATTATTTGTATCAATTATTATGGTGAATCATTATACCTATAAAATTAACCTTTACAAAAATTCACTTGCAAAGCAAGATTGACAATTCATCATTCACTTTACAGTACCAGTTGCTTAATAAACTCATCACTTTCGATAATTCCGTCTTTTAAGATGACGTTTCGTTTTGTCTGAGCTGCCACGTCCGGTTCATGCGTAACGACAATAATTGTTTTTCCTTCATTATTAATATCCTGAAGCAGTTTCATAATATCGTGTGTGGTTTTAGAATCCAGTGCTCCTGTAGGTTCATCGGCAAGCACAACTTTTGGATTGGTGATCAGAGCCCTTGCAATGGCAACTCTCTGTTTTTGCCCTCCCGAAAGTTCATTGGGTAAATGGTTCGCCCACTGTGCAAGCCCTACTTTTTCCAGATACTCCATTGCTTTTTTTTCACGCTCTCTCCGAGGAACATTCTGATAATACAAAGGAAGCGCAACGTTGTCCAGAGCAGTTTTATACCCGATCAGGTTGAATGACTGGAAGATAAATCCTAAAAATTTACTCCTGTATTCTGCAGCTTTCACTTCCGAAAGATGCTCTATCGGAACGCCATCCAGCTCATAAATTCCGGAATCTTTCTCATCAAGAATACCGATAATATTCAGCAGGGTTGATTTTCCGGATCCGGAACTTCCCATGATCGAAACAAACTCACCTTCCGAAATCGAAAGGTTAATTCCTTTAAGAACATGAAGCTTACTTTTTCCGGTATCGTATGACTTATGTAAATCCTGAATTACTAACATGAAGCGGGATATGTTTTATCCAATAAGTAGGTATAAATTTTAATTTGTTACGCAGAAAAAAAAAATCTTTAATTAAATTATTGTTTAATTAATTATTCTTTTATTGATAGTAGTCTACGAAATACTGTTTAACTAATAATTCACTTCAAACAAACATTTTTAAACGATACTGCCTTGTAAGCCAGTATTTAAGCGGTTTTGATGTAAATGTGGAAAACTTTTAAGGTTAAAACTCAACCATTTAGTGTTTCGCTCTTTTAAATACAGTTCTTGTTTTCTAACTTTGTACATGTTCATCACCAAAAAATAAATACTTTACCGGGTTAATAACTCCAGCCTGTAAGTGCCAACAAATCAAAATGTTGAATATTTTTTGAACTTTATCCACATCGATCATTATTAATTTTAAGACATTCTAAATATGGGAATTTTTGATAAAAGAGTAAGCTATAAACCATTTGAATACCCTGAAGTCCTTCAATTCGTGGAAGCAATCAACAAGTCATTTTGGGTGCACTCGGAAGTGGATTTTACCGCAGATGTTCAGGATTTTCATTCACAGCTGGAACCGCACGAAAAACACGCCGTAAAGAATGCCCTCCTGGCTATTGCACAGATTGAAGTATCCGTAAAAACATTCTGGGGAAATTTATACAACCATCTTCCGAAGCCTGAATTCAATGGTTTGGGTGCTACGTTCGCGGAGTGTGAATTCCGTCACTCTGAAGCCTATTCCAGATTGCTGGAAGTATTGGGCTACAATGAAGAATTTTTGAATGTTGTTGAAATTCCGGCTGTAAAAAAGAGAATCGACTTTTTATCAAATGTTCTGAAACATGCCAATTCTGCAACACCTAAGGAATACGTTTCTTCTCTTTTATTATTCAGCATCCTGATCGAAAACGTTTCGCTTTTCTCTCAGTTTGCCATCATCCTTTCTTTCACCAGATTTAAAGGATACATGAAGAATGTTTCCAACATCATCGCCTGGACTTCCGTTGATGAGCAGATCCACGCTAATGCAGGAATTTTCCTAATCAATAAAATCCGTGAAGAACAGCCTGATTTATTAACCGATTCTGACATTGAAGATATTTACACTTTAGTAGACCAGTCTGTAGAACTTGAAGGAGAAATCCTGGACTGGATCTTTGAACTGGGAGAATTAAATGTATTCTCAAAAGAAGATTTATTAAACTTTATGAAATACCGTGTTGATGACAGTTTAAAGAAAATCAACATGAATACAAGATACAATGTCTCTCCTGAACAGTACCGTCCGATGGTGTGGTTCGAAGAGGAAGTTTTCGCCAACTCCATGGATGATTTCTTTGCGAAAAGACCGGTGGATTATACGAAGCACGATAAGAGTATTACAGCGAACGACCTTTTCTAATTTTGATTTGCGCGGGCGCGAGCGAAGCGAGCGTCGAAACAGTTAGTATTAGCGATCTGTCATTCGATATAAAATGAAGGTTACGAATGTAGTTCGACAGCGAAGTGAAGAATCTCACAACCTGAGATTCCTCTTTAAAATAATAAAAATAGAACTGTTACAAATAAAACCTAACGGGTTTTGAAAACCCGTTAGGTTTGGAGTCGAAAACTTTTACGATTTGAAAAAAGCTATTAATTTTTGATTGATACAAAAGACAAAAATTCATCTTAGCCCTGATTGAGCGGCATGTCTGAGCTCTTTTTCTTTGAAAAGAAAAAAGCGAGTAGCGAAAGCAGGTACACCAATGAAAGAAAGACAAGATTTTATGCTCCTAAAATAATAAACAATGCATTGGCATTTTACAATATAAAAAAATGGAAGAACAAAGTACAAATATATGGTGGCTCAATGAAGAGTCCGAGCAAATGCTCAACCGGGGCTATTTGCTGAAAGGGGAAACAGTTGAAGGTGCTATCGACAGAATTACCACGGCGGCAGCGAAAAGACTGTACAAACCTGAACTACAACCTGCATTCAAGGAAATGATCACCAAAGGATGGATCAGTTTTTCTTCACCGGTTTGGGCGAACATGGGAACCCAGAGAGGTCTTCCTATTTCCTGCTTTAACGTTCATATCCCGGACAGCATTGAGGGCATTACCCACAAAATGGGTGAGGTGATCATGCAGACAAAGATTGGAGGCGGAACATCAGGATATTTTGGGGAACTTCGTAACAGAGGAACCGCAGTAACGGATAACGGAAAATCTTCCGGAGCTGTTTCTTTCATGAAGCTTTTTGATACGGCGATGGATGTGGTATCTCAGGGTGGCGTGAGAAGAGGTGCTTTTGCAGCGTATCTGGATGTCGATCACGGAGATATTGAAGAATTTTTATCGATTAAAGATATCGGAAGCCCGATCCAGAACCTGTTTACAGGAATCTGTGTTCCGGATTACTGGATGCAGGACATGATTGACGGAGATATGGAAAAACGTAAAGTCTGGGCAAGAGTACTGGAAAGCCGTCAGCAAAAAGGTCTTCCGTACATTTTCTTTACAGACAACGTAAACAGAAATAAACCTCAGGTTTATAAGGATTTAGGATTAACAGTAAACGCCAGTAACCTTTGTTCGGAAATTATGCTTCCTTCCACGATGGAAGAATCTTTCATCTGCTGCTTATCTTCCATGAACCTTGAACTGTATGATGAGTGGAAAGATACCGATGCGGTAAAACTGGCAATCTACTTCTTGGATGCTGTTTTATCTGAATTTATCGATAAAACAGAAGGAAACTATTATCTTCAGGGAGCAAGAAATTTTGCCATGAGACACAGAGCATTGGGCCTAGGGGTTTTAGGCTATCATTCTTACCTTCAGAAAAATATGATTCCTTTTGAAAGCTTTGAAGCGACACAGTTCAATGCAAGAGCGTTCAGAAGAATTAAGGAGCAGGCTGAACAGGCATCAAGAGAGCTTGCCAATATTTACGGAGAGCCGGAATTGCTTAAAGGATACGGACTGAGAAATACCACCACAATGGCTATTGCTCCTACAACTTCAAGTTCTGCAATTTTGGGACAGACCTCTCCGGGAATTGAGCCATTTGCTTCCAATTATTTTAAAGCGGGTCTGGCAAAAGGAAACTTTATGCGTAAGAATAAATATCTTGCCAAATTATTGGCTGAAAAAGGGCTGGATAATGAGGAAACATGGAGAACGATTATGTTAAATCATGGTTCTGTACAGCATCTGAAAGAGCTGACGGATGAAGAGAAGGCAGTATTTAAAACATTTAAAGAAATCTCTCCTATGGAGATTATCTCTCAGGCAGCGCAAAGACAGCAATATATTGATCAGGCACAGTCGCTGAATCTTCAGATTCCTTCTACCATGCCGGTGAAAGATGTAAATTATTTATACATTGAAGCCTGGAAAAAAGGTGTAAAAACTCTTTATTATCAAAGAAGTTCTTCTGTTTCTAAAGAAATGATGGTAAACTTTGTTACCTGTACTGCTTGTGAAGCATAAGACTCTCAAATAATAAACACTACATATTCACTTCAGCACGCTTTTACAGCGTGCTTTTTTATTTTATATTTGTTTAAATAGTTAATCACTAAAAAATTTAGATATGAAATTCGGACAAGTAGAAGATCCTTCAAAAATAGATTTTACATTACCTAAAGATCATCCCAAAACAAAGGAAATTTTAAACCAGAATAAAAAAGGACTGAAAAATATTTCCATTGGATGCGCCAAATGGAATAAAACCGACCTGAAAGGATTTTATCCTAAAGGCACAAAGGATGAACTAACGTATTACGCGACCCAGTTCAACTCTATTGAATTGAATGCGACGTTCTATGGAATGCCCACGCCTGACCAGGTACAGACCTGGAAGGAGAAAACACCTGAAAATTTTAAATTCTTCCCTAAAATTACGAATACGGTTTCTCATTTCAGACGATTAATTGATGTGACTGAACCGGTAACTCAATTTGCTACTTCGGTGCTGAACTTTGATGAAAAGTTGGGAATGGTATTTCTTCAGCTTCATGATAATTTTAAGCCTAAAGATTATGACAGGCTGGGAAAATTTGTGAAAGACTGGCCCAAAGAAGTCCCGCTAGCCATTGAATTAAGAAATACAGAATGGTTTACCAATGAAGAAATCCTGAATACGACCTGCGAACTTTTCGAAAGCCACAACATCACCAATATCATCGTAGACACCGCCGGAAGACGGGATATGCTTCATATGCGGCTTACAACACCTACGGCTTTCATCCGCTATGTTGGAGCCAATGCTGAAAGTGATTATGAACGTCTTGATGACTGGCTGAAACATCTTACAAAATGGAAGGAAGAAGGCCTGGAGAATCTTTACTTTTTTGTGCACCAGAATATCGAAAAAGCATCTCCTCTTTTGTCTGCTTATCTGATAAAAAAAATGAATGAAGAGTGGAAAACGGAGTTTCACATCCCAAAAATGGCAACGGAAAGCACGGGAACACTATTTTAAGGATTGATAAATTTTAATTTTATTCACTATTAAGTGTAATAAAGTTAATTAAAATTCACTATTTTAAGAAAAATAATTCACCGGTTATCCCCTGTAAAAGAAATACTTGCAAAATATTTTTCGTATTGTAATAATTGTTAAATTAGAAAAAAAAGACAATTAAAAAAAACCAATATGGAAAATGAAATTTGTAAAATAAGTATTTCAACAAACTGGTTGGGAGATGAATACATCTTTTATGAAGACGACAAAATTAAAAGAGTGTATGATAGCAATAGTTTAAGCTCTGATAATACAGAATGGATAGAGCCCAAACAGATCAGTAAGCATAATAAAGATAAAATTATAAAAAACTGCCCGGAAGAATTTAAGGAGAGAATAATGCTGATTTTAGATTATCCGTGATCTATACCATCTTAGAAAATAAAACTTCCGGCTTGCTTCGCAAGCCGGAAGTTTTATTTTCTGTTTTTAATCAACAAGATTAAATTGAGAAAAAGCAGCAGAAAATCAAGGGTTACCCAGATCCCAATTTTAATATTCTCGTAATTGTACTCTTCCACCTGCTTTTTTGCAAGATCCGAAAGTTTAACACTCTGGTTGATATAATTCCGGACCTCAATAATCTGATCCATATTTTTATTAGGCAGTGCATGCTGAGAAAAATATACAAGATTTTTTTTGCCCAAATATCCGGCAATCCAGTATTCATCGGAATTATCCATTTTAAGGTATTCTATACGGTAATATTCCGGACGGATATTTCCGATATGCTTAGTATCTATTACCTTACCGGTTTCGGTATCATTAAGCGTTATAACATAAAAATCCAGTGGCTGGGGAAGTTTATTGATAACCTGCAGAGCAACAGAATCTTCCACAATTCCTACCGCACTTTTTTTTATAAACCAATAGGTAAAAATGGAAATAGAAAAGACGATGGTAACTATACGAAAAAGTTTTGCCCATTCGGCTCCCTTTCCTCTTTTAATTTTAGACAAAAAAAGAGAAATCACCAAAGCCCAGAAAATCGCCAGAACAATAAATACCATGTTGCAAAGATACTTAATTTAAAAGGCTTTTAGAAAAATATCAGCTGACATTCCACTCTTTATAAAACTGATCTAGAAATTGCAGCATGAAGCTATGTCTTTCTGCTGCAATTTCTTTTCCTTTCCGGGTATTCATAAGATCTTTCAGCAGTAATAATTTTTCATAGAAATGATTGATGGTGGTACCGTTGGATTTTTTATATTCATCTTTCGACATGTTCAGCTTAGGTTTGATTTCCGGATCATACATCGGATTGTTTTTAAAGCCTCCGAAATTAAAGGTCCTGGCAACTCCTATGGCTCCTATGGCGTCAATTCTGTCTGCATCTTGTACAATTTTGAGTTCAACAGGGAGATTTTCAGGAGCTTCTGCCCGGTTTTTAAATGAAATATTTTTAATAATAAACAAAACTTTCTCAATAACATTTTCTGATGTCTGCTGATTTTCCAAGAATTCACGTGAAACTTTTAGAGCCACGGTCTCATCACCGTTATGAAATTTAGGATCGGCAATATCATGGAGCAGGGCTGCCAGCTCAACAACTTCCAGGTTGCAGCTTTCTGTTTCAGCAATTTTTTTTGAAAGTTTCCAGACTCTTTCAATATGATACCAATCATGGCCGGCTTCAGCGCCTTTCAGTTTTTCTTTTACAAATTCTACCGTGTTTTCAATCAGCTTATTCATTATATCAATTCATTTAAAATAATATTCCAGAGCTTTTTATTATAGCTTCTAAAAAAATTAACATGCCCTATTTCACCTTTATCAGATTCGGAGGTGTTTATCAGTCTGTAGATGGGCTTCAGATTAGGGTAGGTATCATTCAGAAGGCTTTCCACTCCCTTTTTCGTCAACCACACATCATCTTCAGCCCTGATTACCAATACTTTTTGCGTTAACATTTTAGAATAGTCATCCGTTTTCTCCAATAATTTATTGGTCGATTTCCTGTTTAAAATTAAGGTTCTCCAGTCATATGCGCAATTTTTCGGAAGACTTTCTCCCAATCCAAACCATTGTGCAGGGAAATACCCTAATACTGTTGTGGTTAAAGGCTGTACAATCCCGAATCCCAGATACGCTTCAATTTTTGTCCTGAATTTTAAATTCCCAACAAAAGCATTTTGAGTTCCCACAAAAACAAATTCCTGAAAAATATCCGAATTTTTATTCATTCCTAAAATTAAGGCTCCTACAGAATGTCCGAGACAGTACTTTTGATAGTCTTTAAAATGATGTTTTATATATTCTGTAATTGCTTTAAAATCTGCGGATCCCCAAATTCGCATGGAAGCGTGGAAATTTCTCATATTCCGGGGTTTTGAAAGCCCGATTCCACGATAGTCATACGTTATTACAACGTAGCCTTGTTCAGCAAAATATCGGGCAAAAGAAAAGTACACCTGCTGCTTCACCCCTGTTGCGGAATTAATAACCAATAATTTATGATTACTCTGCTCCGGTGAAAACAGATGAGCCGTAATTACAGCCTGATCTTGTGTCGTGATGAGTAGTTTCTCCATAGATAAAAGAAAAATCCACTATAAAAGTGGAAATTTTAGTTTGGATACAGCATTTGTTTTATAACTTTCGATATGTTCCAAATAGTTTATGAAACGAAATCTGACAATCTTGGAAGACCGGTTTGAGAACCTTTTTTCCCTGAAACTCTCACAGAAACTTCATTTCCGAACTTCACACAATCTTCAATATCATTGTTATGGCATAATGCAATGGAAAATCCAACCGTAAAAGCATCTCCCATTCCCATTTTGTAGATGGTGCTGTCTTTTTCATTTCTACAGTATTTCATCTCAGTCCCATCAAAATAAACGGTAGAGTTGATATCATCTCTCACAAAAACTTTATTGAAATATTTTTTAAGAATTTTCTCTCTCTGCTCTTCCCCGAAAAGAATATGCAGCTCGTTACTTTTAACGATAATAAAATCAAGGTTTTCAACAAGTTCTTCGGAAAGTCTTTGAGCCGGAGAGGCGTACAATCCTACTTTTTTGCCATATTTTTTAGCTGTATTAACGGTAAATTCCACAACATCCATAGAAATTTCAAGCTGAAGAAGAATGAGATCTGCCGTCTGAAAATACCGGTCTGCAGATGCTACATGCTCCACATTTAAATAATTATTGGCGGCCGGAACGACGACGATGGCTGAATTTCCCGCTGAAGCTGTTACATAAGCCGTACCGCTTGCATCCTGATCGGTCTCAAAAACGAAATCTACATTTACATTTTCACTGATCATATTTCTCATGATCTGCTGTCCCACGGGATCCTGGCCTACACAACCGATAAAATAAACGTTTGCACCCAGTCTTGCTGCTCCTACAGCCTGATTAGCCCCTTTGCCACCAAAAAAACTTTCAGAATGAGCAGCAATAACGGTTTCGTTTTTTCCGGGAACTTTTTCGGTTTCCAGTACAAGATCTATAGAAGAGCTTCCTACAACGATTATCTGAGGATGTTCTGATGAAAAATTCATTGCACTTAATACATTAATAGTTGTGTTGGTAATACTGAATATTTATCAATTAAAATCTTAACTAATTTCTATAAATTCAGTTACGATTTTTACAGGCCCCCGGTTTTTATCGTAAGCAATATAGCTGGCATAAAATCCTTCGCCGTATCCTGTTTCAAAGGCAAAAATAGTTCCAGGATGATCTTCTGAAGGTTTTAAAAATGCAAACTGATCGATAGCCCCGTTTTCATCAAAGAAATACTCATGAAAAAATTCTTCATAAATTCCCATAAAGTCTGCTCCTTTGCGGTGATATAACAGCTGTTCCAGCTCATTAAGGCTGTTTTGTGTATCAGCATCCATGAAGCATCCCATTCCGCTTTCCACCGGATATCCGAATACTTCACCTTCCGCCAGGTCTTTTAGATTTTGTCCTTCCGTGGTGGCAAGTTTCCAGTCGGCAATAGCTTCCTGACTGAAAATAATTTCAGCGTATGCTACACAATTGCTTTCCCTCTCCTTATGAAGCAGAACAGAAAAATCTCCTTTGGGAAATACCGTTGTGAAGGGTTTCATATCATTTGTGATCACAGGATCACAAGCGATAAGATGACCGCTTGAAAGGTATATCTTCCCAACTTCAAAGCTTTCCAGCAAAGGACTTTCCACAAAGCTTTTGGAGAACAGCTTTTTTATATTTTCTAGGTGTGTCATTTTTAATTCATATTATCAAATTGCAGAGTTGTTCGTAGAATTGTCAGGCTGAGCGGAGTCGAAGCTTTTTTTTACTTTATCTGCCTCAAAATTTTTTGAATGACTTTCATTTTGACAAATAGAAAGTCCTTTCAGCTTTTCCCATTTATCATTAATGATAGCTTCCTTCTTTTTTCTGCTCCAGCCTTTCACTTGTTTTTCAAATGCAATAGCTTGTTCAACAATATTAAATTCAGTATAAAACACCAATTCAACCGGTCTTCTGTAATGAGTATAACTTTCAGGATAATATCCTGATTGATGCTTTAGAAATCTACCTTCCAAATCTCTGGTAATTCCCGTATAATATGAATTATCCGAGCATTTTAATATGTAAACAAAATATTGCTTCATAACAATAAGGCTTCGACTCCGCTCAGCCTGACAAATCTAATACTGTCCCCTCAAATAAGGCTGTTTTACTATAATGCCGAACAGAACCAAAAGTGTTATAAACTTTTCAGCTTTTCTTCCAGAATCGCAATCTTGTCGAGCGCATCTTTTTGTTTTTTGCGCTCCACTTCTACAATTTCCGGTTTTGCATTGGCCACAAACTTTTCGTTGGAAAGCTTTTTATCTACAGAAATCAGGAATCCTTTTAAATATTTTAATTCTTCTTCTGTTTTTGTTTTTTCTTCTCCCAAATCCAGGTTTTCACTTAAAGGAATTGAAATTTCCGTTGCACCAACCAGGAAGGTAAAGCTCGGCTTATCTGTTTTTGTTTCGAAATGGATTTCTGAAACGTTAGCTAATTTCTTTATTATAGATTCATTAGCAAGTGCTGATGCATTGGTATACATTTCAGCCGCTTCTTTTGGCGAAATGCCTTTTGTCTGACGGTAATTTCTAACACCTGAAATAATTTCAGACGCTGTTTCGAAGTTTTTGATAATATCTTCGCTGAAAGCCTCTGCTTTTTTCTGTTGCGCAATAATTAATGCATCTTCAATATTCCTTTCAGAAATAGCCTGCCACAATTCTTCTGTTAAGAAAGGCATGAATGGATGCAATAATTTCATTAATTCTTCAAAAAGAGCAACCGTTTTATGGTAAACTTCTTTAGAAATTCCTTCTCCATAATTTGGCTTGATCGCTTCTAAATACCAAGAACAGAAATCATCCCAAATTAATTTATAAATCAAATGTAAAGCATCAGAAATTCTGAACTTTTCAAACTGATCATTAATTTCAGCGATCGTTTTGTTTAATTTATTTTCGAACCATTCAATTGCCTGAATTTCCGTTGAGTTGGCCGGCTTATCTTCATGATTCCACATGTTAATCAAACGGAATGCACTCCAAATTTTAGACATGAAATTTCTTCCCTGAAGCATTAAATCTTCATCAAAAAGAAGGTCGTTTCCGGCTGCAGAGCTTAATAAAATTCCTACACGAACTCCGTCTGCTCCGTATTTATCCATCAGTTCCAGTGGATCCGGTGAATTTCCTAAAGATTTAGACATCTTTCGTCTCTGCTTATCTCTTACAATTCCTGTGAAATAAACATTTTTAAACGGAACTTCTTTTCTGTATTCCAATCCGGCCATAATCATTCTGGCCACCCAGAAGAAAATAATATCGGGACCTGTTACCAGATCTGATGTCGGGTAATAATAGTTAATGTCTTTATTTTCAGAATCTAGTAAACCATCAAAAACCGACATGGGCCACAACCATGATGAGAACCAGGTATCAAGAGCATCTTCATCCTGTTTTAAATTTTGAATTTCGAGTTCTGCGTTTTGAGTTTTTTCTTTGGCTAAAGCCAAAGCTTCTTCGATGGTTTCTGCAACAACGAAATCATTTTCGCCATCGCCGTAATAATACGCCGGAATCTGCTGTCCCCACCAAAGCTGTCGGGAAATATTCCAGTCTCGGATGTTTTCCATCCAGTGTTTGTAGGTATTTTTAAACTTTTCAGGATAAAATTTAACCTCATCGTCCATTACTACATCCAGCGCAGGTTTCGCAATTTCAGACATTTTCAGGAACCACTGTACAGAAACTTTAGGTTCAATTACCGCACCTGTTCTTTCTGAAGTTCCTACCTTATTTACATAATCTTCAGCTTTCAGCAAAAGATCCTTTTCTTCTAATTCTCTGGCAATCTGTTTTCTTACCTCGAATCTGTTTTTTCCGGCGTAATGTAAGCCATAATCGTTAAGATTTCCATCATCATCCAACGCATCAATCATTTGCAGATTATGCTTTTGCCCGATTTCATAGTCGTTAACATCATGAGCAGGCGTAATTTTTAAAGCACCTGTTCCGAATTCGATATCTACGTATTCATCTTCAATAATCGGGATGACTCTGTTTACAATCGGAACAATTACTTTTTTACCTTTTAAATGAGCATATCTTTCATCGTTAGGATTGATACATACGGCAGTATCCCCGAAAATAGTTTCAGGACGTGTGGTTGCTACCGAAAGAAATTCTTCTGATCCCTCAATGGCATATTTCAGGAAATATAATTTTCCGTTTTGCTCTTTAAAGATGACTTCTTCATCGGAAATATTGGTTTTCGCTTCAGGATCCCAGTTTACCATTCTGTAGCCGCGGTAAATCAATCCTTTATTATAAAGGTCAACAAAGGATTTGATTACCTGCCGGGAAAGTCTGGATTCCATCGTAAAACGGGTTCTGTCCCAATCGCATGAACAGCCTAGTTTTTTAAGCTGTTCAAGAATTGTTCCTCCGTATTTATCAGTCCACTCCCAGGCATGTTTTAAGAACTCTTCTCTTGTAATATCGGATTTGTTAATTCCTTCAGACTTCAGTTTAGCAACTACTTTCGCTTCCGTAGCGATGGAAGCGTGATCTGTTCCCGGAACCCAACAGGCATTAAATCCCTGCATTCTTGCACGGCGGACCAGAACATCCTGAATGGTATTGTTCAGCATATGCCCCATGTGCAAAATCCCCGTAACGTTTGGCGGAGGGATCACAACAGTATAGGGTGGCTTTTCATTCGGTTCTGAATGGAAGTATTTGTTTTCCAACCAGTAATTGTACCACTTTTGTTCTGTTTCCTGTGGATTGTACTTTTCTGAAATCTGCATAAATTCTATTACTTTAATTTACAATTTGCAAAAATAGTCTAAAGAAAAAAAATTTTAAGTATGAATTAAAATAATTTTTAACTTTGTTTCTCAAAATTTATCTAACAACATATTTAATATTCAAGAATATGAAAAAATTAATCGCAGGAATTGCTTTATTCGGGACATTCGCATTGGCATCTGCACAAACGATCACGTTTGATAAAACAACTTTTGATTACGGTACAATCAAGCCAAGTTCAGACGGTACAAGATTTTTTACAGTAACCAATACGGGTGATAAGCCTCTTATTCTTTCAAACGTAAAGGCATCTTGTGGATGTACAACCCCTGAATTCAGCCAGGATCCTATCATGCCTGGAAAATCTGCTAAAATCAAAGTTGGATACAATACTGCCATTAACGGTGGTTTCAACAAAATGATTGAAGTATTTTCCAACGATCCTGTGAACAGCAGAAGCGTAATCTACATCAAAGGAAACGTTGATCCGAACGCTCCGGACCCAAAACCTTTAACTCCTGCTGAATTGAAAGCTAAAGCTAAAGAAGAGAAAAAAGCTGCTAAACTGGCCAAAAAAGCTGCTGCTGCAAAGTAACTCTACTCAAGAAATAGAAGAACCGTCTCCGTGAGGCGGTTTTTTTTATTATGTTGATATCGGTTTGGCTGAAGTTTAGATATAAGTTTAATGTTAATCTTTTATCTTTTAAACTAATAAAAATATGGACACCAATTTCTCTGATGATTTTTTAGTAAAAGGAAAATTTTCTATTAACAATGCTTCAACACAATATAAAGGAAAACTCACCAAAGAAGAAGGTGAGCAACTATTGATTCAGGAAAAAGAAAAGCTTCGTCAACTTCAGGAAAAATTATATTCAGACGGAAGCAAATCTCTTCTGGTAGTGCTTCAGGCAATGGATGCAGCAGGGAAAGACAGTATGATAGAACATGTTTTCGGAGGAGTAAATCCGCAGGGATGTAATGTTACGAGTTTTAAGACACCTAGTTCAAGAGAGTATTCGCATGATTTTCTGTGGAGGCATTATCTCGCGCTCCCGCAAAAGGGTATGATCGGTATCTTTAATCGCTCCCATTATGAAAGTGTATTGGTATGTAAAGTACATCCAGAATATAATCTGAACGAAAAAACATGGAAATCTGTAAAAGATTTTGATGATAAATTCTGGGAGAACCGTTATGAAAGCATCAGAAATTTTGAAAAGCACCTATCTCAAAACGGGACCACAATCATAAAAATATTCTTAAATGTTTCTAAAGACGAGCAGAAGAAAAGGCTTCTCGACAGAATCAACGAACAGGAAAAGAACTGGAAATTCTCCGCGGCAGATCTTCCTGAAAGAGCATTATTCGATAAATATATGGAATGCTACGAAACGGCAATTAATGAAACCTCAAAAGATTACGCTCCCTGGTATGTACTTCCGGCAGATAATAAATGGTTTGCAAGAGTCGCAGCCATACAGATTATTATAGACAGTCTGGAAAAAATGGATCCGCAGTATCCCAAATTGTCTGAAGAAGATCGTAAAGATTTAGAGAAAGCAAAAGAACAATTGGAAAGTGAAAATAATTTTTAATGGAAGATGGAGCCTGAAGATGGAAGTTTTTAGTACAATAATTTTAAACTTGAGCTTCCAGCCTTTAACTTCCAGCTTATAAGAAACCACGAGAAAATCTGTAAGCCGGATTCTGTTCTTCCGAAGAAGCGCCTGTTATTTATCTGCGTCTTACATTGCTGCAAAACTTTAGCTGATTACCCCTCGGCTTTCAGAGCGGGCAACTCCTATTTTCATTGCTGAAAAGAACCGATATACTTATCATTGCACCGCAAAGAGTTTACCTGATTTCACTACAGCCGAACTGTACATCCTTTCTGTTGCACTGGTCCTACCCTCGCGGGTGACGGATGTTATCCGCTTTGCTGCCCTATGGTGTCCGGACTTTCCTACCTCCCGAAAACGGGAAATCAACAAGCCGACTTTCTCGTGGCTGCAAAGATAGCAAAATGTGAACTAAATCTACATTCTGTAGATTGTGAATTGTCAATTAAATTGTTTGTAATTTTAGAGCTTTGAAATTATTTTTCTAAAATAAAATTCACTATTCATTACGAAGTAAAATTGACGATTGACTAATAATTATTATCTTCGTACCACTAAAACTATACATCCACATTGGCCTCAAAGGAAAAAGAATTTGCGCAGCTTATTAAAGATAATCAGGGTCTGATTATAAAGGTTTCGCGTCTTTATACCAATTCTTTAGAGGATGAGGAAGATCTTTTCCAGGAGATTGTGTTACAATTATGGAGAAGTTATGACTCATTTAAAGGAAATTCTAAAATTTCTACGTGGATGTATCGTGTTGCCCTCAATACAGCCATTACCCTTTTCAGAAAAAAAGCCAAAAGCTTACCTACGAATGAGCTGGACATCAATCATGCTGATTTTATTGAAGATGATGATGAAAAGCAGCAGCAGGTATCACTTTTGTATACTGTAATAAAAACGCTTCCCAATGTGGAAAGAGCGATTGTAATGATGTACCTGGATGATTTGCCTTATAAGGATATTGCAGAAAACCTCGGAATTACTGAAGTTAATGCGCGTGTGAAAATGAACAGATTAAAGAAAACCCTTAAAGAAAAGATGGAAAAATATGCCTGAATTTGATTTAGACAGCTTTAAGAAGACGTGGCAGGAACAACCTGTTCAGAATAAATACGGCGACAATGAAATCCTCCAGATGCTTAACAGGAAATCACGGAATTACGTAAAATATATTTTCTGGATCAGCGTAGCGGAATTTTTACTATTTTCCGTAATAGGAATATTCTATTTCTTTCAGAATGAAGAAGATAATGGTTTCCTTAACATCCTGGAAAAGCTGGGTGCACAAAAAACGCCTCAGATTGAAAACAGATTCGATACTATTTACTGGATACTGAAAATATCAAGCCTTATTGTCACTGCCTATTTTGTGTTTAAATTTTATCAGAATTACCGTAAAATCAGAATTGAGGAAAATCTTAAAGGATTAATTACAAGAATTCTTACTTTCAAAAAAACAGTTAACGCTTTTATTTTAATCAGCATCCTTTTATTGGTGGCTTTTACCTCAATCTTCACCATTTTTATATTTTATTCTTTAAATGCACAAAATGTTGAGCCTAAAAGTTCTGAAATGACCATATTTATCGTCGGAATAATTGTAACGACTGCATTTTCAGTATTGCTGATCTGGCTGTATTACAGACTGGTTTACGGAATTATTATGAGTAAGCTTGACAAAAACCTCAAGCAGCTCAAAGAAATAGACTCACAGGAGGTTTGATAAATTAACAAGTAATATCATAAAAAAGCACTTCGTACTGAAGTGCTTTTACTATTTTATTTAAAGTTCTTTTCTTAATCTCGCTACCGGAATATTAAGCTGTTCACGGTATTTGGCGATGGTTCGTCTGGCAATATTATAGCCCTGCTCTTTCAATATCATTACCAGCGCATCATCAGTAAGAGGTTTTCTTTTATTTTCTTTGCTGATCACTTCCTGAAGATGGGTCTTAATTTCTTTTGTAGAAACTTCTTCTCCATCGTCATTTGTAAGACTGTCTGAAAAAAGGTCTTTCAGATATACAATTCCGTTGGGTGTATCGGCATATTTGCTTTTTACTACCCTTGAAATGGTAGAAATATCAAATCCGGTAATATCGGCAACGTCCTTCAGAATCATTGGTTTTAACGACTTTTCGTCTCCGGTGATGAAGTAATCCCTCTGGAACTTCACAATTGCCGTAATTGTCTGCAACAGGGTATTCTGACGCTGATTGATGGCATCAATATACCATTTTGCCGCATCCAGTTTTTGTTTGATAAATAATGCAGCTTGTTTATGTTCTGACGAATTTTTGTCGTGAGAATATGTGGTTAAAATATCTTTATATTCTTCGGAAACCCTTAAAGTCGGTGCGTTTTTGCTGTTCAGCATTGGAACTACCTGTCCGTCTTTTACCTGAATCACGAAATCCGGGATGATTTCCTGATTGATGGTAATCGTCTGCGTATCAAAGTTCCCTCCTACTTTCGGAGATAATTTTGAAATTTCATCCAACGCATCTCTCAGGTCTTCTTCCTCGATATCATATTTCTGAATGATCTTGTTATAATGTTTGTTGGTTAACGCATCAAACTGATATCTGAGAATATTGGCTGCGAGAGAAACCGCTTTATCGGAGCTTACTTTCTTTTCGATCTGTAAAAGCAGGCATTCCTGAAGCCCTCTTGCACCTACGCCCGGCGGATCCAGCTTTTGGATATAATTTTCAAGAATATCTTCTACTTTTTCTTTAGTAGTATAAATTCCCTGGGAAAAAGCAAGATCATCAACAATTGATTTGATTTCTCTTCTCAAATATCCGTCTGTATCGAGGTTTCCGATAAGGTATTCTGCAATTTTTTCATCTTCTTCACTGATGTTTACCAGATGGATCTGCTCCAGTAGATAATCGTAAAGCGATTGTCCTTCCGTTAAAAGGCTTTCGTTATCAAATTCTTCGTCGTCCGGAGAATAATTGCTGGAAGCGGTTTTATAGCTTGGTTCATCGTCATAAAGATATTGGTCTACATCAAAATCCGTTTCAATGCTTTCCGTACCCTCACTTTCATAAGAATCTTCAAGAGAAGAGAAATCATCTTCTTTAGATTCTTCTTTTACAATTTCCAAGGCAGGATTTTCTTCTAATTCTCTTTCAAGTTCCTCTTCAAATTCCAGGGTGTGAAGCTGGATCAGCTTCATCAATTGGATTTGCTGAGGAGCCAACTTCTGTCCTAATTTGAGTTGTAAGTGTTGTTTAAGCATAGTACCAGATAGTATTTAACATAACATATTCCACGAATTTAGGAAAAATATTTTGATAAAAATAAATTTTAGCACGATTTTTGCTGTAGTTGCAGTATAATAAGCTATTTAAAATAAACACAAAAGCCCTGACCAACGGTTGTCAGGGCTTTTTATTATTTATATTTCCAATGTATCCGGGTTTCTTCTGTTGTCCCAAAAAGCGAGAATTTCAACAGTATTTTCAACGGCTCTGTAGTAGATAGAAAAATTTTTATCAATCAGTACATATCGTATTTCTTCAATTTTTGATAAGGTGCCGATGTGTGGATTTTCGGAAATAAGTTTTCTTTCTTTTCAACCTCGATTCGTAATTTTCTGGAATATTTCTGAGAAGAGTTATGAAAATTCCAATAAATTAAAGTATCAGCAAAAGAAAATAAAGCCTTTCTGGTACACCTTATTTGAAACATTGCTTCAAAATTTCTTTAACTTCTTCATCTGTAGCAAACTCTCCTCGGTCTGCCTGCTCAATACCTTCAAGCAAACGCTTTTTCTACCATTGCGTAAGCTTTCCTTCTTTTTCAATCTCGAAATTAATTTTTAATTCCTTTAAAAGTGCCTTTAGCAGATTGATCTGATTTTCGTTATCCGTATGTATTGTAATCGTGCTCATTCCCACAATTTTAGTAAAGTTAATAAAAAAATCCTTCCGTTTTGTTTGGAAGGATTTCAGTATTTTAAGAATATTTTTTAGAATTCTGCATTCTTAGGTGTTCTTGGGAAAGGAATTACATCCCTGATATTCGTCATTCCCGTTACGAAAAGAACCAGCCTTTCCAATCCTAAACCAAATCCTGCATGCGGAACAGAACCGAATTTTCTGGTATCCAGGTACCACCAAAGTTCATGCTCATCAACATGCATATCTGTCATTTTCTGCTTTAATACATCCAGTCGTGCTTCTCTTTCAGAACCACCAATGATTTCACCGATTCCCGGGAAAAGAACATCCATTGCCGCAACGGTTTTCCCGTCTTCATTCAGTTTCATGTAGAATGCTTTGATCTCTTTCGGATAATCAAACAAAACTACCGGGCTTTCAAAATGTTTTTCCACCAGATATCTCTCATGTTCCGACTGAAGATCGGTTCCCCAGTTTTCAACAGGATACTGGAATTTACCTTTTTTATTTTCTTTAGAGTTTAATAGAATCTCAATCGCTTCCGTGTAAGAAACTCTCTTGAAACGTTTGGAAACTACATTTTCAAGCTTTTCAATAAGACCTTCTTTCGCTCTTTCTTTCTCCGGCTTTGATTTTTGCTCTTCCGCAAAACGTTTGTCTAAGAAATCAAGATCATCTTTACAGTTATCCAAAACGTATTGGATCACGTATTTCAGGAAGTCTTCCGCAAGGTCGATGTTATCTTCAAGATTATTGAAAGCCACTTCCGGCTCAATCATCCAGAATTCCGCAAGGTGTCTCGTTGTGTTTGAATTTTCTGCACGGAACGTAGGACCGAATGTATAAATTCTTCCCAATCCCATTGCTGCCGTTTCTCCTTCAAGCTGTCCCGAAACCGTTAGGTTGGTTTTTTTTCCGAAGAAATCCTGTGCAAAATCAATATCTCCCTGTTCGTCTCTCGGAATATTGTTTAAATCGAAGTTGGTAACCCCAAACATTTCTCCCGCTCCTTCTGCATCCGCTCCCGTAATGACAGGCGTATTGATATAAAAGAACTGATTCTGGTTGAAGAACGAATGGATGGCAAAACTCACGGCGTGACGCACTCTGAAAACCGCACCGAATAAATTGGTCCTGAATCTCAGGTGAGCCTGCTCTCTTAATGTTTCCAGAGAATGCTTTTTAGGCTGAAGAATAGTTTTGTCTCTTTCTTCCGTAAAGTTATCTCCTAAAATGGTAATTTTTTTTGCGAGGATCTCCACGGCCTGTCCAGCTCCCTGGCTTTCTACCACCTCTCCTACAATCTTAAGGGAAGCTGCTGTACTGATTTTAGAAATGATCTCCTCGTCGAAATTTTCGAAATCAACAACAATCTGCAAATTATTAATCGTAGATCCATCATTAAGTGCAATAAAACGATTGGCACGGAATGTTCTTACCCAGCCGTAAACCGTAATGTCATGATGTAATACTTTCTTGTAATCCTCAAGGATTTCCTTAATTGTCTGCTTTTTCATTTGTTGATTCAATTTTTTGTGTAAAAATTAATGAGTGCAAAGGTACAAAAAACGTTTTAAGACATAAATAGTTCTATCCGTTTAATTTGATATTTATTGTTGGTAAATTGGGTACTGCATATAATCCAGAAAGCCATTTGTTTCATACAGTATATCGTAGCCCTGATCCGTTAAATAATAATGGCAGACCTTTACTTCATTATTCCGTTTCGGGAATGTTAATACGGCAGGGCACAATTTCGCTTTATCAACCTTCATAGCGATGACTTCATAATCGTCATTTATCTTTTTCCTGCTGAAGATTCCCAATGATCTGTCGTTTATAAATCTAGCTATCATAATATCCTTTATGGAATAGGTAAAAAACTCATAGGGTATTCCTTCGTATTTCGCACAATTTTCATTCATCGTAGAAGAAATGGTAAGAGAATCTTTTGTAATATTTTTAATAACGCCCGATCTGTATCTTTTTCCGTCCCGGAATTCCAGATCATAAATTGCTTCCATTCTCATGGCAAATCCTTCTTTTGCAGGCTTCCAGCTTTTTGTCGGATCAATGGCTTTTCCTTTCTTTTGAACGATTAAAACATAGCCGGGTTCATATTTACAGTCATAGTATTTTTTGTAATGAAGTTCATAATCCAGACTATCTTGAACTGTTTTAAACTGTCCATGTACGTCTATTCCGAATATAAGAATAAGTACAACAATGATGAATTTTATTTTCAGTGTTTTCATATGTTATTAGGTTTAATTAAATAAAACTGTTTTCTTAGTATGTTTTCCTTTTCTTATTTTCCATGCATGGTAAGAACTCGGAACGTCATATTGCCATTTCGGGAGAATCAGGATAATAAGAATCACGTCGATATGTGCTATAAATCCGAGAACAACCGCCAGATACAATGCCCATCCAGCTTCTTGGGATCCGATGAGATAGGTAAAAGCAATCAGCAAACTTATTCCCCACATTTTTGATAAAAAGGCATGGGTACAGGTTTCTTTTCCGAATTTCAGCCAGCTTTCAATATAACATAAAGCTTCCATTCCCAGAATTATAATAACGCCAATCCATTCATTTTTTATTAAATCAGGATTTAAAAAATAAACGGCAAATCCTAAAGAAAGCCAGAAAATCATATCGGTCTGACTGTCCAGCCGTCTTAGTTTTTCGGAAGAAACACCAGTTTTTCGGGCGATTATTCCGTCGAAAATATCGGTGATTAATCCGAAACACATCAAAACCAAAATTAACAACCGGGATTTTTCACCTATGAAATAAGATAAGGAAAGAATGACAGGTGCAAGAATAAATCGTAAAACGATTAACATATAAGGTATTGTTTTCATGATATTGATTGAATTTTAGATTATACTTCAAAAGTATTGGTGAAAAACACTGGAATAAATGCGGAAAAAAATTAAATAAATTTCTAAATTTGTGAAAATCGCAAAATATGCATCAGGAACTTTTACTCAGGCAGATCCGGAGAAAAATCGGGGACAGGTCTTTGAATGATGAAATTGCCAATATTCTCAACATCAGCTATGATGCCGCGCACAGGAGAACTTCCCTGAAAGCAAAATTCAGTTTTGAAGAAGCATTGGAACTGGCCAAATATTATCAAATTTCTTTAGATCAGTTTCAGGTTTCCGATCATCAGATTGTGGCAAGAAAAACTTCAGCCGTAACTCAAACCGAAGATCTGGAATCTTTTTTCAGAAACAACCTTAAAGTTTTTGAAAATCTTCCACTTAGCAGTGAAATGACCATCTATTATTCCGCAAAAGACATTCCCTTTTTTTACACGCTTTCCGACACGCTGCTTTCCCGCTTTAAAATTTATGTCTGGATGAATTTGTTGAATGCCAAGCAGGTCTTTATTCCTTTTCTGGAATTTTCTCCACCGGATTTTGAATGGAATACCAAAGAATTAAGGAAAATATATGAAGAACAGAACGTGGTGGAATTGTGGAACGACATGACTGCTGCCAGTGTTTTACAGCAAATTGTCTACTATCATGAAACCGGACTTCTGAAAAGGGAAGAAGCCGGAATTATTCTGAAAGAATTAAAGGAATTAATAGAATACATCGAGCAAAAGATAGAAATCAATCCGAAATTTCATCTGTACGAAAATGAACTGATGCATCTTTCCAATGATATTTTTTTTCATCATCCGCAACAGTCGCTTTTTGCCATTCCTACCAATATGTTCGGATATCTGTTGATTAATGACGACAAAACCTGCCTAGAAACACATAACTATTTTGAGCATCAGATTAAAAACTCAAAATCGCTGAACACTTCCGGTAACCGGGAAAGAAAGAAGTTCTTCAATAAAATATATCTGCAGATTGAAGATTTACAACAAAAATTGTAATCATTTTTTGCTAAATTTACCGTACAAAATTTATTATGTCTCTTTTCCAAAAAACTGTAATCAATAAATATTTACGAATACTAGACCCGAAAAGGTTAAATGAAAAATGGAGTCTTTTTTGCGCTCATTTTCTTAATCCTGAGATCCAGGAAAACATTAAAAACTCCAAAGAAGAACAATATCAAGGTGAATTCTTAATAGATCTTTTTGTAAATGTTTTGGGTTATACAAAAAATCCAACACCATACTTCAACCTTACTACGGAATATAAAAATGTAAAGGACAGTAAAAAAGCAGACGGAGCGATCACCATCAATGAAAAAGTTCTTGCTATCATAGAACTGAAGGGCACCGACACTACAGATCTGGGAAAAATAGAAAATCAGGCTTTTGGCTACAAGAATAATCAAGCAGATTGTAAATATGTAATTACTTCTAATTTTGAGAAACTTAGATTTTACATAGACAATGCTATTGAATTTTTAGAATTTAATCTGTTCGAATTAAATAAAGAACAATTTGATGTGCTTTATTTATGTCTGGCTCACGAAAACATTGCTGGAGATATTCCTGCAAAAATTAAAAATGAATCTGTAAGCAAGGAGGATGAGATTACCAAAAAACTTTACAAAGATTATTCTGTTTTTAAGAGAAGCCTATTCCAAGATCTTACACAGCAGAATCCTGAATATGACCAGCTAGAACTCTTCAAAAAATCGCAAAAGTTGTTAGACCGTTTCTTGTTTTTATTTTTCGGTGAAGACAGAGGACTTCTTCCACCCAACTCGGTAAGAATGATTTTAGAACAATGGCAAAAGCTAAAAGATTTAGACGAATATGTTCCGTTGTATGATCGGTTTAAAAAGTATTTCGGTTATCTCAATACAGGTTTTAAGGGAAAACAATATGATGTTTTCGCCTATAACGGTGGACTCTTCAAACCTGATGAAATTCTCAACAATATTACGATTGACGACGATCTTCTTGCTCACCATACCATAAAATTGGCAGATTATAATTTTGCCAGCGATGTAGATGTAAACATTCTCGGGCATATTTTTGAAAATTCCCTTAATGAAATAGATGAGATAAAAGCCCAGCTGGAAGGAAAGAAAATAGACAAACCCAAAACAAAAAGAAAAAAAGACGGTGTTTTCTATACCCCAAAATACATTACGAAATATATCGTAGAAAATACGGTTGGCAAACTTTGTGAAGAAAAAAAAGCAGAAATAGGCGTTGTAGAAGAAGATTATTTCACCGATAAAAAACGCCAGCAAAAAACCAAACTCACACTTCTGCAAAAACTACAGGATTACAGAACTTGGCTGCATCAAATTACCATTATAGATCCAGCCTGCGGAAGTGGAGCTTTCCTTAATGAAGCCTTAAACTTCCTGATCGAAGAACACAAATACATAGACGAATTAGAAGCTAAACTTACGGGTTCTTCCATTGCATTTACCTACCATTCTGAAAGTATTTTGGAAAACAATCTTTTTGGAGTAGATTTAAATGAGGAATCTGTAGAAATAGCCAAACTTTCCCTATGGCTGCGAACTGCAGAACCCAACCGTAAACTTAACGATCTAAGCAACAATATAAAATGCGGAAACTCTTTAATTGATAATCCTAAAATTGCAGGAGAAAAAGCCTTTAACTGGAACAAAGAATTTCCTCAAGTTTTTGCAAAAGGTGGTTTTGACGTAGTTATTGGAAATCCACCCTATGGAATATTTATAAGTGAAAAGGAAAAGGAATACTATAATAGTTATTTTCCTTTGACAAACTATAAAACAAATTTATATATACTCTTTATTGAAAGAATGTTACAAATCTTTCACAAAGGAGTTATACATTTCATAATACCTAAATCTTTATTATTTAACAGTCATTATAAGACCATCAGAAAAGAATTACTTAACAAAGTCCAAATTAATGAAATTCATACTATTACCGAAAAAGTATTTGAAGATGCGGAAGTAGGAAGTAGTCTACTATTAAATTTTGAAATTAAAGATCAAATTGACTTAAATAACAAAATCAAATTATTAGAGTCTGAAACATCTGAAATCTTTATATCAGGAATTGGAGTTACTAAAAACACAAAATCTCAACTATCTTTTTTAAATATTCCAAATTATGAGATTTCAATCATTGATGATGATAAAGAATCTATCCTTCAAAAGCTATTAAAATTAGACCCAATAAAAGATTTCTTTAAATTAAAAAATGGATTAAATCCTGGAAATATAAAACATATATTAATATCTAAATCAAAAGATTCGAATAATCATAAACCCATCATTTGGGGAAAAGATATTCAAAGATATATAATAGGATGGAGTGGAGATTATGTAAATTATGATGAAAATATTGAATATAAAATTACGCTCAAAGATATTAAGTCTAAAGAAGGAATGAAGAAACAAAATCGGATAGATTTTGCCTTAAGAAACCCTGAGTTATTTGAGAATAAAAAAATAGTTGTCAGAAAAACTGGTGATAAACTTATTGCCTGTTTAGACACGAACAATTACTATTTTGATACTTTAGTTCATGGCATTTATGAATTTTCAGGTGGAAAAACTCTGGAAGCTCTTTTGGCAATTTTAAATTCTAGACCAGGAACAATATTTTATAGAATACTTCATGATATACAAGGGAAAGTATTCGCAAAAATTAGTCTTGATAATCTCTCCAGTTTTCCAATTCCAAATTTAGAAAAGGAGAATGAAATTAGGCTGTCAAATTTTGTTAATGAAATGCTTTCACTCAATAAAGAATTGCAAGGAATTTCAGCCAAATTCCAAAGAACTTTGCAAAGAGAATTTTCTCTGGAAACGCTTTCCAAAAAACTACAAAATTGGCACGAACTCTCCTTTGCAGGATTTCTGAAAGAACTGGTAAAACTAAAAATAAGCCTTTCTCTTTCCCAAAAAGCAGAATGGGAAGATTACTTTTTACAGGAGCAAAAAAGAGCGTTAGACTGCCAGTCTAAATTAATAGTTACCGATAAAGAAATAGACCAAATGGTGTATCAGCTTTACGGATTAACCGATGAAGAAATAGAAATTGTTGAGAGACAAGAGAATATGAACAAAGTGTAACGAATAGAAAATGATAGAGTGAATTGTTAAAGCTGTTTAAGATTTATTCATCTTTTTTGGAAGGAAACAGAAAAACATCGATAAGTCCTTCCGGAAGCTGCATTTTGATGAATTTTTCTTCTCTGTTCACTTCAAGAATCCAGTCTTTGATAATAGGAATGACTACTTCTTTACCGTCGAGATTGGTAATAAAGTAGGTTTGTGCAGTCTGATCGTTTACGGATCGGATTACGCCGCAGTCATTATCATTTTCATCAAGGATATTGTACCCGATGATCTCATGATAATAGAATTGTTTTCCCGAAAGTTTGGGTAAGGTAGAAAGAGGTAAATAGACATTTTTCCCTAAAGACTGATCAACTAATGCTTCCGTAGAATTTTTGAATGATATATTCAGTGCATCAGATTTGCTCCGGGATGATTTTTCAATAAAAAAAGGAACCAATAATCCGTTGATTTCAACGAATATTGATTCCAATTTATTGTAAAGCTCGGGTTGATCGGTATCCAGTTTGAGGATAACATTTCCCGCAAGTCCGTGTCTGCGTGTGATTTTTCCTAATAAATAGCAATCTTCTTTACGCATACCGGAATCTCTTACGCTTCAGTGTTTTCTTCTGTAGATTCAGCAGCAGCTTCTCCTTCTGTAGTTTCTTCAGCAGGCGCGTTTGCAGCTTCTTCAGCAGCTTTAGCATCCGCTTCAGCTTGTGCAGCAGCAGCAATTCTTGCTTCATTTACTTTAGCTTCAGCATCTAAAGCAGCTTTTTTAGCATCAGATTTAGCTGTAGCCAAACCTTCTACTTTACCTTGAACTTTAGCTTCCTTAGCTTCTACCCAGGCATTGAATCTTTTTTCAGCTTCAGCCTCATCAAAAGCTCCTTTAGCAACACCACCTTGTAAGTGTTTTTTGTAAAGAGCACCTTTGTAAGAAAGAATAGCTCTCGCAGTATCAGTTGGCTGAGCACCGTTGTTTAACCACTTTACAGCAGAATCAACATTTAAATCGATTGTTGCAGGGTTAGTAATTGGGTTGTAAGTTCCTAACTTTTCGATGAATTTACCATCTCTTCTAGCTCTTGAATCTGCAACCACGATGTGGAAAAAAGGTCTTCCTTTAGATCCGTGTCTTTGTAATCTGATTTTTACTGACATAATGTTTGAATTTTAAGGGAACTCGTCCCAGTTAAATATTTTAAGAGTGCAAAGATAACAAAAAAGTTTGAAGTAAAAAGCCTCAATGAAAAAAGTTTTTATGAATTCAATTACTTTTCAGGAGCCGGGAACCTGCTCTCGCTACTCGCTTTTTCGTGTTTCGGCGGCGGCTTTGCCGCCGCCGAAACACGAAAAGAGCTCAAACATGCCGCTCGATCAGGGCTATTCTTGCAGGTTTCCCAAATAAAATAAGCCCAGACACTTCTGGTTTTCTTCAATAGTAAGGGATTCTTTTAAATGATCTGTTAATTTCGGGGAACTCCAGTAACACCCGATTCCGTTTGCCGTGCAGGTAAGATACATATTCTGAACGGCCATTGAAACGGCGGCAATTTCTTCCCATTCCGGAACCATTCCGCTGAAATTCACAACAATAGAAACAACAGCATCTGCTTTATTGATTTTAAAACCGATATCGTTGTATTTTTTTTCTAAAAAAACTTGTTCGGACTGGGTTGCTTTATAGATTGCCTGCATTTCTGAGGCGAGTTTTGCTTTTTCTTCCCCTTTAAAAACCTTAAAACGCCACGGTTTTGTACGTTTATGATTCGGTGCTAATGTTGCTGAATGAAGAATTTCGTCTATAATTTCCTGTGAAATTTCCGCTTCGGTATAATCTTTTGGAAAAATGCTTCTTCTTTGCGCTATGATTTCTTTTAAAACTTCTGCTTTATTCATAGTGCAAAATTACGAAAAAGACGGAGAAGTGGGAGTTAGAAGTAAAAAGTAAGACGTAAGACGTAAGAAGTGAGAAGTGAGAAGTGAGAAGTGAGAAGTGAGAAGCTTATCAAAAATACGTTTCACTTTTTACTTCTTACTTTTCACTTTTCACTTTTTACGTTTCACTTTTCACTATCATAAAACTTCAACAATCTTCTGATGGATTTTATTCAGCGTGAACTCGTCGCCTGATTTCATACCCATCATTTTTTTGGCCATCGGGCTTTCGGAGGAAATGGCATAGAACCGGTCGCCTTCAAAAAAGAATTCTCCCAATGATACAGAAATATAAAATCGGGCTTTATTCGTAATAACCAAAGAACCGAGCTGTACTCTTTCCGTGGAATTATTAAGTACTTTGGCCATGTTTCTTTTTAAATCATTCAGCGCTCCCAACTGACGCTGCATCTGATAGATTTCCTCCTGCATTTCCTCGCGCATGCTGTCATATTTCGGAGTCTTTTTTATATCGCGGCTTGCTTCCTGAGTAAATTCAATAAAGTTTTTAAGCTTTTCTATTTTCTCGGCAATCACGGTTTTCACATAATCTCTTATGTTATTTTTCTCAAATACTATCTTCTCCATACATCGAATCTTTATATAAAGATAATATTTTTAAATAATATTCATTCTGCCTACAATAACAATTATAATTCAATCAATCATAAATAATAGTAAAAAAAGCCCTGCGAATAATTTTCACAAGGCTTTCGTTTTATTTTTCAACTAATTTTTTGAGATTGTTAAGGCCTTCTTCATAGGATTTTCCCATCTGGTAATCCATCATTGGTCGCATTATTTTCATCCAGGTTTCCTGCTCTGTATCTATGGTCCAGGTTACTTTGGTATCGTTACCTTCCGGAGAAAGCGTAATTTCGGAGGTGGCCTGTCCGTCAAAGGGTCTTTTAAAAATCATTTCTGTTTTTTGCTTTTGGCCAGGGATAACCTCTTTAAGTTCCTGACAGCCCGCTCCGGCATCGTCATTTTTACTGTCCCAGCAGTATTTATCACCAACTTCACCGGAAGTTCCGGAATAAGCAATTTTCATATTAGGATCGAGCTTCATCCACGGATTCCATTGATTAAATGCCTGCATCGAGCTTACCTGTTGCCAGACTTTTTCTTTCGGAGCTTTAATCACCATTGATTTTTCGTAATGATAATTGCTGCCGAAAGCAATCATGGCAATTACTGCATATACAACAATAAGTAAAATAATGACACCTAGGATTTTCAGAATTGTTTTCATAGTTCTTTATTTAAAATTAATTTTTTCTCGTGTTTTTATTGCTGTCAAAAGTAATCAATTCCTCATCATCTTTTCTTCGCATATGACAAGATTATTCTCCACCGTCAATTTTGTCACATGTTCTTTCTCAGGCATCATTTTTGAGCAATTTCGGTTTCAGTTCGGCAGAATTATTACATTTACAGGAATTAAAAAAATGAAAATATGAATATTTTAACAGAAAAATTTAATACACCATATCATTCAGCACCATTTAACAAAATCAACAATGAAGATTACCTTCCGGCCTTTAAAGAATTAATAAAGAAATCGGAAGAAGAAATTGATGCTATTGTCAACAATCCCGAAGATCCTACTTTTGAAAACGTGATTGAAGAACTCGCTTATTCCGGAGAGCAGCTTGATGTGATTTCCAATATATTTTTCAATCTGAATTCTGCGGAAACCAGCGATGAACTGCAAAAGATCGCCCAGGAAGTCTCACCGATTTTAACCGAATATTCTGCAAAAATCTCTCAAAATGAAGCCCTTTTCAACAAGATCAAAAAAGTGTATGATGAAAAGGATAAATACGACCTGAACGAAGAACAGCAGATGCTTTTAAATGAAACTTACAAAGGTTTTGTAAGAAGCGGCGCTTTGCTGAATGACGAGGATAAGGAAAAATTAAAGAAGATCAGCATGGAACTGTCTGTAAAATCGCTTCAGTTCGGGCAGAATGTACTGGCTTCAACCAATAATTATTTTAAACACATCACTAATAAGGAAGATCTAGCCGGAATTCCGGAGGCTATTCTTGAACAATACGCCGAAGAAGCTAAAGAAAGAAACCTTGAAGGATGGGTGGTAACGCTGCAGTATCCGAGCTATATTCCTTTCATGACGTATGCCGAAAACCGGGAACTGAGAAAAGAAATCGCCTTAGCCAACGGTAAAAAATCTTTCGACGGCAGCGAATTCGACAATCAGAATTTAATAAAAGAATTGCTGAATTTAAAACAGCAGAAGGCAGAATTATTAGGCTATAAAAATTATGCAGATTATATTCTGGAAGAACGAATGGCAAAATCTCCCGCAAAAGTTATTGATTTCCTGAACGAGCTTTTAACCAAAGCCAAACCCTATGCCGACAAAGAAATTGAAGAATTAAAATCACTGGCAAAAGCAGACGGAATTGAAGAAATACAGGCTTACGATCACGCTTTTTACGCCGAAAAGCTACGAAAGGCAAAATTTGATCTGAATGACGAGGAATTAAAACCTTACTTCCCTTTAAATCAGGTTCAGGATGCCGTTTTTGGATTGGCTGAAAAACTTTTCCATCTAACTTTTGAGGAAAGAAATGATATCCCGAAATACCATGAAGACGTGAAAGTATATGAGGTTTCCGAGATTCTTTCACAAGCTGAGAATGACAATGTGCCAGAAGCCAAAAGCCTGAAGCCAAAAGCATTTAAAGCCCTGCTTTACGTAGACTATTTCCCAAGAAAAGGCAAGAGAGCAGGAGCATGGATGACGAGCTATAAAAACCAATACCAGAAAGCCGGAGAAAATTCCCGTCCGCATATTTCCATTGTATGCAACTTCAGCAAACCGACGAAGGACACACCGAGTTTACTGACATTCCAGGAAGTAACAACTTTATTCCATGAATTTGGACATGCGCTTCACGGAATGCTTGCCGATACGCAATATCCTACTCTTTCGGGAACTTCTGTAAAATGGGATTTCGTGGAATTGCCTTCGCAGTTTTTAGAAAACTTCTGCTACGAACCGGAATTTTTGAAAACTTTTGCAAGACATTATAAAACCGGGGAAGTGCTGCCGGATGAAAAAATTGAAAAAATTGCCCAGTCGAAAAACTTTATGGAAGGATATCAGACCTTAAGACAAATCGGTTTTGGATTGCTGGATATGAATTACCATACGAAAGTTGGAGAGTTGGAGAATAAAAGTGTGAAAGAATTTGAAGATGCTTACACAAAAGCTACACAATTATACCCCGCAAACCCTGAAACAGCGATGAGCCCGAGTTTCTCACATATTTTTCAGGGCGGATATTCTGCAGGTTATTATTCCTATAAATGGGCAGAAGTTCTGGATGCCGATGCTTTCCAGTATTTTAAGGAAAACGGAATTTTCAATCCTGAAATTGCTGCGAAATACAAAGTTCTTCTTTCTTCCGGCGGTACCAAAGACCCGATGGAACTGTACAAGAGTTTCAGAGGAAGCGAACCAAAAGTAGAAAGTTTACTAAAAAGAGCATTTGGATAAAACTACCGTAAAAAAAATACGGCAATTGTTTTTTTTTCTATCTTTGAATAAAATTAATTGATACAATGTTAGCAAAATTCAAAGTTTCAAATTTCAAAAGTTTTAATAAAGATTTCTTATTAGACTTAACGGAAACTAATGGCTACAATTTTAATAGTGAATGCATAAAGAATGGAATTGTAAATAATATTCTTGTTTATGGTCATAATGGCGTTGGTAAATCTAATTTAGGATTAGCTTTATTTGACATAATAGAGCATTTGACAGATCAAAACAAGAATGAAAAAGAATATGAGATATATTTGAATGCATACAACGATTCTAAGTATGCTGAATTTTATTATGAGTTTTTAATAAACTCTAATAAAGTAATTTACGAATACAAAAAAGCGGATTATAAAACAATTATTTACGAAAAATTCTCAATAAACGGAGAAGATTTAGTAATCTTAGATAGAAATGAAAGCAATAATGCAATTATAAAATTTCAAGGTACAGAAACATTAAAAACTACTATTGATAATCAAGAATTATCAGTTTTAAAATATATCAGGAACAATTCTATTTTAGAAGAAAATTCGGTAAATACAACTTTTAATAATTTTTTTAAGTTTATAGATGGAATGCTCTTTTTTAGATCACTCAGAAACAATATGTATCTAGGTTTAGAATTGGGGGGAAGAAATGCTCTTGAAGATATTGTGGAAAAAAATAATGTAAAAGATTTTGAACAATTTTTAAATGAAGCGGGAATTGAATGTAAATTAAAAGCTGTTGAAGAACTAGATAAAAAAATAATAGCGTTTGATTTTGAGGATACTTATATCCCGTTCGAAAAAGCATGCTCTCATGGTACTTGGGCACTCACGCTTTTTTATTTTTGGTTTCAGAGAATTAAAGAAAAGTCCAAAGTATCTTTTGTTTTTATAGACGAATTTGATGCTTTTTACCATCACGAATTATCAGCACTTATTGTTAAGGAATTAAAAAATATTGGAGTTCAATTTGCACTTACAACTCATAACACATCAATTATAACAAATGATTTATTAAGACCTGACTGCTATTTTTTAATGAATAAGAATATAATACGCTCTCTATCAAAGAGTACTTCAAAAGAATTAAGGGAAGCTCATAACATAGAAAAAATGTACAAAGCAGGATCATTCAATGTCTAATAATATATTATTCATCTTCGAAGGTGAGAAAACAGAAGTACAAATTACTGATAATTTGAATAAATTTTTTCTTAATGAAAATACAATTATAACATGTGCTTACTGCTCTACAATTTATCAGATTTATAAAGAAATAGCAGAGGACGAGGATTTAGATACTTTTAATCTTATCAAAAATAGAAATGAGACTAATAAAAAAATATTAGAAGACTTCGAAAGACATGATTTTGCTGAAATTTATATGTTTTTTGATTATGATGGGCATGATATAATAGCAAATGACAGTAAGATAAATGAGCTTTTGGCTTTCTTTAATGAAGAAACAGATAAGGGAAAACTTTATCTAAGTTATCCAATGGTAGAGTCCCTTAAACATATATCTGATTATAAAACTTTTAAAGACTTAAAAGTCCAATGCAAAGTAAAAATTGGTTACAAAAATATAGTAGGTAAAACTTGTTTACAAAATTTACAGGATTTTACAATTTACAAAAAACAAACTTGGAAAGAACTAATTGTTGCCCACCTTAGTAAAATGAACTATATAATCAATAACTCATATACATATCCTGATTATATAGCTTTCCAACAAACTGTTTTCATACATCAACTAAATAAATACATTAGCATTGATTCTACAGTTGGGGTTTTAAGTGCTTTTCCAATTTTTTTGCACGATTATTATGGTTATGAAAAATTAAAAGATTTAATAAAATAGTTTTAATATAATATTTTATTTTAGAATTTATATTATTTTCAATTATATAATTAAAAACATCCTCTAACAATTTTTCACTACCTTTAGTACTGAAACACCAAATAAACAAGGGATTACATAGCATTATGAAAGACAGACTCTATTTCATTAAGACCAATCCTGTCAGCGCCAAGATCAATCTTTACAATAAACTTTGCAGTGAAGAAAAAAGCATGCTTCCGTTCATGGAAGACGATAAAGAAGCAAGCCTGGAAATCATTAAAAGAAAAACAGCGGATAATGTAGAAAACCTTTCAAGGGAAGAATTTATCTGCATTTTCAACTGGTTTGAATCCCGCTATCATCCGGATCCCGAAGAGCTGAAAGCCCAGCTTTTCATTCATGGAATAGATATTTTTTACGAGATTTCTGAGCCGTTATGCGCTGAAAATTTTTCTAAAATATTAGCAGATTATGAGAGTTATGTAGATAACAGGTTTTCTTTCATCATAAATTCTGAAAGCTTCACGCATTTTCTGATCTACGGAATCTTTTTTACCGGAATGGCAAACAGTGAAGAAAAATATCTTTTCGATTTTCTAAAGCAGGATCACAAAGTTCTCTATGCTCTGGCAGAAAAAGGTTACGCGGAAAAAAGATTCGGCTTAGCTCTGCAACCGGAAATGTATCAATACTTTTCTGATCTTTACGACTGTACTAATTTTTATAAGGGCTCTATTATTATAATTTAAAAAGAGACTTCTTATGGGAAGCCTCTTATTTAGTTTATTTTATGATTTGTCCTTTGTAATATTTTTCGAGGAAAAAGCCTAAATCAGCTCTGTACCCGATTCCGGAAGCTTCGAATTTCCAGTTTCCGTTGCGTTTGTAGAGTCTTCCGAACTCAATTCCCGTTTCGATGGAAAAGTCTTCGTCAAGCTCATATTTGGCAATTTCCTGATGGGTAAGATTATCAATAATCCTAATATATGAATTTCTCACCTGCCCGAAATTCTGTTTTCTTCTTTCATAATCCTCTATGGTTACTACAAAAAGAATTTCCTGAACCCGCTCATCAACTTTTTCGAGATCAATGACAATGGATTCATCATCATCACCGTCGCTGTTTTTACCGCTCGGATCATCTCCTGTATGCGTAAGAGCACCGTCGGGAGAGTTTAGATTATTATAAAAAACAAAATATTCTTCACTTACCAGTTTTCGTTCCGCATTGATCATAATTGCAGAAGCATCAAGGTCAAAGTCATATCCCATCCCTTCATTCGGATCCCATCCAAGACCGATGGTCATTTTCGTGAATCCAAGATCAATTCTTTGTCCTTTCTGTAAATTAATTGCCATAACAGTATGATGTGTTTATTGTATTTTGTATCTAATGTATGGCTGTTTTGGGAATTTTCCAAAATATTTTACGATAAAAAAGACAGCCATATTACAGGTTAAAGAATAGAACTTCCTTTTATTCAGGCATAAAAAAATCCGATTCTGCGACCGGATAATATATTTTTACCTAAACTAGTTTATTCTGTAAATTCTTTTTGTGCAACGATCTTATTTCTCTCTTTCGCCAGCATCGGAATGGAAATTAATCCCATTACCAGCATAATGAAAATCTGCAACGGCAATGAAATGAAAGAATAGGTTAATCCTACTTCGCCACCCACTTCACCGCTTTTCCCCATGGATATAAATAAGGCCATAAAACCGTACTTCATCGCCAGGTTAAACGCTCCGATTCCACCGCTTGCAGGGATAATCATCCCGAAGGTACCTACTACAAGAATCAAAAATCCGTCATCAAAAGTAAAACCCGAAGTTTCCGGCAATGCGAAGCAAACCAGATAGGCTGCAAAATAATAGGAAACCCAGATTCCTATGGTGTAAAGGATGAATTTTCCTTTTTGCTTTAATTTGAAAATGGAAGTTAAGCCATCGAGTATCCCGTCTATAAATTTGATGATTTTATCTAAAACTGGAATATCTGCCAGCCTTTTTTTAAATATAAAAAACAAAATTGCACCCACCAATAAAGTCCCTACAATGAAAAAGATTTTATTGGGATTAAAATCAGCTCCTGAATTTTTATAAACAGATGAAATGACATCTCCTTTAAAAATGAGAGTTAGACCTAAAAAACAAAGCATACAAACCAAATCCACTACTCTTTCCAGGATAATCGTTCCGAAAGACTGGTCAACGGGAACTTTTTCCACTCCGTACAAAGCAGTTGCCCGTGCGACTTCACCACTTCTCGGGATGGTAAGATTCATCAAATATCCAAAAGAAATCGACCAGAGTGAATTTGCGTTTGAAATTTTGTATCCCATCGGTTCCAGCATCAGGTTCCAGCGTATTGCCCTGAACCAATATGCTGCAATTCCGAAGCATGCTGCAAATGCCACCCACCAGTAATTGGCCTTGGACAATGATTTCTGTATAACTTTAAAGTCTAATCCTTTTAAGGCAACCCATAAAAAAAAGCCTGCAAAAGCAAGCGAAATCACTATTGTAAGAATTGATTTTAAGGGGTTTTTTGTTTTTTTCTCCATAGATTACGTCAAAAGATTTGTTTTTTCATCCGGGAAAACAATTTTTGGCTGAAAATCTCTGGCTTCTTCAGGAGTCATTTGTGCATAAGCGATAATGATAATGATATCGTCCCTCTGTACTTTTCTGGCAGCCGGCCCATTAAGACAAACTTCTCCGGATTTTCTTTTTCCTTTGATCACATAAGTATCAAAACGCTCACCGTTATTTACATTTACGATATATACTCTTTCTCCAACAACAAGACCTGCTGCTTCAATAAGGTCTTCATCTATGGTAATACTGCCGATATAATTAAGGTCAGAAGCCGTAACTCTCACCCTGTGAATCTTAGACTTAAAAACTTCTATTAACATAATGCAAATTTATTAATAAAAATCAATAAAACGACTTTTTGCAATGATTTTAAAACCATCAGTGAGACAGACATTTAATTCATTAAAATGTAATAGTTATCATTTTTAATTATAAATTCGACAAATAATAATAAAAAGTATTATTACTTTACATAGAATTTAGGATTTAATAAATACAAAAAACAATGAGCCAATTTTCATAAAGTCAATATACATAAGCATTTGGCATGATTTTAGTGGCGTGTATCCTACATTTTACGTGAAAATGTAAATTATCATATTTTAACCAAATTAAGTTAAAAATGAAAAATTTGCTTATTTTTTTATAAAAAAATTGCACATATAGAAAATAGTATTATATTTGCTATTATAACGAACTAACTTTAATATTAAAAAAATTATGAACAAGTCTGAATTAATCGACGCAATCGCAAAAGATGCAGGTATCACTAAAGTTGCCGCTAAAGCTGCTTTAGAATCATTCATCAACAATGTAATGACTACTTTAAAGAAAAAAGACGGAAAAGTTTCTTTAGTAGGATTCGGTACTTTCTCAGTTGCTGAGAGAGCTGCAAGACAAGGTATTAACCCTGCTACTAAAAAGCCAATCAAAATTGCTGCTAAAAAAGTTGCTAAATTCAAGGCGGGAGCTGATCTATCAAACGCAGTTTCAGGAGCTAAGAAAAAATAATCATTCAGATTAATGAAACAAATTAACCTCATCAAATGATGAGGTTTTTTTATTGTGGCTTCGAGAACCTCAGCTTCCATTTTGGGGAGGTTCAGTCACCGTTTTCGGGGCTATAGTCCTACTTACAATTATTGGTACTGAAGATTAGAAAGTAATCAAAGTTATTCAGAAAAAATTAAGGCGCTAAACGTGAAATCTTCCAATCCAGACCATCAATTAATTCATAAATAATCCTGTCGTGCAAACGATTTGGTCTTCCCTGCCAAAATTCTATTTCATAAGGTTTTGCAATGTAACCACCCCAGTTTTCAGGTCGCGGAACCTCGGTATTTTCGTATTGTTTTTCCAGCTCTGCTAACTTCCGTTCCAGAAACTTTCTATCCGGAATTTCCTGACTCTGCGGTGAAACTACCGCACCTAGCTGGCTGCCTTTCGGACGTGAATGAAAGTAGCCGTCGCTTAGATTTTCAGCAATGCGCTCCAGACTGGCTTTAATTATAATCTGTCTTTCCAGGGTGGGCCAGAAAAAGTGAAGACATGCTTTATGTGTTTTTTCAATGGCTTTTCCTTTCCTGCTGTCGTAATTGGTGTAGAAAATAAAACCTTCATAAGTATAGGCTTTAAGCAAAACCATTCTTGTACGCGGACAGCCGTCTTGCTCTATTGTAGAAACCGCCATAGCATTAGCTTCAGAGATTCCCGGATTGTCGGAAGCTTCGGTAAACCAATCCCTGAATTGCTCAATGGGATTTTGTTTTATCTCACTTTCAATAAGTTGGGATCTCTCGTACACTTTTCTTTTATCGTGCAGGTTTTCCATAAATATTTTTTATTAAATTTGAGTATGAATTACTCCTACAAAGGTAAAATATTAATTTCCACACCTGATATTTCCGGTGATATTTTTTCCCGTTCGGTAGTATTGGTCATTGAACATAATGAGCAGGGTGCATTCGGCTTGATTCTGAATAAGAAAAACAGTCAGATGAGCGATAAATTTAAAGATATGTTCGAGTTTAAGATTGAAGTATATGATGGCGGTCCTGTAGAAAATGATAAAGTTTTCTTTATCGTTAAAGGCAAAAAGGTAACGGAACATTTTATAGAAATTACTCCGGATTTTTACCTTACGGAAGATATTGAAAATATCATCAGCGCCGTTCTCAATAGTGAGTTAAGCATCAATGATATTAAAATATTTTCAGGATATTCGGGATGGACTTCCATGCAGCTTGACGAAGAGATTCAGCGTAAAATGTGGACTGTAGTAGATGTTTATAATCTTGACTATACTTTACCGAATGATCAGACGCTTTGGAAATCTATTATGCAGAATCTGGGTGGTGAATATCTGCTTTGGGCAAACTCTCCGGAAGACATTTCTCTCAATTAGAACAGGTTATAGCTTTAAGCCTATCAATTTTAACAAATATTTAGGATATCTTAAATCCAATTTTATCAAATTATTTCCGTTATTTGTATAACCAAAAACTTAACCGCTATGAAAGGAATCAGACCGCTTGTTTTATCAGTACTTTCTACCGCTATCTTGTCTCAAAAATCTTTGATATTCCCACTGGATATCTATAAACGATACAATTTCTGATTATTCAGAATAAAACCCGGTAAAGGACTTTTTGGAACTTTTGTTGTTTACCGGGTTTGTCAATTTCTAAAAACTTTTCCTCCAAGCCTCCGTTAACTCTAAAAAACGGTTTTTTCCGAAAGTTTTATTTCTTATTTTACCAACGGAAAATATTCCTTTTTCTTCCGAAATCAATAAAATCTCTTCCGCTTTCTGAGACTCAAAAGCGATAATTTCATGCTCCTGAATATCTGCAAGATTATTTTTATGTAAAAACGTAACAAAGTTTTCCATTAAAGGCGAGATATAAGCCCCTTCAGTCTGTTTTGGAATTTTAATAACATCACCTTCCAGAAACAGAAGGTTCCCGGTTCCTGCCCTTGCAATCCTTTTTGACGGATTTAAGAAAATCACGTCGTCAAGATCATTCTCCTGAGCGTAAATTTCACCGTAAATATTTTCGGGACTATGAACACGGATATTACTCAAAAGATTATTATTAACATTAATCTCCTTGATCAGATCCAGCTCCAGCGGTCTTTCGTGAACATACAATACATCGTTCATTTCCACGATTTCATAATAATAAGACACGGAGGATTTCGATAAGGTAATTCCGTCCATATTCCGGAATACCTGAAAATTGATGATCCCGTTTTTCACACCTCTTTCAATAACCTCTTTATTGAAAACAGACTGGAAAAATTCCAAGGTATAAGAAAGCGGGATATTCATTCTCATTTTTCTCATGGAGGCCATAAGAAAAAAATAGCATTCTTCATCCATGATTAATTTTGCATCTCTTACAAAGAATGAAACCTTCACTGTATCTCCCGATAGAAATGCTCTGTTCTTAACATCCAATTCTCCTGATGTAAAATATTGATTTTCCAATTTATTCTGATTTATTATAAAAAAATAATGAACGATAAATCGTTCATCAGTTTTATCTGCAATACGGCTTACATTTAAGCAGCACCCAATTTTATTCTAAGGTTTTCAATAAGGTTTTCCCAATACATTGCATTTTCTTCTTCATCTCCTTCTTCGCAGAAGTCTGTAATATTCAGCGCCAGATCTTCAGTAATATCGTCGATTGTGATTGTCATTTCAAAGAAATGCTTCGTTCCTTCATCTTCTTCCCATCTGAAACGTACGAAACCTTCAGGCTTATATCGTATCAAAGTCGCCTTTTCGGCAGGGCCGCCTCCCCAGCTAAAATAGAAGTCATCCCCTTTCTCTGTCACCTCATCCGCAAACCATTCAGACAACCCCTCCGCAGTTGCCAGATATTCATATAAAATCTCTGATAAACAATGCATTGGAAATTCGTAATGGACTTTATGTTTCGCCATATAATCTTTGTTTTAATCGTCCCGCAATATATAAATTAATTTTTTTATTACACAAAAATGTATTTACTTTTTTACATAATCTTCATGATATTTGTCAGAATTTTTAAATAATTCAATGATCTTATTTTTGCAATAAATATGGGTGCCGGATAAGATTTTTCAAAATCCTTTTTTTATTGACATTTTTCTCTAGCCGAATATTTTTTTTAATCTTATAAAGCAGAAAGCACCGAAAAAATTCGATGCTTTCCGTTATTTAATTTTCATTTAAAACATCAAGAATAATCTTACAGCCTTCTGTAATTTCTTCCTTTGAAATCGTAAGTGGAGGAGATATCCTGAGATATTCATTTCTGTACAGTTGCCAGAAAACAATAAGCCCTTTTTCCATACATTTTTTGGCAACATCAAGGGTAAAGTCGGGAGATCCAAGATTTACCGCCAGCATTAAGCCTTTTCCGTTAATATTTTTAATTTTAGGGTGAACGAGAAGTTTTCTGTATAATTGTTCTTTTTCATCAATTTCATTCATCAGTCCGCTTTCCAGAACTTCTTTCAGAGTGGCGTAACTTGAGGCTGCAATAAGCGGGTTTCCCCCAAAAGTAGTGATATGACCAAGCTTTGGAGAATGCGCCAGAGTTTCCATGATTTTTTTAGAACTCATAAAAGCGCCTACCGGCACTCCGCCGCCCATTCCTTTTCCCATAACCAGAATATCCGGAACCACTCCGAAATGCTCAAATGAGAAGAGTTTTCCGGTTCTACCGAATCCCGGCTGTATTTCATCTAAAATTAATAAAGCGCCTACCTCTTCACATCTTTTTTTTAATCTTACTAAATAATCCGGATCAGGAACTAAAAATCCTGCTGCTCCCTGAATGGTTTCCATGATTACACAGGCCGTTTTTTCCGTTATTTTATCAAAATCATTTTCGTTATTGAACTCAATAAACGTCACCATAGGTAACAGCGGACGAAATTCTCTTTTGTGCGTTTCGTTTCCGGAAACACTTAATGCTCCATGGGTATTGCCGTGATAGGAATTTTTAAATGAAACGATTTCTTCTCTCCCTGTATATCTTTTAGCCAATTTAAGACTCCCATCTATTGCTTCCGCACCGCTGTTGACGAGGTAAGTGATTTCCAGCGGATCCGGAGTTGATTCTGCAAGAAGCTTACATAAAGCAACCGGTTTTTCTTGTGCATATTCGCCGTATACCATTACATGCAGATATTTCTCAGCCTGTTCTTTAATGGCACTTACTACTTTAGGATGGGAATGTCCCAGTGTATTTGCAGAAACGCCAGCTACAAAATCAAGATACTTTTTTCCATCGGTTCCGTAAATATAGCTTCCTTCTGCTTTTTCCACTTCAAATCCTGCCGCAAATTTTGTGGTCTGAGCCTGATATATAAAAAAATCTTTTTGCATTTCCATTATTGAAAAATTTCAGCAAAGCTAAAAAACATTCATTAAATGCCGAAATTAAAGCGGTAAAATAAAAACGCTTACAGCCAAAAGCTGTAAGCGAAACCACCAAATCACAAAATATTAATATAGATTAACAATATTTTACGGTTTAAATATATGAAAAAAAATATTACAAATACATATTTTTCAAAAAAAATGCATTTTTTTTCTCATATAGTGACTCAATTCAACAATTGATGAAATGATTATATCATTAAAACTCAATTAATATGAGAATTTAATATTCACTAAATAATGAAATAAAATAATTTGAATAAATTGAATTTTTCATAAAAAAAGGAGCGAACATGCAATATCAAAAGATTCGTAAAAAGTAACTCACCATTTTAGCTGTAAAATGGTGAGTATGCATTAATCAATTTTATACTTTAAATTTATCTGCGGGCTCTTTTTGGCTTTTTAGCTTCCTCTTTAGCCTTTTCATCATCAATCACTTTCTGTGCAGAATCATAAAGGGCAGTATCTGATTCATATTTTATTTCAGGGTAATTAGGAGTATCCACCAGAATATCCTGCCATTTCAATATTCTGTCTTTGGTATTCCAATTAAAGTCAGGAAATTTACGTTTTGCAGGTTCAATCATACTCATCGGATAAGTATCCGAATTGGCACCGATATTACATTCTACCACATATAACGCTTTCTCTTCAAAGATCGCATCAATTATTCCGCATGTGCTGAGCGATATCCCTATTCTTTCCTTTTGCCTGGTCTGTGCATTTACATCATCTGAATAGGTAATAGCCTGTGCATTTCCGATTACTTTTGCTTCTTTGATATTATTATCTTCCCCATAATACACAGTCATCAGTTTCCCTTTTACCTGATTGAATTCGTCTTTCATATTCAGTGAGTCTACTTTACTGATGGCAAAAGCATTTCCGACAACCTTCAAAGAATCGATGTTTTCTTTTCCGGTATTAAAATAGGCTTCAATTTTATCTCCGGTTACCTGCTTTCCGTTGCTCCATAAAATAGGCTCTGTATACATATGCAAAACGCCATCTGTTTCATTGAAAGCGATAGAATCGGCTCTTCCCTGTGCATTGGATTTGTAAAACCTCCCTTTCCTGAATGCGCGGAGAAAGCTTTTTTTAGCATTAACATTAGCAGAATCCGGTCTTTGAAACGATATGATTTTTTCTGCTGCAAAATACATGGAATCTTTTTCCAATGCTTTCACTGCGTAAGGATTTTTCGTCATCATGGCAGAATCTTTCTTTTCAAAAATCTCTCCATATCCGCCTTTTATCCATCGTTGTTCATTCGGATCATCGATCGTTACATTTCCTGTTGCTTTACCGAATCCTGTGAGCTGATTATAATACATTTCATCTCCGGTGAGAATTTTATCATTGTAATACACTCTGGAATTCTTATATAAAAAAGCTTCCTTCGTATTGGTATTGTAGTTTCCTTTATCAGTAACAATACGGTTTTTAGGATTTTTTTTGTTAATAATGGTAGTGGGACCGTTGATGTTTACGATATTGGTATTCTGATTCTGAACCACATTATCTCCTTCCAGAACATATTGTGCGTCTTCGATTTTTACTCTTCCGGAAAGGTCAATGGTTCTTGTGGCGAGAAAATAGGTTGCAGTTTTGGAATAGGTCGTACTTTTCCCATCATTGATTGTCCCGCCGGTGTTGTAATACGCCTGATTGGAAACCCTGTCATAATACATGGTTTCCGTTTTGATCACTGTCCCTTTCGGATCTGTAAGCACTACATTTTTCCTAGCAATTCCGCGTTGGGTATTGCCGTCGTACTCCATTTCATCCGCAGTAATTACGGAACCATCTGCATTTTGAAGCTTTACGTTGCCAACTGCTTTTACAAAATTCTGTCCTTCATACACAATCACGAGATCAGCATTCAGCAAAGATCCCTGATGCTCAAACTGAACATTGCCTGTAAAATAATTGTTGCCATCATATTTAGCAGGATCTTTACGCAGTTCATCGGAATGGATATGCTTTACTTTCTCCGGAGGCGGCGCATTTTTCTGCGGAACTGTATTGGGAGTAAAATAAGGATCTTTCTGCAAAGGTTTCTGATTGTTGTCCTGTGCATAAATAAAAGAGGAAATGCAGATAAAAAGGCCTGTAATAAGGCGTAATGATCGGTTAGTCATTCTTTGTACCATAAAAATACAGCGAATGAGAATCGATCTTCACCCCGAATGCTTCTTCAATAGCTTCTTTAATTCCCTGGATTCTCGGATCGCAAAATTCTATAATTTCCTCAATTTCCTTATCAGAATCTTTTTTATAGATCACCAGGTGATCGTGCTGCTTATCAAAATAAGATTTTTCGTAGGAAGAAGAAGTTAATGTTTTCTCTCCGAACTGATGCTTGCGGATCAGGCCAGCATCAAGAAAGATCTCAATCGTATTGTAAATGGTTGCTTTGGAAACGTGATATTTTTTCTGCAGCATCAAAAGGTACAGATCATCAACATTAAAGTGATGATCCATACTGTATATTTCTTCTAATATTGTATATCGTTCAGGAGTGTTTCTGAAACCCTTTTCAAGTAAATAGTTTCTTAAAACATCTTTAATCAGTGCAATATTTTTTTCTTTTTGTATTGTATCCATCAAAAAAATTATATACAAATTTATTGATTTTTATTTAAATACATATTGTACCGGAATGTTAAAGAATTTAACTATTATGACGAATGAAGCCACATTGTTCTATTCTCGATTTACTAACGCAGTCTTCTGTCATCGGTGCAGATTCCACCACTACATTGTGTGAAGTGATTCCCCAGGCTTTGAAATCATCACTTCCGATATACTTAACAAAGTTATAAATATTAAGAATAATTTTCTCTTTTACCGTAAGAAGAATATCGTTGATATAGGTATTATCTATGATCACATATTTAAGATCGGGAGGAATATTGTGAGCCCTTAATGAAGGATGGCTGCTTCTTGAAGGAATTGTTCCATCTGCCATCATGTCTCTTAACACCATATCAAAATAATCATTGATTCTCCTGTCTATTTTGAAGCCTAACATGAAATTAATCTTATAAATTGTACCCGGAAGAACTTCATCCACGGTATATTTGAAAGTATAAGGATCTTCCTGATTAGTAATAGCCAGGATGAAATAATGATCAGCCCTTTTAGGTTGTTTTTTAATAATGGAATAGATAATTTTTGATTCTATTTCGTCATTCTTTTTAGCACGGCTCAGGTAAGCAAGATTGGTAGCATATTTCGGTATTGTTTCATCAAGCTTCATATCTTTAATGATTGGGATATAAGTTTCCAGCTTAATAAATTTGATAAATTTTGTTTTAATAGATCTTCCGTTATACCATGCGTACATACAAATTCCTATTGAACCCGCCAATACTACGGTAATCCAGCCCCCATCCATAAATTTGATCACATTTGCACTGAAGAAACCAAGCTCAATAGCCATATACACCAGTGCAAAAACCAGGATCAGCAATTTGTTGATTCTCTTTTTCAACAGCCAGAACACCAGCAAAACAGTGGTCATCAACATCGTTACGGTGATGGATAAACCATATGCGGCTTCCATTTTCCCGGATTCTTTAAAGTGCAATACTACAACAATACAGAACAGCAAAAGTCCCCAGTTGATTCTCGGAATGTACATTTGTCCTTTTACCCCGGAAGGATAATCAATTTTCTGGTTCGGCCACAGATTCAGAGACATTGCTTCTGAGAAAATGGTAAATGAACCTGTAATTAAAGCCTGGCTTGCAATAATTGCAGCAGCCGTTGCCAGAATAACTCCCGGAATTACCATCCACTCTTCCATAATTCCGAAGAAAGGATTAACCACCGAAAAGCCAGGTTTATTATAATTGGTTAAAAGCCAGGCTCCCTGGCCGAGATAGTTTAAGATCAGCATGATTTTCACAAAGCCCCAGCTTACCCTGATATTTTTTGCACCGCAGTGTCCTAAGTCAGAATACAATGCCTCAGCTCCTGTTGTACAAAGGAAAACAGCTCCCAGAATGATAATAGCACTCGGAGAATTAACAATCAGTTTATAAGCATAATACGGATTGAATGATCTCAGGATTTCCATATTTTCGCTTAAATGCGACAAGCCCAGCCCGCCTAAAACAAGGAACCAAATCACCATTACAGGCCCGAAAAATTTTCCTATAAAACTTGTCCCGAACTGCTGAACAAAGAAAATAACAATCAAAATTCCAATGGTAATGGGAACTACCGGAGTGTGCGGATTGTAGATTTCGAGACCTTCAATAGCCGACATTACGGTAAGAGAGGGTGTAATAACCCCATCGGCGATAAGTGCTGCCGCTCCTACAATCGCAATGAGATAAAGCCAGCCCTTTTTAAGGTTTTTCACCAATGAAAATAAGGCAAGAATTCCGCCTTCTCCTTTGTTATCTGCCCGAAGCGCAATAATAACGTATTTGATGGTGGTCTGAAGGGTAAGTGTCCAAATAATACATGAAAGTGCTCCTTCAATATATTCGTTAAAAGGTAAGGTATTTCCTTCTTCTCTTGCGTTGACGATCGCTTTCATTACGTAAAGCGGTGAAGTACCAATATCTCCGAAAACAATACCCAGAGAAACCAAAACTCCAATGAAAGAAAGCTTTTTAATGTCAAAGTGATGACCGCTTTCTACAACTTCTGCCATATCAGCTCAATTTATTTAAAAGCGCAAATTTAAATCAAATTTACAACCCCAAGAACTTTTCTTCATGAATATAATAAATGAAAAAACTTCCTTCCGGAAGTTTTTCTCTATAATTATGTTAATTATTTTACGTACATCGCTTTTTTGATTTCTTCTTTTACTTTTTCAAGTTTTGGGAACCATTCTGCAAATAAAGCAGAAGAGTAAGGAGCTGGTGCATCAGGAGTTGTAATTCTCTTAATAGGTGCATCAAGATAATCAAACGCTTTCTGCTGTACCATGTAAGTAATTTCTGAAGCTACAGAACCAAACGGCCACGCTTCTTCCAGTACAACCAATCTGTTTGTTTTCTTAACGGAAGCTAAAACAGTATCATAATCCAGAGGACGAACCGTTCTAAGATCAATCACTTCTACAGAAATTCCCTCTTTAGCCAAATCTTCAGCTGCCTGAATCGCAAGCTTCATGATTTTCCCGAAAGATACCAAAGTTACATCACTTCCTTCTCTTTTAATGTCAGCTTTTCCGATTGGTAAATAATATTCTTCTTCAGGAATTTCCATTTTATCTCCGTACATCTGTTCAGACTCCATGAAAATTACAGGATCATTATCCTGAATTGCTGTTTTCAATAATCCTTTTGCATCATATGGGTTTGATGGAACCACTACTTTTAGCCCCGGAATATTTGCAAACCAGTTTTCGAAAGCCTGAGAGTGAGTAGCACCCAATTGACCTGCAGAAGCAGTAGGACCACGGAAAACGATAGGACAATTCCATTGTCCACCACTCATCTGACGGATTTTTGCCGCATTATTGATAATCTGATCAATACCAACCAATGAGAAATTGAATGTCATATACTCTACAATTGGTCTGTTACCATTCATCGCAGCTCCCACAGCAATTCCTGTAAAACCAAGCTCTGCGATTGGGGTATCGATTACTCTCTTTGGACCAAATTCATCAAGCATTCCTTTTGAAGCTTTATATGCACCATTGTATTCTGCTACTTCCTCCCCCATTAAAAAGATGGATTCGTCTTTACGCATTTCCTCGCTCATTGCCTGTGCAATTACCTCACGAAAAGTATATTCTGCCATATTTATTTGAAAAATTTAGAGTACAAAAATAGTGTTTTTTTATTATTACATAACAAAAACGGCATTTCATTTCTGAAATGCCGCGTATTATTTTTTATTTAATGCTAATTAGTTAACTTTATACCATGTCTGTGTTCTTCCGATAAGAGAAAAACCAAGATATCCTCTTACGTTTAGCTTATCTCCCTCTCTTTTGATGGTACATTTATAGGTTTTACCCGTTTTTGGATCAGTAATCGTTCCTCCGGTGAATTCATCCCCTTCTTTTTTCAGTCCTCTGATAATTTCCATGCCCAGAATAGGCTTGTTTTTTCTGTCATCTTTACAATCTACGCAGTTCGGGTTGGCAGGTTTTATCAAAAGCTGTGACACTTTCCCGTAATACTGGTCTCCTTTCTTATAGATTTCCACAATAGATTTTGCCTGTTTTGTCTCGTCATCTATTGTTTTCCATTTTCCTTCGATCTGAGCGAATGATAAAACACCGACAAAAGAAAGGATGAAGGTTAATAATAATTTTCTCATATTCTTATAATTTTAATTTCAAAAACTTTATTTTGTTATCTATATCGTTAAAAATAGAAATTAATTTTCACATAACAAAAATTTTTCTTATCCTGAACATATATTATTATAGATTCACTTTAAATCAAATAGTTAAAGCATTTTATACATTTAATATAGTTTTCTGTTGATGACTCTGTCCATATAATCCTGATACCATGCCTTGGCAGAAAGCATTCCTTTTTGGACTTCAGGTTTATTTTTTAACTGATTCAGGAGATTTTTCTCAAGTCCAAGATCTGTTTTTTCAAAAACACCTAACACTTCCTTACCATCAAAGCGGTAAATATAATTCCCGATAATAAACTGCTCTACGGCCCCATCCGAATTGGCAATAATCGGAGCTTCCTGTTTTTCACTTACCAGACTTCTTCCCCAGCTCCTGATTTTTTTATTATATCCTATGAGGTCCGCTAATGTAGGATAAATATCAATCTGCTGGGCAAATTCAGGATTTACGCCTTTTAAATGATATTCAGAATTAGGAGAGTAGAAAATCAAGGGAACGGCAAACCGGTTCATCATTTTTTCGTATTCGGGATAATAGACTTCATTGGTGTGATCTCCCGTGAAAACAAATATTGTATTTTTAAACCACGGCTGTTTTTTAGCCGTTTCAAAATATTTTTTTATCGCATAATCCGTATATTGAATCGGCTCATGCATCTGGTTTTTTCCTTTCTTGAATTTTCCGTTATATTTTTCAGGAATTTTAAAGGGATGATGAGAAGATGCTGTAAAAACCGTCGTCATAAAAGGCTGTTTTTCACCCGTATTTTTAGCAAAATATTGTAAAAACGGCTCGTCCCAGATCGACCACATTCCGTCAAAATCATTATCATTATTGTATTCCGTCTTACCGAAATAGTGTTTAAAGCCCAGAATATTTCCAAAACCTAAAAAACCCATTGAACCGTTCGGAGCACCATGATAAAAAGAGGTATCGTAACCCATTTCATTACAAACCGAAACAATAGACTGTATTTTCTGGTTGGAATACGGTGAACTGGTAAAGGCATCCGTAAGACTTGGAATTCCGGCCAACACGGAACTCATTCCGTGGATGGATTGCCGTCCGTTGGCAAACGTATTTGGAAAAATAAGACTTTGATTAGCAAGACTGTCGATAAACGGAGTGTAGGAAACATAATCTTTAATATTCTTATCCCTGTTGAAGGCTCCCGAGTATTCTCTCCCGAAGGATTCTACAATAAAAATAATGATATTGGGATGATTCTCAACTTTCCTTTCATACAATTTGTAAGGATGAATATTTTCTGTAATAAATTTTTCATCAACGAAATGAACTTCGTTAAAATTGTTTGTATTCAAAGTTCTGAAGAATGAAAAAGTACTGTTCAGCACCATGTTTCCCTGGGAAGGCAGCCTGGCAAAACGATTGGCATCTACCAGATTGATCGGTCTTGTGCTGTGTTTGAAGTCCCCCCGTATTCCGCCAACAGCAAGAACAGTGGTTACACAAAGCAGTACAACAGACCAGATAAAATACGGAACCAGCTTTACCGGTCTGTGCTCTGTTATTTTTACTTTTTTATAGAGGAAAACCCATAATGTCATGAAAAGTACAAATCCAATAAGCACAAAAGGATTCTGTACAATTGAAGATGTAAAAACCTTAAAGATATTATTCTCATGCTGTGCCACCTGAAGCGCAGCAGAGGTAAGCCTCATCTGCGAAAACCTGAAATACACCATATCTCCGAAATTCATGGCATAGGCAATTCCATTGGTTATAAAATACAGCAGGAAAAGAAATTTCTGGTAATTTTTTTTGGTGTTAATGATAACAGGAATGATACTTAAAAGAATAAAAAGCGCATTGACATATAAAATAGCCGTGGTATCAAATGCGATTCCGTGGAAAGAAAGACTGAAATAATCCGACAGCGAATCAACCTTTATTAAATCCCTGTTGAAATACCAGAACAAAAACCTTGCGATCTGATAGAAAAAATAGGCTAAAAAGATCCTGTATAAAAGCACCAGAAACTCCTGTTTTCTAAACTCTTTAAAAAAATTCATGCGCAAATTTACACTAAATTCGAATTAATTTAGCAATATCTCCCTGCAACGGCAACGGCTTAGCAATCTGCTTTAATTGATGTGCCGTTTAATTAATGCTTTGTTACTTTAATTTATTAATTTTGTGTCCATGAATTTTATTAAAAATAACCTTGCCAACGCGATAACGTTAGGAAACCTGCTTTCCGGATGTATCGGTGCTATTCATCTTATCTCAGGAGATTATCAGACTACTGCGTTTTGCATCGTACTTTCTCTGATCCTGGATTTCTTTGATGGTTTTACGGCAAGAGCGTTAAAGGCAAATTCCAATTTGGGAACCCAGCTTGATTCTTTGGCGGATATGGTAAGTTTCGGCCTGATTCCAGGGCTTACCATGTTTAAGATACTGGAACCGTTCGGTCATGAAATATCAGGATTGCAGCTTCCTTTTGAAATTAAATATTTTGGATTTTTAATTACTCTTTTTTCCTGTCTGAGACTGGCTATTTTCAATCTTGATGAAGAGCAGAAATATTATTTCAAAGGATTGAACACGCCCAGCAATACCATACTTATTTTTGGATTATATTATGCTTTCAGGCATGAAGAAATCTTTGTTCATTTAGTGAACAACAGCATCTTAATGATCATTTTAACCATACTTTCATCATGGCTTCTGATTTCACCGATCAAAATGATTGCGATGAAATTCAAATCGATGAAATTGCAGGATAATTATCCGAAAATAGCTTTCCTGATTGGCGCTATAATCATTTTAATAATTTTTAAAGCTGTCGGAATTCCTTTAGTCATCATTTATTATATTTTAATTTCTCTTATCTTTCAAAAACAATTAAAATAAGATGATTGAAGATGGAAACTTCCGTCCTCAATTCATATATCTCAATTATAAAATAAATACAGGCGAGAAAGCAATGCCAATCGCCATTAGCTAAAAGCAATTTAAAAATGAACTTAAAATTACATAAACCGCTTTGCATTTTTGATTTAGAAACAACAGGAACCAACATTGGAAGAGACCGGATTGTTGAGATCTGCATTTTAAAGGTAAATCCTGATTCTTCAAGAGAAAGCAAAACCTGGAGGGTCAATCCGGAAATGCCAATTCCTAAAGAATGCAGCGAAATCCACGGAATTTATGATGAAGATATAAAAGACGCTCCCACTTTTAAAGAAATTGCTCCGAAGATCATGGAAATGCTTGCCGGAAGTGACCTGGGAGGTTTTAATTCTAATCGTTTTGATGTTCCGCTTCTTGCTGAAGAACTATTGAGAGTGGGAATTGATTTTGATTTGAGCAAATTCAGATTAGTGGATGCACAGACCATCTTCCATAAAAAAGAGCCGAGAAACCTTAGTGCCGCTTATCAGTTCTATTGCGGAAAGACTTTGGAAAACGCTCATTCTGCGGAAGCAGATGTTATGGCAACCTTTGAAGTGTTGGATGCACAGGTTGGAAAATATGACGACATCCCGAATGAAATCGGGCCGCTGAGTGAATTTACCTTCCATAATAAACATGCGGATCTGGCAGGATTTATCGGGTATAACGAAAAACTGGAAGAAGTTTTCAACTTCGGGAAGTACAAAGGACAGTGCGTAAAAGTGATATTCCAGAAAGATCTCGGGTATTACGGATGGCTTCAGAATGCTGAATTTCCGCTGTATACGAAAAAGGTATTTACAAAAATTCAGTTATCAAGCAGATTTTAACGATGAGTAATCTTGTACAATTCAAATTCTACGAAACGGCACTTCAGGCGAACCGTGACAAGCAGATCCTGGCGGAAAGCGGGATCAACAGCTTTATTGCGAACGAGCAGCTGATCCAGTCGGACTGGCTGTTGTCTCAGGCTGTTGGCGGAATTCAGCTGCAGGTTTTTGAAGAAGATCTTGAGAAAGCGCACCAAGCTTTGGAAGAATATAAAGAAAATGAGCAGTTTTCCCTGGAAGTGGAACATACGATCTCGGATCCCGAATTTGATTTTGTCTGTCCGAAATGCAGTTCGAATCATATTTACAGAGATGACAGCGCAACGAGCTTTTTTGGAATTTCAATTCTGACAAGCCATAAATTTGTGTGCTATTATTGCGGAAATGAATTTATGCATTGATAAGAATCTTTAACGCAAAGACGGCAAAGATTTTGAGATTTTGATAGGTATATTTTTCGTTCACAAAGGCGTTTGAGTATGTCGAATCTTCGATTTCACTCAGCAAATGAGCAATGGCTTTGTTTTGTTTATTACTTTAAAAAGATTATATCAAGATAAGACGTTACCATTCCCCTCCTTTGGAGGGGTGGCGAAAATTCAAAGAATTTTTGACGGGGTGGCTTTTAAAATAGTAAATGGTGAATTTTTTACAATTGGTTCGCAGAGACTGACGATTCACTCTCCTAGCCCCGATTGCAACGGCATCCTTTTTGGCGGCGGGCGGAGCAAAGCGGAGCCCGTCGCCAAAAAGATACAGTGGAAAGCGGGAAAAAGCTTCAAAAAAAGAAAGAAAGTTGAAAGATGGAAGCTTAGTATCAATGAAAATAAAGTTTATTAAATAATGTGAAGTTGAAATTGCTTCGTCGCATTCGCTTCTCAGAATGACAAAATAAAAAGTTATGAAAATAATCTGTATAGGAAGAAATTACAGCGAACACGCCAAAGAACTGGGAAATGAAATACCGGAAAGGCCGGTTATCTTTATGAAACCGGATACGGCAGTCCTGAAAGGAAATGATTTTTATATTCCCGAATTTTCAAATGATGTTCATTATGAACTGGAAGTGGTGGTGAAAATTGCAAAGGGCGGAAAATACATCCAAAAAGAAACGGCTCATAAACATTATGAGGAAATCGGGTTAGGAATTGATTTTACAGCGAGGGATTTGCAAAGCGAGTTAAAATCAAAAGGCCTTCCGTGGGAGCTTGCTAAGGGATTTGACGGTTCTGCAGTTGTTGGAAATTTCTTTAAAAAAGAGGATTTTAATCTGGAATCTTTAAGCTTTTCATTATTAAAGAATAATGAGAAAGTTCAGGACGGAAATACGAAAGACATGATGTTTACGATTGATGATATTATCGCTTTCGTATCACAGTATTTCACTTTAAGAGTAGGAGATCTTATTTTCACAGGTACTCCGAAAGGTGTAGGAAAAGTTGAGGAAAATGACATTCTGGAAGCCTATCTTGAAGACAAAAAAGTGATTGATATCAGAATATTATAGATAATTTAACGTTGTTTTGTGCCATATTTTTCTTAACTTTAGTAGACAAAATTAAAGGTTATGGTAAATATTGTATTGCCCGTAGATTTTGGGGACAAAACAGAGCAGCTTGTAGAAGGTGCGGTGAAATTTGCAAAGCAAATCAACGGAAGAATTTTTCTGATCCACGTAGCACCGTCGGATATTGGTTTTGCCATCGGTGATATGGGATTCCAGTATTTTCCGGAGGTTGAGGAAAACGAAATCCGGGAAGAACTGGTACAGTTAAATAAAATCCAGCAAAGAATTCTTGCTCATGATGTAGAGTGCGAACACATCCTAAAGCAGGGTATTGCCAAAGATATTATTTTGGAGCATGCACAGGATAAAAAAGCAGATTTTATTGTTATGGGCTCCCACGGAAGAAGCGGGATTTACGATGTTTTTGTAGGAAGCTTAACCAAAGGAATCACTAAAGACTCCAACATTCCTGTACTGGTATTGCCTGTTCATGAATAAAGAATAAATTTTAATCGTTAGTAATAAAAAAGCCGACCAAACAGAATTTGATCGGCTTTTTACTATATAACCAATTAATTAACCTTCTTTTTTGTAGATGTTCGGATCATAGTAAGGAAACTTACCTTCCGTTGGAGAATAGTAGTCTTTGTCTTTATTGTTACCAAGGGTTTTTACCAAAACATAGCACCAGTAGGTAAACAATGCGCAGCAAACAATAAATAAAACCCAGTTTAATACGTTCCCGAATGCATCAAAAAAACCAAACGACCATTTGAAAACTTTGCTTAAGAATAGAAAGAAAGACGTCATTATTTTCCTTTTTTAAATTAACTTTGTACAAATTTATAAAAAATGTTTAAATTACTTTCAAAAGAAAGCAATATTTTTTCAATCCCGGTTTATATTGGTTTCCTTCTTTTAATAGTAATAACTTTTAATTTCCTGAATTTCAACACCTATGAAGCCATTGTAGCCGGAATTACTTTTCTGGGGATTGCACTGGGATATTTTTGTTTTCACAGCATTGCACTGAATTACCAGACGCACCTGCCTTTATTTTTATATACATTTTTCATTTTTGGTTTATATCCCGGGAAACTGGACATCGGACTGGCCGTTGCACTGCTTACCAATTCCTTTCTGCTGCTGCTGCTTACCAGCACCAATGAAGACATCAGAAAAAAATCATATGTTCTGGTAGGCTCGATTGTAGCGCTGAATTTTATTTTCCTTCCTACTACATGGCCCATGGCTGTTTTCGTAATCATCCATGTGATTGCTACTTCTGAAAGAATAAGCCTGAATATTTTCAGGTTTCTATTAGGAATTCTCCTGATTGTTCTGAGTTATTTTTCAGTAATGTTTTTCCTGAATTACAATTCCTGGAATACAGATTATTTTCCTTTCGGAAAAATGAAGCTGGTTACGGAGTATGAAAGGTTACTGCCGTTAATTCCCATTATACTGATGCTCATCTATGCAGTATATGATCATTTCAGTAATTACAATAAGAAAAGCCCTGTGAGCAGGTACAAATATACTTTTCTACTGGTTTTTTCGTTTGCCCAGCTTATCACTATTATCCTGTATATGAATACAATGTATGAATATCTGTTACTGCTCGCATTTCCATCCACTATCATTCTAAGCAGAATGTTACGATTTCTCCCGAAATACTGGATGCAGGAAGTGAGCCTGTGGCTGATTATTTTTAGTTTAATCGGTTTTAAAGCCGGAACTTATTTTGATTTATTTTAAAGATTATGATTCAGATTGACGATAAATTGATCTCCGAGGAAATTTTTTCCGAAGAGTTTGTCTGCAACCTTACGAAATGTAAGGGTGCCTGTTGTGTAGAAGGGGATGTTGGCGCTCCTCTCGATAAGGATGAGCTGGAAATTTTAGATGGTATTTTTGATAAGATTAAGCCTTATCTCACTGCGGAAGGTATTAAAGCTCTGGAAGAACAGGGAACATGGACCACCGATCCTATGGACGGAATGTATGTGACCCCAATGGTGGAAGGCCGCGAATGTGCTTATGTGACTTTTGATGAAAAAGGTATTACCAAATGCGGTATCGAAAAAGCATATGAAGACGGTGCCGTAGATTGGCAAAAACCTATTTCCTGTCACCTTTACCCAATCCGTGTTACGGAATATTCTTCTTTTACGGCTTTAAATTACCATGAATGGAGCGTTTGCAGCAATGCATGCACATTAGGGAGAGAGCTTCAGGTTCCGGTGTACAAATTCCTGAAAACACCTTTAATCAGAAAATACGGCGAAGAATTTTATGAAGTACTGAGCGGAGCGGCTGAGGAATGGAAGAAAGAGTACGGCTCTTGATGGTTGTTTGAGCGTATATGTGTTTGAGGGTTTGAGAGTTTGAGGGTTGATTTATAAATGTTCAAATAACCTTAAAATTCGACATTAACCTTAATGAATTAAATAAAAAAGCCCGTCCGGTAAGTAATCGGACGGGTTTTGTTTGGAATATTAGATTGATTATTGAGCAGCTCCGGTTTTGATGACTGACGCTTCAGGTTTCGTTTCATCTTTTTTGGCATTTTCCCAGCCATCTTCCGGCATTAATGTAGCTACAACTCTTCCTTTTGTAAGATACTTTTTACCTACCTCCTGAAGATCTTTTGCGGTTAAAGCTTTTACTTTTTCTTCATAATTCAGGATTTCGTATTTGTCGCTTTCGCTCATCTGATTTTTGGTAAGCGCATTCATCCAGTACATATTATCTTTCATACTGGTTTTATGATCATTGTATTCTCCTTCTTTATATTTGTCAAGATCTTTCTGTTCCGGACCTTTCTCAATAAGCTTCTGAAGTTCCGCCAATGCACTTTTGGTAAGTTTCTCCGCGTTTTCAGGGCCACAAGGGAAACTGATGCTGAAATAGTAATTTCCATAAGGAACTTTTATCATTCCGCCTCTTGCTCCGCCACCGTAGATTCCGCTCTCATCTTCACGCAGCTTTTCAATTACTTTAATGGTTGCCACCTCTCCTAAAGCTTCCAGAGCCAGGGCTTCTTTTTCATTATAAGGCGTTTCACCTGCATAAGAAATGGTCACCATACTTTTAGGATCTTTCCCTTTCTTATACACTTTGGTGAAATCTCCGCTCATTTGCCTGTAACCTGTATCTTTGAAGTTGGTAGATTTCCCTGTTGAAGGAAGGCTTGCAATATACTGCAGCACTTCATTTTTAAATTTAGGTTCATCAATATTTCCTACAAAATAAAAGTGGAAGTTTCCTGCATTGCCGAACTTTTCTTTATAAATGTCGTATGCCTTTTTATAATCGGTATTGGCCCACTCTTTTTCCAACGGAACAATGCCTATAAATCTAGGGTTTTTCTGATTCATGAATTTAGCATGCTCACTGGAGAAATAAAACTGCGGATTCGACAATAAATTATCCAGCATGGCAGACTGCTTGATTTTATAAGCATTGAATGCATCAGGATTATAATTCAGCCCTGTAAAATAAGCATACATGAGTTCCATTGCCGTTCCCAGGTCTTTTTGGGTAGTACGTCCGGAAATCCCTTCAAACAATGAACTTACCATTGGGTTTACACTTACCTGTTTTCCTGCAAGATAGTTGGTAAGATCAGATTTTGAAAAACCGTTTACTCCAGCTTCCGAAAGCGCAGGAAAAGCAAACTGCGTTTTGTTATAATCTGCGTCGTTAATTAATGAACTTCCGCCCAGGCTTCTCGCAGAGAACACAATTTCATCGTCTTTAAAATCAGTTTTTTTGAATGTTACTTTTGCTCCGTTGCTTAAGGTCCATGTTGTTGTTCCCAGTTTGGCATCAGTTTCCGTTTTGGCAATTTTACCTTCTGATTTGAATGGTTTTACCAGATTTTTAATGGTTTCTTTTTCCTCATAAGGTTTGAGATCTGCCATTTTCACGCTTTCAAACATATTTAAAACCATAGCTTGTGAAGGCATCTGAACATTTTCTTTTTGAGGGCCGGTTATTACTACCACTCTGCTGTCATCCTTAACAAATTTTTTAATGACTTCATTCGTTTGAGCCAGTGTCACAGAAGGTAAGAATTTCTTTGTATCTTCATATTCCCATGCAATTCCGGGGATCGGTTCTTTTTCAAGGAAGTTTCTTACATATTCATCCACCAGCATATCACTTTCCGTTTTGTCACGGTTATTGTATGATCTTTCGAGATTTGATAAAATCTGTGCTTTTGCTCGGTCCAGTTCCGTTTGTGTAAAGCCGAATCTTTTTGCCCGCTCCGTTTCTTCGAGAAGAACTTTCAATGCGTTAAGCTGGCCGCCGTCCTTTACCATTGCAAATCCCTGGAATCCTTCTTTACTTCTTGCATACGTGCCTCCGTGGTAAACAGATCCGTAAGTAAAAGGAGGATTGGTAGAATTTACAAGCTCTCTCAACCTGTTATTGAGCATCGTTGATGTAAGATTTTCGATAATACTCTGGTTGTACTGCTCAACGGTAACATCCGGCTGATACGCTTCAGAATCTTTCATGATAAACTGAACCATTGAGTTTGTAGCGTCAGGGTCCGTTTCAACAGCTACTAACGTTTCCTTATGATTGGGTAAATCGAATGTTTTTCTTTCCCTCGGTTTTGCCGGATTTTTATATTTGCTGAAATTATCTTTAATTTTCTTTTCAACTTCATCTACATTGATGTCTCCTACTACAACAATCGCCATAAGGTCCGGTCTGTACCAGTCTTTGTGGAACTGTCTGATTACTTCAGGCTTGAAGTTCTCCAGCACTTCTTTTTTACCTATCGGAAGACGTTCTGCATATTGAGAATTGTACAGCAGTTTAGGAAGATATTTATCTGCCATCCTTTTATCAGCGCCAAGACCTAATCTCAATTCTTCCAGTACGACACCTCTTTCCTTATTGATTTGCTCATCGGAAAGTGTAGCGTTGAAGGCCCAGTCTTCCATTACTTTCAGACCTGCGTCAAGATTTCCTGGTTTATCCAAAGGAACAGGAAGCATGTACACTGTTTCGTCGAAACTTGTATAGGCATTAAGATGCTGCCCGAATTTCACCCCGATCGACTGCAGGAAATCTACCAGCTTGTTATCCGGAAAATTTTTTGTCCCGTTGAAGTTCATATGCTCCATGAAATGGGCCAGACCTCTCTGATTGTCGTCTTCAAGAATAGATCCTGCATTGATGGCCAATCTGAAATCCACTTTCTTTTCCGGCAATGTATTTTTCTTGATGTAGTACTTCATTCCGTTTGAAAGAGTACCGATTCTTACAGAAGGATCCGTAGGAATATTCTGAGCGAAAGCATTTGCAGAGAATAGAAAAATTACTGCAAATGAAGATAGCATTTTCTTCATAGGTTGATTATTAATTTTTATGGTTCAAAAATATCATTTATTCACAAAACGAAGAAATAATAAAAATAGTATTTAAAGTTAAATAGCGTTAAATACCGTTAAATTTAAATAGCTATTGAAGAATACGTGAGAGAAATTGGCAGTAAATTAATTATAAATTATATTTTTCATTAAAAATTATTAATTTAAACATACAGAGATATAGACTTTTAGGAATATTTCATTTGCATAAAAAAACCGGGACAAGCCCGGCTGAAATTTTATTTATAAGCAATTCTATTTAAAATCTGCATCCGAAACTCCTGAATTCAGGGTAACTTTTGTAGTTTTAATGATCACTTTCTGGCCATTTCCTTCCGCCTCAATTTCCTGTGGGAATTTTATACCGTCTACAGTCATATAGCTTTTTACAACTGCTGTTCCTTCCTCGGCAGAAGACTTATAAAGCAATCCTGTAGAAGCATCAAAATAGAACGTCCCTTTACTTGAGGTCAATACATTATAATCTTTTCCATTAATTTTTTCCACGGTAACAGTTGAGAAAGTTGCAGGATCATAAGACAATGCGTCAATCACTTTGCTTTTCTTTAAATCCGGGATTTTATCAGCCGGGATATCCATTTTCTGACCTCCCTGCTCAAAATATCCTTTTTCACCATCAAAGAACTGAACCATTTTCTGGCCCATTACAGATTGTTCGGACTTGAATTTGTTTCCCATTTTCTTTGTGGTCATCATAACATCCATTCCCTGAACGGTAAGGGTATTTTCGATAAGGGTTGTTTTAATACCTTCGAGTTTATCTTTTCCTCCCAAAGCTTTCAGATAGTTATCAATAACTTCTTTGGGGGTTAATTTCGATTTTACGGCCTCCGATTTAGCGGGAGCGGTTTTTGTCTGTGCAGCCATTGGAGCAGCATAAAGCACTACACAAAAAAACGGAATGATGATCTTTTTCATATATAAAGTTTAGATGGTAAAGATATGAATATTGAATGATAAATTTTCAGGATATTTTCATAAAAAAAACCACCAAATTGGTGGTTTTAAAATATTTATAATGAAATAAATTATTTTTTAAGCTCTTCTAAAAACTCATCGTGAGAGATCGCAGTTTCTTTTTTCGTTGCTTTTTCAAGAATGATATCTTTAAGCTTTGTCATGGCAACTTCAGAAGAGATCTGTCTTACCTGCTCCTGATCTTTCAGCATTTCTACTGCATATTTCTGGATTTCTTCGTCACCTAAATGGTGGATTCCGTAGATCGCCAATTGGTTTCTTACCAACTGCTCCGCCTGAGCCAATACATCTGCGTAATCTAACTGGATTTCGTTTTCCGACATTAGTTTACCTTCGATGATCTGGTATTTCAGCTGGTTTTTCTCAGACTCAAGGATTTGTTTAGCCTGCTCTTCAGACTGGATATTCTGATTAGAGAATAATAACCATTTTACAAGGAATTCTTCAGGAAGTTTTACTTCTTCTTTTTCAGAAACCTGCTCCAATACTTTATTTACAAAGTGTACGTCTGCATTTTGCTGGAAGTATTCGTCCAGTTCAGCTTTCACTTTTTCTTTTAATTCTTCTTCAGATTTGATATTTCCTTCACCGTATACCTTGTCGAAAAGATCCTGGTTAAGTTCAGCAAGATTCAAAGAATAAAAATCTTTTACTTTTACTTCCACTTCATTGTGGTGTAAGTGCTCTACTTCTTCTTTAGAAAATCCTAATTCTTTAGCCAATTCTTCGTTTTCAGCAAGCGTTTCTTTAGAAACTTTGACAGACCCGTCCATTTTCAAACCTTTTACCAATTTGAAAGCTTCTTTATTTTCAGCAGTAATGGTAGCGTTTTTAGGATGGTGGTGGTGTTCTCCTTCCGCATCTTCTTCCACAACCTGAGAAATTTCTAAGGCGATGTAAGAATCTTTAGTGATTTTATCCTGAGGAACCTGCTCAGCGAAACGCTTCTGCATGTTTTCAATACTCTTGTTGATTTCTTTTTCAGAAGCTTCCACTTTATAGTGAGGTGCTTCATACTTAGAAAGGTCTATGCTAAATTCAGGCTCGAAACCTACTTCAAAAGCCACTTCCAACTGATCAGCATTGTAATCAAATTCGTTTACAGGCTGAGGAACAGGCTGACCCACTAATCTCAATTTGTTTTCGTTGACGTAGTTGTTTAAAGCATCAGAAACCTGCTTGTTGATTTCTTCAAAAGCAATACCTGCTTCATATTGTCTTCTAACCATACTTAAAGGCACTTTTCCTTTTCTGAAACCAGGAACTTGCGCATTTTTAGCATAATTAATCAATTGCTTTTCAACTCTTTCTTTATAGTCAGATTTTTCCAATGTCACTGTAAGCAATGCACTTACATCATCATGGTTTTGTGCGGTAACCTTCATTATTGATTAAAATTTTAGGTTGCAAAAATAGGAAAATTTTATGAAAATCACTCATCCATTTTGTTATAATCCGTTAAAATACAAAAGACATCAAAAATTGATGTCTTTTTACTATTAAAATTTGTAGAGGAAGCTGTATTAATGAAGATCAATAATCGCATCTACATCAGATTCACCTCCTACTACTGTTCCCTGCTGATTGTCTGCTGAAGGAGAGTTTTGGTTTACCGAAGTTGGCGCATGTACCAATTTAATGTTTACTTTCCCTGTTGAAGAAGCGCTTACAACTGTCCACTGGGTTTTTAGTCCAAGCTTATTACCATCTGTTCTTGTAATATCATTAGCTGCTCTTTTTACGGTAACATTTGCTCCTGTGAAACTAAAAGTGATAAAATGCTCATCCTTTTCTTCAATAATTTCATCATTTGCGCTGTGATAGTGGTCATCATGTTTTACCTGAAAATCAAGTTCAACATTAAATACCTCTCCAGCTTCGGCATGAATGTGCTGATCGGCAACTCCGCCAATGTAATTAATGGTTTGTATATCCGTTGCATCATTTACATTGGTTAATTTCACCACCAGTTTTTCTATTTCCTCATGATCATGAATATCTTCCGGAATATCGGTAGAATCATTTCTGCAAGAGAATACTAAAAGTGCTGTAAAAAGTATCAGAGTTATATTTAAGAATTTTTTCATTGTATGTAAATATTAATAATTAAAAATTGTATTTAAGAGTTATAATAAAGTTTCTGCCATTTTCGGGCATGAAAAAACGGAGCCTGTTAAGATACTCCCGATATTCGGTATTGAATATATTGTTGATCCTGAAATTGATATTGAAATTTTTAGCCACATCTGCACCCACAGAAGCATTGAAAACCGTGTAAGCCGGAGGCGGCGTACTCAGATCCAGTTCTTCGCTGAAAAAAGTCCCGTTTTCTATAAAATCTACATTTTGATTTCTGATTGGGAAACGGTTTTGTCTGAATACACTTACATTTTCAAGTCTTAAATAAAAGTTATCCGGAGTATTCATTTTCCATTCTATTGAATTTCTAAGATTGGAAGGCATCATCAGGATCAGCGGTTCATTATTTGATAAATCGTCACCTTTTAATGCACTGAATCCTGTATTCCATTTTAAATGGTCGGAAATTTTAAGTTCAGCATCTGCATCTATCCCAAAAATTCTCGCTTTAATCTGTTTATAGCTCCAGATCGGAAAAACACCCCGATTTGAATTCTGTACTCCTGTTGGGATCTGATTGATAAAGTTATCGGAAAACATCATATAAGGAGCTGCTTCTATGCGAAGGCCTTTGAGGACATTAATTTTAGAAACCAAAGAAAGGTTTGCCTGATAGAGCGTTTCTCTTTTGATTCTAAGATCACCTTCTTCTACAATTGCCGCAGAATGATGCAATCCATCAGCAAACAATTCGGCCGGATTAGGCGTTCTGTCGGCTCTTGACACATTAAATTTAATTTCAAGATTGTTAAAAGGTACATAATCCACTCCTATATTAGCCGAAAAATTGTGATAATCCAGAACTGGCCTTGCTAAAATTCTGCTGTCACTCTTCTGAATAAAAAATTCCGGGAAAACAGCTGCAAACCTTGCATTCCAGTCTGATTCGTCATAATATTTGTAAGCATCATATCTGCTGAAATCATACCGTATTGCCGCTTCTGCATTTAATTTCGCATTTAATTTATATTTAAATACAGAAAATGCACCTGCATCATACCGGTAATAATCAGGAATCAGACGCCTTGCACGCGTTGCAGGATTGGGATAATTGTCCTGAAAACCTCCGGAAATTCCGCTTTCTAAACTCCAGTCCGGACGTTCTATCAGGTGAACTAAACTTGCAGAATGCGTGATAAGCCTCAAATCCATAGAAGGAAGCGCATTTAACTCCCCTCTTCTGATGTCAAACTCTTTTCTCCTATTCAATTGAAAACTGTACTGAAAAGTGAGTTTCCCAAAGTTTTCAAATCTTTTATAAGCAGAAATTTTAGCAATGTGATGCTCTACTTCCTGCTTCGGACTGCCAATTTCGTAACTGAAATCATCCAAAAAATAAGGCTGTCCCAGATTGATTGCTTTGTAAAAATCTGACGGGCTTCCCAAATGTGCGCCTCTGTAAATTCCAAATTCCTGCCGGATTCCGCTGTAAGACACATCAAAGCCCTGCAAGAAACTATGATTCCCGAAAGAAAAATTAAATGAATTAACTTCCGCACCAGTATTCTGTAAGGTGTGGTGAGGAATATAAAGGTCTCCCAACTTTCTATAACTGCCGCCTGTTTTTATAAACCATGCGTTCTTCCATGATTTTAAAAGATTGGCAGCAATCTCGCCTCCTCTCCCGTTAGAAATTCCGGAAAGCTTTATATTTCCCATTAAAGTATCTTTCTTAGGAATTGTTGCCGGCTCTAAAATGACTACTCCTCCTACTCCTTCATTTCCATATTTTAAAGCAGATGCGCCTTTAATCACATCAATATGTTCAAAATCATTGACATCAATATTCGGGGCATGCTCTACGCCCCATTCCTGCTCTGCCATTTTTACGCCGCTGTTCAGGATGGATACACGACTTCCGTACAGGCCGTGAATAACGGGTTTTGTAATATTGTTTCCGGTTTTCAATGCGGTGACTCCTGAAATCTGTGACAATAAATTACCAAGATTTTCGGTAGAATTTTTCTCAATTTCAGATTTGTCAAGCGTTTTAATAACCAGAGATCCATTGCTTTTGTGGCTTCCGTGAATGGTTACCGTTTCGATATCCTGAACATGATGTTCGAGGGTAATCGTTATATGTAAATCCTGTGTAACTCCTATATTTTCAGTATAATCATTACAATCAGGATGTTTAGCAATGAGTATATATTTCCCCGCGGGAATTTTATTGAATGAAAACTTGCCGTTTTTATCGGTCTTAGTGGAAAACTCACCGATTTTCACTACCGCATTTTCCAGCATGGTTTTGTCGTGAAAATCCTGAACAGTTCCCTCTACCGTGTAAGCCTGCTGTGCGTTTGTAAATGCAAATCCACACAGGATGAGCATAAAACTATAGATCAATTTCATTGTTAAATAGATTGATTGCGTACTTTTAAGGGTACTTTTTCGAAAAATTGTTATTTGGATTTTTTTGAAATGCTCATAAGAACGCATTTATCTTTGTATTTTTAACAACTTAATTACATCTTAATATTGCATCAAGAAATATTTAAATTTTAAAAAATTTAAGCCAAAAATCCGAAAAGAAACTATGATTTACGAAATTGCGGGTGGACCGCGAAGCTGAAAGGTAAATTTTGCCTGAGACCAGATTCTCTCCTGAACCGCAATGATCTGCTTTACCTCATGCGTGTAATTTTCAAAAGAAAGACTAAACTCTTCAGGAACCAATGTATGTCCCGTAGCTAAGAAATGACAGGCGAGACAATCTGCTGCTTTTTCTTTCGCTATATTTTTAGTAATGGTATTTTCTGATTTTTTAAAGCTGAAATTTTTAAAAACATCTTCAGAGCTGTGGCTGTGAAAATTTTGGGAAAACAGCGCAAGAAAGTAAATCCCAAACAATAGCTTGGAAATAAAATTTCTCAGATTTCTGCTTTCTTTAAAAATCATTTGTCAAAATTATAAAAATAAATTAAAAACTCAGATTAAAGTTTTCTTAAAATATTTTGATTGATAAGTAGTGTGAATTGAAATTTTGTTACAAACTGTTATTCAAACCTTATAGGTTTTTGAAACCTATAAGGTTTATAATAGAATCTAAATTTCTGAAATCCATTAATAAATTTCCAGAAATACATCTCAAATTAATTCAACTGCGAACCCAGATATTCCCACTCCTGCAATGCAAGATCAAGGTCTTCTTTTGTTTTATTGTATTGTTCCAGGGTTTCTTCAGAAGGATTTTCTTTAGTGAAAGAAGCTTCAAATTCCTCAACTTTTGTTTCAAGCTCGGTGATTTTTTCTTCTACCTTTTTCAGTTTATTCTGAATATTCTTCTGTTCTTTGCTTACAATGACTGATGATGGCTGACTTTCTGCTACAGGATCTTCCTTCTTAACCTTCACCTCAACCTTAGCATCTTCTCCGTGAAGTTTTGCTTTTTCCGCAGAAATTTCTCTAATCGATTCTTTTTGTCTGAATTCAAGATATTCATTGATATCTCCTAAGAATTCTTTCATTTTACCATCGCGGAATTCATAAATTTTATCGCAAAGGCCTTGTAAAAACTCTCTGTCGTGAGAAATTACAATCAGCGTACCTTCAAATTTCTGAAGCGCCAGCTTGATGATTTCTTTAGACTGAATATCAAGGTGGTTCGTAGGTTCGTCCATGATCAGTGTATTGAAAGGACGCAGCAACAATTTACAAAGTGCGAGACGGTTTCTTTCTCCTCCGGAAAGCACTTTAGTCTTTTTGTTCACGGCTTCCCCCTGGAAAAGGAAAGATCCTAACAAATCACGGACTCTTGGTCTCGTTTCTTCTGTGGCGGCGTCTTCCGCTTCTTCCTGAACCGTTTTATTCGGGGTTAGTACTTCTTCCTGATTCTGGGCAAAGTATCCAATGTTTACATTATGCCCAAGATTCCAGGTTCCTGAATAATCTTTGATGTCTCCTGCAAGAATTTTGGCCAGCGTTGTTTTACCCTGTCCGTTTTGGCCAAGAAGCGCGATACGGTCTCCCCGCTGAACGATAAAATCCACATCATCAAAAATCTGTTTTTGGCCGTAAGCTTTCCCGAGTTTTTGTGCTTCAAAAATTACCTTTCCGGGAACTACGGATTGTACGAAGCGAATGTTGAATTTTGAAACATCTTCATTATCCACTTCAATACGCTCGATTTTATCTAACTTTTTAATAAGTGACTGTGCGAAAGATGCCTTTGTGGCGCTTGCACGGAACTTATTAATATTGTCTTCCATCTGCTTGATTTCCGCATCCTGATTTTTTTTAGCCTGAATCAGTTTTTCACGGCGGTCTTCACGCATTATCAGGTATTTGGAATAATTGGCTTTATAATCATCAACCTTTTTATTGTTGATATCGAAAGTACGGTTGCAGACTGCTGTCATGAATTGTTTGTCGTGACTTACCAAAACGATGGCTCCCGGATAATCTTTTAAGAAGTTTTCCAGCCACATGATGGATTCCATATCCAGGTGGTTGGTAGGCTCATCAAGAAGCATAATATCGTTTTTTTGAAGCAGAAGCTTTGCCAGCTCGATTCTCATTCTCCATCCTCCGGAAAATTCATCGGTGATTTTCTGAAAATCATCTGCTTTAAAACCGAGTCCGAACAATACCTTCTCCATATCGCCTTCCAGATTATAGGCGTCATGGTTCATCAGAAGATCATTCAGCTCGGTCATTTTATTGATCAGATCGGTGTAAGAATCGCTTTCGTAGTCGGTTCTTGTGGCCATCTGATGATTCACTTCTTCAAGTTCATTCTTCCAGGCATTGATCTGCTCAAAAGCCTGCATGGTTTCTGCCCAGACGGTTCTCCCTTTCACAAAATCAAGATCCTGCTTCAGAAAACCGATGGTGATATTTCCTTCAGGCACTACATTTCCTTCATAGAAGTTGATTTCGCCTGAAAGCATTTTCAATAAAGTGGATTTTCCCGCTCCATTTTTACCAACCAAACCTATTTTATCATCCTTTTTAATCGTGAAATTAACGTTTTGAAACAAATATGTTCCCGAATGATGTAATCCTAAACCTTGAACCGAAAGCATGCTAAATAATGATTAATAGTGAATAATGAATTTTCGGGTGCAAAAATACGGAAAATAAAAGAACTGGTGTAAGAAAAATAACTTCTTATGAATGTGAATCTTAAAAAGACTTCTTTAGAGAGCAGGGATAAAAAAAGAGCTGCCTTACCAGGACAGCTCCACACCTAAATTTAAAACTGAAAAAGTACTAACATTTATTATATAAATTTTCCTTAATCAATATGGTCCGGTTCCAATTATCATTATTAGGAATATTGGTTCCGTATGCGTAATCCACTATAGAATCTTCGATATGATGTATTTCCACCTGTAGTTTTGACGGGTTCGCGGTAAACTGATCGTCGGAATTTCCCGGTACGTTCAGCCCGTTGTTGATGAATTCCGTAAGGTCTTCTTTTGATGAATGTTTCGGAATTGCAGGATGATATAATCCGAAATTGGCCGAAATATGGATATAATCCGCAAGTGTCCTGTAATTGTAAACGGGCTTCAGTTCCGGTGATAGCTTTTCCGTATATTGCTCCATCTCAGCTGAAAGCCGGAACAGGTAAGGGTGTTTTTCAGGATTAATTAAAAAATCGGAATCATCAAATTCAGTATTAAAAACCTTTTTTTCAACATTTGATTCTTTCAGCATGAGTTTACCATACACTTTAGAAAGCTCATTAAAAACAAGATCCCTTGAAAGGTAAGCCTGACAAAAGACTTCTCCCGGATCTACTTTATAATCTCCGAGAATATGATCCCATATTTTATTTCCTTCGGCGTCGGCTGCCGTCATTCTGATATTTTGAATGTAGCTGTTCAGCTCCCCTTCAAGTAAAAAATTCGGAGATATATAAACAGACTGTGGCCCTTCCAGGTATCCTCCTCCAATGTCTGCGTGAGATCCCGGAACAAAAATTTTTTTCCAGACAGTGTTTCCTGTGTCGGCTATTTTATCCTCCATCGAGCCTGAATCTTCAAAAAGTCCGGTTAAAGGAAAGAAGAAACGGCATTCGTTTGCGGCACAAATATGAAATGCCCGTTCTGTTGAGGGATGCACTCGAACGTTGTACTCATTGAAGGGCGCGGATTCTACGGTATCGAAAACCCCGAGAAATTTTACGGTGATATTCCTTGCGAACCCAGTATCGGCTTTCAGCAGCTCATGGCAGAAATTTCTGGCAAGCATGGCTCCTCTGCTGAATCCGTAAATATAGAATTCGTAGTGATTTGCAGGATCATACATTATCTGCTCAATAAAAGAAAACGCCTTCTGCAGTTTGTCGTCGGATGAATACCCACGGTATCCGGCAGGATTTTTACAGGTTGCCATGGCAAAATCACTATCTTCCATGTGCGTAACTGTCCCGATGCCTTCTATGTAAATTTTCTCTCCCGTAAAGAGTTGAAATAATTTATAAATATTGGTAGTATTTCCATAATAACTTTCATTGTTTTTCGGAGGTTTTTCGGGAGAGGCTGCATTAATCCCGTTGTTTCCGGTACCGTCAAAAAAAATTCCAACGGAGATGATGTTGCTTTTCATGTCACTTTGTAGTTTTATTTTAAACTTTGTCAAACATTTTCAACTTTGACAAAGTGAATTCATCAAAGTAACGATGAAATAAACCGGCATTATAGAGTATAAAATACCAAATAAAAAATTCCGTATTTCTACGGAATCATATTCTTTCTAAAGGATGAATATTGTTAATGATGGCATAAATAACAATTCCAACGGTGTTTTTTGCGCCTATTTTTTCTACGATTCTCTGCCTGTGGCTTTCTACGGTTCTCGGGCTGATGAATAGCTTTTCGGCAATTTCATTATTGGTACATTCCTGGCAGATGAGTTTTACGACGTCTTTTTCACGGTCGGATAGTTCATCATCCATTTCAAAAAGTGTTCTTTTTTTAGTGGGGCTGTTCATGTAGGAAAAGATCATCTGATGATCTTCCGGTGTAAAGAAAATGCCGTTTTTATAGACCATGGTAATGGCTTCCATAAAGGCTTCCCGGTTTGAGTTTTTAGGTAAAAATGCAGAAACCCCCAGTTTTACCATGTATCCCAGAATGGTTGTTTTATAGTGGGAAGAAAGAATGATGATCTTTAAGCCTGGATATTTTTCTTTAAGAATTTCTACGAGCTCAAAGCCGTTCATGGGCTGCATCTGAACATCTACCAAAGCGATATCCGGAAAATCTTCTTCTGAAGTTTTTTCCAGCAAACCGAGAAAATCCGGTCCGTTATTGGAAGTAAATCCTACGGAAATATTCTGTTCGGATGAGAGCAGCATTTTCACCCCTTCCAGAATGAGCTGTTCGTCGTCAATTAATGCTACTTTAATTTGAGAATTCATTGGTGTACGGAATTTTAATAATTAGCCGGCTTCCTTTACCTAATACGTTTTTCCATTTGTGCGCCGCGTTCATGGATTTTATTCTGGATTCTATATTTTTGATCCCCATACCTTTCTTAACATCTTCATATTCAAAACTTTCGCCGTTATCAGAAATTACTACTGCAAGATTATTCTGATTGTCTTTGATATAGATCCAGACTCTTGATGCTTCCGAATGTTTGAGAACATTGGTGGTAAATTCCTGAATGATTCTGTAAAGCTGAACTTCTATGAAAATATCTTTTTTCTGAAATTTCGGGCTTACATTCAGGGAAATATTTATTCTTCCCGATAAATTGGCAATCAATTCCTCGATATACAAAACCAGCCCTACGGTTTCCAGATTTACCGGATATAATGAATGTGAGATGCTCCGCGCAGAATCTATAAGCGAGGACATCTGGGTAGTGATATTTTTTTTGATAAGCTCATCTCCTTTCGTATCCAGGTTATTAAGCCATAATGATAAAATATTAAGCCTGTTTCCGATATCATCATGGATCATTACAGCAATTCTTTTTCTTTCAGATTCCTGGGCTTTTATGTTTTCGAGAACAAGGTTCTTCTGATGCAGAACTTCTGCTTCATGCTGTACGTTTTTTTCTTCAATTATTCTCTTAATAAAACTTCTGTACGCAAGCAAAATAAAAGACATGATAATTACCAGGACGACAATTAACGTAATAAAAAAGCTGATATTGAGTGTTACTTCTTTAATCTTAAAAAGGTATAAATCATTGATATATATAAAAAACTGCTGAGTATGTTATTAATACTCCAGATCATATTAGCTTCTTCTTTCCCCAGATCCGAAAGCTGCCTTAAAAGGAAAAATAAAAAAACCGACAATGCATAATAGAGGAATATGAAACTATCCGCAATTATAAAACGTCCATTGATTTTGCTGTTCTTAATTTCCGTAAGCAACGCATAACCTGCGAAACAAATAACAACTATATTGGAGATTACTTTTTTTACATCAGAGGTAAGCATCTGAGAATCCGTAAACAATAGAGCCGCAAGAAGGACTACGGGAATATACCAGTAAACCGACATATTAAGCTTTCTTATGTATAAAACTCCCAGCAGCAGCAGTTCTCCCGCAACATAGAAAGGAAAGACAAAATTAACATCTCTCAGGTTGAAAACATAAAGACAGAGTTTAACAACAGCTTCTATCAAAAAAAGAAAAATGATATAGTAAGCATACCATTTTTCTGTATTTTTAAAAGATTTGTACCGTATAAGTCCTGTAACAGCACAAATGAAAAGTAAACTATTATTAAGATAAAGTATTACTTTGTAGGTATCCACGATAAGTTTAGTTATTATAATTAAAAGGGCACAGAGGCGGACAAGGCTGAGACCAGTCGTATGTATTGGAAGTGCTGTCTATACTTCCCGAATTTTGCAGATCCTGATAAAATGAAATGAAAATAAGGGTCGGCAACATTCTCTGATATACTTGTGAAAACTTCAGCCCGAATGAGCACACGATTTTATAAAGCCCTGGCTTGGAAGCGATAAGATCTTCTGATGGCACATAGAACTTTCTGAAAATCCTGCTTCCTTTAAATTCGGAACATTCTCTGTAAAACCAGGTCATTGCGTCATTTCTCCATGATTCTATTGCTTCAAGCGCCACGTCCTGTTCCAGCATCGGCTTGTTGGAAATTGGAAAATAGGTATCAGAATCATAATCAATTCTCTGCAGATCCTTTGAAAGAATGGCATTTTTAATAACCTTATACTGCTCAGTTTCTACCAATCTCAGATCTCCTTTAAGTTCACTCAGGATGCTATAAGGGAATGCGTCTACAATAAGCTTCTGCCCGTTTGCATCCATAGGGCATAAAATAGCTACCAGCTGGCCATTGAAAACCCCTATTTCCGCACAAAATTCGTTGTAATCATTATAGTTCTTAAGCCAGGTTACCTGTTCGGAATCAAAAGTGAAAACATAATTGGTGGGAATAAGGCTTTGGATTTTCTGATAATCTGAACAGCAGTTTGTCCATTCTGCAACGGCTACATCAAATTGATTTCTGTTGAATATATTCATATTTCACGGTTTTTAAAGTGCCATAAAATTATAGAAACTAAATTATCTGTGCAAGTATATCACATATATTAGAAAACTAATTAATAATTCTTAACCGTAATATGAAAACAACTTTGCTGTCTTTCTTTGATATAGAAAATTCGCCCCGCATTATAATAATATTTCAAAACCTTTTCAAGAGACGCTTCCAGGGTGGGATTATTGCGTAAAACCCCGTTAAAACGCACGTAAGAAATATCAAAAGAATTACCGTAATTGTGAGAACTGATCCCCAAAGAGGCATTTGTATTAACTTTTCTTAATCTGCACTGATCTTCAAGAGTTCTTGTAATGGATGAAACTGTAAACACATTTCCTTTTGTTTCCTTACTAAAGCGGGCTCCTATTCTTTCCAGCATCAGCTTTCCTTTGGAGACCATCCAGGCTCTGCTGTAATCAAGTTTTTGCACCCGGTACCCCTTTCCTGATTTGTTTATTTTGTGAAATTTTCCATTGTTGATGTATTTCTGTACTGCTTTTGAATCATTCAGAATCTTAATTCCGAAACTTTTAGAAGCATCCAAATGAGGTTTATAAAGTACAGTGGGCTCTACTTTTAAAACTTCTGTAAGATCATAACATGGTAACTTTTTTTTGGTTTCCTGAGAATGACAAATCCCCTGAATAAAGAAAGCAATTGTCAGGCATAAAAACTTTTTCATTACAAACGTTTTAATTATCCAACTAAAAATAATGAATTATCTTTTATTATTAAAACTCCATAATAATTTAGCACTTCTAAAACATCAAAAAAAACCGACAAACATCACATAATTATTTATTATTTTGCTTATTTAACAAATTAATCTCAATTAAATTTACTTTTTATTTCGAAATATAAATTATACATTTGATTACATTAAAACAACAGAAATGATTAAAAAATTTTTCGCTGAATTTTTCGGCACATTCTGGCTCGTATTCGGTGGTTGTGGCAGTGCGGTATTTGCCTCCCAAATTACACCTTCTGCTAACGGACAAGTGGGGATTTTACTTTTAGGAGTATCTTTCGCTTTCGGACTTACCGTTCTTACAATGGCTTATTCGGTAGGGCATATTTCGGGCGGGCATTTTAATCCGGCCGTAAGTTTCGGATTGATGGCCGGCGGAAGATTCTCTGCCCGTGATCTTGCGCCCTATATTGTAGCACAATGTTTCGGAGCAATAGCAGCTGCCGGTGCTTTGTATATGATTATAAACGGTTCAGGAGGCGCGGATTTTTCCGCACCGGGCGCTTTTGCTACCAATTTTTATGACGCTCCGGTTTATTTTGAGAAAAGCTACTCTATGAGTGCGGCATTCCTTACCGAGTTTTTACTGACCGCTTTTTTCCTGATCATTATTATGGGAGCAACCGATAAATATGCCAACGGAAAATTTGCAGGTATTGCAATCGGGCTGGCTCTTACCTTAATCCATCTTATTTCAATACCTATTACCAATACATCGGTAAATCCGGCCAGATCACTATCACAGGCAATTTTTGTACAGGGCACTGCCCTTACCCAGCTTTGGCTGTTCTGGATTGCACCAATTTCAGGAGCAGTTTTAGGAGGATTAATATATAAACTCTTACTTCAAAAAGAATCTGTAATATCAGAATAATTCAATCAAACAAAAATGCTGTTTAATCTAGACTGCACAAAAAATTTTAAACAAAGTTAAACATAAGAGTTCGGTACTGTACCGGACTCTTTCCTTTTGGATTAAGTCTTACCCTATCGTGGTTGTAATAATTAATGTATGTTTATTTAAATTTTTTAAGATCAAAAGGATTCTTAAAGATCAGCTCTTCATGTTTTCCTTTGATTTCCATTTTCCGATGCAGTAAATTAAGAGCCATTTTCCGAATGAACAAATCCTTGTCATTCAGTGTCCAGTAAGAATCTTCATGAACTTTTTTCGGTTTTCTGATGGTATAAAATTCAGTGTCCCAAGAATCTACATTATGATAAAATTCAATAATACCACAATGCTCCGGAATAAGAACATGATCTACCATTCCCATCGGAAGCAGGAAACTAAATGCATTGCAGACATAATCTCCGCAGGAAATTTTATCATGCTTCAGGAATTTTTCTCCGGTACTGAAATTGGTGTACGATTTTTTAAAATCATTTTTAAAATCACTTTTTGAAAGCTTGATTTCGATTTCATGGCTGAACCCTTCCTGATCTACAATCAGAATATCAGCTTCCCAATCCGCCTGAAAATGATTGGTTAATACAATTTCCTTCTCAAAATCACATTGAGAATAAATAAATGCATGCACCAATTCTTCTATTTTTAACATGTTTTTCTAATTTGGTTCCGGATTCCGTCTATCCTGACACATCCTGTCAGAATGTTTTTAATTTATGTTAATTGGATACATCCTATTCTTATTTAAGTCGTCCCTCCTGGACTTCAATTTTTATTTTTCTAATAATAATCAGCATTCATTCAGAATAAACAGCCAGGTATCAATTACTTATACCCTATTACTCTAAAACGTTCCAACCTAACTTACCAGCAGGCTGCAACCACGAATATCAGAATGATCAATTCTGCCCAGAACCTGAAATTGATCTCCCACTATTTTCCCTAAATCCTGCGTTGCAATAAATGCACAGGTATGAACATTTGCCAGGTCGATAATATTGATCGCACCGGTTCTTCCTTCTTTTTCATAATTAAAAGGATCTTCTGCATTTCTGATCATAACCTTCATCCAGTTTGGACACCGGTATTCATTATTTCCCAGTGAATAAGCTTGGGAAAGAAGTTCTGTCATGGAATATTCGGAATAAATTTTTTCCGTCTTAAAGCCTTCCTGTAAAATTTTCAGAAGTTCATCTTTGGTCATTTCTTCTTTTCTCCCCTTCATTCCTCCGGTTTCAATCACCGTTAGAGAGTCGGAGAAATTAAGTATTTGAGCGTTTGAGTCGCAATAATCAAGAAAATCCAATAAGGCAAAAGATACTCCAAAAAGAATGACCTTTTTATTTTCTAATTCCTTTAAAAGTTTAAATAAATCTTCATGATTGTAAAGAAAATATCCGTTTTCGGGTTTTCCGGATGTTTTCATTAAGTAATCAACCATATAAATCAGGGAAGAATTCTGGCGTTCCAGATAGCTGGGCAGCAACCCGAGGAAGATAAAATCTTCCGGCTTTCCTATAAACTGTGCAAAACTTCTGTAGATACTTTCCTTATAAAGATTTTCATCCGCAATAAAATGTTTTGAAAGATTCATCCGGGTGGTTCCCGAACTCTGAAAGAAAAGCTCTGCCTTCACATTCTTATCAATAATCTGATGGTTTTTAAACATTTCTATGGGAAGAAACGGTATTTTGTCAAGCTCATCCACCTCATCGGGATTAATATTCAGATAATCTACAAAACGTCTGTAAATTTCAATATTTTTATATTGATAACGAAAAGTCTTAAGCGTTTCCGACAGAAATTCCTGCTCAGTTTTTATGTTAAATATTGTATCCACTGCAAAGAAGTTTTTCACTTGTTGTCTCACTATAAGCCGATTAAAAAAACAATTTCAGCTTTTTAATATTTTTTTAATATAGAATTTAAATTTTGGTCAGATTATTGCAACTACAAAACCGGAATATGGATTAAAAACAAGAGTGAACATTGTTTCGCTCAAAGAATTACCTCTTTATGGGGTAATTCTTTTTTGTTCATTTCAAAGGTTTTCAGCTGAAAATCATGTTCGAATACTCCGTAGGTAAAGTAAGAAATCCAGTCCCCCAGATTAATATATTTTGCTTTTCCTTCCAGCTCCATAACCATAGGAAGATGTCGGTGTCCGTAAATAAAATAATCTATTCTCTGTGTTCTAAGTTTTTCTTTGGAATAAATAATCAGAAATTCTTTATCCTCGCCTAAAAACTCTTTGTCTTCATCACCGGAAATCATTTTATTTTTCTGAGACATATACAATGCAATTTTCATGGCTATATCCGGATGCAGCCATCTGAAAAACCATTGTGCAACAGGATTGGTAAAGACTTTTTTCATTCTTTTATATCCCTTGTCGCCCGGCCCGAGGCCATCCCCGTGGGCAAGCAGAAACTGCTTTCCGCCCATTTCAAAATATTGTTTTGTATAGAAAACAGTACATCCTATTTCTTCCTCAAGATAATCTTTCATCCAGAGGTCATGATTGCCCACGAAAAAATAAATATGAATCCCGCGGTCTTTCAGTTCGGCAATTTTACCCAGCACCCGCACATAACCTTTCGGGATTACGTGTTTCCATTCATGCCAGAAATCAAAAAGATCACCCATTAAGAATAAGACCTGTGCATCATGCTTGATTTCATCCATCCAGCGGATAAAGTGCTCTTCACGCACTTTGCTCGTCTTTGGATCCGGTGCTCCGAAATGCTGATCGGAAGCAAAATACACTTTCTTTCCAGGTTCTAAGTTAATGGTCGTCTTTAACACTTCTGAATATTTATTGATCTAAATTACTGATTATCTTCCGCAAACCATTCCCCATAGGAGTTTTCCGTTTCGTGGAGCTTAAGATAGGCAAGAGAAATTCCTTCCGGAAGTTTTGATTTTATTTTTGCAGCAATCGCATACAGCATATTTTCGCAGGTTGGCTGGAAGGTACAGTAAATTACTTTATGTCCTTTTCCTTCAAGGTCTTCCCCCAATTCTTTATGAGGAGAAAGTCCGTTAATCAGCACTGCATGATCCCAGACGTCTACAATTTCAGATTTTACGATACTCTTAATGTCCCCAAAATCTACTACCATCCCATTTTTAGGGTGTTCCAAATCATTGATTGGTTTTCCTTTCACCGTTACAAACAGCTTATAGGAATGTCCATGCATATTTTTACATTTTCCATCGTAATTGTACAGTACATGGGCTGTTTCAAATGTGAAAATTTTTGTAATTCGTATCATGGTGCAAAGATAAGGAATTTGCTTTGAGTTTTGGTTTTGTAAAAAAACTACAAAATATCCAGCCAGCTATTTTCCAGCCTTATAATCCGTTGCGTTTCTTTATCAATAAAAACCCAGAGCGTCAATGAGTCTACTACCAGCTGATCGTTACAGTAGAATTCCACTTTTCGGGGCTGCCGGATTCCTTCGGGAGTTTTCGGAAAGGTCTTTATGGTAAGTAATTCTCCGAGATACACCTGTTTTTTATATTGAATATGGTGATCCAGAAGCATCCAGATATCCTCCGGATTATTGGTTTTATGCTTTACGAAATCCCAGTGTTCTCCGGCTATCTCCTCCACCCATTTTACATACTGAACATTATTGACGTGGTTATTCCTGTCGATATGCTCGTCAGTTACCACAATCTGTTTTTCATAAATCAAACCCATTTCTTTACTATTTATTCAAATAAAATATAAAATTACGGAATCTGCCGAATTTTAAAATTAAATAACAAATTTCCGAAGTTAGTATATTAGCAGAAAATTACACAAATGATTTTAGATATTTTATTTCCTAACCGTTGCCTGGGCTGCAATTGTACTATATCTGCTGATCTTCTGGTTTGTGAGCTGTGTTTCGGCCGTATTGATTTTATCCATTCCGGTTATTTTGATGACAATTTAATTAAAGAAAGATGCAGGCTTCTTTTTCCTGTTGAAAACACCTTTGCTTTGATGCAGTTTGAAAAAGAAAATCTCAGCAGGAAAATCATCCATGAATTAAAATACAAAAGCAGAGCAAAAGCCGGAGAAATTCTTGCTGAATGGACTATGGAGCGACTTGATTTTAAAGATCAGAAGCCGGATTTGATGGTTTCCGTTCCGCTGCATCCCAAAAAACTGAAAGAACGAGGGTACAACCAGCTTCATGTATTTACAGAAAAACTTTCTGAATTTTATGGAATTCCCTTTGATCATGATTTAATCAAAAGAAATCAATACTCAAAAGCGCAGGCGTTGAAAGATAAACAGAACCGGCTAAAGTCAGAAAATGTATTTTCTGTCACAAAAAGCATTAATCAAAAAAATATACTTCTTATTGATGACGTATTCACAACCGGAAATACGATTGCTTCTATCGCATGGGAAATTCTCAAAGCGGGTAATAATACCGTTAATGTGTTGGTAATGGCTATGGATGTGTAGCAACATGATCCAAGATTTAGAGTTTGAGAGTTTAAGAGTTTAAGAGTTTGAGGGTTTGAGGGTTTGAGGGTTAAAAACAAGCTAATTTCTGTCATATAATCAATACAATAAATTTTAGTAATTTTCCGAAAAATCAACTGTCACCATGCTGCATCTTATTTTACTTCACGGCGCTTTAGGACATAGCCAAATCTTTGAGCCTTTCAAAGCGGAGCTTTCAAAATATTTTACCATTCATACCCCTTTATTTTCGGGACATGGAAATTCTGAACTTCCTGAAGACGGAATCAGCATTGAAAAATATTCAAACGAACTGAAAGAATTTATCGAGAGTAATAATCTGAATGATGTTTATATTTTCGGACACAGCATGGGCGGTTACGTGGCCCTTTGCTACGCCGCACAGTACCCTGAAAGACTGAATTCTGTGATAACAATAGGAACAAAATTCAACTGGACGGAAGAAGAGGCATTAAAAGAAAGCAAAATGCTTAATCCTGAAACCATCGTCGAAAAAATCCCCAAATATGCAGCACTCTTGGAAGCACAGCATGGAAAAAAATGGAAACAGCTATTACATTCCATTGCTGATCTAATGGTTTCTTTAGGCAAAAAACCTCCTTTAAAAAATAATCTTTCAATGATAAATATTCCTGTACAGATTATTGTAGGAGATCAGGATAATATGGTAACGCTTGAAGAAAGTACAGAAGCTTACAGAAGCCTTCCAAATGCAAGACTGGCCGTACTTCCGGATACAAAACATCCGATGGATAAGATAAGAACCGATCTTTTGCTTCCTGTAATGAAAGATTTCTGGAATTTATCTCTGTAATTTTTCTCCGTAGCTAAGATCCCCTGCATCTCCTAAACCAGGCGTAATATATCCTTTTGAAGTAAGATGCTCATCAATGGCACCAACCCAAATTTTCGCTTCAGGATAGGCTTTTTCTATGGTTTCAACCCCCTGTTTTGAAGCAATTGCTGCTACGATATGAAGCTGGGTGGGTTTTCCGTGCGTTAATAAATCTTTGATGGCTTCAATTAAAGATGCTCCGGTCGCCAACATGGGATCGCTGACAATAAGAGGTCTGCCTTCGATATTCGGGCACGTTAAATAATCCTGTTTGATAGAAAAATAATCATTGGCATCGTGTTTTCTGTAAGCCGCCACAAAACCGCAGTCGGCTTTATCAAAATAATTCAGTATTCCTTCAAACAGAGGAACTCCGGCTCTCAATATGGTTGTAATAACCGGCTGAACAGCAATCTCTTTAACCCTGATTGTATCCAGCGGCGTCTGAATTTCCATTTCTTTCAACTCAAGTTTTTTGCTGATCTCGAAAGCTGCTATTTCGCCAATTCTTTCCATGTTTCTGCGAAACCTCATCCTGTCATGCTGAATATCAACATTCCTGAGCTCGTTAATCCATGAATTAACCAAAGAAAACTGTTCTGATAGTACCACTGTATTCATTATTGGGAAAACTTTTATCTAAAATATGAATAATTAAGAATAAAACCCCTTCCAAAAAAATCTGAAAGGGATAATCATTTATTTTTGTCTGAAATACACTTCAATAGGAACTCCGGTAAACCCGAATTCTTTTCTCAGCTGATTTTCGGTAAATCTCTTGTATGGTTCTTTTACGTATTGTGGCAGGTTGCAGAAGAAAACAAACTGCGGCGACGGCGTAGGAAGCTGCACACAATATTTTATTTTGATATATTTTCCTTTGTTTGCAGGCGGTGGTGTTCCCTCAAAAATCGGAAGCATAACTTCGTTTAACTTTGAAGTTTTAATTTTTTTCTTACGGTCTTCGTACACCTGCATGGCCACTTCCACTGCCTTTAAAATTCTTTGCTTGGTTAATGCCGATATAAACAAAATCGGGATATCCTGGAACTGACCGATCTTATCTTTGATCTGCTTTTCGAAATCACGCATTGTATTGGTCTGCTTATCTTCAATAAGATCCCATTTATTCACAAGGATTACAATTCCTTTCCTGTTTTTCTGTGCAAGACTGAAGATATTCATATCCTGAGATTCCCAACCCTGAGTGGCATCCACCATAATAATCACCACATCTGAAAATTCGATGGAACGGATAGAACGCATTACGGAATAAAATTCCAGGTCTTCATTTACTTTAGATTTTTTACGCATTCCTGCGGTATCTACCAATACAAATTCGTGTCCGAATTTATTGTAAAGCGTCTGGATACTGTCTCTTGTAGTTCCCGCAATATCGGTAACGATATTTCTTTCCACATCCAGCAATGCATTCGTAAGGGTGGATTTTCCTACGTTCGGACGTCCTGCGATGGTAATTTTAGGAAGCCCTTCGAAAGGATCTTTGTAATCTGTAGTGGGGAAATCTTTTACAATATCATCCAGCAAATCCCCTGTTCCGGAACCCGTTGCAGAAGATAAGGTGTAATATTTATCGATTCCGAGCTGATAAAATTCCGTTGCCGGAAGTTCTTCTTTTGCAGAATCTACCTTGTTGATAACAATATATATAGGCTTGTTTGATCTTCTTAGAAGCCTGTAAATTTCATGATCTGTATCGGTAAGCCCTTCTTCCACGTTCATCATAAAAATAATAGAAGTCGCTTCATCTACGGCCAGCTGTACCTGTTTGCGGATTTCTTCTTCAAAAATATCATCCGTTCCTACATCATACCCACCGGTATCAATTACGGTAAAATCTACCCCGTTCCAGTCGGATTTTCCGTAATGACGGTCTCTGGTAACTCCTGCAGTAGAATCTACAATAGCTTCCCTTCTTTCTAATAAACGATTAAATAACGTGGATTTTCCTACGTTGGGACGACCAACGATTGCGACTATATTCGACATAAAAAAAATGTTTAATAATCCTGAGACAAAGCTCAGGACAGGTTATTAATGGGTTTCTCCAACTTTTGGAGCCCAATTTTTTTGCAAAGATACAGTTTTAATTTAAATTAGATTTTATTACATCACTTGGATGTACATTTCCAAAAAAATAATTCTTTGAATATCAGTGAAAAAACGATTGTTATCCGCAAATATTCGCTATTTCATTTTTATTTTTAAAATAATTTATATAATTTCGCGACACAGAAATACAGACCCATGGTGTAGCGGTAACACTACTGATTTTGGTTCAGTCATCTGGGGTTCGAATCCCTGTGGGTCTACATTCAAAGAGAAATGATCATTTTGATCATTTCTCTTTTTTTATATATCGGTTAACTCATGATTAACCTGAAATATATGGTGTGCTATTGAGCGAACTCGAGCGGTTCGATAATGTTTTCCATCAAATTCAATTTTTCAGGAAATATTGAACTAATTATTTCCCGCTTCGTCCCGATTCTTTATTGTAGGGTTTTCCGATATTTTGAAGTGTATCTAAGGCTTGTTCGAGCAGTTTATCTATATTGCTAATCTCAGTTACTGAAAAGTTATTTAAATTTTCTCCCAATCTGGAAACTTGCTCTTAGATTCTTTTTAATTTTCAAATATTCATTATCGCCAACTAATACTCTTTGCAACAAAAACTTTATGAATTCTATAATTCAAATTATTCCATGTTAAATTATAAATTATCTTGAGCTCATGCAGGATGTACTAATTGTCCAAGCATTTTTTTAGTTACGCATTATTGCCTTATTAGTATTTCTGTTTGGCTAACGTTTAAAAAACATTATAAATGATAATTCTTCCTAAGGCACATTTCTCTATATCGGTATTAATACAAACAAAATCAAAGGCCTCCCGTAGGAAGCCTTTGAACACCAAATCACAAAATATTAATATGAAAAAAATTTATTTATAATGCTGTTGCAGTATAGGTTACCGTTTGTGTATACGTTCCGGCCGGCTTACCTAAAATATCAGAAGAAGAAGATTTCGCTGCAGGAATCGTGTAATCCAGATTCAATGTCAATGCGCTTCCAAGTGGTGCATTTGCTACTAAAGTCTGATCAGCAGCAGATAAAACAACAGCGCTTTTTGTACCGCCCATCGTTCCGGCAGCTGCAGAAGCTTTGATGGTTAAAACATTTACAGGAATCAAGTTGGTTCCATTCATGAAATTAGCACCTCCTGCTTTTACTTTTACGTTAAAATTCTTGGTTGAAGTTACTTTTAGAGAATTAGCTTTACTAATGGTCTGATCCGAGTTATAATCTGCTGCAGTTACATAGTTAAAGTCAACGGTATTGCCAATTGCGGTACTTCCTGTATCAATAGAGATGACATCGTTCAGGGTAATGTTTACCGTTGTAGTGGCAGTAGTATTCTGAGCCTGAACAGTATTAGTTCCTGATACGAATGCTCCGATGGTTAAGGCTGCGATTACTATTTGCTTTTTCATAATGATATTATTTTATTTTTATTCTTATTTAATTGTTCTCTTTTGAACATTACAAATGTACAGCGGCAAAAAAAGTTTCTTTGTAGTGGAACATGTAAGTTCGTGTAGTGAAATCGCCACACGTATTTAGTTTCATTCGGTTAAACAGAAAAGCCCTCAACACCAGAAATGTCGAGGGCTTATAAATTTTACTTTTGTTTTTATTATAAAGCTGTCGTAATATAAATTCCGTTTTAAAACATTGAATTATATTATTTAAGAAAAGATGATTTGTAACTTGATGAAGTTAACATTTATTTCAGCAAATTCAGCTCAATCAAATTATTGTCGTGAGCCAGTTTTGCCATAATCTGCTGATTAATTTCCCTGATAACTTCTGCTGATGTACGCATGGTTCCGTCAATATTTGATTGGTCGGGAATCCGTCCCACCAAATCTGCAGTTGGATTGGCGCGGTAATCCTTAAATTTTTTAAGAAACTGATTGTAATTTAACTCAATAATTTTGTATTGGCCAAGGTCTGGATAGGCAAATTCTTCCTGATTGGACCGGATGCCTTTGAGTTCCCAACGGTGGCTTTTCGTCGAATCTTCAATCTTTAAAATCAAGCCAGGCAAACCTTTAAATTTGTACGGACCATCCTGAATTGGGATTTCTTTGGTAAACCACGCCGTCCATTGTCTGCCGCCAAATTGGGTGGTTGCTTTTTGAACGTTGTAATTCAGGATCTTGGAGAATTCTTTGGTGAGCTTCCACTTCAATTCTACATCCTGCTTCACTTTATATTTGTCCCAAACCAGAAAAGTAGTGTGCATCAATTGATTGGAATTCGAATATTTGGTAACCCATTCATTGACTGATTCAACATTAGCGGGCATTGAAACAATACCTTTTTTAAAATCCGCCGCCTGAGCAGAATCCGAACTATATCGTACGGAGCTGTAATATTCAGACCGGCCTTTCAATACATTAAGAATCATTATTTCTGACTTCACATCTGCTTTTTTCGTAGAGTCGGGAATAAAATTATATTCGTAAAGAAACTGTTTGTTTTGACCGTAAGTCAGGATTGAAATCAGTACTAAAAGTAAAGTCTGTGCAAGCTTCATTGTTATTAGGTTTGGAAGGTAAATATAGCATTAATTCTTAGTGATCTGATATAATTTAATAGCTTCAGCCTATTTGCATCTGAAAGTAAGCCAATAAAATCATCCCTTTCGTAATAATACTAGTTTTTAGATGCTTTTCCTTAAGCTCAATCAGAAGCTGTCGGAACAAACACTTTACCCATAACACGCATTCTTTTATCTGCTCTCCTATGATTTATCTATGAGCTCAAAGTTATAACCATTAATATATTCTACATTTCAATTACCGGATAATAAAGATACGCACTCCTCAATGTCTTTTTGAGAATAAGAAAGACTATATACAAATTATAACCTGATGTGAACAGGCTTACTACTAATTTTGAGATTCTGCAGTTGAAAGAAAACCACAGGGATTTCCTGTTTGAGCAATCATTTTACAAGTTTTTTGAATCACCTCCTAATTGTTTCTATGGAACTGCGGAAATAGTCATAAAAAATCCGGAAAATATTAATTTTCCGGATCAACACTTTAATTTTATAAAACAGCCATCAGCCGTATGTTAATGATCATTAATCACTGAAGATGAAAGTTTCAATGTAAAACTATTTTTACTATTTTCAAATAAAGAAACAGAGGAGCCGAATCTTTTTTCCGTTATCTGAATAATCTGATTTTGAAACGCTTTGATATCAGCGATTTCATAATGGTCAAGAATGATGTATCCTGACTTATCTTTCAGATGCTCGTAATCCAAATCTAGATAATTAGAATAGTTTCTCAAATACACCTCTTCTTTCAGACTTTTACAGCTGCCCGATAGAGAATATTTTAAAAGATAATCCCCTTCTGAAAATCTCATTTGAAATAACGTACAGTCATTAGATATTCTATTTTCAGTCAGAATATAATTTTCGGATTTTCCAAAGTCATCATTATATTTCTTGCATTGGATTGTGGAAAATAATATAATTATTATTCCATAAGCTATAAAACGTAATCTATTATTTGTCATATTCTTGTACCCATATATACACTTTGATTGTTGTTTTAGGTAAAACGTTTTCTTTTAAGTGAGAATCAACATCTTTTCCTGAATAAAAAGATAAATCCCAAAACATATCTTCATGGATTAAATCTGCATGACCAGTGGCACCGTACGATTTCGGATCATCAGCAACATATACAATAATACCTTTCATATCATCATATTTTTTGCGTAGATCTGCAATCATTATATCCACCCCTTTACTGCTCTTAATGGTATATGTTTCTGTGGGTTTTTCTATGCTCTTAAGATAGTTTGCCATACTTGCTGCATCTAAAACAAAATTTCCACTGTCATTTTTTTTACCGGTCTGAACCCTAACATTATTAGGAGTCTTAGAACTTTTAGGAATTGGATATCCTGATTGGTTTGCAGCATCTGATAATTTAATAGCACATGTGTTTGTCCCTTTATTTGCCAAAAAGTTAAGACTTTTTTCTCTTTTCAAAATCTCCTCTCCATTGCTATTATAGTTCTTCTCTAGACTGCTGTAACTCATATCTGTCACTTTAACCTGCTTTCCATTCGGATCAATATATGCAATCGGGTTTTGGTAGGTATAAATATATGGATTAAGGTTACCCCAAAAATAAACTCCGCCATTATGTTCACCATCCCCATAGAATTGACTTTCTCTTACCGGATTGAATACTGCCAGCGGATCCACTCCATACCAAATACTTAGTCTTGGATTATAGTATCTTGCGCCATAGTAGTACAAGCCCGAATCCTCATCCAATTCTTTCGCATTAAACTTATAAGGGTTATCATATGATCCATCCATCCTTTCGTACATGGTCTCCCCAAATGGTAAATTTACAAAATATTGTGTTGCTTCCGATTGCGAATTGGTCACAAAAGTTGCGGTTCCCAGATGATCGCCATGTAAATAATACAGACCTGTTTGCCATGGTCTTTCTCTCAATTCTATTGACACCTGATCTCCAAGACCTGATTTGTCGAGATATTTTTCGAAATCTGATTTTACATCTGCCGGTTTTTCTGCCAGTTTATCATCTGCTTTACGGTTGGTGTACAGCACTGCAGGATCTTCGAATCGATTGGCTCCATCCATCAATCTGCTGGCAAATCTTCTTGAACCTTCAAAATAATGTTTGGTATATTGCCCGGTTGAACTTACCGTCACATACGGGTTTGGATAAAGTTTATATTCAAAAAGCTTCAGCTCATTGATCTCGACCGGCACTCCGTTCTGATACAACTGTGTAGGCATTTCAAGCCCATATTTTATAACACGCTCTCCCTTATCATCATAGGTATAATATTGATAGATACCATTCCCTTCATTGTAAAATGCTCTCAATCGGTCCTGCTCATCCCAAAACATCCGTCTTGTACCATTAGCATCCCCATGGATTATTGCATTCCCGTTGTAATCATATTCGAAGGCATCATAGTTTCCTGTCTGAGTGTCATTTACTACGCTTACTTTATGTGTTTCAGAAATATATTCGTATTTATTATCGTACGTATTTTCCGGCACAACATTTTGATCCCTTTCATGATACTGTCTTTTTTTAACAATCCCTCCCGAACCGTTATATTCCATTCTTAAATTGTAGGTTGATGGAACATAAGAAGTTATTGGCATAGGCTGCTCTTCTTTATCGCGGATAATGACCTGTGCGGTCTCCGTTCCAATCAATCTGTTTAAAGTATCGTAATTCAAATTAAACTGGTAAGCACCTCCCAGGCCATTTGCCAACGGTTCAGCCTGATTCTGAATCATGATGATATTGGAATACTGATCATATTTGTACGTATTATTCAGCATCATCTGATTAGAATTATTCAAAAGATAATAATTATTTAATCTTCTGTTTTGGTAATTATAGCCATAATACTGTGTAGCACCGTTACCATTCTTTAACTTCAGTCGTTGTCCATAATAGTCATATGTAATATTTTCTATAAGGGTTTCACCATAATTATTATTAACGCTTTTTAAATTACCCCCTTTGTCATAATGATATGAAACAATTTCATCGTCCGGATATTTAATCTTGGTTATGCGATTCCAGCTGTCATAGTTGAAGTAAGTTTTGAAATACATCTCCGGAATATGTTGGCCGCGTACCGTCCTTGTTTCTGAGATCACTTCTCCCATTCTGCCATATTTATAATAGGTATCTCCTGAACCATCATATTTTGCAGTCATTCTTCCTGCATTATTTCCCGCTGTAGATAACCCATATGAGTAGCTTATATTGTTTGGATTGCTGTTTCCGTTTGGAAGATCAGGCAATATTATTTTCTCCAACCTGTTGTAGCTATATAAGTACTCTATATAATTTGAACTGATCGTAGTATCATTCAGTAAATTATCCGTGGTCATCCTACTGAGATTACCGGCTTGGTCATATTGATAAGTTGTTGTGCCTTTGTCAGGATGTCGCTGTTCTGTACGTTTGCCCGCAAGGTTGTAAGAATATCTTGTTACAATTCCTTCAGGGTCCTGAACAGCAATGAGCTCACCAATACTATTGTACTTAAACGCTGTCGAAAGTGGCTGGGTATATAGATAGTCATCTTTCTGAACTATTTTTCCTTCGGCATTTTTATATGATTCTGTTTTCTGATCAATAAATGCTTCCGTTGTTTTCAATAAATTGTTGGTAATCTCATAATGCGTTGTCTGAGTATTACCATCTTCATCGGTAGCGGTTATTACTCTATCTTTGCTATCATAAGTCTGAGAGGTACTTGGACCGCTAAAGCCATTCACATTCAAATTATTATTGCCCATCATCTCATATTTTGGATGATACTGTCTGGTTGTTCTTCCCAGCATATCATAAACAGCCGAGCCTGAAACGGAACGTCTTTCAAAGCCGTCAATCTCAATATCTTTTTTAACCTGTACCACTCTTCCTAAAAAGTCGGCATAGGTATCCGTCATAATCGTATTATTAGTACCGGCATATTCCGGATCAAAATTTGATGTTGAAGCACGGTAAATCTTAACCGCAGTGTTATTGTTCGGAATTCCGGCATGATCTGTCCAGTATTTGTATTTAACAGTCGGAACTGTTGAATTGCTTGCGATTTCATTAGGCCCCATGATAGAAGATGTTCTTCCGAAGCCGTCATAATAAAATACCATTGCGTTACCACCAGCATCCACTTTTCTTGTTACAACATCAAATAAAGGGTTGTACGTGGATGTCGACTGAATATTATGCACATCTTTTATCATCGTTACATACTTACCGGTAACCGCATCGTCATACGTATATTCAATCCAGTATCTTTGGTTAAAACTATTGGGCGGATACGTTATTTTTCTAATGTTTCCGGAAGGATGATACTCCACATTTGTTACTAAATCATTGGTTCCGTCATAGGTAATATATTGGCCTATATCTCCATTATACTGATTTACTGCTCCAATTCTTCTTTGTCTAAATAATGTTCCGTTTCCTGTACCTTCGTAAACCTCTATTGTCGAAGGAAGGACGATATTATTATTCAATGACATATATGAGATGGTGCTATTGTAACTCGTAGAAGGGCTTACATACTGATAATTTGAAACTTTCCCTGTAGGAGTATACTTGAATTGTTCTATTGTAGCAATACTTCCACCAGACTCATGTATCGTTCTGGTTTTCTTGTAAAGGAGTGCGATCGCCATTTTTCTGCCTTCCCGACCACCGGTGTCATAATCTGTACCCAGGTCAGAATTTAAATCTATCTGCGTTGTATTGTTGATAAACCTTTGCAGTTTATATTCAAAATGAGTTTCAGAAATCATATTGCCGCTGCCGTCCGTTACAATGCTTTTCTTCGGCATCCCATTCATTAAGTAACTATTATTGTAGTAATAATCCGTAGATGTTCTCTCCGTCGAACTGCCGTTCATCTCTTTTTTCGTAACGATCTCAAAACCAAAATCATCTCTTTCTCTCCTGTCATACTTTCTTTTGCTGAAAGAATATCTGGTTTCCATTTTGCTGCCCTGGTCTGTAGTATAATTCTGAGAAAATACATCAGGTTCTGCAACAGTTATTTTATTTACAACCAATTTTGCGTGGGGGCTGTCATAATTTGCTCTTGAGAATTCGTAATCTAAATTATATCTGCCTTTCGAAATGGTATTGGTAATCGATTTCAGTTTATTGGTTCTTCCTATCTGTGAATAGTTCACTGTAAAACCACTGTTGTTGTCCACTACCAAATCAGCAAAACCGTCACCATTCATATCTTTAAATGCTTTTCTGGTCTCGGAAACATTCAGGCCTATATTGGCGGTAGCGCCTCCTCCTGCTTTGATCCAGAGAATTAACAATACAATCGGCGGTATAAGGGTTATGGGTCCTATATTGAACATATACGTTCCTCCAAATGAAAAAGAACCGTTAAAAGATCTGGTCTCATCAGTAAAATCAATTGATCCGGAAGATTTAAGAAGCGGTGTGGGAGTATCGAATTTACTTCCCAGATTATACCTAACCGTTGATGAGTTATTGGAGTTGTTCACTTCAATAATATCAACCAGCCCGTCACCATTAACATCTTCATATACTGTTTCTGCCGTCCCGGTAGATGCCGATGCACCTGCACTGGCACTGATACCAAATCCAAAACTGCTTAATGCACTTAAGTTTGCAGAACCTCCCAGTGAAGCCCCGATTCCAAGGCTGAAACTACCTTTAGGCCTTGAACGGTAGGTGATCAGGTTTTCAAAAGATGAATAACTACTCAGGCTTTTTCCCAAATTTAAGGCATAAGCCATATACTGCGAATCTCCATCTTTGATCCTGTCCGGAAGACCATCACCGTTTAGATCCATCCAGAAGGTTTTACCCGAATCATAAGAATCGTAATAGTCATTTACCCCGGCACTCACAGAAGCTCCTGCCGACCATGGCATTCCGGTATCCGGCTGTGTACTTGTTCCAAGACTCCCTTGTGATTTGATTCTTCCTGTTGCCGAAAATGCATTATAAGAAAAACCTAAGGAATTCACTTTCTGATAACTGTTTGATCTGGTAGGGAAATCACCCGAGTCAAGAACAAGCATGTTATTTAAACTTCCGGTAGAATTGGTAAACTGAACGGATTGAGGATACACAATATCCGGGTACCCATCTCCATTAAGATCTGAAAACGTTTGAGTTTCGACACTGCCTATTCCGGAAAGCTGAGTAACAGAGTTACCGGCACTTCCCATTCCATAACTCAGGCCGTCTGTATTATTATAGGAGCTGCTTTTATTAACTTTGTTAATACCCTTCATCGTCGTATCAACAGAGAGCTGACCTGACGTGTACGTTACCGGAGTTACCGGTGGCAAAACAGGAACAGGACTATTGAAATAGCTAACGGTTTCATCATTATTGAAACCTAATTCAGTAGAAAACTGATTAGGCCCAACTCCCACCCAATATCTTCTAAATGTATTTCTTGCCTGCACCAAGCTTGGCTTCATTATAGAAACCGTATTCGATACTGTATTGTTTCCTGCATTTGGATTACTCGTTGCATTAAGTATACATTGTGCCAAATCTGCATTATTTGTAATACCCTGACATTGCGGATAGGTATTTTGGGTGGTAACTGTTGAAGTAAATGCAGCTGTTTGTATGGGCGGACCGTAGGTGTAATCGCTAAAACTTCCAGGCTGATACAGGAACTGACCCCAGTTATTGTAGAAAACAGATTTTGTGTTATACATCGCAGTATTAACTGCTGTTGCAGAAGTATTGGAATATATATTTACAGAATCATAGTACACTACAAATGGTTTACCCTGAAATTGAGCATTATAATTATTGAACAATGCAAAGTCACCTCCTGTTTTTGTATAGACCTGAACTGTTATCAGATCATTGCTATTTCCGGACGCCGGATCTCCTGTATAAAACTCAATTGGCGACAAGCCACTGATCACCTGCCCATTGGACATATCGTGTTCTTCAATAAGATTATTGCTGGCTGATATTGTTATTTTACGCTTAGCTAAGATGGCGTTTCCTTTTTTTATAATATAGTAGAAAGACCCTGTTCCAAGACCGGAAAAATTCGGGATGTTCTTATTGATCTGGATTCCAAAATTGTGTGTACCGGAAACCCCTGGGTTTGGCAGCTGGTTTACATGCAGTTTGTTGTTCAGCTGTGTTACTACAAATGAAGGATATTCAGGAACAGGTATGTGATGCACATATATATTCGGGTTATAACTGGTAGACGCCTGATAATCTACAGAAATTTTCCCATTCCAGTTGACATTGTAAAAATTTGTATGTGAATCAGATTCCACCACGAACTTTAAATGTACCGGATCCGAAGCACTGGTCGTTAAATTAATAGAATGCGCTACAGTGGTAAGATTTGTTGAATCATAAACTTCAGGAGTAATCAAATCAGTAATGGTTCCAACAGCATTTTCGGTATAAACCCTGAAGGTTACTTTATCTGTTAAATAAGAAAAATGTAAACTTGGTATTTCAATTGAGGCCGTTCCGTCAGCATCAAAATAGATAGGCGCTGATATATTATTTAATAACATATTACTTCCGTAACTTCCGTTATTTAATTGAAACTGATCCTGAGACAGTACGCTATTATTATTGATTTGAGCACCCGTATTCGGATCAACATAAGTAATCAGAGGATTTGAGCTTACCTGGTAATTCTGCTCTGTATTTTTATGCAGTCTTACATAAATCTTATCGCCACTTTTCACAAATAGCCTATTGCTGCTATTGATACCATAATGGCTGTTTACTCCATTCTGGGGAAGTGTCTGAATTTGGCTTAAATAATCGTTGTACCTTTCAATATAAATATTCTGAGTCATCGCTCCTGCAACAACTTCGGATAAATAAATTCTGCCGTTATTATAAGTAGCAGGATTTCCAGTAGGTGTAGGATTGAGGATTTCAACAGAATAGTACATTTTCTGTGGCGGAGATTGCAGCTGACCATATGATGACAGCGTCACGTTATCAGTAAATCTTACATAACCATCTTTTGGGGCTACCCATATTTTAACCACATCTGTTATCGGAACCGGCGGAAGCACAGGATCTTGCGGACACCTTTTAGGATCGGGACATGCACTTAAAGGGTTTTGTACAGCTTTAGCCTTCACAATCATATTTTCTGTATGCTCAGAGTGCTTAGTCATTTCAGACTTACCTGTACTTCTGTCAAATCTGTTAAACCATACTTCACCGTTATGCACAATATCCGTAAGGCCGTCTGAATTGGCATCGATAAGATATGTTTTGGTCGTACTCGTGGAAGAAGAACTGATTTGGGATTTACTGTATATAATTGCTCCCATATCCCAGCCGTAATTACTGGTTTTCGTTTCCGTAAATGAGAAGTCTCCACTATAATTCCCAATCGGCAGCGAAGAATTAAAGCCTAAATTTCCGGAAGTATCAAGATAACCGGTCCTTAAAAAAAGGCTTTCATTGGGTACCCTGTATATCATATCCTGAATACCATCACCATTAAAATCAATCAGCTGTTGGGCATTTCTGGCTTCGGCATTGGAATATCCGAAAGGAAAGCCGAACATTAAATGGCCATAACCGTCATTAGAGGGATAATAAAAGTTTAATCCGGCTGCAATTCTGAAATTCAGACCTTTTTCTGAACTGATATTTCCATTAATTTTTGAGGGGGTAATTAAGCTGTTTACAATTCCGGGATAGGTCGTTTTATCATTTTGTAATCCGATATGAGTATCAGGACCGTATATTCTTACGTTCCCCTGACCGTCACGCACATCATTATAATATTCAAATGAGTAACTATCAGTTATTTCATTGCAGGTGGGTTCAATACCTCCGCTGGTGCCACCGTTTCCGCCACTTCCGTCATCAATATCTTCTCTTTCGCTTCTGGCAGTATTATCACTGTTATTCTCTTGTTTGCTTGCTAACGTTGTTGAACAGGGGTTGTGAGGAACAATATAGATGCGTTTGAGAAGCGTTTTGAAAAACTCCCCGTTCATATAATCCATCTTGTAAGTTCTTACAAGTTCTGTTTTATATTTAACTTCGATGTTATCCAACAGGTAAGGCTCGGATCTGGCAAAACCTTGTTTAGCATTGATATTAATATCTTTTCTGGTAACAGAGGCCTGTCTGTTAAAATTTACCGTGTAATCTTTATTTTTACCATACGCTACTTTTTTAATCTGGAAAAAATTTCCGCCAACCGCTCCTTCATTATAATAGGTAAATTCAATTGTGTTTCCGTGAGCGTCTTCAATCATTCTTAGGCCCCAATGTACAAGACCTCCTGAACCAGACAGCATAGAATCCGGTGAACCTCCGTAGTAGCTTTTCGTTCCGTCTGTAGAGGTTACCTTCCAGGTATAGTTACCCGGGCTTGTTCCTATTCTTTCAATTACACTGAAATTATGGTTTTTTCTCAGGTAAAACTGCTTAACTCCGTTGTTCGTAAAAGCAGTTCTTTGCTGACGGTCTGTTGTAATTGCAGTGTTATTTTCATTAACATCATTATGTCTGTGCGGAAGGTATGAATTGGGATAAACAAGCATTTCTCCGTCTAAAGAATACAATTCCGTCTCACCAGCACCGTCAAATTCAGGGGTGCCCCAGCGTGTATCAACAGTTATCGAAGATACACCGCTAATGCTCCAGCCATCTCCCATCCATCCGTTTCCACCACCGCTGGTGTAGCCTATAGACAAGGAAGGCTGTAATCCGCCGATACCGCTAGGCACTCGGATAGGATAGCTTGCAGAGGCATCTCCTTTCTGGGTCGCTGTGGGAACATCCATTAATTGTAAGCCGGCTGTGGGGTCAGCTGCCTTGAGGTCACTGATGGTTGTGGAAGTAAAAGCTTCAAGTGGAGAAGATTCAGGAACAGAAATAAGCCCGTTGATGTAGTCTGTATCACCATCCCCTTCCACAGTGATCACTTTATTTTCAGGATCTACTTTTCCTGTAGGATCTACTTTCCATTTTTTAGAAGCATAATCAAAATAGAATGCTTTCAGTTCTTTTGCCGATCTGGCACCCAGTTTTTTATCATCATATGGTATGGACAACTTTATTTTTTTTGTCAAAACTCCGGAAATCCTCTTAAAACGATACGCATATGAATTTGGTGTCGTATTTTTGATTTCGCTAATGATGGCAGGAAAATCCTTTTTTCTAAGCTTTAAAACCTGAATAGCTGCAGATTCTGTAACTGAATTTTTTTCTACATGGATGGTAGTTCCTTCATAATTTTTTGTAAACTCAGAATCTTTACCTAACTCAATAGTCACAGGACTGAATTTTTCATCGGCAATCGTTTTAAAAGATGTGGTATTTTGCGGGATTTTATATTGTTGAATCCCACTACCGTTTGATACCGAGACAAACCCTTTAGCTTTGTCATCGTCATTTAAATTAATAACCGCTTCAAACTCACCGCTTATCTTTGAAACGGATGCATTGTTAATTTGAAGTGAATTTTGATCGAACGAGCTTCCCACTCCCTTAAGATATAACTGATTACCCGATAACAATGCCGATATTGCATTTACTGAGCGATCAGCTTTTTCGAAAATTATCTTTACATTTTTTACTTTGTATTTTATACCACCTATTGAAGAAGTGAATAAAATGCTGTTCTTACCTCTTTGCAGAGAATGAATACTGATCTGTTCCTTCTGCGTGGTCCATTTATTTGAAGGAACAATAATATTTCCTCCAAACGCTATATTCCTGTTAATAGAACGGGATACAGAATGATAACTATCCAATCCAAACAATTCATACTGCAAAAAAACTTTTGCTGAAGAATTATTTATTTCAGGAATATTGACGGTGAAGAAGTTATCTGATGGATTATCCGAGTCTTCTTCCGAAAATTCTCCGATCAGTCCTTGTTTTTCTATAGATTCAAATTGTGCTGAAATGTCGGGCGGAACATTAGCAATACTAGAAGATACCGTTTCAAACTGCATATAACTGGTAGCATTTGCAGCATTTATCGGTGAAATATCTTTTTTGATAAGTTCCTTTGTTTCAGTTTCTTCAGAGAAAACCTTTTCTTCATGAGGGAAATATTTTTCCACCATTTTAAGTTTGAATGCTCTTATTTTTTGCCTATTCGCTTTCGGTAAGCTTGCAAATAGAAACATGCTTGCAAAAAAACAAATAAGCAATACCGACCTTTTTGTAAAAGGAAGTTTATTGAGTTGTATTTTCATGATTATAGTTAGTTAACAATAAGTTTAAATGTTTTGATGACCTTCCCGTCTCTCGTGAGTGTAATCAAATAAGAACTCTGGACAGAAAGTGAACTGGTGTAAGATTTTGCTTTATGATCGATTTTTTCCAGCCTTATCAGTCTGCCTCCGCCATCATATATTGAAATATTCAGATTTTCCATTGCCGGAAATTTCACCGTAAACAATTCGCCTTTTTTAACAGGGTTAGGATAAAGTATAATCTGCTCAAGATCCAGCGACATTTGTTCTGGTCTAATTTCTGTAGTTTCAGATCCTTTAATATTTTCTTTTATCTCCGAACGCAATGGCGTAACGGCAAAGGTGAATGTATTGTAATAATCATCATTTTTATCCTGGAGAAAATCTACTGCAGAAAAGATTACATATTTTTGGGCGGCCACACCCTGAATTTTGGTGGTTTCTCCGCTTTTATTCTTTAAAATCATCCAGTATGTCAATGGCACATTATCAGGATTGATTGTCTTTTTGTCAATTCTTATCTTGTAGTTATTCTTTGTTATGGTTGAACCAATGAAATTAATTTCCCAATTTCTTTCCAAAACATTAAAATTACCATCTCTTTTAAGAGACATTTTCTGGTCGTCATCAGACCATATCACAAAGTTGTTGTGATCAAATACACTTTGATTTTCAGCATTAAGTTTTTTAATATCGGTCTTTCCTATGCTTAAAAACCCATCTTCCTGATTACAAGACTGCTTTTGATAAAGTTCATATCCGTCGTCCCTACCCAAACCTGTAGGCCTATGGGTAAATTTTTTATGTTTTTCAGGATCCCAGATAACTTTTTCGTCACTACCGTAATACTTCCCTCTCTCCAAGGATATTCCATATTTTATCGATAAATAAGAATGGAGCTTATTTAAATCCATCGGTTTTGATTTCTTAGGAATAAAGATGAGCTCAAAGAGGTTACGGTCATCAAAAGAAATCTCAAGGCTATCACTCTTCTTTTTATCTCTCTCAGCATTGCTGTTGAGGGTAAATATACTAGGCTTCTTTTTGATTCTGAAAACTTCCTGACCGGCATCTATTTCATAAGCATTATTGCTTAAAGCACTTTTCTTTTCTTCTCGTTCCCATATCTTTTCATCCTCTTTTGAAGTGTGAACTAAGCTTAAAGTATGGCTCTTTTCTTTACTGTGTTTAATATACTTTTTGAATAGTCTGTTTTTAATCCCGGGATGAAAATTCAGGAGATTTTCTTCAGGAATCGCATTTGCCTCCCTGATGCCAGGTATATATTTTTCCCAGATTTTCACATCTGATCCTACAAGTTGAGAGTAGGCACTGGATGAGCACATGATAGTGACCAACAATGCCATTTTTACGCATGGAAGTTTTGACATAATGAGATTATGTAATAGTTATATTATTAAAGTAGAATTGGTTCTTAAAAAAGAGATCGTGAGATTTTCGGGAAATACAGAAAATGTGTGAAAATTTGGAATTTCATAGTATGGTATTAGTTTTGATTTTCCAAAAGTAAAGAAAAAATTTCAACAATAAACAGTTAATATTAAACAATATTCAATTAATTGAATTTATTAGTGAAGAAAAACCGACATTTATGATTTATGATATGAAAGGTGAAATAACACCTGCAAAGCTTTAATATTAAATTTGTGTTACATACTATTTAGCTTAAAATCTTGAAATGACCACCCAGGCAGAACCATTTGCTTCGCACAAATAATTCCCTTGGAAAATAATTTTATCATAATATTTTTCACTAAAAATATAAAAAACAAAAAAAAGACAGTCAATATCAACTGTCTTTTTATCAATTTTAAAATGTTAAATTATACCAGATCAAACCGATCCAGATTCATAATTTTCACCCACGCGGAAATAAAATCATTCACAAATTTTTCCTGAGCATCGGAACTTGCATAGACCTCAGCAATGGCTCTTAATTCGGAATTAGATCCGAAAACAAGATCTGCGCGTGTCGCAGTCCATTTCTTTTCTCCGGTTTTACGGTCTGTGCCTTCATATAATTCTTTATCATCAGCAACCGCTTGCCACTTTGTATTCATATCCAACAGATTGACAAAGAAATCATTGGTAAGAATTCCCGGTTTTTGCGTGAAAATTCCATGTTGTGAACCATCAAAGTTGGTATTCAGGGCACGCATCCCTCCTATCAAAACGGTAAGCTCAGGAGCGGTAAGTGTTAACAGTTGCGCTTTGTCAATCAATAAAGATTCTGTGGAAACGGAGAATTTTTTCTTTAGATAATTTCTAAATCCATCGGCCAGAGGCTCAAGATACTGCATTGATTCTACATCGGTCTGCTCTTGTGAAGCATCCGTTCTTCCCGGAGAAAATGGAACAATAATATTGTATCCCGCATCTTTTGCCGCTTTTTCAACGGCTGCACTTCCTGCAAGAACGATGAGATCAGCCAATGAAACTTTTTTGCCACCGGTCTGATTTTCGTTAAATTCTTTCTGAATATTTTCAAGCGTGCTTAAAACTTTTTGAAGCTGAGCAGGATTATTTACTTCCCAGTTTTTTTGAGGAGCCAGGCGGATTCTCGCACCGTTTGCTCCTCCCCTTTTATCGCTTCCTCTAAATGTTGACGCCGAAGCCCATGCCGTAGATACCAATTCTGAAATACTTAATCCAGAATCCAGAATTTTTGATTTCAACGTTTCTATATCAGAATTATGAATGAGGACATGATCTACTGCTGGGATCGGATCCTGCCAAATCAGTTCTTCTGACGGAACATCAGGTCCCAAATAACGGGCTTTCGGACCCATATCTCTATGAGTAAGTTTAAACCATGCTCTTGCGAAAGCGTCGGCAAAGGCATCTGGATTTTCATAAAATTTTCTTGAAATTTTTTCATATTCCGGATCAAATCTCAGGGAAAGATCTGTTGTAAGCATGGTTGGTCTATGCTTTTTATCAGGATCAAAAGCATCCGGAATGGTTTCGCTGCCGTTTTTCGCAACCCACTGATGAGCGCCGGCAGGACTTTTGGTGAGCTCCCATTCGTTTTCAAAAAGATTTTTGAAAAAGTTATTGCTCCACTGAGTCGGGGTTTCTGTCCAGGTAACTTCAAGCCCGCTGGAAATAGCGTCTTTACCTTTCCCGGAATTATAGGTACTGTTCCATCCGAATCCCTGGGCTTCAATGCTTTCCGCTTCCGGCTCTTTTCCTACATGATCTGCCGGACCTGCACCATGCGTTTTTCCGAAAGTATGACCTCCTGCGATGAGCGCTACTGTCTCTTCATCATTCATCGCCATTCTTCCGAAAGTATCGCGGATGTCCTTTGCTGCTGCTATGGGATCAGGATTTCCGTCCGGTCCTTCAGGATTTACATAAATAAGTCCCATTTGTACTGCAGCCAGGGGTTTTTCAAGATCTCGTGTATGGATATCGCCATCTGCATCGTCATCAGAAGGCAATACACCGCGATTTTCAACCACTCCGTCTGAGCCGTGCGCATAACGAAGGTCTCCGCCTAGCCAAGTTTTTTCAGACCCCCAGTATACATCCATATCCGGTTCCCAGACATCTTCACGGCCGCCTGCAAATCCGAAAGTTTTAAAGCCCATCGATTCCAAAGCTATATTTCCTGTAAGAATCATCAGGTCTGCCCAGGAAATTTTCTTGCCGTATTTTTGTTTAATCGGCCAAAGCAGTCTTCTTGCTTTATCTAAGTTGACATTGTCCGGCCAGCTGTTCAAGGGTGCAAAACGTTGCTGGCCTGCGCCTGCGCCTCCTCTTCCGTCTCCTACACGATACGTTCCGGCACTGTGCCATGCCATACGAATAAACAGGGGTCCGTAGTGTCCGAAGTCCGCGGGCCACCAGTCCTGCGAATCAGTCATTAAATCATGAAGGTCTTTTTTTACTGCGTCAAGATCAAGGCTGTTAAATTCTGCTGCATAATCAAAATCTTTATCCATTGGATTGGATAGTGAAGAATGCTGACGGAGAATATCTACTTTCAGCTGATCCGGCCACCAGTCTGAATTCTTGGTACCGCCGCCGGCAACATTTTCTCTTTTCATAGTTCCGTTGTGAAACGGGCATTTACTGATGTCATTCAAATCTTTTTCCATTGTCGTTTAATTTTATGTTGATTAATTTATTAATTCTTCGTAAAAACAAACTTACGCAAGTTTTTTAATCTATTTAATCTATTAATAATATTATTCTGATAGCTAAAAACGATTACTAAATTAATATGTTCATTATGTTAAATGTAAGAATTAATCAAAATATATTGTCTAATATCTTTAGATTCAGATAGAATAAAAAGAATAACCGTTTAGATTTTAATATTTCAAAAAATGATTACTCATAGAATTAAAATTTTATGGTACATTTATTTATTCTTAAACATTGAAATATGAAAAAAGTTTTAACTGTTATTCTGGTAGCATTTATTATTATTCAGTTCTTTCCTATCGACAAGACCAATCCTGCATCTACCCCCGGAATGGATTTTTTAAAAATAAAGAATACACAGCCCGAAATTGCCAAACTCATTAAAGTGTCATGCTATGACTGCCATTCTAATGAAACAAGTTACCCCTGGTATTCTAATATAGCACCAGCTTCATGGATTATGAAAAATCATATAGATGAAGGACGGAAAGAACTTAATTTTTCTACGTTTGCGATGTATGAGCAAAAAGATCAGGCACATAAATTGCAGGAATGTATAGAAATGGTTGAAGGCAAAGAAATGCCTCTCGATTCTTATTTTATAGGGCATCAAAATGCAAAGTTAAGTGATGAACAGAGAAAGATTCTGATAGATTATTTTAAAAGAGAGAAAACGGAAACAGAAAGGAAAATGTTTTATTAAATCTTAACATCATGGAAGAAAACTTGCAAAACAGACACATTGTATTTTTCGACGGCGACTGCGGGGTCTGCAATTTCTGGGTACAGTGGATTCTTGAAAGAGATAAAAATGACCAGTTCATGTTTGCTTCTCTACAATCTGAGTTTGGCCAGAAATTCTTATCTGAAAGAGGACTGAATACAAAAATTTTCAACACGATGTATCTCTGGAAACCCGGCCATTATTATCTTGAGAAATCCAAAGCGGTTTTGAAAATCGCCAACATACTTGGAGGCATCTACAAACTTTCAGTTTTAGGAAAAATTATTCCTTCTTTTTTAAGCGATAAAATGTATGATCTGGTTTCTAAAAACAGAATGAAACTTGCCAACCAGAAATGTTATTTACCTACTCCGCATCAGCGGGCAAAATTTATTCAGGTTTAATAGTATAATAAAGACTGCTTCTTTCGAACCAGTCTTTATTTTTTAAATTATTGATTTAAAGACCATATAGAATATGATTTTGGCGCACACTGGATTTTCACCCATTTATCAGACTGCGTCGTAGGATACCAGTTTGAACTTCCGGTAAAATCTTTAATCTGCTGGCTTGTCCAGTTGGTTTGAATCCAGCGTTCCTGCCAGCTTGAAGAATTATTGATATACACTACCAGTCCCGGATTTCCGTTATACCCGTTTCGCCGTGCAATATATTCATCATTATCGGTATAAAGGATGGAAGTTGTTCCTGTCGCTTTGTTATTATGAATCCAGATGAGATTATTTAATCTTTCTTTATTAAGCCATTCTTCATAATCCCTGTAAAAAATTGTAGGATACCCTTCATGCGTTAAAATATAAGCATACGCCAGCATTTTATTGTAGATAATATCCGTATCATGATTGGCAACAAAGGTAACCGCTTTAAAAGGATTTCGTTTCCACATCATATCATCATTCAAAACATTTAAGTTGCCGTTGTCAAATGCATCATCCATTTTGTAATAAGCCGCAAAATCAAACACCGAACTATTGGCATTATTGGCCCACCATTCCAGTGTATTGACATTTGAGTCCCAAAGCTCACCAACAGAAAATCCGCCGACATTGGAATTCCATGTACTGACCACCCAGGGCCCGAAACCTTTCACATAATCGAATCTCCAGCCATCGAACTTCATGACGTTTTTATAATATTTTCCAACAGAATCATCCCTTCCCCAAAGCCAGTCCTGGACATACGGATTGGCGTGGCACAAATCCGGAAATCCTCCGAAAGCACCTTCGTCATTATTTCCGTAAGCATTTTTATAAAAATCATTATAATTTCTCGTAAACTTTCCTGAAGCGACCCCTGAAAAATTCGTCCAGGTATTGGAACCTACATAAGGATTATACTCCGACTGGCCGCCGCTGTTGTGGTTAATGACAATATCCGCATATACCTGCATGTTTTCTGCGTGGGCTTTTGTAATTAACGCTTCGAGTTCTGCCCGTGATCCGAAACGGGTTTCAATGCTTCCGTTTTGATTGTAATTTCCAAAATCATAATAATCCGTAGGATCATAACCCATTGAATACGCTCCGTTCTGTGCTTTTGAAGCGGGTGGAAGCCATACGGCACCAATTCCGGCATTCGACCAGTCGGTGAGCTTTCCTTTTACGGTATTCCACCAGTTTCCTCCATCGGGTACATCCCAGTAAAATCCCTGCATGAGAACACTTCCGCCCGGACCGGCCACAAATTTCGCGTAGGAAGACGTTCCGGTACTGAAAGGTCGTCCGTCGTGACTGGTTACGTTTACAATTTTGCTGTGAACTTCCTTCTGATCCGGAGTTTCATCTGTGATTCCATCATTCTCCCTGCATGAAAAAACAAATCCCAAAGCCAGTGCTACAAGTAAAAATTGAGTTTTTTTCATATCTTATTTTTTGATTATTAAAGTGTTACCTAAATTACAACTTTATTAAAATAATTTCAAGTGATTGTGAAATAATTTTTATTTTCACCATCTATTCTTTTGTAAATCTTATTTAAAACATCATTAAAAATTGATAAACTTTAAAGATTTTCGGTACAATTTTTCTATTAATCCATATATTTGCATACTATGGAATACAATACCCAAAAAAATAAGCTTCAACTGCCGGAATATGGCAGAATCATACAACAGTTGGTTGAACGTTGCAAAGAGCTTCCTTCAAAAGAAGAGAGAAGCGAGATGGCAATGGGCATCATTGATTTTATGGGTCAGAGAAACCCGCAGCTTCGCGATGAAGAAAATTATAAGCATAAACTTTGGGATCATCTTTTCATTCTTGCCGATTACGACCTAGACGTAGATTCACCATATCCTTTCCCTACAAGAGAACAACTGGCAGAGCGGCCTAAAAGAATGGAATACCCTAAACTTCAGGGAGATTTCAAATTTTACGGGAAAAGTATTCTTCAATTAATAGAAAAAGCCATCGAACTGGAACAGGGAGACGAAAAAGAAGCCCTGATTGAGGTGATTGCCAATAATATGAAGAAGTCTTACAACGTATATAACAAAGAACACGTTACCGATGATGTTATTTTCCGACACCTGAAAGAACTTTCTGAAAACAGGCTGGATCTTACGGGAATAGATACACTTGAAAAAAGTAAAATCTATTATACAACCAATAACAACAACCGTAATAATAACAACCGAAACCAGACTAACAACAGAAACCAATCTAACAACAAAAGAAGACACAACAATAATAACAACAATCATAATAAAAACAGAAAGTAGATATGAGTGGAACATTTCAGATAAGAGGAGGAAAAAGACTGCAAGGCGAAATTACTCCACAAGGAGCAAAAAATGAAGCTCTACAAATTCTTTGTGCCGTCTTATTAACTGATGAGGAGGTAAGAATTAAAAATATTCCCGATATCCACGACGTTAATCGATTAATTGAAATTCTGGGCGATTTCGGAGTGAAAGTTACCAAGAACGGACACGGCGATTATACTTTCAAAGCAGACAAAGTTAATTTCGATTATATCAAATCCAATGAGTTCAAAAAAGACGGGGCAAAGCTAAGAGGTTCTATCATGCTTATGGGTCCTATGCTGGCAAGATACGGCGAAGCGTACATGCCGACTCCGGGAGGTGACAAGATTGGAAGAAGAAGATTAGACACTCATTTTCAAGGACTTGTGGAACTGGGTGCAGAGTTTCATTATGATGAAGAAGAGTTTTTCTATTCCTTAAAAGCAAAAGAACTTAATGGAAAATTCATCCTGCTGGAAGAAGCTTCCGTAACAGGTACTGCTAATATCGTAATGGCTGCTGCATTGGCAAAGGGAAAAACCAGAATTTACAATGCAGCTTGTGAACCTTATTTACAGCAGCTTTGCAAAATGCTGAACAGAATGGGCGCGAATATCTCCGGAATCGGCTCTAATTTACTGACCATCGAAGGGGTTGACTATCTTCACGGAACAGAACATACAATGCTTCCGGATATGGTGGAAATCGGTTCATGGATTGGTCTTGCAGCCATGACAAAATCTGAAATTACGATTAAAAATGTCAACTGGAACCAGCTTGGTGTTATTCCAAATACATTCAGAAAGCTGGGTATTCAGCTGGAGCAGAGCAATGATGATATTTTCATTCCGACTCAGGAAAATTATAGAATCCAGAAGTTTATTGACGGTTCTATTCTTACTGTATCTGATGCGCCATGGCCGGGATTCACACCAGACCTACTTTCCATCATCCTTGTTGTGGCAACACAGGCGAAAGGAAGTCTTTTGGTTCATCAGAAAATGTTCGAATCAAGATTATTTTTTGTGGATAAGCTGATTGACATGGGCGCTCAGATCATTCTTTGTGATCCGCACAGAGCAACAGTAATCGGGCTGAACCAAGAAACACCGTTAAGAGGAACAACGATGGTTTCTCCGGATATCAGGGCAGGTAATGCACTTCTGATTGCCGCTCTTTCTGCAGAAGGTAAATCAATCATCCATAATATCGAGCAGATCGACAGAGGTTATGAAAATATTGATGGTAGATTGAAAGCCATCGGAGCAGATATCGAAAGAATTTAATCCAGAAATTATACATTATAAAGAAGCCGTCTCATTTCACGAGTCGGCTTCATTTTTTGATATTATTGTTATTCAAATTATTTTGGAAATTTTCTTTGCGATCATTGAAAATGGC